>JBFYLP010000007.1:0-33089 GCA_041305345.1 Microcaldota archaeon | reverse complement strand
GCGCATCGCAGGCAACCGGGGAGCCAGCACCTCTGATCGCAGGAACTTCCCAATCAATGACGATCGGAAGCCTAAGCCCGTCAACAACCTATTACTTTGCGGTGAAAACCTCTGATGAGGTTCCCAACTGGTCTGCACTATCTAATGCCGTTTCAAGAGCAACAACCGCGGGAGCGGATACGACTCCGCCTTCTGCAATCTCCAATCTTATTGCCGTTTCATCAACCGTTGATTCGATTGCGCTCCAATGGGCCTCACCTGGAGATGATGGAAATTCCGGCACTGCATCGCAGTATGATTTAAGGTATTCTTACTCCTTGATTACGGATGCCAATTGGGCTACACGTTATCAGGCAGGGGGCGAACCCACCCCCCAAATAGCGGGTTCCAGCGAATCAATGACTGTAAACGGGCTTTTAGCATCAACCACCTATTATTTTGCGATAAAAGCCGCAGATGAGGTCCCCAACTGGTCTGGCCTTTCCAATGTTGCAACAAAGGCAACCACCGCGATCCCGGATACGGCCCCCCCCGTTAGGGGCAATGGCCAGCCAACTGGCACCCTCGCAGCAGGAACCGTGCAAACCACAATCAGCCTCAGTACTGATGAGAATGCAAATTGCAAATACTCCCAAGCCGCTGGCACGCCTTTTGCAGCAATGGCGAATGTCTTTGCCACAACTGGCGCTTTGACGCATTCAACAACCGTAAGCGGTTTTTCTGATGGAAACTCGTACTCTTACTATGTCAGATGCCAGGATTCGGCGGGCAACATCAATCCCGATGATTTTGAAATCTCATTTTCGATTGCAACCGCATTGCAGGACTTGGCGCCAACGGTGTTCCTCAATTCGCCAGGCAGCGGCATTTCGACGTACCTGCCGGCGCAGGATTTCAATTGCAGCGCGTATGATGACCGAAGGCTAAGCTCCATCGCGCTTTACACGGATACGAGCGGAACCTGGCGCGCCGACCAGAGCAGGACGGTTTCGGGGACTGCCACGACGCAAGTTTTCTCCCTTACCGGCCTTACACCGGGGAATTATAAGTGGAACTGCCGGGCAACTGACAACAGCAGCCAGGTATCCTTCGGCGCAACCAATTTCACATTCGCCGTCATTCAGCCGGTTTATAGTTACAGCGTCATTCCCTCAACTGACTCATTTTCTTCCCCGCCAAACTCATACGTTAACCGTTCCATCACTTTGAACAATACGGGCAACCAAGCACTAAATTCGTTCACCTGTACTGCCAATGTCTCCTGGGCTGCAATAATTGGCTGCCCCTCATCTCTAGCACAAAATTCCGTTGCCAATGTCGTAGTGCAATATAATGCCGCCGGCCTTGCCGAAGGGCTCCACGGCGTTCTTCTGACATTTACTACAGCCCAAGCTGGCCTGCGCACTTCGACGGTTACTGTAAACGTCACATCTAACCCCTTCAATCCGATCCCACAGATGGGGCCCGTCACGGTGACCCCTACGTTCAATTCCGCAACCATCGCGTGGTCGACAAGCGGAGTGAACAGCAATTCATCTGTTGAGTACGGATTGAATGAAACCCTCCTGGAATTCAGGGCAGGCCAGGACGACAACGTCGAATCGCACTCTGTGACGCTTTCCTCCCTTTCGCCCGGAGCTATCTATTACTTCAAGGCGGGCAGTTGCTCCCTTGGCGGATGCAATTACTCCGAAGTGCAAAATTTCACGACTTTAGCGATGCCCCAAGGCTGCGACTACGGCAATCCGCCCTGCCCTTCGGGCCAATCTTGCCAGAGCAATGTATGCGTCGCGCCCTACCAGCCCCCCTCCAGCTCAAGCTCGCCATATTCGCCTCCGAGCTCACCTGACACCTACGCATCCCCATCCCCTTCCATCAAGGCATCCCCGACGCCCATTCCCAAGCAAACCGCTCGCGAGATCGTTAGGGGGATCATAGAAGTCGAGGATGAATATTCCAACAACCTAGGTGACCTTCCGGAGCAGGATCGGCTGGCGATCGAGAACTACCTCAAGGATGCGAAAGAGCTAGCTGAAACAGGCAGGACGGAACAGGCACTTATCGTGCTGAATAGGGCGCGTGACCGGCTAAAGACAACCGTGCAAAAAACACAGGACCAGAAGGCGAGCTTCACTTGGCTGGTTTCCATCGTGCTGATACTCGCAGTTATGGCGCTTTCAATTTACTACATAAAGAAAACGCACAAGAAAATCGAGCAGGCTAGGGCGGTGGCGCCAAGCCTGGACGCGGATGCAAAACCATCGACCCCCGATGGGCGTGGCCCGCCCCCAACCCCCTGAACCGTATGCAAGGCTTGATGGCAGCCCCCCTTAGTTTATTTTTTAAACTCTTCCTGCATATTAATTCCGTTTTCCCACTCGTGATTGCAGATGTTTGTCGAATCCGTTGAGCTTAGGAATTTCAAATCCTTCAAGGATGCAAAAATCCATCTGGTGAAGGGCTTCAATTCCATCATCGGGCCAAACGGATCGGGGAAGAGCAACATCGTGGATGCCATTCTATTTGCTTTAGGGGAGAGCCGCATCCGTGCCTTGCGGGCCAAGAAGACGCCAGACCTGATTTTCACGCATTCCAAGATCGCCGAGGTGAACCTTGCCCTAGCTGATGGGAAGGGCGAGAAAGTCAACATCACAAGAGCGATACGCACCGATGGCAAGCAGCGCTACCGGATGAATGGGAGGCACGTTCACAAATACGTGATCGAGGACTTCCTTAGGGCCAATGGCATAAGCACATACAACATCATCCAGCAAGGGCAGGTGCAGCAGATAGTTGAAATGAACCCCAATGAAAGGCGGACCCTTGTCGATAACATCGCCAACGTCCTTGAATACGAGGAGAAAAAGCGCGAATCCATCTCCGAGCTGGACAAGGTGCAGCTTCGTCTTGGCGAGGCAGCCGTGATAATGGGTGAAAGGGAGGGGATGCTTGAGAAGCTAAGGAAGGACAAGGCCGATGCTGAGCGGTTCATCCATCTTCAAAAGGAACTCGATTCCTTGCGCGGAACGCTCCTTTCAATAGACCTCAAGGCATACGAAATCGAGTTCGAGAACGTTGTCAATTCGATGGTAGACCTGAATTCCAAGAACGAGCAGATACTTTTGGAAATCGCAAAACTCGAGGAGGAGATAAGGCAGCATCAGCTAAGGAAGGACGAGGTCCACAGGAAGATATCGGAGAGGAGCGAGGGCCGCCAGCTCGTTCTGGAAAAGGAGATCGAAGGGCTGCGCGGGGAGATAGAGAGGAACAAGGCGGTCATCGAGGAGAAGAACCAGCTTATCCGGAGGAATGATGAGAAAATCCGCACGATGCAATTGGAGAAGATGCGCGCGCACGACGAGGTTTTGGGTTCACGGAAGAAGATCGATGAGGTCTCCGCCGAGATAGGTGCGCTTGATGCCATCATCAAGGAGGAGCAGGGGAAATTGGATGACGTGGTTCGGGAGAGCACCAAATTCTCCGATGATTTCTTCAAATCAAAGAAAGGATATGATGATGCGCAGCAGCAGATGCTTTCAATCAAGGAGCAGCTGAATGCGATCCAGGCGGAGGCTGGCAAATTGGTCGAGGTTAGGCACCTGAAGGAAAATGAGCTCACTCGCCTCAAGCAAGGCCAGAAGGAGGATTATTCGGAAAAGAAGAAAATCGGAGGCGAGACCAAGAAGGGGCTGCAGAAGGAGTTGGATGGCGTTTCAAAGCGCCTCGATGAGCTTTTCAATAGGGAGAAGGAGCTAAACAAGCAGATTGCCGAATCGGAAAAGGAGCTTTTGCAGGCTAAAATCAAGAGCACCGAGATCACAACGAGGCTCGCGCATTCGAAGGAGGCGGAAGCATCGCGTGGCGTGCAGTTCGTCCTTGAGCAAAAGAGGGAAGTGCCTGGAATTCACGGAACTCTCGATGAACTGTGCTCATACGATGCGAAATTTGCCCTGCCTGTGCAGGTTGCTATGGGTTCGAGGCTCAATTTCATTATCGTTGACAATGTGAAAATCGCAGAGAAGCAAATCGAGCAGCTGAAGGCAAGGAAATTGGGGCGGGTTTCGTTCATCCCGCTTGATAAAATCAGGCCTTATGAGATCAGGAGGGAGGATGCGGGCCTCGAAACGGAAAAGGGAGTGCTTGGCTGGATGATCAATTTCCTAAAGTTCGAGAAGAAATACGAGAAGGCGTTCCAATTCGCGCTTACGAACACGCTGCTCGCATCGAATCTTAGGGAAACGGGGCATCTGGTCGGGAAGGCAAGGTTCGTTACGATGGAAGGAGAACTGGTTGAGCAGGCGGGCCTTGTTACCGGCGGAAGCTTTACCGAAAGGGTCAACTTGCAGAAAATGAAGGAGCAGATGGATGATTACGAGAAGAAATTGCAGCAGATGAAATCCCTCAAGGAAAACCTTTTAGGGGAACTTTACAACACACAGGAGGAGATGTCCCAAGCTAGGAAGAAGCGCGCCGAGATGGAGGTCAAAATCCGGGCAGTTGAGCTGGAGCTCCAGAACTACGAAAAGCTGGAGGGGGAATTTTTGGAGAGGAGCAGGAACGTTAGGGATGCAGCGAAGGCATTGCAAAACGAGATTGACGAGGCAGAAAGGCAGATTGGCAAGTTCGATGAGGACAAATCCCTCCTTGTCCGGAAACTTTCGGACCTTAACATCGTTTCACTTGAGCTCAAATCGAAAATCGACGTGGAGAAGGAGAAGAATTTCGGGATCGTCCTGAAGGAACGCGAGAAGAAGCTTGCGGACCTTAGGTTCCAGCATTCCGATTACCAAAACAAGCTCGAGTCGCAAAAGGCGCAGTTTGGCACGTACGAGCGCGAGTACAAGACGCTTGAAAAGATGGAGGAGGAACTGAGGCAGGAGATGAAGGCGGCAAAGGCGGAAAACATAAGGAGCGAATCAATCATCGGGCAAAATAAGAGGATTTCGGAGGAAAAAACAGAGGAGCTGAAAACCTTATCCGCAGCATTGAAGGACTTGCTCGAGGAGAGGGAGGCGCTCGATGCACAGATATACAAGGTTGCAACCCAGAAGGGCAAATGGGAATTCGAAAAGGATAGGATCCTGGCAGAGAAGCAAAAGAAGGAGGTCGCAAGGGCGGTTGCGGAGACGAATCTCACGAACCTGAAGGCCGAATTCCTGAAATACGAGGGCGTCTTGCTCCTCAAGATCGATGACAAGGCGGAGCTGATGTTCAAGGCGAAGGCATCGGAGGAGGAGCTCTCAAGTATAGGGAACGTCAACCTGAAGGCCATCGAGGAGTACGATATCCGCGCAAAGGATTTCGAGGAGCAGAAGCTGAAGGTGGCGCAGCTCTCGAACGAGAGGCAGGCGATAATGGACATGATCTCCGCCATTGAAGGGAAGAAGATCTCGACTTTCATGTCGGCATTCCACGCTGTGAACCAGAATTTCATCAACCTTTTCTCCCAGATTTTCAAGGGCAAGGGCACACTTTTCCTCGAGAATGAGGCAAATCCCTTCGAGGGCGGACTTACCATAAAGGTGCAGCTTGAGAACAAGGAGGTGAAATACCTCGAGCTGATGAGCGGGGGCGAGAAATCACTCATTGCAATACTATTCCTGTTTGCGATCCAGTCCTACAACCCCTCCTCCCTATACATATTGGACGAGGCTGATGCAGCCCTCGACCAGGAAAATTCGAGGAAGCTCGCACTCCTCGTAAAGGAGCTTAGCAGGAATTCGCAAATTTTATGCGTCACGCACAACCAGACCACCTACAAGAGCTCCGATTGCCTTATCGGAGTATCTATGGTGAAGGGCACTTCCCAGCTGGTCGAGGTGGACCTTGCGGAGAAGGAAGCTGCCATCAAGGCTGTCAATTGAGCAATGTGAAAGCATAACGCCCGTTCCCCTTCCTGTCCTAATGGCCAATCTTCTCCAAAACCATCGCTACTATATATGTATGTGCAATGAAAAATGTCGTTGATCGATATGGACGTGCTTGGCATCTGGATGGCGGTTTTAAGTCGGCCAAAGGTAACATTCAAGAAGGAAATTGCGTCCGCGGATCGGAATGCGATTCTTCTCCAGCTAATTTTCCTAAGCCTTGGGATGGCAATCATCTCTAGCGTCCTGCCGCTTTTGCAATCGGGAACCGCGGCATTTTCGGACAATCCTTTCTTCCGGGTAGCCGGCCAGGCATTCTTCATCTATTACCTGATTTTCCTCATCGTCTCAATAGTGCTCTATTTCCTCCTCTTCCTCATTCTTTATGCGGTTCTCAACGGCATCCATTTCGGGCTTGCGAAGGCATTTGGCGGGAAGGGCACGTTCACGCAGCAGCTTTACCTTTATTGCCTCTTTTCAGTTCCCCTAACTCTGATAAATTCGATCTTCGGGCATTTGCCAAGTTTAGCCCAGATTCCTGCGGTTATTTTGACTTCCATTTATTCCGTTTTCCTACTTGTCCGCTCCCTTCAGGCGGTGCATAAGCTCACTTTAATGAAGGCGGCCGCAGTTGCCCTAATCACTCTCCTCGGGCTTGCACTTCTCATCCTTGCATTCATTCCGCAGCTTGCACTTGATTATTGGTCGATCCCGGCTTGAATTTGCCAATCCTTTCGTCTGAAATCCGTTTCGAAAGGTATTTAAACTAAACTTGAGGAATAATTTTTGTTCTGCTTTTAAGGTGGTGTAACAATGGTCAAATTCGCAATCGCCAAACAGCTTGCAGGGAAAAGGGTCATTACTACCGACGGCGAGGAGCTTGGAAGGATCGTTGATCTGTACTTGAGCGAGCTAACGGGCAAGCTTGAGAGCGTCCTTGTGGAGCCGAATCCGGATTCAACACTTGCTGTTAGGGCAAAGCGCGAAGGCGCCGGCATGATCACGATCCCCTACTCCGCTGTTCTTGACGTGAAGGATGTGATGGTAGTTGACCGGAGGAATTTGGTCTGATTCTGATTTTTCCTTCGCCTGGATGCAGCTTTATTAATCTTTTTTGCTTACTCCCTTATTGATAAATATGCCTGAGGAAGAGCGAGAGGATGCACGTCGTAAAATTCTTTTGGAAGTTTATCCAAACGATCCCAATAAAGTTGAGAGGATTCTTGAGGCAATGAAACAGTGGCCGCCCGCAAACAAAAAAGATGCTCAAAAAGTCGCTGAAAAAAACGGGAAACCCGCAAAACCCATAGTCCCCCACGGCGAGCAGGTCCGCGCTGTTGCCAGGGCACTAAGGGAATATGTCGGCAGGACCAATGCCGAAGTTGTCAAAGGGTATCATAGTAAGGTTGGTGCCGTCCTCATAGAAAACGCAATCAGAATATGGCATCCGCACTTCGTTGAAATGGGGTGGATTCATTCGGGGAGGAGTGAGATCATAAGCAAATTCGCAAAAGCTGGCCTGCTCGAGAAGGTGCATTTCGATTTTGAAGTGGAGCGGGGAGCAAAGGGAAGCAAGGACCCCTTCGCGAAGAAGCCCAAATCCATGCCAACTATATCCATCAGGTTTAAGAGCAAAAAAATGGCAGAAGAAATCCATTCCGAACTGCAAAAGACTGCGCCGGTTGATGCCGAGGAAGCGAAAAGGCTTGCGGAATTGAAACGATTGCTCGGATAATGATTTATTTCCCTTCCCTTATGTGGCGGTCTTGATGGGGATTGATAAGGAACGGATGTTGAACTTGGAGCAAGTAGGCGCCAGCCTGCGTGCGACGGAAAGGGATTTCAACGTTGAGTTCCGGCACGAACCCGAAAACGACCGTTTTGTTGCCCAAATCAACCATCTAAGCAACCTTAACCGCGGCAGATTGGAAAGGCAAATTAGGGATATCCTTGATGGCGAGCACGTAAAAGCCGCTTTTGGAAATGCGGCGAAAAACATAACACTTTCCAAGGTTGGCAATCAATTTGGAGAAACCGGATTGCGGCTCATGCTCGTGGTTCCGCAAAAGCATTCTTCGAAACTCGCCGCGTATTTGAAGGCAGCAAGGGAAAATATGAAAAATGAATGATGCCAATCCCGTAATGCACCACTTATAATAACTCGCAATTTGCCAACAATATCTGATCCGTATGCCGGAGAAATTCGCAAAATCGCTTGCAGGTTTGCTCAAAGGCAAGGACGTTACTGTTGATTTGCATCGGAACAGTATCATAATAAGGCCGTTCGACGTTAGGAATTTGGATTTGCTCAAGGGTATTTCCGGGGATTTGCGTCAAATGCGGCTTGCAATCAACAATGAGGCCCCAACCTACCAAATAAGGGAGCATACGGATGAATTGCCAGAACTCCATATAACGCACAGCAACGCCCAAATGATCAAGAAAATTTTTGGCCATTACGTTGCATTTTCACAGAAGAAGGAAAAGACGCCAAGGGGCGTGCAGGGGAAGGATGACGATTTTTACGACCACGGATACTGACCCCTCACCAATCGCCCAGGCTTTTTTGCTGCCCCTTCATCTTCAGGCTGTCCGCATCGAATCCGAAGGCTGTTAGGATTTTCAGCACTGCCGGAAGCACCTGATTATTTATGTAATAGTCGGGATCGTAATCCTTTGCCATTTCCGCAATCGTGGCTTTTTCCGAGATCGTTTTTCCCTGTTTCGTGATTATGTAGCTGATTATTGGCGTGTCATCCAGCACCATCCCCGCCTTCCTTGCCTTCTGCACGGCCGAAACTTCCGGTGAAATTATATCATAGGAGCCGGCAGCCTTCTTGAGCTGGGTGATGATTGCAAGCTCTTCCAATGGCACTTTGCCAGCCTTCAGCTCATCAATGACGCCCCTTACATCCGCAATCGCCTTTTCAACATCCCCCTCCTTCAGGATGATCTCAAGCACCCGCCTTTGGGTGTTCTTTGCAATGCTGCTCCAATCCCTCCTGACGAGCTCAAAGCCCCTTATCTTGATCTTCCCTTCCTTGTTTATCAGCGCATATTTCTTCTTCGCGCCCTTCTCCTCCTGCTTCTTGCTAACAAAGATCCCTCGCGGGTAAATGTCTTCCAGCTCCAATTCCATCCCTTCCGGAAGCTCCGAATTGACCTTGTTTTGGAATTCCTTCACCTTGTGCTCGTTATCCTTCTTCCCGAAAAGCAGGAAGATCGAATCGGTATCCCCGTAAAGCACCTCCATCTCGAATTCCTTCGCTTTTTCCATCGTGTTCTGTATGTAATCGCGCGCAAATGCCGTAACGGATTCGCCCGCCTCCCTCGAGTAATAGCGCGAGCGCGCGTAAAGCAGATAGCCATACATCGAATTTGCCACGATTTTGAGCGCCCATTGCCTCGCATCCATTTCCCTGTACTCGGCGGAATCATCCTTTCCCCCCTTCTTTAGGATTTTCATCTTGCCCTTGATTTCGAACCTTGAATTAAGCACATACTGCAAAACTCGTGGAATCAGCCCCTTTTTCTTCCTGCAGAAGAGGTGGCCCTGCGGTGAAACGTATGATTCCTCCTTGGTGCAGCATTTGCAGCCAAGAGTCGAGGGGTCGATGTTGTGCGAAATGATTATTGACGGATACAAGCTCCGGAAATCCAGCACGGCTATGTTCTCATAAACACCGGGCTTTGGCAATTTTACAAATGCGCCCTCCACAGGATTTGCGGAGCGCATCTGCACCTCCTCGTATTTTGGCTTGCTTAGGATGATCTCCCCGCTCCGAAACGCTTCCCTCATAAGGAGCATCTCGACCAATTGCCCAGAAGTGCTCCTGCTAGCATCGAAGAGCGTCATCCCGGTCAATCTGCTGAGCTCGATTTCCAGGGGAAGCACGTGCTTTGCCAACCTGTATGCGGCAAGCGCATCATTCTCGCAGTAGTCTGCAAGAAGTTTCAAATTTTCGGGGTTGCCCAAATCCCACCATTTCCATATGTTCTCCTTTTTCACATCGAGCTTCTTCCCCCCCAATATTTCCCTGTATGCAACTTCGAGGGTCAGGCGCTGCAATTTGTACGCACCGATCACATTCAGGAATGAGACGACCGGGAATACGTCGAAATGTATCCTTCCGTTAAGGGATGTTTGGTTCCGAAGCCCTAGGGATTTGGTTTTAGGAAGCGCCCTGTCCCTTCCCAAAAACATCCTTGCCTTCAGCGCCTTTGCACGGTCCCTCAGATACGGCAGGTCGAATTGGTCCCCGTTATAAGTGGAAATCAGGTCGATTTTCCTCTCTTTCAGGAAGTGCCCGAACTCCTCGAGCATCTCCCGTTCAGTTGCGAATTGTTCGACGTTGTCATCCCGAACCTTTTTCGAGAAAGTAAAAATGCCCTTTTCCTTCCCATCCGCCCATCCAAGCAGGATCGCGGGATCCGAAAAAGGATTAGGGATGGTTTTCGGGTTGTAGGTTTCAATATCGAATCCGATCATGTTAAGGGGCAATTCCGAAAAGTGCGCCTCATCGTGGTTTTTTATGGATGTGATTTTATGGTTTTCGCCCATTTCCATTTCAACAAGCGCCGAGGGGGTGAGAGCCTTGTCAATCACATACCTCTTCGTGTAGGAAATGCCGTGCTCGTATGTTTCGCCGATTTTCTTCGCCTCATCCCGGATTTTAGTCACGTCGGATGGGTGGAAGCAGACGATTTTGATGAATGAGTTTGTTTCATGCTTCAGGCTTCTTTCAACCTCTTCAATTCTTTTTATTCTGACTTCCTTCCCCCTATCAAATGCGCGGATGCGCATCAAATCCTCCTTCACTTTTTCGTAGTTTGCATCAGCAGGCTTCAAATAGAAATACGGCTCGAACTCCTCGTCATACGCACGGAACGTCCTTTTAGTGGCAGCATCCTTCAGCAGCAGCCGGAGCAGCGATGTGTCCTTCTTCATCACGTACCCAACATCAAGCAGGTATGCGAGCTTCTTTTCGGGCATATGATCGATTAGGAATAATGCCTCGATATTTATTAAATGCTAATTTTCTCCCCTGCTTCCTATTCCCCGAGGATGTAGCCGTAGGAGATCATGAAGTGCGCAAGGCCCGCGAACCAGTGGACCGTCAAGGCTAGCGCGATGCTTACGACGAGCGAATACATGAAAAACACATCCTTCCCCATCGGCATTGGAATCCCAGGAAAAATTTCCATTTATGGCGCATTTTGGCAATTTAAATCCCTCGGGTTTGCATCAAAATGTACATTCAATTTGGAGATCGCTTGGCATCGCCCATAAGTTCGGGCAAATTCCAAATATGGTTATTAAAAAAATACGCGTAATCATTTTTTTCTAAAAAAGTTGGGGGATGCGCCCTTTTTTGGTTTTTTTTGGCGTTTCATCCGGTTTCCAGCATACAATCTGTTGTGTCCCTAGGTTCTCGCATCCACAACCGTCTTCCAGCTTCCCATTTTCCTGGCCAGTTTCCCCTCACAAAAATGATGCAAAACGCAAGGCAAAAGTATTTAAAGGTAATCTGACAATTTGTTGTGTTCAAATAATTAATACCCCAAAGAGCATATTGGCGAGGCGATAAGAATGGAGAGCATAATCAAATCCGCACTGCAAAACAACACCGGCAGCGGCGTGAGGAGCGAGGAGTTTGAGCACATCCGCATTGCCGTAATCGGAGTCGGAGGCGGCGGGAACAACACAGTCAACCGCCTAAGGAAACTTGGCGTCAAGGGCGCCGATCTTATCGCGTGCAATACCGACCGCCAGCATTTAAACATCGTGGAGGAGGGGGTCAAGAAATTCCTTATTGGGAAATCCGTCACAAAGGGCCTTGGGGCAGGCGGATACCCCGAAGTTGGGGCAAAATGCGCTGAAATGGACCGCGAGGAGATCAGGAAGGCGCTTGGGGGCTCCCATTTGGTTTTCATTTGCGCAGGCATGGGCGGAGGCACGGGAACCGGCGCTGCTCCGATCATAGCGGAAGTCGCAAAGGAAATGGGCGCAATTGTCGTTGCCATGGTCACCTACCCTTTCGCTTTGGAAAGGGCAAGAGTAACGAAGGCGGAAGATGGAATTAGCAAGCTTAGGAACACCGCGGATTCGGTCATAATTCTTGATAACAACAGGCTCGTACAGATAGTGCCGAACCTGCCGATGAACCAGGCTTTCCTTGTTGCGGATGAGATTCTTGCCAAGGCAATAGGCGGCCTCGTTTTCACGATAACGCAACCCTCTTTGGTCAACATCGATTTTGCCGATGTCCGCTCAATAATGGGGCAGGGGGATGTAGGAATGATCGCAGTTGGATCCGGAAAGGGCCCAAACAAGGTGGACGATGCAGTTGAGGGCGTGATGAAAAACCGCCTGCTGGACGTTGACTTTGCAGGGGCAAGGGGAGCGCTCATTCACATTGCCGGAGGCGCGGACCTAACGCTTGGGGATGCCATTCGGGCAGGAGAGCGCATCACGGAGACAATGGATGCGAAGGCTTCGGTCAAATGGGGCGCAAGATTGCTGCCTGATTTTGACGGCAAGCTGGAGATAGTTGCAATAGTAACCGGTGTCACATCACCCCACATCGTTGGGAGGGAGTTTTCAATGAAGAAGGAGCCAGAGAAGGAATTGGGCTACGACATTGAAATCATCGGTTAAAGCATTGTCGGAATGCCGCCAAATACGGATCCGAAGGCAGTTTGCATAAAGGACGGAAAACCCACCAAAAGCATCGAAGAGGCGTTTGCCTCTCCTCATATTTTATGCCCGTTCGGGGCAAAAGCAGGCAATATTGCTTGCATATTCATTGGAAAGCGGTACCCACCGGAGGAGATGCAAATGGACAGTTTGGTTGCGGACGCGCTGAAATACAGTGCGCACGACAAGCTCCCTGAGGAATTAGGGAAGTCCTTCACTCCCGCGAAACTGAAGATATCAGTCGTCGGGGTTGGAGGAGCAGGCACGAACTGCGTTTCGAGGCTCAGTAAAATGGGCATCACAAGCGCAGAGACAATCGCGATCAACACGGACGCGAACCACCTGAAGCTGATCGAGGCGAACAGGAAGCTCTTGATCGGTGCATCAATGACCAAGGGTCTTGGCGCCGGCGGTTTTCCGGAAGTTGGCGCAAAGGCTGCGGAAAGCGCAAGGGACAAGCTCACCGAAGTGCTGAAGGAATCCGAGTTAGTATTCATTACCGCCGGCATGGGCGGAGGCACGGGAACGGGAGCAGCCCCGGTTGTGGCTGAAATCGCAAGGCAGCAGGGCGCAATAACCGTCGGGATGGTGACCTTCCCCTTTGCACTCGAAAGGGCGAGGCTTGAGAAGGCGGACTGGGGCTTGGAGGCCCTCGCGAAAACGTGCGACACCGTTGTTATAATAGACAACAACAGGCTCGTGAAGTTCGTTCCAAACCTCCCGATGAACCAGGCATTTGCAGTTGCGGACACGCTGGTTGCAAGAGCAGTGAAGGGCATTTCCGACACCGTGATGCTGCCATCGCTTATGAACATCGATTTTGCGGACCTCCGCATGATCATGGGCAATGCAGGCACCGCAATGATCTCCATCGGAGAGGCTTCAGGGACCGACCGCGTCAACGGCGCCATCCAAAGCACTTTGGAGCATCCGTTGCTTGATGTGGACTATGCGGGCTCGAAGGGCGCGCTTATCCTGATAAACGGCGGGCCGCAGCTAACGCTAGGAGAAGCAGTCAAGATCGGCGAGGGCATAACCGATGCATTCGACTCGAAGGCTTACGTCAAGTGGGGCGCGAGGATCTCACCGGAAATGGGCGACAAGATAGTGGTTACCGCTGTTGTCACCGGCGTCACCTCACCCAACGTGATGAGGCACGAGGAAGCCAAGAAGGCCGCTGTCAAGGAATCGATGGGACTGGAGGCTATCAATTTCGTCTGAACTGTCCTGCACCTCCTCTCCTCCTTTTTTTCTTTTTTTCCTTTTTCTCACCTTCCTTGCTTCATCCCGGCCTGTTATGGGAAAATGCCAATTAATTTGCATTCAGAAAAATTTCCAGCACCCACATATGTTCCTTTCTAGCAATTTTTTTCTTAATCCGCATTTTTTGCATCCATTCACAAAATCGGCATATTTTAATGATTTTTCAATAAGTTGTATGTCCGGGGTTTTTTTTTCACTACGAAACCGAAAAATATATATACCATAAAAAAGTTAGCTCAAATCCACCGTTCAAATAAAGGATTCATAGGTGTTTTTCAATGGCTCGTTCCGGCTTCATATTAGTCCTGGTTGCGCTCATTTCCTTATTCTCCATCCCTGTTTTCGCGGAGGATGGCTCTGATGAGGCCGGTGCGGAAAAAATAACTGCAAATGCGATGGGCAACCGTGCGTGCACGTTTGAATATATGCCAGTCTGCGGGGTTGATGGCAAAACATATGGGAACAAATGCCAGGCTGCTGCTGCTGAAATTGAAGTTTCGTACGCCGGTCCTTGCAGGGGAGTCGCGCTCGAAGTGGCAAAATGCCAGGGGCTCGAAACAGCTAGGGAGAAGCTCGAATGCCTAAGGAAGATCGGCGCAAACGTGAACAAGGTCGAGGACATCGAGAAGCTCGGGGAGACGCCCTTCCAGAAATGCAAGAGGCTGGATGATGAGGAGGCGGTCGAGAAATGCTTCGTTGGCTTGAAGGAAAACATCCGGGAGGAACTGCCGGAAATGAAGCTTAGGAAATGCGCGGAAATCACGGATGATGCAAAACGCGCAATTTGCAAGGCAGAGGTCGCAAAGCCAGCTGCTATTGCAATCGCCACAAGATGCGATAAATTCACCGAGACTGAGGACAAGAAGAAATGCCTCGTCGCATTGAAGGAGGGGGTGGAGGAGGCCGTTGAAGTAAAGGATGCGGCATATGCCTGCGCCAAGAAGTATGTGAATGACGAGCCCGGGAAGCTGCTTTGCATAAAAAAATTGAGGGAAGAGGCAAAGGAAATATCCCTTGATTGCTCCGTTTTTGATAATGATGTCTTGAGGGCAAGGTGCGAAGTGTGCGCCAAGCTTTCAGGCGAACCGGTTGGCCGCGCAAGCTGCGTTTATAGGCTAAGGGAATGCAGGCTTGAAGCTGAAGGAAGCTTCGATCCAAATGCTGCTGCAGCGTGCGTTAATAGGCTGGATGATGCGGACGAACGGGAAAACCGGTGCAAGAACATCGAGGGTGCGGGCCTTAAGGCTGCTTGCCTCAAGGCACAGTACGGGCTTAAGAGCTTGAAGAGCTGCGATGGGAAGAATGCAGAGGAAAAGGCGAAGTGCGTGGTGGATGCGAGGGAGAACATCCAGGAATACTTGCTATTCAATTTCCAGCGGATGCTTACTGCAATTGAGAAGCTAGAAGCAGAGGGATACCTGACAGCCGAGGAGCTCGCGAATATCAAGGCCTACGTGGGCAACAAGAGGGACGAATTCCAAAAGGCGCAGACCGCTGAGGAAAAGCGCGCAATAATAAAGGAAGTGGCGGAAAGGTGGAAGGGCTTCCGGGATGGCAAGGTGCTCGAATATCACCTTAAAACCATCAAGAAAAGGCTTGCAGTTGTCAATGGGCACATCCAAAAGCTCGAAACCCTTAGCGCGGAACTTAAGGAAGCCGGAAAGGACACCGCAAGGCTTGATGCTGCCATTTTGAAGGTGAAAGATCACCTTGGCAAGGTGGCAGAATCGAAGACGTTCAAGGAGGCGCAATGGCGTTTACGGAACATTACCCTCTATCTTAACTACATAAAAAGGATCATAAACGCGATTAGGGAAAACAAGCCCCTCGAGGTTCCAGAGCCGACCATTTCACCTGAGCCTACTGACATCCCTCCCCTTCCCGAGCCATCCGTGACTGCCACACCGGCACCAAGCATTGAAGGCTCGCCGACCCCAACTCCAACGGAAACCCCAACCCCTTCCCCGACAGCTTGAATGGTGATATGAATGAAAAAGTTTGCTTTGATAAGTTTGCTGCTCATCGGAACGGTGCTTTTT
Source organism: Microcaldota archaeon (assembly GCA_041305345.1). GTDB lineage: Archaea > Micrarchaeota > Micrarchaeia > Norongarragalinales > SBBD01 > JACRGC01. The sequence continues at coordinate 17,223 of JBFYLP010000007.1, read as the reverse complement.
GGCTGCACGGGTACGGGCCCGCAGCAACCGTCGGTAACGCCATCGGTAACTCTTAAGCCGCAGGTTTCCATCCCTGCTGATTACGAGACGGACCTAACGGAAAGCGAGCAGCAGCTTGACGAGCTAAACAAGCTAACGAAGGAGCTTGATGAATCCGGGATGGATGTCACTGACGATGAGATGGAATCGATTGGTTAATGATCATGTTTACGGCCGCTTCAAGAGGTGCATATGCAAACTCGACAAATTTCCGATCCGTTGTTCTTCTCTGGAAAGCAGAGCAGCTTAGCTGTTATCGTTGATTCCGGGTTGAACGTCGGTTAGGAACTTCCTCGCGAGGGGGAGCCATTCATGCCCTCACGGAATGAGGCATTCCAGCTCCTGTCGTACTTGCAAAGCATGAACTCATGAAGCGGCCTTTACAATTTTTGTAATTAATTCTTTGGCGCGGTGCCATCGCACCTTTCTTCCTAAGAACGGGGCAAGGCGCATGAACCCCTGAAGCGGCCCTTCCTATTTTCAGGGTAGGTGAAATGGATAATAAAGCTGTTGCGGTCATTGTTGCATTGATTCTGCTGATTTTAGCATATTTTACATACGGCTATTTTTTCAAGGACATTGGAAATCCCGTCTCGAAATTATCGGGTGAACAATGCACTCTTGCTGGAGGGGAGATTGTGAATACGCTAGGAACAACCGCCATAGGGGACAAATGCCCCATTGGAAAGAGGAGCATCGGTGATGTGGAGGGCATGCGGTGCCCCTGCATCTGCTGCGTATCAGATTGAAAAACGTTATTGCAGGTGTTAAATTTACTCCGATGCCCGCCATACTTGCAGCAAATAAGAAGTTCAAATTTATCTATTTGACATAAAAAGCCGTTTTTTTTTATCGCCAACGATCTGTGCTTCTATTTTTTTTCGGGCCCTCCACCGCGCAATATGGCGAAATGGCCAGCTAATTTCCCCGAATTTGAGAGCGCCAACTTTTGCCTATTTCCTAATCCGCCAAATTATGTCCCGTATGGGCCTGCTAATTTTCCCGAATTTGGAAAGCGCCCACTTGCGCCTTTCCGCCCATTTAGCCGTTTTTTCGTTGCCCTTAAACATCCTGAGGTTTTCATCAAGCTTCCTTAGAAGCTCCCTGCTTTCCTTTGGGAACTGTTTCCTAATGCCATCATCGACGATTTTCCGGAATTGTTCCCCAAGCGCAGGCCTGTCCACTTTCGCAGTATGCAAAAGCCACGCTGCTGGCATCTGGGGCTCGAAGTAATGTTCAACGATCTCGTTGAAAACCTTCAAGTCTTCCGGCTTTTCTCCCGTCAAATGGTTGAGGACCATTTCCTTGGGGTATTGCGAAAGCTCATCCTCCTTCCAGTATATCACCTTCCTGTAGGGAAGCGGGCCCGCCTGGCCGTCGATCATGACAAGTGGCGGGAACGAATCGAACAGCCGGATCTTTCCGTCCTTATATTCCAGGTTTGCGAGGTTGAGATCGACGTGTATTTTCATCCCGTTCCTGATGTTATTTTTCCCGATTTTAAGGGCAATTTTTAGCAGGTCCGAAAAATGCCTCAGAACCTCTTCCTTTGGCGCATTCCGGAAGATGTGTGTCATCATTGTTCCAGGCTTTACTTCCTCCTGCAGGAAAACCATCCGGTAATGCGTGCCATCGTGGATCAGCCTTGGGGTTGCGGCAACGGACCCAATTCCCATTTCCCGCAGCTTCTTATCGTGCCTGCTAAGCGCATCCCTTAGCAAATCCACCTCCCGCCTGTTGAAGATGAATGGCATTCGTTTCAGTACCTTTCCCTTGAGCGGGCCCTTTTCAACCCTCCACGCTTCTGCGTAGGACCCTTCCCCCAGCTTGGTCAGCCGCTTTATTCCTGCCATGCTAATGGTTCGTAAAACAACCTTTTTAAACGTTGATTGGCAAAATAGTTCCCTCTTACTTCCTGATTTTAACGGTAAGACTTGAGAGTGGCTATTTATGGCGCGGAAGGAAAACATTGCGGAGGATGCCTCGAAACTGATGAGAAACAGGCAGAACATAAGGAACATGGGCATTGTTGCACACGTGGACCACGGGAAAACCACGCTAAGCGACAGCCTCGTTGCGCTTGCAGGCCTCATTTCGCAGGAGCTTGCGGGCGAGCAGAGGATTCTTGACTATGATGAGCAGGAGCAGGCAAGGGGGATTACAATCAAGGCTGCAAACATCTCAATCCCATATGTCTACGAGGGCCAGCCCTACCTGATCAACCTAATTGACACGCCCGGCCACGTCGATTTTGGCGGCCACGTCACGCGTGCGATGCGCGCTGTTGATGGCGCGATCGTTGTCATCGACTGTGTAGAGGGCATAATGCCCCAGACTGAAACCGTTTTGCGGCAGGCGCTTAAGGAGAAGGTTAAGCCCATCCTTTTCATCAACAAGATAGATAGGCTAATCAACGAATTGAAGCTTGACGCAAACCAGATGCAGGCGCGTTTCCTTAAGATCATAACGGGCGTGAACAAGCTCATCACGACCTACTGCACGCCCGAATTCAAGGATGCTTGGCTTATTGATGTCGGGAAAGGGAACGTCGCTTTCGGCACCGCTTTCAACAAGTGGGCGATTGCCGCAAAGCAGATGAAGAAATCCGGCCTAACATTCAAGGACATCTACCAGCATTGCGTCGATGGGAACCACAAGGACCTGCAGGAAAAGATACCGCTCGGGCAGGTAATGATGGATATGTTAATCAACCACCTTCCAAATCCCCTTGTTGCGCAGAGGTACCGCGTTCCGGTCATCTGGCACGGCGATTTGGAAAGCGATCTTGGGAAGAGCATGGTGAACGTTGACCCTGCTGGAAAGGCGTGCTTCATGGTCACGGCAATCCAAATGGATCCCCACGCAGGCGAAGTTGCAGTTGGCCGCTTGTATTCGGGCACGCTAAAGAAAGGCGCGGACCTTTACTTGGCATCGCAATTCAAGAAGGAGAAATTGCAGGGAGTTGCGGTGTATATGGGGCCCGATAGGATCACGATTGACGAAGTGCCCGCAGGCAACATTGTTGCTCTCGTGGGCCTGAAGGAGGTCTATTCCGGCGAAACCGTTTCCGAGGATCAGATCACGCCCTTCGAGCAAATAAAGCACCATTCCGTCCCCGTGGTTACGAAGAGCATCGAGGCGAAGAACCCGCGCGACCTTGTGAAGCTGGTTGAAGTGATGAAGAAGCTTGCAAAGGAGGACCCGACGATGAAGCTCGAAATCAACCAGGAAACCGGGGAGCATCTCATATCGGGAATGGGTGAATTGCACCTTGAAATCATCGAGTACAAGATCAAGAACGAGAAGGGCGTTGACATCGTCACCTCGCCACCGATCGTGGTGTATCAGGAGTCCATTTTCGGCGAGTCGCCCGAATTGGAGGGCAAATCGCCAAACAAGCACAATAAATTCAAGATGATCGTAAGGCCCCTCGAGCAGGGAGTCGTGGATGCGATCAATGATGGCACAATAGATGAGCACAAGAAGGGCAAGGAATTAATCGAGCTGCTGATCAAGGCGGGATTGCCGCGCGATGAGGCAAAATCCGTGATGAAGCTCCACAACGCAAACATCCTTTTGAACATGACCAAGGGCGTGCAGTATTTCCAGGAAATCCAAGAGACCCTGATAAGCGCATTCGAGGAGGCAATGGACCAGGGCCCGCTTGCAAAGGAGAAATGCATCGGCGTCAAGGTCGAGTTTACGGATGCGGCGATCCACGTTGATCCGGCGCACAGGGGCCCAGCTCAGATATTCCCAGCTGTAAAGAGGCCCATTTATGCCGGAATGCTAATGGCCAAGGCAACATTATTGGAGCCCAAGCAAAAATTGGTGGTCAACTCGCCTGCGGAATACCTTGGCAACATCACAACGAAGGTCCAGGGAAGGCGCGGGGTTATCACGAATATCGAGCAGGAGGGCGAGATCGTGAACGTATCCGCGAAAGTGCCCGTTGCGGAGATGTTCGGGTTTGCAAACGAGATCCGCGGCGCCACCCAGGGAAGGGCTGCTTGGTACTACGAATACGCCGGTTACGAGAAGCTAAATCCCGACCTGCAAACCAAGATACAGCACCAGATAAGGAAGAGGAAAGGCGAGCCCGAAACGCCACCCACTGCGAAAGACTTCCTTGATTAGGGTTTTTTTTAAATTTTTTTTCAGCTCCAGCCACGGCTATTCTTGGTCAATTAAGGTGCCGCGAGACAATCCGAACTAGGGCAATTTATCAAAAAAATACTCGTGGGTAAAAAATCCATCCAAGCAGCGAAGCCAAAGAATCAGACATCAGCCCAAATTCATCTCAAGCAGGACGGTTTTGGGTATTTCCATCCTCATAATGTCCCGAAGAACGCGGTCGTCGGCCTTTATCTCAATTAGCCTCTTATGTATCCGGCACTGCCATTTCTCATAAGTGTCAGAGCCATCGCCGCAAGGCGTCTTGCGCGTTGTGATGGAAAGCTTTTTTGTCGGGAGCGGTATGGGCCCCTTGAATTCGACACCGGCCCTGCTTGCTATGTCCCGGATCTGGGAGCAAACTCCGTCCAAGTCTTCGTAGCTGCGGCTTTCCAGTTTGATGCGTGCTTTATTCATAAACAACAAACCAAATTAATTGCCCATTGTAAAAAAAGGCAAATCTACCGACAAACCATTCATACACGAAAAATCCAAAAAATGAAAATTCAAAGGCAAGGGCATAATGGAAAAACGGATGCGTACTCTTCATACGCACCAGCATCCTTCTTTCTGGCCCGTTTGCCAATGAAAACAATGATAAAATAAAAAAAAATTCCGATGAGCTTCAAGCCTTCTTCGGCGTCACTTCGAGCACGATCCCTGCAGCTACGGTCTGGCCCATGTCCCTTATCGCGAACCTGCCAAGGGCCGGGTATTCCGAGTACTTCTCGACTACCGTTGGTTTCGTAGGCTTGACCTTCACGATTGCAACGTCGCCCGTCTTGATGAAATCCGGGTTCTTCTGGGCAGTCTGGCCCGTTTTCGGATCCTTCTTCTCAAGGATCTCAACGATCGTGCACGCGACCTGGGAAGTGTGCAGGTGGAAAACCGGCGTGTAATTCTTGCCAATTGCCGTCGGATGGTTCAACACTACGATCTGCGCGGTAAATTCGTCCGCAACTGTGGGTGGCGACCTTGGCTCGCCGACAACTGAACCCCTCCGAATAGCCTTCTTCTCAACCCCCTTCAGTGCAAAACCTACATTGTCTCCGGGTATTGCCTGGGTGAGTGCCTGGTGGTGCATCTCGATGCTCTTCACTTCCGCAGTGACGTTCTCGGGCATTATGATGACGGACATATTCGGCTTCAATATGCCGCTTTCGACCCTCCCAACAGGGACGGTTCCCTGGCCGGTGATCGTGAGAACTTCCTGGATTGGCAGCCTAAGCGGCTTATCGGTTGCCTTCTTGGGCTCAATTAGCATATCCAGCGCTTCGGTGAATGTCGGCCCGCCGTACCAGGATGTTTTCTCGCTCTTGGTCTTGACGTTGTCTCCCATGTAGGCTGAAACCGGAATGATTGGTATCTTGTCGACAGGGTAGCCCATGGGCTTGATTTTTGCGATCAATGCCTGCTTCGTCTCCTCGTATTTCACGCGGTCATAGTTCACTGCATCCATCTTGTTGATTGCGATTATGAATTGGCCGACTCCAAGCACCTTAAGCAGGAATGCGTGCTCAATCGTCTGCGCTTGCACCCCTTCCTTTGCGGAGCAAACGAGCACTGCCGCATCCGCCTGTGACGCGCCGGTGATCATGTTCTTCACGAAATCCTTATGGCCGGGCGCATCGATTATTGTGAAGTAGTATTTTTGTGTGTGGAAATCGCGGTGGGCGATGTCGATCGTGACCCCCCTTTCCCTTTCCTCCTTCAATTGGTCCATTGCGAATGCGAATTCGAACGTAGGTTTGCCTACCTTTGCAGCTTCCTCCTTCAACTTACGGAGGTCGTTTTCCGAAAGTGCGCCGGTATCGTACAATACCCTTCCAACCAAAGTGCTCTTCCCGTGGTCCACGTGGCCCGTGAAGATCAGGTTCAAGTGAGGTTTCTCTGCCATATCTTCATACACCCACAATTTTCATTTTAGTGCAATCAAAGCTATTTCTAGTTTAATTGCCTTCCTAGAATCAGCCATTTTGAGCCTGTCAGCTGAAAAGAACCATTTAAAGTACCGATTAATCTTTAAAAAGGTTGTGTTTCTCCGCCCGCTCATAATGATAAAAAAAATACTTCTGGGCAAAACAAATAAATACCTATTCCTCCGTAAAAATCAATCGTTCTGCTTAAGGGTGAATTCGATGACGAGTTACTTTCCGAGCGATGAAACATCCTGGGTCCTTCTTGCGCTCCTCCTCATTTACGTGATGTCATCCGGGGGCATCCAGCTCTCAATGCCCACGCTTGGCGCGATCGCTTTTGTTGGGCTCATAGTCGTTGGCACCGCCCAGCAGCATCATTGACATCCGCTCCTCCTCCTGAAGCCTTTTGAGTTTGGAGCTCTTGTATATGTGCGGATCAAAACCTCCTGCGCGGAATATCTTTGGTTTAAGCCCCAATTTTGCGAGCATTTTCCCAAGCACTTCCTCCCTTAGGGGCTGGTCGTAACCCAAAACTATGATGTCTGGCTTATGCCTGATTATCGGCTGTAGGGTATTTTCCTTGTCGCCCCGGATCACGAAGTCTGCCAATCCCGTTGCCTTGACGTTCTCCATCCTCTTTTTCTGGCTGAACCACGGCTTTTCCCCCTTCACCTGCCTGATCCTCGCATCGCTCGCAACTACGACCAACAAGTCGGAATAATTGCCCCCGAAGTTTTTTGCCTGTATGAAAAGCGACCCGTGCCCCTTGTGGAGCACGTCGAATGCGCCGAAGGTCATCACCTTTACCGGCCTGCATTCCTCGGGCATTTTTCCTACCATTAGTTATCGCGCCCCCCTTTCCCTCAAGGACCCTCGAACTTGCATTCCCTGCAAACGTACTTCACCGAATTCTCCTTGCAGCTCTTGCACCGAATTATCTTGCCCTTCTCGCATTCGGGGCACGGGAACACGGTCGCATCATCGGATGCCCTTCCGCAGCTTGAACACGTCCTCATTTTCTCACCTTGCAAACGAAACAGGCTATTTTTATCTAGCTTTGTGTTTTTAAGCCATATCTTTGATAAATACTACGCATTCAAACGGGCCCGTAGTATAACCTGGACAGAACAGGAGCTTGCGGAGCTCTAGATCCGGGAGACCTTTTCTTTCTCTTTCAGAAAGAAAAGCCCCTCGGAAAAGAAAGAGGGATTATTGACATTAAAATCAATAATCGATCCGGAAATTCGAAATCTCCACAAGGAGACGAGCGTCCCGGCGGGCCCGTCCGGCTTTTTTTATAAGTACTTACAGGTAACTTTATTATTGCCCAAATACTTGGGTATTATGGGTGTTTTTGAATATGGATCTGATGGTTTGGTTAGATGTTATTAAGGACCCTAAGGGAACCCTTTCGAAGGAAGCACCCAATGCAACAGCCCAAAACGGGCTGATCCATTTAATTTTAGGAAGCATAATTTCAATCATATTGATCTTATTATTCTTCAACTTGGATTACTTGCTGAAGGATAGTGCGGGTTCGATTAGTCTAATGGGTGTGGTATTGTCGTCAATTATGTTCACGTTCCTTTTTGGAATGATTTATGCAATAGTGGTTTTCCCAAACATCCTGCTGTTATTCCTTTTTTCAATGATATTGGGCGGAAATGGAAGTGTTGAAAAACATTTTTATCTGCTATCAATAACTTATGCTCCGTTTTTGATTCTATTTTCTTTTACGGTTTTAATTGACATTCTGCTGAATAAAAATGCTGCAAACCTAAACCCGGTGACACATGCCGCATATATTATCGGTTTGATTTGCTATCAGATTTATGCAATTGCTGAAGCGCACAAATTGAGCTTGCCTATGGCTTTTGCAACCGTATTTCTTACTTTAGTGGCCTCTATAGTGTTACTGATCGGATTTTTTGTCCTTATGCGGTCTGTCATGCCTTTTTATTAATTTTTTCCCGCAAGAAAACTAGAGTATTACCGAGAATTGGCGGGCCCGCTCATTTTTTTCCCGCAACGAATACCGCAATTCCGGAAAACACCAAAGGCACCCAGATTCTGACGATATTCCAAAGCAGCAGGGAGGCTGCGATCAGGGGCATCGGGGCCGCATTCCCCAGCAGGACCAGGCCGATGATCTCCGTCACGCCGAGGCCCTGCGGAACAAGCGCCTTCGAGGCGAAGAACAGCAGCACGAAGATCAGGTAGGCCGAGAGGGGATCGAGGCTCATTCCAACTGCATAAAAGCACAGGTAGAATGATGCGAACTCGCAGATCAAGGAAAGTAAAAGCATAATTATCGCGGCTTTTGGCGGCCTTCTTATGAATCCTTTTAGCCCCTTGGAAAACTCGCCCGCATCCTTTGCCTTGATTTTCCTAAGCGTGACTTTTGAAACTAGGATGGAGAAATAATTCTTTGTCAGCAGGTATATCCCAATCAGCATTAGGCCGGGCATCCCCAAGCCGAGCAGCAAGGAACCTTTGATAGTGCTGTTGAGCAGCAAAATCAACCCGATCCCAAATGCCGAAAATACCAGTGCAATCAAAATTTTATGGAATTTCGCCGCGAGGCTTGCCGCAACCCCGCCCGTAAATTTAATTCCCGCCTTTTCCGCATAATAGCCGCGAAGGAGGTCCGCTCCGAGGCTTAGGGGAGTCAATCCACCTATCTGCGAAGCAAAACCCAGTTTGATTCCAATTAGAGGCCTCATTTTCAAATATCCTCCCCACCCGATGCACCAAAGCGCCATTCCCAGAAGGTAAATTATTGCGGAAAATGCCGCGATATCCGGTTTTAGCAAAAGCAGCCCCTCATCCGCCCCGAATATTTTCAATAGTCCATAGAGCACCGCAAGCAGTGCAAGCAGGTAGATGAACATAGGCCAACTCCAGATTTTGAGCTTTTTCATAGGAAAATCTTGCATTCCAATATATTAATAATGCTCCATTCACCTAATTAGCAAACGTGCGGAGGTCGCCTAGTGGCTATGGCGGCAAGCCTCTTTTTCTTTCCAAAAGAAAAAGACCCTTGGGAAAAAAGAAAGGGTCTTGCTCTGCGAATCAAGAAATTGGGGTACGCAAGCCTGCTAATAGGTTGCAGCTAACGGAAAGCTGTTGATGAGTAATCGTCGCGCGGGTTCGAATGACACATCTTGGGGAATTAGTTCCCCTACGCGTGTCGGCTCTACCCTCCTAATTTGCTCTGCGAATCGGGATCGTTTTGGCGGCACATTGTCCTGATCTCCCGCCCTCCGCGCTTATTATTTATTCCGTTTTTTCCACTCGAAGTATGCCTTCAGCCGGCTTTTTGTGCCCGCGCGGACCGCAAGATTGAATTTCGGGGTTCCATGCTCAAGTCCGGAATTGATGGCTGATTCTTTTTCAATGCGTTCGAGCCACCGCTTTACGCCCATCCTCCCAAGTTTCAGTGACATCAACGCCTCATTAAGCGTGATTTTTTCCTTCGATCCGGGCAATTTGTTTGCTTTATCCATCAATTCCCTGGTTGCGGGATTGCCCCTGATTATGATGGGATTTCTTTTGACTATCGTCAGGCTTGGCATATGTACATCATCAACCCGTCACGAATTTAAAACCGTTTTCTTGAGGTTAGAGGGCGCCTGCCAGGGATGCGGCAATCGCTGCCATTCCAATCAGGAAGCAATAATATGAAAAAGGCTTCAATCCCCTCCTCTTCACGAAATCCATCATGAAGCCGATTGATAGGTACCCGACGATTGCCGATATCGCAATGGCAATCAATGAGGTTTCGAGAGGTATTCCGGAAATTTCCGCGCCATCCCATTCGAATAGCGCAGCGCCAAGGATTGCTGGAATCCCAAGAATGAAGGAAAACCTTAGCGCTTTCTCCCTTTCAACTCCCATCAGCAACCCCGCACCGATCGTGGATCCGCTCCTGGAAATGCCAGGCATCACCGCCAGGCCCTGGGCCACTCCAATGACGAACGCCGATTTTGCCCCGATGCGCTTTGATCCGGGGGTTCCTTCGCATATGAAAAGAAACGTTCCCGTGATCGCCATCGCAATCCCGATTCCAAGGCCGCTCGAGAATTGGGATTCGAAGAAATCCTTGAATGCAAAGCCTATTGCCGCAGTTGGAATCCCGGCAAGCAGTATTAGCCAAACGAGCTTTGAATCCTCGGATTTGGAATTGAATGAAAAGAACGCGAAGGCCATTCTTCGTATGTCGTCCCGGAAATAAAAAAGGGCGGCTAGCAGGGTTCCTAGGTGAAGCATTATATCGAAAAGAATTGGCACCTTTAACCCAAAGAGCATCTGTGCCAATACGAGGTGGCCGGAGCTTGAGATTGGAAGCCATTCGGTGATTCCCTGGATTATTGCAAGGAGAATTGCCGAAAGTAAGTCCAAGCCCATTGGTTGTCACTCGATTAAACGCCGAAAATCTCCTCAGCCATTTTGAGCCTTTGCTTGACGCTCAACGTTCCGTACTTTTCCGGAAGCTTTGTGACGTTTATGTAGCTTGAAAGCTCAGTCTTGTTCACCTTGGCGAAATCCGCAGCAGTTGAAAGTGAGGCGCCGTGCGCATATACCTGCGTGGCAGCCTTGATCCTGGCCTTCGATACGACGCTCGACTGGAACTTGCTTGATTTCTCGCTCAGTTTCTCCGTTTCAAGCACGATTGAGTCAATTACCGAGAAGAATTCCTCAATCGCCCCTTCCGAAATCAGGCCAATTGCCTTTCCAATCTGCTCAAGGTACCAATCGTAGTAGCTTCCCCATTCCTTCGAGCTAGTGACGTAATGCTTCTCGAGGAATTTTGCCATCGCATAGCTGATCACGATGAGGTTCACCATCCTCTGCTCGTGCCTCAGGTATGCCTTTTCGGCGAAATCGCCACCGAGATCCTTCAGTTTAGCGATGTCCCTGGCCCTCGAGGATTCGAGCAGCTCTTTCATCTTCCTGATGAGGAAATCATCCATTCAAAAAACCCTATTTTTTTTGTTTTGCAATACTGCTTTTTTGCATCTTCTTATTTTTCCGTAGGGGTTTTTTTCTTGCAACCCTTCTTTTTCTTTTCTTAAGGGAAAAAGCCAGTTAACGGATCCGGAGGGATTTTCGGTTGATGCCAAACCCACTTTATTAAGAGGGGGAGAGGCGACACGAGTGGGGGATGCTTCCCCCGTAGGTGTCCATTCGAACCCTCGACCTTCTACTTAGGAGGCAGACGCTCTATCCAGGCTGAGCTACGGACCCTAGCGAATAATTTCCGCTATCTTTTCCTTGCGGTGCTTAACCCTTCCTAAAAGTAGAAAGTTCAGATATAAAAATACTCCAATGGTGCTATGGAACCCTTACTCCCGCCAAATTCAGTATTACCAGCAGCGCAACACCGAATAAGCCAAGGACTGCGACGATCAGGAAGGAAACAATCGTGATGGGTACCTGCACTCCCAATGCGTTCAACACTACGAGCGCTATCACGCCCAGCACCGAATTGATGATCAATTTCTTCAAGATCCACATTACCGCAATTGCCAATATTACGAGCACTACGGCAATTACGATCATTTCTGTTGTCCCCATCTGCAATACCGTGAGGCCCGTTGCGCTTGTGACCGTTATTGCCATTTACTTCCTTCCCTTTTTCTTGTGCTTCTCCGCCGATGTGGGTATCCTGATGTAGAAAACGCCGTGTTCCGACTTGATGACCATCGGGCTACCATGCATAAGCGAGTTCAGGTCGAGCACGTACCTCCCCTTCTCCAAAATCGTGATGTTTTCTACCGGCTTCTCAGCGGGCGGCCTTCCGGGAAAAGTTTTTGTGCCTGCAAGCCCATTTGCCTCATCGATTGCCGCCTGCCTTTCATTTTCATTCCGTATGTTTTCCGCAATTTTATTCACATCGGGTATTTCCAGCGGCCTAGACATTTCGCCAAGGTCAATCTTAACAGGATCGGGAGCCCGCTCAATGGAAATTGGCGCGATTTGGGCGATTTCATCAAGCTGCACCTGGTTTTCCACAACCATGCTCTTGCTTTCGCGCTCAAGGATTTCCATCTGCTCCTTCAGTGTTACCTGCTCTTGCTTGATGAACATGAAAATCCTCGAGCCGCAGCTGCAGCCCTTAAGCAGCTCCTCCGAGCCCGAGCCGTAGAGCAGCCCGCAGCGAATGCATTTGTGTGGCATCAAAACACCTTAAGAATACCGGAACAGAATATTATTAACATTGCGGCTGAGTAAAAAATGCCTGCATTCGGCTTTCGTAGCAAGGTCGCAGCGGGGCAACACTTTTAGGAAGATCCCTGAACTTTTACAGGATCGTCACCCCCTCTTTAAAAAATTGCGCACCCTAATTTATCAACTGCCTCCGTAGCTCAGTAGTAGAGCGTTCGCCTCGTAAGCGAAAGGTCGCGAGTGCAATCCTCGCCGGGGGCTTTTTTTATCAAGGAAGGGTGGCGGCGACACGCGGAGGGAAACGTAGTTTCCCTGGGGGTGTCGTGTCAATCCTCGCCGGGGGCTTTTTTTATCAAGGAAGGGTGTCAACCCCTCCTTTTTGGAAGCGGCTCTTCCGGCGTGATCAGCCAGGCCACCAGGTAAAGGACAATGCCCGCCCCACCTGCAAACGTCAGCAGGACAAATAGCAGCCTCACGAGCACCGGATCGATCCCGAAGTAATCGCCCATGCCCGCGCATACTCCGCCCAAAATCCTATCCCTTCTGGATCGGTAAAGCCTCCTTATTTCTGCCATTTTTTTACCACCTATTCGTTGCTTGAAGGAATGAAAAGCCACGCAAGAATATAGATTAGGAAAAGGAGGAAAATCCCCCTAAAGCCGTCGATCAATCCAATCAGGAAAACAAATGCCAGGAATGCGATCCGGATCGCCGCAGGCTCAATCCCAAGGTATTTGCCAATTCCGGAAACCACGCCTCCAAGGAGCTTGTTTTTGCCATCCCTAAACAATCCCCCTGGCCGCAATTTGCCTTCGCCCCTACCGGGTTTTTTCGTGTGTGCTTTCATAAAATCAACTCATTTTCTAAGTATCGAAATCAGGTCGTTGTGGATTCGCCCATTACTGAATATTGCTATGGTATTTGAATGTAACGTTTGCCTGCCTGAAAGGTCTGAAAACCTTCCGCCGGCCTCCTCGATGATGATTTTCGGTGCTGCCACGTCCCAAGGATGCGGGAAAGTCTCGACAAGCGCCTCAACCCTTCCGGTTGCTATCAGGTAAAACGCGAGGGGGTCGCTAAAACCCCACGAGTGATATACCGCATCGAGGAGCTTTCGCAGCTTTTTTAGGTATCCCTTCTCAAGGAATCCCTTGCCCCTTCCGTGCAGGATGGAAGACCTTCTAAGCATCGCCTCGCCCGAAACCCTCGCCCTTTTTCCGTTGCAATAAGCGCCCTTCCCCTTTTCCGCATAAAGCACCCGCCCCATTGCGGGCACGCTTATAGCGCCTGCGATTATTTCGCCATTCTCCTCGAATGCAGCCATATGCCCGTATGTGGGGAGTCCGTGGATGAACGCCTTGGTGCCGTCTATGGGGTCGATGACCCATCTCCTTAGCGGATCCCCCTTTCTCTCGGCGCTTTCCTCCGAAAGTATGGAGTCTTCGGGGAATGCATCGGTTATACGATCCATCATCGCCTTCTCGCAAAGCCTATCGATTTGCGTCACCGGCGTATCGTCCTCCTTCAGTTCGCACGCAATCCGCCTGCCGAAATGCGAAAATGATATGCGTTTGGCCGCCCTCACGCACGAGATTGCGACCCTTAGCTCCTTTGACATCATGGATTACTCCCAATTATTTTTAGGGCTGCGGCTCTTTATTAACCGATTTCCTGCCGGGAGGCCAAACGCAAATTTAAAATATGATGACGGACCCAAATGAAGAGAGCGAGATGACACTTTTTTCAGATCTTGGAATATTGATTTTGTTTGCGGCAATTGCCGGCGCGCTTGCGATCCGTTTCAAGCAGCCGGCCGTGATTGGCCTCCTTGCAATCGGGGCGATAATCGGCCCTAATTACCTCGGTTGGGTGCAGGAGAGCGCAATTGTCGACACGTTTTCAAACATCGGCGCGGTGCTGCTGCTTTTCACAATAGGTATCGAGTTCAACATATCGAAGCTTTCCAAGCTTGGCGTGCGCGTTTTCCTCATTGCCTTCTTCAAGCTCGGGATCGTTTTCCTGCTCTCCTTCTGGTTTGCCACGCTAATAGGCCCGCTGGCTGAATTCGGGCCAATGATGCCCCTGTATTTGGCGACGATACTTTCCATCACCTCGACTGCGCTCGTTGTCCGGGTGCTTGAGCAAAAGGAGATGATAAACCGCAAGGAGGTGCCCATCCTCGTCGCGGCGTTGATTGTCGAGGACCTTTTCGCGATTTTCGCATTGACCGTATTCTCCGGTTTGAATGCGGGCAAGTCCGTTGCAATGAACCTGCTTTTTTCTATTGTGTTCGCGCTTGCGCTTCTCTCCTTGGTATATTTCATACTTTTAAGGCTCCTGCGCATTGTTTTCGACTGGCTCGTAAAATACCAGGCTGGGGAGACGATGGTGCTAACTGCGCTCAGCCTCGGTGTCGGCCTTAGCTTCCTTGCGGAATCATTCAGCCTATCGCCATCAATCGGCGCCTTCCTTGCCGGGAGCCTTGTTGCCTCCCTTCCCAAGGGTGAGGAGCTTGAAAACGCGATTTCCCCGTTTGCGCTTGTGTTCTCCTCCTTGTTTTTCATGTCGATTGGGATGCTAATCGACCTGAACACGCTTGGCCAGTTCTGGCAGATAATCGTGCTTGTGGCGGCCGCAAACCTTATCTTCAAATTCGCTGGAATGTCGATTTCGGCTTACTTGTTTGGCTTTTCATCGAAGTCAGCCGTCTTTTCGGGGCTTGCGATGCTCTCAGTTGGGGAATTCTCCCTCCTAATTGCCCGCGAGGCGAATGGCTCTGTTGGCTCCCTCGACCTTGTTGGAATCACATCGGTTGTCGTGTTCATTTCATCCCTCGCAACATCGTTGCTTGTGGGAAGGTACGAGATCGTCCACACGTTCTCATCCGCGATCGTGCCCTTCAGCCTCAAACGGAGGGCCCGCAAGTTCGCTTCTTACATGAAAGAGATAATGGATGCGTTCGAGGCGCCAGGAAGGTTCCGGTATGCATTGGGGAAGGCGAGTTCATCCATCGTCGACCACATAGGCATTATCGGTATATTCCTAGGAATCATCTTCGCGGGCTGGTACCTCCTTTCCAATTACGACGTGAAACTGCTCGGGCTATCGGTAAATGCATTTGGTATCCTTGCGTTCATTGCAATCGCGGTCATCTCCTTCATTTCCTACAAGCTGCTGAAATATGTCCTCATTGAATACAATTTGGTGCGATTATCGCTCCTGTCGAGGCATCGCCAAGAATACACTGCAACGCACATCGCAAGCGATTTCACAAAGCTAATCCTCGTCTTGTTGATGTTCATCGCCTCGCCCTTCCTCCTATCGGTCTTTGAGGTGCCCGCGGCACTTTCCAGAATCATCATCATCTTCATCTTCTTCGTGCTGATTTGGCGGTTCCTCGACCTTATCGGGCTTGAGCGCGGAAAGCCAGAGGAAAAGCAGCTGCTTTTCAAGGACCTCAAGTAAGGCGGGGCCGTACCTTCATTCAAATTATTTTTTTCCCTATTCGAATGGTTTAAATACGGGAAAACCGTCTTAAATTCGGGCTTTCGGGCGTGATTGTGATGGGAAAATATTTCAATATGGCAATTATTCTATTGTTCCTATTCATCGAAATCCACGCAGCGCCCCGCGAGATCGCTACCTGCGCAAGCTCCAACTGCCTCCTTGGGATGCCGCGCTACAAGTCTTTCATGTCCGCAACTGATCCCAACGCGGTATGGCTCGCTTACCAGCGTTCTTCATCGAATTTCATCAGGACCACGGATGGGGGCGCAACTTGGAGCGCGCCTATAACGGTAAAGAGTTGGCTCGACTACCACGGTTCTGTTGACGGCGATGCCGCGGGCAATATCTATGTCACGGACCTCGATACGGGTGCGGCCTATTTTAGGAAAGCCAACTTCCCCGGCACTTCCACGTCCGACCTTGGGCCCGAAATGCATCTTACTTCCTCATACCTGCCTTCGGGCGTGGCAACAAGGAACAACGTACTTGCCCAAAGCCCTACATCCATTTGGGTGTTTGCGCGCACTTCCACCGATGCGACCGGCAATGTGCGCTATTTCCATTCTACTGATGGGGGGGCCACTTTCCCCCAGCAAGGATGGGTATCAAATACGGGATATGACAACGTCCGCATCGGTTCGATGCTCATAGACGGGCAGCCTGCTGTAATCATCTGGTACAGCGAGGGTTCGTCATCAGTCGGTTGGGGGTACAAATATTTCATCTGGGACGGCTCATCGTTCGTTGAAAAGCCAGATTCTACGATCATCTGGGGTTCGCAGATTTACCTTCGAGAGTACGGGATGAATTACGTGAATGGGGAAGTTCACATCGTTTATCCGGACAGATGGGGCAATTTATATGATTCTTGGAAATCCTACAATGGAGGGACCGGCACGTGGACGCAAACGCTCGTTGAGCATCTTTCTATCACTCCCGCTGTTTGGCATCCTTCCCTCACAAGGCACGGCAATGACTTGTATTTATTTTACATCATCGGCCAATCCCAGTCCTCATACGTCAATAACATTTTCTACAGGAAATGGAACTCGGTCACAAAGACTTGGGGGCCTTCCACTCAGCTTACATTTGATAGCAACGATGTGCGGCATCCACAGGGGCCTGCTTTCGTCAATCCTTCCGCCAATTATATCCCAGTTTTCTGGAGTGCCGAACCAGGAGTGGTAATGTTTGAAACGATTTCAACAACGGGCTCCAGCGATACGGCGCCTCCAGCAGCCATTTTAAACCTTGCAGCAACTGCCTCCACTTCCAGCACAGTTACGCTGCAATGGGCTGCTCCTGGAGACGACGGTTCAACCGGCACGGCAACAAGCTATGATGTGCGTTATTCAACAAGCACGATAACCTCATCTTCATTTGCCGCGGCAACAGCAGCTACTGGCGAACCAGCGCC
>JBFYLP010000006.1:0-437885 GCA_041305345.1 Microcaldota archaeon | reverse complement strand
AAAAAGAAGAGATGTAAGCTACGAGGCAGAAATATATAGTTCTGGAATAACACTAGGTCTAAGTGGTATAGTCAACACTATCCCTTTTGGATTTAAACCAAACATTTGCTCTGTTTTGCCTTTAAATGTTAATTTGAAATTTGTTACGATTTAGGAATATAAGTTATTTTTACTATGCCGCTTTCTTCCGCAGATTTAGTATATTGCCGAATGGCGTTTACTAATTTTTCTTTGGCTCCAATTTCCTCCCATCCATTTTCGTAATATTTTGATTTTTGTTCTCTATTAAGTTCTTGAGGTTCTCTTTTTCTCATGAGATCAGTTGCATTATTTATCTCCTCTAATACTAAGGCAAAATTACCAATCGATAAAACTAAGTTGTCGATTCCAGATATGGTTTTGGAGGATGGAAGTTGCCGGTACATCGACATTACTGAATTTAATTTGGTAAAAAGTAACCTAAAATATGTTGCATATATTCCGACATTATCCTCGTCAAGAACAAGCGATTTAAATTCTGTTTTTTTCAAATCAAGAGCTATTCTGCTACCTATCTCTCTCCTTATTGCTAAAGATGCTTCCTCTGGGATATCTTTAGGATTTAGCGAAGCCTGAATTGAATATAAAATTGAAAAAGGGTATTCGGTTGTAAAAACCATTGTTTTTTGTCTATTTTCTTGACCGATTTCGATTGCATTTGAGAAAGGTTCAAGAGTTGTAATTTTATCCAATTTTATTTCAATATTTTTATACGTGCCATTAAAGATAATGCGGCGGCTGGTTATCGTTAAGGTGCCTTTATCAATCTTTTTAAGTGTTGGAAATGACTCAGAAGAGCCACTTGAACCTCCCAACCATACCCCCCTCGCGACCCTGAAACCCGCGAAACCCGAAGACAATTCCCTAATCATTCTTTCTTCTAGGAATTCAGAAAAACCGTGAAAGTAAAGTTTTTCGTTTGCTTTCAATAGTATTTTTCGCTTATCCGCGTCTAATTTATTGATATACTCCTGTAATTTTGTTGCTTCGTCCCGAATTTGGGAAATTTTAGAATTCAAACTAGCCCTATTGATTGCTGAACCAACACTTTTTGGCATTAAATTTTGAAGTTTATCTAAAAGACCCGCCATAGAAATCAGTAAAAATAGGGACAATTACCATATAAAAGCAGTGTTTATGACCCATTCGGCTCATTAAGCGATTTACGGCTAAGGAATCCTAGTATTACTTGAGCTCGGCCAAGGCGTTTATTATTATTCTTCTTCTCAAAACCCATTTAAACCTCCAATCCGTTCCCTTTCCATGGGCAAATCCGAGATCTCCAAGGTGGATTTAAAGGGAAGTTGGTGCTGGTTGGGCTTGAGAGTAGGGGGATTGATCTGCAGGAAGTGATGGGGGAATTGAAGAGGAGGAAATAAGGCATACGAAATTCACCTCCAATTCAATATAAAAATTACTTATTTTTCAAGGGATCCATCACCTTACCCATGAAAAGTACCTGCCCGGTTTCCTTATCCTCTATCATGAAGATAAACGGATGGTCGGCCTTGAACTCCGGCGGATTTTTCGGTGGGGCCGCAGCACCAGACATTACACCGATGCCGGTAACTGCCGCAGCCTCGGTTCCCTCCTCATTTACGTCCACATACGCCTTGTGCAAGGCAAACCCCACATAAAGGTCGTTAATTCCATCCACTTTAATGCCGTTAATTCCGGAAAGATCAGATGGACCATAAACAAATACATCCTTAATGCCCATATTCTGCAAAGTCGGTTTCAAATCGTAGTTCACCTCGAATTTGAATTTCGGAAGGTAAACGATTGCAGGTGCTCTTTTCAAATCCTTTTTCCAAAGTTCATAACTTTCCAAATTTAGCCCGTTTTCCATCCCTGCAAGGTTGTCATTCTTCGGAAGTAGCACGATCATCGAGAGCCTATCGCCCTTGTACGGTATCTGCAACAATTGAAGAAGGTCATTTTCCATGTATGAAAAATGTGCTTCGTGGTCCTGGCTGAACATCATCGGAACCCGGATTTTTTCCGTTGCGGATTTGCGGAATTCCATATCCTTCGTGTTTTTCTTGTCGAATTCCTTTAGCCATTTCCCCTTGAAATAAATCGCATTGGTAATCACCAGTCTCAGGTCGGGCGTTACCATATCTGGAGTGAGAATGCTCGGGATTTTTCCGTTGGTATTTTCCGAGCACCATTTGTTTATAGTATCCGCCGAACCCGACGGGTTCGCATCGAAATCGAGGTTTGCCGCATCGCCGCCATAGAAGTTTTTAACTACGCCAACATAATCCCCCAAAACTGGATAATTTTTATTTACCCAAAGGGCGTTCGCGACAGATAGCTGGTATTCGGGATTTGGAGCATTGAGTAGATTGTTTAGTGCGGCATTGGACCCTCTCCGTTTGACCGGATCAGTTTCGAAGGCAAAAACACCTTCAAGTTCGGCTGCAGTATTTCCTTTTGCACCTTCATCCAGTATTGAAAATGCCTGGGAAATGCTTAAGGGAGAGAAAAACACGTTTTCCTTCCCTTCCTTTAAAGCGTCAATTGCGTTGTAGAAGCTGAATGAGAATTCATTGACCGATTTGGCGACTTTCAATATAGATGCATTGTTCGAACCCGTCTGGTTCAAATTCGTCGGGCCGTTATTTGGGCCGGTACAACCTAAAAGAAATAAGGAAATTGCAAGAATGGATAATAGCATGAGGTTTCTCGTAAATTCCACCTTCTACCATTAAAGACGCGGTTTATTAATAGGTTTTGCATTTTATTTAAGTTCATCTTAACCACCAAATTCTTTGCTTGAAGCAGTACATATTGCTTCCGATCTACTAAGTTTGAATCTAATTATTTGTTACCAATCAGCTACAAATCAGTAGCTGTTTAGCAACAGTCAAGTGTGGCTTTTTCCAAGGCGCTATGCTTGAGGCCCTCGTGCTCGGCCAAGGCGTGTTAATTATTTACTTGAGTTTTGGTGGCAATTCGATCAATAGCTTATGCTCACGATTCCTAATTTGACCTCTCTCGCTGCAGCAACAATTGGCCTTCTTAGCTCCTCTTGCAAATCGACCATTATCCGAGTGAACCCCGGCCGGTCTATTTTCAGGGGGATTTTGGCGCCTTCACCTGCAAAGATTACCTGCGCCAATGTCAAGAGGCTTCCTTTTCCCTCCTGCACATTCTTCCCGTTTTGCCCTCCCTTCTTTCCGGTTTCCTTAAGCTCGGCGTTCGTTTCCTTCATCACCAATCTTTCCACATTCCAATTCATTTCGTCCATTCCAACCACCTTAGGCCCCAAGGGAAGGAGAAGCATTTTTTCCGCTTGCTCTCTTCCACCATCGGGCTACAGGTGTGGAAAAAACGGGTATATATACTTCGGACCAACGGGTGGGTTCGGGTGCTCGTTTTTTATCGCAAATACGATTAGTGGTGGTATGGAGGGCAAAACACACCTATTCTGCGCGTTCATGTACCTAGGTGCAGCCATGTTCCTTTGCATCAAGGCAGGTTTCCTCCCCTTCTACGGGGCGCTTCTTTTCCTGTTCGCATCCTTCGAAGGCGTCCTGCTGCCGGATATCGATGCGGCTAAGTCGCTGATAACGAAAGTGAAGATTTCAGGAATATTGACATTCCCCGTATTTTTTGCCAAGACCATCGCTTATGCGACCAAATTCATCCTTTACCTGTTCTTGAAAATCATTTTGCTTTTTTATGGGAAGCGGGGGGCGGAGCACAGGGGAATAATGCATAGCCTCAAAGGGCTTGTTGCCGTTTGCCTCTTCTGGCTCGCAATCGGCTACCTGGTTCTTGATTATTTGCACCTGATGAAGTATTTCCGCGACCTCCTGCTGATTATTGCGGGACTGTTCGCCGGGTATTTGATGCATATATGGCAGGATTCGCTCACCGTTTCGGGCGTGCAGTTAACCAGCAAGATCAAAATCCGCGGCTGGCTTAAAACGGGGAGGCACGAATGGCTATTGCAGCTATTCTTCCTCGCCATTTCCGCAGTTGCTGCGAATTTTGCGAATATGGGGGGCATTGCACATGCCGCATCAGCACTCGTCCTTGCCCTTCCCCTTTCCTTCCTGTTCTTTGGTTCCTGGTTCAGGCTGTAGCAAATACCTCTCAATTCGCATATTTTCCGCAATGCGCCTAATCGTGCCACGTCCTAATCCCGCGCCTATTTATCAAGCAAATCGTGCGGATTCACAGAAACATATTCGCACTCCTCAGCCTCACCAAGCCAAGGTGCCTTATGCCCCAGGCATTCCTTCGTCCCATCAAACCCCTGACGAGTCTTGAACGCCTTGAAATTCGGCCATGGCCGAACCTTGGCAACTGCCGCCGCTGATGCTCCCTTGCAGGCCTTAAGACCGCCCTCAATTCCCCCCACATCCAATCACCTGCTTCCTACAAAAAACGCAAGCAATATATACTTTTGCACTATAGTATATATTCAATATATACTTGGTGGGCTTATGGAATACCGCAGCGTACAGAAAGTTGGAGCGTCCTCGCTTACGATCTCCCTCCCTAAAAGATGGGTTGTTAGGAATGGCATAAGGCCAAGGCAGCAGCTTGGCCTCACTGAGAATGCGGATGGCTCGCTCATACTCGAATCGGATTTCTCTAAGCGGAAGTCGAGCGCGGCAGTCGAGATCAACGGCAGCACCGAGATGGCGCTGCGCAAGGTCGTTGGCGCCTACGTTTCGGGAGCGGACCGGATAGAGGTCACGGGCCGCAATGCGGCGGAGGTTTGCGAGTTGGCGCGGCTCCGTTTGTCCGCAATCGAGATAAGCAGGGAAATCCCCGCAGGGTTCGTTCTCGAGGCCTACTCGAAGGACGAGGATTTCGAGCGCAGCGCGCTCTTCTCAAGGCTCCAATCCCTTGCCGTTGGGATGATTTCACTCCATATGCAGGCCGCAAGCGACCGGACAAATCATTCCGCGGAAATGGCCAAGCGCGAATCCGAGGTAGACCGGCTCTACCTGCTTTTCCTAAGGCACGCCAACCGCAACAAGGGGGTTGGGACGCCGGTTTTCGACATACTTGCGGTAAAGGCTGCTGAACGGCTGGCGGATAACGTTGAGGAAATCGCTTGGGATTATGGGCAACGGCCGTGCCCGGAAATTAGCGCATTCCTTTCCGGAGCGCGGGAATGCGTGCACCTCGCATTCGATTCTTTCCTCAAGCAGCGGTGCTCCGAGGCCGATTTCGCAAAGCTCAAGGAATTCGTTTACGCGGTGGAAAAGCATCGGGCAACAGCGAAGGATAGGTCCGTTGCGCACTTTACGAACCTCCATTGCCTCGAAAGGATCGCCGGGTATTGCTTCGACCTCCTTGAGCTTGCTCTTGACAAGCAGCAGCCAAGCGGGGAGGAGCAGGCATTTCCCCTGAAAAGGTAGGGGGACCGATGCGCCTTTTTCCGCCAGTGCAATGCCGCATTCCTCCCTCCCACTTGGAAGCGTTTTATAAATCTGCATTCCGTAAACAACCTGATAACGATGCTGCGTTCCCATTACGTTTCAGAGGTCGAGCAGAAGGACGAGGGAAAACTGGTCGCTCTTGCAGGCTGGGTGCACGAGACGCGCACATTCGGGAAGATCAATTTTATATTGTTGCGGGACCGTTCGGGCATCATGCAAATCATTCTGAAGGAGGGCGAAGCACCGGAAAAACTTATCGAACTCTCAAAGAAACTGATCAAGGAAACCGCGATCGTTGTCAAGGGAAAGGTCCGCAGCTCAAAAATGGCGAATTTGGGCAGGGAACTGGTGCCGGAAAGCATTGAAGTGGTCGGGGAAGTCCTAAAGCAGGTTCCATTCGAGATTACCGGCAAGGTCCCCGCTGAAATCGATGTAAGATTGGATAAGCGGTTCATCGACCTGCGCCGAATTGAGGTTCAAGCAATTTTTAAGATTAGATCCGAGGTTCAACGCGCTTTCCGTGACAAGCTCACACAACTTAATTTCCAGGAAATCAACCCACCCTCCCTTGTGGAGACCGCTACGGAAGGAGGAACAGACCTTTTTGAAGTGAAATACTTTGAAAAGAAAGCGTATCTCGCGCAATCCCCGCAGCTATACAAGCAGCTTGCGGTGATGGGCGGGATGGACAAGGTGTTCATGGTCTGCCCCATCTGGAGAGCTGAAAAACACAACACGACCCAGCACCTAAACGAGATAACGCAGATGGATATCGAGATGGGCTTTGCTGATGACAAGGATGCGCTTGATGCACTGGAGGATGTGTTTATTTACATTCTGCATTCTGTCAAGCATAATTGCCCCGAGCAACTCAAAACATTGAAGGTTGATTTGGAGGTTCCCAAAAAGCTCACGCGCCACACTTACACTCATTTAGTTGATCTTCTAAACAAGCACAAGCATCCGATGGAATGGGGCGATGACTTCTCGAAGGAGAACGAGGAGCACCTGCAAAAGCTGGTTGGAGAGGAAGCATTCCTTATTACCGAATGGCCTACAGCTGCAAGGGCGTTCTATTCCATGCCCCATTCGGACAATCCCAAAATCTGCAAGGCGTATGATTTGATGTACCGCGGGCTCGAAATAGCAAGCGGCGCCCAAAGAATTCACATTCCCGACCTTCTCATCAAGCAGCTCAAGGCAAAGGAGTGCAACCCTTCTGATTTCGAGAGCTACATCGATGCATTCCGGTATGGCGCGATCCCTCACGCCGGCTGGAGCATCGGCTCCGAGCGTTTGACAATGAAAATCTGCAACCTCCCAAACATCAGGGAAACTGCGCTCTTCCCAAGGGACAGGAACAGGCTGCTGCCGTAGTTGGTTGCTTATGCCCATTCATTCCAGGCCCGAAATCTCAAAGCATACGGTATATGATAAGTGGAAAATGCGAAGCAGCAGCGTGCCAAACGTTTACGATTTCAAGCCGGATCCGAAGGCCTTTGAAGGACTCTTGGAGGTAAGGCTTGAGTACGACCACGCACGCCACCGGCTTTTTTTGAGGAAAACCATTCCTTTGGCTTTTTCAGCAGAATTATTCGTTAAGAGGGAAAACCCCGATTTCCTCCCCCATTTGGGCAAGGGAAAGGACGCGTACGTTTTCGAAGGGCGGAAGGTCCTTCGCCACCATTATCTCCGCACCCACATAACCCTTACGGAGAGGGGCCTTGCGGCTCGCACGGCTGAAGGCCAATCCATTGAACTGGAGCCGCATTTGAAGGAATTGTTCAGGAAAGAATTGGCCAAAATCCTTGAGGGGCATCCGGAAGGCCAATTCAAGGAAAAGTTCAGGGAATGGTCGGATAGGCACCTTAAGTAGTATGGCAAATGCCCGGCGTCAGATCACCTTGAACTTGTACCCATAGGCAATCAGGCCCTCATCATCGCCTTCTGCAATTTTCCGGAAAACCGTTTTCACCGGCGCATCGAATTTGATCTTCTCCCTTTCCGAATCAACGATCTGGGACATCAGCTTGACGCCATTATTCAGTTCGACAATTGCGAGGAAATACGGCGCCTCATCCTCGTGGCCGCTGGGAGCCGCCTGCACCTCCGTGAACGAGAATATCTTCCCCTGCTCGGGCATCCGCTTCTGCACTATTCTCCCCTTCCTCCTGCATTTCGAGCAGAATTTCCTCTGCGGGAAATATTCCGTCTTGCAGTTCTCGCAAAGGCTGCCCATCAGCGTATATCTCTCCGGAATCCTCCTCCAGACCAGTGGAATTGCTCCGTCCATATTAATCCGCCCTCTTGAAAACCCCTACAGGGAGGATATCCTCCCTACTTGGGTTGCCACTACCCTCCTTAATTTGCATATCAATCTGCTCTTTTGAACAAATGCACAACCGCAGTCGCGCCGCTTCCTCCCACGTTTTGCGTGAGCCCAATTTCAGCTCCGTTCACCTGCCTCCCTTCGGCCCTTCCCTGCAATTGCCAGTAAATCTCAACCGCCTGTTTCACGCCTGTTGCACCAACGGGATGCCCGCAGCCCTTAAGGCCGCCTGAAGTGTTGACCGAAAGTTTCGAGTTGAGCTGGGTGTTCCCTTCCTCGACGAACTTCCCGCCCTTCCCCTTCTCGCAGAACCCCATATCCTCGATTGCAAGGATCTCGGCGATGCTAAAGCAGTCGTGAACCTCTGCGACTTGAATATGATTGTGAGTTACATTCGCCTGCGAAAATGCCTGCCTTGTCGCCTCCTTCGTGGCCCTTATTTCGGTAAGGCTCTGCCTGTTTGCAAGCGCAAGCGAATCCGACGCCTGCCCGCTCCCCGCGATTTCAATTGGGGTGTCCGAGTATTTCTTCGCGCATTCCTTCGCGCAAAGGATCACTGCGGCTGCTCCGTCCGTTATCGGCGAGCAGTCAAGCAATTTCAAAGGTGTTGCAACAGGAGCAGATTTCATCACATCTTCAATTGTAATCTCATTTTGGAACTGCGCGAATTTGTTCTTGCTCGCATTCCTATGGTTCTTCACGGAACACATCGCCATCTGCTCCTCCGTCGTTCCGTAATCCTTCATATGCCTCCTTGCCATCAGTGCATAAATGGCCGGGAATGTTGCCCCCAAAAACAGCTCCCATTCCTGATCCCCGGCCCCTCCAAGTGCGAACGAGACCTCCTCCGTAGAAACTTCGGTCATTTTCTCAACTCCCCCAACTGCTACGATGTCGTACATCCCGCTTGCAACTGCAAGGTAAGCATTCCTGAACGCCACGCTTCCGGAAGCGCACGCGGCCTCTACCCTGGTTGAGGGAATCGGATTGAGCCCTAGCTGGTCGGCAATTAGCGCTCCAACGTGCTCCTGGCCAATAAGCCTTCCAGGAGCCATCGTGCCGCCGTAAATTGCCTGCAGATCCTTCCCCTCCATTTTCGCGTCAGCAAGCGCCATGACTGCCGCTTCGGAAATCAAATCCCTAAAGCTAGCGTCCCATCGTTCCCCGAATTTGCTTAAACCTGCCCCTACAATCGTGACTTTTCTCATATGATTCCCTTTTCCTGGAAGTAACCGTGGTTTTCGTGGAAAGATTTGATGAACCACGCATAAAGCGCAAAAAGGATTGCTGTCATTATGTAGGAAATCGTCTTTCCGACCTCAATTGCCGAAGCCATCTGCTCCCGCGTAAGGTTGCCGGCCTGCGCCATTGCCGCATTCAATGTCTGATCCAAATAAAGCAGGCCTCCAAGGCTCAGCACAATCTGCGTCACCAGCATAGCAATCGCAAAATCCGGGGCCCATTCCTTCCTCTTCCATATCCCATAGATTATGGCCGCGCCAACCCCAAACCAAAACAGCATATATGCGAGGAGCAAATCGCCGGATATCCAAGCGCCCATTATGCTCATTCCAGTGCTTGCAATCGAGCCCATCGAGAGCAGGCTGCCAATAAGGTTCAATGCCGTAAGTACCAGGAAAACCGTAATTCCAAGCGGCCTGCCCGCATCCTTCATCCCCAATTGCGGGCCATTCCTCTTTTCAACCGCCGTGCCGGCGCTTTCAGTTGCTTTTTTCATTTTTTTCACCCAATCTCGCCCAGCTTGCCCTTTCCGGTAAACCTTCCATATGCGAAGATTAACAGGCAGGAAACCACATACCAAAAAACCAGATCTGCCAGAAAGCCAATCACGAATAGCTTGAAATAATTGTTCGCATCCTTTCCCACAAGCAAATCCGATTCCTTGAACATCCCATAAAGGGGCATCGGAAAGCCCGCCTGGTCTACGCAATGCGAGATGTTTTCAGTGCCCGCGCAAACCGTATTTATGAACAATGGCGTGGTGATGATGAGCAGCGTTACCATCGCTGCAATTTTCTCCGGCCGCGGCCTTAGGAACTCCGCAAGGTCAAAATCCTGCCACTTCATTTCCATATTTTTCGCCCTTCCATCCAAACATTGCCGATTGGTATTTCAATAAAATTTCCGCCAAATGTTTTCCATTTCAGTTCCTGCCGACTGCCTTTTTTCTTCAGTCGCCCTTTATTTTCCTTCGATGCTTCGCATAGATCGAATAATTCACGTACGCCTTCTCCTTTATCTGCTCGAGCACCGCAACTTCCTGCCTCCTGCCTTTTTCTGCGATTTTTCCTGTAACTTTAATGCTAAAAGCGTCGCTTCCAGCCCCTGAGCCATAGGAAGTCAGCAGGATCCTCTCTCCCGGCCTAGCAACGTCCAGAACGGACGCAAGGCCGATGATGGATGAACCGGAATAGGTGTTCCCGATGAATGGCGTGATAAGTGCCTGCTTCACCTTCTCCATCTCAAACCCGAGGGATTTAGCGGCCTTCACGGGGAATTTCCCATTCGGCTGATGGGGGACGAAATAGCTGTAATCCTTGGGAGTGGTGCCTAGCCTTTCCATCATTCCCTTTGCAGCAGCAAGCACATGCTTGAAATATGCCGGCTCCGCAGTGAACCTTCCGCCGTGCCTTGGGTATTCCGCGTGCTGCCTCCTCCAGAAATCGGGCGTATCTGTGGTATAGGAGTAAGTGCCCTCGAATTCCGCGATCAAATCATCCCTTCCAATCACGAATGCGGCGCCTCCCGAGCCCGCTGAAAATTCCAGCGCATCATTGGGCCTTCCCTGCGCAGTATCCGCGCCAATTGCCAAACCATATTTGATCATTTTGCTCTCCGCAAGGCCCATGCACGCCTGGATCGCGGTTGTACCTGCCTTGCACGCGAATTCGAAATCTGCAGCTGTGTAGTGGGGCGAGGCATCAATTGCCGCTCCCACAATCGAAGCAGTGGGCTTCACAGCATATGGCTTGCTTTCACTCCCAACAAAAATCGCATTGATCTCCTTGGTGTCGATTTTGGAGCTTCTAACGGCCCTCCTGGCCGCCTCAACAGCTATTGTTGCCGAATCCTCATCGATGCTTGCAACCGCCTTCTCCTTGATCCCAAGGCCCTCCGAAACCCTTGCAGCATCCTTGCCCCAAACGGATGCAATCTCCGCTACCTTGATGCGCATTTTTGGCACATACGTTCCATACCCGACTATCCCGGTTGTCATACCAACTGCCTGTTTAAAGCCAAAATAACGAGACAATACTTAATCGAATTCAGATTTATAAATCTGCCGAACAAATGGCAAATTTTATTCGGCAGGAGACGTATTTTTCCCATTTTACGGGCAATTTTTAAACCTGCGATTTGTAATCCCCTCTGATTCTTATGAAAACCGAAGGCTTCTACAAATTGACAATAGATGAGCGCAGGAAAAGATTACTGGAGGATGGGCTGCTAACAAAGGACGATCTAGCCCTACTCGACCATTCACTCAAATTGGATGTCGCGGACAAGATGATCGAGAACGTGATTGGCACCTTTCCCTTGCCGTATGCGCTTGCGATGAACTTCAAAATAAATGGGAAGGAGAGACTCATTCCGATGGTGCTTGAGGAGCCCTCTGTTGTTGCCGCAGCCTCGAACGCAGCCAAATTAAGCCTGCCTGCTGGTTTTACTGCAGCTTCAACGGCTCCCATGATGATTGGCCAAATTCAGGTGGTGAAACTCAAGGAGCCGAAGAAAGCATTGGACGCGGTAATGCAAGAAAAGCAAAAACTCATTGAAATGGCAAACACCCGCGATTCCACTCTCGTCAAGCTGGGCGGCGGAGCGAAAGGCATTGAGGGTTACCTCATAAGCACCGCAAGGGGGAAAATGCTCATCCTGCACGTACTTGTGGATGTGAGGGATGCGATGGGCGCGAATGCGGTCAACAGCATCTGCGAGCATATTTCGCCGGAAATTATGAAAATCACCGGCGGGGAAGTGAGGCTTAGGATTCTTAGCAACCTTGCGATCCACCGGCTGGTGAAGGCGAAGGCAATTTGGAAAAAAGAACTTATCGGCGAGGAAGCAATGGAAAAAATCCTCGATGCATACGAGTTCGCAGCCAACGACCAATTCCGCTGCACGACCAACAACAAGGGCATAATGAACGGGATAGGTGCAGTCTGCATAGCAACAGGAAACGATTTCCGCGCTCTCGAGGCAGGCGCGCATTCCTATGCGAGCATTTCCGGGAAATACCTGCCTCTAGCAAAGTACCAAAAAAATAACGAGGGGGATCTCGTTGGCACAATCGAGCTTCCTTTGGCAGTTGGCATCGTGGGCGGCGCAACCAAAACCCTCCCTCTTGCCCAGCTCTCGCTCAAAATAATGCAAATCAAATCCGCAAACGAGCTTGCTGAAATCATGGCCTGCGTTGGGCTTGCGAATAATTTCGCCGCATTAAGGGCGCTAGCAACAGAGGGAATCAATAGGGGGCACATGGAATTGCACGCTAGAAATGTAGCGATTGCAGCCGGAGCCAAAGGGACTGATATCGAAAGGATTGCAGAGCAGATTGCCAAGGAAAAAAACGTCCGTGTTGAGCGGGCGAAGGAGCTGCTTGGAAAGAAGGGCTAAACCTTGGTTCGATAATTCCGGCTAATGCGCAAATTAATATTTCCTGCCCGCCTTTCATAATAAGCCTAATTCCGAGGTGTTTTTTTTATGGACAAGTTCGGTTATGCAATTCTGGCAGTTGTGCTGCTTTCATTTGCAATAAGCGCTTATTTTTACCCCCAGATGCCTGAAAGGGTCGCATCGCATTGGGATGAAAAAGGGCAGGTAAACGGCCATATGGATAGGTTCTGGGGTACGTTCTTTGTCCCGATTTTAGCCGCGGTTCTTGGCGCGCTATTCTATTTCATTCCGAAGATTGACCCACTCCGGGCGAACTATGGGGGGTTCAGAAAGTACTATGACGGATTCGTGGTAACCATTCTCGCATTCATGCTTTACATCCACCTGCTTACGATCTGGTGGAATCTGGGAGGGAAATTTAGCTTGCTTCAGTTCATGAGCCCCGCCTTTGGTGCCTTGTTCTTCTATTTGGGCGTATTACTCGAGAACGCTAAGCAGAACTGGTTCGTTGGCTTCCGCACTCCCTGGACTCTCAGCAGCGAAATAGTCTGGGAGAAGACCCACAAATTGGGAGGAAAGCTTTTCAAAATCGCAGCCGCATTCGCACTCATTGGGATATTTCTGCCGGAGCAGGCGATATGGCTCGTCCTGTTCCCGATCATTGCGGTTTCAATCTACGTATTCGCATACTCCTATTTCGAATTCCGAAATGAGAAGAAAACTAAAAAAACTGAAAGCGAAAGGAACAATTAGGCTGCATATTTGCCTAGCCCGTTTCGATTACCTTTCCCCACTTGATTTTTGTCAATCTAACGCCATTTTTCTTGCACGCGTCCTCTAATTCTTTTGCAAACCTGTTGGGTTTAAACTCGGAAGGCATGTACCTTGTCAAGGCATCTTCTTCTATCCCATCTGCAAATCTATCGTGGTCGACCTCGGTGTTTACCAATGTTTCCAAGTTATCCTGTGGTATCAGCAAGTTCCTTCCCATTTTCCTTGCTAGCCTGATCGCCTCCTCCAATGCATAATACCTCCAATTTGCATATTTCTTGAAAAGCGCAGGAGTGACGTGGGGGTTGTTTTTCAGGACGATGTGGGCCTGCGCATATTCCAGGAATAGGGTCGGCCTGCCCTCTTTAGGATAGCCATACTCCTGAGGCACGCCTTCTTTTGGGACTGTAAGCTTGATGGTGCCAATTGCCTCCGGGCTCGCACGAGAGGGTCCGGTTGATATGTGGTATTTCCTAGTCCGTCGTTGTTCTGGGAAAAGCGACGGATCAACGAATTCCGATCCCCTGCGGAAATTCTGGAAATGTTCGAGATGCGGATATGCCATCAGGTGCACCCGCCCGTCTTTTATGATTCTGTCGACTTTTTCCCTTACGATTAATATGTTCCTGCGTTTGACGAAGTCGAACTGACCGCTGTGTGTTTTGCCTTTCAGGATGCGCCTTGCTACGCTTCCCCTACGGATGAAGGGTAGCGGTCTTTCGATGCCGGCCATTTCAGATCGCTCCTATTTCCTTCCCGATCTTCTCGAACTTCTCAAGAGCAAAATCCAAATCCGCCTTCTTCAGGCCGGCGTTCATCATCGTCCTGATTCTCGCCTTGTCCTTCGCGACCATCGGGAAAACTATCGGGAGGGCTAGAATTCCTTCCTCCAATAATTTCTGGGAGAACGTCTGCGCTCTCGCACTGTCGCCGAGCATCACCGGAACAATTGGCGTTTCGCTAACTCCTGTATCGAAACCCGCTTTCCTTAGCTTTTTCACCCAATACTCTCGGTTCTTCCATAGTCTCTGCACGTGCCTAGGTTCATTCTTCACGACACCGAGTGATGCCATGCAAGCTGCTGCGGTAGCTGGTGGGGCTGAACCGGATAACAACCAAGTCCTGCTCTTGTTGAATGCGAACTCCTTCATTGCGCGAGTGCCGGAAACATACCCGCCAACCACGCCAAACGCCTTGCTGAATGTGCCCATCTCCACATCGACCTTCCCCTCAAGATGGAAATGATGAACGATGCCAATCCCCTCGCCAAGCACCCCATCGCCGTGCGCATCATCAACGTAGCTCATTGCGTTGTACTCGCGGCACAGGTGGGCAATTTTATCCAGGGGCGCAATGTCCCCATCCATTGAGAAAACTCCGTCGGTAATCACAAGGATCCTCCGGTATTTTCCCTGAGCCTCCTCCAGCAATTTCTTCAGCTCGTCCATGTTCCTATGGGGGTAAATTTTGCGCTCCGCTTTTGTTAGCCTAACCCCGTCGATGATCGAGCCGTGGTTCAGCTCGTCCGAAATCACTATGTCGCCTTCCCCAATTAGCTGCGGTATGAGGCCCGCGTTCGCCGCAAAACCCGTCTGGTAATAGAGCGAATCCTCCGATCCCTTGAATTCCGCAATCTTCCTCTCCAATTCGATATGCAGATCCATCGTGCCCGCAATTGCCCTCACGGACCCGCTTCCGGCGCCGTGCGATTTGATTGCCGCAATGGCTGCCCTCTTCAATTTCGGGTGGTTGCTCAAATTAAGGTAATTATTCGAGCAGAGCATCAAAACCTCCTTCCCATCCACTTTCGCCCTTGGGACTGAAGGGCCTTGCAGCGTGCGAAGCTTCCAGTCAAGCGATTTCGCCTTCAGGTCATCTATCTCAAGCTTCAGGAAATCCGTGAAATGCGCCATTCGTATCACCCAAAATATAATAAGCAAAAACAGTTATTCATACTAACTTTTAAGCAAATATGTTTCTGAATGTACTGCTTATGTTGTGCGTAAAGGATGGGGAATTCCCATCGAAGATATTTAAATCAAGGTGATTGAATGGAGGGGACAATGAAGGCATTGTGGAAAACCAGCGCAAAGCCCGGTGCAGAATTAAAAGGGGCAAATATTCCCAAACCCGGCCCCAAGGACGTGCTTGTGAAAGTAAAAGCATGCAGCATCTGCGGGACGGATTTGCACATCTATGGCTGGGACAATTGGGCGCAGTCCAGGATCAAGCCACCCATGATTTTCGGGCACGAGTTCTCAGGCGAAATCGTCGAGGCCGGAAGCCACGTTGAGCGCGTGGAAGTTGGGGATCACGTCTCCGGCGAAACGCACATCGCGGACTGGACGTGCTTCCAGTGTTCGATTGGAAATTCCCACATATGCGAAAAACTTCGGATACTTGGCGTGGACACCAACGGAAGCTACGCCGATTATGTCGTGATACCCGCTGCAAATGCGATCGTGAACGAAAAATCAATCCCGCACGACGTTGAGACCGCGCAGGAGCCCCTCGGGAATGCGGTGCATACCGTTTTCGCGCAGCCTGTTTCGGGGAAAAAGGTTTCGATTTTCGGATGCGGGCCCATTGGGCTGTGCGCAATCATGCTTGCAAAAGCCTGCGGTGCGACCGAAATCTATGCGGTTGATGCAAACGACTACCGACTTAACATGGCAAAAAAACTCGGTGCAACCCTGGCAATAAACGCAAAAACGGAGGATGCGGGGTTGCGCATCAGGAAGGAAACCGGCAGGGGTGTGGATGTCTTCCTCGAAATATCCGGCCACGAGGCTGCCTTGAAAAGCGGCTTTGAATCATTGAGGGGAGGCGGGGAGGCGGCAATACTTGGAGTTTTTCCAGGCCCGGTAAATCTTGACATCAACAATGCGATGGTGTTCAAGCAAGCCACGGTCAGGGGGATAAACGGAAGGAAAATGTACGATACGTGGCATACGGTTGCTGCAATGCAGAAATCGGGAGCTGTTGACCTGCGGAAAATAATCACCCATAAATTCAAGCTTGAGGAGTACGAGAAGGCATTCGACCTGATGAAATCGGGCAACTGCGGAAAGGTAGTGATGATTCCCTGACAAATTAAGAGGGGGAACGAGCAATCTGCTCAAGGGGGGGGATATGCCCCCCGTCGCAGATAGCGGAACGGTAGTGATGATCCCTTAGGGAAACGTGGGGGGGGGCTGGATGACGCAGGCATTCCGATTTAACTTATGCCATTTTTGTTTGCCGCGATGGGGTTTTTTCCGCCCTCCTGATTTTTTTCCCAACAGCGATAGCCGTTTAAAATCTAGTGCAGTTACGTAGGCGTATGTTCCAGGAGGTGAAGGGCGCTAGGGGGTATTTTCTATATTCCAATCTTGCGGCGTTGCTTGTTTTCCTACTGGCAATCATTGCACTTTCCCCAACCAACCAAGCCGACGACAACCAAACGGGGAATCAGACGCAGCCTTCGGCCTCGCCAACAGCCATTCCAATTGGGCTTTCAGGCATCCAAACATCATCCATTACCGAATATTTAGCGACCATCATCTGGGATACGACCACTCCCTCGAATTCATATGTTTATTTTAAACTTGCAAGTGACGCTGATTACCTGAACATTGGCATTTCAGATAGCGTCACGAGCCACTCCATTGCACTAACATCATTGCAGCCGGGTTCCGTTTATGAATATTACGTAAGGAGCTGCGACCAATATTCCTGCGCTGATAATTCACTATCGCCGCTGCAATTTAGCACCCTGCCACTTCCTTCCCCCGGCCCGTTGGAATCACCCTCTCCGAGCGCATCAATAGAACCTTCGGTTGCTCCAAGCCCCTCCCCCACTTCGTCGCCGGAGCCTTCGCCTTCTGCATCTCCGACATTTTTGCCAAGCCCTTCCCCCTCGATTACGGAAACCCCAACCCCCTCCCCTACTTATATGCCCAGTCCTTCCCCAAATCCATCGCCAAGCCCTTCCGTTTCAGCAATCCCTTCCCCCTCGATTACGGAAACCCCAACCCCCTCCCCTACTTATATGCTCAGTCCTTCCCCTTCTGTATCGCCTACTGAAAGCCCAAGCATTTCGCCCCCGCCCAAGGCATCCCCCAGCCCGACCGTCCTTCCGCTTTTGGGGGATAAAGGTGCCGATACCGAATGCGACGTAGTCTCCGCAAATACCGCGCTTGCGGCGGACATTGCAGCAAGGTATACCTGCTACAACATCAGCACGAGCGATGTGATTTTCGATTGCGCCGGGCATACGGTTACTGGGAATACGAGCGGGTATGGGTTCAACATCTCAAACGCGCACAACGTCGTCATCAAGAACTGCGTCATCGTGAACTTCACCAGGGGTGTTTCTGCGGACAATGCAATAAACCTGACTCTGCTCAATAATACCTATGTGAATATCACGGGCATCGAGGCGTATGGCATCTATGTGGGAAATTCATCAAGAAGCAATTTCACCTCGCAGGTGCTGCGCGATTTCAAGCCGCTTATTTCGGGGTCGAATGGGTATCTTGCTTATGGCGTTTATATGTATAACGTTTCTTCCAGCAGCATCAATTATGTGCATCTCCTTCGCATCTCCGGCGGGAACTCCTCGGCAGATACCAGGCGCGGTGGCGCGGTTTTCGGTTTTTACCTGTATCGTTCGAATAACGACTCCTTTGCGCATACTTGGTTTGAATCTTTGGAAGCAGGCAAGCCCGTCCTCATCGCAGCGAGCGGAGCTGGGGGGCCGGGCGGGAACATCACGGGAATCCGGCTTTTTTCGAGCAACAACTCCTATTTCCAAAATACGACGCTCAATGGCATCGTGGGCACTACGGGCTCTGGGGGGGCTACCTCATCGGCCGCAGGGTCCGGCGGGCTTGGGGGGGTTGCCATTGGCATCCACTCGGTTTTGTCCTTTAATTGCGTGTTCAATTCGACCTCCATGCAAAACATAACGGCGGGAAATGGGGGGAACGGTGGCGATAGGACTACCTCTGCGGGCAACGGGGGTTTTGGCGGAGTGGGAGGCAATTCAATTCCCTTGTTCTTCGAATCTGCCCAGAATTTCACCTTTCCAAACCTTACAATACTCAATGTAACTGCGGGGAACGGCGGCAGCGGCGGGGATGGCTACACCACAGGCCAGGCTGGCAACGGCGGCAATGCGGGCAGCGCTTATGCTATCTTCCTATCCAGATCCCAAGCCAGCGCGTTCACCTCCGCCAGCATAAGAAACATCCTGGCCGGGCGGGGAGGTGTTTCGGGCTCAAGTACTGCCTTCGTAAAGACCGACGTAGGCGGGAACGGCGGGAATTCATCATTCATTTTGCAGGAAATAACCACCAACTTGAATTTTTCGGATTTTACGACGAATTCATCGCTTGCAAATGTGGGCGGGGCTGGAACCACCGATGGAATCGGCGGCAGGGGATCGGGCGCTTTTTTTTACGCCTCCAACTCGACCCTGATGAACCGAGTATGCCTGCAAAACGTCAGTTCCATCTCAGACAAGGATGCGACGGAGGGGTCCATTGGGGGTGTTTATTTCTTCGATTCCACGCAAAACGAAATCGCCAATTCCACAATCGACATCATCCACGAGCTGGCCGCATCATATGCGGTCTACTCAAACAAGGAAGCGTGGAACAACGTATTCGTCAATACGACATTCAACCGTACCTCCAATGGCTGGGGCGGCGTTGCCGGAACGAAAAATTTCACCCTCAAATGGTATGTGCGCGTACGGGTTCACGATTTATCGGAGGGGCCAATCGAAGGCGCTTCCATTGACATATACAATTCAACCGACAGCGACGTTCCGATGGTTGTTGGCAGCACGGATTCGGCCGGATACCTTAATGGAATAGTGCTTACCGAATACATTGCAAACGGCTCGTACGCCTATGTCGGAAGCTGTTCAACCGGCGACAACATCAATTGCTACACTCCCCATAATTTCAGCGTCATCAAGGCGGCTTACAACGACTATTCCGAGAACGTCACGATTGATGTCTCATCCATGGGCCTTCATTTCGGCCTTACCTTGGCGCCCCTGCCCCATACGTCATTCACGCTTACCCTTCCTGGAATTACAAACCCGGTGGAATCAAGTGATTCGGTGCCTCCGGATGCGCCCTTCACTGCCATCATGAATTTCACTTTGAATGTGTCTGCGAACGTCGAGGGCACCCAGGGAAACGTGACGCCCTGCGTTGGCAAGAGCCACGTTAATTGCCAGAACGAGACGATGCCCTTCTTCAACTTCACGAATACCGGCAAAGTAAACCTGAATTGGAGCATCAAGTTCAACATAACCCTTCCTGCCTCCATAGTGTTCAAGTGCCACAATACCAACAATGCTGGCAGCGCGCTGGTCGTCGCAAATTCGAGCTTCAACGATTACGTGCAGGTGAACAACGCCTCGGTTGCGCCCGGCGATTCAGAGCTTGCGTGGTGCTGGGCGGATTTCAACCTCGCGCAAGCGGGGGTGACGATCGGAAGGCTGGACACCAACTCGAGCGATGGAGGTTAGGGACGATTGGGGCAATAGCCGATGCAGTAAGAAATTAGCAATAGTTCCGATAAAGTTATAAATGACTTATGAGTACCATTTGAGAGGCTGATTGATATGGGTTCGTCTTTCAAATATGCGCTTGCAATCCTACTGCTATCCCTCTTGGCAATTTCCACTTATGCAGATTACGCCTCAACCGAAGTATACTTCTCAGTGCCGATTTCCACAAGCTTCACCGTCACGCTTCCGGGGGAGGCCGGTGTAGCTTCCGATGGGTCATTGGGCGCGGTATTTACTGCAGACATCTTCTTCAATTCAACTGTCCCCACAAACACATCCCTCCAGCCCTGCGTCGCCCCGGGCACGACCTGCCAGGATACGGATGCCATTTTCGAGTATGATAATACCGGCACAGTGGCCATCAATATTTCCCTGCAGTTCAATGCAAGCCTTCCGACCGGGGTAACTGTCAATATGAACAGCTCCGCAACAGCCGGTGGAACCGTTCACGAGGGCCTAATCCCCGTTAACAATACGGAATGGGCGCCAGTCATTCTCGAACTGCCAATTGGCGCCGACCTAGGAAGGGCGTGGCTCTTTGCGGACTTCAGCAGCTACACTGGCACGAATGTCAGGTGGCTCACCCATAACTCAACCACTTAGTTTATAATTTTTTTCATCCATTTTCCTAACTTGGTTTTATGGCAAGAGGGGCGAAAAAGGGCGTAGGCATATCTGCAACGCAGGTATTGCTCGCAGCCATCCTTGTTGTCGCGGTCATCTTGCTTGCAAACACTGCAAACTTCACGGGTCTCTTTACGTTCGGTTCTGCAAATGCTACGGCAACGCCGGGGGCGGTCAATCTTTCCGCATCCCCAACTTCCGCGGCAATTCCAACTACCGACTATCCGCCGGAATTATACGCCAGACTCAAGGCATACCAATCCGCTCCGGATGCGGTTTCCAAACGGCCCGCATATTTCGGGAGCATTACCGATGAAATTTTCAAGGAGCTTCCCTCCTTCCCGAAGGATTTTTATGTGATCAAGCTCCTATTCGAGCTTGGCAAGGTCACGGACCCGAGCAAGATAACAATTGACTATTGGAAGCAGCCCGAGTTCTACCCGCAATTCGAGGAGCAGGGCGTGTCGATGATGACCAATCCCCCGAAAGGAAGATGGGGCGCATTCGGCTATGGTAGTTACCCTTCGGAAACCGTGGTACTCTCGCCAAAGCAGGGCACTTTCAAGGTGCATTTCTTCCTCCATACCTCCTGGCTCGTGCAGACTTACCAGGGCCTAAGTCTTAGTGCCAGCTTTCCTGCAAGCGCGACGCTGCAGAAGACTTCCTTTCCAGACAACACGAAGAGCATCGTTCAGGATGCCTCGGTCGTTCGGGACTATTTCGATGTTGATGTTTCTCCAAGCGTGATCCTGCTCGAGCCCGCATTTCCGGTATTCAAGCCCGAATGGACGCAGATGGTAACAGTGACCGTGAAGGTGAAGAATCCGCCCTCCGGAAAATACGCGATCGGAATAAACGCGGGCGCTGCTCCTGCCGAAAAGGCCAATGAATGGCTCTGGAAGTACAAGACGAATTACGTAGGGGGCGCAGGCCACAGCATTGGAATGCCGTGGTATACTATATACATCGACGTATGAGGGATTTCGCCATAATGCTCCTACAAGCCCATTTGCTTCTCCAACTTTCCATCCATTGATTGAACATGTTCTTTGCCATCCCCCAAACCTTGCGCCAATCCAAAGTATTTTGAAAACAAGCCCCAGCCCAACTTTTTTTAAGTGAGGCGCACCAATACTCTGAGTGCGAAGGAAATGGCGGAAACTAGGGCTGCTGCGATCATCTTCTTATTTTTACTTGCATTTGCGTCAGCTGATTTTGCAGGTACGGCGGCGCATTTCAAGGAGGACGAGCCGCCAACAGCAAAGGTCAACATCTCCGATGTTACCATCTCCTCCGATCCGCTGTATGCCGGGGGCAGCACCGACATTTACGTATCACTTAACAACTACGGTACGCTTGCCGCCAACGTCACCACGATTTTGAGCATTCATAATTCCACCGGCGAGGCCGTTGCGCTAATCGTCTATGATCCCGCAATCGTTCCGATGGCAAGCTCAAGCATAATTTCGCAAAGCTGGAGCACCGCGGGCTTCCCGGTTGGCCTTTACTATGCGAATGCTTCCGCAACTTACAACGAGAGCACGAACATCACGAATTCATTCATCCGGGCCTTCTCCATCCTCTCCCCGCCGATCGTGCAGCCATCAAGCACGCCTCCGCAAGGCGGCAGCTATGTGGCGCCGTCCTCCGTCACCGAGGGAAATGCGTCCCCCTATGTGCCAACAACCATTCCCGTAGTAAAGCCCGTAATCACCGACCTTAGGTTCCTTAAGATAACGCTCCTCAAGGAGGTTGTTGCCGGGGATAGCGCATTCGAGAGCGTGGAGCTAAAAAACATTGCGAAAAACCGGGCGGAGGTTGCATTCAAGATAAGCGGCATTCCCGATGGCTGGCTTACTTATTCCCCCACAGAGGCCGTCATGCTTCTAAGTGAACAGCGGGTTGTCAACATCGGAATCAACGTCCCAAGCGACGCGCTGGTCGGGGATTACCTGCTTAAAATGGAGGCAACCGAGGGCAACAAGACGGCAATTGATTACATGGTCCTGCGGGTGAAGCCCTTTCGGAAGGATGCGATGTTCCCCGTTGTCCTCAAGACAATTAGGCTAAACAGGCTGACTGGCACATCCGACATTGCAATCGACGTACGCAACCCAACAAGCAGGATATTGCCTTCGATAATGATCACCGAGCAGCTGCTGGAAGGGTTCAAGGTCGGGAAGGATGCTTTGGAGTTCGAGACGAAGCCGCCGCTTGCATTCATCGATTCGGACCCGCTTGGGATCAAGTGGAGGATAAGCAAGCTAGCACCAGGCGAGCTCGTTAGGATCTCTTACTCTGTTGATGCCCTCCTTTCCGAATACCGGCCCTACATCTACTGGAGCGTACGGCAGGTGGAGCTTTTGCCTACGGAATTGAAGGTTGCAAACCTGATATCCATCCGGGAGCTGAAGGCATCTGCGATTTACGAGGGTGGCAGCAGCGAGGTCGTTGCGAAGATCGCATATGCGGGCTTCGAGCCGCTAAATTTCATTGCGCTTCTCGAAATGCCGGAGGGTTTTGAGGTGGTGCCCGAAAAAAAGGCAGAACTCCTAACGCCTGCTAGCGTCACGCCGTTGAAATTTTCTGTCAAGTCGCCAAGGAAATCAGCCGGAACGCATACTTTCTCCCTAATCCTGGTTTTCAATGGCAACCAACTTTCGGAAATCAGCGGCCTTGAGGAGGTGCCCCAAAACGAGGATTACCTAATCAAGTATGCCGGCTACCTAGTAGTGCAGCCGCCGCCGGCACTTTCCTTGCAGAACCTTCTCATCGTGATTT
The DNA here is from genome assembly GCA_041305345.1 of Microcaldota archaeon. GTDB lineage: Archaea > Micrarchaeota > Micrarchaeia > Norongarragalinales > SBBD01 > JACRGC01. Next base: position 414,730 of record JBFYLP010000006.1, on the reverse strand, counting down.
TCATCGTGAGCATCATCTTCATTGCGATCATCCGGTTCATCAGCAGCCGTAAGGAAGTGCACGAAAGGAGGCGGAATGCGGAGCTTCGATCGGGCTACCTCAAGCAGATCAAGGAGCACATCAAGTCCAAATGACATTTTGGCATTTACGGCGTGAAGCCTTGCACTTACAAAATATGCCCTTCGCCCATTTTTATTGCTGCGAATGGCAATACTCTTATAAATCGGGAGAGCTTTCTTCTTTGGTGAGAGCCGATGCCTGAAAGCGACCCAGAGATAATTGGAATCATCTCCGGAAAAGGCGGCGTTGGTAAGAGCGTGGTTGCAGTCAACATATCTTCCCTGCTAGCCAAGCTGGGAAAGCAGGTAGTTCTCGTTGATGCGGATTTGAGCAATCCGTCTGTTTCACTCCATCTGGGGCTATCGTATGCGCCAATTGGCATACAGGAAGTGCTTTCCGGAAGGAACAAGATGTCGGATGGCATCGTGATCCATCCCCTGACGGGCCTTCGCGTTGTTCCCGCGAGCCTTAAGTATAAGCCGGACGTGACGCTAAAGAACCTAAAAACCGCTTTCAAGTCGCTGGATGCTTACGACTATGTAATTGTGGATTCGCCTCCTGGCATCACCGAGGACGTGGAGGAGATAATCGAGGCTTGCAGGAAAATCGTCATTGTCACGACCGCCGACATCCCATCGATAACGAGCGCTTCCAAGATCGTCGCGCTATGCAAGAGCGTGAAAACGGAGGTGCTTGGGATCATCGTGAACCGGGTGACGAATTCTAATTATGAGCTTTCGAACAAGGAAATTGAGAGCATGTCGGAGGTGAAGGTGCTCTGCGACATTCCTGAGGACGAGAACGTGCCCGCCTCGATCGCAGCGCGGCTTCCCGTGGTGCTATATAGGCCGTATGGCGCTGCGTCGCAGAAGCTTAAGCTTTCTGCGCTCCTGATTTCCGGGAGCACCATCGAGACCATTGAGGCAGAGTCTTTCATCGGAAAATTCCTTGGGTGGATTAAACACATTTTGGGGTTGAGTTAATATGGTAGATCTTCTGAACGCTGGGCTGGACTTGCTTTCAATCGTAGGCTGGATATTCATTGGCATCTCGGGGATGATCCTCAAGGATATCATGAAGGATGCGAGATATGAGCAGGAACACCACCATCTGCGCTGGAAGCTTATGTACCTGATCCTTCCATTGCTCCTGCTTTATCCCTCATTCCTGTTTTACCAGTACATTTTCGGGAACGTGCCCCTCTCGAACAAGATAATAACGGGGCTCATCGTTCTCCTTTCACTTGGGTGCCTCCTTCTGCTATACCTGGCACATCAGATGCGCTCGCTGCAGCTAAAGAAGGAAATTTCGGGAGTTGCGGCATCCGTGCTCGTCGTGTATCTGGGGCTGTCGGTTTACCTAAGCTTCCAGCTTTTAGACATTAGCGAGGTGCTAAACAACCTCCTGTTCACAACGGCGATGTTCATGCTTTCGCTGGCGCTTTTTTACTTTGGGAGTTACACAATGGAATTCCAAAAGGTCGTCCGCGTGGCGCCAACGCTTTACATTGCGGGCGTCTTGATACTCATCCCAGGGATCCTTAGGCCATTCCTGGTTGAGCCCTCGGCTTTTGGCGTGCAGGGCCTTGTGCAGGCGCTTAAAATCTCCGGCACCCTTGGCATCGTGCTTGGTGGGATGCTCATGTTCGCCGCTGCTGACCAGTTCAAGAAGCGGGTATTGGAGTTCGAGGTCATCCTTGGAAGGAAGAAATGATGCGCACATCGCCGGCCTTGTTGGAAGCCATTCCCTTCTCCGGCCCCGTGCATTACTTGGCCGCCCCTTCGATCATTGCCCCATTCCTAGAGAATTCGGCCCGTGCCCCGCCCATTCCCAATTCCTTCATTGCGCGAAGTATTTTTCCGGCATCCTTTTTCCTGCAAAGGGCAAGTATCGCGCCTCCCCTTCCCCCAGCTCCCGTTATCTTTGCGCCAAGTGCCCCCTTTTCCAATGCAATTTTTATTGCTTCCTCTATCCCGTCCGAGGACATCCCAAATTCCCTTAGCAGCCCGTGGTTTTTTAGGAGCAATGCGCCAAGCTTTTCTGCATCCCCCTCCCTTTTCAGCTCAGATCCGATTTTTTCAACGATTACATCAAACCGCTCAGTGATCGTAACCCGCTCTTCCTGGCTCAGCTCGGGAGGCCTTTTCCCAAATCCAGCGTTTTTAGCAAATTTTTCAAGCAATGCGCCTGTCGCATCGGCGTTTTCCCCCTTCTTTAGCGTGTTGACAACTAGCAGCGAGGTGCCATCGGGCAGCTCCAGCTGCACTTTTTCGAATTCAAATCTTGCATCGCCTCCCTTCCCGAAATTTTTCCGAAACCTGAGCGCAAAATCCGAAAGCACCGTTTGGGCATCTATTCCCGAAGGCCTTCCAGCGTGCGCGATTTCCTCGAATGCCTGCACCGCATCGAACAGTTTCTGCATCCCGGGCGCAATTCCTAGCGTGGAATAAATGCAAAGGGACAATGCTGCTGCTGTTGCTGCGGAATGGCCGGTGCCTTTCGGGATCGCATTCCTAGAAAAACTCATCCCGATCCGCAGGTCCTCAATCCCTCGCTTCTCGGTTTTCAATATGTGCTCAATTGCCCTTGCCTTTGCCCGAAACCAGCCATCCTCATCCTCGTAATTGCCATTTGCGAAGTATTTTCCGCTGCCAACGATGTCCCTAGCAATTATCACTCCCTTTCCCGCTTCGACCTTCTCGATTGTGCACTCGCACTTCTTCCGGTTGTTCAGCGGCGCAGCTATCGCCAGCCCTCCGTAAACCACCGAATGCTCCCCTGCAATTATCGCCTTCGTCGGCGAGCTCGCATTGATTATTCTCATATGCTTCCCTTCTTCCGGATAATCCGGATCGTCGCCCTCTCGGGCTTTTTCACTCCCGCACTATTAAGATTTCCGCCGGAAATTAAAAAGTCGAGCTTTTTCAGTTCCTGCAAGAGTGGCGATGCCGCATTCACCTTGTACATCGTCGCCCTCCCTATTGTCCTGGTTTTCCTTATCATTCCCTGTTTCTCCAAATACGGCATTATTGGTGCAACGCTTTTCCAAGTAAGCCCCGTCTCATCCGCAACTTCCACAGTTGAAAAGTCCGTTTCCCACTCATCCAGCAGGAAATCCAGCACCTTGATCAATGCCGAATCCCCAAACAATTTCGAAAGCATTTTCCCACCACATAAATAATACTTTTCTACTTAATAAATGTTACCTTACTACCACTTAAATATTACTTTACTACTAATCGAAGCCATCCCCCCGCCCCATTCAAAAGGTTTTGCCATTGATAACTAATTATGGCAAGCGACCATTTCAGATTGAAAATATTATGGAGAATGTTGAGGCATGGACACATCGGCGGCAGGCACACCGCCATTGAAAATCTGAGGAAAGGATTTGTGAAAAATGATTATCCGCTTGTTGACGAGGCCATTTCGGGGCTCTTAAAAGAAGGCTTTTTAATCATCAAACCGACCAGTTATGGAAAGCAGGTTTCGCTCAATCAAGCAAAACTTCCCGAAGTGAAAAATATGCTGGGGAACCTTATATTCTAAGGATCTTTTTTTTCAAATATGGTGATACTATGCGCATACTAATCTGGGATTTCGACGGCGTCATTGTCGACAGCGTGAAGGAGTGCTACCTCATCACGCTTGCAGCAATTGAACGCGAGAAGGCCCGCATCGCCAGGGAGGCAGGCATAATTGATTTTTTCCCTATTTCCCTTCACGACTTCGAGATTTACCGCTCCAAATCGGTCAATGCGATGGACTTTTTTGCGAACTACGTCCTGCATCAAAAGCACACGGAACTGACGCCTGGCAATTTAGAGACCATCGTCGAGCAGCACTTACCCTTCCTCAAGCACATGGACGGCGTTTATGATGAGGAGCGCATCAAATTGATGGAAAAGGACCCGGTCGCATATTGCAAATCCGTTTCGCTCTACCCCAAAATTCCAGAAACACTTGAGCTTCTCTCAAAAAACGGCATTCACCACGCCATTATGAGTGCGCGCGACAAGCACTCACTCGTTCCTATCCTGGAAAGCTCCGGCTTGCAGAAATATTTCGAGTTGATATTGGGTTCGGAAATCAGCAAGGCAAATAGGGACGTGAAATCCCTGCAAATAAGGCTGCTTTCGGAACGGTTTTCAAAACCATCCTCCTCCGGTCACGAGTACTATTTTCTTGACGACTTCCCCTTCAACCTAAAGAAGCTTATGGGCTTTGCGCACCTGCTGTTCGCGGAGTGGGGCTACGGGAAGCTGGATGACAAATATGTTGCGGCGCAGAGAGTAAAGCAGCCGCTGGACCTCATAAAAATATTTAAATAAAAAAAATCAGTACATCCCGCCATCTGTCGGAAAGGGAACCGGACGCCCGGCGCCTATTGAAAGTTCAAAGCTGACCTTCGAACTCGGCTTTCCCCACGGCTCAAAACCAAAGCTGATCCTCGTTATTGGCGATCCCCCATCAATCGGCTGGCCCTTTTGAGTTTGGCTTCCTGCACCGAAATAGATCCTCGAATAAGCTCCGAAAATATCCTTCAACAGCGGACTTCCATCCGAGCCGGCACCGAAGCTGATTTTATCAATCCGCTGGCCTCCGTTTTCGATGCCTTTCAATGGAGAGGATCCGTCAGCGCCACCACCGAGGATGATTTGGTTGATCCGCTGGCCGCCATCGCTGTCCCCCATCAATTGCATTCCGTCGCCGGCACCCGCACCCTTCGTCCACATATCTATTAGGAATATCATTCCGAAAGCCAACAGGCATAGCAGGACCAGCTTCTTCACGCAAACCACCTCCTTAACCCTAAGTTTAACCGGCTATTTTAACGTTTCCATTCGGCAGGTAGCGAAGATGCGATTATTTATAATTCCCTTGCGAATTACTACTGCTAATCATATGGAAAACTACGCAAAAGTGATTGCAACCCCAAACATCGCGGTTGTGAAGTACTGGGGAAAGAGGGACGAGAAGCTGATGCTCCCGACAAACTCCTCGCTTAGTTTCACGATGGATGAGCAGCTTAAGACCGAAACGGAAATCCGCTTCGAGAAGGGGCTGAGGGAAGATGAGCTCATATTGGACGGAGTGAAATTGGAAGGCGTGGAAATGGATGGGGTAAGGAAAGTATTGCATTATTTGCGAGGGCATTATGATGTTGAGATGCATGCCAAAATCAGCTCAAAAAATTATTTTCCCACTGCCGCGGGAATGGCCTCCTCCGCTTCTGGTTATGCGGCGTTGGCGTTCGCAATTAACGCTGCGTTGGATCTGCATTTGCCGGGGAAAGAATTATCCATTCTCGCCCGTTTGGGAAGCGGTTCAGCTTGCAGATCCGTATACGGCGGATTTGTCGAATGGCAGAAAGGGGAGAAGAATGACGGCTCGGACTCATTCGCAGTTCAGTTGGCAGATGAAAACCATTGGCCCGAACTTAGGAACGTGATTGCAGTTGTTGACCAGGAGAAAAAGAAAATTTCCAGCAGGGCCGGAATGAGGGAGACGGTTGTGACCTCGGAATTATTCAAGGAAAGGATGAAAACAGTAGGTAAGACGGTAAATGCGATGAAAAAGGCGGTATTGGAGAGGAATTTTCCGGAATTTGCAACCTTAGCAATGATGGATTCGGATAGCATGCACGCTTGCATGGCAGACACGCAGCCCCCAATTATCTATTTGAACGCAACCAGCGGGAAGATAATGGAAGAGATGAGGCTGCTGAACCAAAAGAACATAATCTGCGGCTACACGTTCGATGCCGGACCGAATGCGCACATTTACACAACGGAAAGTAACGTATCGGCTGTCCAAAAAATGCTTTCTAAAATAACTGGAATAAAGCAAACCATCGTCTGCAAGGTGGGAAGCGGGCCGAGAACAATTGGTGAATGAAGTGCCTGTGTTGAAAAGGATACTTTCGAAGCTGGAGGTTGTAAATGCAGGGTCAGAAGGCACCATATACCGGTCCGGCCGCTTCGCGATTAAGCATCTGAAGAACGAGCGTTTTGGCAGCGAGAACGGAATCAGTTTCAAGATTGGCGCATACGTCCATAAGATTGCGGAATTGCTTTTTCCGGGAAAATTCATCCATATGGCAGGCCGGTTTGGCGATTTAAAAAATCGCCAGCATATTTCGCTTTATCAGAAGTTCGATCCGCTGACCGAGCATTTTTTTCTGCACGAATGGAAGAAGAAAAACAAACCAGGAAAAAAGAAATCGTGCCCGCAATGTTCGATGCATATAAAGCGCATCGTAGATAACCGGCAAATCGATAACCTGATCTCTAAGTTTTACAATGCAGGAATACCGATTGATTACAATTGTTACAACATCGGTTTAACGAAAAAAGGCCCAATTTTCATTGAATTGTATCCGAGCCCAAAGCTGCCCAGTTTATTCGATCCCGAATTGGCGAAGGAACAGCTGGGGAGAAAAAAGTATCCTCCGGATACGGTCAGGAGGGTCAAAATCTATTTGGAACGGATTGAAACGCTGAAAAAGCAAATGGAGGAAAGTGGTTGATTCGATGGTCTACTATGCATCCGCGCCCGGAAAAATACTCTGGCTGGGGGGCTATTCCGTGCTTGAGAAGGGGAACGTTTCGCTTGTTACCGTAGTTGACAAGCGGGTTTATGCGAAATGCGAGGAGGGCAAAAGTCAAACGGTTATTTTCAAGATTCCGCAGTTAGGAGTAAAATTGAGTGGAAAAATTGAGAAAGGGAAACTATTAGTTCATGCACCTTCTGATTCAATTCAAAAGGCGAAATTCGTCATTTCAGCAGCACAAAATTGCATAAAATATTTGCAAGGAAAGAAATGGAAAATTCCGGGTTTTAAATTGGCGACCATATCCGATGCCGCTTTTGGAACCGGGAATAAGAAAACCGGTCTTGGAAGCTCCGCAGCGGTTACGGTGGCAGCGGTCGCGGCGATTTTGGGTGCAAATGGAATAAATGTTGAAAACGAGAAAGGCAAAATCATCCTCAACAACCTCTCCCAGCTCTCGCATTCGCAGGCGCAGGGGAAGGCGGGCAGCGGATTCGACATTGCAGCAGCAGTATATGGAAATGTCAAATATTCGAGGTATTCTCCCGAAATAATTGACCGGATGCAAAAACAAACCGGAAAATCGTTCGCGAAATCAATTGAGGGCGAATGGGACTATTCCATCGAGCCGGTTTCCCTTCCGAAATATTTCATTCCGGTGCTTGCGTTCACCAACGTTTCCGCCTCAACCTCCGAAATGGTTGGGAAGGTTTCGGAGCTGAAGAAAAAGGAAAAGAAAACATACTTTGGGATGATGGCCGAAATCAATGATGCCAATGTGGAGGCAATTGACAATTTGAGCCAAATCCCGATTAACAAAGCCATCGCCCTCCAGCAATTCAAGGCGCATTTCGATGATGCGAGATTGCTGACTAAGAAGCTTGGCGAATTGGCGAAGGCGCAGGTTGAAAGCGCGGAATTTACCAGGCTCATACAGCTATCGTTGCCAAAGGGCGCGTATGTGTGCAAATTGCCAGGTGCGGGAGGGGGGGACTCGATTGCCGCAATATGCTTGAATGAAAATGATGCAAAAAAATTGGAAAAATTCTGGAAATCCCTGAAATTGCGCATTCTGGAAGTGAAATTCGGTTCAACGGGGGCAGCGAGGGAATCTTCTGCAACTGTCGAAAAGATGCTCAAAACCAACGCTTAAAAATGGCCCAAAATCATAACCGATGAAGTGAGACTTATGGGAATTGGGAACAGGAAGCTTCAGCACGTGGAGATTGCACTTAAGGAGAAGATCGAATCAAGGCAGCCTAATGGCTTTGAGGCCGTGCGTTTCGAGCATCATTCGCTTCCCGAAATGGACCTTAACGAAATTGACCTTGGCTGCACTTTCCTTGGGCGCAAGCTTTCAGCCCCGTTGATGATTGCCTCGATGACGGGTGGTTATGAAAAAGCCGGAAAGATAAACCGCGACCTTGCTGTTGCAGCGGAAATGGAAGGCATCCCCCTGGGGCTGGGGTCGCAGCGTGCGATGCTGGAAAAGCCCGGGCTCCTGAAAACATTTAATGTGAGGGACGTTGCACCTAAAGTCATGCTATTTGGCAATATCGGCGCATTCCAGCTAAAAAAATATACGGCTAGGCAGGTGGAAATGCTGGTTTCTTCCATAGGCGCGGATGCACTATGCATCCATCTAAACCCCCTGCAGGAGGCGGTGCAGCACGAGGGCGACAAGGACTGGGCCGGGGTTCTTCCTGGAATCGCAAAGGCGTGCGATTTCCTTGATGTGCCCGTGATCGCTAAGGAAACCGGCGCTGGCATTAGCGCAAATGTAGCAAAGGAGCTTGAGGATGCGGGAGTTGCGGCCATCGACGTATCCGGAGTAGGCGGGACCTCGTGGAGCGCAATAGAGCTTTTCAGGAAGGGCGCGAAGGCAGGCGCTGCTTTCTGGGACTGGGGGAATCCGACTGCGGAGTGCCTGATCGAATGCTCGAAGGCCGTAAAGGTTCCGTTGGTTGCAAGCGGAGGAGTCCGGAATGGGCTTGATGCTGCAAAGGCAATAAGGCTTGGCGCATCGCTATCAGGAGCTGCGCTTCCATTCCTGAAGGCGCAGGATGAGGCTGGGGTCCGTGCAGTGCAAAGGGAAATAAGCTCGTGGAAGGATGAACTTAGGATCGCTATGTTCTTAACAAGGAGCAAGACAGTTGCGGATTTGAGGAAGGCAAAGCTGCAGGGCGGCTGCTGCGGTTCTGGCTGCGAAAGCTTGGGCGGATGCGGCTAAGATTGTTGCTGCAAAGGAAGCTGCTGCAAAAATTTACTAGTTGGGAAATAAGCCTACGCCTTTTTTGCAATGCAACTGACAGGATTGCGGCGGTATGAATGTGATTCGTAAAACAAATTGGGAGGGGCCAGGAGCAAATCACAGATTGATTCGCGATTCAAATAGGGGGTTTGGGCAACTGATAAGGACTAAGGGGGATGTGCCCCCTTGGGCCTTATGCGTAGGCGGGGTTCTCGCCCATCTCGTTGTATTTCGTGTGCATTGTCTTTATCTTTTCCATGCTCGTCCGTATCTTGTCCTCGATGACCGCTCCCTCCGCGACCAGGGGCTTCACATCAATTGGGACTTTTATGATCTCGGCGAGTTTTGATAGGAGCTTTGCGGAACCCTTGGGTTCCATTGGCTGCGAGGTCTGCACAAGCAGGTTTGCAGCTGGGAATTTCTCGGATGCGCATTCCGCAATCAAAAGGCCCGACACACCCTGCGTTGCGCCTTCCTTTATCACTTCCACTCCCGCCTTCTTTAGCCTTTCAACCATCTGCGGAGAGGAGCCGATGCCGAAAATCTTGTCCTGGGGGGTGTCCGAAGCAATTCCGGCTAGCGAGTATACTTCCTTGCATCCCTTCTCCCTTGCATATTTAAGGATCCTTTGGGAGAGCGCGAATGCGACTTCCGATGGTATGACGAATTCGGAAAACAGCACGATCAAATTGTGCTTTTCGGATGCGTATATCCTAGCTGGGGAAACCGGCACGTAATCGTGTATTGCGGCAATGGGCGGGAAGTGGGAGCTTGAGATGTAGCCAACGATCCTCATCCCCAGTTTTTCCGCTAGGTATGATGCGGAAATGGTGCCTATCATCCCAATTCCCGGGAAGCCCTCTATCATGATGGCATTTTTGAGCTTTACCTTCTCGGTCTCACGGATTTCAATTATCATCTGCGTCACCCTAATGGATTTGCCCCCTTGACTATGAGGAAAACGAATTGGCTGCTTGGGAGCAACATACAGAAATAGACCGGAGCCTTTTTAATCTTCCCATCCTGAAATGCGACGAAGATGGCACACAGGGCCGCAAGGATCAGGAGGTATGCGTGGATCGACCCATCAATTGCCAAAAGCAAAGCGTGATTGTGGCCAAAGCCCTGAAGCGTGGCATCCTCGCTCATCGGAAGGCTCGAGACAATGCCTAGCAGGAGCCCAAGGATAAGCGGTATGAGCACGCCGCTGCCAGCAAGCAGCGTGTATTTTTGCATCGCAGCCAAGGAAGATGCCTCCTTCCGGAGCGATTGCATCTCAAATATGTCCGAAGCGATTTCGCTAATGCAGATGCCAAGATCGCTCCCCGACTCGTATGCCTGGATTATCAGCGAGACGGAGCGCCTAAGAAGCGGAGAGCCGCTGTCATTCCCGATCGTTTCGAGTGCTTCACTTGTCGCAAATCCCGCCTTGATCAAATTATGCGCCTTAAGGAACTCCCTCCCCAATGGCGTCTTTTTTTCCGCAACAGATTCGATTATTTTTTCCATCGATGTGTTTTGCGGGAATGCCGCGATCTGGAAGAGAGCCTCCGGAAGCTCAGCATCGATTTGCTTTAGCTTGCCATCGTGCAAGTAATCGAGGAGGAAATAGAGCAGCGACGGAGGCAAAAAAAGGATTGCGAGGGAAATCAGCGATTTGAAGAACGGTTCGGTTTGGGAAAAAAGAAAGAAAATCAGGGCAGCAAATGAGGATGCAATTATTGTTCCGAAAAGTAATCGGTTGAAACTGCACTTGATGCGGAGCGATTGCAGCTCTTCAGAGAACAGATCCTCGAACATCGCTTGGCTCAACTTGCGAGCCTCCACATAAATGAAACGGATTGAAAGGAATATATTTGTTTCTAGTGGGAGGGAGCCCAATGTCTGTTGGTGTTTACGGGTATGAGCGGTTCATTACCCTAGGGAATGGTATCGCGTCGCGGATGTGCTCGAGCTTGCACACCCACCGGACGATGCGCTCCATCCCCAATCCGAAACCCGAGTGCGGGACGCTTCCGTACCTGCGCAAATCGAGGTACCATTCGTACGCGTCAAGGTCCGTGTTCTCCTCCTTCAGCCTGGCAATCAGTTTTTCAACATCATCCTCGCGCTGCGAGCCGCCGATGACTTCCCCAAAACCTTCGGGCGCGAGGCAGTCGTTGCATTTTACGACTTTTGGGTTCTCCGGGTCCTCCTTCATATAGAATGCTTTAATGTGCTTGGGGTAATGCGTGATGAACACCGGGGTTTTTCGTTCTGCAGTAAGAATCCTTTCATCCTCGGTGCCCAAATCATCCCCCCATTTTATTACGGGGTTTTTTTTCTGGATTATTCCAATTGCCTCGTCATATTTCAGGCGGTCGAATGGCGGCTCGATTTTCTTGAGTTCGGAAGGTTCGCGGCCAAGGAATTTAAGCTCTTTTGCATTCTCCCTTGCGGCCTTCTGGCAGATGTGGGAAATCAGGCCCTCCTCGATTCGAAGCATTTCATCAAGGTCTGCATGGGCGGCTTCGGCCTCTACGTGCCAGTACTCTGCAAGGTGCCGAAGGGTGCGTGATTTTTCCGCCCGGAATGATGGGGTAATTGCGTAAACTTTGCCAAGGGAGAAAATGAGCGCCTCCAAGTAAAGCTGTGCCGACTGGGACAGGTACGCTTTTTTCCCGAAATAATCCATCTCGAATAGCGTGCTTCCGCCTTCCACTGCGCCCGAAACGATGATGGGCGGAGTTGTTTCGTAATAGCCCTCCTGCTTGAAATACTCCCTAACCCCTTCCAATAGGGTCGCCTTGACCTTCATTGTCGCCGTAATTTCCCTGCTCCGGACCCACAGGTGCCTGATGTCGAGGAGGAATTCGGGCGAGTTGTCCTTCGCAATTGGGAATGCCTGTGCGGAATGGGATACGTGGAATTCTGTTGCCTGCATCTCAAAACCATTGACGGCCCGGGCATCCTTTTTTATTATGCCCTTCACTTCAACAGCGCTTTCAATCAGTGCTTTTTCTGCAGCCGTAAATTCCTTCCCATCCACCTTGTCCTTCTTCACTGCGACCTGGATTATGTCCGTTGAATCGCGGACTATCAGGAAAAGCATCCCGCCAGAGGTGCGCTTCCGGTGCACCCATCCCCTGATGGAAACCGCCTTCCCTTCCATCCCTTCCTTGAAAAGTCCATCAATGTCGGCAAATCCTTGCTCCATCAAACATCACCGGGAATCACAAATCGAATAAGGCAATACTTCGATTATTATGTCTACCCCAATTTATTTAAATGTCCTATCCTTTCGTCTATTCATGGATTTGCTCTCCTATGCGTTCTATGCGTTTTACATCGCGGGCTCCGTCACCTTAGGGTACCTGCTCCTAAGGCTTACTTACCCGGAGATAAGACTGCTTCCGCTTGAGCAAAAGCTCGGCACCGGGGTCGTATCCGGGGCGATGATGACCATTTCTGCGCTCACGATTGATTTCTTCTATGACGACAAGCTCGAGGTGCTTGGCGGCAATGGGATCTATCCCATAATCGCATTCATGCTTTTCCTCCTATCGTTCGTTTTCCTCAAGCTGTACTTCATATTCTCGAAGCCCGAATTCCTGACAGTTGGCGTGCCGGTTGATAGGCCAATTAGCATACAGATCACAAAAACCCTTGACCGACCGGAGCAGGAAAAGGAGGTATACGAGCGGATTGTCGGCAACAGGCAAGGGTCGGACATCCGGGATAAGAGCGGGGAGCGGAAGAAGGAACTTCTCGATAAGCTAAGGAAGGAGCAGGTGCAGCTAGTATCGGAAGAGGCGGTGCAGCTTTCGAAGCAGGACAATATTTTCAGCTCGATAATGGGGATGCTTTCAGGGAAGAGGGAAAGCCGGGTGGAATTGGATGAAATGAAGAAGACGAAGGCAATGCCAGTTCCCTTCCAGCCAAGGAAGCCAATCGCAAAACCCCAAATGGAGCGGATCCCATCTGTTGCCCTAGCAGAACAAAAAGCAGCTCCGCCTGGAATCCAAATTGCTCTGAAGCCTGAGGAAAATGCGACCAGGAAGGGCTTCATGGGCATGGTTGGGGATATCCTTAGCGGGAAAAAGGAGGAGGCGAAGGTTGCGGAAAGGAAGCTGGAACCCCAAAAACCCCAAGCAAGTGAGGCAATTCAAAAAATCCGGGATGATGCAAAGCAGGAAAATGTGCTTCCAAGAGGACCTGAAAGGAGCATCGAGGACATCAAGAAGGACATCGCAAACAGGAAGGACGAGGAGCCACTGACCCCCGAAATGATTCCGCGGCCAAGGAAGCCAATTCCGCTTGCAGAAGGCGAGAACGAGGCGCTGCTTGGAATGAAGTCCGAAATAATGAAGGATCAGCCCCTGGAGATACCCAAAAGGGAGGTAAAGGAGGAGGGGGAATCGAAATTCAAGTCGGATCCGAAGCTGCTTGAGGAACAGAAGCGGAAGGCCGAGGAAGCGCAGGCCGAATTGATCCTAACTGAGATTCTGCCAAAGGATGTGCTGGATAAGCCCTTGCAGGTTAAGCCTGTTGCCGGCCAGCATAGGATGTACCAGGCAGTGCAAATGCAGCAAGCGCAGCTTCCTCCCGGAGCCGTAATTCACCGGCGGTATATGATGAAGGGCGGCGAACCTGCGGAAGCGCCCAGTAATGTAAGCGTGTTTGCCTCCAATGATACCGCGCAGCAGGAAAACTTTGATCTGCTGGTAAGCGATGTTTATACCCAGCTCAAGGCGAACAAGTCCGATGGCATCAAGGAGAACCTTTCGGTTGCGCCGCCAAAGGCCGCATCTTCAATGCCAGCAGGGAAAGCGGAACTGTCATTCGAGGATCTGCTTGGCGAGAAGGCGCCCGAGAATAAGGAAGGGGCAGCAAGCAGCCCCAAATCAAGCGTCCTATCCCAGCTTACCGACATTGCTGATGCAAGCGGGAAACCGGAGGTGAAGACGGACATTGCCTTCGTAAAGATAGAAGCCGAGAAGGGAATGGGCTGCCCCACCTGCCATTCGAAGAACTCCAAAATCATCTTCTGCCCGTATTGCGGGACTGGAATGTGCGCAAACTGCTCGCCAAGCATCAAGATAAAGGAGGGCACGTTTGTATACACCTGCCCCAAGTGCAAGGAGGATGTGGATGTCAGGAAGAAGATGCAGCAACCAGCTGGGGCTGCTGCTTAAGGAAAAGGGGATTTAATGGACCTGAGCCCATTTAGGCCAACGAAGGCAAAACTCGCGATGTTTGCAGCCCTGTTTGTCATCGTGACCTATCTGGATTGGACGCTGGCCGTGTCTGCGCCACTGGATTTGGCCGGTTTTCCACTCGCTTTCCATTCTACGCAAGGAAGCCCGTCCATCCCGCATTCGGAATCCTGGGATTTTGCCAACCTTTTTATTGATTTGGCATTCTTCTACTTGTTCGTCTGTGTGCTTCATCAATTAATTGGGAAAAAGGAAGGATCAGCATGAAAGCCATTTCTGAGTTTAAAAGCAAGAAGGAAGCTGAAACAGGACTTGTAGCCGGTGGTGCTGAATGAAATTTAACTTCACAGATATCCTCGGCTGGGGGCTGGTGGTTTTTATCGGGCTTTCCCTCATACCCCTCGTTTTCCGTAATTTTAGTGCTTTAGGCTTGCCGTTCTTCTTTTATGAGTCTTACCCGCCAAATTTCAATCTCAAGCCCGTTCTTTATCCAATTAACTTCTTACTAGACCTATTAGTTGGTTTTGGGGTATCCTTCCTCTACTTTACCATAAAAGGTGCGGAGAAATGAAAGCAACATTCGAGATCGAGTTCAAGGACAAGGAGGAAGCCGGGAATGCCTTGAAGGTAATCAAGCCGCAAAAGGGCAGGAACACAACGCTTCACGTGTTGCATAGGGGAGGCAATAAACTCCAGTATATAATAGAAGCCGATTCCTTTTCCCCACTCCGGGCCAGGTCAACATCCCTTCTCCGTGACCTGAAGGTCATGAAAACGGTGTTTGAGAAGGCAAAAAAGCCCGATACAAAGGATTGAGCTTTCCCAAAACCCCCAAGCGAATACCTTGTAATATTGCCGCACGTGTTGCAATATGTTAAAAACGGAACATTTTTAAATCATTTTTCAGTAAAAAAACAACCCGATTTTTTCACCCATTTCGGCTTTTGTCTAACAATTCCTGGAAATACGGTTTTAGCTCGTAAATTTGACGCAAAAAACGCCCTCAAAACGCCCAAAATTCGTCTTTTTAGGAAGGGTACATCGTCAATTGTCAGGAAGGGAAACAAAGGTTTAAATACCCTCGAAAGATTAACTTTGGAGTTCAGCAGAAGGCATCTGCTGCCTGCACCTTTCTTTTTCAAAGGTGCACAGCCAGAACCTTTGAACGCCATTATTCATATCTTCGGATCGCTTTGATGCGTGGATGAGAAGGATATGGCAAGGGGTGGCGAGGTTTTCTGCTAACAACGCGGCTGCATCCGGCAGTTGCGTAAGAACAAGGCAAGTTAGGCGGATGCGATTCTTTTGTTCGCATCTGCAGTAAAACAGGTGAAAACATGAATAGTATGAATGTGAAGAGAGTTGCTGCAATAGCAAGCGGCGTCGCAATGATGGGCGCAGCGTTTGCGGGAGCGGCAGTCGATTTCGACTCGACCGGCGTGAGCTCGTACCCGTTCTTTTCGGCAGGGGAGCCACAAGTCAAGATCGTGATCGGCGCGAAGGCCAAGCCTGAGGATGTCGTTGTTGGAGCAAACATCGCGGCAGTCATGGGCAACCTCGCGTACAAGACACAGGAAGTGCAAGTACTGAACACGGACAAGCTCGGGACTTCTGCGGAGGCCGGCGGATCGCTGACCGACAAGGAAGTGGGCTTGACCATAACCACGCCCGGAGTGAACCCGGCAACCGCATACGAGATGAAGGCGTACATCCATGACGACCTCGACTTTTCCGTAGAATCCAACAGGAGCACTTCGGAGAACCAGAGATTCGCCACTGGAGTATCCTCTTTCGCAACCGGTCTCGGACCCAAGGTAATCACGAAGGATCTCACTTCAGTAGTCGGGCCTGCACCAGGCATGGCAGCTGATGGCAAGATCACCTACCCGAAGGGCAGCACAAACACCAAGGAAGAGCAGAAGGTGTATGCATTCGCATATGTAGAATATGACGAAAATGCAAAGGTAGTCCAATCGAAATACGTGAAGACGGGTTATGAGGCAGTGTTCTCTGACCCTATTCCGCTTTGCTTCGACACCTCAAAGAACTCAGTCAACTGCACGACCGATTCCGATATGCTGAAGAAGGGCAACGTCGAGATTACGTTCCTTGGAGACAAGTGGACGATTTTCGACTACACCGTAGGCGCTGTTTCCGGAGCAAACGGAACCGTCACCGGCGTGACCCTCGGAAAGCAGATCACAAGGAAGGAGTCATTCCAGATAGACGACCAAGTTACGACCCCCGATGGGTACGTCATAGTCCTGAAGGACTTGTCAGCGTTCTCACCACAGAGGGCGCAGTTCGACATCATGGACAAGGATGGCAAGCTCATCAAGAGGCTGTACCTCGGAGAGCTCGACACTTCGACTGTCTCTGAAGCGAACAACATCGTGATCAAGGTCAACAAGGTCTTCCCAGGAGCATTCGCAAAGCAGGGTATCGCGGACGTTTCGTTGTATTCCAGCCAACTGGTTATCAACAACGACCAAGAGATCTCTGGAGGCGAATCGCACAAGAACTGGAAGGGCAAGATCGGGCACAGCACAGTTGGTTCCACTGAAGGAATCTCGAAGATCATGCTGTACAACGACATTGACCAGACCTACAAGACGCCACTGTCGCAAAACCTCGCGCCAGGCGAAGCAATTGACATCGTCAAGGGAATGGCAGGCTACAAGCTCAACTACTTGGGCATGGAGACTGTTGACTATGACTCCCTGAGCTTCTCAATCCAGAAGAACTATGTCATGAGCACGGACGGACCTGCGGGTTCAATTTCCGGAAATGTACTGAACATAATTTCCGGGAAGAGCGATGCATTCAAGTTCGGGGCAACAAGCACCAACGCGGTGTATGTAGTGCTCGAAACCGGAAGCAACGCAACCCAAACAACACTCGTCATGCCAGGCACCGTGTTCTACGTGACCAACGCAGGGCAGTACTCGAACTCAAGCACAACCTATGGCTCGCTGACGTACTACTACGGCTCCGAGGAGAGCGCGCAGATATTGGTGAACGCCTCATATGCGTACAACAACACCGGCGCATTCGTCACTACCGCAGGGCTAGTTGCGATTTCGGAACTCACCGAAAACAACAACGGCACCCAGGCGACAGTTGCAAACAACTTCCACCTGAACCTGCTCTACGACGACACTCTCGACCAGTTTGTCAACACGGTCGGCGCCACCACAGTGGACAAGATCGGGTATGACAATGGCGTGAAGGCTGCATCTGGAGACGACGGGCTGCCTTACCCGCAGAACTTTGCAACCAAGGAGAGAGGATACACGACCTACAGAGGAAACGTGTTCTCCGGAGTCTCCTCGACTTCCGCGACCATCAGTTATGCGAAGAAGATCCCGCAAGCGAGATTCACGCTGACTAGTGGATCCCAAGGTGGAAGCTCTGCAGGCAACGACGCAGCAGTCACCCTGAAGGAAGGCGACCCCTACACAATAGGCGGCGGCTATTCCCTGAAGGTTGACGCGATCACCGCAAAGATTTCAGGCGGCGGCGCTGGTGATGTCACCGGCATCGACGAACTGGCTCCGAGCGTTGAGAATGCGGCAGTTGTCACCGAGCTGATGACTGACACCAACCCGTTGGTCGTCCTTGACTCTGACCCGATGGCATCCAGCACAAGCAACCTGGTAGTCGTTGGAGGGCAGATCGTCAACACGATGGCAGCGCAGGCAGGTGTTGCGTTGAAGTCTGGTGATGCACCGATCGTTCAGGTCATGGGCACGAAGCTTATCGTTGCAGGTTACACTGCAGCCGATACTGCTGCGGCCGGAAATGAACTGATCAGCTGGCTCAACGAGAACAGGGACTCTGTGAGGGGCTAAGGCCCTTCTTTTTTTATTTTTTTTCTTTTCTTTTTCTTATTTTATCTGCCATCCATACTAGCGGAAGCGCTTTCCTTCATCCGTTCCACCAAAAAGTCCCATTCCTGTAAAATATGGATTGCGGCAACAGGGTGAATCCCAAAACCCTGCGCATCGAACTTATGCTAAAAAGCCAACCCCAAACAGCAAGCTTAAAATCCCCAAGCCACTATTAGTAACATCTATTTTGAGGTGGTTCACGTGAACAAGGTATTGATTTTATTGCTGGGTTTTACCCTGCTTTTTGGCTGCCTTGCGCAGCAGCAGCCCACGCCAGCTCCAACTTTGCAGCCTGCAACTTCGGTGCAGGCCGCCACCGGGACGCCAACAGCCACGCAGCAGCCAACTGCGCAATCGCAATGCAAGGAGCCCGATGTCAAGTTCGGGGGCGTGAATGCAGCAGCAGAAGTTACATACGGTTCAACCACGCCAATCAGCGCGGAAATCATTTACGAGAAAAACCCGTGTTCAGAAGAAGTTTTCGGTGCCACCATCGGCTTATATGACGGAAAACGCTTGCTTTCGGAGAAGGTACTAACGACCCTAATGCCCGCGGAAACCGTCCAATTCGTATTCGTGCCCGACCAGACAAGGGAATATGCGCTGACTCTGCGCATCTCGCCTGATGCGGAAACCGAGGTTGCGGCAAACAACGAATACCCCATTTCCATAACCGGGCTGCCATTTGGCTTCTTCGATGACATCTCCGGCGACCTTCTTTTGGAGTTCAACAGCGCCAACATGAAGGCGCAGGCATTCGTGATTGAAAAGCCTACTCCGGTAAGAAGCATCGAGGTGATGCTTCGCAAGATCCCCGGGACAATGGACAACAGTGAAATATACTTGCAGATAAGGCCTGATGCAAGCAACAAGCCCTCGGGCGTATCTGAACTAGCCCTATCCAACGGCTTTGCAGTAATACCTACGACCTTGAGTTGGGTAAAATTCGATACCCCGCAGAAGACCACCCTCCGGCCGGGGGTTTACTGGCTGGTGCTCAAGACAATGAGCAGCGTGCCTTCCCTTTACGTGCACGCAGTGAAGGATGGGAAATACGGCAAGGACGGCTACACAATGAAAAGCACCTCCCAAAATCCGCTCGTGGAAATGTGGGAGAAAACCTCGGATGGCCCAATCAATTTCAGGCTCGCAAACGATCCGCTTGAGGTCATCGACCAGGGCGCTCCCGCAACCCCAAATCCCAGCCTTGAGCCCGAGCTTAATCCGTACGATTAATTTTCCTTTTTTTCCATTTTTTTTATTCAAGCACTCGCTAGTGTGCATAATATTTTCCAAGGACATTAGCCCCCCAATCTTGCCTGAATAATTCCTCCGCACTCAAACCTTGACGGATTTTAGCGTCTGCAGTGCGTCCTTCTCGCTCTTCTGGTTCACTATTACCCCCGTTCCAAGCTCGACTCCAGCCCAATAGCCGCTCCTTGGGTAGATCTCCAGATGGAAGTGCATGTCCGCTCCCTTTGCGGAGTTATGGAAAACGACATTATAGTCCTTTAGGATGTAATGCACCCTTCTAATGCACTCCCGAAGCATCTTCATCATATGCAGCCCCTGTTCCTCATTCAAGCTTGAGATGCTTGTTATGTGCGCCTTTGGAATAATCCAGATCTCGTTTGCAAATCTTGAAAATGACGGGCATAGCGCGGTAAAGAACTCGTTATCCAGCAGGACGTTTTCCTGCTCCTTCACGAGCAGCTCGCAAAGCCCGCATTTCCCCCTCTTCTCCGATTCCTTGTACGTTTCCGACTCCTTGAGGATCATTTCCGGGATGAACGGGAAAGAAAGGATCTGCGAATGCTCGTGCTCGATGCTTGCGCCCGCATTCCTTCCGTGGTTCTTGAAGAGGTGCACGTATTTTGCGGTCTCATCCTGCATTAGCTCCTCGAACCTGTGCTTGTAAACTTTGAATACGAATTTGAGCTGCAGCTCCCCGAATTCGTGGAAGAGCTCCTCGTGGAAGTCGCTTTCTACGATGACTTCGTGCCTTCCATACGCGTAAGAAACCGGGTTCACCGAATTCAAATCGACGTACCTTCCTGCAGTTCCGACAAGGGCGAACACGTTGTCAAATGCCCTCACGCGCCACTCCTTCTCGCTTGGCATTGCAAACCTTGTTGGCGGAGTCGTGTGCTCCGCTCCCTTGCAGAACGGGCACAGTATCTTCTCCCCGAAAACAACCGGCCGCTTTCCCCGCTCGTTTGCAATCAGCACCACTGAATTCTTCGTCGGGTCCTGCCTGAACTCAAGCACCATTCCTTCCACCTTCGCCTCAAACTTCCCTTGCATTTTAATTATTCCCAAGTGATATAAAAATGCTTCATCCGCCTGATGCGTCCGCTTGCAAGTAAGCCTGCTCCCGCTTAGAGCCACGTGTTTTCCAAACCGATCCGTTCTGTGTCGTCTTGATTATGCACTGGATTTTTAGGCGATCCAGCAACGATTCGGGTGTGCAATATCCCCTTCTTAAAAAAAACCGCGGACAAAATCGAATTCCTCCGTAGTGGATTTTCGCCCTGCTCCCGGATTAGGTTCCATCCGGCACGATCAGGACGATTTTCTTTCCCGTAAACTCCCCAATCATTACCTCCAGCCCCCTAACCTTGTTCTTGCGCCTTTCAACAGCCCCAGCCAGCTCAGAAACCAATTTTTCCTTCCTTGCAACCAAGGCCTTCGCTTCCTTCTCTTTCCCCTCGATTTCCGAAAGGGAATTTCCCGCCAATTGCACGGCTTTTTTCCCCTCTGCCTCCAAGCCTCGGAGCCGCCTCATTTCGGCCATCTTCACTGCTGCCTCACCTGCAATGATCCTATTGAGGAGTTCCATATGCTTCTTCCGATCCCTTTCTTCCTCAAAAAGCGTGCCATCCGCCAGCATCTTTGCCATGTCCTTGCTAATCCGCTCCAATTCGCCAATTTTCCCCTCATCCTCAAGGGAGGAATTCAGGTCCAATAGGCATTCCCTTGCCATTTTGGCATTCTCCCTATCCGTTGCCGCCTTCTCATATTTCCTAATCAGCCTTTCCAATGGAAGGATGATGGATGCGACCTCGCCCCTGCACCTTGAAACATCCGCCTGGGTGCCCGCAAGGCCCGCTTCCGCCCTCCGATAGTCCTCCCGCGCTTTTAAAATTATTGAAGCATCCGCGTCCTTTGCATCCTGCCTCAGCTTTCCATCAATGCGGCCCATTTCCTCCCTAAGGCTAAAAATGGCGCGTTCGTCCTTTGCGAGTTCATCCTGCAAGCGCCTGATTTCCTCCACCTTCTCGAATGCGCCCGAATTCCTGCTTATTGCATCCCCTAGTAGGTCGGCTTTTTTCGCCAATGCCTTGACAGGCACGCCCAGCTCCTCGAAATACCCCTTCTGGAATGCGACAAGGTACCTGTTATCCGAGGTGATTTTCGTGAGCGCTGCAAGAGAGCCGACAAGCTTTGAATGGAATTCCCTAACCAAGGCAAAGTCGGTTTTCTCCGGAGGCACCATTTCCGCAAGGATTTTTGGCATCCGAAGGAAAAAGTTTTCCTTCATCTGCCTTTCGATCTTCTCATATTGGGGCATTGCGGATTTCATCGGCCTTCCCGAAAGCTCGCTGGAAATACGCCTCATTTCCCCAACATCGAGCCGGATGCCCTTAAGGATGCTGGCAGCTTCGGGGTAAAAATCGGACAGTTTTTTTTCCAATCCCCTTCCAACGATCCCTTCGATGTCCCCAAGGCCTGCGTTGATTGGCGTTTCGGTTTCCGCCCCCCTGCCCTTATCCTTCCTGAAAATGAAGTCGAGGAATCCCATATTACCAGTTCATTTCTTCTTGAGGTAGGATTTCTTCAATTCCTCCAGCACTTCCGAAATCGCCATCCAAAGGTCCCAATTCTGCCCGTGCTTTGCCATTTCCGGAGTTGCGCATACGAATGCCATCCTTCCAATCTCCAGCCTTCCGTGCACCTCGTAGATCTTCTTCCCCTTCCCCTTCCTTGCGCTCCTAACCCTAAGGTGCAGTGTGCCGCCCTTCCCGAATTTCCTAAGCACGCTTGCGCATTCCTCGAAAATCGATTCCCTAAAGATCGCCTCGTCTGGGCCGAGGCCCGATATCTCGATGTGTGAAGGCGCCTCCTCCTCGATGCCTGCAAGCGCCTTGAACGGCTCTAGCCTTCCCTTCAGCAGCGGGCCTTCGAACACATACGCATTGCCGTACTCCACCTCCTCCAATGCCTGCGAAAGGTCGAGAGATGCGGGCACCCGCCTTATTGAAAACTCCGGAGTCATAACGCCCCTGATCCGATCCTTCGATGGGTCCGCCCATTCGCGCTGCTCGAGGTCGTGGTTTTTCTTGTGCAGGTACGGCTTTATTTTTGCCGCAATGTCCCTTGCAGTTAGGATGCCAATGAATTTACCGTCATCAAGGACCCCCGCCTCGGTTGCGCCCTTCTTGATTAGCACTTCTATCGCCTTATCCACCCGCGTGTCTGCTTCGAGCGAAGGCAGCACTTCCACAAGCTCGCCCGCCTTGAAGCGCCTTGCGGTTTCGGGCGAAAATTTCAGCAAACTGGCCGCATTTACCATTCCAATTGGCCTTCCCGCCCCGTCAAGGACAATGACGCACCCAAAGCGGCTTCCCGCAAGCTTCCTTGCAAGATCCAAATATTTCAACTCCTTTTCCTTGATTACGCCCGAATTCGTTGCGAGCCTCCCCGCCTTCGTCCTGTCCGCATCGGCACTGAACCGAAGGACCATTTCCGGCGTCAGGATGCCGAAATATTTCCCCGCCCTCGTGATCACGAGCAAATCGTTATCCTCGAACATCCTAAGCGCCTTCGAGGCGTTTTCGTTGGATTCCAACGTCTCGACCCTCGTAACCAACGGATTCATTCGTACCACCTTGCAGATGCTAAAGCGAAATTCCCTCCTTTTTCAAACCAAGTGCCCCATCGGCTGCTGCCCTTCCTAAGGGCCATTTCCAAATTTCCTTCCAGCCTATTTCTTATTCTTCTTCATCATTTCCGAGAAAGAATGGAGTGCCTCCACGACATCGATTGGGAACATCACCACGGTGTTGCTCGGAGTGGGCCCCAGCCCATCTATTGTCTGCAGCGTCCGAAGCTGCATTGCGCCTGGCGATTCCGCCATTGTTTTTGCAGCAGCAGCCAGGTTGAACGCGGCCAGTTTGTCCCCTTCTGATTTCGTGATGTTCGCGCGCTTCTCCCTCTCCGCAGCCGCCTGCCTCGACATTATGCGCTTGAGCTCTTCAGGCATGTCGATATCCTGCATTTTAATCACTTCGACCTCCATCCCCCATTCCTTTGTCTCCGATTCGACGAGCTTTTCAATCTCCTTGCCAATTTCGTCCCTTTCCGCAAGCAGCTGGTCTAGCGTCATTCCGCCGACCACATCCTTCAATGCGGTCTGTGCATACTGGGAAATCGCATAGATGTAGTTCTGTATTTTAATGACCGCAACTTCCGGGCTGGACACCTTGAAATAGATGACGCCATTCACTTCCACCGGCACATTATCCTTCGTGATCACCTGCTGCGCAGGAATGTCGATGGTCTGCAGCCTCATGTCGACCATCACGACCCTTTCAATTAGCGGGATCACGAAATTCAGCCCGGGCTCAAGCGAGCCCACATACTTCCCGAGCCTGAACTTCACCGCCCTCTCATACTGGTCCACGATCTTGATGCTCATAAGAGCCAGAATCAGCAGGAAAACCCCGATAACCCACTCAAGTACCACGGTTACCACCCTCTAATAAGCTGAAACTGAGCAGGTTTATTAAAGTATATTTTTCAAAAACATATCGAAGGGAATTGGCAAATGATTATCGGATTGTATGGCTTTTAGGACAGATTGGTAAAAATGGGCAAAAAATTACTTGATTATCTGGAAGAGGCGCACGAGGAGCTTGCGGAATACGTACAAGTGGAACCAGCAGCCGATGAGAAGCCTGCGAATGATGGTATTTCAGAAAAAGACGGCCGCGATTTCATCAACTTTGCGGAAAGGGAAGGCAAACGCACCCTCGAAAACCCAAGGGACGTTCTCATCGTCAACCATTTCGATTCCGACGGCCTCGCCTCGGGCTCCATCGTTGCACTTGCCCTGAAGGATCGGCAGATTCCCTTCCGTATTCTTACAGTAAAGAAGATGACCGACCAGGTAATGGGGCAAGTGCAAAACGACCCCTCAAAACGCATCATTTTCATCGACATCGGAACCGGTTTCCTCAATCCGATCAATCAAATCGCCAATTCCGGAAAAACCATCCTTCAGATAGACCACCACAAGCCCGAAAAAATCGAGGCCAAGTCCGATGCGTTTTCAATGATCAACTGCCACCACTTTAACATCGACGGCGCATTCTACCTGTGCAGCTCCTCCGCAGCCTATTTCACGTTCGCCAAGCACTGCTGCGTTGAAACCGCAAAGCGCATCGCGCAAATGGGGATTATCGGCGCGGTCGGCGACATCCAGGACGTCAAGGGTCTTAGGGGGCTGAATAGGGTGATGCTCGACGAGGCGCGGAAAATCAAGGTGGTGGACGTGATATGCGACCTGCGCCTATTCGGGAGGGTCTCCCGTACCCTCGTGAACTTCCTGAATTATTCCTCAGAGCCATTCCTCCCAACCCTTACGGGCAACCCCAAGAACTGCGCCCTATTTTTAAGGAAAAATGGGATTCCGCTTTTTTCCGAGAATGATGGCAAACGCACATGGCTGCGCTACTACGACCTGCACAAGTCGGACCGCATCAGGCTCATTGGCGCCCTGCTCTATTTCTGCTATGAGAAGGCGATGCCAGACGAAATGATAAAATCAATGCTCGGGGAAGTGTACCTCTTTCCGAGCGAAAACAATTCAACCGAGCTCTTTGATGCTTATGAGTTTTCATCCCTCCTCAATGCGTGCG
Source organism: Microcaldota archaeon (assembly GCA_041305345.1). GTDB lineage: Archaea > Micrarchaeota > Micrarchaeia > Norongarragalinales > SBBD01 > JACRGC01. Next base: position 389,861 of record JBFYLP010000006.1, on the reverse strand, counting down.
GGAGGAGCGGGAAGCACGATATTGGAATCCGCCTTTGCCTGAATGAGCCCGGAGCATATGAAGAAGCGCACAGCTTGCTAATGCAGCACAGAATAGAAATAAGCAAAGCCATCTCACACGCCCGGAAATTCACCGAGGACATGGGCGCATTTTATCTGCTTGATGCCAGGGGCGAAATCGCCGATTCGATCATCGGCACGGTTGCCGGCAGCTATTTCAATTCCGGCTCGCTTGGCCGCAACAAGCCAATCATCGCCCTTTCCATCGATGAAAGCGGCCAGATCAAGGGCTCAGCTCGCGCATACTCGGGGCTGGTTGAAAAGGGGCTCAATCTGGGCGAAGCGATGGGCGTTTCCGCGAAGGAAGCGGGGGGCTTTGGCGGGGGGCATTCCGTTGCATCGGGCGCATCGATGCCAAACACCCAGGAAGCGCTAAAAAAATTCCTGCTTACTGCAAGGAGCACCATCAAGAAACAGATCGGGGTGTAGCCCGGGGGTATCCCCTTTTTTTTGCCTTTGCAATTCAAACCCTTATTCCATTTTGGAGCCTGTACCTGCCGATGTATTTCTCCTCGCCTTTCAGTTCGGAGAAAACCACCTGGCACACCTTCAGGCCGGGCCTTAGGATAAGCGGGACTGTCGAAAGATTCACAATTTCCAGCACCTGCACGTTGTTGCAGCCGGGCTGGATCAAACTCGATGAGATGTGCACCATCAGCCCCAGCCTTGCGAACCTGCTCCTTCCCTCTATTCTCCCGCAATATTTCCCTGATAATTTGATCTTCTCCTTCGTCACTCCGAGGATGAACTGACCCGGTTTAAGATGCAGCACATCACTTGGCCCCAGTGAAACCTTCCTTGCATGCTTCTTGGGAAGAGCCGTTTCCTCCTTCACGAATATGGCCCTCCTGCCCTTCCTGAAAAGCACGAACTCGCAACCCAGGTGCAGGTCTACAGAACAAGCGCCGATACAGCCCTTATCAAAAGGCGTTATCGCTATCTCTTTTTTCTTGATGGCCCTTAAAATCTCAATCCGGCTAAGAATCATGAAATTAGAAACCGCCGGCTGTTTAAATATTTAACCGAATAGCCGTATTGATGCAATTAGAATAATTCCCTAAAACCAAAAAATCATTTCCCAAACCATACAAACAGGTTCTGGCCCCGCAGGCCTGATTTTCTCTTCCTGGGCTTGATTTTTTTTACCGATTTCTTCTTTGCATATTTCCGCTCCTTTTGGGCAGCAATGGCAGCATCAGCGATTTTTTCATCCGATTCCGTATCCCAGGTTCCTTCATCCTCTGCGGAAGTCTTTGTTTCCGTCACGGCTTCATTCGCCCCTGAGAGATCCTCTCCGGCCTCCTCAGTTTCCGCCGGCTCCTCGTATATTCCATTTTCATCCCCGTCAATGTCGCTATCCTTCTTCCCGTCGAACCTCCGCATGATTTTATCCTTCCTTGAAATGATTAGGTAAAGTGCTATCGCGCCGCCAATTATTGCAATCAGCAACGGAGCAACCTTCGAAAAAGAGGCAACGAACAAGCCCGTTATGTCGCCCTCCTTCCCAACCGTGATCCTCCTCCTATATACCTTCCCCGTAGCGGCATCCTCAAAGTAAATGGTCTCGTTCCCCTCGCTGAAGTTCGCTTCAAATTCGATTTCACCATTTGCAGGCACGCTTAATGGGTGCTCTTGGAATTCCGCTCCCCCAAGCGATTTCGGGGTAAGATTGAGCGTAACATTCCCGTGGTTTGCCAATTTCAGCACAGTTGTTATTTTTTCTCCAACCTTCTCCATCGATACCTGCTCCAGCTCAAGGGGATTTTCGGCAACCTCAAACTCCACTTCCTTTTCCGAAAAACCCTCCTGCGCATAAATTCCCATCATCACTTTCTTCCTATCCTCCGCCACATCCTCGAGCTTGACAACGATATGCACGTCCTTCGTTTCCCCGGCTTTCAATTCAAACGGCACCTGCTCGAGCACGGTTATGGCTTCCGAAAACAATATTGCGGCCCTTTGCAAATCCGTTTCGCCGGTGTTCCTAACCCGAATTTTCATAGGCGTCTCAACATCCTTCTCAATAATGCGTGGGATTTTAGCCTGCGAAAGGTCCATCCTGATTTCCTCACCGGTTTCAAGCGCAACCACCTGCACCTTTAGTTCCAAATTCTTCGTGAGGTATTTCCCTCTCACCTCGACAACAAGCGGGTAATCGCCAAGCTTTTGGTTCAGCGGAGGCGCGAAGTAAATCAGTGCCTCCTCCTTCTTTCCAGGCAATATTTCCAATTTTGCAGGCGTGATGTATGCCCACGCAGGCTTCTGCGAAAGAAACAGTTCCACTTTCTCGGTAAACCTTCCCTCGTTAATCACTTGAATCCTAAAGCTCTTCCCAACCCCGGAGCCCGTGCGCTTTGATGTTCCGTCGGATTCCAGCTTCAATGCGTGGCAAATGCCTATCGGAAGCACCTCCAATTCCAGCGTTGCGGTTTCTGCTGAACGCTTTCCATCACTCCTTATTTGCAATTCGTATTTCCCAGGTGCAACACTATCCTCAACCCGCAGGTTCATCCCAAGCTCCCTGCTTTCAGCGCTTTTAAGCCTGAATGCCTGCTCTTTGAATTCGGTCACGATGCCTCCTGGAGACTTTACTGAAAGCACGTAAGAATCTTCCTGCGTCCCGCGGTTTGCAGCCTTCACAGCCAACGTTGTTCCCTCGCCAGCGCACATTCCAAGTGTTCCCGAAGGCAGTCTCAATGAGGACGCGAAGCAGGATTCCACGATAACGCTGGTTTGCTGCTTGATTGCAACGTAAGGGCTCGCAGCGCTGATTTCAAGCGTGTATTTTCCTACCCCTAGCTTGTCCGAAGTAAAGAATGAAAAATCATTGGTTGAACTAAGAGGCGCAAGGATCGTTTTTGAGCTCAATTTCCCTTCGACGCCGCTTGCACCGATGTGATACTCGTTTTTCTCCCCGGTATTTTGAAGTTTTGCTTTCACTTCCCCAATTTCTCCCTCGCATACCCTGATCTCAGAAGGCAAGGCGAGTTTGGCCCCATAATTCTGGACGACCTTGATTTTTGCACTCGCGCCATAGCCTTTCTTGAATTTTTGCGACGTTGCCGTCAGGGTGCAATCATATTCGCCTACATCCTCGACCCGAGGCTTTAAAATCACATCCAGCGAAGCGCCCTGGAAGCTTCCAAGCTGCAGCGTTTTTTGTGAAAATTGTGCAAAGCTGGGGCAAACGAGCTTCAAGTCATACGTGTCTTCGGTTTTCTGGTTATCAAGGAAAATATTCCATTTCTCCTGCGTTCCTCCCTGGACTGCAATTTGCTTCAATGCGGTCAATGTGATGCCATCGCACCTATTGATCTTGATGGAAGCTAGCGACTCCCTGCTGTTTGAGCCGCAGCTGTAGGTGCTCTGCGCCTTGATCTTGAAGGTCAGCATCCCCTGCTGGTACAAATCAGCCGGTACATTTAGCGTAAGCGTTGCACTCGCCTCCTGCCCCGGCTTCAATGAAAACCTGCTTTTTGAAAGCACGTAACCGGACTTCTCCAAATCGGTTCCCAATGAAAAATCCTGCTCCTCCCTCCCCAAGTTCCTCACGAATATGCTAAAAGATGCGCTCTCGCCGTTGCACGCCTCGGCCTTATCCTGCGCAACCCTAAGTTCCATCAGGTTGCAGTCCCTAACCTCGATTTTCCCATTTTCCTCCATCCTCTCGCCGCGGACACCCTCTGCAATGACTTTGAATCCGTATGTGCCTGTTGGGAGGCAGATCGGGGATAGGAACAGCCTAAAGCCCTCCCTCCCATATGCGGCTACCTCGATTTCTTCTGTCACGTACGCGGATATGCCCTCCGCACTATCCACGCTCAGCCTGTAAAGATCGGGCATCGCTTTCGAGTTCTCGATCTTGCCCGAGATGACAAGCTGGTCGGTTGCGCAGGCTAATATTTCCTTTTCATCGAGCATTATGCCCGAAGCTGCAACTAAGGGAATTAGCAATAGTGCCAGTAGGATGTGCCTAATCATCGCGATCTACCCTCTTCGTTACTCCTCCTCATCCTCCTTCTTCTGGAAGGAGAGGCGGTCCTCCTTCGAATCCTCATCCATCTCTATGTAGGTCGATTCGTAATCATCCGGCTCCTCCGCCCATCTCACCTTCTCATACTTGTGCCGTTTTAATGGCCCCTTGGTGAATTTCTTCTCGTCAAGCAGGGTGGTTTGCTTCTCACTTCCGGATATCTCATCCCCAATTCCCCTAAGCCTGTCGTTGCGCTCATCCTCATCCCCTTCCTTTGCACCGCTCTTCATCGACGCATATGCGATTGCGGCCACCGCCACTATGAGTAGGATGATGATTATCTGCAATGCGCCAAGCCCGGATGCGAAGCTAAACAGCCCGCTTAGCGGATTTAGCTTATTGAATTCGAGCACGACCGGAACGGAAAGCGTCCTTCCATCCACGCTCCTAAGCTCGATAACGGCCGAATAACTCTTGCTTTCGACGCCCTTTGCGGAAATGTTCGCAGAGAAGTTGCCAACATCCCCCGGAGCAATCATCCCAAGCGGGGGCTCAACACGAAAGCCCCATTCCGATGGGATTTCCCTAAACAGCGCCGAAATCTGCATCGGGCTCCTCTCCAGGTTGCGAACAGAGAAATCTATCCTCGCCCTTCCCCCACCATCTCCGGATTCGTAAATGATATTGCTTATCGTGACCTCCGCATTCAGGGATTCGGACTCAGGCACGATCCTAAGCTCAAAGGCCTTCTCAAGCGACTGAGAATCAAACCTGATTTTCAATTTGGGCTCATATTTCCCTTCCCTTGCATTCTCCGATTGGAGCTGGAAGTAGATTGTGCGCTCCCCATTCGATGAAATCTCGAACGGCTCGACCTGCACGAGCGAAACGCCCGCGGGCAATTCCTCCGCCAGCAATACGATCTCATCAAGCTTGTAATCGCGAAGGTTCTTTAGGGTCACCGCCACATTCCCCTTCCCAGTTGAAGGCAAATCGCCGGCAACTACCCTCTTAAATTCAATTGCATCGGGTTTCAAATCCGAAGCTGGGATCGTGGCAGTGCTTCCGCCGCCTGCAACAATAACCTGCAATGTTTCCGTTTTCATCAGCCTTCCACTCTCATAGTAGCCATCATCCGTCCTGTAGCTGTATGGGTAGAACTGGCCGCCGAAGCGCGCATTCCTATACTTCAAGCTGACCGTTGCAACATCGCCCTCCCTCACCAATCCGGGCGATGAAATGCTGCAGTAGCTATTCTCCTTCCCAACCTTGATCTCCCTTGATGTGCAGCTAATCCCGCTTGCAGACGCGCCAACCGTGACCGTGCTTGTGCCGCTGTAATAGCAGCTTGCGGTGCAGGTGCCGCTTGTGCCGTCGCAATCAGTTGCCGTGACGGTATTCCCATTCCCGCAATAAACCTGTATCTCCTCATTACTGGGCTCATTTGGCAAGTTGTAGTACCTGACCCTGATCGTGGTCCTCGTGTCGCCTGGCACATATGACTCAACTGAAACCGCGCATCCTCTAGAGCCATCGCCAATTACCCTGATCTCATTTTCTTCGCACTGCAAGTTGCCAACATTCGCCTCCAAAGTGAAGCTTCCAACATCGGTGTACCTGCAATTGGCCGCGCAGCTCGATGTTCCCTCGTCGCACTCGAGCCCAACAGTCCTCCCATCCCCGCACCTGATGAATGCAGTCGAGGAGCCTATGCTTCCCTGGTAATTAACCCCGCCGCTTCCGCTTCCCTGGAATATTTTTATCGGGATGCTATACCTTTTCGCCTCCGCACCGGCTGTTACCCTGATGGTCACTTTCTTCTCCTCATCCGGAGCAAGGTAGAACGCGCTATCCGAAATCGAAACCTGAAGCGGAGCATCCACCCTTATGTAAAAGTAATCCCCCCTGCCTCCGGTATTCTTCACGCTAAGTATCGTGGATCCGCTCGCCTCCTTTGCCAGGTTAAGGGAGTTTTGGGAAAGCTGCGTGTAGATGCCGCTAACCGATGTGCTTGGCGGGTTGTAGTAATGCCCGCCGTCGTAATAGTAGTAGTGCCCGTCGTAGTAATAATCGTCGTAATAATACCTATCCGTTGTCAGGCATACGTCCCTTTGCAATGCGATCTCGCCATCCCTCTTAAGCAGCAGCTGCACGTATTCCGTGCTGCCAGAATCAAAATTCCTCTCGTCGGCTGAAATGTAAACTGTCCTGCTAGTTCCCCTCTTGAAATTGTAGAGCATCGATGGGGTTACTCTTGCATTCACGCCATTTTCCCTAAGGGAAACGGAATAATCCCCGTCTGCCACATCATTGCTAATCGAGATCGGGTACATCCTGCCATCCTCGATGAAAATGCAGCTGTCATCAATGTCTGTTTCGAAATCGCCTGACTCGAGCACCTTGAGGGTTGCAAATGAGAGCGCATCCGAAATCCCGCTAAGCGCCCTTAGTGCAAAAGTGTGGGTGCCCGATTCGCCCGAAGGCACGCTTACGCAGAACTCGACCCCGTCCTTTATCTCCTGCGCATTCAAGTAGAACTGCGCCGGGCTGAATTCCGCATCAAAATCTCCGGTATATGTAAGTGTTACGGTTCCCTCATTCTCCCCGCGGTTCCTCACGAGCAAATCATAGCAGACCTTCTTCCCGCCAAATGATTCCTTGTAGGGCTGTTCCAGTTCGATGCTAAGCCCGCCAACGACATTAATTGGAAGGTCGATGTTCTTTGCGCAATCGCTTGTTCCGGTGATTGAAACGGTGCCATAACTCCTTCCCGTCCTGCTTCCTGAAGTCGTCACGTAAACGCTTATTGTCTGCGATGCGTGCGCACCGAGCGTGATTGTTTGCGGGCCATCGATGTTGTACGCGGATGAATATTCTATTTGCACGGTGTTGTCCATATTCAGGTTGTTCGTCACCTTGATCTGGAAGAGCAGCGGGCTCCTTGCATCATCTGTTTGCGGCGTCCTTACCAATATTGCATCTATGTCGCATCCTTCGGATTGGAGGCACACATCCGCAGTTGAAATCTTCCCCCTTTGCACAACGACCGTTTGCGTTGCTTGCAGGTAGTTGCTCTTCGAAACTTGCAAGTTGTATGTTGCCGGCTCCAGCTGCACTTTCAGCTGCCCGTTCCTGTCGGTGTAATAATCATTTTCTCCTTCTATCCTAACCCTTGCCTGCTCCAATGCCTCCCCGGATTCGCATTCGCTCACCTTCGCAAGCAGCGTTCCAGCATCCTCAAGCGGAGCTGTTACACGCACGTTTGCAGACCCGCAGGTCACCCCCGAGACGATTCCCCTCACCTGGTAGGTTACGGGGTACGAATTCTCCTCACCATAAGCGCAAGTCGCTGTGCACGTTCCCTTCAAATTTCCCGATGATATGCAGCTTGCGGTCTGTGTTTCACCATTTCCGCAAAGCACTTGCGCTATCGGAGAGGTAATTCCATCAAAAGTTATAACCGCCGTGCTCTGCCCATTCGCCCGGACAGTTGAAGGATTCAAAATCAACGAGCAGCTTCCTGCTGGCTCCTTGCATCTCTCACCGCTCCTTACCATATCTTCCGGGCAGCCGCAGATGCTTGCCCTATCAACAAGCAGGCCCTCGTCGCAATATTTTGGCTGGTTGATGGAGCACGTTCCAAATGAAGTCCCATCAGAGCATTTTTCCGCAGTTGCAGCGCCGACCTCTATTGTAGTAGGGGAGCACGCAATTCCCGATGCGCTGGCAATTGCATCATACTCGCCCTCATCAGGGTAATTGCAAAATACCGAGCAGCTTCCGGTTTTTCCATAGCAGTTCACTGCATTCTTGGTTGCGCCATTCCCGCAATTGATCGAAATGGAGTTTGGCACCGCGCTCAAATCATAATAGCTAACGGATACAACCGAGCTTCCACCCTCCTGGATTGCGCCAGGCATCGCAGTCAACGCGCATCCCGGATTCTTCGGTTCCGGAGTTGGAGTAGCCGTAACCGTGGGCTTTGGGGAAGGATACGGGTAATAATCGCCATCATCGTCGTAATCATCGTAGTAGTCATCATCGTAATAGTAATTCGGGCTTGCCCCCCTTACCTCCACCGAATCCCCATAGCACACCGATCCGCCAACGTACGCCCTCGGATAGAAAATCCCTTGGTAATTGTAATGGCAGTACGCGTACATCGCGCCATCATAACTGTAAACGCCGTTCCTGTAAGCTGTTGCAGTGCTTCCATCCCCGCAGTCGACTTCAGCCGAATACGGTGCGCTTCCATAAAACACCACCCTAATTGGGGTGGTATCCCCCTCATACGCCACATACGGCGCATCGACATAGCAGTAGTCGAATCCCGCATAGCCGCCATCATAGTAGCCGTAATCGTAATAATAGTTGAAGTCATTCCCTTGGCCATACTCGCAGTCTGAGAAACAGTGCTCTCCGTAGCTGCAAATCCCATCCCCGCAGAACGTATATGAGTAATCGTCGTAGTAATAGCTATCCTCGTAATAATAATCGTCATAGCCGCTGTCGTAATAATAGTCGTTGTATTCGTTATATTCGTTGTACTCGTCATACGTGTCGCTTCCGTATTCCCCATTTGGCACATACGTCTCGTACGCCGGGCCGTCAGGGCAAACCCAGCCCGCATAGTAGTTGCCATCGTATTCATTCTGGCCAGGCGAACACACTGGCATTAACCCATTCCAGCAATACTGCCCATTTGGCCCCAATTTCGGATGAAGCGTAACCGGACACGTCTCGGCGCCGATATTATTCGCATCGCCATAAGCGGTCCACCTGTCGGCGCAATCAATTCCGGAATGGCCCGAGCTAGGGTCGTTATTTATCTTATCGAAACAGTTAGGCGTCAACGCCGATGCCGTTGAAACAAGTGCAACCATCATCAATGCAAATGCGAATAAGCCAACAGCCCAACCCTTCATACATAACACCTTTATGCGTTAAAAAAATCCGGATACCGCCCCCTCAGACAGTATGTTACTACTATACGGTAACAAGTATTTAAACCTTTTGGGTGGGTAGGCTTTGCACATAAACTGTCTCCTGCACATAAAGTCGGGAGGTTGCACATATATTGTTAGGGTAGAACGAAGCTCAAAACAAGCCCGATGAATATTCACGTTGTCCTTGCGGGCTCCTCCAGGATCGTTTTTTTCAGGGTGTATGCCGCAATGAAGGAGATCAGGCCGCAAACGAAGATGAGGAATATCGTGATGATTTTCAACTCCTCCGCCACATAGCCTGCAACCGCAATGCTCTCAAACCTTGCAGCAACTGACGCGCCATACGCCCTGATTGCAAGCGCAAGGGGCAGCACCCACGCAGCAGTATCAAACATCCATCTTAAGGGGAACATGATCTCGAATTCCTCCGCGAAATTGGACATTAGCCTCAGGCTCAATCCCAGGATGAGGGCAGCAATGAAGTAGGTTGCGGACGATATGGTGCTTAGCATTGAAGGGGTTTGTATCGAGAAGTAAAAGGCGACGATTGCAACTTGCAGGTAAAAGAGCCAGGTGCCAAGGCCGATGCTTTCCGAAAGGGAGCGTTTTGCGAGGTTGGCTATCGGGATGAAAACGAGGAGGCTTCCCATAAGCACGGCAAGGACGGATGCAAAATTTATGAGGTCGCCCGCAGGCGTGCTTGCAAAATACCCGAAATATGCATCCACGGCCGGCCTTACCAGGAGGAAAACCAGCGCCAGCAGTATGTATTTCCAATGGGTTGGCTTCCCGAGCCTTAACTCCAGCTTCTTAACGGGCTCTATGATGAAGTAAAAGGAAAGCCATAGCAGGAAAAGCCCGGAAAAATATGCGCCGCTCCAGAAGAGCCGCAATTCCGCCTCCATGGAAGGAACACTGAATCCCCCTATTTATACTTGCGCATTGCGTCCTCCGGGCTTAGCTTTCCCAAGGCGGGCGGCCAAACCAAACCATTAAAAACCAGTTTTACCATATAGTTGTGCTAACACTAAGGAAAGGTTAATAGTAAGGCTACGGTCTAATTCTATTACGCAATTCACTTAGATAGTTTGAACAATGGGAAAAACGGGGCTGGAGCGCTGCAAATAACGCACGCCCGTTTCCCTGGCATTCGCCTGGGAGATTTGAACCGGATTCCCATTAAATGAGGTAAATGAATATGAAAAGGATTGTACCCGACACTGGGGTACTGATAGATGGAAGGATTTCCGAGCTGCTCGCAAAAGGGCACGACGAAATCGAGCTTGTGATTGCGCGCTCCACGATTGCGGAGCTCGAATACCAGGCGAACGTTGGGAAGGAAGTAGGATTTGCCGGCCTTGACGAGCTAAGGAAGCTGCAGGAACTGCAAAAGCAAAGGAAGATCAACATCCGCTTTGAAGGCGAGAGGCCAACTGCCTTTGAAATAAGGAATGCGCGGTTTGGCGAGATCGATTCCAAGATACGGGGCCTTGCAAAGGACCTCGATGCCACCTTGATGACAACCGATGCGGTGCAAAGCCGGGTTGCGCAGGCAGAGGGGATCATCGTCGAATACCTGCGGCCCATAGTAACCGAGGCAAAGCTCTCGTTCACAAAGTATTTCGGTGAGAAGAACACCCTATCCGTCCACTTGAAGGAGAACTGCGTCCCCAAGGCGAAGATAGGGCTCCCTGGCGAGTTCGAGCTAAAGGACCTTTCGGGCGTTGCGATCTCAAAGGATGAGATTGAAAAGCTCGTGAAGGAAGCAATTGAATACTCGAAAAGGGAAGCAAAGGGCTTCATTGAAATAGACAAGAAGGGCGCAACTGTCATGCAGATTGGCGATTTCCGCGTCACCTTCACAAGGCCGCCATTTTCCGAGGCCTTCGAGCTTACGATAGTTAGGCCCATAACAAAGAAGGGCATCGAGGATTACGCCATAAGCGAGGAGCTTTTCGCAAGGCTGCACTCGCAGGCAGAGGGCATCTTGATCGCGGGGCCTCCCGGAAGCGGAAAATCAACGCTTGCAACAGCTCTTGCGGAATATTACTCCTCGCAAAAGAAGATCATAAAGACGCTCGAGCAGCCGCGGGACTTGCAGGTAACTAAGGAGATAACGCAATACGCGCCGCTTGAAGGCTCATTCATCCAGGCAGCGGACATCCTTCTCCTCGTCCGGCCCGATTATACCATTTATGACGAGGTTAGGAAGCCTGAGGATTTCCACACCTTTTCCGACCTGCGCCTTGCAGGCGTTGGGATGGTTGGCGTGGTGCACGCCTCAAAACCAATCGATGCGATCCAAAGGTTCATCGGCAAGATCGACCTTGGGATGATACCGCAAGTCATTGACACCATTCTGTTTGTCAGGAAGGGGCAAATAGAGAAAGTGTACGATCTGCAGTTCACAATGAAGGTTCCCTCCGGGATGTTCGAACAGGATCTCTCCCGCCCCGTGATCGAGGTGCGCGATTTCCACACGAAGGTTTCGGAGTACGAAATCTACAAGTTCGGCGAGGAAACCGTGGTCTTCCCGCTCAAGAAGAGGGAAATGGGCAAGAAGAAGGAATTTGGCAGGAAGGGTTTTGGCGGAAAATTCAGTCAAGACGAGCCCGATTCCGCCCCGGCGTCCCCCGCGTATGTTGACGAGCAGAAGATCGTGCGCATACTAAACGCCGAGCTCCAGAACTACGATTACGAGGTTGCGGGCAATAAGCTCATCCTGTACGTGCCTGACCACGATTTTGCGCGCACAATTGGGAAGCGCGGCGCCCGCATCTCGAAGCTCGAAAAGCAGCTCGGAATGAGGATAGATGTGAAGCGATCGTAATCCCAAGGGAAAAAGGGTTTTAAATTCGAACATTCAATAACCTTTTCCAACTTTCCATTTAGAGGTGTCAATCATGAACATTGTTGGCGGGAGGGTAACAAAAACAACGGCACAGAAGATGGCCGAAAACGTCGTGCAAACGAGCCTTAACATCAACCTTATCGTAAAGGGAATGGAGCTTAAGAGCAGGCAATTGGTCGTGAAATACTCTTACGGGATCGACTACAAGGAAAAACAGGCATACATGGAAATAGAGGGCGAACTCTACTTGCAGGACTCGGAGAAGGCAATGAGGGAAACGGAGGAGAAATACAAGAAAAGCAAGAACATCGATCCTTCCCTTGCAGAGCAAATACTCAATTCGGCGACCTATACGGGAATGGCAATTGGCAGCCTGCTCGCATTCGCAGTTGGCGTCCCAGCTCCCATAACCGTCCAGAAGTTCAAGGTGGATAACAAACCTTCTGCGGGCTAAAATCGATATGCTCCAGACCGGGCTAATTCATTCGAATCCAGGCATGCCAATGCTTCCCATATTTTGCCAGGATGTGGATAATTTGTCCAAACCTGGGCATTCTTTTGCCATATGCCTTTGGGGTGCTGGTAATTTATTCGAACGCAGCCTAACCATTCACATTTCATAATTAATTTTGGTGCATCTTTACGCAACTATCCTTTCTTGGCGCGGCAAGCGAAATTGGCAGGAGCTGTTTCCTTCTTGAAGGCAGGCATAACTACCTGCTCGATTGCGGCGTCAAGCTCAAAAGCAAGACCGAGGAGTTTCCCCTCCTTGACGGCCACACAATCAGAAGGCTAAACAAAGTCCTGCTCTCCCACGCGCACCTCGACCACTCCGGCTACCTTCCGGCACTCTATGCCCAAGGCTACCGCGGGAAAGTCGCCCTTACGAAGCCAACTCGCGACCTGATCCAAATCCTGCTTGCCGACTACCTGAAGATCAACACCGGCTTCTCGCCCTACAACGAGCACGATGTCAACCGCCTCCTGAAAAATACCGAAATCCTCGAATTTGGCCAGATGGATCCCAAAAACTCCCTTCGATTCCAGCCAGCTGGCCACATACTTGGGGCCGCAATCACCGAAGTGTTTGATGAGAAGAAAATAATCTACACCGGAGATGTCAACACGCGCGATTCGCGCCTAGTCGATGGCGCCCACCTGCAAAATTTAGAGGGAGAAGTGCTGATCATTGAAAGCACCTATGGTGGCAAGGACGACCAGCATCCCGCTTCGAAGGATTCGGCGAATTTCCTTGTTGACACGATACAAAAAACGCTAAGCCACGGCGGCACTGCAATTATTCCCACTTTTGCTACTGGAAGAGGGCAAGAGGTGCTCTTCATCCTCGAAAATTACATGCGCTCTGGCAAATTGGAACGCGTCCCCATCTTCATCGACGGGATGGTCAAGAAGATGCTCAAGGTCTACAGGCACAATGCGAACTATTTGAAAGATGAGATCAAAATGCGCATTCTCACATCCGATGACGATCCCTTCAAATCGCCCTTCTACGTCCTCCCCCAGCGCAAGGATAGGAGTGATGTTGCAGAAGCTGGGAAATGCATCATCGTTACCACTTCCGGAATGCTAAATGGCGGCCCTGTGATCAGCTATTTGGAGCAGATGGGCCAAAACAAGAAGAACAAGCTGATTTTCACCGGCTACCAGGCCGAAGGCACCCCCGGAAGAGCGATCATCGACGGCGAACGCACTCTTATGATGGAAAACAGGCGCATCGAGCTCGACTTGCAAATAGAGAACGCGAAGCTCTCGGGCCATTCCGACCACCGCGAGCTCCTGCAAATCGTAAGGGCTGTTAAGGGCCTCAAAAAGGTGTTCATAGTGCACGGCGAGGGGCACAAGCCCTCCGAACTGAAGGCCGCAATCGAGAAGCAGGCGGAAAAGGACAAGCTGGAGATGGAAGTAATGATTCCGAAAGTTGGCGAAACCTTTAGGATTTGAAACCTTTTTTAATAATGCTTGCCAACTACTCTTATGATCCTCGCAACCGGCACGATAGCGCTCGACACCACGCGCACTCCATTCAAAACAGCAGAGCGCGTGCTCGGAGGTTCGGTAAGTTATTTCTCCCTTGCAGCCAGGCACTTCTCCTCGGTTTCCGTAATCTCCGCAGTTGGGAAGAATTTTCCCCCGCATTACTGGGATTTACTCGAAAAATCCGGAATCAACCTTGCAGGAGTGCAGAAAAGCGAGAAGCACAACACGTTCTTTTTCGATTCGACTTTTGATTATGACATGTACGCTCGCAAAGTCAATGAGATGGACATCGATATCTTCGACCATTTTGAACCCCAGGTTCCAGAGGGCTCGAAATCAGCAGAATACGCCTATTTGGGCACCCTCCACCCGGACAAGCAGTTATCCATACTCAAATCAGTCTCAAACCCCAAATTCACGATGATGGATACGATCGAATATTACATCCAGCATATGAAGCCCTCGCTTGAAAAGACAATGTCCGAAGTGGATTGCGTCGTGCTAAACGACATCGAGGCAAGGATGCTTTGCAATACCCCAAATTTGATGAAAGCCGCCAAGGAAATCACAAAAAAGGGCCCTTCGGTTGTGATAATAAAAAAAGGCGAGCACGGCTCGATCCTATTCTACAAGGATGCCATTTTTCCAATTGCCGCATTCCCTCTTGAAATTGCCATCGACCCAACCGGTGCCGGCGACTCCTTCTCCGGAGGCTTCCTTGGCCACATCGCACGGAAGGGGAAAATCACTTTGAAAACCCTCAAGGAAGCAATGGCCTACGGAAACCTGCTGGGCTCCTTCTGCATCGAGGATTTCTCAGTGAACCGGCTAGTAGCAATTACTCCGGATGACATAGAGAAACGGATGAAGGAATATAGGAAATTGATGAGATTTTAAGCTATTTTGCGAATTATCCCTTTAGTCGCATCCACTTCCACCAAATCACCGTCCTTCAGCACTTGCGTTGCGTGCTGCGTCCCGATGATGCAGGGGATGTTGAACTCCCTGCTTACAATCGCCGCGTGGCAGGTCATCCCGCCGGTATCCGTAACAATTGCAGCCGCTTTCTTTATTGCAGGAATCAAATCGGGTGTGGTCATTGTTGAAACGATAATATCCCCCTGCTCCATTTTCGCCATGTCCGCCGGCTTGAATAATATTTTCACCCTTCCGGCAACTTTGCCCATGCAAGCAATCGTGCCCTTCAGCTCTGCAGTGGGCTTTTCCATTTCCAATGAACGCAGGTATTTCCTCGCCATATCCCCAATCAAAATTTTATGGTTTTTCCCTTCCTGCACATAAACCGAATATTCCCACCTTTCCCTCAGGATTCGGGGCCATTTTTCGGGATTTTCCAACGCATCAGGCAGTTCTTCCAGCAGGACATACCTCGCGTGCTTCAATTCGATTCCGATCCTTCCCGCAATTTCGAGCAGCAATGGTTCCATCAAGCAGAGTGCTTTTGACATCAAACCCTTCCTGTATTCCTTGAAGTATGCGAGTTCCCCCAAAAGCGCCCCCAATTTCCCGCCCTTCTTGTGCCCCACTTCCTTCAATGCAGCATTTCTCTTTTTCTCGTTTTCGGAAGCATTTTTACGGATTTCAGCAACCTGTTTTTCCGGATTCTTCAGCGCCTCATTAAACCTTTCCCCGAACTCCTGCTCATCCATCGCGCCGTTCTCATAATCATACGGAAGCCATCCCCAATTTTCCATATGCCTTTGGAAATCCGGCCATAGTTTGCTTTTTTTCAATTCACGGAAATTCCCAACTCCGGCTTTCTTTGCCCCCTTTGCGAATTCCAGCAGCTCCAATTTGTGCTTCACATCCCACGAAGGGCCAGTGGGAATGGAAAGCGCAGTGAGCAACTCAACCGATTTGGCAAACCCGAATTCCCTCTGCAGCTCTTCGGAAGCCATCATCTCAAGCGAGAAGTCGCATACGAACGGGATGCTGGCGGGAATGTATGCATCGGAATAAGCATCATAGAATCCCTTATACAGCTCGCAAATTTCCTCATCCGTTGCCCGTTTCAGCTCTTTTTTGTTAATTTTTTTGGCAGTTGCTTCCAATTTCATATTCCCGCTTTCAAAATCAGAAATCACTTTCTCAAGGGGCAATTTACCGCTTGCGATGCTCTCCGCAATGGCATCCCCGCAATCGTAAACGTCCTTCCTGATGAAATAACCCCTGCTCGTTCCTCCCTCGAATTCCGAGACCATCATCTTCTGCACGGCCCCCGCGTAACCCATCAACTTCCCTGCAAATATCTCATACATCAGCGCCACCGGAAAAGGGCTCACCTTCAGGGTATACTGCTTGTAAAATTCCATGATTCTTATCCCTTCAACCGCTTGATGATGCCCCTATTGGCATCGGCCCCAACCTCATCACCATCCTTAAGTATCCTATTTGCATTTTTTACCCCGACGATGCACGGGATTTTCAGTTCCCTGCTCACAATCGCCGCATGGCAGGTAATCCCGCCCTCATTTGTTATGATCGCAGCTGCCTTTTTCATCGCAGGCACCAGGTCCGGCGTGGTCGCAGCACTAACTAGGATATCCCCCTCCCTCATCTTATGCATATCCTTCGCAGTATTGATGATTTTCACGGTTCCCCTTGCCATTCCCGCGCAGGCAGGCATCCCCCTCAATTCGGAAGCATCCGCTTCCACCTTCTCCTTGTGGAATTCCATCTTCCCGATATACTCCGCCGCTTCCGGTCCGGCCAAGAACTCGTAACCGTCCCTACTCATTAGCAGGATTCCAAGCTTCATCCTCTCCCTGGCAATTTTCTTGTATTTTTCCGGCTCCTTTAGCGCCACGTGGAACTCGAAAGGAATGATATACGCCGATTCCACGGCATTCAGCCCGCACCTTTTTCCCAATTCCTTCTGGATGGGAGCAAGGTTGTAGAATGCCTCGGTAAACTCGTGTTCCCTTGCCCATTTGTAATACCCCAGCAGCCTGATGAACTCGAATAGCGACCTTTCCTCCCTCCCGAACCCCAGCTCCCTGCAGGTACGCACAAATTCCCTCTCTGCCGTTTTCTCATAATTGCTGATGAACGATATCTCCTTCCCAATGTCCGCAGCCTGCCTTTCCACCACGAGGTCTGCATAGTGCCCTACATCCCACCCCGCCTTTGAACATAGGTCGAACGACAGCCATTCGTATTCTGCGGCGATTTTTTCCAACTGGGGGGAGTACTTCCCAATGATGGCTTCCTTGCTAATCGCCCCCTCCTTCTTGGTTTTTCCGGCGAGCCTCAGGATTTCCAATTCCAGCAGCTGCGTCTTCAGGATTTTCGGGGGCCTCGTCAGGTAGACGTAATAATCCGCGAATTTCTCAGGATGCCGTTCAAGTTTTTTCCTCAGGATCCCCTCCGCTTTCGCGTCGATCGGGCTCTCCTTCCTGTACCCTATCAGGGATGCGATTGTTGCATACGAGTAGAGCTCCTCGTACCGTTCCATGCTTACCTCAAGGAATGCGAGCAATTCCCCGGACTCAATTCGGGCCAATTCCTTCCCCTTGCATTCTTCTGAAAATTTCCGCATTCCTACCGATTTATCGTACGCAATTTTGAAGAACCTCCCGACCTCCTTCCGTTTTGCCATCGCCCATTTGACCAACGAATCGGAAGTTACGAGAAACTCCTTTTCCGGGTAAGCGTATTCCTCCATCGCATCCTTCCAGATGGAAGCGCCCAAACCGATTTTGCTCGGGAAGCGCTTTACGAATCCTTTAACCGTAGCCCTCAATGCATAGAACATTATTGTGGGCGCATACGGCCTGTGAGTCCACAGTTTGAGCCATCTCATGAGTAATTTTCACCCTATTCTTCCTCTAAGATTCAAGGATACATCGGAATGCCATCCGAGGGGAATTCCTTCCCAAAAATCGAGCCCACCAGCATCAGCCCAAAAAGTATTCCAAGTAATTCCATTTAAACCACCCGCTCTCCCTATTGTAGTGATGTAACGGGCGGTTTTAATTAAAATTTAGCCGCTATAAAGCGGGTTTCGGGATAAAGCAGTCATGTCATCTCACTTATATGAATTGTACCATCTCTCGTACTCCTTATGCGACCCGAAGCACCGGAGGATGTATAGCTTATTGCTCTCGATTTGGAAAACCAGCCTCGCCTGTCTCGTAACGTTCTCGGCATTGAATGGCAAACCGAATTTCATGTGCCTCCTCGGAGGCATGCATGCCACTTTTTCTATGTGTTTGAAAAAAAGCTTCCTTGACTGGGCGTCCATCGAATCAATATCGTCAACTGCTGCCTTTGAATAAAGGATTTCCATTCAATCAATCCCGTATTTTTTCTTCATTTGGGCATGAGTATATAATTTGGTTTTTCCCGCCCGGATTCCCATCATCTCGGATTCTATTCCCTTGTTCACCAGCCGCACTTCCTCCTCCTCCAGCTCGCGATTATAAGCAAGCAGTGCCTGCCTTATGGCTTCGGTCTGGTTTGCGGAATACCCCTTCTCGATTATCCTTTTGATTATTGCCACGTACGGCGCCCCCAGGTTCACGTTCATATTCTCACCATGCTTAATGGATGCACATCTAGCAATATAAAGGTTGTGCATTGATTGGGCATTCGTGGGGTTCCGGTGCATGTGAAAATTAATTCAGGCGAATAATTATTGATTTTGGAGGGTGTGTTCGGGTGGTGCCGCTCTCGGAACATGCTGAACTATGCCCGAGCGGCAAACTCTTTTAAACAAATTTTTGGCAGCAGAACTTTTTTGAAAATCCAGCGAGTAGAAGGGAATTTTGCATTTTTCGAGTCTTTTATATATTTGTTACCGCCTAATCTCCAAATACGCTCCGAGTTAAACGGGGCATTTATTCGAAGTGGAATAGCATGGGTATTTTTAAAAAATTGCCATTGCCTGAAGAAGGAGAGAAGTTCAGGATTGAGCACCTTCCGCCGATTGCTTTAGCTGTGTACTCGGAACTCTCAAGGCTTTCGCAAGTGCCCGTGGAAGAGATGTTGCCGATTTACAACAAGGGCCGTTGGCTGATTCCGGCGCATGCCCTAGTAACTGACCGGGTGCATATCAGCCCGCGAGCCACGCCGTATGATTTGACGCACGAATTACTTCACTCGGTTTTAGGTCTAGCAAATTTGGGCCGGCTCCTGAAAAAGCCCCTGAAACATCATGCGTTTCGAAGCCGTACTTTTTTGGAACCCGCGGTTTCGTTGCACGCCAGTATGTTTTCTTTTTTAGAGGAATATGCTGGTCGGGGGCAAAAAATACGGCGTTTCTACCGGGCGTATGGGGCCAAGGGAATTCTTTTGCTTTATGCTTATCCTGTTTTTGACGCAAATCACTTGGGGGAGTGGAAAAAACGGATGACCGATAACGGCTTCTTCAACCAAAAAACAGGTATCACGGAACGGGGAGAAAAGGCACTTAAGAGATTCTATACAAAGAGTAAAATCCGGGACGCTCTCGACTTTTATGAACGGAACCGGAAAGAGGGTTAAGGCCGCCACCCTAAAACGGTAAATTGATGCAAGCTTAGGTGATGTTTGTTCCGCTAGCTACAATCGATTTGGGGGCATGCGGTTCGGATGGTGATGCTTCCTGCGGATATGGGGCAGGATTATTTCGTTTCCTCCAGCGCCTCATAAGTCACGAAATTCCAAAGTGCCGGCAGCAGCTTGCTCTCCGCGATCCGGAGATGCTCCCGGAACGTGCTGAAAGGCACCTTCAATTTCTTTGCAATAGTCTCCAAGTCGTTCTCCCTCGGGAACGAGTAATAGCCGTACTTGATCGCCATCTCGAATGCCCATCTCTGTTTATCGGTGAGCTTGGAAAATGCGCTCGGCACGAACAAATCGACCTCCTTCTGCTTCAAACTGAGCATTTCCGCCCACGCGACCTTCCTGTTACGGTTCATCCTCTCAATCAGCCTTTTGATGTGCTTCTTCTCCATTGCCGCAACGTCCCAATACTCGAATCCATCTTTCGCAACCGGCGGCCTTAGCTGGAACACGCTTCCATCCAGCAGTATGCTATGGTATGCGTGGCTCGCTGGCATCTTGAAAATCACCTGCTTCCCCTCCGCCCTTAGCACCTCTATCCTGGGATCCGAAACGATCGTTTTCATCAGCTTCTCCCAGTCCTTCCCGAGGGAAAGCCCCACTCTAGTAATGTAAGTTGTCTGCCCCTCCTGGTACGTGTTCAAGTAGTAGCTCGAAAACACCGCATCCAGGTGCTCAGTCTTTTCAGTGACGTACGAATTCGCGTGCCAGAACTTGATGCGTGCGACCCACATTTTTACCGCAAGGAATTAGCATTAGTAGTTTAATTAATTATCTAATTCGCAGGGCAAATTAGAGGGGTGGGGGTGACATACGTAGGGGAACTAGTTACCCTGGAGGTATCAGCCTTTCTTCTCCATATACCCGCACTTCCCGCAGCCGTACCTGTCCGGGTGGGCCGCCAGATTGGAGCCGCATTTTGGGCATTTCCTCTTCTTGAACTCGTACGGCCGAAATTTCTTCTCCTTCTTCTTCGCATCTGCCATAATGATCATCACCAATTATTTTTCTGTGCCCAAATATTGCAGGGCAATTGGGCTAAATTTATGCTTGTTTTTAAGCCAAATCCATTTAAAATGCTCTTCATTCATTTCCCTTCTTCCGCCTTCTTCTCCTTTGCCATTCCCCTCTCCGCCTTGTACTTCGGCTCGCTTTTCGCATCCGCCGCTTTGGAATACAATTTCGCGTGGATTCGAACGAATTTCGACCCGAAGGGGTGCTCCACCTTGTCGATTACGATCTCATCGGCCGCGACCGTGAAATGCGACTGCAATGCCTTGAGCACTTCCTGCCTCGAAGGCGTGGTGCCCTCGACTGCCATCTTCACAACGACTTCCCTTCGCGAGAATAGCTCATTATGTACGTCCTCCGTTACCTGCATTTCCATTTTTCATCACTCGTATTTGATTATTTTTTCCGCATCTCCGGCACGGTTTTACCATTCATTTCAATTTCAATGCGTATTTTCCAGGCGACTTGGCGCCTATTGCAAAAGCTATCTCCGAATCCGTGGGGTCGACGATGTAAATGACCCCCTCGAAGCTCTTAGTAAGGTCCGTGCCGCCGCAAGCAGCGCACTTGTCCCCGTAAACCATCGCCCTGCAATTCCTGCAAGCCTTGTTCATGATTTCATCAACTCATTTGGATTTTTCTTTGGCGGCGAGCCATCGCCGCATCCTATACAATTTACTTTTTCCGAAGCGTTATTTATTTTTCAAAATGAAAACAGTTATTTCTTGCCCGTGATCTTCCCAAGCCCCTCGGGCCTCATCGTGAGCGCGATCTTCGAATTCGGTATCGTATCCTTGAAGGACACCGTTGCGATCTTCGCCCTAACCAGGTCGCCTTTCTTGATCGTCTTCTTGCTGTTCTTCCCGATCAGGTACTGGTTCTTCTTGTCATAGCTTAGGAACTCGTTTGCCACTTGCGAGACGTGCACCAGCCCGTCAAGGGGCCCAAGCCTTACGAACGCGCCAAATTCCACGATTTCGGACACTTCGCCCTCGACCACCTCGTTTGGCTCAAGGGAGAAAATGAGCGCATCATACCCAACGTCGAAATACGCGGCCCCATCTCCGTGCAGCACCTTCCCAGGCCCAGCTATTTTCGCGTTGAACACCCCAAGCACGATGCCGTTGTTCTTGTCAACGGTCCTTTCATACCTCTCGCGCAGCATCTTCAGTGCCGCCTCGTTCAGCTTCAGGCCGAACAGGTTCGGCGGGATCCTCACGGAATCCTCATAAGAGACCAGTTTGTACATACTTTGTTTCACCAGCTTATATCAATTTCAATGCAACTTCCGCCAGGATTGCGCCTGCAATTAAGGAAACCGTGTTTAAAACCTTGATCAGCGCGTTCAATGCGGGCCCCGCAGTATCCTTGAACGGGTCGCCCACGGTGTCGCCCACAACAGCTGCCTTATGCGCATCGCTTCCCTTCCCCCCGAACTTGCCTCCCTCGATGTATTTCTTCGCGTTATCCCAAGCTGCGCCCGTATTTGCCATGAAGAGCGCAAGCAGCAAGCCCGAGACAATTGCGCCAGCAAGCAGCCCGCCAAGCGCTTCCACCCCAAACAAATACCCAACGAGAAGAGGCGAACAAACCGCAAGCACAGCCGGGAAGAGCAATTCCCTAAGCGCGCCCTGCGTTGCAATGTCAACGCACCTTGCATAATTTGGCTTAGCCTTCCCTGCCATTATCCCCTTTATCGTCCGAAACTGGTGCCTTACCTCCTCCACCATCGCAAAAGCAGCCTTGCCAACTGCATTCATAAGGAACGATGCAAATACGAAAGGCAAAAGCCCGCCGATGAACAGCCCCACGACCACCGCCGGATTCAGGAGGTTGATGCCCGCGTACTCGAGCCCCACCTCGTACGAATAGGCTGCAAACAGCGAGAGCGCCGAAAGCGCAGCCGATGCGATCGCAAATCCCTTCGTAGTCGCCTTCGTCGTATTCCCAACTGCGTCGAGCGCATCCGTGACCTTCCTTACATTGTGCTCAAGGCCCGCCATTTCCGCGATACCTCCCGCATTGTCAGTGATCGGCCCGTATGAATCGATCGCAACTATGATGCCAGTTGTTGCAAGCATTGCGGTTGCAGCCAATGCTATCCCGTAAATGCCAGCTTCGGGCCCTACAGCCAAGTAAGAGAGGATTATTCCAATCACGATTGCAATCACCGGGATTGCAGTGCTCCTCATCCCAATTGCCATTCCGGAAATCAGGTTAGTTGCCGCGCCGGTCTTGCTCGCATTTGCGATTTCCTTAACTGCCTTCCCCTCCTTTGCCGTATAATGCTCGGTCACCTTCCCAATCACGATTGTAAGCGCAAGCCCAACAGCGCTAGCAAGCCAATAGCCCAAGGGAACCTGTAGGAATTGGAACGCGAAGAACAATGCGCCAGCAAACAATATTACAGTCGCATACGTTCCCTTGTCCAGCGCGGTCATTATCTTCCTGTTCTCCCCCAGCTTCACGAACTGCGCGCCAGCAATTGATGCAATGATGCCAAGCCCCGCAACAAGGAATGGCAGGAACGTGAGCATCGTGCTTTGCAGTGCAATTCCAAGAAGCATCGCGGCAATTATCGTTACGACAAAACTCTCAAAGAGGTCGGCGCCCATCCCCGCGCAATCGCCTACATTGTCGCCAACGTTGTCCGCGATAACTGCCGGGTTCCTTGGGTCATCCTCCGGAATCCCCTTCTCAACCTTGCCAACCAGGTCCGCACCGACATCTGCAGCCTTCGTGTATATGCCTCCCCCGACCCTTGCAAACAATGAAATCAGCGATGCTCCTACGCCAAATCCGATCAGCGAGAACACGCCGCTTTGGCCTGTTGAAGGCAAATAGAACAATATTGTGACGATCGAAACTCCAAGAAGCCCAAGACCAACGACGGTAAAGCCCGTTACCGACCCTCCCTTGAATGCCAAATCCAGCGCTTCTCCAAGGCCCTTCCTTGCCATCTGCGCGGTCCGTACATTCGCCCTAACGGATATGCTCATCCCAATGAAGCCCGCAAGGTACGATAGGCCAGCACCAATCAGGAATGAAAGCGCGACATCCATCCCCATAAAATACCAGGTGATTGCAGCAACGACAGCTGCAAATGCCGAAATTGTGATCAGCTGCCTTTTCAAATAGGCAAAGGCGCCTTGGGAAATTGCAGCTGCAATCTCCCTCATTTTGGGAGTGCCTTCGTCCTCCTGGATTATTTTCCTAACCACGTAATACGCATAGACCAGGCTAACCAATCCCACGGTCAATGCAAAGTACTCCATATCCTCACCTTCCTTCGTGATTCAAAATAAACCCCAAAACAACGGAGAAATAGCGGCTATTATTAGAGAGGAAAATCCTTTTAAACGACACCTCAAGGGGCACCTGCGGTTCCTCTCGGGCTACCATGGCAGTACTAGCGTTCTGCATATCGCCCCTTCCCCCTTTTCCGTTGCCGACCTTTTTCCCATAATTTCCCTGCAAATCATTTGCCGCGCTTTTCCTTTCCCGGCCATTCCCCCTAAATTAACTGGACGTTCCCCTTCCCCTTAACAGCAATGCACTTAACCCGGATCCTACGGAGCTTGTCGCGCAGGATCTTATCCATCGTGGCAACGTAAAACTCCTCGCCGTTGTGCTTCTCCGCATATTTGAAAACAAGCTCGTCCGTCTTTCCCTTCGCCTGTATGATTTCGAATTTCCCTCCCTGCTTCGCAATAAAATCGAGCATCGCCCTTCCGTACAACTTCTCCCTTCCTTTCAAGGAACGCAGCTCCTGCAGCGAGCTCTCGAGCACCAGGAATTTCGCATTCTGGGAGAGCAGCCTCTCGATCCCGTCGAAAATGTCCAGATGGTTCTGGAACGGCAGCAGCAAAAAGTTCGTATCCAGCAAAACGCGCATATTCAATTCACTCTCTTTTTAGGCTTTCCAAACATGAATTGCTCTATCTGGTGGTTTGGAGGCGTTATTTTGATATCCCCCTCCGGCAATACTTGATGCAGAATCCTGTACTCTTTCGGGGTATTAATTATCTGCTTTTCAAAGCCCGGCTTGTACCTTCTCTCCAATTGCGCATATTTTTCGACAACCGGATGAATGGCGCCCTTTTTTATTAAAACATTCATTTTGGTTTTCTGGGCGAGGGCAACGAGTGCGACAAGCGCGTGAGGCATGAGTTCGGAGTATTCCCTAATGATTTCCCCCGGGATTCCTTTTCTTTTTGGGCTTTTTTTCGTGGAAATTTCGACATGATATTGAATGGTCGGCACCTTTATTAGTTTGGAAAAAGGCATAGGCTCGACGAAAATTGAAAATATGCCTGCATGGTGGAACATTCCGGGGCCAGAACCGATCGAAGCCATTGAAAATAAAAAACTGTGCTCTTTTTCGGGGTATGCCACTATTGCGCCCCATTTCTCCCATTCGTCAATGCTTGTGTTGGGGTTTGGTGCCACCAATGCACCTTTCCCAAATCGGTACCCTTTGAATTTCCCGAGTTCATGCATCCCTATTGGTTTTCCGAGTAGAGCCTTCAAGGCTTCCTCGTGGTTTGCGATCCTTTCCTTCATTTTTCCTCCTGTTGATGAATTGAAACGGGCTCGGCGGGAGTTCCGCGCCTTGCCGATGAATTCGGCGGAGCCGCAAAATGCTTCTTTCGCGGCGCCATCGCCTTTCTTTGCAAAGAAAGGCAAGGCATTTGGACCCACGGCCTTCTGGTTAAAAGCCAGACGCTCTAGCCAAGCTGAGCTACGAGCCCATCAACAACATACATTACTTACTGCGCCGACCACCCTTGTCAAATGACTCGACGAGATCACTAACGGACTTCGCCGATTTCCCCTTTTTAATTGGCTTGGCAAGCCCATTCCCATTCTCTTGATTAGGAGTTTGGACTTCAATTTTAGGAAGGCAACATTTAAAATAAAGGCATCAGTAAGGTTGTGAGCAGCATTTTTAGGGATGTTACCTATGCTAGTGTTCCTTCTTGGCGTCAAAGCTGTTGGGAAGAGCAAGCTCACCTCCGAGCTCAACAAGTTCCTTGGGGGCAAGCTTCGCGAGATCAGCTACGGCGATGCGATGCTCGAAATTGGAAAGGAACAAGGGGTCATAACCGACCGCGAGCAGATCGCTAAGCTTCCAAGCGCTAGGCAAAACGAGATAAGGCAGGCAGCTGCGGAGAGGATCCGCGTTCTTGCAGACAAGGAGCCCTTCGTCTTCCTGAATACCCACGGCTACATCTACACCATTCCGCACCACACGTACCTGCCAGGCTCGCCGGATTCCGTTTCAGACCTCCTAAGGCCAAATGCGATCCTATTGGTGGAAGCAGAGCCAGAGGCTATCATTGAAAGAAGGCAGATGGACCTTGAAAAAACCGGGAGGCAAAGGGAAATTGGAACAGTACCTGAAGTGATCGATGCCCTCCTGTTCGAGCGCATTGCAGCAGTGCACATCTCGATGCGCTATGCATCCGACATCAAGGTATTCGACAATACCCTCTCGGTTGAGGAAAATTCAACGGAAATCTCAAAGCTTGCAGAAATGTTCAAGGGGATGGTGACATAATATGGAAAGGAAAGGCCAAACCGCAATAGAATACCTCTTCATCGTGGGAGGCGCAATAATGTTCGTTGTGCTAGTTGTCATCATCATACGCTCCGGCGTGCTTTCCTCCGGTACTAGGGATGTCGAGGAAAAAAGCGGCGACTACCTTCAAGTTTACGGCAAGCCCTACCTCTTCTTCGACAATTTCGACAGCGACAGCGCATCCGACCAGAAATGGGACAACAAGACCGTCCACGTCTGGTCTGCGGCCGATGGATATTATTCGGTAAGCACCGCGGAAGCTGGTTCCGCCCTGGCCATAACCAGGAATTCATTTTCCAATTTCGTCGCGGAAGTGAAATTCAAGGCGGACAATTTCGCGGGAACGGGCATTCGATTCCGGACAAACAATGCGGGCATTGGCGGCTATGTGCTGCAATTCGAAGCAACCCAGATCAGCCTTTCCGGCCCCAGCGCACCCCCCGCGCCGATTCCTTTTTCGCCTTCCGCAAACACCCTCTACACCTTCAGCATTGAGGCGATCGGCGACCAAATCACAGTCTACAGGGATGGCACACAGATATTCTCAATAACCGATTCGACTTATTCCAGCGGCAGGATCGGGATATACTCCCTGCCTTCGGACGATGGAAAATTCGATCACGTCCGCGTATGGCCAGCAGATTAGGTGTAAAAAATGGCTGATTTTGGAAAGAGGGCGCAGACAACAACCGAGTACCTCTTCCTCGTAATTGGCATCATCGTTTTCGTGGTGCTGGTATACACGCTCCTTCAGGGAAACCTCGTCAGCAAGTCCACTGAGAAGACGCAGGCGGGGCTTGGCGATTTCCTCAAGACCGGCGAGCGGCTCTACTTCTTCGAGAATTTCGATTCCGGGACTGCGACGAGATGGACCGAGATTTCCGGGAACTGGGCCGTTTCGAACAAGGAATACGTGATAACGGATAGCACGCCCTCGCAGAAATCATCGCATGCAGGCGAAACCGCGTGGCGCAATTACTACGCCGACGTGAAAATTCAGCTCATCAATCCACCAAATCCGCCCTCCGATCTAGCCGGCATCGCCGGCAGGGTAAATAAGATATCTGGAAGCAGGTATGTCTGCCAGCTCGTGCGCGTGAATGGAGGCGAGATGAAAGTCTACCTCTACCGCTTCCTTGGCTGGACCAGCTACGATCCAACAGGGCTCGATTCATCCGATCCGATACAGATTGATGACAAGGTGCATACGCTTGCAATCAAGCTGGTTGGGAACGATGTGAAATGCCTTTTTGATGAAGTTGAAAAGATCTCCATCACCGATTCCACACCCTTCAAGTACGGGATGATAGCACTCGAGCAGAACGCCGCAATAACGCATTTCGACAATGTCCGGGTGAAATACCAGGCAGGACCCGACCCATCCGGCCCCAACCCCACGCCGCTTCCAACTGCAACGCCAACCTCTTCCCCCTCGCCCTCGCCAAGCCCCTCAGTGACCACTTCGCCCCTGCCTTCCTCGAGCCCAATCCCCAGCTTGCCAGAAGTACCGATGGAAAATTGCTCTGATGGTACGTTGCTTTTGCAATGCAGCGCCACCAAGCCGCTCTATTGCGCTCTGGGGCTTATGCTTGAGCCGGAATGCACGATCTGTGGCTGTTCATCCGGGGAATTCATGTGCAATCCCGATGGCACCTGCACCCCTTCAACACTTTTAGTCAGCAATGTAACCAACACCACCATCAACATCTCGCTTACTATAATCAACTGGACAACGAGCGTCCCAACAAATGGCACGGCCTTGATATATCTGCCAGTAGTGCTTTCCTCAACCCATTCCAATTCCGTCACTGCGCATTCGTTGAAGTTCGAATCCCTCACCCTTGGCGAAACCTATACGTATAACGTCACCAGCTGCAACAAGACCGCGTGCTTTGGCTCCTCTTCCTATCAATTTCAGAACCACTTATGCTACGACAGCGACGGAGGATTCAATCATTCGCTTGCCGGAACCGCTACTGACATTTACAGCGCAAATCCGGACTTCTGCTTAGACGGGGTACGGCTATCGGAACAGTTTTGTCAGGATAACTACTGGACCTCTTATTCTGGAAATGTATTTTGCGACAGCTGCAGTAGCGGTGCTTGCTCTGGCGCATTCTGCTATTTCTTTGAAGGGAAATATTACAACATAACCGGCAACTTTACCAATTATTGCGTTGATAGCCTTCCGAAGGATATCCGCCACACATTCAGCTGCAACGGCACCATCCTTCAGGAATCGACGACAGAAATTTCCGCCTGCGATCCCAGCGAATCCGAAATCCCGAATTGAAAACCTTCCAACAGCTGCCCACCGGCTTCCTCTGCTGCTGAAATGCAGCCAATCAACCCGCCAGCATCGGAAACCACGCGCCAAAATCGTTTAAAACCTGCGATGCGCATCCTTAGGATATGCGATTCTTCAAGCACGGCGACTCTTTGGCGATAGTGCTTCCGGAGAAGCTAAGGAAGAGCTCTGAAGCGAACGAGCAGGACGATTACGAGTTCTTCGAGCTGGAGAAGTGCACCTTCGTCCTCATCAGCAGGAAGAACCTTGAGGAGCAGGCAAGGAAAAGCGTGTATGCCGAGCTGCTTAAAAGCGGGGGGAAGCCCGAGCACAAGGCACCTGAGAAGGACGCCGAAATCGCTCCGGAAAAGGCGATTTCCCAAAGGGGATTTGCAGTCATCATTTCAGAGGATGACGCGCGCCGCATCTCCAAGCTTTTCGAGAAGGAGATCAAGGCGAATGAGATAATGGGCATCCGGGGCTTCGATAAGAAGTTCTACGTGGTTTCCGGCGCATATTTCAAGCAGCACGCTTACAAAATAATGAAGGCGCTTGGGAGCAGGGAGCTTGCGCTGAGGGACATTGCGCTCCAGCTGCAAATGGACGAATCGGGCTGCCTTGCTTGCCTTATGCTCCTAAAGGAACAAGGGGAGTTAATTGAGAAACGCAGGGGCGTGTTCAAAGCGATAAGATGAGGCTGTTTAAATGAACTACCTAGTCGTGCTGAATGCAAACGGCCTTGACCACTCGCTGCTAGGTGCGCTCACCCCCGATGACGCACTTACATTCCTCGTCCCCCTGGAAAGGGAAACCCTCGCATCCGAATTCGAGTCGCACCTAAGGAAGCTTCTAAGGGAGGCCGAAGGCGTGCAGTCACAGCTCAAATTGAAGGGCGTCGATTCCAAAATCATAATTGAGTGGGGGAAATCCGAGGACGTGGTCGCCTCGAGCCTTGCAAGGGAGCAGGCGATATTGTTAAAATGATTGGATGGATTGATGTATGCAAAATTGCCAAGTGATTCGGATGGGGAAAAACAAGATCATTCGGGATGCGATCCACAACAACATAGAGCTGAATCCGCTTGAGCTTTCCATCCTGGACACGCCCGAGATGCAGCGCCTCAGGAACGTTCGGCAGCTCTCCCTTGCATATCTCGTATACCCTTCGGCGCTGCACACCAGGTTCGAGCACTCCCTTGGCACCTTCCACCTGACAAAAACACTTGCGGATAGGCTTTTTCCTGAAAAGTCCGAGAGGCAATTGCTTGCCCTATCCGCGTTGCTCCACGACGTTGGCCATTTTGCCTTCTCCCACCTTCCAGAAAACCTGATTTTCGAGCGCTTGGGGAAGACGCACGAGCAGCTCGGCGAGGAAAAAATCCTTGGGGGCAGCATCGCATCGGCATTGGAGGCAGCGGGCATCTCCGGCCGCGACCTGCTTAGGATGCATAAAAGCAACAAGTACAAGATCATTTCATCCGAGGTCGGAACCGACAGGATGGATTACCTCCTTAGGGATGCATATTTCACGGGCGTTGGCTATTCCCTAATTGATGCGGAAAGGCTCCTCCTTTCGCTCGCATTCGGGAAGGGCGACCTCTTCATAGAGGAACGCGGGCTGCTTGCAGCGGAATCCCTCCTTGTTTCGCGCTACTTGATGTTCAATGCGGTTTACAACCACCACGCGGTCCGCATCGCAACCGAGATGCTAGGCAAGGCATTGCGCATAGCCCTTGATGCGGGAAGGATTGGCATCCTTGATATTGTGGACGGTACTGATTCCGAATTGCTCCTGACCCTGAAAGAAGAGCCCCTTATTGGAAGGCTCCGCAATCGCTTGCTCTTCAAGAACGCGTTCGAAAAACCCGACCTCCCCGAACGAAGCGAGATGAAGGTTGCAAAGGAGCTCGAGGCCTCGCTGCTTTCGGTTCTGGAAAGCGATGAGTTCGTCATCTGCACCCCAAGGCAGCCTATGGGTGGCATCAGAATGAAAATACTTCGCGAGGACGGAAGGGAAGCTGAATTCTCTACCTCCTCGCTGATTTCAAATGCCGTCGCATCGCTTCGCAAGGCATCGGGCCTGACAGTCGCAACTGACCCTCGCAATTTCGCAAAGGCGCAACGGGCGTGCAGGAAGGTACTTTGAGCCTTTGGCATCGAACTCCCAATCGGATCCGCTTTTATGCCTAAAGTATTCTTTCATACTTCTACGGCCATTTTTTTCCACGGATCGCAATCAGCAATTATTTAAATCAATCCGTGCAATGTTTTGCATCCATTTCAGGGGTGCATCCAAATGCTATCTTCGGAAAAAATCATTTCGGACGAATTCGGGCCAGAGTATGTTGTCAACGTGTACGATCCCAAGACCGGGATGGAAGGCGTTCTCGTGATCGACAACACCGCAAGGGGCCCCGGGAAGGGCGGCATCCGGCTGGTTCCCGATGTTTCCGTGCAGGAAGTTTATAGGCTTGCGCGTGCAATGACCTGGAAGAACGCGCTTGCGGAAATCCCCTTTGGCGGCGCAAAGGCCGGGATCCGCGCAGACCCAAGGAAAATCGACAAGCTGGCGCATATGAAGGCCTTTGGCGAGAAGCTCCGTCCGCTGATACCTGGAAAATACATCGCAGGCCCCGACATGAATACCACCGAATTGGAGATGAAGGCATTTGCTGAAGCAGTTGGGACAAGCAAGGCCGCAACCGGAAAACCCGCGTCAATGGGCGGCCTTCCGCACGAGCTTGGCAGCACGGGCTTTGGGGTTGCAAAGTCCACGCTGGTTGGCCTTGAATTCTACGGCCTCGAGCCGAAGAAGGCATCTGTTGCAATCGAGGGCTTTGGCAACGTCGGCGTCTTCACCGCCCGCTTCCTTGCTGAGAAGGACGTAAAAATCGTTGCGGTTTCCGACTCCAAGGGCGTCATTTACAATGAGATGGGCCTCGACATAGCCGTCCTCGAAAAAACCAAGCAGAAAACGGGGTCGGTCGTGAATTACAAGCCAGGAAAAGTGCTATCGGCAGGCGAGCTCTTCGGGCTGCCTGTCGATGTTCTCATCCCAGGCGCGCGCCCCGATGTGATCAATGATTCCAACAAGAATTCGGTTAGGGCAAAGCTCATCGTGCAGGCTGCAAACATACCAATTCCAGAACGCGTCGAGATGGAGCTTGAGAAAAAAGGCATAAGGATGATTCCCGATTTCGTTGCAAATGCGGGCGGGGTCATCAGCTCCTACGTGGAGACGATAAACGGCACCCCCGAGCAGATGTTCAAGATCGTCGAGGAAAAGATAAGGAAGAACACCGGCCTTGTGCTCAAGCTCGCGAAGGAAAAGAAATTGACCGCAAGGGAAGCAGCACTTGAGATCGCCAAGGAACGGGTCCGCAAGGCGATGCATGGCAAGAAATGATCTGCCTTCAAGAAATCAAGAAAAACAAGTGTGGCGTTTCAAGGCGGAACCCTTCGCCTACTACTCCACTTTCTTCTTAAGCCACGCAACTAGGTATTCCTTCGGAAGCGCGCCAACCATCCTATCCGCCTCCTTCCCGTTTTTAAAGAGCATCAACGTGGGAATGCTCATCACTTCGTACTGCTGGGCGATCTCCGGCGCCTCCTCGGTGCTGAGCTTGACGAACTTAACGCCATTCATCTCATTGCTCGCCTCCTCGAAGCGGGGGGCCATCATCCTGCAAGGCCCGCACCACGATGCCCAGAAATCAACGATCACCGGTTCCTTGCTCTTTAGCACTTCCTTCTCGAAATTATCCTTTGTTGCGTGTACGACTGCCATAACTCTTTGCACCTCAAGCATCAGTAGCCAATTTTCTGCACGATCAGTATCAATGCAAGCGACACGACGACCGCTGCGATCACCAGCTGGGGCTCAATTTGGATGTTCGAGCTCTTTATGTCATAGAACCTTATGATCCCAGTGGAGCTGCTTGGCGTGCTGATCCTCTTATCGTCACTCATTATAATCCCCCAATCCGACTCAATATAACCTTTAAATAGATTGTAACAGTTTAAAATTGTTAGGTTGAACGCGATGCCTCTTTGGAGGATCGCTTGTAAACAAGTTCCGCCCCCCAATTGACCTGGGCGGCTTGATTGATGCTCCCGTGATCCCATGACAACACCGATGGACGATTTGAAAAAGGAGATACCACACATAATCGTGCTCGCTGTGCTGGTTTTCATCCTCCTTTTCGTTGTCACGAAATTCAAATGGGTCCACTGCTCGCAGGTTCCAGGCGACTGGTGCTCCGTCTATTGCTCGGTTGCCGGCCGTTCGCGAATCGCCATAATCGAAGGCGAGGGCGGCATCGGCGACCCGCTTGAGCTCAGGAGGCAAATAACCCGCGAAAGATTCAACACCTACCCCGAAACCATACCGATGGAGGCGCTAAGCGCCGGCGTGCTCAAGAATTACGAGCTTGTCATCGTGGAGGGTGCAAAACGGATCACCCCAATACAAGTGAATGCCATCCGCGACTATGCATCATCCGGAGGAAGCGTGCTTTGGCTTGGCGATTCGGGCACGGAGCATTACCTATCCCCAAGGGACCTGGATGATGCGCTTTACCGCAACACCTCAAGCCCTGGCTACTATGAGGCAGTTGTTAGGCGCATCAATAATACAAATGGCTTTGGCGATACGATCTCCTCCCTTCTTCAGGTCAATTACCAGCGTCTTGAGGAAGGTGACAACCTCACGCTTCGGATAATTTCAAAGGACCATCCAATCACGAAGGGGCTAAAGCCCGAGTTTACAATTTCCGCGATCCAAGCGGGCCTCGTGAACCCCAATTCGCCAAGCTCCTCGGTGCTTGCATACTACTACGGGACTCCCAGCTGCACGCAGCAAAAGCCGTGCGCGGCAATAATCGCCAACCGCTTCGCAGCTCCGGTCGCATACATAGCCTTCCCCCTGGAGGAGGGCAATTCAAAATCGCTCATCACGAATGCGATGGATTTCCTCGTCACCTGCTAACTTTCCTCAAAGGTAGGGCACATATCCCTTCTCCTGCAGGTATTTTACAACAAGCAGGGCGATTAGCATCAGCACGACAACGTTCCCTACATCATAATCGATCAGTATCGGCAGCATACCTAGGTAAATGGATTGTGCTTCTAAAAAACATTTGGTTCCCAAACGGCCCCTCCTCCCTTCATGTTTTCCCTGCCATTTTTTAAGTTTCCCTGATTAATCAAGCCGGGTGTTTAAATGAAGACTCTTGCAATAAACGGCTTTGGAAGGATCGGCAGGCTCTTCCTGCGGGCGGCTCTCAGGAACAACAAGTTCATGAACGGTTTTGACATCGTAGCAATAAACGACCTCGCCGATGCGAAGACCAATGCGCACCTCCTCAAATATGATTCGGTTCACGGAAAATTGGATGCCTCGGTAGAAGCGCGGGAAAAAAGCATCGTTGTGAATGGAAACGAGATAAAGATTTTCGCCGAAAAGACCCTCCAGAACCTCAAATGGTCCGAAATGGGCGTTGATTACGTCCTCGAAAGCTCCGGCGTCTATACCGACAGGGAGCAGGCAACACAGCACCTGCAGAACGGTGCTAGGAAGGTGCTAATCTCCGCGCCTGCAAAGAACCCAGATGTCACCCTTGTTCCCGGCGTGAACATGGGAATTTATGATCCTTCAAAACACAACCTGATCTCAATGGCTTCCTGCACCACGAATTGCCTTGCGCCTGTTGCAAAAGTGCTCGAGGATAATTTCAAGATCAAGAGCGGTTTCATGGTTACCGTGCACGCATACACCAATGATCAGCGCATCCTCGACCTTCCGCACAAGGACCTGCGCAGAGCGAGAGCGGCTGCATTATCTACCATACCCACCACCACGGGTGCCGCGAAGGCAATTGGCGAAGTCATTCCCTCATTGAAAGGAAAGCTCGATGGCATCTCACTACGCGTTCCCGTTCCCGACGGCTCGATCAACGACCTAACCTGCGTTGTGGAGCGCGAAACCTCTGCCGAGGAAATCAATGCGATGCTAAGGGATGCGGCGCAAAACGAGCTGAAGGGAATACTGGAGTTCTCAATGGAGCCCCTCGTCTCCTCCGACATCATCGGCAACCCCGCTTCGAGCATCGTGGATGGCCAGCTCACGAACGTGATCAAGAAGCCAGAGAGCATCAAGGGCGATTTGGTCAAGGTGCTCTCCTGGTACGACAACGAATGGGGCTACTCGAACCGGCTGGTGGATTTGTTCACGGTGCTTTAGGGATTTATTCTCCTTTCTTTTTCCCATGTCTTGCAACTGGATACCGCCTCATCAACTAGCAGGCCGAGATTTCCCTCGCTGGCTTGTTTGACAGTTGCATAGTGCTCAATGATTATGATATAGTCCGCGCATTTGAAATAATATCCCGCAAATCCCTTCCCCCAATTTTGCGGAACGATCACTTGCTTCCCGTTCACAGTTTTATTGTAATCCCCCGCCATCTGAAGGTTGCCGATGCTGTCCCAATAAAAATCTTCGAGGGAGATGTTGTGCCTGCTCTTTGTGCATCCATAAACGAATATATTCGCTGCCCCCTGTCCTTCGGCATCGCCAGGCCAACCATATGCGTGCAATCTGTCGCAGCTGTTCATCAACGTCCTCAATCCCCGCGGAAAATCGCTTTTCAGGTTGCCAATATGCTTGCTGCCCAGTTGGGCCATCTTTGAGGCGATTTCCGCCTTCGATAGCGAGAAATATTTGCTTGCGGGTTCGATGCCGGTCCCATAGTTATAAATGACTGATTTTACGAATCCCGTATCTTTCTCATATTGGTCGCAAGCCTTCGCCATATCAAATGCTGCAGCATATGCGTTCTTATCGAGAACAGTGCCGCTCTCATATCCCGACCAGCTTATCAATACCGTATATTTTCCGCATAACATGCTGTACGTTTGGATTACGGGCGGCTCCGAACCGCCTACATTCCGTGAAAATAAGGCCTTCCTTCCGTTCAATACGATGTATTTTCGGGACTCCAAATTCGTTGGCGCAAGAAGCATGCCTTCGTTAACCACATCTTCAATCGACCTTCCATTGAGCCTTTCATCACAATCGCTGTATCCTGCAGACATGTATTCGGGCATTGATGAAGTTGTATTTGATCCGAAAATCGTGTAATGGTGGCAATTCCCTTCAAAGCCATGGCCGAATGCATTGCTCCGGGACACAGAAGTCCCCTTATTTTTTTCCATCACGCCCCTCACCAGATCAATAATGCCGGTTTGCTGGGGTGCTTGGTAGGAAGGCCATACGGATGGATATTGCCTGGGGTAGTTTACGTATGGGGTGGGTGTTGGCCAATAATCCTTCGGAGGCGTCTCCATTTTTGGTGTACTGATTACCGCATATGCAATCAGTAGTATTCCGGTAACTGCCATCAGCAACACAAGAAAAGGCGCGAAATTGTCGTTCTGTCCCCTTAGCATTTGCATCAACCCGGCGGAAGGGGCGGCGGATTATCGTCATCCCCGACTGCAACTGTCGCGATTATCGCAGTCGGGCCGTAGGTGGGCTTACTGGTCGGTTGGATCGTCGGCACCGGGGAAGGCTTTTGCTCGGGCCCCGGCCCATTCATCAGTGCAAACAGTATCAGCGCAATTCCCAGGACCGCCATAATTAAAACGACGATCACTGCCATGTTGTCATTCTCTCCGCGCATAATCAATCACAGGAATACAAGCACTACGAGGAACAATATGAAGAATGCGATTGCGACCTCCGTGAAGTAATACGACCCAAGCGCAAGCAGCAGCGGCACCGTGTATGCGAGTTGAAGAAGGAACGCATCCCCCCTGCTAAATGCGTGCGCGCCCGCAATTACGCCCAATGCGAAAACAACGAATACGAAGGCGGTGAACTTCCGGATGCTGGAGCTCAAATCCCTCAAAAGGTTCTGCACGGTGTTTTCTATCCAGCCCATTACAAACACATATGACTTATGGTTTAAAACTATTGCGAAAATCAGCCATTCCGTTTTTTCAATTTTTTATGCAACAACAATACCTCCTGCCCCCAGATCTTCCTCTCCAATTTGCCCTTCCTCCGGAAGCCGAATTCCTCATACATCCGTATGGCGATGGAATTCTCCATCGCAACCAGCAGGTAAACGACCTCCTTCCCTTTCCTTACCGCAAATTCAAGTGCCTCCAAAATCAGCTTCTTCCCAATCCCCTTCCCCTGCAATTCCGGGATGACTGCAAGCCCCATTATCTTGATGCTCTTCGCATTCTCCTTGAAATCAATGAACCCCGCGGTATATCCCTTGTAAAGCGCCACCAGGTAGTGCACGCTCCGGTTCCGAAGCCTTTTCGAGATCATTTCCATGTTGAAGCCGGTGTAGGGGAAGAATTTGCGCGTGAGCACTGTTATGGTGTATAGCTCCTTCCTGCTTGCAGGCCGGATTTCCAATTCGCCCTTTGTTATTCTCACAAGAACCAGCCCCAATCCTAATCGTCGCCGTCATCCACATCGGCGTCGACCCCCTCCTCGTAAATTTCGGTGTCGTGCTCCCGTTTCCTCTTCGCATCGGCATTTACTGTCGTGCTCATCAAAACCATTGCGAACACGCCAAGAACCAATCCGATCCATTGCGCATCGTTTTGGAATGCGACAATTGCAATCGCAGCCAAAAGCAGCAAATTAACCGGCCTTGCCAGCTCTCCTATTGCACCCATTATGATCACAATGATTTTCCATTCCGGCAATAATAAGCTTGCCTTCCGCCTCATTTCACTTCCTGCGCTTCCCCCCAATCCAGCTCAAAGACGGCCTCCAATTCCCCCGCCATCCGCTCGTTTTCAATAAGCACGCCAATTTCCCTGTTCCTTTCCATTGCATTCCTGCTCCAATTGAGGCTTCCAACCAGGATGTGCCTGCCATCGATTATTGCTGCTTTCGCGTGCGAATTATTGAATTTCTGGGAGGCCCACCTTACCTGGATGCCCTTGCCTTTCAGGAAATCGGCCGTATCAAGGTTCTGGTCCACCTTCGGCTCAAGTATCAGCTTCACATCCACGCCGCGCCTTGCCGCCCTAACAAGCGCCTCCTTCAGGCCCGAATAAGAGAATTCGTACAAGGTTATGTGGATGCTTTCCTTGGCAGAATCGATTGCCCCGATTACCTTATCCCCGGCACCTGGCGAAATGATGTTCTCAGCCGTCCCGTTTAGGCATGCCGCAGCTTCGGTCAGCTTGCACGAATCGATCCCAAGGATCGCGGAAAGTGCAAAGCCAATAACCAGCCCCGCGGATAGTAAGATCGCAATCGCCTTCCAGTCCCGGACCGTTTTCACGCATTTCCCCCGCATATTTCTCTCCCGATCAGTTTTATATATCATTTCATTGTGCATAATGCCATGGAGTATTCGGAACTTGAAAAAATAGAGAATATGCATAAACTCCTAGTTGAAGAAGGCTTTGTCTGCCTTCCGGGAGGGAAGGGCTTTCAGGACCAAATTTTTTATTGCAAACTGGGAACCGGGATAAAGTTGGCCTTGAGGATGAAGGGACCAAGGGCAATTGGGGGGGCCGAATTCCTCTACGAGCCGATCTACTCCCAAAAGGATTCCAAAGCAGATGTGGATGGCCTACTAAACCTCCACAATCACCCATCCGCGCGCCTTGGCCCAATCTACCTCCACCAGTTCAGGAAAATTAAGCAGCTTAGGGAAAAAATGGATGGAATCATCGAAAAACTCGGCCGATCAATATCCGTCCGCAAGGATCTTAGCAAATCAAATTCCAAGGCTTCGCTCCTTAAAGTGATCGAAAATTCGGCCGGTTTGCTCGTTAGGCCCGATGCCGTCCCCGAAAATCCCAAGAAACTCGAAAAACAACTAATAGACCAGCTTCACAGGAACACCTACGCCCTCAAGATGGAGCTCGTAGGGGGGCTGTATGCCCATCTTGAAGGGCTAAATCCCTCCAACCATCCCGCAAGGACGTAAAACTACTTGCCCTCCTTCATCAGATTTGCGAATAAATCAATGGCACCAAAATCGTCGCGTCTCCGTATACAACAGCGGTCCTTCCCTTCTCCTTAATCTTCCCCCAGCTTTTCGCCTCCTGGGGGAACGCGCCTGAAAGGGAGCCGTCATATGCGCTGGCGGTTGTAACATAAACGGAATAATCCAGCCCCCCTCTCAGCAGGTTGCTTGCGATTGCATAATGCTTTGCGATTCCGCCTCCCAGAATCAGCACGCCCGTCCTTTTCGCCGTAAGCACGATGTTCGCCAGCTCCTTCATATCCCCTGCGGCATCAAGCACGAAATCCGGATTATCCTGCTTATAGAAGAAGAGCTGCAAGCCGATTGCGGAATCAATTAGGCCGGGAGAAAAAATGGGAATCTTGTTCTTGTACGCCTGATGCAGGAATGATTTCTCATCCTTGATCGTTTTTGCTATTTCCCAAATCAGCTCCTTTCCGGACCATATCTTTTTCCTGGAATGCATTTCCTTGAACAGCCTTTGCATCCTCCTCTCGAGCTCGACATAATTCTTATTATCAATCAGGATATTCCCCAGCCGGTTGATGCCTTTCTTATGCAGCTGCACGTCATCTTGCTGGAAATCACCAAGCTCATAATCCGAAAACGATCTTATCAAATCGTGGTCTATTGCGCCGCCGGTCGTGACAACCGCATTAAACATTTTCCGCTCCATCATTTCGGCAAAAATTCCCCTCAAGCCCGATGCTGCCATGTTGCCCGTGAATGCAAGGAAGCGCGTGCATTCCTTGTCCGCGTTCATTTCCCTCATTATTCCTGCTGCCCCTTGCAATTCCGATGCCTGGAATCCGGAGGTACCCATCTGCGCAAGCAGCTCCTCCAGTTTCATTCCCTTTTTCATCTTAAAATCGGATATTTTCATATAAATCAACCGGAACATTCTAAACCCGCCAAATAAGTTCGCAAACCTATATCATCATCCCCTTCGAGTCCTCGAAATTCCCCAATCCTCCCCCAAGCTCCTCGCCAGTTATTACCTTCCTTCCGGTATTTAACCTGAAATGCTTAACACGCACGCAGAATTCGTGGTAATAAAGCGTATTCAGCTTGTGCAGCCTGCTCTTCTGCAGCCTCCAAAGAGCGCGCGAGTAGGACACCAGCTCGGCTGTGATTTCACCATCCGAGGATTTCGCGTGCAGCGTGAACACTGGCAGCTTCCCTGGGCTTCGCCAAACCCGCAAATCCGAAAAGCGGTATGTCTTTTTGCTTTTAGCCTCGTAAAATTCCATCTTCCCCTTGATTTTAAGGTCAAGAGGCGCGTGGTGCTCGCCGAACAGCGAATGCCCAAGCCTTCCGATGTTGCTGCTAAAATAGCTGCCGTCCCTGAAATGCACAAGGCTCCACTGCCAGGGCACGACCGGGCCGCTCACGTACACCTTCTGGAAATACGCGCTTCCCCTGATTTTTTCAATTTTTCCTCTCTGCCTTATGTTCCCTTCCAATTTGAGCCTGTTGATCTTCACGATGTTGTAATGCAGGGCGATGAGGCTGTGCTCCTTTTCTATCGGCGGGAATCCGGGCAGCATTTCCGCCTTGAAATCCACTTCGGCCTGCTTCCCCCTGATTTTAACCCTGAATTTTCCTCCCTGCTGCATAAAAGAGCTGCTTTCCTCCAAAAGCCCCCTCCTGCCGTCATTGTAAAGGGTTATGTTTGATGGCTTTACCAGGAAATCCTCGTGCATCCTAACGCCATCGAAATACCAGCACGCGGTTGCGCCCCCGAATTTTACTCCATCATCAGCCCTTGCCACTTCATTTTCCATGTTCAGCTTAACATCGTTGCAAAGGATGTGCTTCTCCCGCTTCCTGCTCCAAAGTATCATCAGCTGCCGCGGCTCACGAGGGTTCTTTGGGTTTTCAATGAAGAAGAGCCAAAACCACCACCACCAGGTTTTCCTCCTCCCGCCCTCCATCCTCCAAATGTTGCGTGTAAGATCCTCCATGGTATCAGCTGCCAAAGGCCCGCAATTCAGGAATGCCCCTTCAGCTATCTAATAAAACATAATCGTATAAATACCTGCTTTCCGCTACATATCCCTGTGAGGCAATGTTCACCATCCTGATCCCGACGCACAACGAGGAGAACCGCATCGAGGAAACGCTCGAAGCCTTGTTCTACTATCTCACGAAGCATTACCGGAAAACGGAATTCGAGGTTTTGATCATTGATGACGGTTCCGACCGCACGCAGCAGAAAGTGAAAGAGTTCCGTAGCGGCACTGGCAAAATCCGCATTTTTCATTTTCCCCATCGTTTGGGGAAGGGCGGCGCGTTGATGGAGGGCTTCAAGCACTCAAAAGGCGATTTGATCATCACGTATGATGCGGATGGCGCGATCCCTCCAAGGGAAATCCCAAAAATGCTTTTCGAGCTGAAAAAATGCGATCTTGTCATAGGAAGCCGGTCGCATCCGGATTCGGACATTTACGGCAAGGTTCCCCTGAGAAGGAGGCTTGCCAGCTACTCCTTCAACGCCCTTGTGAACCTGCTCTTCAACCTCGACATCAGGGACACCCAATGCGGCTTCAAGGGAATCCGGAAGGGAGTTGCAATGAAACTCATCCCGCTGATGAGGCTTAGGGGGTTCGAGTGGGATGTTGAGCTGCTCGCAAAGGCAAAACGCCACGGGATGCGAATTACCGAGATCGGGATTGAATGGCACCACAAGAAGGAAGGGAAGGTGAAACTTTCAGATACCACGAAAATGCTTTCCGGAATCCTGAAATTGAAGGCGGAGATGCTAAGACTAGATTAAAGGCAAGCAGCCGGATGATTGGTGAGAGCCCTGCAAATGCGAAAAATTGAATGGGAGGAAATTGCAAGGAGGGGAAGGAACCACTCTGTTTTGTGCATGGACCTGATCGCAAGGGGCATTTCCGGTGGCTGCTTTTCCAAGCTGTATGGCGGGGAGGCGCGCATAACTAGATGGAGGCAATTCGCCAGCGCGAGGTGGATGGATGCTAGGGAGGTGGCGGGCCTTATTGATTTCCTTAAAATGCGCCTATCT
Organism: Microcaldota archaeon; assembly: GCA_041305345.1. Taxonomy (GTDB): domain Archaea; phylum Micrarchaeota; class Micrarchaeia; order Norongarragalinales; family SBBD01; genus JACRGC01. Next base: position 348,558 of record JBFYLP010000006.1, on the reverse strand, counting down.
GAAGATCCGATATACCTCCTAAAAAAGGCAAGGGACGCAGAAGCGATCGTCTCGAGAACTTTCAAGCTCGCGGAAAGGGTTTCCAGGATCTATGTGCGGCAACTGCGGAATGCTAGGCTTCTAAAGCTCCTTGATGAGATCGCCCTCTGCTACGGCGACCTTGCCGGCCCGACCTACAGCTACGTGGTCATCAACAAGTTCTACCCAGATTACATCACCGAAATTGTTGGAAAAAGGCAGAAGGAGCCGCACAAGCAATCGGAGATGCTAAAAAGGCTCCTTGCAATTGAACGGGGATATTCCCTTAAGCTCGAGAGGGCGGGCCTTGCCGCATTGGCAAAAAAGCACAGCGAAGGCACGCTATCCGATGCGGAAATCGCAACGCACGCGAGGGAATTTGGCCACTTGGGGAGGTATGTTTTTTACGGCCAGCCCTACGATGCAAGGATCTTGCGGCAGCGAATCAGCCAGCTCCTTGAAAAGGGGGTTGATGAGGAACTAAGGCAGCTCGCCGAGAACGATAACTACGTGCAAGAGGCAAGGGAATTGGAGAAGCGATGGAAACTAACTCCGGACGAATTGATCCGGCTTGAAACCATCCGGGAATGGATATGGTTCTCCTATTACAACGATGAGGTATGGGGCCTTGTTGCCCATAGGGCGATGAACCTCTGGGAAGAGATTGCAAAACGCCTCTGGCTTGCATACGACGAACTTGTTGAGCTTACCTACCCCGAAATTGTTTCCGGCCTCAAATCCGAAAGGAAATTCGATGCGGCTTTCAGGGAAAGGATTGCGGAGCGGTACAAGGATTCTGCAATCGTCGCCGTTGACGGGAAAGTTGAATTGCTGGAAGGCGAAAGGCTCAAAAACTATTATAAGGAGGAACGGAAAGCTGAGGTAAACTATTCCCATATCACAGAAGTTGGGGGAACGCCCGCCTCGCCCGGGAAGGCCTCAGGGCGCGCTGTTGTGCTCCATTCCATCACCGAACTTGACAGGGTGAGGAAGGGCGACATCCTTATAGCTGCAAGCACCGTGCCCGCCTTCGTTCCCGCAATGGAGCGCGCCGCTGCAATCGTTACCAACGAGGGCGGCCTTCTCTCGCACGCTGCAATTGTCAGCAGGGAATTTCGTAAGCCCTGCATAGTTGGCACGAAAATTGCAACGAAAGTTTTCAAGACCGGGGATTTGGTGGAAGTGGATGCAATAAAGGGGGTTGTTCGAAAACTTCAACAAAGGGAGTGAGGCGGCACGAGTGGGGTTTCAATCTTCCATATGCCTACATCTAACTGCTCCCCAACTTCGGTTTCTCATCAAACATTTCGTCCAGATTCGCGCCTTGGCTGCGATTTCTCTCCATCAAGGCCTTCCATACAATATACGCTGCGTTCAATGCGAACCAGTAAGCGACCGCGAAATTGGTAACGCTGTCTTGATTGATTGGAAGTATGCCGTTTTTGATTGGGTCAACGATGCCCCATAGGAAAATCGAACCCAGGAATATTATGGCAACCGTAACTTCCTCGTGGAAAATTTTCATCTCCTGCAGATCTGCTTTCTTTAAGAGCCAAAATTTTGCAAGATTAGCCGCCTTCAGAAGCAAGGGAATCAGGAAGAGCTTCGTGTTCAGGCCCGACATAATGAAAACTACTGCAAAACTTAGCAAAATAATAATTGCCAGGGGCCTTTTTGAACCCTGGCCGAAATTCGCTTCAATCCCCGCAAATGTGGGGCTTGCGAGCATGAAGAGGAAATCGAACAATGCAAGCATCCAAAGAAGCGAAAGCTCCTCTTTGGTGAAGGGAAGTATGCTTATTCCCAGAACCAGCATAAATAACGTCAAAGCATAGAACAAATTGAACGCGAAAATGGCGTAGTAGCCTAAAGGAACGCAAAACAAACGGATTTCGGCCATTGGCTCACCTTAAACCCGGCAGCTTGACTCCCTTCTCCTTCAGCGCCTTCCCGAATATAGAATAAACCTCCTTTAGCTCCTTCCGGCTCCTCCCTTCAAAGCGCAATGTGATCGCAGGTTCCGTGTTGGAGATGCGCACAAGGCCCCAGGCGTTTTGGAGTTTCAGGTAGACGCCATCAATCGTAAGCACTTTTGAGCCGTATTTCTTCCCTAGCGCCTTTCTCACATTTTCAACAACCGCTAATTTCTTCTCGTTTTCGCAGTGCAACCGGATTTCCGGTGTTGCGGGGTAATGGGGCATCTTGTTTACCGCAGCAGAGAGCCTCTCCTTCATCCCGCTCACGATTTCGCACATTTTCGCGCCCGCATAAATCCCGTCATCGAACCCTAAATGGTCCGCGAAGAAATAATGCCCGCTTACCTCCCCCCCAAATAACGCCTTATTCGCAATAAGGTTCTGCCTTATTGCAATCCTGCCAGCTTTGCTCATTATTGGCCTGCCCTTGAATAATTTAATCTGTTCAGGAACTGCCATGCTCAAGCGCAAATCGTGAACAATTGCGCCCTTCCCATATTTTTCCAGCTCGTGCCTGATGAACAGCAGGCAAACATCGTCCTCCCTGATTGTTCTCCCCTTCTCATCCACGAATCCCGCGCGGTCGCCATCGCCATCGAATGCAATTCCCAGATCCGCCTTCTGGCTGATAACCTCCTCCCGGAGCCATTTCATATTTGCGGGGTCGTGGGGGTCTGCAATGTGGTTTAGGAACGCACTCTCCATATCCTCGAAGAGCGAAATCACGGTGCAACCTATCCTCTTGAGAAGCGCGTGCGCAATCGGGCCGCAGGTGCCGTTGCCGGAGTCTATCACAACCCGCAGCTTCCTTTTCAAATGCACGCGCTTCATCACGTCAGCGATGTAATCCGTCTCCATCTCCTTCCTTAGTTCAACGCCCCGTTTTGCGGAAGGCGCAGTCCTCTCTTTCAGGTAAATTTTTTCGAGAGCGAGCATTTCTTCGGCCATCAAGGGAAGGTTCTTGCGGTACATTTTGAAGCCGTTGTACTGCGGCGGGTTGTGGGAAGCGGTGACAATTGCCCCGCCGGCAATTTTCTCGCGGGAGAGCGCGTATTGCAAAACCGGCGTGGGTGCAACCCCAATGTCGACTACTTCGAAGCCGGAGGAGAGCAATGGTTCGGCAAATGCGTTCTTCAAGCTCAATGAGGATTGGCGGTTATCCCTGGCAAGAATCACTTTCCGGTTTTTTATCCCCTTTTTGGAAAGCAGCATCCCAAATGCCGCTCCGATCCTTCCAGCCACCTCCTCGTCAATCTGCTCCCTGTAAATCCCCCGTATGTCGTACCCCTTGAATATGCTCATCATTACCACTCGAATCATTGGATGATTTTAAGACGCGGAAGCGATTTATTAAGCTAGCGAAGGATGCGCGCTCCGGCAGGCTGCATCACTGCTGCTTCTCCTCATCCAGGAACCAAGCGCCCCTCTTCCCTATTTTCTCCTTGAAATGCCTTCCGAGCAGAAGGCCGCCGACGAGCCCGAAAAGGTGGGCGAAATTCGCGATCCCAGCCTGCGCCCCCGTAACACCGTAGGAAAATTCCATCAGGAACCACACGACCGCAGCTATGTATATGGGCATTGGAATGAACCCAACCAGTACCATCAGGTTCGGCTGCAATACCGCCAGGCTCCCAAGTATGCCGAAAATCGCGCCCGATGCGCCAATCACTGCGGTTTTGGATTCAATTCCCGTCGTCAGTATGAACCCGAGGTTCCCAAGAAGGCCCGTCACCAGGTACAAAATGATGAAATTCCTGGGGCCGACCTTCGCTTGCAGTATGGGGCCGAAAACCAAGAGCCCGAACATATTGAAGAAGATGTGGATCGGGAATGTGATGTCGTGCAGGAAAATCGAGGTGATAAGCGTCCAGGGCCTTTGGAACACAAGCGCAGGCACCAGTGCGAAGTTTGCCGATAAAAGCCCTCCAGTGAGAAGGTCCGCGAAGTAGACCAACACGGTAATTCCTAGCAAGTACATTACGACCATGCGCTCCCACGCTCTTTCAAGCTAACAAAACGAAAGGTTTTAAGGGTTGTCTTGGTAATTGGGTTATGGTAACGCTTTCCTTTGCCCTTTCCCAGCTCTGGCTGATCTTCCTGATCGCGTTAGTGGTCACATTCGTGCTTTTCCCGCTCATTTTCCTGATGACTTTCCTCTACGAATATTTGGAGAAGAAATGGGAGAAGGTGCCGAAGGTGTTCATAATGCTAATCGTGACCTTCCTGGCAGTTTTCATTGCAATCCTGCTTATCGAGATGTACCTCGAGTTCACTCTTCCGTTCGCATTGGCGCCAGCGGCCAGCACGGCTGCCTGATTGGAATTAGGCGAATCTTTGGGCTATGATGCTCTTCCCCTGGTCGGTAAGCTCGTAGTATTTCCACTTCCTGCCCTCATCCTTCTTCCTTATCAGCCCCTTGTTTTCCAGTATTTCAAGGTGCTGCTTCGCGCCGGGAAGGGAGATGTCCGCTTCCGCAGCCAGCTCCGAGAGGGTTTTCCTCCTCTCCTGCAATGCATAAAGCATCTCGACTCTCGTTTCGGAAGAGAGGGTCTTGAAGATGTCCGAATCGAACACTGCCGATGTCTGGAACGACACCTTGAATATGTTAAGCAGGAGCATAAGCCCTAAAATCGCAATTGCCCCGTAGTAAAGCAGCGGCTCTTGAAGCGGGCCCTTCTCACGGTATGTTTCGGTGGCAATCGCCTTAGACTGCGGCGCTCCCGCACCGAAAGTCCTTTCAGCAGCCAGGGGCGCAGGCACCATTTCCGTTTGCGTGAGCGGCCCACCCGCCGAGTCGCTTTCATCAGCTGCGCTCATAAGCGGCGCTCCGGGCGTTGGTTCGAAATTCCCCTCCTGGAAGCTGTAGAGGTCTGAAAAGCCCCATATGTTCTGGTAATAAAGCAAGCCCACAGCCAGCAAGAGCACCGCTAGTAAGGCGACATTGCGCTTGCTTGCATCCTTCCGTTTGTGCACTTTTAAGTCCATAGTATTCACTATTGATACTTAAGCCTAAAATATATCGTTTTTGAAATGCTTAAGCAAGGGCTTAATCAGCCGAAAACCGACTTAAGCCAGAGGTAAAGGATGATCAATGCAGCTGCTAGCCCCAGCCAGAAGATCTTGTCCAGCTTGTCTAGGTCCATATGAGTGTTATCCCGTCCCGGCTTAATATTTTTTTCGTTGAATGCAACTTCCTTGCCAATTGCCAAAAAAAGGCTTCTTGGGGGGCTGATGCACGCTTTCCGGATGCCTGGGCCGAACCGCTCAATGGAGTTTAAATAAATAACCATCCTGAATATTTCGCAATTTATGCAGGGGTAGCAAAGCCTGGTCAAATGCGTCAGATTCAGGGTCTGATCCCTTAGGGGTTCGAGGGTTCAAAACGCCTTGGCGTGAACACATCCCTTCCCCTGCATTTTTTTTAACCCCTCCAGATTTCCTCCTTTCCTCCTGAGAGTTTATTTTCGTATCTCGCAAGCACGAACAGCAAATCGGAGAGCCGATTCACATACTCCAAAAGGCGGGGGTTGACGCGCTCCTTGTAATCCAGCTCAACGAGCCTTCTTTCTGCCCTCCTGCAAACCGCCCTTCCAAAATGCAAAGTTGCGGCGATTTCTTTGCCCGAAGGCAATATGAAATTCGTGAGCCTTGGAAGCTGCAATTCCATTTTATCTATCTCTTTTTCGAGCCGTTCAACCATCATCCCCGAAACCCTTTCGATTCTAGATGTTTCGGGCGCGGCGATGTCGGTACCAACGATGAACAATTCGGATTGGATGCCTTTAAGGAGCGAATCGAGCTCCGGCCTCTTGTTCTTCGCTCTTATTACTCCAATCACGGTGTTGAGCTCATCGATCGCGCCATATGCCCCGATGCGCAAATCGTGCTTTGGGACCCTTTTCCCACCGTAAAGCGATGTCTCCCCGTTATCTCCTGTTTTCGTGTAAATTGGCATGCAATCACTTTTTCCTGTATTTGAAGAGCTTGTCATACCTTTCGTGGTCCAATATATCAATTATGAAAACGGTTATCTCGTTTTCGGTAGGGCCGTTTTTTACCGTATAAAGCATTCTCCAAAAGCCTGATAGCTCCAACCGATAGAGATTCGTGATTCCGTGCTCCTCAATATAAACTGTCGGGATAAGGGTTTTTGACAGCGGATCGCCGTATTGGAAGTTATTTCGCAGGATTTCGAATTTATGGCCGATGGATGAAGCCAAGCTCCGTTTTTGCTTTGATGATGGAGCATCCTTCTGAATCAGGTCGAACATTGCCTTTGCTTTTTCCGAAAGGAGGATGTTAATATTTTTCATACGGGAGTGCCTTTAGCTATTGCCTCCCTCAACCTCCTGCTGTTATTGTAAATCCAGGTTATTCCTTTTAAACCCACCGCAATCTTGTTACTGCCTTCCAAATATTCCAAAATCGCAATAAGTGTATTATGATTTACCTGCCTCGGTAAAGCGCGTTTCAGTTCTGCAACAGTCATCACGCTTCCGGGCATTTCCATCAAGGTTTTTTCGACCATCAATACCGTGTTCAACGTGGGCGAATGCGAAAGCTGCTTTTGAATCTGACTGTATCTTTTCATGTTAATCACAATTTGATACAAATTGATAACAATTATTTACTAGTTGATATTAATAAACCTATCGGCAGGGTTGCGTTGCATTCCTGCTGCCAACGATTATAAACTTGCTTAGCCAAATTGATTTCCGTTTTTGCTCCAATCGTCTAGTCCGGTCAAGGATAAAGGCTTCTCGAGCCTTGGACACGGGTTCGAATCGCCTTGCCCCTTTCTTTTTAGGAACCGAGAAAAATTGCATTTTTCGCGGCCCCGAAGAACATCGTTCTTCGTGGAAAGAAAGGTGCGGTGGCACCGCGCCAAAGAAAAAAGAGGCAAGGCACGAATTTCCCGTTTGGAGCATGGCTTCTTTTTACTAATGCTCCGAAATATAAATAGACCTATTTTGTTTTCAAAGAATTAAGAAAATCTTTTGATGGACTATCGAACAACAGAAAATAGAATACCAAAATGCCCAATATTATGGATGGGAGAAATAAAACAATAAAAATTAGGGGTAATATCAGGCAGGCGTATTTAGCCCACCTCTTACCTTGAAATAAACTGTAAGCAGAATAAATAACGAGAAAAGAGAAGACCATAAGGATGAATCCGAAAAAAATCGAACCGCCAGTTGCAGATTGGGCTTCAGAAGGGGTCAGAATTATCTTATTTGTGGAATCATTAAATCCGGTCGATTTGGAAGGAACGACTTCCGCAAGTGAATAAATAGAAAAACCCGCTAAGAAAAAAACACCCGCCAATAATAAATAAATGCAGCCCAATGCGCCTATTCCATAAGCCGAAATCTTTATTCCTAATGGTCGATCCACAATATCATCAATGAATCGAGTGCATTATTATTTATATAGTTATCAGAGCATTAGATTTTTACCCTCTGAGTTCGTTTGGAGCATTTGATTCTACCAGCTTATGCTCCGGCAGCTAACGATTATATACCGGACCGACCATAAAATCAGTATGGGAAACTTATATTTTGAAGAAATCACCATATTTACAACGCAAGCCATAAGCTGTAGCTGCTAATTCTATACCGGCAAGGATTTTTTTCTTTTCCTTTTAACCTTATTTTCAGCAATTTAAAATCGAGGTGATTGTGATGAATTCAATAACAACAAAGAGGGGTTTATTTTGCATTCGGGGATTTGGTCGGGAACACCCCAATGGTGGAAATATATGGTGTTTTGGCAAAATTGGAGACCACAAATCCGACGGGCAGTATCAAGGATCGGATGGTCTGGCATATGGTAAGAGACGCAGAATTGAGAGGCGAGCTTAAGCCGGGAATGGAAATAATCGAGGCAACAAGCGGGAATACGGGAATTGCACTCGCATCTATTGCAGCCTCACGCGGATATAAATTCTCTGCAATAATGCCGGAGTTCGTAAGTCCAGAACGCGTCCAGATGATCGAAAGGTTCGGGGCCCGCGTCATTCTTACGCCCGCAGAGGAGGATATGGGCGGCACAATTCGAAAATACGAGGAAATTGTTAAGGAAAGGCCAAGAGCTTGGCTGCCTTCGCAATTCAAAAACCCCGATAACTACGAAGCGCACGAATATGGCACGGGTAAGGAAATAATCGAGCAGACAAACGGAGAAGTAGGTGCATTTGTTTCCGGCATAGGCACGGGCGGAACGCTAATAGGGGTGGCAAAAGCATTACGCAAGCTCAAGAAAAAGGCAAGGATTATCGGAGTCGAGCCCAAGGAGTCTGCGGTTCTGAATGGGGGAAATCCCGGAAGGCATAAAATCCAGGGGATTGGCGAAGGGTTCATACCGGAAATTGTTATGAAAAACCGCGATTTGATCGATGAGACCATTCCCATAAGCAGCGATGAAGCGATAAAAATGAGCGAGAGGATTGCCAAGGAATACGGATTGCTTGTCGGGATTAGCTCGGGGGCCAACATATTGGCGGCATTAAAAGCCAGGGAGAATACGGGATTGCAAAAGGTCGTCACAATTCTCGCGGATAGGGGTGAAAGGTACCTGATTGGCAATCCCGAGCACTAACTTTTTACCCATAGGGTTCGTTTGGAGCACAATTTCCCTTGGCTGAAGCTCCGATTAGCGGTATAATAACAGTTCGGATATATGAATAACTGCGGGAATAGCGGATGAAAAAGCACGAGCGCATATTGGAAAGGAGGAAGATATTCAAGCAGGAGCTCCTTCGGCCCCTTGCGGCATTGATGTATTATGAAATCAACCTGAAAGCTGGCAAAATGAGGGAAAAAATTCCAATCACCAGGGCGGAAAATCTATTGCTTGAGAAATTAACCTTCCTCTCCGAATCCTTCCACGATTTCCTGCAGTCGCACGAGTTCACCCATCACGAGAAGCTTTCTTATGAATTGATGGAAAAACTGATGCTAATCAGGGCTGTTGTTTCGGAATTAAGGAAGCATTATGAATCATTTGCTGAAAAACCCGAATTGTTCGAGGCGTTGCCACGGGCAGTCAATCAGATGAGGAAGGAAATTGAAATATTTAACGCATTTGAAAAAAGGAACTGATGGCCGCCCTCTAACCCTTCTCGAGCTTCCTTTTCAGTTCGGCAATCTCCTCGTGCAGCCGCTTATCCCTTCCCAAGGGATCGGATTTGGCTTTCTCCTCAAGCTCCGAAAGCTTCCTTGAAATATTGTTCCTCTGCCTTGTCAAATCCGCCTTTGTCATTCCCATAATTAGAATCACCCGATGAATAGGTTTGGGTGGCAGGGTTTTTCAAAGGATGGGAATGCGTTCTTCGCCTTCGGTTTCGTGCCTGGGGCATCCTATTATTTTTATCCATTCAAATGATTGTGATGGGAAAAATCGGCAAGCAGGGCCAGAAACAATTGGCAATCTGGGCAGCGGATTGCGCTAAGAGGGCACTTCCGTTTTTCAGGAAGGCGTACCCGAAGGACAGAAGGCCGCAAAAGGCAATAGATGCTTGCAGGGAATGGGCCCGCACCGGCGTTTTCAGGATGGCTGTTATACGCAAGGCCTCGCTTGACGCCCACGCGGCCGCAAGAAGGGCAATTGGGAACGGGCCCGCCTCTTTTGCCGCACGCGCTGCCGGCCAGGCAGTTGCAACTGCCCACGTTCCGGAACACGCCTACGGCGCCGCATACTATGCGGTCAAGGCGGTTGCTGCTGCCAATCCTGCAAATGCCAATCGAAATCTTATGAAGGAATCCAAGTGGCAATTGATGCACCTTCCAAGACGCCTTAGGAACGGCTGGCTTGATTGGCAAAAAAGGCGGCTTCCGAAAAGCCACAAGATGGCAATGCGGGGGTGGCGAGGCGGCTAAGGATATTAATACCTAGTGCATATTTTTTAGCATATGTTCGAAATTCTCTTTCTCATAGGGCTAATCGCACTTGTGGGGTTTGTTGGGAGATGGGCATATGAACGCTCGCGCATTCCTGAAGCGATAATACTGATCGCGATAGGCTTCGGCCTTGGCCCGCTTGGTTTCCTCTCAAATTTCGTAATTTTCGACATCGACATTTCCAGCTTCAGGGACATCGCACCGCTCGTTAGCGTTGTTGCGATCATTTCCCTCGTATTCGATGCGGGCCTGAGGCTCAAATTGGAGGAGATTTTCAAGACGGTCAAATTCTCGACGGTTTATGCGGTAGCCAACCTTGCTGCGTGCATTGCCATCCTGACAGGAATCTTGCACCTCGGTTTCGGCTGGCCCCTTTTCCCCTCGCTCCTGCTTGGCGCGATCCTGGGCGGGCCTTCTCTCGATGCGCTCTACTCCATACTTCCATATGTGCGGGCGAGCAACAACGTGAGGAATATCCTCTATTTCGAGGGCACCCTCTCAACCGTCCTCATATGCATCATCGCAATCACGACGATGAGGTATTCGGCCTCAAGCTCATCGCTTCTGGAATTGCTCCAGGCGCCCTTCAGGTCGTATTCCGTTTCCCTCATTTTGGGCTTCATCGGCGGAATTGCCATACTCTGGGCGCTATACAAGTTCAAGATAAGGAAATTCGGCTACCTCCTTACCCTTTCGGCATTGTTCGTCCTCTATTACGTTGATTTCGAATTGCTTGGGGGGATAGGCGTGTTGTCGATTGCGATGATCGGCCTTGTTATCGGCAACTCTGCGGGGATTTTCAGGTTCCTTAGGATATCCGAAAAATTCGACCTCGAGGAGAGGCCAAAGGGTTTCGAGGATGAGATCAGCCTGATAATCTACACGTTCTTTTTCGTTTACCTTGGAATGATCGTTGACCAGCGGAATTTGTTGGATCTGCGGAATTTGGGCGTTGCATCTGCGCTGATGGCGGGCATCCTTTTCGCCCGCTTCGCAATAATCCAGGTTGCGAAATGGAGGGGGCATTCGCAGCACAATGAAAACCTGCTGCTGCTAACGATGGTGCCCCGCGACCTCCTGAGCGTCACCCTTGCGATGTTTGCCCTCAGCTTCCCGATGGGCCTTCCATTCGATGTCGAGATACTTCTTGTCATCATCGTGATTTCGGCCATGGTTACCGCACTTGGCACGGTTTATTATGAGAGGAAATTCCAGGATACCTTCCTTTTCAGGAAGGAGCTGGCCTTGATGGATGGAAGGAAGGTGCTGCTGCATACTGTCACGCGGGATGATTTTGCGAAATTGAGGCAGTTCCTAAACGAGCTTGTAAAGGAGGGCGCAATGATAACATTCGACCAATACGTTAACCCGATTGAGGAGAAGGAAATGGGCCGGGAGAGCCTTGAGAGGATCAACAGCGGGGATGCGGTGATGTGGGTTTGCGAATTCGAGGGCAGGGTCGTTGCGCGCGCAGTCGCATCGAGAATGGAGCGCAGGGAGAAGGACAATGTGAGCCTGAGCCTGTACGTATCAAAGGATTTCAGGGGGGTTGGGCTTGGCACGCAATTGCTGCGGATGCTGATCGCTGAAGCGCAAAAATCTCTAAGGCCCCATAACCTGTACTTGGAGGTCTTCTCGAACAATGAGAATGCGATAAAAATCTACAAGAAGGAGGGGTTCGTCAAAATCGGGGTGCTTCCGGGCTGGAACAAGTACGGCAATTCCTACCTGGATGAGATTTATATGGTGTACCGGCCAAAAAAAGGGAAAGGCAAACCAACCGGTTGAAATTTGGCCTAAGTCCGGCGAAGGCCCATTGCAATTAAGTGGCTTGCGGTCCTGTCAAGTTTGGCAATGCCTTTTCTCCTCAGTTGGCGGATCAGGACATTGACCAAATCCCTTCCCTCGTCGCTTCTTGCGCCGATTGCTACATAGACGGGTTCGTTTGCCTTAAGCTCCGTGCCGCCGGCGGTGCTGAAAAGTTTGATTTCCAAATGGCCGGTAAGTTTTCTTCCCACAATGTGGGTTTGGAGCCGGTCTGCCGCCTTTTCGCTCGTATCATATTGCGACAATGCCGAGCGCAGGATCCTTGCCCGGGGTTCATAGTAGAGGAATACGCCAGGACGCTTTGGATTTGGGGAGCTTCCAAGCGTAAAATGTCCGAGCTTGGGGCCGTCCTTTTTGGTGATTTCCCTAAGTAACTCTTCGGGCATAATGCAACGCCGTTAATACGGTGCGGTCTTGGGCTTTTAATCACATCGGAATGCCAAAGGCCCAATTTGGAAGCAGGCCTTACCTGTTCCTTCTGCTTGGCGGCCTCTTGCCCTCAAACACGGTGCGGAGCATCACGATCGCCTTCTTTTGCACCTCGAATTCCAGGAAGACCCTCCTTAGCCTAACCATTGCGGCAATGATTATGATGTATGCGATCAGCGAGATTAGCCCTGGCAGGTCGCCCTCCCCTCCCTGGAAGGTTATTGCAAGAAGACCGTATTCATTCATTATTGCAACAGCAGCCTTAACAACCAGCAAAAGGAAACCATTCAGGAGAAGCTGCATTGCACTTTGGAGCTTGGTATCGCTGAAAACCGAATAAACCCGGTAGGTGTAATAAAAAAGCAGCAGGCTTGCAAGCAACGATGCGACTTCCAGGATTAGCATATTACTGACCCACCAGTTTCCTTATTGCCTTTATGAGCTCATCTTCTACCTCCAAATAATCGAATATGGCTTTTACCCTCACAACGCCTATGGCGAACACGATGAACATCACGGCTTCCATGAACTCATCTAGCTCCAATCCGGCCCACACGATGGGCGGCTGGTAGCCGTATGATTGCATCGCTCCGATAGCAGCCTGCGTTGTGTAAAGCAGGAACCCGAGGGAAATGATGTGAAGCTCCTGCACGATTTTGGTATTCTTGAAAAGCTTGTAAAGGGTGGCTATTGCCAGCAGGATGAGTATCCCCAATACTACCCGGACAATTTCAAGCCAGATTGTGGAGAAGATCATATGACTAAATCCGTTAATTTGCAGCGGTATTTATAGGTATGTGTTTGCAGTGATTTGGGCACGGCGGGTGCCTGCAATCAGGACGCGTCAATACCCCGAAGAAACCTCCTCAACGACCGTGCGGTCGGAGTTGTCCTTGTCCCTCTCGAAATAGAAGATTTTTGCCGATGCGCCCTCCTTGAGCGCTTCGTCGTGCGTAATGATGAATGTCTGCTCCACGATCCGCGGAAGCTCGTCGTGAAGGGCGCGGTTTAGCATCTGCACTGCCTGCGCATCAAGGTTATGCGTAGGCTCATCCAGAATAAGCCACGAGAGGTTCGGGGTAAGAACCATTGCGAATGCCACTCTAAGCGTAAGCGCAGCGCAGCTCTTCTCCCCCCCGGAACAAGTATCGAGCGGGACCCACTCATCGCGTATTGCCCTTAGCTCAAGGGCATAATCGTCCTCTGTAGCTAAAAGCCGCATCCTCGAATAATCCTTGTATGGATATGTGCTCTGCCATATTGTTTCCATCGCCGCATTCATCGCCTCGATCAATTCCTCCCTCATTGTCGCTTGGGTTTCTATGAGCGCTTCCCGGAATCCTGCCATCTTTTCGATCTTTCCACCAAGTTCCAAAATCAAGCCTTCGTGCTTTACTATTAGTGTTAGCTTTGCCTCCAGTTCGGAAAGCTTTCGCTGCTTTAGTGCAAGCATCTCTGAAACCGAACCGATCTCCGAAAGCAATTTCGATGTTTCCTTCTCAGCTTCAAGCACCGCCTGCCTCTCCTTTTGCAGTTCCTCGGGTCTGTGTCGAATTTTCCCAGCCTTCGTTTGCAGCTGCGCCTTCCTTCCCTCAAGTTCCCTGATCTCGCCATCCAGCCTCGCACTTCTTTCCGCCTTGAGGACTTCCGAGTTGAGCTTTGAAAGTGTATCCTGCAATTGCCTAAGCGATGCCGCTTCAGCGTCCCGTTTTCCCCTCACGTCTAGCTCAAGCTTTTCGAGCCTTGCAATTTCGGAAAGCAGCGTTTCCTTCTCAATTACGGACCCTTCCATCTCCTTTAACTTAAGCTCGATCCGCCTTGCATCATCGATTTTTCCGCTTGCTTCGGCTAGCATCTTCCCATCGCTGGAAATTTCCTGCGTCAAGGCGTGCATTTCGGGCTCCAGAAGTCCTAATGCCTTGAGCTTGTTTTCAAGCAGCTCCGCCTTCCTTTTCGCATCCAAATCCGCATCGCAAGTAGGGCACTTCGCATCCGTTCCCTTAAGAGCCGCGGATGACTTTTTAAGTTCCTGCGCCTCTGCTTGCAGCTTTGCCAATCTCGTGCTTGCCTCGCGGGCTTTCTCCTCAATCTTTTTGCGATCCCCTTCCAATTTTTCGCTACTCCCAATTACCACAATCCTTTGCAGGAGGGCCTTTTTCTCATCCTCCCTTGCCTTTAGCTTTGCCAATTCCCTCTTACCAAGCCCGAGCCTTGCGCCCATGTCGGCGCATTCCGCCGTATGCGCTTGCAACGATGCATTTTTTTCAGTCATTTCCTTTTCCAGCAATGTAATTTCCCGCCTCAACCCTGTAACGCCCTCTTTTTTCACCGCTCCCCCTTCCTTAAGCTCACGGTTCTTCTCCGAAATGAGCGCCTCAACGCTTGCCATCTCCCTTTGCATCCAAGCGTGCTCCGATTCGGCTTTCTCATACTCGGCAAGCCTCTTTGCAGCTTCCCTAAGCCTTGCGTTGGTTTCCGAAAGGCCGTGCTGAAGCTGGTGCCTTTTTTCCTGGGAATTCTTCGCATCCTCCTCAACTGCAGCCTTCTCCTTCCTCAATTCCTCCGGACCAGTGCCATCAAGGAACCTTTGCGCCTCGGATTTTTCCGCCTGGAGCTGGTTGATTGCGGTTCCCGAATTCTGCCTCACTTCCTCGAATCTCGATATGCCAAGCAACTCGTCGATCTGCTTCTTCCTCTCGCCCTTCGGAAGGGTGAGCAGGTAATCTATGCGGTTCTGCTCCGCATAAATGATCCTGGAGAAGAGGTCGTAATCTATTTTCAGGATGGATTCGACAAGCTCGGAAACCCTTGATGTCTGCGCTTCAATCAGTTTTCCCTCCTCGAATAGCTGCGCAGAAGTGGCCTTGATGCCAGCGTGCCTAACCACCTTGTATTTTTTTCTTCCCAATTCGAACTCAAGTTCAACTTCCGCAGTTGAGTGTGGCCTTGGCCGCTGCATTACGAGCTCTTCGATCTTAACCTTCCTGCTCTTGAGTGCCGGGAAGGTACCAAACAGCCCAAAGCTGATTGCATCCATAACTGATGATTTGCCCGAACCCATCTTGCCGATGAAGAGGTTAGTGCCCTTGGTAAAGCGCAGTTCCGTATCCTCGTGCGACTTCCATCTCTTGAGGTGCAGGCGCGTGATCATATGCCTCTGGATGGTTATATGGCATAAATGGTAATAAATCCGCGCTAAATCAGCTGGCAGTACAGGCGCCTTAGGCAGCATCCTGCTCGATTTCCGCACTTAGGGGGATGGATTTGGCCTCGCAGGAGCTTGATACCGAGAGCTCGCCAAGGTATGGGTTTGCGGCAGTGCCCTGCGGGATGGTTACTGTCATCGGAATTAACACCTCGCTTCCGGGCTGGATCCCGCGGTTGGCATTCGCCTCTTCTACGCTTGAGGTATCCAGCTGCGCCCACGGCGCAAATTCGCCCTTCACAAGAACCTTCACCGCAGTAAGTGCCATCGCGCCGGAGCTTGCAGTGTTCCTCACCTTGACTGTAGATTTTCTTATTGCGGGAAGCTCCAAAACGCTAGTCTTGATGTCCTTTGCATCCGAATTCACGAAATCCACGCTCAGCTTGGGCTTCTTGTCGGTCCTCCTGATCTTCACGTTGATCTTGCGGTTCGTGTATTTGAGCCTTAGCGTTCCCGCGATCTCCTGCGGCGCGTCCTGCTCGATTAGGAAGTTTGCCGTGAGCGTTTCCGTTCCTCCGCTCGGGACAGCTTTTTCGCCCCCGCTCTTCATCATCTTCGCAAGCCCTTCATCCGCAACAAGTTCGGTTGCGATCTCGGCACTATCTAGGTTGTTCACAACCACATCGAGCGTATGCGAGCAGCCTGGTGCAAGCGTGAATTCGTAGTCCCCCTTTTCCGGCGAAAGCACGTTGGTTTTTTCCATTTCCACCTGCAGGCTCATCTCCTCATCCGGCTCAAGCCTGATGTTCTTCCTATACCTATTGAAGCCCATCCCAAGCGGCGTAATCGTGAGCGTGAGGTCCCTTCCCGCAGGAACGCTGCTGAATTTCACATACCCCAAATCGTCCGTGAACTTATCTTGCACCACGCTTTTTCCATCCTCGCCGGTTATGGAAACCGTTGCGCTCTTGATCGCGCTTCCTAGTGAATCAAGCTCCGATACCTCTATTGAGAGCGATGCGGACCTTGGCATCAGGAAGAAAATCGCGGAGCCCGCGATGATGATTACCGCAATAACAAGAATGATCTTGAGGTTTGCCTTGATCGCATTCCCCGCCCTTTCGGCCATTCCTTCTTCAGAAGGAAGGGTTCCTGCGATCTCCTTGTACTTTTCGCTTCCCTCGGCAGGCAGGGAGAATTTCTCCGCCTCGCTTCCCAAATCGACCATATTGAGACTACTCTTGGCTCATTTATAAATGATTTTGTTCCAATTCCGAAAGGGGGTATTGGCGCTTCCAAAGATGCGGCAGCGGCGCTCTCGTGTTCCGAGTTCCTTATTATCCCTCCGCCAAGGAAAACGCATCCAGCCAATCTTTTATAAACCGCCCCCGCTTAATCAGATTGAAAACCATGGCCGGGGAATCCGTCGTAAAATCAGAGGGCGGGAAGAAGCAGCTCATCGTCAATTACAAGGGCGCGCCTTACGGCGCGGACATCGCGCAGTACGCGGCTTGCATGCGTGATGTCGTGCAGCGCCTGCGGGAAGTTGATGCCGACGAGATCGTGCTTTCCGAATATTACGAGCGCATCTACAACGAGGACCAGACGCGGATGCTAAAGGGCATTGGCGACCTCATCACGAAAATCGAATCTGAGGCAGTTTGGAGCCCAAGCAACCTTGGCTCAACATCCGACTCGAAGCTTTTGGCGCCGCGGCACGAGGCTGTGATGCAATTTATGGACCTCCTTCCAGGGGATCCGTTCCGCGCCTACCTGTTCCTTTTGCAGGAGATCAAGGCGCAGGTTGCAAAGGGCGGGGCCCTTTCGGAATCCGCCCTGGAGGATTTGAAGGTTTACCTCAAGACCCTCGCATTCCTCCGCTCCGAGCTGGAGAAGACCGAGCTCATAGAAACAATGAAAAAATACCTGCTGCAGCTAACGAGCATCCCCGCAGACAGGAACATCTACCATACGATATTCGAGGCCGCAATCAAGCCTTCATTCATCGGCTCTCGTATCTTCTTTTCCGGCATAGAAAACCTCTCGCTCATCGACCAGTACGAGATAATGGGCTCGAAGGTGTACATTTACAAGCATCCCGAGAAGGTCGAGATGCTCTATTACATCAACCCGCCCGAATACACTCTTCCGCCGGACAAGTATTTCCTGCTAGAGAAGACAAAAGAGGTCGTCTCATCGCACCGCCCATCCTCCGTCTCCTTCCTTGACATGCAGCAGGCGCGCAGGTACTTCAAGAAGATTTATATGGCCACCATAAACGACCTCGCGCTTGCGAACGGCGTGAAGATTTCAGCAGAGGAGAAGGACGAGCTCTCCACGATCGTTTCCCGCTATACGATCGGGTATGGGATACTCGAGATAATCCTATCCGACAGGCAGATCACGGATGTGTACATCGATTCGCCTCTCGGCGAAAAACCAATCTACCTCGTGCACAGCAAGTACGGCCAGTGCCAAACGAACATCATCTTCTCCGAGGAGGAGGCAAAATCCCTAGTTTCGCGCTTCCGTGCGCTTTCGGGAAGGCCCTTTGATGAGGCGCATCCGATAATGGATTTCGACCTTCCCGACTTGCAGACGCGAACAGCCACTATCGGGCGGCCGCTTGCAGCCGATGGGACCGCATTCGCTTTGCGGCTGCACAAGGAAACGCCCTGGACGCTCGCGCAGTTCCTTGATTTTCGGATGTTCAACCCGCTTGCCGCAGGGATGCTTTCTTTCATGGTCGATGCCCAGGCATCGATGCTTATCGTAGGAAGCAGGGGAGCTGGAAAAACCTCATTGCTGCAGGCAATGATGCAGGAAATTGCACAGAATTTGAGGATAATTGTTCAGGAGGATACGCAGGAGCTTCCCGTCCCCTCCTTGAAAAGGCTTGGCTTTTCCATCCAGCGCCTCAAGACCAGGGCGCCTTTGGGGATGCAAAGCGAGGCTGATGTTTCAGCGGAGGATGCCCTCCGAACTGCGCTTAGGCTTGGGGATTCAGTTCTTATTGTTGGCGAAGTAAGGTCCGGCGAGGCCAGGGCGCTTTTCGAGGCGATGCGTGTTGGCGCTGTTGGCAACGTCGTGA
Organism: Microcaldota archaeon; assembly: GCA_041305345.1. Lineage (GTDB taxonomy): Archaea > Micrarchaeota > Micrarchaeia > Norongarragalinales > SBBD01 > JACRGC01. Next base: position 330,171 of record JBFYLP010000006.1, on the reverse strand, counting down.
TGGGCACCATCCATGGCGAGAGCGCGTATTCCATCTGGGATCGTATCGTTAATGACCTGGGCGTGCCAACGACCTCATTCAAGGCAACTGATTTTGCAGTTGTGGCAACGCAAATAAGGTTCAGGGGCTCCTTGAAAAGGGCAAGGAGGCTTGTTGAGATCACTGAAATCAAGAAGCACTGGACGGAGGACCCAGACAAGGAGAATGGCTTCCTCAACTGGATGCGCTTCAATGCCGCAAAGGATGACATCGAGCTTTTTGAGCAGGACATGAAGGATTCGGAGTGGCTTAAAAGGCTCGAATACACAAGGGGCCTAAAAATTGACCAGATATGGGCCGAAATCCGCGCAAGGGCCGAGGCGAAAGAGTACCTCGTCGAGCTGAAGCGGAAGTACGACCTGCCAAAAATAATCGAGGCGGAAAGCACGGTGCCAACCCATTCCAAGTATATGCTCCTTGCGGAAAAGCAGCGCGAGGAGGCCGGCTCCGTCGACCACGCGCAGCTGCTGAAGGACTGGAAGCTTTGGGTGGATGACAACATTGCGAAGCCGCTCCTTAGGAAATAATCAATTCAAGGAAAGGGTGAGGCGACACGAGAGGGAAAACGCAGTTTGCCCTTGGGTGTCGATTGGAAATTGTGGGTGGATGACAACATTGCAAAGCCGCTCCTTAGGAAATAACCTTCCTTTTTTAACAATATTTTTTTTGGATTCAGCTACTGCAAGACATTAAAAAGCCTTTTTCTCTTTATTTACGAGAGGGGTTTGTTTGAAGATTGGCATTCTAACCGGCACCAGGCCGGACATAATCAAGATGGCGCCGGTTTATTGGGAGGCGAAGAAGCGTGGCCATAGGCCGGTGCTCATTCATACATCGCAGCATTTCCCCTATCACTTGTTCGAGGGCGTCTACCGGGATCTGGACCTGCCCTTCCCGCCGCACCACCTAGTGCAGTATGGGATGGTGAAACGCATCGGGGTGCACGCATCAAGGATCGCTTACAATATCGATGAGATGGCGGATTTGGGAATCTCGAAGAAATTCGAGAACCTTGCAACCAGGGTGGTTACAAGGAGGCCGAATCCCGCAAAGACCGTGGGCAGCATTATCCTGGAATTGAACAAATTGCTTGAGGGGGATCTCAAGGGCCTTGACATACTGCTAACGCACGGCGATACGCTAACCAGTATGGCCGGCGCAATTGCAGCATCGTTGAACATCATCCCCATTGGCCACGTGGAAGCAGGCCTTAGGACCTTTTCAAAGGAGCCCTTCCCCGAGCAGATAGACACGCGCGTTTCGGATGCGTGCTCGGATTTGTTCTTCGCCGCAACCGAAACGAACCGGAAAAATTTGCTAAACGAGGGCTTCAGGAAGGAGAGGATTCTCGTTGTTGGAAACACGGTTGTTGATGCGGCGATATTCGCAGCCAAGAAGGGCCAGAAGAGCAAAAAGTTCTTCGAGAAGCTGGGTTTTGATTTTCGAAGGAAGCTCGTCTACTTCTCCTGCCATCGGAGGGAAAACCTGATCCACCGGGAAAGGTTTCGGGCCATCGTGGAGGCGCTTGCAGAGCTGAGCGATGAAGGGTTCCAGGTGCTCTGGTCGGTGAGGCCCGGGACGCAGGAGGCAATCAAGCAATTCGGTTTGGAAGGCGAATTGAGGAGGCATCCGAACCTTAGGCGAGTCTCCGAAATCCCGAGGTATTCCGACATAATGTTCTTCATAAGCCGGTGCAGGTTCGTTGCTACCGATTCCGGGAGCATCCAGGAGGAAACAGCCGCGCTGCACGTGCCAACAGTAACCCTGAGGTATGTGACCGACAGGCCCGAATCCGTTGAAGCGGGAGTGAACGTGCTTGCAAAACCAGAATCCAAGGCAAAAGTGCTTGAGGTCCTAAGGAAAGTGGCAAACGGGCAAGTCAACTCGCAGATGAGGCGCAGGGCGAACCCGTATGGCGAAGGGAATTCATCAAGGCTGATCCTTGACGCAATTGAAAGGTTCAAGGGCAGGTTCATTGAGTGGGAGCATGAAAGATAAGGAGTTGTTGATCGTGGCTTTAGCCGTCGTGCTCAGCGTAGCCGCATTCTTGTTTTCTGCCTATGCCACTTCCAACAATGCGGCATATTGGTGGGATGAAGCGGAATACGGCGTGCTCTCGAAGGGAATGTCCTCGCCCGAAGGATTCTTCGGGTTCTTCGGCGACAGGAGCTACAGGCCCCCATTCGTGCCCCTTTTCATAGCGATGTTTCGGGCATTGTTCGGCGAGATTGCGTGGGCCGTTCTGACCCCCGTTTTTTCCGGGCTTAGCATACTTGCGGTCTTCGTCATCGGGAGGAGGTTTTTTGATTGGAAGGCCGGCGCGATTGCCGCGGTTATGATGCTTTTCTCCAGCCTTTTCGTTTTCTATTCGGGCAGGCTCCTGACTGAAATCCCCGGGATTTTCTTCAGTTCCCTCGCCGCTTTTTTCCTCTTCAATGCACTTGAAACGGGCAAGAGGCGCGATTACCTGCTCCTCTCCATATTCACCCTATGCGCGTTCCTTGTTTTTTACAGGTTCCTGATGTTCCTGGCTGCAATGGGGCTTTTTGCGCTGGCTTTCCGATTTAGGAGCCTGGTCAGGGATTACCTGAATGTCGCATACGCTGCACTCGTATTTCTCATCTTCATCTTTCCCCTTTTCCTATACAGCCACGTGAATTTCGGCTCATTCTACGGGCTTTTCACCTCTTCATATTTCGGCCAGGCGCCCGAACCCATCGAGTATTTTGCGGTACTGGTCGGCCACGTATTTTCCAACGGCCTGGTCGTTGCTCTGCTGCTGCTCTCTGTCCCCTATGCATTCCTTTACGGGAAGCGCGAAATGAGGTTCCTGGCGGCGATGAACGTGCTTCTATTCATTACGGCAAGCGTGCTTCTCAACCACAAGGAGGACCGCTACCTGATGCCGATGTTCCCCGTTGCGTTCTTGGCAATCGGCGCATTTTCCAGCGAAGTTCTCTCCTCCGCATTAAATAAACTACGGAATTTTCGCTTCGAGGGCGAAAGAATGGAGGCATCCGCCATCCTCCTCCTTCTTGGCATCATCAACTTGTTCTGCCTGTATTACGGCACATTTGGGAACATCGGTTCCGCGATGGCCCTTTACGAAGGAAGGAAGGCCTCATTTGGCGATGTCAAGGATGCGGCGCTTTACGTGAGGGACAACACCGCGCCTTCCGAAACCCTCCTCACGGATTCCGTGGTGGCGATGTTTTATTCCGACCGGGTTTCGCACGGCTTTTCGGGAAGCAACATTTCCCTCTTCCTGGAATATTTCGAGAGATACTCGCCATCCTACGTTCTGATGACCGCGTATGAATCGCGGGATTCGTACATATCCGCTATAAATAACATGAACAACATCAAAACTCCCTCGAATTCGGTCGAATACATTTTCTTCCACAAGGAAAAATTCACGATAGAGGCCGTATTCCCCTCCCAGCAGGCGGCAAACGTGATGGTTGTTAGGGTAAACAGGTGATCATTTGAGGCTTTCATTCATCGGCGCAGGCTATGTAGGGCTCGTTTCCGCATCGGGCTATGCGAGCCTTGGCAACGAGTGCATCTGCATAGATGTGGATCCAAATAAAGTGGACCTGATCAACAAGGGGGTTGCGCCCATTTATGAGGAGGGGCTGGATGGGCTGCTCAGCCGCCTTTCCTCGGAGGGGAAAATCAAGGCATATTCGGACTATTCGAGGATTGCCGGTTCCGACGTCATATTCATCTGCGTAGGCACGCCTTCCAGGAAGGACGGCTCGATCGAGCTTGATTACGTGAAGGCTTCATCGGAAAAGGTAGGGCGCGAGCTTAGGAATGCATCCGGCTTCCCGGTGGTTGTGGTGAAGAGCACGGTTATCCCGGGAACGACCTCTGGATTCATCCTGCCGCTGCTGGAAAAAGCGAGCGGGAAGACCGCCGGAAAGGATTTCGGGGTCGCGATGATGCCGGAATTCCTAAAGGAGGGCACGGCCCTCAAGGATTTCCTCGAGCCGGACAGGCTGGTGATCGGGTATGATGATGCGCAAACCTTATCATTACTCAAAAAAATGCATACCGCCTTCAATTGCCCGATTGCGGATGTGCCCCTCTCGACCGCCGAGATGATCAAGTACGCGAGCAATTCCTTCCTTTCCACGAAAATCTCATTCATCAACCAGCTTGCTAATCTGTGCGAGAGGATCGGCGTGGACATCGACCGCGTCGCATACGGGATGGGCCTCGACCGCCGCATAGGGCCCCACTTCCTCAAGGCGGGCCCGGGATTTGGCGGAAGCTGTTTCCCTAAGGATGTCAAGGCGCTGATGGCGTTCTCATCCGAGAAGGGAATCGAGCCTACGCTTCTCGAGGCGGTGATGGAGATCAATTACCTGCAGCCTTTGCGAATGCTGGAGCTCGCAGGCGGGGAAAACGGCCTTAGGGGCCGCAGGGTTGCCGTACTGGGGCTTGCGTTCAAGCCCGACACCGACGACATCCGCGAATCGCCCGCAATCACCCTCGTGGAGGAGCTTATGAAGCTCGAATGCCCCATATCCGCCTACGACCCAAAGGCCGCGGATAATTTCCGGAAAATGTTCCCAAAGGCAAGGTATTGCGGCTCGCTTGAGGAAGCATTGGCGGATTCGGAAGCCTGTTTCATCGTTACCGATTGGAAGGAATTCGAAAGGCCGCTAAGTTATTACGAGGGTCATATGAAGCATCCGTTGATAATCGATTCCAGGCGGATACTCGACAAGAAAAGCGGGAAGAATGCAATTTACCGGGCAATAGGCAGGGAATGACGATGGCAATACTTGTGACCGGGGGCGCGGGATTCATAGGAAGCCACCTTTGCGAGCGGCTGCTTGCCGGTGGAAAGGTCGTGTGCGTGGATAATTTCGACCCTTTCTACCCCGAGAAATTGAAGCGGCGCAACCTGGAACCGTTATTGGGAAACGATGATTTTGTTTTCCTGGAAGCGGACGTCCGGGATGGGGGGATCTCCAAACTGCTAAAATCCCACGAATTCGATGCGGTGATCCATCTGGCAGCAAGGCCGGGCGTGAGGCCCTCACTCAAGGATCCTTTCGCATATGAGGAAATCAACGTGAAGGGCACCCTCAATATGCTCGAGTTTGCGGTGGCAAGCGGCGTCAAGAAATTCATCTTCATCTCATCCTCTTCGGTTTACGGGAACTGCCCCAAGACGCCCTGGAAGGAGGAGTACGAGCCCCTTCCGGCATCGCCGTATGGCGCCTCAAAGCTCGCTGCGGAAGCGTATGTGAGGGCCTACTTCGAACTCTACGGACTAAAAGCTGCGTGCATCCGCTACTTTTCCGTCTATGGCCCCCGCCAGCGGCCCGACCTCGCTATTGCGAAATTTACCGATGCGATCACGAAGGGCGGCGAAATAGAAGTGTTCGGGGACGGAAGCGCGATGCGGGATTATACCTACATCACGGATGCGGTCGAAGGCACGGTCCTGGCCCTGAAGAAGCAATTCAAATTTGAAATATTCAACATCGGCGACTCGAATCCGGTGAGATTGGATGGGCTTATATCCATTATCGAGCAGAATACGGGAAGGAAAGCGAGAATCAGGCGGCTGCCGGAGCAAAAAGGAGACCTCAAAAACACATATGCAGACATCTCGAAGGCTGCAAAGCTGCTCGGGTATTCCCCGAAGGTTGGCATCGATGCGGGGATTCGAGAATATGTTGGTTGGCTGAAGGGAACGAAATGATTAACTCCGGGGTGACAATCGGACTATGTTGATATCCATCGTAATCCCCCTTTACAATGAGAAGGAGAACATAAGGCCGCTAATCGCAGCTTTAAGGAAGGAAATGGGCGTTCTCAAGCGGAAAAAATACGCTGCGGAGGCCATTCTTGTTGATGACGGGAGCACCGATGGCACGTTCAAGGAGATAATGAAGGAAAGGAAAAAAGACAAGCGCTTCCACGCAATAAAATTCCGTAGGAATTTCGGCCAGACGCCCGCGTTTTCAGCAGGGTTTGCGGCTGCGAAGGGAGATGTGATCGTGACGATGGACGGCGATCTGCAGAATGACCCCGCGGACATTCCCTTGCTATTAAAGGAGCTGAATAACGGATATGATGCGGTAAGCGGATGGAGATTTGAGCGCAAGGACGCGGCCATTGCCAAGAAGCTGCCCTCCCTGTTCTCTAACTGGCTTGCAAGGAAGCTCACCGGCTTGCAGATACACGATTCGGGCTGCTCTTTGAAGGCATACCGGAGGGAGACGCTGAAAGGCCTGCGGCTATTTGGCGAGATGCACCGGTTCATTCCCGCGATCCTCAACACGAAGGGTTTCCGCATATCCGAAGTGAAGGTGAGGCACTACCCGAGGAAGTACGGCGAAACCAAGTACAATTTCACGCGCCTTCTCAAGGGCTTCCTGGACCTGCTTTACATAAAATTCTGGTCCTCCTTTTCTACAAGGCCGCTGCACCTTTTCGGGCTGCTCGGATTTGTAATGCTAGCGCTCGCCGGCCTTATTGGGCTCATCAAGATTGCAGATTTCATAATCAACGGCAAGCCAATCGAGGTGACTTTGGCGCCGCTTCTCGCCGTGCTGCTTTCCATAATGGGGCTCCAGTTCATAATTTTCGGCTTCCTAGGCGAGATAATGGTCCGGACTTATTACAACTCCACCGATGAGACGGAATATGAGATAGAGAGGACGGCGTAGCTGATTAATATGCGTGAAAACCTGCTGAAAATGCTAAGATGCACCAGTTGCCGGCATCATTTGCGGGCAATTGCATTCAAATGGAATGCCGATGAGCTGGAGGAAGGCAAACTTGCCTGCACCGCCTGCTCTGCCGAGTATCCCATCATCCGTTCCGTTCCAAGGATGCTTCCTGCTGAAATGATGAAGGGGCTCGTTTGGGATAAATACCCCGGATTTTTCAGGAAATATGGGAAGAGGTTTAAAAAATTACCCGGATTGACGGGTGCCACCTTTGAAAAATCAGCCAAGGAAAAAACCTCTAGGAGTTTCGGATATGAGTGGAACGTCTTCTCCGAGATGCATAAGGACTACAAGAAGCAGTTCCTTGACTGGATGGCGCCCTTCGAGCCGGAATTGTTCAAGGGCAAACTGGTGCTCGATGCGGGCTGCGGGATGGGCAGGCACCTCATTGTGGCGTGTGAATACGCAAGGGAGGTCGTTGGCATCGACCTGAGCGAAGCAGTCGATGCATCGTATGACAACCTCAAGCACAAGAAGAACATCCATCTGGTTCAGGCTGACATCTACAACCTGCCATTCGAAAGGGGATTCGATTTCATCTATTCGATCGGCGTGATCCACCACCTCCCGAATCCCGAAAGGGGATTTCGGAAACTCCTGGGGCATATCAAGCCCGGCGGGAAGATTTTCGTTTGGGTTTACGGCCACGAGGGGAATTTTGTGATGGTCAACATCGTCGAGCCGATAAGGAAATACTTCACCTCGAGGCTGCCGCATAATGTTCTCTATGGTTTCAGCCACATTGTTGCCGCCCTCCTGGAATTGAGCTGCGTGGCATACCGCGTTCTTAATGCAATCCCTTTGGTCAAATCCATCGCCAAATACCTCCCGAGCTACAAGTACATTATCTACATATCCGGATTCACTTTCAGGCACAAGCTTGCAATCGTGTTCGACTTCCTCTCGGCGCCTCTTGCACGATACTACCGCAGGGCGGAATTCGAAAGATGGTTCACCAACGCAGGCTTGAAGGCAAGAATTTACAGGCATAACGACAACAGCTGGAAGGGCCTGGCAACGGTGAGTTAGGAGTGTGCGGAATTGCTGGAATTGCGGGAATTGGCGACAAGGCCCTGCTTAAAAAAATGTGCGACCGCATAGCGCATCGGGGCCCCGACCACTACGGCTACCATGTTGAAAGGGCGATCTCCCTTGGCTACCGGCGGCTTTCCATCATCGATGTGAAGGGCGGCAACCAGCCCATCTACAACGAGCACGGCGATAAGGCAATCGTCTTCAACGGCGAGATATACAATTACAGGGCGCTCAAATCAGGGCTAGAAAAAAAGGGGCACCATTTCAGTACGAATTCGGATACGGAAACGATCTTACACGGATATGAGGAATGGGGAACCGGAATCGCAAACAAGCTCCGGGGGATGTTCGCTTTCGCCATCTGGGATTCTAAAAAAAAACTCCTCTTCATCGCAAGGGACAAGTTCGGCAAGAAGCCCCTGTATTATTCCGAATTGGGGGGAATGCTGGGTTTTGCATCCGAAATCAAATCGCTGATGCTGCTTCCGGGTTTCAGCAAGGCGCTAGATTATTCCGCAATTGACGCGTTCCTCGCCTACCGCTTCATACCCTCGCCCAAGACGATATTTGCAAACGTAAGGAAGCTTCCACCGGCGTGCTTTCTGGTTTGGAAGGGCGGCAAATTCTCCATCACGAAATACTGGTCGCTCAGTTACGTTCCTGAGGCGCATTCCGAACTGCACTATGCAAAGAGGCTTGCAGCATTGCTCGAGGAAGCGGTCAGGATCCGGCTCATGTCTGAGGTTCCGTTGGGCGCCTACCTATCGGGCGGTTTGGATTCCTCCTCGATAGTGGGCCTGATGTCGAAGAATTCAGAGGATGCGGTCAAAACCTTCTCCGTGGGCTTTGGTATAGAAAAATACGACGAGCTTGCGCACGCGAGGGCCGTTTCCGAATATTTCTCCACGGACCATCACGAGCTCGTCGTTTCGCCCTCCTCGATTAAGGAGCTGCCTAGAATCATATGGCATCTCGACGAGCCAATGGCGGATCCCACCTCGATTCCAACCTACCTCCTCTCGCAGTTCGCAAAGCGCAAGGTGACCGTAGTGCTCACAGGCGAAGGCGGCGACGAGATTTTCGCGGGGTATGAACAATACCGGATCATGAAGCTGGGGTACGATTACGCGAAGAAGGTGCCAAGACTCGTGAGGAAGCACATCCTGCCGCCTATCGCCAGGGCAGTCCCAAAGCCCTTGCTAGACAAATTCTTCAAATACTCCTCGGCTTTGGGGAAGAAAGGCATCGACCGGTTCTCGGATTTCATTTCGGGGCTCGAAAAACCCGGGGAAAGCTATCTGGACCTCGTCCAGATATTCACTAAGGCTGAAAGGGAGGGCCTGTATTCTGATGATCGGCTGCGTCCAAAGAACCTGGGCGATTCCATTGCCGGTTATTTCCGGCACTCTTCTGGCCGAGGTGACCTGACGGCGCAGATGCAGCTCTTCGACATTGCAACCGAGCTTCCAGACGACCTGCTGATGAAGGTCGATAAAACAACGATGGCATTTTCCGTGGAAGCGCGTTCCCCGCTCCTCGATGTGCCACTTGCAGAGCTCGCATTCAGGATCCCCTCGCATTTGAAGCTGCGGGGCTCCAATGAAAAGTACATACTGCGCAGGGCGATGGTGCGCGTCCTCCCGAAGGAAATTATCCGACGCAAGAAGATGCGGTTCTTCGTCCCCCTTGATTACTGGTTTGAAGGAGAGCTGAATGCATTCGCAGAGGATTTGCTCCTGCATTCGGAGAGCCGGATTTTCAATGGGCGGGAAGTAACAAGGATACTCGGGTCGTATGCGCATTCCAGGACGTACGCGGCAAGGCAGCTGTGGAACCTGGTCACCCTGGAATTATGGATGCGCATCTTCCTCTCCAACGACCCTAGGAAAATTGCTCAGAAAGCGGTCTACGATGTGTGATTTCCTGGATGTCTGCAGGTATGGGCCGCATTTGCTAGCCGCTTGCGTTTCCCTTCAGCTCATATATTTCAATCCTATACGGGTTTTCCGCGCATTGCTTGCCAACTGCCAGCTCGTGGTTGATCGAGCAGACGATCTCATCCGGCTCTCCTTGCTGCGATAGGAATTCCCTCACTTCCGGCGGCATTGTCACGCCCATGACCGCAGGATCGTATATGAATGCATCCGCATCCACCTCCTGCATTATTTCCTCGAAACCTTCGCCTTTCCTCATGCGCCAGAATACCGCATCGCCCGCATACAGCGAATCTTCGAATGCATAATAGAGTGCCGACTGGGCGATTACCTTGTCATATTGCTTTTCCGAGAGGTATGCGTAAGTCGCGTAGGCATTGATGTTTGGCGAAACGAATAGCACGTATGCCGCAAGGGCTGCCATTGATGCGAGGGCGCAGCCGGCGCTTGCAGCCAGAATGATCCCGCCGGCAAGCCGTTTCTGCTCATTGATGAAGATGCCGGCAATGTAGACCGCGAGCAAAGGCGTGATTATGTCGAAATAATACGTCGCTTTGGAACCCAGGAAAAAGAAACCAAGCAGATGTATCATTACCGGCGTGCCGAGGCTCAGGGGTTCGCGTTTCCAAATGTATAGGGCAATCCCCAGCATGAGCAGCAACAGGAATGGCGCCTTCGCTCCCTGGTTCGTTGTGAGCATCCAATGATAGCGCACGTATTCTGTCATCACGCTTTGGCCCATCGGGCTGATCTCCCCGGTTTTCCAGGACCATTGTGCCTTGAACGATTCAATGTCCTCATTCACGTAGAACGCCCAGGGAAGCATTAGCAATGCGAAAGCGCATCCGATTCCAACGAGGTGCATGACGCACCTTCTTGGCATTGCCCAATTCTTGGCAATCAACGTGAATGCCACCGAAGCGAACATGATGGCCCCCAACGGGTGCAGCATCGTTGAAATGGCGGAGAAGAATGCGGCAATCAGCGAGTACCTCAGACGCGGCTTCTTGGAATATTTCAGCAGCCAGTAGCCCGCTAGCAGGTTGAAAAATGCCAATGCGGTTTCGGGCCTGTTGTGGAAGATCGAGTTCGAGGCGAATTGGAAGCTTCCAAGCAATATGAGCACCGCAATGACCGCTCCCAAATTGCCGTGGAGCTTCCTTGCGATCACCGCGGTGGCAATGAAGCACAAGAATGCGATCACTGCGTTGAATAACGTCACCTGTGCGATGCCAAAGCCCGCAGCCTTGATGAAGAAGCCCTCGATGACCAGGAAAAGCGGAAGCCAAACATAATAGTGCCTATCGAACCCAAGCAATCCGCTCCAGGAGTTCGAACCTATCACTCCGTTTTTTGCGAAATTGTTAGCAGGCTCGGCGAGCCAGCCCGAATCAATGTTGATGTAGGCATATTTCGACAGCAGGGCAATCTCCAGAACGAATATGGCCGTCAAGATGGCGATGAACTGGGGGCCACGATCGCGGACATATGCGATCAGCCCTCCGTACAGTCTGGCAAAATTTGGCATCGTCATCTTCCGCATCAGTCCGCATCAAAAAGGCCTGTTTTCAGAGGGGCCACCCACATATTGCTTTAAGAAAGCATACGAATATAAAGATACCATCTTCAGAGGGGATTTGATGTTCGGACGGGTATTGGTAACCGGCTCAGACGGGTTCATAGGCTCCCATTTGGTGAAATTCCTTGAAGGGGGGCGGTCGGAAGTCCGCGGCTTTTCCATGACGGAATCGCGGATGACGATGAGGGGCGACCTTCGGGATTATGAAGCAGTGAAGGCCGCGTGCGAGCAGATGGATGCGGTGTTCCATTTGGGCGGAATTTCGAATGCCGCAGATGCGGACAGTGACGTTGCAGCTGATTTTGATGTTAACGTCAAGGGCACGTTCAACATCCTGAGGGCTGCCGAGAAATGCGGGGTGAAAAAGGTCGTTTTCTCCTCCTCCGCATTCGTTTACGGGAATCCCAAGTCGGTTCCCATCCCAGAGGAATCCGTGCTTGAGCCTAATACTTTTTATGGGCAAAGCAAGCTTGCAGCCGAGGAATATTGTCGCTTCTATTCCAGAAGGGGGCTCGACGTAGTGATTGCGAGGATTTTCAATGCGTTCGGAAAGGGACAGGCGAAGCGCGCGATCCCCGACCTCATCAGGAAAATCGGGTCATCCGAAGTCGTGGAACTTCATGGGAATGCGGCGGATTCGCGGGATTTCATCTCGATTGAGAAGGTGGTGGAAGCCCTTGTGCTGCTTGCAGAAAAGGGCAACCCCGGAGAGGCGTACAACATCGGTTCGGGGAAGGAGACGACCATACTGGAGCTTGCGAAGATGATTCTTGCCTCCTTCCAAAAAAACGATAAAGGCTTTAAAAGGGAATTTCGGTTTAATTCTGCGGAAAAGGACGCCAGGCGGAATTTGGCCGACATTTCCAAATTGAGGCGGCTGGGGTTTGTTCCTGAGCCGATAAGCGTGGACCAATTGGCCAGTCTCATATGAGGTGTTTTTAATGAAACGCGCGTTGATCACGGGCATCACGGGCCAGGACGGCTCCTACCTGGCGGAATTGCTTCTCAAGAAGAATTATGAGGTATTCGGCATCGTCAGGAGGCAGAGCTCACCGAATTATTGGAGGATAGCGGACATTCTTGAAAAGGTTTCCTTGATCGAGGGGGACCTGGCCGACCAACAGTCGCTAAACGCCGCCATCAAGGGCTTGCAGCCCGATGAAATCTATAATTTTGCCGCCCAGTCTTTCGTAAGCACCTCCTTTAAGGAACCCATTCACACTGCTGATGCCACAGCGCTCGGCGCCTTGAGGGTGCTCGAGGGGATCCGTTACTACTCGCCGCATTCGAAATTCTACCAGGCAAGCAGCAGCGAGATGTTCGGCAGGGTTGTCGAAACGCCCCAGACGGAGAAGACGCCCTTCTATCCGCGCTCCCCCTACGGCATCTCGAAGGTGTTCGCGCATTACGCCACAATCAACTACCGCGAGAGCTTTGGTATTTTCGGGTGCAGCGGCATCAGTTTCAACCACGAATCCCCGAGGAGGGGGATCGAGTTCGTCACTCGGAAGATTTCGGACGGCGTGGCAAAAATCCATCTCAAGAAGGCATCCTCCATAGTGCTCGGCAATTTGGATGCGGTCAGGGATTGGGGGTTTGCAGGGGATTATGTCGAAGCGATGTGGCTGATGCTGCAGACTAAGCAGCCGGGCGATTATGTCATTGCCACCGGCGAGTCAAAAAGCGTGAAGGATTTCGTGGCCGAGGCGTTCAATGTCGCGGGAATCGAAAAATGGGAAAAATACGTGAAGACGGACCCGAAATTCATGCGGCCGGCCGAAGTCGATTTGCTTAGGGGGAGCCCCGTGAAAATCAAGAAAGATCTCGGCTGGGTGCCAAAAACACCGTTCAAGGCGCTTGTGAAGATGATGGTTGAGGCGGATATTGAACGGATAGGGCAGGGGAAGGCGAATGGCTGAATTCAAGATAGGCGTAGGGTCAGCTGACATTTCGGAAAACGCGCAAAAGTACGTAAACGATGTCCTTGCGACCCAGAGGCTCTCTTATGGGCCCTACCTGCGGAAGTTCGAGTCGGAGTTTTCGAGGCTGCACGGATGCAAATTTGGGCTCACCGCCAATTCCGGCACGGATGCCCTGAGGATTGCTGTTGCGGCGCTCAAGGAAAAGGGGGCCTGGAAGGACGGCGACGAAGTAATCGTGCCTGCCATAACCTTCATCGCAACCTCGAATGTAGTGCTCCAGAACAACCTGAAGCCCGTTTTCTGCGACGTGGACCCATTGACATACAACCTCGATCAAAAAAATATCGAGGGAAAAATCACGGACCGCACGAGGGCGGTGATTCCCGTGCACTTATTCGGCCTTCCGTGCGAAATGGGCCCCATCATGAAGATCGCCGGCGAACGCAATCTCAAGGTCATTGAGGATTCGTGCGAAACGATGTTCGTAAAATACAAGGGGAAGCCAGTCGGCTCCTTCGGCGATTACGGCTGCTTCTCCACTTACGTCGCCCATCTGCTTGTGACAGGGGTTGGCGGGGTGATAACGTGCAACGACAAGGAACTTGCTTTGATTGCCCGCAGCCTGCTGAACCACGGCCGAGATTCAATTTACATTTCGATAGATGACGATGACAACCTGAATCGGAAAAGCCTATCAACCGTGATGGAGAGGAGGTTCAGCTTCGTGCGGATGGGCTACAGCTCGAGGCTGACCGAACTCGAAGGCGCCTTGGGGTGCAGCCAGCTTGAGACCAAGGACGAAATGCTCCGGAAGCGGAAGGAAAATGCGGCATACCTGATTTCCAAGCTCTCGAAATTTTCATCCCGGATCCAATTGCCCTCCGTGCCCTCGGACAGGGAGCATGCATTCATGCTCTTCCCAATCGTCCTGAAGGATGAGAAGGTAAAGCGGAACGACCTCACGTTGTTTTTGGAGGAGCGCGGGATCGAAACGCGTTTCATGATGCCATTGCTCAACCAGCCCGTTTACCTCAAAATTTTCGGGAATTTGGAGGGCGATTATCCGGTTGCAAGATGGATCAACCGGAACGGCTTCTACATCGGATGCCACCAGGGCCTCGGCAAGGAGGAGCTCGACTACGTTGTGGGTGTTTTCGAGGAATTTTTCAATATGAGCTGACTATACTAATTGGTTTTTTTTATCAGCGAATACTTTATCACTTTGACCAGGAACGGGATGGCCTCCGAGAATACCCTCATCTTCGATTTCCCATGGATCCGGTCCCTGAACTCGAACGGCACCTCCCCAATCCTCCCCCCGAGCCTCCAGACCTCCACGATCATCTCAAGGAGGAACGCGTTCCTCTTCTCATGCGTCCTTATCTTCTTCCAAACACTTCTCCTCACCGCCCTGAAATTCATCGAATAATCCCTTATCGGCAATTTGAGCAGCGCATTCGTGAACGCATTCCCGTAGGTGCTTACAAATCTCTTGAGCCTCGTCTTGAGGTTGCGGCTCTCATACCCCGCGCCCTTCGTGTGCCTTGAGCCGACCACGAGGTCGTAGCCCTCGCCCATTTTCCTTAGAATCTTATGGATATCCGCCGGCGCAATTGAAAGGTCCGAGTCCATTGATAAAATGATATCCCCCCTTGCTCCGTCGTAGCCGTCCCTCAGTGCCGCACCGAGCCCCTCCCTCCTTGGCCTTGAAAGCACGCGGACGTTTCCGTATTTCCTGTTCAGTTTCCGTGCCACATCGGCAGTTCCATCCGGGGACGAATCGTCCACCACCAATATTTCCGCGGCTAGCCCAGCCTTCCCCACCTCCTTTTCGAGCAGCGGCATCAGTGCTTGAATGTTCCTCCTCTCGTTGTAAGTCGGGAGCACTATTGTCAGATCCAATCTTCTTCCCATCAGTATCGTCAATTTTTTACTTCTCTACAAAATAAAAAGGCGATGATGACGCCAAACAAGCGAGACTCTCTGATCGAACGATGGCCGTAATTTTTCCGAGGGCGGAGTTTGCATAATAACTTTAAAAACCTGCATTCCCCAATTGATGGGGTTTTTTATATGAAATATTCCGAAATCGAGAGGGCGCAACAGAACTACCTCAAGGAGCTTACGATGGAGGAGTACCTGAAGACGTACAATTACAAGACAATGCGCAAGCTCATCGAGCTAGCCGGGACCGGGAACAAGATTTTGGATGTCGGGTGCGGTGATGGCTTCATCGGAAGGATCCTGATGGACAACGGCAACGACGTCATAGGCATTGACATTCACGATTCGCAGATCCGCGAGTCCAGGAAGAAGGGCGTGAAGGTCATCAAGGCGCGCGTGCAGAAACTGCCCTTCAAGGACGAAACATTCGACATCGTTGTGATGGCGGAAGTCATCGAGCATTTCCTCGAAACGGAAATTGCGCTGAGGGAAATACGCAGGGTGCTCAAGCCCGGCGGGAGGGTGATCATCACTACCCCGAACTTCGCCTCCTTCAGGGACCGGATATTGGTGCTGTTCGGGAAGCTGCAGGCGTTCTCGCAACACTCCGACCACGTGAAGTTCTTCAACAAGGAGCGCCTCAGTCGCGTTCTCCACAAGTGCGGCTTCAAGGTAACCAAGGTGTATGGCAGCGCGTTCGGGATTCCGATCCCAAAGAACGCGAAGGTGTTTTACTTTGCGGATAGGATCATACCCTCCACGTTGCTCCAATGCCTGATTGCGGAGGCACGAAAAAAATAATCCCGCATTGCGGGGCCTGATGGGTGCTCATATGCTTCTCACGATTTTTGGGACTCGGCCGGAAATCATCAAGATGGCTCCCATACTTCCCCTGCTTGACGAGGAATTCGAGCACAGGTTCGTCTACAGTTCCCAGCATTACAGCTACAACATGGCGCAGCTATTCTTCGAGGAGATGGGCCTCAGAAAACCCGATGCGGAACTGAGGGTCAACAGCAGTGATGTCAAGAAGCTGCAGGATGCAATACGGGTCGAAATCAAGTCCTGCGGTGCTACGGCAGTCATCTGTTATGGCGATACGAACTCCTCCCTGGCAATAGCGCTTGCAGCCCAGGATGCAGGCGTCCCTATAGTACATCTTGAAGCAGGACTCCGCAGCTTCGATAGGCAAATGCCCGAGGAAGGGAACCGAATCGAGATAGACAAGCGGAGCGCGATGCTCTTCTGCCCCACGGGATTGCACCAGGCCAACCTCGAGCGCGAGCACATCGAAGGTAAAAAATTCGTGGTGGGGAGCCTGATCGCGGATGCGGTCAAGCAGAATCTGAAAAATGCGGTCCAGAAGAGCACCATCCTCAGGAAGCTCCATTTGAAACCGCAAGAGTACAGCCTGCTTACTGCCCACCGGAAGGAGAATGTGGATGACCGCCAGAACCTGAAGTGCATCCTTGAAGCGGTTGGGGGGCTTGGCACGGTCGTTTACCCCATTCATCCGCGTTCAAAGGAGAAAATCGGCCGGTATGGCCTCAAGGTTCCGGAAAACGTGGTCCAGACGGAGCCCCTTGGTTATTTCGATTTCCTTGAGCTTGAACGTAATGCCGCATTGGCGATCACCGATTCCGGAGGCGTGCAGGAGGAGTGCATGATCCTCCACACGCCCTGCCTCACCATCCGGAATTCCACTGAAAGATGGGAAACCGTGGTTGCAGGAGGCAACATCCTTGCGGGGCTCGACCCCTTCCTAATAAGGCAGTATGCTTCGCAGATATTGGACAAGGACTCGGGGCTTTCCCAGAAGATGCGGAAGGCACAGTCGCCATATGGGGAGAACGTCGCCGAAAAAATCATAAAAATCATCAAGGAGAATCCGGGCCTTTTGGGGATTTAAATGCGGATACTCTTGCTTTCGGAATTCTACGGCGACGCGGCAGGTGGGGTTGAGACGCACGTCAAGGGCCTCAAGGAATACCTCGAATCCGAGGGGCACGAACTCGTAATCATCACTCCGAACCGTAAGAAATGGGATTGGCTCATCGGGTCCCACCCGCTCGTCCGTTCCTTCTACTATTTCCTGAAGGCATTCCCGCTTGCTTCGGGTTGCGATTTGATTTATACGGTATACACGCTATCGCCGATGATTGCAGCTATTCCGCTTAAGTTCATTTTCGGCAAAAGGCTCGTGTCCGGCATCTGGAACACCGAAGCGCTCGAGAAAATAAGGTCTTCCCGGCCCCTCCAATTCCTTGTTTCCCAGGTTGATGACGTGATTTTCTTCACGCAGGCGCATAAACGCCTTTTCAAGAGGGGGCACGTGATCCCGAATTGGGTCGATTTGCGCATATTCCATCCGGGCCGTTCGGAAATAAGGAAGAGGCTCAGATGGGAAAAAGATTTTGTGATGGTTTTTGTGGGAAGGCCCTCGAAGGGAAAAGGGCTGCACACATTGATGCATGCGATGCGGAACATCGACTGCAAATTGTTGGTAGTGGGCAGTTTCGTCGAGGACGATCATTTCAAGTCGCTTGCAGGCAAATTGGGCCTAGCGGAAAAAGTACGCTTCATCGGTAAGGTCGAGCACGACAAGCTTCCCGATTATTACCGCGCCGGGGACGTGTTCTGCGTACCTAGCACGGTTTTCGAGGGCCAGGGCATCGTATTCATCGAGGCGATGGCATGCGGCTTGCCAATCATCACTACCAGGATTCCGGCAATTGACGAGACCGTAGGGAAAAGCGCGGTCTTGGTCGATCCGGAGGACGTGGGTCAACTTGCATCCGCAATAAGGAAAATCAAGATCGGCAGGAAACTGAGGAAGCAGCTCTCCAAAGCGGGCTTGCATAAGGCGGCCGAATATTCGAAGGACCGGGTTTTGCGGGCATACCTGAAAGTGCTTTTAAAGAATGACGATGCATGATATTGCGGGGGGTCTGAATGGTCGAATTTTACAAGGGCAAGAGGGTATTCGTGACAGGTGCGGACGGTTTCATGGGTTCGCACCTCACCGAGGCGCTAGTAAATGAGGGCGCGGAGGTATCCGCATTCGTAAGGGGCACTTCCAACAGCGGCACTTCGCAGCTGAACCTTAAGAATCTCGGAGCTGTGAAGGATAAGCTACATAAGGTCTATGTTGGCGACATCAGCAACGAGGATTCCATCAGCATAATAAAAAAGGACGAGCCCGAAGTGATCCTCCATCTCGCGGCAAGCGCATACGTCCCTTATTCCTTCGACCATCCGAAGGAGGTTACCGCGATCAATCTCATCGGCACGCTCAACGTGATGGAGGCTGCCATGAATTCATCGGTCGAACGCGTTGTCGTGACTTCTTCCAGCGAGGCATACGGCTCAGCTTTGAAGGTGCCCATTGATGAGGACCATCCGTTGAACCCCACCTCGCCCTATGCTGCCTCCAAGGCCGCAGCGGACAGGTATGCATTCTCCTATTTCAAGACCTACGGCCTGCCCGTTGCGATAATCAGGCCCTTCAACACCTTCGGCCCGCGCCACATCTATGACGTAGTCCCGAAATTCATCCGCCTTGCGCTCACCAATTCCCCCTTGACGATTTATGGCAATGGAATGCAGACGCGCGACTTCAGCTACGTTTCTGACACCGTGAGGGGTTTCATGCTGATGGGTTCCCACCCGAAGGCGAAGGGGGAGGTCGTGAATTTCGGTTCCGGCAGGGAGGTCACGATAAGGCATCTTGCGGAAGCGATCATCAAGCAGAGCAATTCAAAATCGGAGATAAGCTTCGTTGAAAAGAGGCTCGCGGAAGTCGACAGGCTTTGCTGCGACTATTCGAAAGCGAACCGGCTCTTCGGCTGGAAGCCCCTGGTTCCGCTGGAGGAGGGCTTGAAGAAAAACATCGAATGGTACCGCGAGTTCATGAAAAAACCTTAAGGGAAGATTATGAGAATCCTGGTCATAGGGCCCACCCAGCTGACGAAGGCATGCCTGCAGGCGCTGATTGCCGATGGAAAGGACGAAATCGCGGGCGTGTTCGCATTATCCGACAATGAGGCTGCGAAGAAGGCTCGTGCAGTGCTGTTCGAGGACGTTTGCGGGCCCAACGGAATCCCCCTTTACAAAGTCGATGACATCAATTCGCACGATTCAGTCAGGAAGATGAGGGAGCTGAAGCCCGATGTGATATTCCAGCTCGGCTGGTCGCAGATATTCTCCCGGGAAATCATCCGCCTTGCGCCGAAGGGCTGCATCGGCGTGCATGCCTCGCTGCTACCACGGAACCGCGGCGGTGCTTCCCTCAATTGGGCGCTGATCAAGGGAGAGAGGAAATGGGGCGTGAGCCTCTTTTACATGTCCGAAAAGGTCGATTCAGGCGATCTGATAGGGCAATGCGGGTTTGATGTTGAGGAGAGGGACGATATCCGGACCCTCCACGACAAGTCCGATCTTGCAAGCGCGCAGCTTCTCCTGAAATACCTCCCAGCAATCCGGGAGAACAAGGTCAAGCCCATGAAAGTCGATTACCGGAATGCTTCTTACCTGAAGAGAAGGAAACCCGAGGACGGAATCGTTGATTGGAATCTTGGCAGCAGGGAGATATACGACTGGGTGCGCGGCCAGACGCATCCCTTCCCCGGATCGTTCACATTCTGGAAGGGCCGCAAATTGTTCATCTGGAAGGCGCTGCCCTATGGGGGGAGTGAATCTAAGGGCAAGAACGGCGAAATACTCGGAATACTCGGAAAGAAGGGTATCGTGGTGAAGGCCGCCGGCTCCTCCGTACTCCTTGAACGCATTCAGCTCGAGAACGAGCCGGAGATGTGGGCAGATGATTTCGCGGAATTCTACGGCTTGAAGGCTGGGGAAACCTTTTCCTCAAAATGAGCGAGCGGAACCGATAAATCCGGTTGCTGCCTGTCCGACATCGAATTCCGGCGGCATCCGAACGAATTCATATTATCCAACCGACGTCGAATTTTTCCGCATTATTGCCGATGCCTAGCCACAATGCCTGCAGTGCAAACATCGTCGCCCACGAATTGACGTTCTCGACACGCTTCCCCTTGTCATACCCGTAAATGAAGCCTCCATTCACATGCGGATCTCCGTCATCCATCTGGAGCTCCAATAACCGGCTATAGCCGCGTTCGCATTCATCCTTGAAATCGTCATTGCCGGCCGCTGATGCAATCTTCCAGATTCTCAGCGCCTGCGAAAGGATGTCGGAGCCTTCGTCCTCCGTTCTCTTCCCGTTCACGAATGACCGCGAAATCCCTCCGTCCTCGAGCTGCATCCCCCTGAGCCATTCGGCCGCCCTCAATGCCGCATCGAGGCACTTCTCATTGTTCTCGGTGATTCCATAGTAGAACAATCCCTCGGTCGAATAGCAATGCGCGTGAGTGTATGTGCTCTGGTCCGTATGGTCTGTAATGAAGCGGCCGTTCTCCTGCTGTTTTGAAAGTGCGAATTTGCATAGCACATCGGCGGCTTTTGAATATTGCGCCTTTCCCGTGGCAGCAGCAAGCTGGTTGAATCCTATCGCGAGCTTCGAATGGAACGAGCCGGATTGCGTGGACCATTTGATTTTCAATGAAGTTCCCCTTGGCTCGTATGGATATATGCCTCCGCCTGCGCCCTCCATTTCGCCGAGGAGCCAATCTGCCGTTTTTATTGAGAGCTCGAGCGCCATTGCGTCCTTTTTGCTGCTGTTTAGCATTGCAAGGCCGTTAAGGATCATGCCCGCATCAAATGTATATGCAACTTTTCCCTTCCCCGCTCCCGCCAAATGCACCTTGTCGACGAATCCGCCCCTCGTTTTTAAGGAAGCAACATCCGTCAGCCATCTGGCTGCATGGATTCCGCGCTGTGCCGCGCCATTTCCATATCCGTTCCGTTCCAGGAACAGCAGTGCCTTGATGCCGTACCCGGTGATTTCCGGGTACGCGGCATGATACCTGTGCGCGCCCAAGTCATACCAATCCGCAAAGCTGCCGAAATGCTGCTCTTCCCCGGAAAGATTCTGCACTCCCGAATCAAGCAACCACGAGGCTGCTGCATCAAGCGACTTTTTCAAATCCATAATCTGCACCGGCGGTTTTCATTTGAAGGCTTCCAGAACGAGATTGTCCCCTGAAATTCCGAGCTTCTGGAGTGCCTTATGCATCCCGACCACTTTATGGATGCTCACGATTTTCTTCCTCACGAGCAAGCCCTGGCCGCGGAACGGGATGTAGGTATGGTAAACCGAAAAATCCCTGAAGCCCGCATCATATGCGATGCCCTCCAGCGATTTTTCCGTGAATGGATGCACATGGTCGTGCAGGTCCCAGAACCTGAAGCCGTATTTCTTTATGTCGGGGGTCATAAGCGCGAGTTTGCCGCCTTTCCCAAGCACCCGGCGCATTTCCCGCAACGCGAACAGCGGTTCCTGCAGGTGCTCGATTACGTGTGAGCAATAGATCCCGCCGAAGGAGTTGTCCGCAAAATTGAGCCTTTTCTGGATGCTCATCAACTGCACCTCCAACCCCTTCTCCTTCGCCTTCTTAATCGCATCCTTGTCCACATCGATGCCGATGATCTTTTTCGGGTTGATGGACGCGAAATTGCCCGTTGAGCAGCCGATATCGAGTATTTTCCCCTTCACATCCTTGAAGAACCACTGGTAGAAATATTCCAGCTGCTCCGGATTTGTCCTTCCTTCCTTGTCGGAATACCAGCTCATTCTCGTTCACTATTTATTTTTGGAATATTCGGCCATCAGCCATGGGACTGATGCCTCAAGGCCCTTATCGATGCCTATTGCAGGCCACACTCCGAACGCCTCACGCAGCCGGGTAACGTCCGCGATGTATTTCGTTACCTCCCCCGGCCTTTCCTTCTCGATGATTATGTTGCTTTTCGACCCGGTTTTTTGCTTGATGGCATTCGCCAATTCCACCAGCCCCGTCCCCTTGCCGGTACCGACATTATAAACCTTATTTTTCACCTTGCTGAAATTGTCCATTCCGTTCCTTATCATCATCACCGCATCGTCGATATATGTGAAATCAAGCACCTTGTCCCCCCCGTAAACAACCAGATCCTCGTTCGCCATCGCCTTCTTTACAAACAACGGTATGATGCGGTCGGACACGTCGTACTTCCCATAAACATTCGAGAGCCGGAAAATCAGGTAGTCGATCCCGTAGCATACTTTATAGGACTCAATCAGCGCCTCGCCAAGGATTTTCGATGCAGCATAGGGGCTCTCGCAATTCGTAAAATCGGCCAGCCCTTCCTTGATCATTCCTGTTCCGATATTTCCGTAAACCTCCCTGCTGCTCGAGAAGAACACCTGCTTTATGCCGTGCGTCCTCGCGTATTCGAGCGTGTTGTAAGTGGACTGCATGTTCTCGAATGCCATGCCCGGATTTTTAACCAGTTCCCAGACGCGCGCGTTCGCAGCCAGATGGATGATCGCTTCCACATCCTTTCCAAGGGCATTCAGTGGTTTTTGGAGGTCCCAAATCACGGTACCCTTCTGGACCGCATCATTCCAGCCATTCCTCCTCTTATCCACTCCGACGATTCCCTTCCCGTCCTTCAGCAGGCTCTCGCATAGCGCGGTCCCGATCATGCCGCTGCTTCCAGTAATCAGAAACATCAGTTTCACCGTTTTCTAAATAAATTCAGGAACAGGCCGTAAATCGTCCCCATTATCACAACTGCCTGCATGATGATCGTGCGCAATGCAGATAATATTATCCTATGCCATTTCATTTCCGGTATCATCTGCCATTCGACCGCGTTCCGGAAGCTCTTGTTGAAAACCGAGCGGATGGAATCGCGGTTCCTGTTCTCAACTATGTACCTCACCTTCATCCCCCGCCTTTCCATCATGTTGTACCACGGGATGTCCTCCGAGATCTTGAACGCCTCATCGAACGGGATGAACTCATTCCTGTGGATCGCGATGAATGCACCCGCACGAGTGTACACCAGTATTTCGCCGGGTTCGAGCGTATCGTTGATCAGGCGCAAAATGTGTGGCGAAAACACGAGGTCGCTGTCGCTGAATAGCAGTATCTCCCCTTTAGCCCGCTTCGCACCCTTGTTGCGGTTATGGCCGCACGTGCCCTCGGTCTCCACGATTACCTCGTAATTCCTGTAGCTTTGCGCCTTGATGGATGGCAGGAGGTTCTTGAGCTCGTACGTGCGGTTTTTTGCGCAGGGCACCACTATGCTGATCTTCCTATTGCGAACGGCCTTTGGCATTGTTAAATTCACACGCTCTTTTTCACGAAGTTCCTGAATTCGCTCCCTATTTCCCCGTTCCCTAGCGCCATCTTGACGAATGATTTTGCATAATCGAGCTTGTTGCCGATGTCGTAATGCGCCCCCTCGAACTTGAACGCATACATCTTCTGCTTCGCAGCAAGGGAATTGAGCGCATCGGTGAGCTGAATTTCGCCGTTCTTCCCTGGCGCAGTTTCCCTGATGGCTCCGAAAATTTCCGGCGTCAGGATGTACCTGCCGATGATCCCCAGGTTTGTCGGCGCATTCTCCGGGCTGGGCTTCTCCACCAGGCTGCTCACTTCGAACATATTGTCCATTACCTTCTTTCCGGAAATCACGCCGTACTTGCTGATTTCGGCCTTCGGGACTTCCTCGACGGCGATCATGCTTCCGTGGTATTTCTCGTGCTTCTGCATCAATTGCTTCGTGCAGGGCACCCCGCTCTCCACGATCGTGTCCCCAAGAAGCAATGCGAACGGCCTGTCTGCAATGTGCTCCGCGGCAAGCAGAACCGCATCGCCCAGACCCTTCGGCTCCTTCTGCCTGACGTAATGTATGGTTGCGAGTGAGGATATGCGCTCGACCTCCTCGAGCATCTTGGTGTCGCCTTTCTTCCTCAAATATTCCTCGAGCTCAAATGATTTGTCGAAATGGTCCTCTATCGCCCGCTTCCCCCTGCCGGTGATTATCAGTATGTCCCGTATCCCTGAATTGACCGCCTCCTCCACCACAAATTGGATCGTGGGCTTGTCCACCAGGGGCAGCATTTCCTTTGGCTGTGCCTTCGTTGCCGGAAGGAACCGCGTCCCATAACCAGCTGCAGGTATGACTGCATGTCGGATCATTTTATCCCCCAAGCTAGTAATTCACCGAGGCATCCTTTTAATATTTTGCATTTTCATAGATTGCAGTAGTATGCATATGGCTTTGAAAAATAAACAGAAGGCCCCGGATTCTTCGGTCGTTTCCCTGAAATCGATACTGAAAGGCGCAGGCCTCTTTTTCGTAGGGATGGTGATCGGGAAGGCCGCATTCTACCTCTTTAGGCTTATCGTCGCAAGGCTTGGCACCGCCGAGTACGGCACCTTCTCGTTGGCGGTGAGCGTTTTCGACATCATTGCGATGATTTCTTTCCTAGGAGTGACGACCGCGATACTGAGGTTCATCCCGGAAGCGCGCGCCAAGGCTGACAACGGGCGCATCAAGGATCTCATATTCTCCGCTTTCCGCATCAGCATAACGGCAAGCGCCGTGCTCGCCTTTTTCCTCTACCTCTCCTCGGGCTTCATCTCCATCCGGATATTCTCCAATCCCGGCCTGGAGCCCCTCCTGGTGCTGATGGCGGTTGCGATTCCATTCTACTCGGCAGGCGGTGTTGCTACGACAGTGCTGCGCTCTTACGGAAAGATGGAATTCGAGGTGTTCACGAAATTCATCGTTGAGAATGCGGTCAAGCTCCTCCTTGCGGCGCTGTTCATTTCGATGGGCCTCGGGGTTTTCGGCGTCACTGTTGCATTCGTGGTATCGATCCTCTCGACCTTCGTGCTTGCCCTATATTTCATGCAGACGCGTGCCGTCCGGTTCTTCTCCCGGCGCATGTCGTTCTCCGGCCTTGAGCAGCCCCTCCTGCGGTATTCGCTTCCCCTTATGCTTTCCAGCATCGTATACGTGATCATCGCATGGGCGGATGTGCTCATCCTGGGAGCGTTCAAGCCAGCTTCCGAGGTCGGGCTGTACAGCGCGGCATTGCCCACCGCGGGCCTTTTGCTGCTCCTTCCGATGGCCCTCAATTCGCTGTTCCTTCCGGTCATCGCGCAGCTTCTCTCATTGAAAAAGAAGGCCGAATTCTCCACCGTGTATTACACGCTCTCGAAATGGATCTTCTTCGGGAATTTCGGCATCTTCCTGATGTTCTTCTTCTTCGGAAGGCAGGTGCTCCGGGTGCTCTTCACGCAGCCGTATGAGGCGGCTGGGCTCGCGTTGCAGATACTCGCAGCCGGCCACCTGTTCTATTCCGTGTTCTTCAATTCCTCGGATGTGCTCGGCGCTTTGAACAAGCCAAGGCTCATACTGAAAAACACAGTGATCAGCTCGGCTGCCAACGTTGTCATTAATTTGCTTTTGATACCGCCATTGGGTTTCGTGGGCGCTGCGATAGGCACATCCGCCTCGTATCTCCTCCTCGGCGGCCTGAACGCATACGAAGTCCATCGCCTCACCGGCGCGATGCCGTTTTCCAAGGCGATTTACAAGCCCATACTCGGCGGCTCCGCTTCCTTGCTTGCCGCATTCTCCGTCTTCCGGCTTTTGCATTTCCCTTCCGCGGACCTGTACCTCTTTGCGCTCTCGATCGCGTACGGTTTCCTGTACCTGCTTTCCCTGATACTCCTAAGGTCGCTCGACCGCACGGATTTCGAGATCCTGCTGGCCATTGAGAGGAAGGCGAAGCTCGATCTGGGCTTCTTCAAGGACATTATCCGCAAATATTACCGCCCATGAAAAGCTGCTTTTTTAACTGGATGGGGATTTGGACAAATTAAATCAGCTAATCATTCCTCTCGCTGAACGTGACCCTCGAATGCATCGCATAATTATACGTGAACGTCAACCCTATTGCCATCAGCATTGAAAGCAGGTAGGGGGTTTTGAGGCATTCGGTGAATCCGTAAAGGAGCGCCGTGTTCGCTGCGAGGCTCGTGATGTAAATCGACTCGAACGCGATGAACCTCTTCACAAGACCCTTCTCCTTCCTCCTCTTGGCCCATGTCCAATTGTCGTGCCAGATGAAGTTCCAGAATATCGCGATCTGGCTGCTCAACGCACCGGAAGCTACGTACGGGATTCTGATGTACTCCGTGAACGCGTAAAGCAGCCCTAGGGTGAGGAAGGTCGCGCTTATGCCCACCAGCACGAATTTTGCGAATGTTTCCTTATGCCGCATCGTGCGCTCGATGATTTGAGTGGGGATTTTGTCCCTTAATCCCATAATTTCATCTCCTGAAGACCATCAGCCGGTTCTTGTATGCCAAAGTAAAGCCGCATTTTTTAAGGTCTGTATCCTGCGTTATGAAATATGCGGTGTCCGTATTTTCCGCATAATTTACTATTGCAGCGCAATCGCCGCCAATCAGGGAATCGTGCAATGACGTCAGGCTCGCATCCGCCGCCTGATCATAATAACCCCAACTGCTCCTGAATCCCTTTGCCGCTAGCACCGAATAAACCGTCTCGTGCACTTCCGGAAGCGCAACATACTTCCCATCCATTCTCAAGCCCTCGAAGCGTTCCTCGAATTCCGGCGGATAATATGCGACCTTGCCG
Organism: Microcaldota archaeon; assembly: GCA_041305345.1. GTDB lineage: Archaea > Micrarchaeota > Micrarchaeia > Norongarragalinales > SBBD01 > JACRGC01. The sequence continues at coordinate 303,377 of JBFYLP010000006.1, read as the reverse complement.
ATCCCCCAAAGCACCAGTATCATGCCGACCGCAAACGCCGCAAGGTTCCTGTAACGGATCAGGATGGCCGTGACAGCCACCAGCACGAAAAGTCCAAACAGCAATGAAAGGTAACCGGCAGCATTCCCGGATATGGAAGGATTGCCGCTTTTAAGGGCAAAAGGTATCCAGAATAGCAATGAAGGCGCGAACCCCAGGATAGCCGCAAAGAAAATGTCCCGGCCCCGATTTTTCGCTACGAAAGGAAGCAGCAGGGCTGGAAGAGCAATGAACAGCATTATCGCCGCAAGCACGTGGGACATTGAAGTGATGAATGCAAGAACCGCAATTGCCCCCAGCTTTTTCCTTTCAGGTCTGAAATGGTACGAATATCCGGCTGTCATGAGCGCGCTGAATGCCACGAATCCGAAGAATTCGCCATACCTTCCCGCGTTAAAGAACCTTCCCACTGAAATTGAGGATGCGAGCACAACCAAACCCGCAAGCGCACCCCCTTTCCAATCCTTGCGCATTTCGATCGCCAGGATTGAGCAGACCAGCACGAACGCAATTTCCAACAACACAACCGAAATCGAGGCCGCAAGCCCCAGGTTCCCGATTGCCAAATAAACAACCGTAAGCAGCCAGACCGACGCGGGCGGGTAGTGGATGAAAAGGTCCACGCCATTATACCATTCCGCAACGTAGCCTGGATTCTCTAGGTAGAATTGCGGCCTAATTGCGTGGCTCGAGATGTCGCTGACCACCCTGAGCGAATCCGTGGTAAAGTAATTGTAATTTTTATACGCAATTATGGAGGATGACAGCAATAAGAGTGCGAGTACCGCGGCAGTTTCAATCTGTTTCGCCCCAAAATGCATTGGCATCACTCAAAGGTTCTGGAACCAAATCCTAAGGACTGTGAGGGCAAATTTGAAATACTGGGATTTATTGAGTTTCGAAAGCCCATCCTTTCGCTCCCTGAACCTGATGGGGTATTCAGCAAACTTACATCCCTTCTTCTTGAGCAGGAAAAGGATTTCCACAAGGAAACTGAACGATTCATTGGTTATCCTGCCCAGATCAACCCTTCCAAGGGAGGCAGCACGATAAATCCGGAAATTGTTCGTGAGGTCCCTGGCCTCCAATCCTAGCAGCAATTTGGTGAGCAGGTTTGCGCCCTTGCTGACGATCAGCCTCTTTAAACTCATTTTCTCTACGCGCGCACCCGGGAGGTACCTTGAGCCCAGGACCACGTCTTTCCCGCGCATCGCTTTTAGCATCCCCTCGATGTCCTCGGGGTCGTGCGAGATGTCTGCATCCATTGTGACAATGAACTCGCCATTGGCTGCCCGCAATCCCTTAAGGATTGCCCCCCCGAGCCCCCGCTTCTTCCTGGAAATGAGCCTCAGATTTTTCATGCGCTTCTGCATGGCCCGGATTTTTTCGGTTGTGCCATCCGTCGAACCATCGTCAACGACGATTATCTCGAAAGGGTGCCTTACTGCCTTTGAAATCTTCCTTATCATCCGCTCGATGTTATCTGCCTCATTCAGGGTCGGCAGTATTATTGATAGCATCATGCCCATCACTTAATCCCGGTTGCAATCAAGACTATGGTCTTTGCCCTTCTTATTCGGATTCCCCTCAGGCCCGCCTCTTCCATGAGTCGCATCAGCCCGGATTTGGAGAACGGGTCCTCGAATCCCCACGGCCATCTCTTCCCTGCAATTATGCGAGCGAGGTTAATTACTGAATATTTTGCGGGCACCACAATCATCACGTACCCCCCCTTCCTTGTTACCCTTGCATGCTCTGAAATGATCCTGAGTGCATCCTTCCTGGAAAAATGCTCAATCAAGCCCAGGCTGTATGTAAAATCGTAGGTGCCGTCCTTCAGGGGGAGGCGGCGTGCATCGCCGCATATGAATTTCGTTCCAGGGTTCCTGCTCCTTGCGATCCTCAGGGCCGCCGGTGAAAAATCCAGGCCCAACAGGCTGCAATCGGGCAGTTTTTTCCTTATGTATTGGAAAGTTAGCGCCGAACCGCAGCCGATTTCCAGGATCCGGGGGCGCTTCACATCCCCGAGCCTTTTGCATATTTCCTGCGCATACGCGGCAGAAGTGTCGTGCCGCAGCTTCCAGACTATTTTATGGAATATTCCGTCGTTCTTCCTCTGCCTTTTCCAGAGGCGTTCCCATGTCGCCTTCCCCACCGCAATCCCCCCAATGTAATGTATTATTATCCTTATTTTTTGTAAAAAATTGGCTATGTGTAAGCTTGATTGAAATAGGTTATTAACCTAACCTAATTAAATTATATGTTTTTAAGGGGGGATTTTAGAATGGTCGTTCGCATCACTCAGTGCAGGGTTTGCGGTTCGGGCAGCCTGAAGCCCATACTTTCCCTCGGAAGCCACTATGTTTCGAATTTCGTGGAGTCCGGGAACATCGGAGAGAGGATCCCGTTGGAACTCGTACTGTGCGATCCCAGTGCCGGTGGCTGCGGCCTCCTGCAGCTTACCTGCTCGGCACCCCCGGACAATATGTACCGGCAGTACTGGTACCGTTCGGGGATGAACAAGACGATGACCGATGCCCTTGCGGACATAGCCGCGAATGCGGAGCAGCTGGTCTCAATCGAGAAAGGCGACATCGCATTGGATATCGGATGCAACGACGGCACGCTGCTCCGGGCATACTCCAATGAGGGCTTATTCCTTGCCGGATTCGACCCATCCCAAAACCTTATCGAATATTCCCGCAAAGGGACCGACAAGATCATTTGCGACTTCTTCAATGCCCGTTCCTACAGGGATGCATTCGGCCAGAAGAAGGCTAAAATCATCACGAGCATCGCGATGTTTTACGACCTAGAGGACCCCAACAAGTTCGTGGATGACATCGCGGCTTCCCTTGACGAGGATGGGGTCTGGATCGTTCAGATGAGCTATCTGCCGCTGATGCTCGAGCAGAACGCATTCGACAACATATGCCACGAGCACCTGGAATACTATTCGCTTTATTCCCTCGAGTACATACTTAAAAACCACGGGATGGAAGCCTTCGACGTCGAGTTGAATGACGTGAATGGCGGCAGCTTTCGGGTATACGTAAAGCATAAGGCCGGCAATATTCATAATATCCCCGCCGGAGCAAAGGAACGCCTTGAAAAAATGAGGGAAGACGAGCGGAGAAGGAAGCTCGAAGACAAGAAAACGTATGATGCATTTGCAACCCGGGTGCAGAACATAAAGGAAAGAATCCTTGCGTTCATCAGGGCGGAGGTCGCTGGCGGGAAGAAGGTTTTCGTATACGGCGCGAGCACGAAAGGGAACACCCTCTTGCAGTATTTTGGCCTTGACCACACGATCATCGAGGCTGCTGCCGAGAGGAACCCAGACAAATGGGGCCGGAAAACAGTCGGCACCCTCATCCCAATTGTCTCCGAAGAGCAGGCGCGCGCGCGCAAACCCGATTACTTCCTCATCCTGCCTTGGCATTTCCTCAGGGAATTTTCCCAGAGGGAAGAGGTCTACCTGAAATCCGGGGGAAAATTCATTGTGCCCCTGCCCGAATTCAAGATTGTCTCGTTTGAATAATTGGTCGCACGTTATGATCATCGACTTCCTGCCCGGGTTCCCTCTTGCGAAAAACCAGCGGAAATTCGGCATCTACAGGTATGTTTCCGAGATATTCGTCCGGCTAAAAAAATTCGGCCTCATTGCTAATGAGATTCCAAAGCCAAGGATACGGAACTCATTCCTGGATCTGCTCTACATGCTGCTCATCTACCCCGCCCAGTATTTCCTTGAAAAAAAATCCGGCATTGCCCATATCGCTTCACACACCTTCAGCCTACTGCTCCTCAATCCCGTTTTCATCGGAAAAAAAACCATCGTGACCGTTTACGACATTTATCCGTACCTGAACGGGAAGGGCCTGCCTTTGCATAAGAGGCTACTCTCTGAACTGAACATGCTGGGGCTGAAAAGGGCAGATAAGATAATCGCGATATCGGAATTCACGAAATCCGAACTCATTCGCCACTTGGGCTTAGCGGGGGAAAAAATCGCGGTGGTGTGCCCCGCTGTGGATCATTCTCGCTTCCGGCGCCTGGAGGTCCCGAGCTCCTTCAGGAAAAAATACGGATTGACCGGAAAGGATAAAATAATCCTGTATGTTGGCTCCGAGGAGCCCCGCCAGAATCTTCGGGTTTTGGTGAAAGCCCTTTCGCTTCTGAAGGAAAGCGGGGAGGATTTCACCTTTGTGAAAATCGGAGTGCCCGGCTGGCCCCGCGGAAGGGATGCGCTTCAGGATCTGCTGATCAAGCATTCCATCGGGGAACGCACAAAGCTCATCGATTATGCCGAGGATGACGAGCTTCCGCTTTTCTACAATGCCGCATCGGTGCTCGTTTACCCCTGCGAATATGCGGGCTTCGGCCTTCCCCCGCTGGAAGCAATGGCGTGCGGCTGCCCCGTGATCGCGAGCAAATCCTCTTCCATTCCCGAGGTTGTGGGAAACGCCGGAATCATGCTCGACGCTCGAGATGCGGCCGGATTCTTTAAAGGTATCCGTTCAATTCTCACGGACCCTTCGGCGAGGAGAAAATACTCGAGGCTCGGAAGGGCCCGCGCGGCGACGTTCAAATGGGAAACCGCGGCTGAAAAAACCGCCTCTTTATATAAGCAAATGGTTTAAATAGTCCAGAATTTCCATCTTCTTGAGAGGGGGAATTATGATCGAGGAAGTCAAACGGCAGCTATCCGAGGGGGTGGAAATAAGGATGCAGACGGCTGCAAAGTGCTCCGCGCAGATAGCAGCTGCGGCACAAGCGCTCATCGATGCATTTGCAGGTGGCAACAAGCTCCTTATTTGCGGCAACGGCGGTTCAGCTGCTGATTCCCAACATATCGCAGCAGAACTGGTGTGGCGTTTCAAGAAGGAAAGGAAGGCGCTTCCGGCAATAGCGCTCACGACTGATACTTCCCTTATCACCGCACTCACTAACGATTCCGCCTTCGAGTTCTTGTTCAAGAGGCAGGTCGAGGCGTTGGGAAAGAAGGGAGATGTGCTTATTGCAATCAGCACCAGCGGCACATCAAAAAATATTGTCGAGGCTGCGCTCGAGGCAAGGAAGGCGGGGATGAAGGTGATCGGCCTTTCCGGAAGGAACGGAGGCAAGCTCAAATCCCTGGCAGATATCTGCATCTGCGTCCCAGCAGACGGCACCGACCGGATCCAGGAAATGCATATTGCTATCGGCCATATCATCTGCGACCTGGTGGAAAGGAAGCTATTTTCTTGAACCCATCCATTTATCTCGGGAAAAGCGGTAGAGCCAATATATGGACAAAGCGGTATTCCTTGATAGGGACGGCACCATCAATGAGGAGGTTGAGTACCTGAATGACCCGGACAAGTTTGCATTCATCGATGGTTCGCTTGAAGCCCTAAAGCTCCTGCAAATGCACGGCTACCGCATAATCCTGGTCACCAACCAGTCGGGCATCGCCAAGGGCAGGATCACTTGGGAACAGTTGATGAAAATCCACGCGAGGATGGCCAAGCAGCTCCTGCATAACGGCATTGCGCTTTCGGAGGACGAAATCTTCCTCTGCCCCCACAGCAGCAAGGAGAAGTGCGGCTGCAGGAAACCGAATGTGAGGAATTTCAAGGATGCGGAGGCAAAATTCGGGCTGGACCCAAAAAAATGCTTCGTTGTTGGCGATAAGACCTCCGATGTGATGGCTGGCAAAAACGGCGGGTATAAAACCATTCTCGTCAAAACGGGTTATGGCGGAAAGGACGGGAAGTATGCAGTTGAGCCGGATTTCGTCGCAAGCAATCTGCTTGAGGCCGCAAGAATCATTGCATTGGGAATTCACGGTGGTTCTGTAAAATGAAAAGGAAACACATTACGGCACGAAAAATCCTGACAATGAGCGAATTGGCAAAGTTATCAGGGATGCTTCGCAGAAGGAAGAAAATCGTCGCAACCAACGGCGTTTTCGATATTCTGCATGCAGGCCACGTGAGGTACCTTGAAGCTGCAAAAGGGCTCGGGGACGTCCTGGTCGTCGGGCTTAATTCCGATGGAAGCGTTCGGAAGAACAAGGGGAACAAGCGCCCAATAAATACCGAAGCCGAGCGTGCGGAGGTGCTCGCCGGTCTTGGGTGCGTTGATTATGTATGCATCTTTGCCAGCGCGCTTCCCCTGGATTTCCTCGAAGCCCTAAGGCCGCACATCCATGTCAAGGGCGGCGATTATTCCCCGGATGAACTGCCAGAAAGGAGGATTGTCGAAGGGAATGGCGGCAGGGTCGTTGTCCTTCCTTACGAAAAGGGGTTTTCAACCACCGGTACCATTGAAAGGATAATAAAAAAATACTGCAAGTGATCCGATGTCTGAACTCAAGCAGCTCTTGGCTTCAATAAAGGGGAAAAAAATCCTGGTAATCGGGGATTTAATGCTCGATGAGTACTTTTACGGCGAAATCACCCGCATCTCCCCGGAAGCGCCAGTGCCAATTGTTAGGGTTTCCAAACGTATTAAAACCCTTGGCGGCGCCGCGAACGTCGCGAACAACGTTGTGGCTTTGGGGGGAAAGGCCGAACTACTTGGAGTTGTCGGCAATGACGGGAATGGCGTTACCCTGAATGGCCTTGCCGTTTTGTGCCGAATCGGGAAATCGGGAATAATCACCGATCCTTCTAGGCCCACAACCACGAAAATCCGCGTGCTTTCAAACAACAAGCACATCCTGCGGGTAGATGAGGAATCGGATGCCCCTGTTTCGGAAGCGATCCGATTCGAATTCATGAAAAAATTCAGGGAAAAACTGGACGGTTGCGCCGCAGTCGTAATTTCGGATTACAACAAAGGCGTGATTTCCGGGCATTTTTCGAATGAAATCATTGGCCTGGCAAATGGGAAGAAAATCCCCGTTTTCATCGACTCAAAAAATTACCTTTCCTACGAGATGAGGAATGCCGGCCTCCTGAAGCCGAACCTGAAGGAATTGGGGAAGGAAACGGGCATTGATGTTTCCACGGGAGCCGGAATGGAAAAGGCTGCAAAGATGCTGATGGAAACGCTGAAACCCCGCGCAATTCTTGTTACCTTGGGAGAGAAGGGAATGCGACTGTTTGAGGGAAAATCGGTCTGCAATATGGCGCCAATAAAAGTTGATGCGGTAGATGTGAGTGGCGCAGGCGATACCGTAATTGCAACTGTTGCGCTTGCGTACGCTGCAGGAGGCAGCTTTCTCGATGCTGCAAAGCTCGCCAATTATGCCGCAGCCGCGGCAGTGTCAAAAACCGGCACGGTTGCACCCACACCCGCAGAGATACTCGCCATGATTGAAGAAAGCAAAGGGAGGAAATGATATGAAGATACTCGACCTAGGCTGCGGTGACCGGAAAATGAAGGCCGGCCGCAGGGACGAGGTTGTTGGCCTCGACAAGGTCAAGACGCCCTCCACCGATGTGGTATTCGACATAGATAGCCGCAGGCCGCTTCCCTTCAAATCCAGTTCGTTTGGGATGGTTTATGCCAACCACGTTTTCGAGCATATCAATGACGTGGTTTTCCTCCTAGAGGAACTGCACCGCATCCTGAAACCCGGCGGGAAGCTAGTGATCAACACACCCCACTTCTCCAGCTCGGATTTCTACATAGACCCCACACACAGGCATCCGTTCGCATCGCAATCATTCGATTATTTCGATCCATCGACGCATCTTGGGAAATCGTTCGGCTTCTACTCGAAGGTGAAGTTCAAAATACTGGAGAAACGGATAATTTTCACCTGGCTTCCCTACCGGCTGCTCTTCAGCTGGTTCGCCAACCGGTTCCGCGGGTTCTACGAGGGAAAGCTCGCGTTCATCTTCCCTGCTGCGAGCCTCCATTTCGAGCTGGAATGCATCAAATAGAACCGGCGTCTTCGAAATCTCGAATCAAGCAGGAAATCGGATCATCATCGCTTATTCGCATCCAACATAGCCATCATGAACCCCTGCAGGAAAAAGAAAGACCTGATCATCCGGAATGGCATCAGGAAAATTGCATATCCCAGCGCAGCGCCCATTTTCGTTGATCGATATGTTATGATCATTGCATCAATCAGGCTTGTCAGGAACAGGAGTGCGACGGTTAACAGTAAAAGGTTGAAAGGCATCGCCAAATACGCCAGATAGAGCGGAAGCCACAGGGCCCTTGCAATAACCATCGCCAACCGCGGAAAATGCCTTTTCGGATCCGAAAAGAACAACTTGTAAAAGCCCTTTCCCCAGAAGCGTGACTGGGCCGCGATCTCATCCAAAGTATCGGGGTCCCTGTGCATAATAACTGCTTTCTTAAGGGTCTTAGGGGCGTCTCCCTTGTTCTTCATTCTTTCAAGCAGGCGCAAATCCTCGCCATAAACGTATTTTGCCTCATACCCTCCAAGCCCCAGGAAATATTTTTTCCTGAAGATGTTTGGGAATTGGATGCCTCCCCCCTTCTCCACGAGGTAATTCGAAGCCTGGGTCTCGCATTCGCGCAGGATCGCCCAGAAGCTCCTGGAGGGAAAGGGTTTGACATGCGAGCTTGCAGCCTGCATATTTTCGGGCATCCTGATGATTTCCTCGAAATACCCCTCTTCGGGGACAGCATCTGCATCGAAGAAGAGCAGGATGCCGCCCCTGGCGACCCTAGCACCCTGGTTCCTCGCGTTCGCCGCTGACTTGCATGGCCCCCTCTCTTTGATGAGCCTGATGTTTTTATTTCTTCGGGCATATTTCAGGATAATCCCGATTGTTTTGTCGGTCGATCCACCATCTATGAAAATAGCCTCGAAATTCCCCCTCTTCAGGGTCTGGCTCAGAATCGCCTCTATGCAATTGCCGATGTCCCGCTCCTCATTCCTGCATGCAATGATCGCCGAAAGCTTGATTACCATCGCACCAGCCGCTTGTAGATTTCAGCATATTCCTCTGCAGCATGCCTCCACGAATAGGGCTCCAGGTATTTTTCCGCCTTCCTTCCCACATCCTCGGATCTCATCCTCAATACCTCATTTGCCGCCTTTTCGAATGTTATTGCATCCTCGAAAACAGCGCCGCAGCCCGACCCAAGCGCATGCTCTATCATCGCCCCTCTCCTCCTCACGCACAATGGCTTGCCGCACGCGAGCGCCTCGATCGCAGGCAGGCAGAATCCCTCGTACGGGGAGCCCGAAAGGTACGCATCGGATGCATTGTAATATTTATTGAGTTCCTTGTAAGCAATTTCCCCCAGCAGGTGCGCGTGCCCTTCCAGCTTGCTGCCGTCGATTCTTTGCTGCATGGGTTTCCTCATAATCCCGTCGCCTGCAATAATCAGGTTCGCCCGGTTTCCCTTCCTCAAGTATGCCTCGAACCAGCTGAGCGTTTCATCCCATCCCTTGACAGGATATAGATTTCCCACGCCCAAAAACAGGGGAGTGCCGTATTTCTTCCTTATGTTCCTAACTTCAGCGGAGTTTTCCTTTCTAAACAGATTCCTGTCAACTCCGTTGGGTATCCAAACGGACTTCTTCACGCCGTATCTACGCCGGATGTCTTCCTGGCCGAATTTGCTTGCACAGGTAACCACATCGAATTTCCGCATTGTTGCCCTGTAGAGCATCTCTATTGCAAACGCTTTCGCATTTTTCACGGGCCCTCCGTGCAATGCAGGCGGGCTCTGGCCCTGGAAGGTGAAAACGGTGGGCTTGCCCGATCGCAAAGCTGCAACAACGAGCGTCGAGCCGCCCATCACGTGCACGACGTCGAACTTATTGAGCTCCTTGACCATCTTATGAGAGAATGCCGGGTGCTCGATGATTTCCGCGGAATCGGTTTTTGACAGCGCGGTTTTCGTGACTATGGTGTATTCGATCCCCAATCTTCGGGTTTCCTTTACGAGCGAATCGACAACGATGCCGATGCCGCCTCCGGTGAAGGTGCCTACGACCAATGCTACCTTGATCATTTGCCCTGCGCCTTGTACCATTCGTACGTGATCTTCATTCCCTCCTCGAATCCTACCTTCGGCTCCCATTGCAGCAGGCGCTTCGCTTTCCCCGAATCGCCGATGCTCCTCATCAGCTCTCCGGGCCTTCCCTGCACGTGCTCGATGAACTCATTAGGATCCTTGCCTGAGAGCCTGCAAACCGTTTCCGCGACCTCGAGGATGCTTTCATCCCTCCCCGTTGCCAGATTGACGATTTCCCCATTTGGAAGGTCCCTCTCAAACGCATCCGCAATTCCCCTTGCGGTATCCTTCACAAAAACATAATCCCTCGTCTGTTTCCCTCCCCCAAAAACTCTCAACTTTTCTCCCTTGATGATGGAGGTCATGAATTTCGGTATCACCGCGCCCCATTTTTCCGCGGACTGCCGTGGCCCGTACTGGTTGAAGCCCCTTATGATTCTTATTCCCATTTCTGGGTAGGTTGCGGCATATGCAAGCACGTACCTTTCGGCTGCAAACTTGCTGACAGCGTAAGGGGAAAGCGGATTCAAGGCGTGCGTTTCTGCAGCCTTGCCTTCGGGGATGTTGCCATAGGCCTCGCAAGTGCTCATATGCAAGAAGCGCGGGATTCCCTTCAGCCTTACTGCTTCCATCACATTGACGGTCCCCCCAACATTCACATCGAGGAAACGCAGCGGCTCGCTTCGCGACTGGTCCACATTTACAAGCGCCGACATATGGATGACGCCGTCAAGCCCCTTTTCGATTTCGGCAAAAACCTTCTCCCTGCTGCTCACATCGGCATTATGGTGCTTCATGTCCTTGTGCTCCTTGATGTTGCTCAGGTTGCAATTTGGCCTGCTGAGCACCTCCACTTCGTGCCCCCTTCCAATCAGCTCTTCCACAACGTGGCTGCCAATGAAGCCACAGCCTCCAGTAACCAGGATTCTCACAGCAAATGCACCTCAAATAAGTTTAGATTCATTTATTCATTCTTTTTAATGGTATGACTTTCTTTGATGCCTGATCATTTGGCGATCCTGGCAATTTTACCGAAGACCTCCTCCACTGAAATTCGGTTCATGCAGTACGGCTCCTTCTCATCAAAGCACGCATCAATCGCGTAAAGGTAGTCGTAATTGCACAATATGCCGCATTTATCCAGCCGGCGATGCCTCATGATATAGCTGCCCCCGAAAGGCGCCCACCTTTTTGGCGAGTCGACCCCGAACAATGTAAGCACTTTTGCACCGGTGGTTGCAGCCATGTGCGAAATCGCGGAATCGTTCGCTACAACAAGCTTGCAATGCTCCAGGAGCGCTGCAGTCTCCAATATTCTCAATTTCCCGGCTGCATTCGCCATCTTGCCTTTCATCATTTTTTGCATCTGCCCTGCAAGCGCACCATCTTCATTCCCTCCGAACACGATGATTTTCGCCCTTTGCTTTTTGATCATCAGCTCCGCGAGCTTCGCGAATTTGAACAGCGGCCATCGCTTCTTCCAAATTCCGCCTCCCGGATGCAGCCCCACTGTGAAATCTCCGTTCCGGATGCCGTTTTCCTTCAGGAACCTGTCCGCAACAGCTTTCTCCTTACTCGAATAATTTATTTTCATCATTTCCCTTGATGGAGTAGCCTCGATTCCCAAGGCCCTGACGAGATCTAGGTAATATTCCAGCTCCAGCCGGTCCCTATCCTCGTATTTCGGATAAGGCACTTTTTTCGTCAGCAAAAATCCGCGCCCTTCCGAATCATACCCGATCCGGTTCCTGGCGCCTGTCATGTAGGAAAGCCAGATGAACCTGAACGCGTGCTCCGAAGTGATCACCAGGTCATATTTCCGCTTCCGCAGCATCCCTGCGATCTTCCTTGGTGCAAACTCCTGCGTCAGCAGATTTGTGCCTTCCTCCGCAGTATATGGGATTATCTCATCCAGATTCCGGTTGTACTTAATCACTTCCTCCGCCGGATGCCTCATCAGCACCTCTATCCTCGCAGCCGGGAATCTTTTCCTCAATGGATGCAAAATAGCTGAAAAAATCACCGCATCCCCTATGGAAGAATGCTCCCCGTGGATCACCAAAATCTTCTTCACGTTTTTCAGATCCAGCGCTTGCTCCTTGTCCATAAGCAGTTTCCCAAGAAAGCAGAATGCGATCAGGAAAAGCCTCTTGATCAATGTCAGCATCCTCCAAAAAAACGCTTTTAGGTATTTTGCCATCATTCTCACTTCGATCGGGCGCAGTTTCCCCTTCTATTCGGCACCAATCCCTATTCCATCAATTCCTGATAAACCCTCTCATATGAGTCCACCATTCCCTTCAGCGTGAATTGCCTGGCCCGTTTCTCCGCCTTCTTGCCCATCCCTTTCCTTAACTTTTCATTGTTCATCAATTTTTCCATTGTTTTCATCAATGGTTCGGCCCCGAATCCTGAAAGCAGCCCGGTTTCCCCGTTCTTGATAATTTCCGTTGGGCCGCCATCGTTGATCGATATGCAAGGAACGCCCTTTGCCATCGCCTTGATCAGGACCAGCCCATAGGGTTCGTAAACGGATGGCAGCAGGAAGAGATCCGCATCTGCTGTTGCGCGTTCAACCTCCTCCTCCGTAACGCTTCCCCAGAAGTAGACGTTGTTCAGTGACAGTTTTTTCTTCAGTCTCTGCAGCTTCCCAAGCTCCCCCCCATCTGGCCCAACTAGCACCAGCGCCCACTTTTCCCTCCCTTTTGCTTTTGCAAACGCCTCCAGTAGCACATCCAGCCCCTTCATGTTGCTAAGCCTTCCAACAAACAGCATAATCCTGGGGTGAGCCTTCCTCAATTTTTTGAAATACCCCAATGCCTGTTTCCTGAAAGTCGCATCGCCTACTCCCAAATGGACCACCCGGATTTTGGATTCTTGCACCCCGTGGGCAACAAGGTAATCCTTTTCCAGCTGGTGGTGCGCGAAAATGGCGTCGTACCCCAAGGAAAGGACTCGCAGGATGAAATTGTCGTAAATTTTGATGAAAAACTCCTGGATCCTAGAATGCGTTCCCTGATGCAGCGGCGATTGCGTTGAAAACACGACCTTCTTCCCCATCAGCTTGCCGAAAATCATTGCGAGATCCGTATGCGGCTGCCGCATGTTCTGCACGTGGACGATGTCGTACCGGTTCAAGTCAAAAATGAAACCCGGCCATAGGCTTGCGAATTTTCCAAGCCTCAGCCAAACGTTGTACCTCCTGATTGTCAATCCGTCCTTCACTTCCACTGCAGGCAGGATTCTCTTCCCCGAATGGTCAATCCCAGCAGTAAGGATGTCCACCTCATGCCCCCTCTTCTGAAGCTCGGTGCCCATCTCATATGCATGGTATTCCATCCCGCCTATTACCGGCAGGTAAAACGGCACCAATATGGCTATCCTCATTTCAATCGGAATTATTCCGCTTGAAGGGAATAAAAGCAGGCAGGTTTTGCATCGCATCGGCAAGGGGCATTGTTCTCCCGCCCGCCGATATGCTATTAAAAGCTTTCAGATGGTTATTAGACCTGAATTCTCTTTACGTGGGTGAGGGAGCGTGGTTTCTCCGGATTTTTGGCATGATCGGAACGTCTTATTGACGGGTGCATCGGGCTTCGTAGGCGGCGGGATACTTGAGCGGCTGCTTGCGGGAGGCGGAAATGCGGTCGCATTGGTTAGGGATTTCGTGCCGAGGTCGCACTTCTTCTCCTCGGGGCTCTTCAAGAATGCCACTATCGTCCACGGGAAGCTCGAGGATGCCGATCTCCTGCGCAGGACTATTGCGGACTACGAAATCCAAACGGTTTTCCACGTCGGCGCGCAGACGCAGGTGACAACGGCACTTGCTGACCCGATGGGCACCTTCCAGTCAAACATAATGGGCTCGTGCAACATTCTCGAAGCAGCAAGGAACGCGAAAACCGTGGAATCCGTTGTGGTCTCCTCAAGCGACAAGGCATATGGGATACCAGACAAGCTTCCGTACACTGAAGACATGCCCCTGAAAGGTGCGTTCCCTTACGAGGTTTCCAAGTCCTGCGTCGATCTCATTGCGCATTCCTACCATAAAACATACGGCCTTCCAGTAACCATTGCAAGGTGCGGCAACACCTACGGGGAAGGCGACTTGAATTTTAGGCGCTTGATCCCCAAAGTGATAAAATACGTTAGGCAAAACAAACCGCTCGTGATGAGAAGCGACGGCACCCCCACGCGGGATTTCGTTTACATTGCGGACATAGTCGATGCTTATATGCTTCTCGGCAAGGAAACCTCCAGGAAGGGGGTTGCAGGCGAGGCTTTCAATTTCTCTTCAGGGAAGGCGTACAAGGTGAAGGAAGTTGTAGAGCTGATGCTACGGCTGATGAATTCCAAAACCAAGCCGGAATGGACGCATTCCGCTGAAAAGGAGATTCCGGAGCAATACCTTTCAATCGAAAAGGCAAAGCGCATCCTTGGCTGGTCGCCAAAATACGACCTCGAAAAAGGCCTTGGCAAGACGATCGCTTGGTACGACGAGTTCTTCCGGTCGAATAGGATGCTGCATTAAGGGCTTTTTTCGCGAACAAACCTCGCCCGGGCACATTTTAAAAAGCGCTGGTCGCATTACCAATTCGGTGGTCGCTGATGAACCTTGCATACGTCGTTGTTGGCACCGTCCTTGGAGCGGTTTCCGTGTTCACGCACTTCAAATCTTCGCAGGCACGAAACGAGCTCGAATACATGCGGCGCATGAACGCAACGGTGAAGGAAGTCACGCACGGTGTGATGGCTGAACTCAGTGGCGCCGTTACGCCAATGGGCGCAAAACTGCAATCTCCAAAGACGGGGAAGGACTGCGTCTACTACCGATACATTGTGGAGCGCCGCGAGGAACGCAGGACCGACAAGGGCGGAGTGCGTTATGAGTGGGCGAAGATCACCGATTCGAAGCAGGCGGTCCCTTTTTACCTGGATGATGGCACAGGAAAAATCCAATTGGACCTCTCGAATGCGGGAGGGCTTGACATAATGAAGACATTCGAAGGCCTGGAGGAATCGCAAGGCGGCATTCAGGCATCCCTTTTCGGGCTGAAAATCCCAATAACGCCAAACGTGCCCTACCGCTTTACCGAATATGCCCTCTCAATTGGGGACCGCATTTATGCGATGGGGCTCGTGAAGGCCGATGAGAAGGGCAACTTGCACCTGGTGCCGCCAAACGATGGCCGGCCGTTCATGGTAAGCTACAAGAGCGAAGAGGCGCTCAAGGCGGAAAAAACCAGCAGGGCAAGGAACATGCAAATCGCTTCCATTGTCCTCGCCGTCGCGTGCATTGGCCTTTTGTATTTCGGCTTCCAATGAACTGCGCTCCATTGGCAACTACACTCCCCTGACGGAATGACTAGTGGCCTATCATGACTAACCTTTCCAAAGGGCAATTCATTTCTTCGTGCTCTTTATCTGCTTCCACTCCTCCTCCCCCTTGAAGTAGAATTTCAGGAACGCAGCTGCCCATACGAGCACTTCCGTGAAAAGGTAGAAAACGAAATAAGCGCCTTCCGCCGGGGTGCGGATCATCTCATTTGCCACCCCGAAATATTGCCGGATTTCACTCCTCATTCCGCTTGCCTTTTTTACTGATTCCATCGCGCTTCCGGAGCCGTCCTTGTCGAACACTTCCAAATGCCCGAAGTGCGTCCGGATCTTCTGCGTCAAATAATCGCGGTAGTTTTCGGCATACCCGACGCTAACGGTTGCATCCGGCGCATAGCTGATCCCATACCCCTTCTCCTTCACGATTTCGCCAACATAAGCATCCTCGCTCTTTGCGCTGGCGGGAATGCCCCTCACGATCCCCCTCCGGATCGCGTAAAGATAGCCCGAAATCCCGTGGAAGCCCTTCCTCTCCCTTACAATCCTCTGCCTGTTCGCGCATTCGGATGCAAATCTGGCCCACCATTTGAACATCGGCGCCGAGGCGTGATACTCCGGCCTTCCGCTCACGGCACCGGTTTTTTTCCCCATTTTGGAAAGCAGTGCCTTTGGGGAATGCGGCGGGAAGCTCAAGTCCGCATCGGTCATGATGATGAAATCGCCAACCGCATTCCGCAGGATGATGTTGATCGCACTTCCCTTGCCCTTCCTTTCCTTCTCAACAAAGAGCCTAACCTTGTGGTTGCGCGTGGCAATCCCTTGGGCGATTTGCACCGTCCCATCGGTGCAGCCGCTTGCAACCACGATGACTTCCGAAGGGGAAGGCAACGATTCAAGTGCCGACTCGATGCTTTTTTGGATGGTTTTTTCCTCATTATAAGCAGCAATCCCTATGGAAATTTTGGCCATTACTACCGACGCTCTTCATTAAACCGTTTGCTTTAAAAGGATGTTCGGAATATATATCCCCACAACATTATTTATCTTATTTCGATGAGGGGGAATGCAGTGGCTTTCAACGTACTAGCAATGCTTCTTGTCCTGGCAGTGACGGCTCTTCCGGGCGTCTTGCTCTCCTTTGCCATTCTCCGGGGCACGAAGCTCAATTCCACCGACAAGTTGCTCATTGGCCTGATTCTGGGCTGGCTTGCAAATCCCGTACTCCTTTTTCTAGAGTTCATAATCCTGGGAATGGCGTTTTCCTCCGCTTTGGTAGTCATCAACCTCTTCCTCGTCGCCGCCATCTCCTTGGTTGTGATGTTCCTCCAGAAACAGGCCCGGGCCAATTTTTCCAGGATCCGCAATTATTTCGATCCCGATTACTATAGAAGAAGCATAGAGCAAAGGCCGCTTGCAGTTGCCGTGTATGCGATCCTCCTCTTGCTGATGCTCGCGGGTTTCTATGTTAGGTTTGCGAGCGCCTGGGACGCCCGTTTCTTCGAATTCGACCCGTATTATTACGATTCAGTAACTGAAAAAATCGTGCTGCAAGGCGAGGCGCCCTTTAAAAGCGACATCTCGTACTACCCGCGTTTCCGCACCTTCCGCGAATTCCCATTAATCCATTATATGACTGCCGGCTGGTATGCCCTTTACCGCGATTTCACCCAGCAGCAATACTCCCAGGACGATCTCATCCTTGCAATCCAGTTTTACCCGCCGTTGATGGGTGCCTTGATGGTATTCCTTGCGTTCCTCTTCATCCGGGAGGAGTCCAATAAATACGTGGGCCTCATCGCCGCGGCGCTGTTCGCATTCACGCCCCAACTTGTAAAGAAGCTAGGTGCCGGCGTTTCGGAGCAGCAGCCATTTGGTATGTTCGCAGCGATGTTCATCTTCGCGTTTTTCGCCCTAGCAATCAATAGGAAGAGCATCCGCCTGGGGCTTCTGGCCGCATTTGCGGTCCTGTGCTCGGGGCTCGGTTCCGGCGCTTTTGTCTGGCCTCTTATGATCCTTGCGGGCTACACGATGCTGATCTCCTTCCTCGAATACTACTCGGGCGAAATCAGCCTAAGGGATCTGCTCATCTATGGCCTGTCAGCTTTGGCTGCCCTTGTTTCCAATCTGCTTTTTACGCAATTCCGATCGGGGACCGTTTCCCTCGAAAGCATCACGCCCTCGGTCCTTTTCCTGCTGTTTGCAATGGTGCCAATGGTCCTTTTGTTCGGCCTCGCGAAATACGGGATTGCGAAAAAGCTTTCAAAATCAGGCGTCATCGCCCTCCTGCTCCTAGTGCTGATGATCATCTCCGTGATCACGCCAATCGCAGCCATGGGGCTGGGCTTTGTCAATTCGCTGCTCAGGTATGCGAAATCGGATACTCCCCTCAACCGCACAATCCAGGAGGAAAATGCGACTTCCGCAGGCCTGTTCCAGTCATCGTTTGGAGTGCTGAACCCCAACACCCTGCTATTCGTCTCGACGGTTTTAGTAGTCATACTGGCGATTCTCTCCCTTAGGAAGAAGGGCGTTTGGTACCAGGCAGGCTACGGCTCATTGGCATTTGCGCTTGTTGTCCTCAACCAGTACGTCGACCTCATCTTTTCCGCAATCGGCCAGCTTTTTGCCTCATCCGTGCCGGAAGTCAGCCGCCTATTTGCGTTCATCGTCGAAGGCGACGTTTTCCTCTACCTAATGATCTCCATCCTGTCACTGGCAATTTACTATCTTTACGAGGACAAGAAGAACAAGATGGCACTATTGTTCCTGCTAGCATTCTTCCCAACTGCCTATATCGGGCTCAATAAGGTAAAATACATCGTCCACCTCGCGCTTGCGGTTGCGCTTGCATTGCCATTCATCCTCATGATACTTGCGGAGTTGATCGAGAGGCTGAACACCGCATTCAGGCTCGTTTCAAACGAAAATGCGCTCAGGGCTGGCGTACTGATGCTGATTATGCTGATAGGCGTTGCCGCATCATACAAGCAATTTGAAACGGTCCCCCAGTCAATGGCGGAACTGCAGTACTCGCGCATCACTTCAGACTGGAATGACGCCACCAAATGGATGAGGGCGAACCTGGGCCAGGATTATCGCGTTTCGTCCTGGTGGGATTACGGCCATTGGACCACCTTTTTCGGTGGCACAAAGACGGTGCTTGATCCGAGCAACTATTATGGCGATTACGACCAATTGACCGCGAGGGGGTTCGTCCACGGAAACACCACGCTGCTGGTCGATATAATGCATTACCATAAGGCGACCCACATACTTGTGGACTCCGAGCTCGTGCAGAAATGGGGCGCTCTTGTGTACCTGTCCGGGACTTTCAACGGGGTGGTTGATGACCGCAAGTACGATTTCCTCAAGCAGGAAATTCCCTCCACCAATGTCCCCGGCCAAAGCGAATACGAGACCACCCATTATTTCGAATACATCTATACCGTGCTCACCCAGAAGACCGACGGCACTTTCCAGCCAACCACCTGCCCCGGCCTTATTCCCAAGCAGATGTTCTACTCTTCCTTCGGGGCGGCATACTGCATCGACCAGACGGGCAATGTGTTCTTCCTCTCAAGCGATGGCAGCCAGAAGCAGCTCGATGGCCCCCGCCTCGTAAGGATGGATGATTCCTCGGTTGCGCCTTCGAGCCTTGGAAACAACCTCTTCTTCAACACAAGGCCCACCTTCCTGAACCTCAATCCGGACCTTGGTGCGCTTACCGATGGAAAGGTCGAGAGCCACCTTGTTGATTCGGCGTTCGTGAACCTTTTCTTCTACAAGAAGCTAGATGGCTTCGAGCTTGCATACGAATCGCCCAACGGGCAGGTGAAGATTTTCAAATTACTGGTGTAGGCCATGGTCTCGTTTTCCCAGCCTGAGGTGCTTTTGGCTGCGTGCTTATTCTCGTTTTTTGCAGCCTACATAACCGTGCCTTTCATCATCTCGAACTCCCGCAGGGCCGGCATTATGGGAAAAGACCGCAACAAGAACGGGGAGAAGCTGCCGGAAATGGGCGGAATTGCCATCGTTGCTGGCACATCGATTGGTTTGCTGGCTGGAATTGCGCTTGGCTTCAACCTTGGCATCGATGTCCAGGTTCTCCTTGCCGCACTTAGCACCGTCGTCATAATGGGCATCCTTGGGATTATTGACGATCTATTCGCCTTGCAAAAGGCCGTCAAGGCGCCAATTCCGTTCATTGCAGCAATCCCGCTCTCGGCAGTGCGTGCGGGCCCAAGCAGGAGCATTCACTTCCCGTGGCTTGGCAGCCTGGATTTTGGCCAGTTTTACCCGCTCGCTATGGTTCCCTTAGGGATTGGCGGCGCCTCGAATGCGTTCAACATGCTTGCAGGCCTCAACGGGCTCGAGGCCGGGATGGGCGCAATAATCTCCCTGGCGGTGCTTGCCGCAGCCTTCATGAAGGGCTCGTTCGAGGCAATGGTCATTTCCGCATCGCTGTTTTCCGCTTGCATCGCGTTCCTGCGCTTCAACTGGTATCCCGCAAGGCTCTTCCCGGGCGATGTTGGAACCTATACTATCGGTGCAACTATCGCTTCCGCAGTCATCATCGGAAAGCTCGAATTCTTCGGATTGGTGCTTTTTGCACCATATTTCCTCGAATTCGTGATGAAGGCGGCTACGAAATTCGCCGGGGAGAACTACGGCACCCTGAAAAACGGAGTGCTAATCCCCCCGCAAAAGGCGCAATCAATCACGCACCTTATAATGAAACTTAGGCCAATGGGCGAGCGGGACGTGGTGCTAACGATGCTCCTTCTTGAGGCGGGTATCGCACTCATAGCCTTCCTCCTATTGATGTTCTAAATTCCCCCCTTCCCCTCTCCCCCCTCCGGCCCCTTGCAACTGGATTCCAAAAGGCTTCCACTTGCAAAATCAATTTAAACATCAACTGCGTTCTAATCGCATGGTTTATTCACACATCAAGGCCAGGGCTGCCGCGAAAACATTGATCCGTGAGGCGATCGCGGAGGAGTTCGGGCCAATTGCAGCAGAAAATATCGAGATAATCGACTCGAGGGACGCTTCCCTTGGGGAATTCTCGTGCCCCGCAAGCTTCAAGCTTGCGGCAATCCTTAGGAAAACACCGCTGGACATTGCCGAGGCGCTCTCCCGCAGGATTAAAACGCACCTCGATGCAACCCCCTTTTCGGAAGTAAGCGCGCTCAAGGGCTTTTTGAACTTCACCCTCTCAAACGGATATTTTTCCGGAGCTTTGAGTGAAGCCCTGAAGGGAAAAACGGATTTCGGGAGGGCCAAAACCGGGAAGGGGAAGAAGTCGATAGTCGAATTCTCATCTCCCAACATCGGCAAGCCCATGCACATAGGCCACATACGCTCGACGATCATGGGCGATGCCATCGCATCGGTGCTCAGATTTACCGGATTCGATGCCGTGTCATCCAATTATTTGTGTGAAGCCGGGCTCCAAACCGCAAAGCTCTTGCTTTCGGTTCAGATGTTTGGGAAGGAAAAAATCGAGGACGAGAAAGGCCTCCTTGCACTATATGTGAAGATCCATAAGGAGATGGAACGGGATTTGGAATTGGAGAAGAAGGCGCAGGATCTCGTGCTTAAGATGGAGCTTGGGGACGACGCGGTCCTAAGGCAGCTCTCAGAGATCCGGAAACTTAGCACCCGCCCATTCGAGAAGAATTATGAATTGCTCAATGTGAAATTCGACGAGGAGGTCTATGATTCCGATTATGTTGCGGATGGCAAGGCGCTTGCGGATGAAGCTCTCAGGAAGGGCATCGCATTCCAGGACAAGAATGGCGAAACGGTGGCCGATCTGGAAAAGCACTCGCTTCCCAATTTGATAATCATCCGTTCTAACGGGACGACGCTTTACAGCACGCGCGACCTTGGCCTTGCAGACCGGGATTATCGGAAGTACCGGTATCATCAGCGCATTTACGTAACAGCTTCCGAGCAGAACCTTCATTTCCAGCAGGTTTTTGCGATATTGAAGGCGCTAAAGAAGCCCTATGCAGATAGGCTCACGCACATAGGCTTTGGCCTGATATCCCTGGAGGAGGGCAAACTTTCCACTAGAGAAGGCCGCGTCCTGCTATTGGAGGATGTGATAAACGAATCCATTTCGCTGGCACTGGAGGAAGTAAGGAAACGCCAGCATTATTCGGAAGCCGACGCGCACGAAATTGCACGTGTGGTCGGGGTAGGCGCGTTGAAATATTCCGTGCTTCGGATCTCTGCAGAGAAGGACATAAAATTTTCAATGAGGGAGGCGGTGAAATTCGACGGCAACACGGCAGCTTACCTGCAGTATACCGTTGTACGGGCGCAAAATATCCTTCGGAAGGCGGAGGAAGAAAAAATCAGAATTACTGCTTCGAAAATCAAGAATTACCTATTTGCGCCGGAGGAAAGGATACTTGCCATGCTGATTTCGCAATTCCCCGGAGTGGTCGAGCACGCGAGGAAATCCCTCGCACCCTACATCATCTGCGAATACCTCTTCAAGCTTGCCTTGCAGTTCTCCTCCTTCTATGATTCCTGCCCCGTGCTGAAGGCCGAAACCGAAGATGCGCTGCAGGCCCGGCTAAAGATCACCCAGGCAACCTGCATCACTCTCGAGAACGGGATTTCACTGCTGGGCATTGGAATTCCCGAAAAAATGTGAGCCTTCCCCCCAGGGAACCATAAAAGAGTTGTGTTTTCCAAATCCATCTTGGCAATTGCCTCGATCCAAAAAAATGGAGAATCGCTAACTCTTATCGGAATCGCGGCCCACTCCTTGGAAAAACGAGCAAATATCGCCTACTTGCAAATCGTGATGTCCATGGAAGAAACCCTGCTCATCGAGCCGTCCTCGGAGGGAAGCTCCTCGGTTGTTATGTCCACGCTCTTGATTTGCATTGTTGGCATGAACCTGTTCTTCACGATCTGGGTGATGTCAACTGCCTTGTTAATGCTCCTTCCCCTGGCCTTCACGTGGAGTTCCGCAATCCCCTGGTTGAACTGGGTCACTACCGCCAGCACATACGCCATCGTTTCCTTCTTGCCCACGTAGATGATGTTCTTGTCGCCTTCCTGCATTCGGACCCCCTCTTGTGTGTGTTTGCCAAAAAGAATGTGCGTAAGTCTTGGTTTTTTCGAGTTATTAAATTTTTTGCATTTCGCAGGTGGGGCGGATTTTGCTTCCAATTAGCATCGATTTACTTCAGCTCGGAATCGAAATTCCCCGCATCAATTTCCTTCATCGCATCCTTCGGGTCCTTCCCTTCGACCGTAATCCCCATGCTCTTGCAAGTGCCAACAATAAGCTTCACCTGTTTCTTTAGGGAAAATGGGTGCATTGCATCCTTCTTCATATGCGCAATCCTTGCGCATTGGGCAATCGTGATGTTCCCGATTGTTTTCTTTCCCTTCACTCCAGCTTCCTCCTTCACGTTCTCCTTGATTCCGACTTCCTGCTTTATGAGGGCCGAAACCGGCGGCGTCCCTACGGTTATTTCGAATTCCTTCGTATCTGAATCAACGATTACCTTGACGGGAACCTGCATCCCCTTGAATGCTGCTGTCTTTTCGTTTATTTGGGAAAGCACCGCCTGTATGTTCACCTTCGCTGCGCCAAGTGCAGGGCCTAATGGCGGGCCCGCTGTAGCCTTCCCTCCCTCAACCATTACCGGAATAGTCAGTTTTCCCATTTGGATGCACCTATTGCTGTACCAGTTTAACGGTATTGATCTTGATCGTGACCGGGATTGGAACCGCGACCTCCACGAGCTCGACGATTACCTCCTCCTTCTCCTTTTGTATCTTTACGACCTTTGCCTTTTCGCCCTTGAACGGCCCCGAAGTGATCTCGACAAGCTGCCCGTTCTCGAGTGCGATCTCCTGCGGCTTGCTCTCCAGCATGTCCTTGAGGTCGGCAATAGCCATCGTCTTATGCAGCATGCTCTTGACGTGGGGGACGCTTGTGATTAGCCTCTTCGCCTCGATCTCGTTTTCCGCCTCCGCGATCAGGTACCCCTTCAGGTACGGCGAAACGACTATTGTCTTCACTGCCATCTTGTTCTTCTTGACCTTCTCGTAAAGCAGGTCCGCGACGATGTTCTCCTGCCCCGATGTGACCCGAAAAGCAAATAACATAACCCATCAACCCCCTAAACTCCCTTGAGCAATTTTGCAAGGCCGTGGACAAGGAACCCAATCACTCCAACGACCGTGATCCCAATCCCCGTGCTGATTGCGATCTGCTTGAACTCCGGGCCTGCCGGCTTGTGCGTGACGTTTAGCACGCGCTGGCTTTGCGTGATGAAATCCTTAAGCGACTCATTCAAACCCATTTGCCTCACTCCCTTTTTTATGTTCCAAAATAAAGGTATGGACAATAAAGCTCGTAGGACTTAAAAAAAGCGTATCTTTTAGGCGGTCATAGGTTTTTAATGCTTTTGAGGCACCCGAAGCGACGTCTGGAAATGCTTATTATATTGATTTTTCAATATATCAAACGAAAAGTATATATACCTCTCAATAACAATAAAATATATATCTGGCGATAAGATGATATATCCTAGATGGCTCGGCAAGGACGTTCTTCCGACCAAATCTGCCGCAAGGGAGATCGTCGACGAGAATATTCCGGTTCATTCAATAATTGATGTGCTCGAAAACGGATATGATTGCGAAAGGAGCAGGCGGAAGCCGGAAATACGTGAAAGGTGCAGGAAATACGGAAAAATCGTAATCAAGATCGTCGTAGCCGACCTGGGAGACCATTTCAGGATAATCCACGTCGGAAAATTCAGGTGAGGCTATGAGGAAGGAATATAATTGCATATGCGGGAAAAAAATGAAGGAAACCGAATTGGAATTCGAGGGCTTCGTGGTCAAGGGATGGCGGTGCGGTTGCGGAGAGGAGCTTATAGACCCGATGGCAGTAGAAAAAATTAGGGAAATGAAAAATTCGCTTGTTGTGAAAATCCGGGAAGTGGGGAAATCAGTGGTAGTGACGATCCCCTCAATCCTGAAGGAGCTTACCGGCTTGAGGGAGGGCGAGAAGATCGCCTGGAGGATCGAGAACGGCGAACTTGTGCTCGGGAAAAGCCTGCTGAAGAAAGCGATGGTTGCTTAGCTACTCCATTCCGCATCTCAATACGCATTCGTCCGTCGCACTCGTTGGTTTATCTGAAAATGCGATGCAGTATTTTGGCGATTCCTCACGTCCGGTATCCCCACAGACAACCATGTCGGTCTTTACCTCTCCTCGAATGATGATTTTATCTCCGCTTATTTCTAGCCCTCCCTCAGGTGCGCAAACGCTTCCGATGCAAAAGATCCCTAATTCCTCGGTCTTGATATCTCGAATATTCCCAATCATTTGCGCATCGCTTATTTCGCCCGTTCTTAATGTAAGTCTTTGAGGCGACATTACTGAATACCCTCTAGAAATTACATTTTTTAAGGAGGATTGCATTTCGAAGCATGGATTTGAGGCTGGCATTGGAACATATGCAATAATGTTGCCCAGGATTATTAAGATGGCAAAAATGGAGAAAAAAACCTGAATGCCCCGAGCAATCTGGCTTTTCCAGAAGAACATCGAATATATCCACAATGCGATTACGATGATGCCAAGAGCCGCCATTACTACATTTTCAATAACTAACGTTGTTTCGACCTCAGTGCAATTGTAGTAATTATGCGAATGACTAAACAGTAAAGTAAATACGAACAACGCGATGAAAAAAATCAGCAGTAACTGGAATCCCTTGCCGAGAATTTCGGCTGTTAATTTGGCAATTTCAGCAATTTCCATCCTCTCACATTATGCTCTCAAGATCAATGCTCTGCTCGATGCTCTCCTTCGTGATGAGTGACGCCGGTGACGGCACTGCAGCATTCCCATCATCCTTGATCCCGGCAAGCACCGCAAGAACGCGTACCTCCCCTCCGGAAAGGGCCTTGTCAATTGTTGCGCCCCAGATTATGTGGGCATCCTTTGAGATCTTCTGGCTGATCGCATTCACAGCTGCCTCAGCCTCCCCAAGAGTCAGGTCCTCCCCGCCCATAATATTGATCAGCGCCTTGTTCGCCTGAGCCATATTCACATCAATCAGCGGTGATTTCAATGATTTCTCAGCAGCAACAACAACTCGGTTTTTGTCCCTCACATTCGCGGTCTCCCCTAACCCTATCATTGCAATGCCGGAATTCTCAATGATCGTGCGCACATCCGCAAAATCCAGGTTGACAAGCCCCGGCTTCGTGATCAGTTCGGTAATTCCCTTCACCGCGTTTGTAAGTACCAGGTCGGCAGCCTTGAATGCGGAATTCAGGGGCAAATCGGGAACGTAGAAGAGCAATTTGTCATTAGGGATGGCAATCGTGGTGTCTGCAACGGCCCTCAATTTCCTCAATCCCTCCATTGCATTGTCCATCCTCTTGGCACCTTCCGAGGTGAATGGCATCGTGACAATTCCCACGACAAGCGCTCCGGCATCCTTTGCGGCCTTTGCGATAACTGCTGCGCTTCCAGTCCCGGTGCCGCCGCCCATTCCGCAAGTAACGAAAACCAAGTTGGCATCCTTCAGCAGCTCCTTGATCTCGATTTCGCTTTCCATCGCTGCAGCTTCGCCCACCTCGGGGTTGCTGCCGGCCCCCAAGCCCTTGGTTTTCTTCTTCCCCAGAAGCACTTTCTTCTGCGAGCGGATTTTCAGAAGGTGTTGCGCATCCGTGTTCATTGCGATGATGTTCGCGCCGAAAATGCCTATATCGAACATCCTGTTGACCGTGTTGCAGCCGCTTCCGCCCGTCCCTATCACATAGATTTTCGGCACGCTCTGCTCGATGAACTTCGTTAGCTCCTCATCATCCTCGCTCATCGGCTTGTCCTCCGAGTCCGTGGTGATGTTGCTCTTGTCCTCCTCCTGCCTCTTCTCCTCCTCGATTGCCTTCTCCTCGCCCTTGATCTCATCCTCCATTTCACGCAGGCGGCGCTCGTTCTCCTCGCGGATGATTTCCGCGTGCTCTGTTGCCCCGCCTTCGGTTTCGGCCTCGAAGTCGCCTTTTAGGAACTCGATGTTTTCGGAGATCTTCTCAATCAAGCTCATTTGGATCACTGTGCCGTTTTATGCTGCGTTTCCAGCTTTTCCTCGTCCATCATCAATTTGAGGATGTATGCGATGATTATGATTTCGATGATGACAAAAGGGGATAGCAAGAAATCAAGGATCGGAATCCCTGTTGCAATGGGGCTGCTTGCAAGGCCTTTTAGGTGGAACCCCCAAATGATGCCGTTGTAGGCGCCCGAAATCGTAAGGAAGGCGATGATAAGGAATGCGGAAAGCAGGTAGGTGAACCTGTTGAAAAGCTTTTTCCTTTGCGCAAGATGCTCCATTTTGAAATACCCGTCCCAATACTCAGAAAAAGCAAATTTATAAGGGTAATCGTTTTTGTGGTAAGCGGGTGTAATTATGGAGTCGCGGAAAGAGGGCCAGCATACCGTATTGCGCCTCTGGAAAGGGGAAAAAGTTATCGAAACACTCTCTAATTTCCTGAATGAAAAGCGCATTTTCGGGGGTTTCTTCCAGGCAATTGGCGCGGTTTCCTTTGCAGAAATCGGCTACTTCGAAACGGGGAGCCGGAATTACCTTTGGAAAAAATTCGACGAGGATATGGAGGTCGTTTCGATGCTTGGCTCCATAACCGAACTCGGACCCCACATCCATATCGTGCTTGCCGACAGGCACTTCAGCTGCCACGGAGGGCACCTGAGGGAAGCTACCGTCGGAGCCACTTTGGAGGTATTCCTGACAGAGATGAAAAAAATCAGGAGGAAAGAGGATAAGGAAACCGGATTGAAATTGATGGAGATCTGAAAAAGGGCACTTTGCCGCATTGGCGCCTTATTTTTTAAAAAAATGCGGATTTATAACTTATGTGGCACTAATTTGTCCGCAATTTGATGATCCATCATGCTAGACCAGCTGACCTCCCTTTTGCACCAGATTTACGACGTGAAGGCAATCATCCAGTGGGGCGGCTACACCGCACTTACCCTCATAATTTTCGCTGAAACCGGGCTGATGGTTGGATTCTTCCTTCCGGGGGATTCGCTGCTTGTTACCGCTGGGATTTTTGCTGCAGCTGGCCTGCTGAATTTTTGGACCCTGCTCCTGCTGCTAATTCCCGCAGCGATCATCGGCGATGCAGTAAATTATTACATCGGTAAAAGGCTCGGCACTGCCCTATATCAACGGAAGGATTCGCGCTTCTTCAAGAAGGACCATCTCCTGAAAGCAAAGGCATTCTACGATAGGCACGGCGGAAAGACGATCATTCTTGCGCGCTTCGTCCCGGTTGTGCGAACCTTCGCCCCTACTGTTGCAGGAATCTCGGGGATGTCCTACCCTGCCTTTGCAATGTACAACATCCTTGGCGGCATTCTATGGGTTGCAAGCATGACCGGAATTGGCTATTTCCTTGGGAACACGGTGCCCGACATCGAGAAGAACATCATACTCGTGATTGCAATAGTGATCCTCATCTCCTTCCTTCCCGCGATTTACGAGATATGGAAGCATAGGAGAAAGCGCCAGGAGTAGCGCTTATAACCCTGCGGAATCAAGCTTTTACCAGTGAGAAGAATGCTAAACAGGAAGGAAATAGGCATGCTAAATCCCCAAAGCAGGAAGCTTTATGGCAAAATTTTCAAATATTTTCAAAATGAGCAAAGGGAAGTAAAATCGACGCTTTTAGGGCCAATCAGGTTCTTTTTCCTGCCCGTTGGTGCATTCAAGGATGCAAGGGAGGCGGGGATTTTCCGCAGGGAATTTTCACATCCAACGACCATTGCCCAACTAATCAAAAGGACTGAAAACCTGGTTGGGAAATCAGATGCCGAACTCCCAAAATTTGCGGATATTTCGAAATCGCGCCCGCTTGCCAGATTCCTGGAAATTGCCGGAAGGATAAAAAGGATTAAATTGTCGCCTGCTGGAATTGAACGGGCGCAGGCGCATTTATTAAAAATAAGGGAGCCAATATATGCGGATTCACAACCAAGGGCGGCTGGCACGCCTGGCATTGCGGATGGGCTGATGACGTCCGCATTCCTCGATAACGTGCATTTCATGCTTTTTTTAAGGAAGGTAGCCATAATGGAGGGAATGAAAAAAAAAAATGGAAAAACCTAGCTTTCCCGAAATGGAAAAGAAGTGGCAGTCGTACTGGGAGGAGCACAAGACCTACCGTTTTGAGGATGACGGGAAGAGGCCGCTTTACGTAATCGATACCCCCCCGCCCTTCCCAACCGGCGAATTCCACACGGGCAGCACGCTCAATTGGGGCTACATTGATTTTGCTGCAAGGTACAAGAGGATGCAGGGCTTTGCAGTGCTGTTCCCCCAAGGCTGGGACTGCCACGGCTTCCCAACAGAAACGAAGGTGGAGGCGAAATTTGGCAAATTGCCAAGAGAGCAGTTCAGGGAAAAATGCCTCGAATGGACCCATACGATGGTTGGAAGCATCAAGGCGCAGATGAAGCAGATGGGCTTTTCAATCGATTGGGAGCACGAATATTTCACCATCGACAAGGAATACCACCGGAAGGTGCAGCTATCCCTCATAGAAATGTATGAGCAGGGCCTGGTTTACAGGGGCAAGCATCCCGTGCCCTTCTGCACCAACTGCGAAAGTGCCATCGCAAAGGCGGAAACGGACGATTCGCAGCGGGAGGGCAAATTGAATTTCGTCAAGTTCAAATTCGAGAACGAGCAGGATTTGATAATTGCGACCTCAAGGCCCGAACTGATGCATGCTTGCGTGGGTCTCGCCTTCAACCCATCGGATGAGCGCTACAAGGGCTTCGAGGGCAAAATGGCATTCACGCCCATTTTCAACAAGCCCGTAAGGATTTACGCGGACTTTGCAGTCGACCCCGCTTTCGGCTCCGGAATGGTTATGATATGCACCTTTGGTGATGCGCAGGACGTTGCCTGGATGTACAAGTACCAGCTTCCGATGATCGAGGGGCTTGATGAGAAGGGCCGCGTGAAGAATGCAAATGCAGATTACGACGGTCTTTATGCGTCCAAGGCAAGGGCGAAAATCATCGAGGAGATGCAGCACAAGGGCTTGCTAACAAAGCAGGAGAAGCTGCAGCAAGTGGTAAAGGTGCACGATAGGTGCAAGAAGCCAATAGAATTGCTCGCCTCATCGCAATGGTTCATCAAAGTGAAGGAAAATAAGGAAAAAGTTGTGGAAGCAGCTGAAAAAATGGTTTGGCACCCGCCCCATATGCTCCAACTGCTAAAGGATTGGGCCGAAGGCCTTGAGTGGGATTGGGTGATATCGAGGCAGAGGGTTTTTGGGGTCCCGATTCCGTTTTATTATTGCAGCAAGTGCGGCGATGTGTTTGCACCTGATAAGAAGCAGCTGCCAGTTGATCCCGCAACCCACAAATTCCATCTATCAAAATGCCCAAAATGCGGGGGTGAAATAATCGGCGAGACGAGTGTTTGCGATGGCTGGGTCGACAGCAGCATCACGCCCCTTGTGATTTCCAAATGGGGCGAGGATGAGGCCAAGTTCAAGCATTTGTACCCCTCCGCAGTAAGGCCCCAGGGCACGGACATCATCCGTACGTGGGCGTTCTACACTATTTTCAGGTGCCTGATGCTGACTGGAAGGCCGCCCTTCAAGGAGATGCTTGTCAACGGCATGGTGCTAGGCTCAGATGGCAAGAAGATGAGCAAGAGCGCCGGTAATTATATTGAAGCAAAGGATGTGATTGCAAAGAGCTCGGTTGATGCGCTAAGGCAATGGATCGCGCTTTCCGGCGCTACGGGGAAGGACAACATCTTCTACTGGAAGGACGTGACTTATGCGCAGGGCTTCCTAACGAAGCTTTGGAATGTTGGTAATTTCGTCCAGAAGAGCACGGAGGGTTATCCGGAAAACGCGTTTAGCCACCACGAGCCGCATTTGCGTGCTACAGATAAATGGATCCTAAGCAGCCTGCAGAAAACCATCAAGAAGGCCACAGCAGCGATGGACAATTACGATTATTACGAGGCGATCATCGCCCTGCAGTCATTCTTCTGGAAAGAACTTGCGGACTATTATCTCGAGGAAGTGAAATACCGGATATACCAGCCTGAAATTTTCGGAAAAGAAAGCAAGGAAGCGGCGCAACACGTTTTACTGGAAGTGCTAAGGCAATCCCTGATCCTTTTCGCGCCATTCATCGCCTACACGACCGAAGAATTATTCCATCAATTGTACCCCGCAGAATCGA
Organism: Microcaldota archaeon; assembly: GCA_041305345.1. Lineage (GTDB taxonomy): Archaea > Micrarchaeota > Micrarchaeia > Norongarragalinales > SBBD01 > JACRGC01. The sequence continues at coordinate 272,773 of JBFYLP010000006.1, read as the reverse complement.
AAAAAATAGGAAGCATCCACAAGGAAAAATGGCCCATAGCAAATGAGGCGCTTATTGATGACGAAATGGATGGAGTTGCGGGAGCATTGCACCAAATAATATCTGATATCCGCAAGTTCAAGGCATCCAACCAGCTCGCGCTGAATGAGGAGCTTGCAAGCGTGAAAATATCAATCCCTGCGGATTTCGAGCACTACTTCCCTCTCATTGAGCAGGAGATCAAGGCTGTAGGGAAGGCGAAATCGCTTGAGCTGCACATATGGAAGGAAAGCGCAATAGGGACGCAGTGCAGCGTGTGACGGATTATAAATTTCAGCCCTCTTGATTAAAGAATTAGATTTGCGAATCAAAGCGCAATGTCTATCTCTCCCTTGTGCTTGCCGCCCTTGCCCTTCTTCTCATCGCCTTCTTCCTCATCCTTCCCTTCGCTTTCCTCAGCTTCATCCTTGGCTTTGGCAGCTGCTTCCGCGTGCCTCTTCCTGAACTTTTCACGCTGCTTCTCCGCAAAATGCACGTATGAGTAAACGCCAGCGCCAATGATGATCACGATGAGGAATATGAGGGGCCATTTCACCCCTCCCTTGTTGTCGATTACGCTAAGCTCCTCCGGCACGGATGCGGCTTTAGCAGCTGCAAGCACCAGCTGGTTTGCCCTTCCCTTCGCCTGCTGGGCAGAGCTAAATGCCTTCTGGTATTCGCCGCTTGTGGCGTAGCCGACGGCTGTTTGCAGCAATTTTTCTGCTTCAGCCGTGTCGAGCCCCTTTCCCTTTGCCTCATTGATTGCCTCCTGCGCCGATTTTATTTCCGCCTCCGCACTTGCCTTGTACGGGTCGGGCGTAGGCGTTTCCTGGATTGCCAATGTCTTTTTGGAGGTGGGAGCGGGCGTGGCCGCTGCAGGCGTTGGAGTTGACCGCGGCTGATAGACCGGGGGGGTGTACGTAGGATTTGTCTGCGTGTTGCCGGTGCTTCCCGAATTATCCTCGGCAGTAGCCGTCGGGGTCGCGGTTGGGGTGCTAACCGTAATCGTAGTCGTGTTCCAGATGGAGGAATAACTGGCCGCAACATAGTAGGTCCCAGCTGCGCTTGGCGAAAACAGCCCGCTCGTGCTGATTGAACCGGTGCTGTTGAAGGTGGCGGTCACGGTGCTATTTGTGTTCCCGAACGCATCAACTAATGTAGCTGTGAACTGCTGCGTCTGCGCCGTTGTAATTGATTGGGCAAGCGGGCTTAGCAGCACCTGCGATACGCTTGAAACATTCACCAGGATGGGGGTGGCGTTGGTTGCCGAGGAGTTACCCATGCTAGTAATGGTGATTGTTATCGTGCCAGCAGTCTTTAGGATGAACGTGATGTTCGTGCCGTTGGAGAATCCGGATGCGGGAAGCACCGCCCGTCCGTCCGAGGATGTTGCGACATATGCATCGGTCAGCGGGTTTCCATTTGCATCATACGAGGTTATGTTCGCATAAATCGTGCCATTTGCAACGCTTGAAAGGGCCGAGTACACAACGGTGATGTTATGGACGGTCATATTGTTGACCTCGAACGTGGTTGCATTGGATGCGGAATTGTTCGAACCGCTAAAGACGGTGATCGTCGAAGAGCCGCCCGTGCCGAGTGAAAAATTATAATCCGTACCGTTCACTGAGCCGTTTTCCGGAAGAGTGGAGTTGGAGTCGGAACTGCTGAAATTGTAGGTGTCGTTAACCGCATTCCCGAACGCATCAAACGAGGAGAAATTGCCCGAGAAATTATGCCCCGCCGTGAAAACTTTGGATGAGAAAAATACCCTCACTGAAGCCGCCTGCGCCGCGCTTACGTTGAAATGCGTCACATTGGAAATGGTGGCATTTGTTGCGCTCCTAACCGTAATGCCCATCGTTCCTGCTGTTTTCAGGGTAAAATTGATTTCCGTGCCGTTGGATGTCCCGTTCGGGGGCAGGATCGCAAGCGAGTCGTCTGATGTGAAGTCATATGTGTCGTTGGTCGGGTTGCCAAACCTGTCGCGGCTGCTCAGGTTTGCGCTGAAGTTCGATCCCGCAGTAGGCAATTGAGTTGTAAATACCGCCTGCACTTCGGAAGTATGGGCTGGCGTAAGGGAAAAATCGACAGTTGCATTGCCCGTGTTGTTCTCATCACCGGTGCCGTTGAACGTCAGCACCATAAGCGAATGCGTGCCGCTGGCGTTTGCATTCCGTACGCCATTCGCCTTGAAGGTGATGTTCGTGTACGCCTCGATTTGCAGCGGATCGAAGTAATAACTGACATTCTGCCCAATAATGAAAGTCGTGCCGTTGGACAGGTTGCCGGATGTGTTGCCGATGCTTGCGGATGAAACGACGAATCCCGCAGGGAAGATTATCGTGAGATTGGTCATGTTCTGGGCGGTCGAGGCATTCAGCGTGAAATTGTAATAAGTCAGGTCCCAGACGGTGCTGCTCCCGATTTCGAGCTGGGTTGTATTGATGCCTGCAAGCGCCTCGGCTGAAAGGAGGCACACGAGGAACAATGCCGCCCGAAGAGTGATTGTGGGTTTCAAATGAATCACGCTGATATAAAATCAGCTACTCATTTGGCATATTTAAACATTGCCTCCTTCAGGGGCTGTATTGATATTGGCTGCGTACCTCCGTAACGGTGGGCATCCTTACTGGTCCATCCCCGACTCATTTTATTTGCGGTTTGTTGGCACTAATGCCTATGGTTTGTGGCCTGTTGCATTTGGCCTTGCATTTAAATCATAACCAAGCGCCATAAACCAATATCAGCAGTAGCTCTGCTGAATGGTATAGGTGAGGGTCGCGCTTCCATCCGCCGCAACAGGCACCTTCCAGGAGAATTGGGTGCTGCTCTCCTTCACGCTTTGCAGGCTTTCCTTTGTTATCTCGGCCTCCCCATAAGCGCTTTGCAGCACTACGACCTCAACATTCTCCTTCTTGTGGTTCCTAAGCTCCACAGAGTATGAGTACTGGGAAGTGCACGTCCCGATTTCCCTCCTGTCCGTCTGCTTCTTCTCCGCGACTATATCGAACGCATTCCCAAGGAACAGCCGGATCTTTTCATTCTCCGGGGTGTGGTCGATCTGGTCCTCCCCGAGAAATTGCAATTGCCCTTCGGAATCCGCCTTGTACACCCGCACCTTCCCCTTGGGCATTGGAATTCCAAGGCCGGTCTCCTTCTTATTCTCGAATATAAGCTTCGTCTTTACTTTCGTATCATACCCGTATTGCCCGCTGCCTGAGCCTCCCTCAAAAACGAACTCCTTCCGCGCTGCCGTGTTCTTCGCGTCAAAGAGCGTTATCTGCTTGTTTTCGTTGTTCTTCAGAGTTGCCGGCCTTTGGAGCGTGTATAGGTGGTACTCGAAGAGGCTTTCCTGTGCGAATTGCGGCTCTGTTGCTGCTTTCGGCGCATAACCGGCAGATTCGCTTAGATAATAGTCCCTTGTCGCAGTTCCCCTAACCAAATTGATGTCTCCTGCAACCAATTTCAATTTCGCATCCTCGAAGGTCGCGCCGCCGTTGTTCTTGATGCTGACCCATCCTGTAATATCGAGCAAATTGTCATCCTTGTTTGCTATCGCCACATAGTCGGCATTCCAGTTGTACCCCGATGCTAGGTATGATACCTGGAAATCGTGCAGCCCCTCCTTCGAGCTCTGCAATAGCCATTCGACCGTCGGTGAAGTTATAAGGCCGTTTGGCAACGCCGGGTAATTGATCCTTTCAAAATCCTTTAGTGTGACAACGCCGCTGGCTGTTTGAAGCACCAGCCCGCCGCTGTAGCTAAGCAGTTTCCCCTTCACCGTCTCCTTTGCCGCATTCCCGCTGGAATCCTTCCCATTCCCGATAACAACCTCCACATCCTTATCCAGGTATTTTTCCATGAGCTTTTCGGAGCTGATCAAATCGTACTGGTAATTCTGCTCCAGCACCTGTGTTGAGGGGTCGGTTAGGTCCTTGAGGGACATGGAACTGCTGTCGAGGAATTGCGCTGTTCCCTTCATCTGGAATCTTGTAAGCCCGGAAGGAAGGTTCGCGCTCCTTCTTTCCTTGATTAGGGCAAGGCCTGTATTCAAGTCGTAACCGTTGCTTCCGAAATAATCGCTATAATAGTAGTTCGGCGCCACCTGGTAGATTGTCAGTTCGACTGCGCCAGGTTTGTCTGAACTCGCACTCTTTGCCTCCTCCTTGAGGGTAAATGGCGCGTCTATCCTGTAAGCCTGCGGGACTGTGACTGAACTGTACGCAAAAAAACCAATCGTGACAACCAAAACTAAAACCAATGCCGGGTACTTGAAATCCATAAGTCCATCCCCTCATATAATTGCAGGCCAAAAGCCGCAATAACTAATTCGCAGCCGCTTTATATATAATGTTATTTTTCATTAAGCGCGTGCTTAACCTATATTTTAATGGCCAATCCTGGGGGCGCATCCAAAACCCCCTTTTCCCCTCAAGTCCGCCTTATGTATGAGTATGCAACGAAGTGGTCGGACTCGAGCAGCCTTGCCTCCCCACTCCCCGCGAATTTATCCTCGCCCTTCTCAAAAAAGCCGATGGTGGACCCATACTTCCTAAAAACAGTATTCCCATCCTCGCCCGCGAAATATTCATCCAGCGCCTTCGCCCTATCCGAGCCGTCTTGCAGCCCCTCCGCAAACGCGCCAACGATAACCTTTTTCCCCGCAAGGAACGGAAGCGCATAATTGTGCTTGAAGGATGCGAGCGCATCCTTGCCGCCGAAATCCTTCACGGATGCGATCGCGTTGATCGCCTCGGGATCCAGCGGAGCTGTGCGGCCTTCGATTGCGTGCGCCACCGTGAGCGCCAGGAACACCGAAAAAATCGCAAGAATGCGCCTATCCGCATTCAATATTTCCCCGGAAAATGAGGCCATCGGCACTATGAGGAAGATCACGTGCCGGAACGGGAACGGGAGGATCAGCGAACAGAGCACTAACGAGGCGACTATTCCTCCATTTATGTGGTCGATTTGCCCCTTTTTAAGTAACAAAACAATTCCGATTGCAAGCATCGCAACCCCCAGGGGCGAAACCATTTCAAACAACGATGGGAAGACGATTGAAGGATTCTCGAATCCCATTGGATAGACCGGGAATGCGATGTGGTAGATCAGGAAGACTGCAACAGCCGGCAGGGAATGCTTGATGCTCCTACCAATATCCCCCCTCATTACCGCGGCCAAACCGATAGCAATTATCGTGAAAATGAAGCTTCTTGAATGCACGAAAGGGAACATAACGAGAATCAGCATCATCATTTTCCAATTCCGCATTTGGTAAAAATACAAGGAGAGGAGGAAGAATGCAACCCCCAATGTTTCGGCAATGGGCGTGATTAGCCTGTATATGAGGATTGGGATCGTAAAAATGCCAAGGACCCCAAGCAACGCCTTCTTCTCATCACCCACTGTGGATTTTGTTAGGAGGAATATCGCGGAAATAAGGATCAATGCGCACGCATATGAAATGAAGCTCAGGCTGAAATAGTAACCCGCACCAGTTAGGGATTTCAGATTCAGCAGGGAAAGCGAAAAAACCGGCGGGTAAACGTAAGGCGCGCCCATAATGGCTGCGCTTTCAATTGGGAAATTGCCTCCCTCCTCGAAATACTGCACAATACGGAAATTCTCGTACGCATCGGATGTGGCCGGGGTCGCGTAGTACAACTGCCCGAAGAATACAATAAGCGCCCCAAGCAGGATAAGCAGGTCCAAATTGCGCATATTCAGGATATTTTGGTTAAATGTTATATACCCCTAAGCTCCTCCTTCCTACGAGGGGCGAAGCTTCCAGTTCCTCCTCGAATAGGCCTTTTATTTTCCCCTTCCCGAATGGAAATTAGCCTCCTGCGAAAACCCTAAAGCTTGTTGGATCCTTCTCAATGGCACTTCCGGGGGTACTCCCCTATCCTTGTCGCCTCTACCCATTTAATTAGTAAAAAAATTAGAATTAGCCTCCTGCAAATACCCTAAGCTTATCCGGATCCTTCTTTATCTGCCGGACGAGGTTCGAGGGCCCGATGATTGTGAGGCCAGCGGTCTTTCCTCCGAGGAATTTGATTAGTGATTTTCTAACCCCCGCGGATTCCTCCCCGAAGGATGAAATCTCGATGCCGGGGAAATCCCTGCCGATGTTCTCCATAGTCCGCTGGTAGAGAACCCGTTCCTCCTCGCGCGTCAGCGCCTCTTCCAGTATCAGAATTTTCTTCTCCCTCCGAACCGCGTTTATGATGAACCTTGCCTTTTCCTCCATGTCCTTCCCGTGCAAGGTTTTCGTAGCCACGAATTCCAATTGTATGCCGGCCATCATTCCTCACTTTCCTCCGGTGGTTTTTCCAGTGCCCAGCTGATGAAGCAGGATGCCAGGTACCAGTAAAGAAGGCTCATAATGAGCCCCACAAATGTTGCCCCATTCTGGCATTCCATGTCGGTTGGCCCGCAAAGCTGCACCAAGCCCAGCAGGGGCCACGCCAATATCGTCATTATCGGCAGGTACACCCATTCGGGCAGGTCGATTAACAGCCCCAGGAATACGATGAAAAGCAGGAAGAATGCGAGTGAGATCTTCTCAAGGGTGGGCTGCAGGAATTCGGCCGATGCCTTAAGGAAACCCGATGCCATTTTCAATCATCTTGCGTGCTTTGCGATCATTTCGTAGAGCTGGTTCATGTTCTCGCCAGTCAGGGCAGAAACCCCAACGACGTGGTGCTGCGGGAACGCCTCCCGAACCTTGTCTGGCTTCGACTTCTTGCTATCGATCTTGTTTGCAACCACGATCACCGGGATCTTCCTGGCCTCCAAATTCCCAAGGATTGTAATGTTCACCTGCGTGAATGGGTCCTCCGATGCGTCCATTACGACAAGCGCCGCATCCACGTTTTCAAGCCACTTGATGGCTTCTATGATGCCCTTGGTGGCCTCCTTTGCCCGCTGCTGCGCCTCATCCTTCTTCAAGCCATACGCGGTAAAATCCCTATAGTCCACTTTCGTTGCGATCCCTGGCATATCCAGCAGGTTCATTATAAGCTCCCTGCCGTGCGACTTCACGACAACGTGCTCCTTCTTTTGCACTTCGCGCGTCTCGTGGGGGATTTCGCTAACCTTTCCAACCGGCTCCCCCAGCCAGTCCATCGAAATCCGATTCGCAAGGCTCGTCTTGCCGGCATTAGGCGCACCGTAAAAACCCAGCCTGATTATTTTCCGCCTCCGGAATAAGCCGGCTAACCAGTTCAGGAACTTTCGAAACGGCATCACTGTTCACGTGGGGGCTTGCAAACTTTAAGGGTTATTCGGTGGGGGTTAAAAAACCTAACGACGGCAATGATGGCGGGCTGTTCTTTCAGCAAATTTTTTCAGAACCCAAAACTCAATATCCCCTTGATCTTCTTTATTTCCAATAGCAGCTCCTTCTCGCCGTCACTTAGGGATTGGATGTATTTCTTCTCGATCGTCTCAATTTCTTCGGGGGAAATGTCCGTGTAGAGCACCTGCTTCTCCCTTACTTGCCGGCCGTAAGTGATTCCGCCAACAGCAAGCGCGACCTCCTGCCCCTTCTTCGCCTCCTCGACTTCCTCCTTCTCAACCTGGATGCTCCGTATCTCCCCAATCTTTTCTCCCTTGTCATCCATCAGCAAATTCTCCTTCCGAATTCTGCCCTCCAGGATTTCAACCCCGAATATCGCCGGGTTGTTCACGCGAAAGCAGTTGCCGGGCATCAGGTAAATCTTCGCAGGAAGGGTAAGATCGGTGAACGAATCCCTCCTTTCCTTTGCAATCAGCTCCTCCTTCCATCCCTTGTAATTGATTATTAGGTTATAGATGATTTTTTCCTCGAAAATTTTCACGTGCTCGGTTCCTGCAGCCTCAAGAACGCCATCCTCAAGCCCGGTGTGGAATGCAAAAATCACTCCCGCGAACTTGTCCTGTTTTGCCACGCTCGCTGCTTCGAGCACGTCCTTCTTTACGACCTTCCCAATTGAGGCCCTCCGCATTGGTATTTTTTCAGCCTCGAACAGTTTCACGATCCCCTCGAGGCTTCCAAGCGCATCCGCCTTCACGATCACGCCCGTCTGCTCGCTTTCAACCTCGATTTCCGTAACTTCCTTCAATAGCAGTTGCTCTGTTTCAGTGGCAGTGGAATCGTTTATGACGAAAAGGGACGAGCCCGCAACCGCATCGCCTGCGCACTCGCAGCAGATCTTCACCCCCTTTGCAGCAACTGCCTCCTCCGTTTCGGCATACCTGTCATTCCCTTCGGGCTCAAGCAGGGCCTTGATCCTGCACCGAGTAACCTTTGCATTGACGTTCAGGAACATTATCTCATCGCCCGGATGGAAAACGCCCTCGTAGAGGATAACATTCAAAGTTTTTCCAAGCCCCCTTTCCTCCTTCACTTCCAGTATGTTCCCCTTGCCAAGGGCGCCTTCCCTGCTCTCGAGCTGCGATTCGAGGAACCTTTGCGCCAATCCTCCAACGAAGAGCAGCAGTTCGGGTATGCCCTCCATCGTCCTCGCACTTACGGGTATGATTGCGATCTGCTTCGTAACATCCTCGATGCGATCAAACCTTTCGGTCGAGAAGCCCATTTCCGAAAGCTGGCCTACGAGCTGGTAGAGTTTCGTATCCAGCTGGTCGCGCACATCCTGCCTTTGCCCCCCGAATGTATCGCTAAAGCAAGCGTTCCTAACGGGCCTCCATCCCGATAGTGCATCTATCTTTGATGCCGCGATCACGAAGGGTGTCTTGTATTCCCTGAGTATCTCAATTGCCTCCTTCGTCTGCGGCTGCACGCCCTGGTTTAAATCCACCACCAGGATTGCTATGTCCGCAATGCTTCCGCCCCTCCTTCTAAGGTTAACGAACGCCTCATGCCCCGGAGTATCTATGAAAAGCAGGCCCGGCAGCGTGAGGTTGATTTTCATCCTTGCAAGCAGGTTCCCGCAATGGTCCCTTATGGCAGATATGGGTATTTCGGAAGCTGAAACGTGCTGCGTGATGCCCCCAGCTTCCCTTGCGGCAACTGCGGTTTCCCTGATTCCATCTAGCAACGTGGTTTTGCCGTGGTCCACGTGGCCAAGCACGCATACTATTGGTTGGCGAAGCATATTACCCACATCAGTAGTCCGATCATTCCCCGGTATGATTGTGGCTCCATCCAGTTTTAAGGGTAACGTTTTCCACCATCTCGCAAACGTTAATAATGGTTCGTTGGAAAATTCATCCTATCCGATTCCAAGGCTGGTCCGATGCTCGTTGCAGCTGCATTCACGATAAGCGGTTTCCTTTTTGGCATTTTTATCAGCAACCACCTAAAATTCCTGGACGATTGGTGGAAGAAGGGCGCATTTGCACTCGGACTTGGGATTCTTGTTTCTACTTGGCTTGTTTTCATCCTCTCCTGGTGCCTTGGTTCCCTTAGCGAATTTTCCATACTCCTAAGCTCCTTAGTGCTTCTGCTGATTTTTGCGAAATATTACCGCCATCAAAGGCTAAAATTGGCCGGTGATATCTGGGGGCTTGCATTCTGCCTTTGCGTTCTTGCATTCCTAATATATCTGAATGCGAGGCTCCTTCCCCATATGGATGGGGGGAACATGATCGCGGGTGGAAACATCTGGGGCGATGCGCCGTTCCACCTTGGCGTGATCCATTCGTTTTCCGAAAAGGCAAACTACCCCCCAAAATACCCAATCCTCCAAAATGCCTCTCTTGCATACCCCTTCCTCATCGATTTCCTCTCCGCAATCTACTTGAAAGGGGGCCTTATGCTTTCCGATTCGCTCATCCTTCCGCACGTCATTTTCTATTTCACCATGGTCTCTTTCCTCTATTTCCTTGGCGCCCATTTCGGCAGGCGCAGATGGGCCGGCGCATTCCTCATCCTGTTGTTCTTATTCAACGGCAACTTCGGCGCATACTATGCATTGAAGGATGCCGCCGCTTCCCCTGATCCAATGAATTTCCTAATGCATCCCGCAAAGGCATATTCCCACATCGACCCCCCGGGCGTCCCGTACGGCTTTTCACTCCACGAGGGATTGGACCGGATAGAATTCATGAACCTGCTCTACTCCTTTTTCCTCCCCCAGCGCTCATCAATCATGGGCCTTGGCCTTTTGCTCGTGCTGCTATTGCTTCTGCTCGAGGCCATTTCAAAACGCAGCAGGCAAAACTTATTCATTGCCGGATCGCTTTTAGGGCTGCTGCCGCTCGTGCACGCGCATTCCTTCCTTATGGCATCCGGCCTTGCGGCAACGGCTTTCTCATATGCCTTCCTCATAGCAAATGACCGCCGGCGGCTCACTTGCGATTTAGCATATTTCATCATTCCCTGCCTTGCCCTTGCGCTTCCCCAGCTCCTTTTCATGCAATCGCAAATCGAGGGCGCAGAATATTTTAAATACCGCTTCGGCTGGATGCAACCATCCGGCGCATCAATTCCGGAATTGGCAGTTTACTGGCTTAGGAATTTTGGCGTGATCCTCCCCCTTGCAATAATAGGTTTCTTCCTATCCTCGAGGGAAATGCGGCTGATGGCCCTTCCCTGCTTCCTCCTCTTCCTTCTTGGAAACCTTTTCCAGCTCGCACCCTGGGACTGGGATACAAACAAGGTTTTCATCGCATTCTTCCTCTTCCTTTGTTATTTCGCAGGAATTGCTTTGGATGCGTTAGTTTCCCTTGGACGTAGGCGCAGTAACGCGGGTGAACCCATATTCGTTGCACTTGGGCGCAGGCTCCTAATCCCAATCGCTTTACTCCTACTCATTTTTGCAACATTCTCGGGCGTTTTGACCCTCATTTATTGGCACGGCGATAGGCCAACCCTATACAGCAGTGCTGATTTTGAGATTGCAGAGTGGATCAGGGAGAATACGGATCCAGATGCGGTTTGGCTTACAAGCGATGCGCACGCCCACGTCGTGCCCGGCCTTACCGGAAGGCAGGCTGTTATGGGCCTTCGGTGGTACCTGTTCTCCCACGGGCTTGAGGCGAGGAAGCGGCCAATCGAGAGGGATGTGCAATCATTTTTTGCAGATCCTACCTGCGCAGTACCCCGGAAATACCGCGCATCCTACCTGTTTCTCGGTCCCTCGGAGAAGGCAATTTTCAGCGCAGAAAGCCGTCTTTTTGAAGCAAACTCCGCATTCGTCAAGGTGTATGAAAGCTCAGCTGGACCGGTCATTGCCATCTACCGCATCGATTGTTGATGGCAGCAAACTGAACAAGGGGGCATTCTTACAGCTGATTTTCCCAATGTTTTTCCCCTTTTAGAATTCAGCTCCCTTCTTGTAAACGTATTCGCTATGCTTCACGGCTTCAGTTATCAGCCTGTCGAATTTCTCGCATTTGTCAATAGCATTCCCGATATGGAAGCGCGCATTGAACGCCTCCTTGATTTCGGTTTCAGAGAGGAATTTTGCGAAAACCTTGTTTTCCAGCGCCAATTTCCTAAGCGGGTTCTCCCCTCCTTCCTGCACCACCCGCCACGCCATCATGCTCATTTCCCTAATCAGCTCGTGCATCTTTTGCCTATCGGCCCCCTTCCTTGCAAGCTCGACCAGCAGGACCTCCGTCATTGCGAAAGGCGCGAACCTATCCAAATTCTTCCTGATCTGCACCTCGTTCACGACCATTCCCTCGATGATGGCGGCCGTTATTCTAAGAGACTCGTCCACCGCCAAAAATGCCTCGGGGATCACGATCCTCCTGTTTGCGGAATCATCAAGCGTCCTTTCAAGCAGCGAATTTGCTGCATTATTCCACATCACTGCGGGCAATGCGGACACAAATCTGCTTAAGGAGCAGATCCTCTCCGCCTTGATTGGGTTCCTCTTGAAGGGCATTGCGGAGCTTCCAACCTGCTTTTCTCCGAATGGTTCTGCAATCTCGAAAATGAAGGGCGATTGCAGGATGCGCAAATCAAATGCGAATTTATGGAGGCTTTGCGCTACGGACGCCAATGCCGAAACCACGAGGAAATCGATTTTCCTGGGGTAAGTCTGCGTAGTTGCTTCGAAAGCCTGCAGCTTCAGCTCCTGCATCGCGAGCTTTTCCATCTCCTCCGCCCTCATCTTGCCCTTGAGCAGCTTCTCGTATGCCGCCGAGGTGCCAACTGCTCCCTTGAACCCCTTGCCCTTGACCATTTTCTCCACGACTTCAAGCAAATCCAAATCCAGCAGCAAATCCTGCGCATAAATCGTGAGCCTATAACCCAATGTCGAGGGCTCCGCCGTCTGCAAATGCGTCTGCGCGATTATCTGCACGTTCTTGTATTGCCTAATCCTTTTCTTATAGGCAAGAAGGCAAACGCCAATGCCCTTCTTCACGATCCTAATCGCCTCGAGCATCTTCATCACTTCCGCGTTGTCCTCGATGTCCATGCTCGTTGCGCCCAGGTGGAGCTTGCCGCCAGCTTCCCCTGCCTGCTCCGCGAACACCTTCAGCTCTGCCATCAAATCGTGCTTGATCTCCCTCTCGATTTTATGGGCTGCGTTGATGTCGATGTTGTTGAGATTTTCCTCGATTTTCGAGAGCGCCTTCTCATCCATCAAACCCGCCTTCGCCTGCGCCTTTGCGAGAGCTAGCCAAACCCTGCGCCATTTCCTGCGGTTTTCCACCTCCGAAAACAGCTTCTTCATCTCGGGCGAGCCGTACCTCCAGCTAAAGGGGCTCAAGTAATTCGAATAATCCATTTCCATCCTCAACACCTCATTTTTTTCCTCCCCAATTATAGTTATTTTTTTTCCGCTACCTTCCTTTGCCAGCTTTTTTTCAGCCATATTTTTAGGCTTGATTTTTGCCAGCTTCTTTATTGACCTGATTTTCAGCCTATATTTTTCCTTGTTTTTTCGGGATTTTTTCATACGCATACACGATTACGCTGCTGATAAGGTACCAGAATAGTAAATTCTCTATTATTGAAATATATTTGTCCGTCTCGAACGTGTTGGGAGAGATTCTGAACGGAATGTCCCGTTGCGGTTACCTCTTGATTAAAAAGGCAGGATATATCTGAAGCATCTATCGGGCGTTTTTTACATGAAGGATCCAGCTGATTTGTAGGAATACTAGATTGAAACGAATAGAAAAACGTGAAGTACCCGCCAAGAAGCAGGAACAGCAGTAGTTTTGCGGCTGTGGGCTTCGAAAGCTCCTTAAGGATGGAGAGCATTTGTTCAACCCTTGAATTAGTTAGGTGATGCGGGTTTTTAACTGTTCATCCTGATCCTTCGGGGCATAGGCCGCCCCCGTTGCGAAAAGGCAATGCCGGTTTCCGCCCATTTCGTCCATCCATTGCCAATCAGCCTTCCGCCAAGAATCCTCCATCGGTTACAATGACTTTTGCCCTTGCCTCGCAAGCGCCGGTTGCCAGGAATTCCATTTCTCCGCGTTTCTTAACCTCGTCTAGCGATATGAAAACCGGGCAGTAAATTCTCCGGCGCCATCCGTTTTCCGTAAGAACGCAATTATGCGTGACATCGAAGCTGAAAACCACCGATTCCGCAAGGATCACGCATTTCCCAGCTGATTGCGGGGAGAACCAAAGCCTTTGCAAAGCCTCGTCTGAGAAATTTACTGCATTAGGGGGTGTTACTGCCCCGCCATCCAATTGCTCCACCATCATGCCATTCGTCCCAATGCCTATTGGAATCCCCAAATCGCTCTCAGAAGAGAGCTGATGCAAGCTGATGGCGGATAGGAGCGAGGCGATTGTCACAGCGCAAACCAGCAGGGCGGCGTAGCTATGCCTGTAAAGTACCGCCCAATTCGCATTTTTATTTCGGGTTATGCTCCCTACCTTGCTGTCAATCAAATTGGCAAGCAGGAAGAACGCGCCCGAAAGCACTGAGGCGAGCATCATTCCGATAGGTTCAATCGGATCAATTAAAATGACGGCTAGGGCCATTGAGGATAGGGAAAACAGTCCGGTTCTTGCAGCAAGGGCAACTGCCCTTTGGATCCCATTTTTTCCTTTTGGAAGGTTTATTCCGCGTGCTGCCTTGATTAGTGCGTAAAGGAGGGCAAGCAAGATCGCCGAATAGGCGATGAACACGTGAAGTGAGAGCGTGACGTAATATGCGCCCTCTGTTTTAGCCGGCAGCTGCGTTAAACCAAGTAGAAAAATCGCGGATAATGCAACAAAAACCTTTAGGAGTTCCATGGGAATAATAGCCGAACCCGTCTTTAAAAAGTTGGGTTTGGCATAAGGGCGCTGCAATGCCACTTTTCATCCGGTTTAAAAGGATTTTAGCCGATATATTTCCCGTCATGCAGGGATGCCGGAGCCTGGTCAAACGGGATGGACTCAAGGCCTTGCCCCTTTCTTAGAAAGAAAGGTGCGGTGGCGCCGCGCCAAAGAAGCGGTTGAGAAATCCATTAGCCTTAGGGCTTGCGTGGGTTCGAATCCCTCTCCCTGCATTTTTTTCAAGAGAGCATACCGGAGCCGTTTCCTTCTAAGAGCATAAATTGGATGTGGAATTGCACGTTTTACCGGCGGAACAGCCGCAATCGGTACAGCAGCCAACGAAAAATCATCCGTTCTCATTCGGAATAATATTCTGCAACGATCCTGCCGCCGGCGTCGATATAGGCGTAGTATTTGCAGCTCGCAATCCCTTGACTGCAATCCATTTTTACCATTTTCGCGGCCTCCTCGCCGAAATAAGAGTCGAAAACGCCTATCACTCCATACGCGAGTCCTTCCGCGGCAAGGGAATCGGCCACGATTTTTATTGCCTCGGATTCTGAAATCGTACTGAGCTTGGCAGTGCATTTATTCGAGAAACCATTGCAAACCTCCGAAGTAACGCAGCCGCAATCAGTGCAGCAGCTATTTTCCGCTTTCTCCTTTTTGGTGCACAAATTGTCCCCGCAATGCTCCGCAGGGTAGCACACGCCGTTGTCATTGCTGCAGTATTCATCCTCATTGCAGCCGCAATCCTGCTGGCATCCGTCGCACGATTCAGCAAGTTCGCAAATCCCATTGCCGCAAATTCCTTCCACAACCTTGTCACTTGAGGGGGGAGCGCCATCGACCAGGCTGCTGTATTCCTGCAAAGCAAGGGTAGTGATCGGAATCTTCCCGATTTCGGCCTTTTCAGACGCGGTTACTGAAGGATGAAGGCTTGCTGCCGGCGAAGCCTTAATTTTCAACCCATCGGGGATGCCCTGTTCCGGATTCGACTGCAAATACGCGAATGCGATGATTATTGCTGCGATCACGAGAACCGCTGCCGTTGCTTCCGCCTTCATTTGATATCACTCATACTGCAGGTGTAGGAATCTCCCAAACGCGCTCCGGCTCAACTTGCTTTCGAGGAGCTGGTGTCGGCACATAGTTTGCATATAGCGTTGGGTCGCCATAAATCTGGAATAAATTGTGGTTGATTACAGCCAGGCTGGATTTTTCTAATATTTTCTCCTTGGCTGAAGTGATGGCATCTCCTATGCGCACATTCTTGCTGCCCAAGGCCTTTGCAAATTCCATGACCCCTTCGCTTTCCTTGATGGCCGAGCTATAAACATTCCGAGTTGATGCGACAATTATTGCAGCACCTGCCGTAACCAGGTTCGGCCATACCATCCTATCGGCAGTTGCTGGCTTGCTTTGCCACTTTTTCCAGTCGCCCCCATCGCCAACCTGATCAAGGGCGCCACTTTGGCATCCATCAAGAAACATTATCGGATTTTTTTCAAAGGCAAGCATTTTGGCATCGCTTGCTGTAAGGATTTGGTAGTATTTTGTGCTTTTCTCGTCCTCGGCGTGTATATTGGTCCCGCCCCCTCCGTGGGTAATGAATGCAATGAAATCACTGCTCTCTAACTCTTCCTTTAAGGCCGCATTCCCGTCACATGCCTTGCCACTGTTTATCTCCTTGTTGCAATAATTCGGGGCGAAGCTGCACTTGCCATTAGAGCAATCCGTAAAGGGCTGCCCCTTTGCAGCATAGTATTGTTCCGCAAAATCCAGCGTGTCCTTCCTTATCCAGCACCTTTCCCCGCCGCATGCATCGCCGATTATTGATATTTTCTTTTTCCCCTCCCTGCTTTTCGTATTCTCGATCGAATTTGCCAGCCACTTTGTGACAAGTTCGGATGTGTAGTCCCCTTTAGCGGTTGGCATCCGGGAAATTACGGTTATTCCGTCCTTTGCAATCGCCTTCCCATATTCGCCATCATTGGGGAATTTTTCGCCACCGACTTCGAACGCGGGCATCGGGACGACATCCTCGCCGCCAAGGATGACGAGGTACTTTGCATACGTGAACTTGTCAAGCAGCCTATGGATCATGTTCTTTGCTTCAGAAATGTCGGAAATTTCGCCGTCATCGGTAAATCCGTATTCCTTCCAGTACTTCCCGTCAAGAACCAGGAACCGTGAGGAAAGGCCGTCCTTTTCCGCCTTTATTTTAATGAATTCCCGCAGCGTTTCTTCGAACTTTGCATCTGTAACAAGCTTCTTGGATGTAACAAGCAGCAGGTTCGCATCGCTGTAGACGAAATGCATAAGGACCGGAGTGGGCCTTGACTCGCCGACAACCTCTATTATCAATGGCGATGCTATGTACGGATACTGGCAGATGGGGTCGTATGTGATTTTTATCCTGTGCTCGTACCTTCCCCAAGGGAGTTTCTTCCAGAGGGAATTAAGCGCGGAGGGCTTTTCGGCTACCGGTTCCGAAAATGAGATGCACTCCGAGGCTGGGCCCTCATTCCTGACGAGTATTTTCGCATCCTCTTTTTTGGTTTTAACAATTAGGGTACCCTCCGTCTTCATTGCGGAAAAAAGCATGTCGCCGTCATCATAATCCGCATATGCGCTTATTATTTCCGCATTGCTTACCTCCCTTTTGGCAATATCATCAACGGGCCGTTTGACCTCGCTTATTTCAAGTTCCACCGCATCCTTGCCGACCTCTCTTACCCCTATCTCAATTCCAGTATCCCTCCCCTCCGGAATGCATTTAATGGTGCTTGTCTCCTTCCCGCTGTCGGGTTCTGTTGGGATTCCCATTGGGGCGTCCATTTCCGATTGGCAGATGGTTACAATTTCCGCAGTAGTGGGGTCCGGAGCTGAGATCTCCAATTTAACGTTCGTGACCTTCCTTTCGATGATTGTTGGGGGGACGCCGCTGATGGAATCGGGCTTGTTTTTTAGGGGAAGCTTGACGGCGAAACCCGGGTTCAATTTGTTGAATTCATAAGTATGCTTTTGTGGAATAACCTGGGTGCGCGATGCATCGGGCTTCTGCAGGGATTCGGACAGGACGGTGATCTTGTAATTTGTGCCCCATTCCTTATCATCTGATGCGGGCATCTCCTTTGCCCTCACTTCCTTCTCCGCCTCGTCGATTACGATGTTGTAGCTCGCATCTGAATACCCCCAGAAACGGGAAATCCTTGATCCATTTGGGAAAAGAATCTCCACAGCAACGCGGTACTTCCCATAAAATTTCCCAGTGGAGGGCACTTCGCACCTGATTTTCAGGTTGAAAGGGCCGGGATTCTCATCCTCAAACTGCCTGCTGCATAAATAGAATCTGCCGTCAACATTCTGCAGGAAAACCGACAGGATGCTTCCCTCCCCAATAGCCTGCAGCTTGAACCTGAAGTGGATCCAATCCCCATTCCGGAAATTCGCGCCTTTCACGTCCTTATATGAGTTGAATGCCTGCCCCCCACCCGGTGTCAAATGGTTTTGAGTATCCACGTTGATGATCCTGATTGCTGGAACATACTGCCCGGCAAACGGGCCCTCTGCAATCGGCGCGCTCACCGCATCCGATGCGCTTACAAATGTGGCGGGCGTGATGCCCATGTTTAGAAGCATCTCCCAGGGGATTGATACACCAGTAGTGGTAGTTGAGATGAATAGGAGGATGCAGATGATTTCCGCAAGTATTTTCCTCATAACCAACAGGTACTTGTTGGCTTAAAACTGTTTTAAACCTATCCCTTCCATTTATTGATATGAATCGCCTCTACCTCTCAACCTGCAGGAAGCCAACGCAGCTAACGCGCAAGTTCGCAAGGCTGCTTTCCCTCATCCTATCCGCCGAGTATGAGAATAGGGGCAAGCGCTCCGTTGATGACATATGCGCAAGGGCGGAAAAGGCGGGCTGCACAAAAATCGCCTTCATATACGAGAAGAAGGGCAACCCTTCGCGGATACAGTTCTACGATGATAAGAAAGGCTGGCTTGAGGAAGAGGTGCTGATAACCGGAACAAACATTCCGGCAAGGAAGGATGGGGGGAGGATTCCGCCGAACATAATGGTCCTTGCAGAAGATGGTACCGGAAAGCGCATCGCCGATTTATTCGGCTTGGAGCAGGAAATTGAGGACGAGACCAGTTTGCTTGAAGGGAAATTCTTTGAATCGGGCATTCAATTCTCTTTGAAAGGCGAACTTATTCTGGCGATCAAGTGCAAGTTTTCAAATTCGAAGAAATAAACTTCGATCAGTACTTTCTCCTATTTATCCTAATTGCCACAACCCCAAGCACTATCGCAAAAACCATTAGTGCAGCATAGAGCTGGTTTTCCGGGAAGGACGTGATTGAAAAACCTGGAGAATATGCGTTGCCAGACCCGCCTGCTCTGGAATACCCATAGAGGTTGTCCGCCGCAACCCCCCTTGTCCCATCGGGAGTGTTGTAGAATGTGAGCCCGCGCTTTGCAAAATCCTGGTTCCATGGGATGTCCTGGCCATTAAGCGCATACCAAAGGCCCGTCCGCGGGTCGAATGCAATAATTCCTCCCGGACCCTTCGCAGCAAGGAGCGCTGCAATTTCCTTGAATCCGTCCGGCCCGCTTGCCGAAAGGGTTGGCTGGCCGTTTTTCATGTCAAAATTGAACTTGAAATCGCCCTTTTCGGTTGGGACTATAATGTCATTCCCTTCCCTTCTTAAAGGCCCGGTTATCTGGTACTCCTGCTTCTCCCCAGTATTCTTGTCATAAATCGTCAGGACGGGCTTGCCGTTCTCATCCGTCCCGATGGTGTACTTTTTATCCGCTGTCTCAAACACTTCAAAGCCGCCCAAATTCCCATTCGCATCGGTCTGCACCTTCTTCAGCGCCTCGTTTAGCTCCTCCGCATCCGCTTCCCCGCCGACTTTGGGGTTCACGTTGTTAATTGCAATTGAAGGCACGGAATTCCCATTCTCATCCGTATTCGACCTTATCGTGGTTGAAATGCTCTTGATGTTGTCATTCGCCTTCGTCTTTGCTAGCACGTACAGCGCGACAACAAGCCTTCCTCCCAGCTCATCGTACTCGATCTTGCCGCGGTCCATTATTATCGTAAGCAGTGTCCCAACCTTTTCCTCCCTCCTCTCCTTCCCATCCTTCAGGTATCCCTTGATGCTAACTTCCATATTGCCCTTGATGGAAATGAGGTTGCCGCTTTCAACTCCCTTCGCATCCTCCTCCGCTGCCTCGATGCTTGGCGCTTGGAGCTCTACGCCGATGGTCTCATTGTCGCCATCCTTCGCCTTCCCCCTAAGGAATCGAACCTTCCCTTCGCTTGCAGTAAGCCTCCCTTCTGTTGTGTAAACCGCAATCACATCCCCGAATGCGGAAGCGCTAAGGTCCGTTGAGATGTCGGATTTCAAAACCTTCAATTGCTGCCTTAGGCATTGAATTGTGCCGCACGAATCATCCGAAATTATGAGGCTGCCTCCTAGCTTTGGAGCTTCGATTTGCGGCTGCACCTGCAAGATCTCATTTTCGCTGCACGATAAATCCAGCGGAGCCGAAATTATCCTGTTTGGGACAATCGTCCTTGCAAGGTCTTGCATCATCAATGAAAGCAGTCCCCTATCCGGGTTTTCGGAGAGCTTGATGCTCTTTCCCGTTTGCTTATCGGTGTACGTGACGCCCGTGCTATCTGCGCAGATGAATGCGCCCTTTGAATCGAAGCATTCCCTAAAGCAGCCATTCTCCTTCAATTTGTCGTATACGCCGAACCATTGCTGCGACGCGCCATCCAGGTGGATGTAGTAGAGTTCCGAAGGCTGCAGCTGGCCGTAGGGGTCGTCCATAAACGCCCTCAAATTGAGCAGTTCGGATAGCGATTTCTCCTCCACCTTCTCGCCCATCCCGCCAAGCACGCCCGTAAGGTTGAGTTGCTTTCCTATGTCGATGTTTTGCAGTTGCTCGAATTTCTTCTTCGCATTCTGCTCGCCGGTGACTTCGGAGAGCCTTTGGTATGCAAGGATCTTGTAGCTCGTATCCTTGCACAGCGAGACGTATCGAAGGCCGTTGCTTGCCACGACTGATTTTCCAAGCTGGATGGGGTCGAGCAGCACCAGCCCCTTGTACAGCTTCTCAAATGCCGTTTCCATCTTCGAATAGCTGAATGATCGCGCCTTCTCAAGGGCATTTGCCTCGTGCATCTGCTCGATGATGCTGTTTTCGGTGAATATCTTATCCCCAATCTTTACCTGTTCCAATGAGAGCTCATCCAACCGTGTCTGGGCTGCGTTTTCGACCTGGGCCCTGGTTGCCGGGTCTGATATGAGGTGTGCTTGCGATAATTCATTTGCTGCCTTGGTTTTCTCAATCCCGGTTTTTGAATATGAGCTTTCGAGGTCGCCCACTTTCTTTTGCACCTCGAAAATAGACTTTTCAGATGAACCCCTAAAGAAATTTGAGTATTTGCTCCCCAGCCATCCCGTGGGCTTGTACCCTTCGCCAATGAATGCCGTCTTGAGCCCCCCTCCAAGCGCCTGCAATAACCCCTTCGAAGGGCTGTATACCGACCAGAGCGATTGGGCCATCGATGCACCTGTAAATATCTTGTATTTGAGCAGTGAGTTGTCGACAATCCCCTCGTCGCAGATCTCGTCCTTGCTGTACCTTAACGGGTCGACGAGCTTCGTTACCACGATGTCGAAAATTCCTGCACGCGCAATAGATGCGACGGGGCCGGATACGAATTGCAGGTCCGCTTTCCTCATCAATACGAACTGCAATAGGGGCGCTGCAATTGCAAGGGTCTGGTAGTATTTACCGAAATCGTCCTGGTTCCTAAGGGTCGTGCCCAGTTCAAGATTGTTGCTGTAAAGTGCGAAGCTCGTGTAGTCCCCCGCCTTCCTGATGTCCTCAAAAAGCGAGCTCTCCGCACGGTCCTTCCAGTCCACCTTTACCTGCCAGGCGCCTCCATCGGTCTCAAAGCTCGTGTGGCTCTCTGAAGCCGTGTATTCCTGCGAAGCCTCCTTCATCATGATGATCGTCTTGCCGGTTTCAAAGGCTTTCGTGGGTGCGCCGGTTTCCATCAGGTCCGAAATCCAATCGGTTATTTTTCCGGTTGAGAAGAAGTCGGTTGCTTCCCGGAAACCTTCCACGAAATCATTGTTGTTTACATAGATCAGCAGGTAGTTGTCCTTGAATTTATTGTCCTTCGTCACTAGCGATGAAAGCAGGATCTGGTTCGAGGCCGAAAGCGCTATACGCGCAGCGCCCATCCAGGATGCACCCATTATTGCGATCGTAAGCGGCCGCCATTGCTGAGTCACGACCTCAAAATCAATGTTTCGAAGCTCCTTCGTCTCCAGGTCCTTTGTCTTGATTAGCGTATTGTAATCCTTGGTGAACTGATCCTGCACTTCCGTCTGGGTGCCCCCGAAAGTCCTTGCATTATATTCTGCCATTTCCTTTCTCATCCGTTCCTTATCCTCGATTTGTTCCTTGAGCTCATTTGGCCCCTTCTTGGAAAGCAGGATCGTTGCCGAGCCAGCAAGGGAAGCCCACATTTCCCAGGTGCTCCATTCCCCGACGGTGGTAACGTATTTCTCATACATCTTGGGTATGACCATGCTTCCGGCATAGCTGTTCAGCGCCGCAGTTGTCTGGGAGGTTGTCAAATGCTGGGGCTTGCTCACCGTAGTCTTGCTCTGGGAGAACCCGAGGTAAAGGTCCTTGTTCAACTGCGCCTGGAACGTGACCTTCCCCTTTATGAAGCTCCGATCGATGAGGCACGAACTGTCGGTTGCCTGGGGCTGCACTGCCATAATATCCTTCAAGGCAACGCTCTTCCCGTTTGGAAGCACGACCTTGAAATTCTCGTACTGCGCCTTTGGGATCTCCCCGCCTGAGGATATACCAAGGAATTTTGCAATCGCATCCTGGCCGCCAGGCTTCCTTGCCGCTACAGCCCGCAGTTGTTCCCTTGTAAGCTTCCCATTGTCCTTGTTGATGCCAAATTCGGCCGCAAGATCCTCCCTTGCCTTTTCATCATATTCAAGAAGGTTTGCAACGTCAAGTATGTCGTATACCGGCTGGTCGTTGATGTTGACATTTATTTGGACCTGCTGCGCCTGCTTGTCTGTCGGGTCGTTCTTCCTTAGCGCTTCATCGCTAAGGGTCGAAATCTGCTCCGCCTGGAACGCCGCGAGCCCGTTTTGGTACCTGCTTACTTCCGCAGCATCCATGACCGAAGTGAGGCACGTGCTTTCGACATTCCCCAAGACCGGCTCCGGGGAAGGCGATGCATCCGCAAACAGGATTTTTCCCTGACCCGCATCGCCATAATAGTTGTAATATTGGTAAGCATAAGCGAAGGGCACGAACAGGTCGATGAAGAGCAGTGCGATGATCGCAACGCTAAGCTGGGGCCGGAGCGGTTCCATACCAAACTTTTACCCCGCTCCTGCTTAAAAACGTTGGTGGGAACTATGGTAAAGGAAAAAGCCGCCATCCGAAATGTGGCGCATTGCATCCGGGCATAGGAAAATCGGCGCTCCTAGCAGCTAGAAACGATTTAAAAGCGTAACTGCGCATTACTTATCGTCTATTTGCTGCCGTTCATTCTTCAGCAATAAAGCGTGTGGGTGAAAGCATATGGAGAGTATAGTGAATGATGCCTTGAGGCACACAACGAAGAAAATCGAGGGCGAGGAATATTTCGAAACCCCAAGGATAATGGTCATCGGAACAGGAGGCGGAGGCTGCAATTCCGTAAACAGGCTTGCACGCTCCGGCATAAAGGGCGCGGAACTCGTTGCAATCAACACCGATAGGATGCACCTTACAATGATTAGCGAATCTGTCAAGAAAATACTCATCGGGGCATCAATCACGCGCGGGCTTGGAGCCGGGGGCTACCCTGAAGTTGGCGCAAAATGCGCAGACGTCTCGCGCGACGCTCTAGAGAAGCTGCTTGCTGGCGCGGATCTAATATTCCTTACCTGCGGAATGGGCGGGGGCACCGGTACGGGCTCCGCACCAATCATTGCCGAAATTGCAAAGAAGCAGGGCGCAATTGTCATCTCGATTGTCACCTATCCCTTCGCGCTTGAGCGCGCAAGGCTGGAGAAGGCGGATGCGGGAATCGAAGCACTCAAGTCGCAGGCCGATACCATCATAGTAATTGACAACAACCGGCTCGTGCAAATCGTGCCCAACCTCCCAATTGACCAGGCATTCAACGTCGCGGACGAGATCATCGCACGCGCAGTTAGGGGAATCACCGAAACCATCACCACACCCTCGCTAATCAACCTAGATTTCGCAGATGTCCGCGCAATAATGAGCAACGGCGGCGTATCAATGATTGCTGTAGGGGAGGCGAAGGGAACCGGCCGGGCGGAGGAGGTGGTCGGAAACACCCTGAACCACGCACTGCTCGATGTTGATTTCACTGGCGCAACCGGGGTTCTTTTGCACATCACCGGCGGCCCTGACATGACCCTTGGCGAATGCAATGCCGTCGGGTCAGCGTTAACTGAGCGGGTGGATCCCAATGCAACGGTCATCTGGGGAGCAAGGCTCGACCCTGCATTCGAAGGGAAGATTGAGGCCATTGCGATCTTTACCGGCATCCAATCGCCCTACGTGCTTGGGAAGTCGCAGGCGCCAAAGCAGATGGGCTCGATTAGCCATTCCGGAAAGGGCGTGGATGACATAGAATTCATCTAGTTTTTTCCCTTTTTCCTTATTTTTCTTTTTCTTCTTTTTTCTTAA
The DNA here is from genome assembly GCA_041305345.1 of Microcaldota archaeon. GTDB lineage: Archaea > Micrarchaeota > Micrarchaeia > Norongarragalinales > SBBD01 > JACRGC01. The sequence continues at coordinate 248,789 of JBFYLP010000006.1, read as the reverse complement.
GGGTTAGTCCATATGCCAGCTTTTTCAAGGCGGGAAAGGCTTCTATTGATCGGTCTTGCAACCGGCATCCTAAGCTCGATGTTTGGCATTGGCGGCGGGTTTACCATCGTGCCTGCGCTCGTCCTTTATTGCAACTGCAAGATGCCATCCGCTGTGCGCACTTCTCTCGCGCTGATAATCCCAATGGCATTGGCCGGCGCTATCACGAATTATTTTCTGCTGCCTGCCCCAATTGACCTGAAAATACCACTCTATATCGTTGCCGGAGCGCTTGCCGGATCCTGGGTGGGAACCGAGGCGTCCTGGAAGTTTGGCCACTCGAAACTAGCAAGGGTATTTGCTTTACTGCTTCTCCTTATTTCCCTCAAAATGCTTGGGCTGATGCCATCGTTTGCATCTTTTAGCACGATTTCCCCGGATTTCGCCTCCCTTGCAGCATTCGGCTTCCTTGCAGGCGTGCTTTCCGGGATGTTTGGAATAGGAGGAGGCGTCATAATCGTGCCAGCGCTCAACCTGATTTTCGGTTTTCCTATTCACCAAGCAGTCCTGCTATCGCTGATTTCCATAATCCCAATTTCGATTGCCGGCGTTTTCTTCCACAACAGGAAGGAGAAGATCGATTTTGATGATGGCAAACTTCTTGCTCTTACCGCAGTACCCGGAGCGGTGCTGGGCGGAATCATTTCGTCCCAATTAGGCAGCAGTTCGCTGCAGGTGCTTTTTGGCCTCCTGCTCGCATTCCTTTCAATTGAGATGTTCAGGCAGCGGAATTGAACTTGATTGGTGATGATAATTGACCGTCCGCCTATTCATCCTTTCTTCCCAATACGATGCCGGCAAACTCATTTAAATTGCGAACTGTCTTTAGGGCAATCCTTTTCCCCACTTTCGGTTGCCTATCCAAAAAATATGCATCAATCCCGACCCTTTGGGCAGCCAGGTAATCGAACTCGTAATCATCCCCGATATGGATCAATTGGGAAGGCCCAATCCGCATTTTTTTGCACGCCTCCAAATATCCCCTGGAATCGCCCTTGATGCAGTTGAAATCGCTAGTTGTGGAAAAAACGAAGTCAAAGAATTTTTCCAATCCCTCCGCCCTCATTTTGAACTCGAGGAAATCCCTCGTAGCATTGGAGATGACGACCAGCCGGTATTTTTTCCTTAGTTTTTCAAGCGCCGGCAATGTATCCGGGTACAGTTTTATCAGGTGTTTGCTGGAATCCAAAATGTGCCGATAATCCTCCTCCAGCCCGAACTCCCCAAGCCAGAATTTTATATCGTACCATTTCGCATCCCTGTTCCCGATGAGCTCATATGCAGTGAAAACCGCGCTCTTGGCAGCACTAAGGCCCAGTTTGTTCTTCCTAGCAAACAGCCTTGGCAACTCCTCCAGCCAAACCGCCTTCTCGAAGTTGAGGTCGGCAAGAGTGCCGTCTAGATCGAAGGAAATTGTTTTTTTCAACGCACGATGCACCTAAAACTTGAAATCCGCCTCCCCATAAACTTTTTCGCAGTAGTCGCATTGCAGCTTCAGGGGATTCCTTTCCTTTATGTGCAGCTTCGCGATGCCCTCCCGGTTTGTGATGCAGTTCGGATTCGGGCAAGGCACAACTCCTTGCAAAACTTCCGGCAGTTTCACCTTGTATTTCTCGATCACTTCGTAATTCCTAATCACGTTGATCGTTGCATATGGCGCAAGAAGCGCGATCTTCTCAAGCTCCTTCTTCCTAAGCTCCCTTCCCTCGATTTTTATGATGTCCTTTAGCCCCGAAGTCGCGCTGGGCACGTTGATCAGGACGGAAATGGTCGCCTTGAATTCCTCGTTTATCCCAAGGATCTGCAGCAATTTGATCGATTTTCCCTGGGGGATGTGGTCGATCACGATCCCGCTTTCTATCTTCTTCACCTTAAGCATGTCCTTTTCAGTTTTGGCTACCATACTGCCCACCTTTTTTCATTTCCATTCTCCCCGCGAATATCGCAGCTCCAAGGAAAAGCAAGATCCCGCCGAAAATCACCATTTTGACATCAAAGGGCTGGTTCGACTGCCAAGTGACCACCGCGGTCGCTGCCGAGAACATGAGCGAGACAAGTACCGTCCTCTTGCCCGACCTTTGCCTCTTTTTTGCCAGTTCATCATCGTAGACGTCGTACATGCTCATCCGTTCATTATGAGTGAAAGAATCGCCATCCTTGCAGGGATGCCATTCGCCTCCTGCTCGAAATACCTTGCCCTCGGATCGCCGTCAACTTCGGTTGCAATCTCATCGACACGGGGCAGCGGATGCATCAGCATCGCATCCTCCTTGGCAGTTTTCATCATTTCCGCATCTATCACGTAGGCTGCCTTCTTGTATTCCTCCGGGTCCTCAATCCGCTCCTTTTGAATTCTTGTCGCATAAATCACATCCGCCTTGGAGAAATCGAGCTTTTCCAGCTCCTGTATTTTGCAGGAGTTTCGAAGGTCATTTAGCATGAATGCGGGGAATTTTAGCTGCTGGGGCGAATGGTACTGCAACGTTATATCCTCGAATTTCGAGAGGGCGTATGAGAGCGAGTGGACCGTCCTTCCATACCTCAAATCCCCAAGCATCAGCACTGTTAGGCCATCAAGCTTCCTTTTCGCCTTCCTTATCGTGAACAAATCGAGCATCGCCTGCGTGGGATGCTGGTTGTTCCCATCCCCTGCATTGATCACGGGAACCTCGCTAACGGATGCGGCAAGTGCGGCTGCGCCCTCGTTTGGATGCCTTATGACAAAGCAATCCACCTGCGGCTCCATCGCCTTGATCGTGTCGTGCAGCGTCTCCCCCTTGGAATGGGATGAAACCTTCGGGTCGGAAAAACCCAGCACTTCGCCGCCCTGCTTTTTTATTGCTGTTGTGAACGAGAATTGCGTCCTTGTGGAAGGCTCGTAAAACAGGGAAGCCATTACCTTTCCCTTTAATTCGACTGTATTTTCCTTCTTCCTGAAGAGGTGGTCCATCTTCTCCGCCTTTTCAAGCACCTCCTCGATTTCCTTCCTCTCAACATTCGCAATGGATATCAGGTCCCTCCCCTTCCAGCTTCCCATTTTTTTATCCCCCCCAACAAGTAGAAATCAGACGGATCTTAAGCATCAGGAATAATTATTTGACCCACAGCTTTAAAAGAGAGGGGGGCATCCCGCCGGTTTCGCAAGGTATTTTAATTTGAGGGGCAGTATGATTTCCTGGATTTTTTTTAGTGATTCCCATGGTCGTGAAGGAGGAGGCGTGCTGCCCGAAATGTTTCACTTACAAGGCATTCATAGTGCCTCTGATTTTCGATGGTTCAAATGCAACTTTCAGCTGCCCGCACGACCCCACGCACGTTTTCATCGAGAACGAGGAAGGGTTCCTGACAAGCAAGGCTTAATGGACTACGAGCGCCTTGAAGCTTGGGTGTTCCTTCAATTCCTCCAATATGTTCCTTAAATGCAATAGCTGCTCCTTGTCCAGCTTAATGATTTCCTTTTTCCCCTCATCGGTCATTTTTTGGATGAACTTTTCATGGATGGTTAGGTTAGCATCCACCCTCCTGATCAGGCCGCCTATGGTGGACGGATGCGACTCCAACGTATTAATAAGTTCTTTTTTAGTGAAGGTGCCTTTTTTCCATCCATTATTTGCATCAACAAAACGCCTGAGCCAGCTTGTCCTTTCCGGGCTTAATAATGATTCGGTCACGTAGCTGAATGTTGTCGGTTCGAGGTGGCGTTGCAGGATTCCAAGCATCCTCCTTGTTAAATGCTGTTCCGGTTCGATCACATTCATCGTAAGGCCCACCCGAATGTCAGCCCTTTATCACTCCTATGGGCACCATCCTTGCAATGATCTTGCTGATTCCGGCAAGCTCAACGGCTTTCACAACTTCATCGACATTCTTGTACGCGCCGCCGAACTCCTCCGCAAGCAGGTCGTAGGAGCCCGCCTGGATTTCCTGGCCCTTCTGCTCCATTTGCCGAGCTATTTCCTTCCCGTTGAATTTCCTTGTTGCCTCATGCCTGCTCATCACCCTGCCGGCGCCGTGGCAGGAGCTTCCAAATGAGATTGCTGCGCCAGGCAGGCCGCACAATAAGTAGGATGCGGTATTCATCGATCCGGGGATGATGACTGGCTGCCCGACATTGCGGTACGCTTGGGGGACTTCCTTCCTTCCCTTCCAGAACGCGCGGGTTGCGCCCTTCCTATGCACGCACACCTTTTTCGTTTGCCCCCCCACCTCGTGCTCCTCGAATTTTGCGATGTTGTGGCATACATCGTATACCAGCGATAAATCGTAATCCTCCCATTTCCCCCCAAACACCTGCTGGAACGTCTCCCTTGCCCAATGCGTCATCAGCTGCCTATTGTTGAAAGCGAAATTGATTGCAGTGCGCATCGCCCCAAGGTAGCTTTGCGCCTCAACTGTGTTCAGGGGCGCGAATGACAGCTCCTTGTCCGGCAGCTGCCAGTTGTTCCTCTGGATGGCATTCATCATCGTCCTTATGAAATCATCGCATATCTGGTGTCCATACCCCCTGCTTCCGGAATGCACCATAACCGTTACCTGCCCCTCATTCGTTATCCCGAACGATTTTGCAATTTCGGCGTCGTATATTTTCTCGACTCTCTGCACCTCCATAAAATGGTTCCCGGCACCCAATGTGCCAAGCTGCGGCCCGCCCCTTTTTTTTGCCATGTCCGACACTTTCGAATAATCGCTGCCTTCAAAATGGCCGTTCTCCTCGCAATGCTCCAGGTCTTTGGGGGTTGCATAGCCGTGGTCGAGGGACCATTTGAGCCCTTCCGTGACCGCCTTCTCCAATTCCTGTGGGTTAAGGCGCACCTTGCTCTTGCTCCCAACCCCGGAAGGCACATTTTCGTACAATTTGTTGATGAGCTGCTTCAACCTGGGCCTTATGTCCTTTTCCATCATATTCGTCTTGATAAGCCGGACCCCACAATTTATATCATATCCAACACCGCCTGGCGAAACGATACCTTCCTCGGGATCGAATGCGGCAACTCCCCCGATTGGAAAGCCGTACCCTTCGTGGCCGTCGGGCATCACATACGCCGCTTCCAGGATGCCGGGCAGGCTCGCGACATTTTTCGCCTGGCCAAGAGTCCTATCGGTCATCATCTTATCGAGCATCTCCTTCGTAGCAACGGCGCGGACGGGGACGCGCATCGCGCCTTCCCTTGGAAGCTCGTAAATTGCCTGGCGGAATTCTTGGAAATCCATTTTTTTTATCACCGGAGGTTAGGTTTTACGCGGTTTGCCTTTTTATACGCTATGAGTCCGCTTCACCAAAGAGGCATCCTTTTATAATTTCGGATGGATTGAATACTTTCAAGGGTTGTTTATGGCAAGGAAGAGAGGCGCAGTTGGGGCAGCAGGCCTAGGTTTAGGGGTCAACGCCACGGTTTCCAAAACGCACAAAACTCTGAATGCGTCGGCCGCCGCTACCCAGCCGAGGAACGGCAAGCGCCAAAAAAAAATCAGCCAGATCAGGGACCTTGCGGAAATCCGCAGCACGTCCGAGGTCGAGGTTTCGGAGGAACTAATCGACCAGGTGATCGGCCAGGACAAGGCAATCGAGGTCATTCGGAAGGCCTCTGGGCAGAAGCGCAATGTGCTTCTTGTTGGCACGCCCGGAACGGGCAAGTCGATGCTTGCGCAGGCAATGGCGGAATTGATGCCCGTGCAGGAGCTCCAGGATATAATGGTTGTTGCCAATCCGAACGATGACAATATGCCAAGAGTGCGCGTGATCAAGGCAGGAGAGGGCCGCAAGATGATAGCAAGCGAGCGGATGCAAACGCGGATGACTGCCGGGAATTCCAACCTAATAATGATTGGCTTCATGGCGCTCTCGTTCATGGTTGCAATCTATGTTTTGCCGAAGATGAACATTGACAACGTGATAGTTGCGGCCATGATCATCGTTGCAGGCCTTATGAGCGCCGCGCTGATATTCGCAATGCAACTAGGCAGGGGCAGGATATTCGAGATGGGCGAGAGCGCAAAGCTGATTGTTGACAATTCCGGGAAGAAGAAGGCGCCTTTTGTCGATGCCACCGGAAGCAGGGCGGGTGCACTACTTGGCGATGTGAAGCACGACCCCTTTCAATCATTCGACGGGAAAACGACCGTGGAGCTCAACGGAAGGGATGCCGCATTGCAGGACATATGGAATGATTATTCCTCGAAATATCCAATCGAAAGGAGGGAGGATGGGTATGAGGCCATAGTGCTCCCGAAAAACGCAAAAGCTACGATCCTTGGAAGGAAAGGCACAAGGATTGGGAAAGCGAAACTGCTTATCATCAACCGCCGGCCTTACAAGGGGAAAATCGTGAAAGTAAAGATCGGCAGGCGCGGCCTGAAAACGACGCCGGAGCACGCATACATCTCAAATCCTTCAATAAAACGTGCAAGGCGCCTGCGGAAGGGAACGAAGGTTTTTATTTCGAACTAGTCCGGCCCCGTTCCAGCCTGCATCCGTAACCAAATCCCTTTTTCCGTTGTTTTCCTTCCATTGGATGCGTTTTATATTACCTCCCGGCGTTAGGAATCCATGGGAATGAAGGGCCAAACCGCAATGGAGTACCTTATGATGCTTGGCGCCGTGATTGGCTTCCTGCTCGTCGTGGTCCTTGTCACGAGGACCAACATCCTTGGGAGCGCGGCTGAGAACGTGAATGAGACCACGGGCGAAATTGGCGGTGTCCTTGATTCCGTGCAGCCAAGGGCGCCCCTGATCACCGACGTTGCAGAGGATGTATCTGAATGCATATTAGGTGATGATATCGCTCTCATCTCCTGGACCACGAACATTCCCTCCACGTCCTCAGTTAATTACCTGATCCCGGGGAATCCTGATGAAAAATATTCGGGCAGCCAAACCCTTGTCACTTCCCATTCGGTTGCTTTGACCTGTGCAGTTCCTGGTTTTTATGATTACACTATAGCGTCCTGCACCAGCACCACTGCCTGCAGTTCAACCGATGGGGATTTCACAGCTTAAACGGTTCACTCCTCCCCCCTGATTCTTAGAAGCAGCTTGCGGCCCATCGTTTCCATGTATTCGATCTCCTTCCCGGATTCGATCTCCCCCCGCATGTCCTCGGGCATTTCAACCTCGAATGTCTCGTAGCTTGATAGGTCCATCAGCTGCGCGCTCGTCCCCGTAATGGCAACCACCTGTGCGCGCCTCCTTTCTATGATTGGAATTTCCACGTCCCCATCCGAAGGCTTCATCAGGGACCTTTTCGAATTGTCAAAAAGCCCGATTGCCACAACGTTCATCTTCGCAGCGCCGTGCTTTCCGGGCTTGCTCTTGTCGATAGAGACGACCCTGCAAGGAACGTCCTCGATGATGACGTACTTCCCGACCTTCAAATCGCCCATTGAGCCAAAAATCCTATCCACCATGAAAGCCACCCATAATCAGAATTTGATACATTTAGCTACCGAATGTTTATAAAGATGCGGAGCGAGGGAATATCGGCCCAGGGTAATTTCAATGGAACTCGTATTCCTCGGAAGCGGCGGCGGCCGCATCGTCCTTGACAGGCAGATACTGGCAACCGGGGGTTTCCGCATAAACTCAAACGCCCTCAAGATGCACGTTGACCCCGGCCCCGGCGCCCTGCTGAAAAGCCTTCAATACAAGGAGGAGCCAAATGAGCTAGATGCGATTTTCGTCTCGCACTGCCACATCGACCACTGCAACGATGCGAACATGTTTGTTGAGGCGATGAATTACGGCAATTTCAAAGGCAGGAAGGGCACGCTTCTTGGAAGTGAAAGCGTGATTTCAGGGCAGGGAAAATTCGAGAAGCAGATCGATGAATATTTCAAGGGGATGCTCGAGGAATGCAAGGCAATGAAGCAGGGCGAAAAGCACACATTTAAGGTTGCGGCAAAACATAAGGGGGAAGGAAACACTTCGCCAACTAGCCCGCCCACTCTGAGGGCAACAAAAACCCTCCACGAGGACCCTTCTGCAATCGGCTTCCTTCTGGAAGCGGAAGGGATTAGCATTGGATATTCCTCGGACACCGGCTACTTCGACGGCCTTGGTTCGCAGTTCGAGGGCGCAGATTTCCTGGTTTTCAACTGCCTTAGGCCGGGCGATGATAAGCTGCAGTTCCATCTCACCTCAATCGAGCTGGTTGATGCATTGCACCAAATGGTCAGAAGGCCAAAGGCGATTTTCATCACGCATATGGGGATAAAATTCCTGCAAGCCGGGCCCGAATCGCAGCGGAAACTAGTTGAGGAGAAGGCGGATGTGCCCGTTTTCCTTGCGGGGGAGGGGCGCAGGTTCAATTTGAGGGAGATGAAGGAACAGCAGAATTTGCGTTAAACCGCAAGGGATGCGAATGCGAGCAACCCAAGCATCAGCGCAAAAAGGCTCAAATTGCGCGCTTTCCGAAAGCCATTAGGGCCCCTAATGCATGCAAAGTAAATTGAGGCCAGCAGCATGGCATTGTTGATTGAAATCAGTGCCGTATAGGGCGAAACAGCCGTCCGTATGGGAATCCAGCTAAGGGCAATTGCAACCGCGAAGAAGGCCGCGGCTAGGCGGATTGTTTTTTTCGCGCCAATTAGCATGGGCAAGGTGACGGCGCCAATTTTCCTATCGCCCTTCACGTCCCTAAGCGTGATGATTAGCTCCCTTCCCATTCCCGCAAGGAACGACACCGCAACGAACAGCAGGATGATCCCCTGCATTGCGTGCGTGATTGCAAGATTGCCATAAACGAATGAAATTGCCATGCTGCTTGATATGAATGCGTTTCCGAGCAGTGGCTTCTTCTTGAGGAAATTGTCATAGACCGCGGAAAGGAAGGCAAATGCGAATGCGACAATGAAGCAGTAAAAATTGACGAAGAACGCGAGGAAAAGCCCTAGCGCAAAGAGGAAAACCGAAACCCTAAGCGCATCCTTCCTGGTTATTTTTTTTGCAACAAGCGGCCTTTCAATCCGGCCATTTGCCTTGTCCGTTCCATAGCCGAAATAGTCATTTAGGATGAATGCGCCAGCAGCAATGAAAAACGGCCCGAACGCAGGGAAAATTGACCGAAAATCCAATATGAAAGGCATTCCGGCATATTTCGCGGTAAGCGCTTCCGAGATGATGACCGCTACCAAAACCATCGAGGCGTGCTCAATCCTTGCCAGTTTTAGCCAATCGGAAATAGAAGCCCTCATTCCTACATCGAAATTACCTTTGGCGTCTTGGCATTTATATAGCATAACATCGCACTGCAAGCAAGCGGGAACGCCACGAGGTATGCAAAATGGATGTCGCTTGGCGTGAATGAGAGGGCTAGGAACGATGAGCCGATTATGATGTACGCGGCGAAAAGCGCGGGCACGATGCATCCAATGGCAAGGAAAAGCAGGCCCAAGATTGCAGATTTGGAGGAATGCTCCCTCATCTTGACCCTTTGGAGCGATGCGATTTCATCGCCGAGCCTCCCAAGGCTGGATGATTGGATGCCGTGCCCATAGCAAAAACTCAACTGCGACCCGAGCCTTTTTGCACTCGCCGATTCCGTCCTTTCAGAAAACGCCGCTAGCGCCTCGGGAACGGATGACCCTAGAGCGATCTCATCAACGATTTTTCCAAATTCAAGGCTCAGGCAGCCATACCCTCGCCGGGCCACGTTTCCGATGATGGCCTCATAGGGCAGGCCCATCCTTGCCTCGACAACAATCTCCCGCAATGCGAATGACATTTCAGCTTCCATCGCTTCGGCCCTTTTGCGCATCAGGTAGGATGGCAGCCTAAGCGCCAAAAAAAGGAATGCACCGAAGGATAAGGGCAGGATAAGAAGCCACGCAATGCTTCGGGAAAATGCCGCGCAAATTAGGGCTGTAAAAACGGATGCAATTAGTGCCGATGTGATGCTTAAGGAAAACCATTCCTTGCCCGAAATTTGCACCCCCGCCTTCTCTAAATTGGAGCCGAGCTTACCGAAATCGTACATTGGGAAATGCGGGGAGAAATCCTTAAGCGAGGCGATTTCCCTCGTAAAATCAAAAAGCATCCATCAATCCGTCTCTCCACGACTTTTTCCTTGAATACTTCCAAAAGCGCAACCTTCCTTATTTCTTCTTCTTTTTCTCAGCTGGCTTTTCCTCCTTTGGCTTTTGTTCCTTCGGCGTGAGCTTAAGGCCGAGTTCCTCGGGCTGTTTGGGGCCGTATTCGATAATCTTAAGGCTCAGCTGGTGGATTGAAGGTGAAACCGCATTCCCTGCAACCATCTTCATCTTCTTGAAGCCCTTCCGTTCCACCTTGATCCCCGGAGGCTGCGATAGCACCAGCCTTGTGCGCCTCTGGCCGGGCACATCCGGCCTCATTGGAAAGCCATCCTTGTCGCTACCGCCCCGGATTTCAAGCTTGTAGCTTGGCATTTCCGCAATGAATGCGCCATCAACCTGGTCGCCTATCTTCTTCCCATAGATCAGTGCCTCCTTCTCCTTTGGAATCTCCTTCTGGTAGCTTTTCCCTGCCTTTGCGTCATTTATCACGAGCTTCATTTGAACACCCTCATTTGCAGCTGCGGGATGCATACTAGTATGGCAATTAAAAACCTGCTAGCTGAAAGAATAAGCGAATAGTAAATGCAAATGAGCTTTTTTAAACATTGCCGTCGAGGGAATTTTGTGCTAAGGCCGCGAATTGCACAATTGGGCCGCTTTCCGTGATCTTATGGCCAAGGATTTCATCGTGACGCCCTGGAAGGTCGAGGGCGACATCGACTATGAGAGGCTCATCAAGGAATTCGGGACGGAGCACATCGATGAGCAGCTGCTAAGGAGGCTGCAAAAGCATACGGGCGGGCTGCACCACTTCCTTCGAAGGAAAGTTTTCTTTTCCCATAGGGACCTTGGATGGATCCTAAATGAGCACGAAAAGGGCAATGAGTTCTTCCTCTACACCGGAAGGGGGCCTTCGGGGAACACGCACATCGGCCATCTGATACCCTGGATGTTCACCAAATGGCTGCAGGACAAGTTCGGTGCCGAGCTCTACTTCCAGATGACGGACGATGAGAAGTTCGTTTTCAAGGATTCGCTCTCGCTTGAGGAAACCAACGCGCTCGCATACGAAAACGCGCTCGATGTCATTGCCCTTGGCTTCAAGCAGGGGAAGACCTTCATTTTCACCGACACGGACTATGCAAAAACGCTTTACCGCGAAGCGCTCAAGGTTTCAAAGAAGCTCACCCTCTCGACCGCGAAGGCGGTTTTCGGCTTCACGGATTCCAACAACGTGGGCGAGCTGTTCTTCACTTCCATGCAATCGGTGCCCGCGTTCCTCCCAAGCGTCAAAAAGGGGAAGAACATACCGTGCCTAATCCCGCACGCAATCGACCAGGATGCGCATTTCAGGGTAAGCAGGGACATCCTTCCGAAACTGGGCTACTACAAGCCCGCTGCCATCCATTGCCGCTTCCTTCCCGGACTTGCCGCCAACAAGAAGATGAGCGCCTCGGAAGCCGAGACCGCAATTTACACCACCGATTTGCCTGAGGCAATCGAGAAGAAGGTGAAGAAGTACGCCTTCTCCGGAGGCGCCGCATCAGTCGAGGAGCACCGGAAGCACGGCGGGAACCCCGGAGTTGACATCTCCTACCAGTGGCTCACGTTCTTCGAGGAGGACGATGCGAAGCTCAAAAAGGTACACGATGATTACGTTTCAGGAAAGCTGCTTTCGGGCGAGCTCAAGCTCCTCCTGGTTGAAAAATTGCAATCTTTCCTTAAGGAACACCAGAGGAGAAGGGAAAGCGCGAAAAAAACAATCGACAAATTCATCCTCAAGGATTAAATTGGATGGTAAGGAAGGTAAATGGCCTTTTTAGGTTTTCATGCCCATCCGTTTGAAGTGACACTATGCTCCCGGCCCCAGCTTCTTCCCTCACTGGTTTTGCCTTAAGGGTTTTGCGCATATCGCTATTGCAGGGCAGCTCGACGAATCGGGGCAGGTCCCAATCGCCTTTGTCAGCCTTATCTGGTAAGTGCTTGCTTCCCTTCCAAGCGTCTTCCACCTTGAACTTGTCTCTGCCACTGCACCCGGATTGAAAACATCCCTAATGACCCCGCTTTTCTGGAAGGTGCATTCCGAGTCACTAAGAAGGTCGATGCCGCTGCTGCAGGGGGTGTCGGAGAGCGGCTGGCACTCCGGGTCCTGCATCCCGCCTTGGTCGTTCTGGTCGTATAGGATCATGTTTCCCGAAACATCAACGCAAATCCCAGAATTGTATAGCTCGGGGGATTGGGTGTAGCTTTCGGCGTTCCGGTCCCAGGATGCCATCTCCAGCTTCCAGCATCCCGCATACTGGCCGGCGCACGCCTTGCAGTACTCCGGGCGCGAGTAATACGCGAACCTCAATATGTCTATGCGCTCACTTCCGCAGCTAGGGAACGTGAAGTAAACGCTCCTTGTTGAAGGCGGCGATTGCAATGCCAAATCCTGCATGGCAAGCTGCAGCTTTTGCACCTCGCCCCTAAGCTCTGCGAAGCATTTCTGCTTTCCCGTGTCGCCAAAGATGAGCATCGCAATCGAAAGCGAAGCTAGCAGTATAATGATTGCAATCACAAGCTCGATTGGCGCGTCCACCTGGCTCCTGCGGGCACCCAAATTGATCATAAAAGAAGGAAAGAAAAAGGGGTTTATATATGTGCTTAAACGATGGGGCCTACAAGCTGTTCCTGATCAAAAACAATGCCGTCTTCAAAAGCCCGCCGCTTTCCTCAAGGTTCCCGCTTGCAACTTCTGAAGCGCGGCTCATCATCGGCTTCACGAGCGTGTATATCAGGATGGCCGCGATCACCATCACGATCATCATGTAGATCGGCGTCCATTCCGCTGAACCCTTGTGTTTCATTTCAGCTCATTCCATCCCGCATTCTTCGATGCAGGTGTCGGTTGCGCTTCCCTCCTGCCTGGATATCGCTATGCAATATTTGGGGTTGTCTGGCCTATTTACGTCTCCGCAGACCACCACATACATCGAGATTTCCTTCTTCACGGAGAACTTGGTTTCGCTCGTTTCGAAAGCGTTGTTGCAAGCATCATCATTCCCCTCTGCGCAGTAGAAATTTACCTCATCGCTCGTGATGTCCGGAATTCCCTGTATCACCGACCCCCTAAGGATCATCGAGCCCTTCTTGAACGAGACCTCCTGGGGGGTTGAGACGAAATATCCCCGCGAGACCACGTCCTTGAGGCCCTTTGTCATTACGCTTGTGGGATCGCTAGTACCGGTTGGGAACAGATTGGCAATATTGAGGATGTTAAGCAGCACCGCAAGAATCGCCAATGCGACAATAACCGAAATGACCAGCATCATCGTTTCGAACGCCTGCCCCCTTGCCATATGAACACCTCTCCTAAAAGCTACGGATTGGTTAAGTTTGGGCAGTTTAAAAAGATTTGTCCTCTGCGCACAAATGGAATACTAGGAAAAAACGGAGTGCCGCCTACGAAATTGGCAGAAAAAGGGAAGAAAAGGGGGCGATAAAAATCCAAACCTATCTTTTTACCGCTAAAAATTCCCTACCAAGGATCGGCACCAAGGCGAAGTTCAGCAAAATATTCCGCCAACGATGAGAAGAACCCCAAACAGGATTCGCTGCCATCCAAGCTTAAAATAAGGGCTTAAGAACGGGAGCTTGTCCAAAAGAAGCAAAATACCGCAAAGAATCAGAGTGAAACCCACAATTCCCAGTAGAATGGGCGGGGATGGTCGACCATAAACTGGACCAGTGATTACATAGAAAATCGCAACAACAGCTAAGTACAGAATTAGCGAATTTTTCATTTCCATTGACAACATTATGAAGTTTTTGTATAAAAGGATGCCGCTGGGGTGATTTGAACACCCGACATACCGGTCTTCAGCCGGACGCTCTCCCAGGCTGAGCTACAGCGGCATAACTGGGATATTCTTTTTTCAAACACAACTTAAAAAAGCAGAGCATGGGGGTGTGTAGGTGCTCATTTGCCAGTAGATCTCATCTTTACACTAGGCATCCTCCCCAGCCTCTCCTTGTTCCAGCCAAGCAGGAGGGCGTATACGTAGGCGCTGATGTAGAGCCCGGTGAATATCTGGATCGGCGAGATTATGATGTCGAATATGGTTTGGAAAAGCTGAAATCCAATTACCGCGTCGAGAATCATTAGGAAGATGCGAGGTATTAGCGTTGCGATTCCTATAAGGATGCTTGCGATCAGTCCTGCAACAATCAAACGGCTAGCCATTGATGTTACCATCCCCCTAGTCAATGCATAGGATGTTTCGATTGCATGGGAGTAGCTTATTTCTTCAGTTGAAAAATACACGTAAAGCGACATCGAAAGCCGCAGGCTCATGTAGATCAGTGCGCAGATATAAGCAAAAAAAAGCAGGATGCTTATGCCAAGCAGCCACATTGAGAAGAACGGGAGTATGATCGCTACGAACAGGACGCCGAGCCACTTCTTGTCGTACCACATGAAGTATGTCTGGAATGCCTGAATGAGCGTGAGTATGATCGCGCCGTTGGTTTTCGAAAAGGATGCGGTCTTCGATGCGACATTTGCGCCATTTAGGCCCCTTACGATCACCCCTCCGAATATGTACATCTGGAAGATCCAGAAAAGGACGAATACGGTCAGGAGGGATGCGACAAGGAAGAGCATGTATTCCGCGCTAAGAAATGGCGAAGACCGCGGTATGGTGCTTGTGGCGAACGCGGAAAAAATCGGAAAAAAAAGCGCGATGATGATTCCATATAGCAAAAAGTTCGCAAGGACGTATAGCCCATAGCTTTTCCAATTCTCCATATCCTTATACCAGGAAAAGCCATACTTCATTGCCGACATGCTATCCTCGAAGAATTCGCCCATTCAAACACCCAAATAGGTTAATCTTGCGCTGCTTTTATTGCTTGCCCCACGCTTGGCGAGGTCAATTTCAAATAGCGCCCTATGGAACGTCCTTTGGCTATGGGTTATCCCGCACCTGCATTGCCAAAAAGGCAAATCACCCGAATTTTACCCATTTTTTTCAACCATCTCCGCCAATGGCGATCCTTTCCCCATGCCGATAGCCGCAAGTTGTCCCGATTAAAAGCATTTGCCTTGAAATATGCATATGCCCGATTCAGAAATAACATATAATCCAATAGGCGGCAAGTTCCTTGGGCCCGCAGCCAAATTGCTTATCGAGGCCAGTTATGATGCAAAGCTTCCTTCGGGCCGCAAGCTGTACCCGTTCTCAAGGACAAGATTACTCAACTATTTTGAAGGTGCAATCAATACCTGGTTGAGGGACGGAATAAAACTCGGCGCGTTCCACAAGGGCAAACTCATCGGGCTATGCGCAGGAGTGAATCTATCGGATTTCAAAAAGTATGCGTCAGATGAGAATAAGGGCATCATTGCCCGGTTCATACTGCCCCACCTCGAAAAATCAGGGTTTCCCAAAGGGAGAAATGTCGCATACCTGACCGCGCTTGCCGTAGCACCTCGCTGGCAGAAAAAAGGCATTGGGAGGGGGCTTAACGATCATTTGATAAATGAGCTGAAAAATGAAGGGTTCGCGGCAGGAGTTTTGCAGTACGTGGATGGCTCCCCCACGGGCAGGATCATTGGCATAGACGAGGCTAGGTCCGGTTGGAGCAAAGTCCATACCCTCAAGCACGATGGCACCACCTGGCATTGGGTGGCCAGGAAGTTCTGAATAGGGCCTTGGAGGGGGGTATTTTAATTTATTTGGGAAAAAGAGTTCGCTATGCGATTGTAGTCCAGCCTGGTAGGACACGAGGTTGCCAATCTCGGGACCCGGGTTCAAATCCCGGCAGTCGCATTTCTTTTAATTTCCAGGTCAAATTCCTTTTCTTTTGCGGCGCCATACGCTTTTCTTTTGGAAAAGAAAAGCAAGGCAGGCAGCCGCATTTTTTTTACTTCCCTAGCGATGCTTCCCTATCCTGCTGGTGCTCATATAGACCGCGAAAAGCAGCAGCAGCCCAAAAGCGCCAAAAACGATCTCATCCGAGATGCCCTCAAGCACCGATTTCGTCCTTGAAGTCAAAGTCCGGGTGGGGGATGGTCCCTTTTCCGTGGGCTCGATGGAAGGCTCAAGCCCGATGCTAAAAGGCTGCGTTATCGCGGAGCCTTGGGATTCGATTAGGAACTCGCCCTCGAGCATTTCCGAATCAGGCTTTGGGACGGTAAATTCAAACACGCTTTCCGACCCGGGTTCAATGAAAAAGGCCCTATCCTGCTTTTCATCCCCGATTGCAAGGCTGATTACGCCCTCCGAACGCAGGTTCCCGCTGTTCTTCAGTGTTGCCGTGATTCGAAGCGCTCCGCCCAAATCCGCCGTCCTAACATCCGTGATTAGCAATTCCTCCTCCTGCACTGTGTTGCCGTATTTCGAAGCCAGGATCATTCCCTTCGCCTCCTGCCCAAGGCTCTGCACCGAAACAGGGAACTTGTAATCGAACCCCTCCTCGAGATCTGGGAAAATGACCTTCCATTCGGCTTCCTTTGTTTCATATGGCTCTAAAAGCAGGAGCTTATCCTCGTTGAATCTGTTCTCCCCGGTGACTTTCGCCTCATTTGGAATGCTAATTGAGAGGGGGATTGCAATCCTCTTTTGCCCGTTCCTGATTGCCACCTTGACCGATTCCAAAGAGCCCTCCCCAACGGTATTTTGGGGCAAAATCAGCTCCATCTCGAACAGCTTTGGGAAATTGCGCGTTTCCTTGAACTCCACCTCGAACTGGCGGGTTAGGATGATTTTGGATACGTCCGTTCCATACCCCTTCGCGGTTATGTGCTCGGTAATGTCGCCCTGGTCCAAACCCTCGCCGAATTTAATGTGGGTCGCATCAAGGAGGATTGCCTCGTTGAATGTGGGGTCGAAGGGCACCCATTCTCCCTCGATTTCCGCCTCGACGAACGCGTGCGGCCCCCATTCATCGCCCGAATACACGAAGGACGCCGAAAACTTGGCAGGAATTCCAATTGAGCGGAGCATTGCAATGTAAAGATGCGAAAACTCGTCGCACGTGCCTGCCCTTTCAATGAACGTATCCCTCGAGCCCTTCCTCAAATCGATGTAGTCCCTATCGTACTTCACGTTATTGTGGACCCATTGTGAAATCGCAACCGCCTTCTCGATGCGTTTCCCAAATTGCGCGGAAAGCTGCGTTGCCTTCTCCTTGATTTCCGGGGTGATTTGCACGTATTCGCTTTCCCCAAGGTATGAATCAAAGCCCGCTGCATTAGGGAAATCGAAGCCAAACCCGACCTCCATTTCGGAATTCATCGTGAGCTGCTGGTAATCCCTGAGCGCTGGCTCGAAGATCCTAAGCTTGTTCCCTTTTGAATCGATTTCCGCCCGTGAAGCAGGGGATGTGATTTCCGAAATCAATTCTTGCGAAGGATAGTCCTGAAAACCGAATGTCTGTATCCCAAGTTCAGTTAGCTTCTGGCCCTGCAAGTCCAGCGACCAGATGATGGATACCTCTGCAGTTGCCGAGCCGATGTTCTTGGGTTCGAGCCTCTCCGCCCTGGCAGTTGCGATTACGATTGCAAGCAGGAATAAGGCCGCAAGCCTGGACGTGTTCATCATAGGAATGGCACTTGGAGGAAATAAATTCCTTTGCAAATTGGTGTAAATAACCTACGGGCTATAGTGGACGTTTTATGGACGCATCCTTCCTACCCCTTTTGCCTTCGCAGTCCTATTTTACCCAGGAATATTTTGCCCTGCTTCCAAGCATCCGCTCTATCCTAAGGAGCCTGTTGTATTTTGATGTGCGTTCTCCCCTCGCAGGCGCTCCTAGCTTGATCTGCCTGCATTCGAGTGCTACCGCGAGGTCGGATATGAACGCATCCTCGGTTTCGCCGGAGCGGTGGGAAACCATCACGTTCCAGCCGCTGCCAACAGCGAGTTTTGCAGCGAAGATGCTTTCGCTTAGGGTGCCTATCTGGTTCACCTTGAGCAAAAGGCAGTTCACGCATTTCCTCCTTGCAGCCTCCCGGATACGCCCTGCATTGGTAACAGTCAGGTCGTCCCCGACCACCTGCGCCCTCCCGCCCATCTTCCGTGTGAATTCGAAGAAGCTTTCCCATTCATCCTCTGCAAACGGGTCCTCGATTGAGATGATGCCAAATTTATCCATCAATTCGGTATAGTAATCAATCAGCTCGGGAGCACCAAATTGCCTTCCATCCAAGGAATACTTGCCATTCCTGAAAAATTCCGATGCAGCGCAATCCATCGCCACCTTGACCTCCTTCCCATATCCCGCCTCTTCAATTGAATCGAGCAGGAATTCGATCGCCTCCGGGGCTGTCTTCAATGGAGGTGCAAAGCCGCCCTCGTCGCCCACATTCGCCGCAAAGGGGCCGAATTTTTTCTTCAGCCTCGCCTTAAGGATTTGATATGTTTCCGCAACTGCCACCAATCCTTTAGAAAAACTCCTTGCCCTTATGGGCGCGATCATGAATTCCTGGATACCAAGGCCGGTGCCTGCGTGCACGCCGCCGTTTATGATGTTGGCAAACGGCACGGGCATTGCGAGCCCTTTTTTTCCAGCAATCCAAGCCAGATGCTGGAAAAGCTCGATTTTCCTTTCCGCAGCAGCAGCCCTTGCAACTGCCATTGAAACCGCAAGGATCGCATTCGCGCCCAGTTTGGATTTGTTTGGCGTGCCGTCAAGCTTAAGCATCTTAGCGTCAATCCTATCCTGGTCCGCAGGATCAAGGCCGATGATTTTTTTTTCGATTTTGCCCTCGATGTTGCCAACTGCCTTCCTAACGCCCTTCCCCCAAAACCTTTTGCCGCCGTCACGAAGCTCGAGCGCCTCGTATGAGCCCGTGCTCATTCCGGAGGGCACGATTGCCCTCGCGCAAATCCCGTTTTGGAGGGCGACCTCGCATTCCACTGTGGGGCTGCCCCTGGAGTCAAGCACTTCCAAAGATCGAATTTTACTTATTTTCATTGGAATCGCCCGTTTTCAACCTTGCACGGAAAAGATGCCGCCTATTGCCTGTCCGCTCGTAGAAAGCCAGTCCTCGATGCTCGTGTACTCATCAAGGAAGGACCCGAGCATTACCCCGAAGGTGTCGGGGAAAGTGTATGCGAGAACCAGGAAGCTGATGAACCCGACAAGGACGCCGTAATCGAACCATTGCATTTCCAAAGGGTCCTTTTCCTTGAAGGGGTTGACGCTGCTTATTCCCTCCTCCGCGATGCCCGTGACCTTCATCAGGTGCGCAAACCTGCTGTACCTAAGGAAGACGAGCGCGAATACGGTTGCAACTATGATGTTCGTTATCTGGATCAGGAAGATGTAGAGGAACACGGCAATCATCCCGCCAATGAAGAATGCGCCCCGATAAAGGCTCTTCATACCCGCGATCATCGCCTTTTCCTTCGTAGTTAGCATCTGCTTCGAAAGATGCCAGATCTCGTTCGCATCGTGGTCGTTGAACCCTTCCGAGAGAAGGTAGTATTTGCAGATAATGTATTCCTTCCCCTGCATCCGCATCTCCTTTACGGTCTTGATCGCCTTTAGCGTCTTCTCGGAAAGGCTTCGCTCGGGCAGCCCGCTTTCGGCTGCATTCGTTTCAACCATACGGATTTACAACGCGATTTCCAGTTAAAAACTTATTGTAAACGCAATGCGGGCATAGCGCTTGAAACAACACGAATCGATCCCCTTCCCCCTAAATGCGAATTAGCTCACAACTTCTCCTAGCGGTGTGAATCCGATCCCTTCCTTAAACAAGCATTATGGAACACACCCGAAACCAGCCCCTGCAGCGATTTAAATTCTGCCATCCGTAATTTGCATATGGAAGCCGATTTCTACGGAAAGCCGCTTTCCGACATTCTAAAATACCGCTCGCCAAGGGAGCGCCTGCTGTCGCAATATGTGCAAAACCCGCAGTTCAAGGCATTGAAGGCGGAGGTGTTTGGCCCCTCGCCGCCAAACATTTTCGTCGGAAGGGTTGGCTACCCTTCGGTTTTCGTTGGCCCGCTTGTTGGCGCGGATGAATCGATCGATGCTGAAACATACGACAATCCCGCTAAGTGGTATGGGCTGCCTCTTGAGCAAATCATAAAATTCCGATCAAGCCTCGTTAGGGGGAAGAAGATGTCGCACATCAAGCAGGGGCGTGATTTATTTGAACTGCAGGATACGGTCCTCTCGAAAAACATTGTTGATATGGAGGTGAAGTTCAAGCGGCCGCCTTCGATGAACATGTATTTCAACAGCGTCTTCCAGCCGATGGGCCCAACCGGAGAATACGAGAGTATGCGCCTAACTAGCAATCCCTCGATCCCAAAAAAGGTAGATTCGGTTGTCAACGAGGGCATCCCTGCAAGGGAGGGCTTTGAGGAGCTAATGGCGCACAAATTCGACCTTTACTATCTGCAAAAGCTGCTCTCTGCTGGGCTTCTTGGCGTTCCGGAAAGGAAAAAGCTCGTGCCTACTAGGTGGAGCATCACTGCTGCGGATAGGATTGCAGCAGACATACATATCGCAAGGCTCAAGGACCTTCCGGAAATTGGCGAAATGCGCATCTACTCGAACGAATACCTGTCGAACCATTTCGAAATTTTGCTGCTTCCAGGAAAATGGGAATTCGAGCAATTTGAGAATTGGGAGGCCGGCAACTACTATAACCAAAATAAGGATTGGTTCCTCGAGCACGAGTATGAACCCTTCGAGGGCAGGCCGGATTATGCGGCCTCAGAAGGAGGGGGCTACTACGCCGGGAGGCTTGGTGTTGCCGAATTCCTTGCAACCAGATTGAAGCGGCAGGCAAGGGCTGTTGTTATTAGGGAAATAAAGAAGGAATACGACATCCCAGTGGGGGTATGGGAAATCCGCGAGAATGTACGGCACGCGCTCCAAAACGAGCCAACGCGTGTCCCTTCGTTGGAGGATGCGAAGGAGATTCTTCGATTCAGATTAAGGAATCCGCCGGAAACGTATTTCAGGAAAAGCCAAATCATTCCCCAGAGGAAGATTTTCGAGTTCTAATTACATCCAAAAGCAGGATCGCTTCAAACGGGCTGGCATATGCGATAGCTAAAAATATCGCCGATGGCATCGGCAGGTTTGATGTATGTGCCATACAATCCCGCCGATTCATTCCTTTAGCGGGGTGGGATCCGGATTTGGGGGAGAATTTGACCAATTAATAAGACTTAAAAATCTCCTTGCATTCCAAATATGGGGGGGTTTGGATGAATAAATCATTCCTGATTATTTGTTTTATGCTGATTCCGTATTCATTCGGAGCTGCGCTTGAAACGAATCCGCACGTCCGGGTCATCCAGCCGGTTGCATTGCTCCTAAACGAGGGCGGCGAAGTGGATCTTGGGGTAGTTGGCCCGGGCCAGACAATCGAGATCGAAATCGACCGGGGCAGCAACATCTTCGATTTCAACGGCGCTGAGGAGATATGGGACAAGCTCATCATTGATGACGCATCACTTCCGCAATCGTGGTTTTCGGACCCAAGCAAGCATTACGAGGGCAACCCCAAGGCGTTCGTGGATGTGGACCAGAATGCGCAGGATGGGATTTACACATTTGAACTTTACACCGCAAGGGATTACCAGACCGCCTCAAAGAATCCTGTTCATTTCAGGGCAAGGGTTAGGGTGACAAGGGAGGTATTCGACCTTACGGTAAAATCCAAGCTGGTTAGCGGAGGAGTAGGCCAGCCTGCGAGGTTCGTTTTGCTGCTGGAAAACAAGGGCAGTGCGAATGATGCCTTCAACATCGAGGTAATTGAGGGAAGCCTTCCTGGAAAGTGGACCTACGAGAAGCAGGTGTACGTGCCGCATAACAACAGAAGGGAAGTTATTTATGAAGTGGTTGCGGGCGAGCCTGTTGAGAGGGACGTAGGCTTCAAGGCAACTTCGCTCTCCTCGTACACTATTGCCGATTCCGATACCGGCAGGTTGCAGGCATCAAGCAGCCTAATACAGGATATGAGATCGGTTTCCAACGGGATCATCCTATTCCCCAGCATTGAGCAGGCGGTCTATTACCTGATGGGCTTCGTGGCATCCAATTTCATCTCCGGATGATTGCCCTAAAACGCCTTGATTATTTCCGATAGCGGGGCATTTGTCTTGAAGGAAGTTGGCGAGTAATGGGTTTTGCAAGCGCCAAACCCCTCCTTTTCGAGCAGCAAAAGCGCCTCGCCCATTTTGATTATCCGCTTTTTTTGCTTCCTTGCAAGAACGTGCATGTCAAAGAATGCGGGAGGAAAATCGTTCTCGTTTTTTAGGATTTTTATGAACTCGGACAATTCCGATTGTTCGCTATGCCCCCTTTTATGGCCTTCTTTTTCCATGCATCCCAAAAAATCCCCATCCGAAAGCTTTCCGATCCATAAGGGGCCGCCGATTTCAAGTGAATTGCCGCAATTGCCGCATTTCTCGATCTGCCTTTTCCCTATGCGCCTATCCAGGCACCTAGCGCAATGGCTCACGAACCCGATCTCCAAAATCGCCTCGTCCGCTTTTTTCGCGTTCTTTTCGCAAAGCACAATTGCCTTCACCGCGTGCCCCTTGTAGAAAGAAAGAAGGGGCTTGCACCCAAAATCCTGTAGCATCAATTCGCTCCCAATTTTACCAAGGAGGATGCGCAGAGCAATCTCGTGGGAATATTCGCATCTAACCGGCCTTGCGCCGTAATGCTTGATGCAAGCATTCGGGTATGCGCCGGCAAGGGAGGACATGTCCGTTGCGGTGATGGAAAGAACGCCTTTTTTCGAAAGCCTCCTTATGGCATTTTGCAGGAAGAAAACTGGCGAGCCGAAGGGGTCGATTTCTATGAAATCGAAATATTCCCTTGAATTCGAGAAGAAGCGGTTGAGATCGATTTCCGCAATTTGCGCATTCCTGATTTTATTCAGTTTCAAGTTCCTCCTCAACACCTTTATTGCAGCGGGGTTCGCATCAACAAAATAGGCCTTCCTGACTTTATTTTCCTTTGCATATCTTATGCCCCTTGCGCCAAGGGAGCAAAGCCCGTCAACGATAACGGAATCATCAATCAGCTTCAATGCGCAACCCATCGCAACGGAGGAGATGCTCCTGTTGAATCCCATCGCCGGATTGTAGAAAACCGGAAGGTGGAAGGGGTCCTTGAATGATTCCCTAGGCACGTAGAGTTCCGCGTTACCTTCCATTATTCTGGCAAGTGGCATTTTTTCCATAAAGAAGTCACATTGCTTGGCTGGCCCTATGTTGGTGGTTCTAGTGTTGCTTCGAATCCCGTGCCTCCCTGGCCCCCCGAGGGAGGCTTTATTCCGGGGCTTCCTTCAGTGCCTGTTATCCCAAATGTCTTTCCTTTGGATTTCATCTGGCTTATCGCAGTACAGGCTGCAAGCGCGCCCGATGTTGCAACCTTGTATTCCTTGGGCGCTGCAACCTGCAAAGCTCCAAGGATGGCGCAGGTTGTCAGGTCTCCGTAGAATAATGATATGAGGCCAGTAAGAGCATTGATCGTATCCGCGTGCTGGGGGTACTTATAAGTCAATAGGAAGCCTCCGGCTCCGATTGCCAGGCCTTTATAATCGACTTTGCATTTTTTTGTTATGCCCACGTGGACCATGGCCCTTATCTGATTGTCGCTTACGTCGGAGAATATGTAGCTTTTTGCTTCGGTGCATACCTTGGAACTAACCTCGGCCGCCCCTCCTACCGGGCAGGTCATTACGGCGAACCTGAAGGCGCGCATGTCGGGCAGATCGAAATCCACAAGCGTTTCACCTGGCGTGCACGCCTGGCCAAGCACAAGGATCCTCCAAAAAGTGCTAATGCCGAAAGTGGGCTTTAGTTGGCTTGCCTTCTCAGCCTGCTCAATTGACGCAAAGCTTGCATCAACCTCGCCCTCAACGCATCCATCATTCGTTTTCAGGAAATTGCAAAGGGGCAAATAGTCGCCAGAAGGCTGGTAGCTGTGCGTTGCGGTTGCTTTCATTTCCGGCGTCGCCTTCCCGTCCTTGCACTCGCTTTCGCGCTCGACGTAATCGTACTTGTAAAGCCTTGCAATCCTTGCAGTGTATTCCCATTCCTTGCCATTAGCACTCGACGCCTGGACGATGTAGATTTTCGGGTTATCTGCCTTGCAGCCATACGCAGTTGGCGAATCATCCGATTTGATTTCGGATGGGAGTTTGGCCTTTTCCACGAGCCGCAGGATTGTTGAGAAAGTAAAGGGCCTGCCGATTACCTCTTCAGAAATGAAAGTATCCTGCCTGCGAAATGTGGTTGCTGATGCGACCATTTGGGCGTGCTCCTTGAACGTCGAAAATGCCTGCACTGCAGCCGCCTCGGTGCACCATTGGGATGCGCAGCAGATGTAATCGTGGCACGCTGCCACCCTTCCGCCCTGGTTATCTATGCTTGGGAAATACGTTTCGGATTCCTCAAAATTTACCAAGTCAATGCTTTCCCCATCTTCGGTTAGCATAAGGGTTCCGCTGCTGCTGATTGCATACGTGTACGCATCCGCGTGGTCGAAGGAGGGCTTTTGGCTTCCTAGCTCATAGCTCTTTGGGACCTGCTTTTGGTTTAAAATGTGGATGATTTTAGGTTCGCTTCCAGAGAAGCTGGAGGGCTGGAATTGCACCGCCTTCTGGTTGATGTTGTTGACCTTAACTTCAATTGGAATTTCGAGGATCTGGCCCACGATGCCACTGCAGGTTACCTGCAATTTCGCGCTGGTGTCGCCTTCCGCGCCATCGCCAATGCTTTTAAGAGGGCAGTCAGGGCTGAGCTCATTTCCCCTGAAAATAAGATGCTCCTTCTCAATCGAATAGCACTCGGCAGTATTTTCGGAAACGATCGCATAGAACGGCGAGCATCCGCCGGATCTTGATTCAAATTTCAGCGGCACTGCATCGGCAGGTGTGATGCGGTCTATTTGCAAGTTCATCTTCCTGATGGAAGTTGCAAGCTTCCCATTTTCAAATACGAACACATTTTCGCCAAGGTCGATTTCGGGGGGAGTTATTTCGCATTCCTCCCTGCATTCGCCATCGGCGCAGTATTGCATGTCATTCTCGCATTGCGGTTCCTCGGGTAATTCTTCTTCATCGGGATTTCCCGCTTCAAAAAAATCGCCAAAGCATATCGGGCTGCATTCCCCGCCGCCGCAATCCTTAAGGCCATTGCCGCAGCTGCCATATATTTTGATGTCAATCCGCTTCCGTATGTCAAGGTCGCCAACCGCCTCCTGCACGATGACAGTTACTGCCTCATCGCCCGCCAGCTGCGGAAGCGCTGTCACCTCGATTGCATACTCCCTGGCACCTGTCAGCGGAACGCTAAGGCTGCTTGTGGAAAGCGACCTTGCCGCATTGCCATTGATCGAGTAGGAAGAAAGCCTGATCCGGGAATCCGCCTGTGATACCTTCAAATCGAGCTCCTTGCTTGGATCGTTGGGCATGAATGAGATGTGCATTGTCATCCTTGCAGCTGCGCAGGAATTTGGGGCTGCGGAATCATCGGAGCAATCCTTGGCGTTCCTAGCCTGGAAATCCCTCCTGGCTTCAAGCCCGTCCTGCTCTACCAACAAGGAGATGCATCCTAGCGCGTTGCAGGAATAGGCTCCGCTTTTCTCGATCTTGATTGATCCCTCTTCCTCCTGTGCTTCGCACCAATCCCTGGAAGCGGTTTTTTCATCCGTCCCAAGTAAGCCATCCTCCGGGAACCTTAGGAACTTTCCATCCTTCACCGCATATCCCCGATAGAAAAACTTCAGCTCATCCTCAAGTTCGGCAGTTGGCCTGAGCCTGAACTTGAAGTCGACCAATTCCGCCGCCGCTCCCGAAAATTCAAGGTTCATCCATTTGAATTCCGCATTTCCCAAAGCTTCATCCGCGCAGCCATTCCCCAAAGGAATCGTTGTTGATTTGATTATGGAGGAAGGCGCATTTGTTGAGCTGTGCGATTCCAGCAAGGCGAAATCGCCCGCAGCATCATCCTCGCTGCCGATCCTGAAATATGCGCCCATCCGTTCCGCGGAAGGCGCTGCAATGAGCATTTTGGCATAATATTCCTCGCCCGGAGAAAGGGCATCGACTTCCCTATTCAGCGAATCGTACACCCCCTGGAATTTCACGAGGGTGTCGCTGTAATCCAGCGGGATCATCTCAATTTCCAGCTGCTTGCCATCGCCCGAGGGAAGCACTTTGACTACCCGTTCAAAATACCCATCCGCAGTGATGCGGATTTCCGCTTCCTGCAGCGTCTTGACATTCAGCCTGCAAATCTGGCCGAAGCACGAATCGAACGTATCCCCGCCGTAAAGGGAATAATAGGTCGCATCAACGGCTTCCGATGTCACCACATCCAATGCGCCAACTCCGATTTCCTCCACGGCCGCCCCCAGGTAAATCTGGAGAGCTTTTCGATCAAGCAGGAGGATGGAAGCAGCGCCCTTCTCCTCCCCATATGCCGAGAGGATTTCGTAATTTTCGTTCTTTTCCAGCAGGAACTTGGCGTTTCCATCCCCATCTGTCCTATCGCTGATTATCAAACCGTGCGAATGAGAGTAGATTAAGATGTTGGCGCCTCCCAGCAGGCCCCCATTCCTATCCTTCGTTGTGATTGCAAGCTCCGCGGAATTTTCATTCGTTGCATCAGTGAGCGTCAATTCGATTTTACCTGGAATGTCGCTTGAGGAGTATTCCTCGCTTGATGCAGGCAGGCTTCCATCTGCTGTTGCAACAATCTTGAAGCCTTCTAGGGCTGATAGCTGCGAATGCTCGAATTCCGCAATTCCATTCGAATTCCTCGTGATTACCGCGTTCCCCTCCCCCGAAATTACCTGCAGCCTTGCGGAAATCTTATTCCCTTCCTGGTCAAATGTGTATGCCGCGAGCTTCCCATCCGTATCTGCGCCCTTTCTTAGGACCACATCAATCTCGCTTTCCACCTCGAGGGTGAATGGGGCAAGGCTGCCATCATATGCTTGGTGCCCCGCGAGGGAGGCCTTCACGAAATATTTAGCCCCGACCTGAAGATTCGTAAATGCCCCAAGCCCTCCCGCTGCTGTTTTGGAGGAAATCAACCTCCTTGTCGCGGCATCATATGCCTCGATGTTCGCATTAAGAGTTGCGCCCTCATCGTCCGCGACTCTAACCTTCAAGCTGCCATACCTAATGGTTGGAGTGGCTGCAGGATGGGAGCTTGGGGATGGCCCTGCCAAGGCTGCCTTCCTCGTCATTCCAACTTCCATCGCCTCATTCTCCTTCCCGGCTTGGATGCTAAGGGGCCTATCGTTGTAATTGGTATGGAACAGCACCAGGTTAGCGGCCTTGCCCGAGGGCAATTTCAAGACCAATTTGCCGTTCGCATCCGCTGATGCGGAGTATGTTTTCGTTGGGTCATCAGATAGCGTGTAGGTGATTTGCGCCCCATTGATGCCAATTTGCGTTGCCTCATCGGTTGCCCTCAGGGTCACTTCGACCAATTTGCCCTCACTAGTTGCACCTCCCAGCACGATCGTGATTTTACCAGGTGCTACCTTCACATTTTTACTTCCCTCACCGATGCCTTCCTTCCGCGCATTGATATTGATATCTTTGATTGGCACCTTCCCGAAGCTTGCCTTTCCCTGCTTGTTGGTCAATTCCCTTGCCAATATGCCTCCCGACAAGTCAACGATCGCAACATCCGCTCCTTCGACCGGTTGGTCGTTGCTTTTGACGGTAACTTCCATCGAAGTGAATTTTGGTGAGAACGGCTGGGCTAGCAGGATGTAAATGCCAGCAATGATGAGTAGCAGGATTGCAAATAGCGCCGTGAGCGAAGGCAGCGGAATGCCCTTTTCGCGAAGCGATTCAGCCATCTCCTCGTATTGTTCCTCCATCCCGCCAAATATCCCCATTTGCATCACTGGATTTATTCGGTTCCGGAGGTTATAAAGATATTCGTATCGAGCCGCAAGGGAGGATCCGCAAGCAATGCCCGCCCGGAAGTCAACGCCGAATTATCTCATCCGCATTCTCCCCTTCCGATTTCCCTTAGCCCTTCAAGATGGCATTTACCTGCTCCTTGCTCAATTTCGCATAATCTTCAGCAGTCTTGATTCCGGCGTTGAACAGCTTTCTCCCACGCACGCGGCCAATCCCCTTCACCCTGCACACATTCAGCAGCTCCTCCTTGATTCCGTGCTTTAGCCGTCTTGTTATGCGTTTCGCACCTTTGTATGTTTCGGTCTCATTTAGCATGTATGCGATTTCTGCTATGCTATAGGAAAGCCACTGCGCATTCCTAACCCTTGCAGCAAGTATTCCAGGAGCGATCGCGTGCTTTTCGAGAATCTGCTCCTCCGTTTCCTCTAAAACCCAGCTTTCAAGCAGCTTCGAACTCTTGTATTTTTCGAGGAAGTTGCGGTCATCGTAGTGATTTTCCAGGTACTTGCCAATCTCCATCTTCTCCGCCTCTTCAAAAAGCGCCATCTCTTCCGTTCTGCGAACAGAAAGCAGCGGATACATCTCGGTTGCCGAGTTGATGGCAAACAGGAAGTCAAAATTCCCCTTCGGTTCCTTCAATTTTATGAAATTGACAAACTCGTTTGCGGATAGCGGATCTATGTAAAGCTCCGAGACGCGCTTTCCAAGAGGCGTTGCAATCAAGCTGCTGCTTTTCCTTTCCGTAATGAACTCCATCTCGCGAAGCTCGAAAACCACGTTCTCGATCATCTCGAAGAGCTCCTCGGTTTTCCCGTACTGGAAGGCGAAAAGCGACATTTCGAAGAATTTGTAGAGCGATTCGTAGGAATTGCAGTAATCGCTTGCAATGAGGCCGAGGGAGTGCATCCTTAGGAACGCGGCATTTGCGAGTTTGGAATAGATTTTCTCCACCTTGCCAAGGACGTAATTCTCGAGCACGTATTCCTTATCCTTCGGGGCGCACATCAGGTACGCGATCCCTTCCTTGTCGTACCTTGGCCGGCCTGCCCTTCCACTCATCTGGGCGATTTCGAAATTGGGCAGGAATTCGGAGAATGCGCCCGTGAACCGCTTCAAGTCCTTGATTATCACATAAGAGGCGGGGTAATCTATCCCCATTGCAAGAGTGGTCGTTGCCACGATCGCTTTAATCGCCCTCTCCTTCTTGAAGCCCTCCTCGATGATTTTCCTTTGCTTTCCCGGGATCCCTGCATGGTGGAATGCGACACCGTTCTTCAGGCATAACGAAAGCGATTTGCATTGCGCTGTTGGGGTTGAAAACGTTCTGAGCGCCTTGATTGAGAGTTCCTCCAATTTCGCTTTCTCCCCCAAATTCAGTTTCTCAAACACTAGCAGCCCCAGCTCCCTTGCCGTGCTTTCGGCAGACCTTCGGGAGGAAACGAACACGAGCGACTGCCCCTTCCTATCGATGCATTTCCTTTGGAGTTCCTCGAGGGTTTTTTTCGAGGACAGTTTTTCAATTTTCCTATCCGGGCTTGCCCTATCGATGTAAGTGATTTTGCCATCTTCTGCAATCCCGTAAACCAATTTCGTGGGCCGGTAATCGCTCTCATAAAGGTCCGCACTTAGCCATTTCGCGATTTCCTGCGAGTTAGGTATCGTTGCGGAAAGCGCAACAAGCTTCAAATTCAGCCTCAGCAATTTCACCATCACGATTTCCAATGTGGCGCCCCTGCTCTCATCGTTGAGCAAATGCGCCTCATCAATTATCGCAAGGTTCACTTTCTCCAGCCAGCCCACCTCGTGCCGAAGAAGCGAATCGAGCTTCTCAATCGTGGCGATGATTACATCCGCATTTGAAAGCGCATCCGCGGATGAATCGAAATCGGAAGTGGAGAGCGCCACTTTCATTTCGAACTGTTGCATAAGCTCCGAGAACTCGTTGAATTTCTCCTGCGCAAGTGCCTTGAGGGGCACGACGTAGAACGTCTTTTTGCGGGTCTGCGCGTAGTTCTTGATGATTGCGAGTGTGGCAAGAAGCGTTTTCCCTGATGCAGTAGGTGCACATACGAGCGCCTTCCTGCTCTCTAAAAACCCATCCGCAATCGCCTTCGCCTGCATCGGGTTGAGTTCCGGGTAGCCAAGCCTCCGTAGGGTGTCATCAAGATTGAATGCATTTTCCATCGGAACCGGATTCTAATTGGGGAAGGAGTTTATAATCCAATTGAGGGCTCGTTTCAGGTGGAGTATAGGGAAATCCCGCGCTTGACTAGCATGTCGAGCCGGTCCACAACGATCTTCGCCCGGTCGGAAAGCTCGAACGACTGGAAGACGCGAATATTCTGCTGGATCTCCTCGAATACTTCCCTCTGGTCAAGGAGCTTCGAGCCCGATAACTGGGCCGAAGCCGATGACCGTTGGCCTGCTGCAGCTGCCGATGATGCGATCTGCTCCCGAAGCTGCTCGATCTTCGTGATGACGGGTGCGAAGTCCACTTCCGCTGAAATGTCCGTGCCCTGCATTAGCATGTTTCGAAGGCCCGTCACGTTCTCCGATACCGTTGCAAGCTCCTTCTTTATTGCAATGAGCTGGGCGTCCATCCTGCTGGTGTCGATAGGCGTTCCGCTTCCTGCAACGCTGCCCTTCTCAGAGATGCCAATTTGCAGGCCCTCGATTTTCCTTAGTTCCTCGAATATGCCATTCAATTTCGATTCGACAGCGGGGCCTACCGCATCAGCGCCCGCAGTAGTCTTTTCCAGCCTTTGCATTTCGATTTGCTCGAATTTCCTTAGCTCATCGATCACCTGCCTTAGCTGCCCTTCGATCTGCGGGGGCGTTTCTATACTTGCATGAAGCCCCCTGATGTTCTCGGTTATCGTTTCCAACTTCTGCATGTGCTCCGTTGAGCTCTGCGCCGGCAGCGCCGCAGCCTTGTCCACCGCGTTTTCGAGGTTTTTATATGCGGCCTGCGCCTTCCTCATCTCATTTACGAGTGCGTCCAATGCGGCCGAGATGTTTTGCATCAGTGCCGGAAGCTGGCCCGACTTGTCCGCAAAGTCCCAAATCGCCTTCGTGGTTTTCGAGTTCATTTCCGTCAGGCTATCCAGTTTCGAATTCGTGCTTTGGTTGATGAGGTCGGCGTGCTTGATCACTTCCTCGAAATTGCCAGTTGGCAGCGAGTCCTGGAAGAAAGCAAGCATCCTCGCCTGCTCCGCAAGCATTTGCTGCATTTTCGAAAAGTCCGCGCCCTGCTTTCTGATTTCCTCAACCAGCTCGGGTGGAATGGCCGATTTCTGCTGTGACATCGTTTGCAAAAGCGCGGTCTGCGCCTTCATTTCCAATGCGATTTCCTCAAGGCCTTGCGGCTTCCTGCCATCCCTTGCGCCTTCGGAGCTTTCGAGCTTTTCCATCTGCACCTTAAGCAATGCGACTATCTCATCTAGCCTCCCATCGCCATTGAGGCCGCCCCTTCCCTTCTCCTCGGCATCCCTTTTTGCGCGTTCCTCCGCACTCCTTTCCCGATCCTGCTCGTAAATCTTGATGAGGCCATCCAGGCTCTTTTTCATCTCCCCTTCGGAGGAGGATAGGAACGCGACGGAGGTGCTTACGGACCGAATAGCATTCGAATGGTCCTCATTCACCTTTTGGAGCCTTGACAATTCGTCCTGGATCGCAAGCGCGAGGCTCTTTAGCTGCTCCTCTCCCTTTAGCGTTTCGGACGATTCCTTCAGTTCCTCCTTGAATGCCTCTGAAAGCACGTCCACCTTTTTCCCAACCGGTGTAAGCGTTTCATCGAATTTCGAGAAAAGAAGGTCCATCTTCTTGCTTATGGGTTGGACCGCTTCTGCCATTCCCGCCTTGCCCTCATCCGCCTTTTTTGCAAGCACATCGATCCTTGCAGAAAGCGAATCGGCAATCGCCATCGAATCAGCGACCTTCTCAATGACCTTGAGCTTCTCCTGCAAGCCGGTTAGCATTGTGACTGTCTTGTTGAACTGCTCTATCCGCTCATCAAGGTCCTTGGTTTTCTCCAGGTTCTGGTTGAGCGTTGAGAGCTCGTCCCGGAGCAGGAGGAATTCATCGCTTAGGATGTTTAGCGATTCCTGCATCGCTGCGTTGTATTTGCCAAGCTTCTCCGAGATGTTGATTAGCTCTTCCTGGTATTCATCGGGCATTGTTTCCACTCCTCAAAAAAGGAACGCGCCCTTCGTATTTAAGCCTTATTGGTGGGCAGCATCGGGCCAAACCGATTAAGCTTTTTTTTCAATGCAAGGCGGCCTTTCATTTTCCTTTGAGGGGGATACCCGTTTGTTTTTGTAACAATGGCGCCCTTTGCAATGGGAAGCTATTTGTATCCTTGCACCCAGAACTGTACGGTTGGTGCTAAGGAAAAATGGATTCGATCTTCATCAAGACGTATGGCTGCACTCTCAACAGGGCGGATTCCGATATGATTGCAGGCCTTCTTTTGGAGCGGGGGCATAAGCTCGCAGGCTCCGAGGAGGAAGCTGGCATCATTATTGTCAATACGTGCGGAGTGAAGGAGACTACGGAGAACAAGATAATGCACTACCTCAAGCGGCTGGATGATGCCGGTAAGTACATTATCGTTGCAGGCTGCCTGCCGGTGATGAACCTTCCCGGGGTGAGGAAGGCCGCGCCTTGCGCCATTGGTTATTTGGGCCCCAATTCCCTTGATAGGATTCCTGCGCTTCTAGGCTCGAAATCCAAAATGACTGAGCGCATATTCCTTAAGGATGATTTTAATTCCAAGTTCCATCTGCAAAAAATTCCTTCCTTCCCCGTTGCCCGCATACAGACGTCCTCTGGCTGCCTTAGCAACTGCACCTTCTGCGCCACCAAAATCGCGCGGGGAAGGTTTGAAAGCAAGCCCGCCCGCCTCATTCTTGAGGAGGCTAAGGCCGCCATTTCGAACCGTGCGAAGGAAATCCAGCTTGCCTCGCAGGACAACGGCTGTTATGGCTTCGACCTCAAAACAAGCTTGCCTTCGTTGTTGGAGCAATTGAACGATCTGGAGGGAAGGTTCCTAATCCGTGTTGGCATGGCCAATCCGCAGTACGTGCTAAAAAATCTCGATTCGTGGATTGAGGCATTTAAATTGCCCAAAATTTACAAATTCCTGCACCTTCCAATCCAGTCCGGAAGCAACAGGATTTTGAAATTGATGCAAAGGGGCTATGCTGCGGAAGAAGCGGCAGAAGTGGCTGTTGCATTCCGCAAGGCAATTCCCGAAATTACGCTCGAAACGGACGTAATTGTTGGTTTTCCAAGCGAAACTGCGCAGGAGTTTAACGAAACCCTCGAATTATGCGAAAAACTCTCGTTTGATGTCGTAAACGTATCCAAATATTCAAAAAGGAGGGGCACCACATCCGCGAAGATGAGGCAATTCCATTCGAGCATCATAAAGGATAGGAGTGAAATCCTTGACCGGCTGGTGAAGGGAATTGCCCTGAGGCAAAATCGGAAATTCGTCGGACAATCTGTTGGCGTATTAATTACGGAGCAGGCAAGAAACGGCTATTTACAGGGCAGGAGCGAAAGCTACAAGGCGGTGCTTGTTCCGGAAAAAGGGCGCTTCATTGGTGAGTTTGTGGATTCCAAGATTGTTTCCGCCTCGGTAACTTCGCTCATTTCGGGGTAATTGTTTTTGGGGCATTAAAAACATTTTTATACCTGGAGAGAATGTAGGATTCAACGAAATCCGGTTGGTGGTCATATGTCCTTTGTTGACAAATGGGTTGCTGTCTTGAAAAATCCCAAGCAGACGCTTGCAGCTGAAAGGCAGAGGGCATCCATTTCAACTGGTTTAGGCTACTTGGCGCTTAGTGGCTTGATTACTGGGCTCCTGTATGGGGCATTCATATTTGCTTTCGGCAATTCTATTGGCATCGGAGCTGGGGCGTTTTATGGCGTTGGGGCATTTTTCTCTGTCGTATACCCGTTATTATTGCTCGTTTGCGCTTTCATCCTGAACGGCATCATTTACCTTTTTGCAAGGATTCTTGGCGGCCAGGGGTCGTTCTCACAGCAGTTCTACCTTTATGCGCTTGCATTAGCGCCCTTGCAGATCATTTCCGCCTGCGTTACTGGGCTCATTTTCATTCCAGTTGTCGGCATACTGTTCTGGCTCGTCAGCCTCGCATTAGGCCTTGCTGCGCTTTACTATCAGGTGCTATCCATCAGGGAAGCACACCAGGTCGGTACTGGTAAGGCCATTGCCATTCTTGTTGTGCCAATCATCGTATTATGCGTGCTGATTTTCGGTGTGCTTATCTTTGCATCCGTCCTATGGTATACCGGAGTCTTCAACCCCTCAAAATTTCAGGAGGCACGGGGTGGGGGAGGCTTTGGCGTTTTCACATATTCCGATCATAATGCGGGAAATGGCGGCGTTGAAATTCTGCTTGGGAATTCCGTTGGGCGTCCGATTACCGTCCAATCTGCTTATCTTGCCGGCAACGGCGCCCCGTCCTCGTGTTCGATTGACAACAGGTACGGCTCAAGGGAGATAGCGCCAAATGCGTTGATTCGAATCAAATGCGAAGGGACAAGACTGCCAAGCAATAGTGCGTTTGACTGGCAAGTTGGCATTACGTACGTCGATTCGCAAAGCGGTTTGACGAAAACGGATGCAGGTGGATTCATTCGGGGGAAAGTTAGTTAATGCGGTGTTGCCAAGGCGCTAAATACCCCGGTAAACAATGTCCCTTTTCCTTACAAATAGCAATATGACTTTATTGCCATCAACCTTGTAGATCAGCCTGAATTGCTCAAATCTAATTCGGAATATGTTCGAATATCCTTTCAAGGGCTTGAAACGCAGGGGGCTCTGCATAATTTTATTGATAAGGTTTTTCAGGTGCAGCTGGGCGGGTTTGGATAGGCTTTTCAAATCTTTTTCGAACGTGTCGGAATATGCCAGCTCGTGCAATCCAATCACTTGAACAGAGCCTCCACGTTCCTTGCCCTGTGCAGTTTCTCCTTGCCGGATTTAATATCCTTTTCGATGCGGGTGATTTCCGCTGTGTCTTCCTTTAGTTCCAGCTCATCGGCATTCTTCGAAACCAGGTGATATTTATCATTAAGTTCCAAGAGTCCCAGCCGAAGCGCCTCCGCTTTCGTCTTCACAATCCCTGTCTTGAGCGCGCGTTCGATGATCTGCTCTATATATCCTTCAAAGTTCATTGTCAGGTTCATATTATTATCGCTATAATTATGCTATATTGGATATATAAAAGTTATGGTATTTTTAATTAATTAGCACCCGTGCTTTCCCCTAACGAACATACCAACAACTTCCGGGAGCAGGATGTGCTCCTCCTTCAGGATGCGTTCGGCAAGCTTCTGTGCCGTGTCATTTTCCTGTACCGCAACCTTTCTTTGGCCCATTATGGGCCCGCCATCCACATCCTCTGTCACAAGATGGACGGTGCAGCCCGATTCCTTTTCGCCGGCCTTGATGACAAGCTCGTGGCACTCCAATCCGCGGCAGCCCTTGAATTTTGGCAGCAGCGTTGGGTGAATGTTAATGATCCGATCCCTGTAAGCTTCAAGCAAAACCTTCCCTACGATGCGCATATATCCCGCAAGCACGACAAGGTCAACTTCCTTCTCACTCAAATGTTTTAGAACTTCCCTCTCGTAATCCTCCTTGATGGCGAATTTTTTGGGATCGATGTGCGCGAACTCGATCCCGTGCTTCTCCGCCCTCTTTAGTGCCTGTGCATCCGCCTTGTCGCTTATGACAATTCCAATCCGGGCGTTCAACTTCTTGTTCTCGATGTTGTCAATGATGCTCTGGAGGTTGCTTCCCCTGCCGGATGCGAGCACAGCTACCACGAATCCGTTGCTTTTTCCCTCAGCGCGCTTTTGCGATGCATATTCGTTGATTTTGGGCGTGGGATAGACATCGGTTAGGCAAGCCATGCAGAAATCGTTTTCCGGAAGTGCAAGGGAGCGCTGGAGGGCATCGATTGTGTTGTAAGTTACCGTATCCGCGCCTAGCTCCTGCGTTATTTGCTGGATGTTCCTGCTTGAAGCGACCAATTCCTTGTAAGTTGGGAAGTCGATTCCCATATAGCAAGGCGCAATCACTGGCGGGCAGCTTATGAGCAGGTGCACCTCCTTTGCCCCGCATTCCCGCAGCATCTTAACCAGCCTTTTCATCGTGTTCCCGCGGATGATGCTATCGTCCACGATGCCAACGCGCCTACCTTCGATTATCGAGCGGATGGGGTTGAGCTTGAGCTTTAATAGCGCCTTCCTCTGCTCGTTTGCGGGCATTATGAAAGTGCGGTGTATGTACCTATTCTTGATTAGCCCCTCTACGAGAGGTATTCCTGACGCCTGGGAAAACCCTATCGCAGCAGAGCGGCCCGAATCTGGAATGGGCATCACGATGTCGATCTGCCCCTTGAATTGCCTTGCAAGTTCCTCGCCAAGCCTCCTTCGAACATCGAAAACCGGCCGGTTTTCTATCACGGAATCGGGCCTTGAGAAGTACACCCATTCGAACATGCAATGCGCATTCCTCTCCTTGAAGAACACCTGCGTGCGGATTTCGTTTTGCCTAATTACGACGACCTCCCCGGGCACGACGTCCCTGTCGAATTGCGCATCTAGCGCATCGAGCGCAGCGGTTTCGCTTGCGATGAATACCTGGTCGCAAACAAGCGTCCTCTTCCTTCCAATGCAAAGCGGCTTGAAGCCCTTCGGGTCCCTTGCAGCAAGGATGGTGCCATCGCTTAGCAGCAGGATGACCGCATACGCACCTTCAAGTTGTTTCATCACCGAATGCATCGCATTCAGGTAGGGCGAAAACGGATCCTGCGTTGCCTTTGGCGCATCCTTGCCCTTGCCGCGTTTCCTGCCGGCGGTGAAACCCATTTCCTTCCGAAATTCGGAAGCGAACATCTTCACGATCAGTTCCGTGTCCGCCGAGCAGCTAAAGGGCATCTGCGTTAGCCCATTGGTTAGGGAATGCTTTAACTCTTCGTAATTAACGATGTTCCCATTGAAAGAGATTGCGATTTGCAACCCCCTTTCCTTGTGCACAAGGGGCTGCGCGTTTTCTATTGTGGAGGAGCCGGTCGTGGAATACCTGACGTGGCCAATTCCCATCTTTCCAGCCAGCCTTTCGAGGTCGCTAGTTGAAAAGATATCCGTGACAAGGCCCATTTGCTTCATCGTAATTAGCTTTCCGTTGGCAATGACAGAGATTCCCGCGGATTCCTGGCCCCGATGCTGGAGCGCAATTAGCCCGTTATAGATGTTGTATGGTATCTCGGCGCCTTCCCCCCGCTCCGAGTACACGCCAATTACGCCGCATTCCTCGCGGA
Organism: Microcaldota archaeon; assembly: GCA_041305345.1. GTDB lineage: Archaea > Micrarchaeota > Micrarchaeia > Norongarragalinales > SBBD01 > JACRGC01. The sequence goes on along the minus strand of JBFYLP010000006.1, from coordinate 211,445 downwards.
TTTCGTCCCCCATAAGCTTAAGCCCCTGCAGACGGAAAGAAAATCAGAATAATATGAATGGGGAAGCTGATTTATTAATATTGGTTTGAACACCCCTCACATCATCATCCTTTCGAGCGCATTCTCGAACTCGTCGCGCATCGAAGTGATTGCCAGGTCGACTGCGCGTTTTTGCTGCAGATCGAAAACAGTCAGCCGCTTTTCCGTAGAAACGCGGCCGATTATTGCCGCATTCACCCCCTTTTCAGAAGCGAGCTTGAGGAATTTCTCGGATTCCTTTGTAGTTACAAGGAACCTCCCATAGCTTTCGGAGAATAGTATCTCGTCGGGCTCCATCTTATTTAGCTTCAAGGGAACCTTGTCCAGGTGGACCTCGGCCCCCAGGTTTCCCTTGATGCTCATTTCGGATAGCGCAATCCCAAGCCCGCCCTCCGAAACATCGTGGCACGCATTGAGCAATTTGCGCTTGTTTGCCTCAAGAATAAGGGAAATCCCCTTTTTCTCCTCCTCAAAATTGACTTTTGGCGCAACGCCGCCTTCCATCTCGAACTGGACAGCAAAATATTCGCTTCCCCCAAGCTCGCTTGCTGTAGGGCTTCCGACAAGTATGATTGCATCTCCCGCGGCCTTGAACTCGGGAGTGATGATGTTCTCGATGCTTTCGATGAGCCCAACCATCAGCACGACGGGCGCCGGCTTGACGGCCTTCTTTGTGACGTCATCCTCGTTATAGAATGATACGTTTCCCCCCACACACGGCACCTGCAGGGCATTAAGCGCATCCGACATCCCCCTTATGCTCTCGGAGAATTGCCAGAAAACCTCCGGTTTCTTGGGATTGCCGAAATTCAGGTTGTCAACTGCGCCAATTGCAATCGCGCCAACAGCAGCGAGATTGCGGCTGCATTCCATCGTGCTTCCCGCAGCGCCATTGTACGGGTCAAGATGGCAGTGCTTGTAGTTGCAATCGCTCTTGATTGCAATCGCCTTCCTGTCATTGATCCTAAGCACGCCCGCATCAGCCTCGCCGCATTTTACGACTGTGCGGTCGCCGACCTCGGTATCGTACTGGACGTAAATCCAATGCTTGCTTGCTATGTTTTCGGATTTAAGCAGCTTTATTAGCACATCATTCAAATTTGATGGGGTATATGGCTTCCTGGATGAAATCAGCCTTTCCAGATCCGCCGGCTTCCTAGATGGCATCACGACCGTTGGCACATCCGTAAGCAGCTCAACTGGCACGTCGCACACGATTTTTCCCCTCTCCTTCACGACCATCCTTTTTGTCGGGGTCAGTTTGCCAATCACGCGATAGGGCAGATTGTATTTGCCAAATATCCCCGCAAGCACTTTAAGGTCCTTTGGCGAGCACGAGAAAAGCATCCTTTCCTGCGATTCGGAGATCATTATCTCAAATGGTGTGAGGGGTTCCCTCAGATGCACTTCGGAGACGTCGATTTCCGCGCCAAGCCCGCCCTTGTTAGCCATTTCGGAACAAACGCACGTGAGTCCTCCTCCCCCGAAATCCTTCACGGCCTTCACTTTCCCGCTCCTTAGCGCTTCCATCGTGGCCTCGATTATCAGTTTCTTTAGGAATGGGTCTGGAATCTGCACTGCCGGACGCTCCTCATCGCTTCTGCCGTGAAGGTTCTTGCTGGCAAATGTGACCCCGTGGATGCCATCCTTGCCAGTAGCGCTTCCTGCAAGAATCAGGAGGTCGCCTGCCTCCTTCCCCTTCCCATAAACTATCTTGTCCCTGTCAACAAGCCCGAAGCAAGCGCAATTCACAAGGCAGTTTCTTTCAAACGAGGGATCGAAATGGGTTTCACCCGCAACCGTTGCAATTCCCGTGCAATTTCCATAGTCGCCAATCCCCTTCACCACGTAATTAAGCAGCCACTTTGCCTGCGGTGAACTAAGCCTTCCAAAAAAAAGCGGATCTGCCAGTGCAATTGGCCTCGCCCCGACTGCTAGCACATCCCGAATTATCCCCCCAATTCCAGTTGCAGCCCCGGAATACGGGTCGATTGCCGACGGATGGTTGTGCGATTCGATTTTGAATGCGATGCACTGGTTGTCGCCGATGTCGATAACCCCCGAATCGAACCCCGGCCCCAGGATGACCCTTTTCCCGGTGGTTGGCAGCATCTTAAGTAGCGGCCTTGAGCTCTTGTAGCTGCAATGCTCCGACCACATCACATCGAGCATTCCCGCTTCGACCATTGTCGGGAGCCTTCCACCCAGCCTTTCCTTAATGTACGTTAACTCCTCCTTAGTAAGATCGACATCGACGCCGGAAACGTTCATTTACAACACCTAAAAGCCCTCCGTATCAAAAATACAAATTCTTCCAAGCTCCCCGCAACTCAATTTCTATGGCCTTCCCAAAAAAACTCATTCAAGATCTAAATGCCTTTATCCCCTAAAGCCTCCCTCCCACAAGGAATTCCTTGAGGCTCTCGAACACCAGCCTTGCCTTCTCGTTCCTGTAGGGGCTAAGGATCCTTTCGGAGGCCCTTTCGGGATGGGGCATAAGGCCCGCCACATTCCCCTCGAGGTTGCAGATGCCTGCAATGTTGTCAAGCGCCCCGTTCGGATTGGACTCGGGAGTCTCCCTTCCCCCTGAATCGCAATATTTGAAAATTACCTGGTCATTTGCATACAGCTGCTTCAACCCCTCCGGCTCGATGTAATAATTGCCCTCCCCGTGCGCTGTAGGCGATTGGAACAAATCCCCGCGTGCGAATTTTTTTGAGAATGCGCTCCTAGTGCTTAATACCTTCATTGTGATCCATTTGCAAACGAACCTTGTTGAGGCGTTCCTTAAAAGTGCGCCCGGAAGGAGCTCGGCCTCGCACAATATCTGGAAGCCGTTGCAGATCCCAAGGATCGGCTTCCTATCCCGAGCCATCTTTCGAACCTCCTTCATTGCAGGCGAGTAGGCGGCGATCACTCCCGCCCGGAGATGGTCTCCGTAAGCAAAACCGCCAGGAAGTATTGCCGCATCGAATTTGCCCTCCCGGAAATCTGTATGCCATATAAGTTCCGCATTCAGGTGCATTACCTCCTTAAGCACGTGATATGCATCGAGATCGCAGTTGCTTCCCGGGAACTGGATTATTGCAATCTTGGGCATGGGGGAATCCACTCATTGCTTTATTAAAAAAACCAATCAAGGCTTTGGCATTATGTTTTCTGTTCATTTTTTAATCGAAATTACATAGGTTTGCGCAACTGGATTTGCAAGCCTTAGCTCCTTTACCATCCGGTCGGCGACCTGCCATGCCTTCTGCTCATTTACCGCATTCATCCGAACCCTTAGCAGTTTTGCGGTCCTAACCCCTAAAACCATCTCGAATCCGTGCTTCCTCATCAGGTCGTTTGCAATCGTGCCTCCCTCCGGATCCTTGAGCACGGGCTTGCTCTCGATCACTATCTCAACTGAATACTCGCGTTCCATAGTACGTCCCCCCCCTAAAAGCAGGAATCAGCAATTTCATTGCGCAAAACTAGGTTAAAAAACTTCTTAAAAATGGAAAGGTATTTATATGGGAAATGAGAAAATGGGCACCTTCAAGGAAGCAGCCTTAAATGCATATCGAGCGGCCTTGCGCACAACACCAAAAAACTCATGCTAATAAAAGATGCGCCCGCATCCAGGTATTTCCGTGCATTCCTGGGTTTGATGCCCCCGCTTGCCTCGATCAATATGGTGCTGTTAACCTTCCGTATCTTTTTGGAAATTTGAGCGAATTTTATGGGCGATTGGTTATCGACCAAGATGGCATCCGCCTGCGTTTTTGCAGCAGCTGCAGCCTCGCTAGCGTCCCTAACTTCCACCTCCACGAAATAATGGATGTGCGACTGCCTCCTGTGCTTCACCGCCTGCGCAACAGCCAATTTTACTGCCTCAGCCGAACTGATTTTAAATTCCTTCCTGAGGAAGGCTAGATGCGTATTCTTGATGAGGTAGCCGTCGGCAAGGCTCATCCTGTGGGCCAATCCGCCCCCCACCTGGACCGCGCGCTTTTCCGATTCGGTCAGCAGGGGATGATTCTTTCGGAGAGCAGCAACTTTGAATTTTCCAAAATCAGTAGCTAGCTTATGAGTTTCTGTTGCTATTCCACTTAGCAGCTGCAAATAATTCAATGCCGTCCTTTCGCGCTTCAAAATCTCTGCCACATCCCCCTCGATTTGAAGGATCTGCTGCCCCTTCCTTATTTCGGCTCCCTCCTCAAGATTGCAATGGATCTTAAGGCCCAAAAAAGCGTGCCTGGCTTCAAGAAGGCCGCATAGTATCCCTTTCTCCTGCGCAATTACGGCTGCTTTGGCATTGCCCGTTAGGCCAAGAGCCTTTGTTGTTATGTCTTCCCTCGAATCATCGTATAGCGCTTCGAGTGCCCTCCGCTTGACCTGCGGTTCGTAATGCCTCAGGTCGCGCTTGAACAGCTTGATCCTATCGAATCCCATTTCCCTCAAAAAATATTAGGGGCGGACTGTTTTATAAGGCTGGAAGGATTGCTTGGCTTGCTAAGGAAATGGATTTTTTAAGGGGGGATGGCTCATTATTACATGCTAGAATCGCTTCCCATTGAGCCGTTCCTCCGGGCGTTCGCGCTGATATTTGCAATAATGGACCCCTTCGGTTCGCTTCCGGTTTTCCTTGTTGTCACGAAGAAATTTTCAAAGATCAATAGGATGAAGGCCGCAAACCAAGCGCTCCTCGTCGCCACATCAGTCGTCATCATTTTCATCCTATTTGGCAATTACATACTTGGGGCGTTCAACATCACGTCCGCCAATTTCAAGATAGCTGGCGGCGCGGTCCTGCTGATTTTGGGGGCGCAGCTCGTTTTCGGCTATGGGAAAAAGGAGCGGCCAATTGCCGATTACCACGTTGCTGCAACGATAATTGGCGTGCCGCTGATCACTGGGCCTGGCGTCATTACTAGCCTCATCGTTCTTTCATACGATCCCGCAATTGGTTTTTGGGTGACATTGCTAGCAGCGCTAACATCGCTTTTCGTCAACTGGGTCATTCTGCTCAATGCGGGCCGTCTGTTAAAGGTGCTTGGCCCCAATGTGATCGAGATTTCCTCCAGGGTGCTTGGATTGCTTCTAATAGCCGTTGCAGTTGGCTTTATCCGGAGCGGGTTTTGAGTTTATTCCTGCGTAGCGCTTCCGTATCGTGTGGTTGAAATGGTTTCAGTTCTCGATTTCTTGTTGCTTTCCTTCGTAGCGTTGGTTGCGTTCGCGGTTTTCTACTCCGTAATCGTTCTTTTGGCCCTCCTTGCATACAGCCTTCTTGGAAAACGTGGTTTAGGGTATTTTTACCTTAATTATATGGAGGTGCTCAAGGCATCTGTGATCGCATCCGGCCTAAACAACCTCTCCATCTCGGTAATCTCCCTCCTCGTTCTCTCCTTGGGGATGAACGAGCTTTCAAGAACCGGCGTATACCTTCCAGGAATTGCCAAGGCGCCCCTTGCACTGGCCCAAATAGCGATAATTTCCATGGAAAAAATAATCAGGTATTCCGCCCTCTCCACTCTTTTTTGGCTGCTTGGATCGGGAGCATTCTCCGCATACCTAATCCGAAGAAAGGCAAGGCGCAGGCCGGATCATTCAGGGAAGGGACGCAAACTTATTGTCGGAAAAAAGGGAAGGGGCTCCAGGCAAAAACCCTAGCCTTATTCCGTTGATGCTTTTTTTAAGGGAATGAGATGCAGTATGAGTAATAAGCGGCTGTCATGCACCTTCCCGCTGCATCCGTGCGCTTGAAAATCTGCCCCAAGTTGCCAATTATCCTTCCCCTCAGTTCCGCTTGCTGCTCGGGCGTTAGCGCTCCTGCTGTCACGGGAACGATTGTAACGTTTTGCGATGCAACGTAGTAATACCTAATTTCGTTGCAGCTTGCACTCGAGTTCATCCCGCCGTATTGTATGCAAGTCAGCCTTGTTGTTGAAAGGGCGAGAGTCAGCTCCTGCTGCCGGAACGCAATTAGCATCATCGCCGCAACTAGCACGAAAATAAGCGCCACGAGTGTGACGTATTCGGCAGCGCTTTGGGCCTTAAGCATAATTGGGATCACGTGCAGGAGACGTTCAGCATACCCGCCTGGTTGATTGTCGTTATGGAAACCCAGCCGCTCTTATGGCAGGAGGGCTCCACGGATGGGACGGGCGTCTCTAGCTGCTCGCCAACCACCCTGCTGCCTGCGCCGGGAACGATGCACGCGAGCCTCGAGCCCGCAATGTAAAAGCACTGCGCCCCAACGGGTATGAATATTTTATGGTTGATCGAAGTGTATGAGCCCGAAAAATAAACGTATTTCAGGGTGCTTGCCTCGAGGTCGAGCGCGCTCCTTGCAATAAGCACGTTGTTTAGCGCGCTGGTTCCAGAAATCTGCCTGTCCGCCTGTGTGAGCAGGACCGATGTCGCAAGCAGGATGAAGCCAGCTATGAGAAAGAATTCGATGCTTCCCTGCGCCCTTGCGTTTCCCATACCTAGTACCCAAATGCCCTTAAGATATCCAGATGCCTGTGGATTAGGAATGCTGCTGCGATGACCGGTGCAAACGGCAGTGCCTCCTTCACAAGAATCTGTTTGACGCGGAGCCTTTTTAACTGTTTTATCTCCGAAGCAACAAGCCCCCGCGCCTTTAGGGAGTCAATGATGATTTTTCCCCTTGGCCGAATTGCCCTAAATGCATCCTTTATGTGCAGCCTGTTGCCGCGCTTCAACGCCTCCCGAACCGTTTTCCAAACATTAAATGGCGACCATCTCCTAATCTTCCCGCCTTCCAGGTACAGCGTTTCAGCTGGTATGTCCCCCTCCCGGATTTCGCTAATTGCAACGGGCTTTGTTAGCACCTCCCTTGAAACCAGCCTGAAGGAATTTCGGAGCAGGTGCAAAATCAGGGAGCTGAAGAAAAGCAGTATCAGCAAGGAAAGGTATTCCTCCAGCCTGTAATACAGGAAATCCGCAGGGAGTGCGCTAGCTTCCCCGACCCGAAAGAAAAGGAAGAAGAGCGACCCTAGCATCACTAGGGGTATCGTGAGCCTCATACGGGCCTGGAAGAGGAAGGAGACGAGTATTAGCAGTGCGAGATAGGGCGGGGCAGAATAGTCCCTTGTGAAGAAGGATACTACTAGCAAAGCTGAAAACGCTAGCGCCGTTCCCCTTGTGGCCGAATAGACCCCATCAATGAATATCTGCCTGAACTCGCGCCTGAAGAGGAGAATCTCCTTCAGGTAGTATAGGAGTGTTATTGGCGCCACGAGTATTGCTGATGTAAGGAATACCGAGAATGCGGAATATACCCTAAATTCGGGGTAATAGACGGGCATGAATGCCATCAATGCCGTGAAGAACTTCACGTCCCCGCCTGCCCATACCCCAAACCTGTAGAGGAGGTATGCGAATGCGAAGTTAAGGCAGAAGAACGGCACGTAGGATGCAAGAAGGCTGGGAAGCCCGAAATCGTACTCGAATATTGCTGCAGCGATCGCAAGGAAAAGGAAGAAGAAGTTGATCGCATCGGGGATCATCCTGTATTTAAGGTCGTAATGGAAAACGAGCAGGATGAAGAGCACAATTGCGTATTCCCACATTGGTTACCCCCGCTTTTTCATTCCAGGAACATTCCGATGATCGCGGTCCTGTCGGCTTCTATCCTAGTCGAGATCACGTCCGCGACGTCCTTGATTTGGGTCGCAATCGAAATCCCCGCAAGCACGATGACGAGCCCAAGGGCTACCAACAGAATGTATTCGGTGGAAGTCTGCGCCCTTTGGTCCATACCCTCACTACATTGCGTATAATCCGGCGGCGTATTTAAAGGTTGCCGTTTTTTGGGGCAACGGGCAGCCGCAGGAGGCAAGAATTGCTAGAGGGAAGGCTGGAATGCCCATCCCCTCCGGTACTCACGGAAGCAGCGCCCCGGAGGATTCGCCAAGCAGGATGTCGAATTGCGCGCTTAGGAAGATGAAATATAGGAGCACGAGAACGATGCCCTCCTTCTTCGAGAGCTCCTTCTTCTTGTATGCGAAGAAGAACACGAGCAGGAATGCGAATACCATGAACGCATACGGCACAATGAAGTGCGAGAGGTTGAATGTAAGCGTTCCGCCAACGATTGCTGCCGCGCCAAGGATGAACGTAAGCTCTGTCACGAAGCTTCCAATCAGGTCGCCCCAGATGACCTCCTCCTCGCGCGCCCTAAGGGCGCTTAGGTCAACTGCAAATTCCGGTATCGCAATCCCAAGCGACAGTATTGTAAAGCCCATTATGAGCGGGTCGATATGGTAAAGACCGATGATCTCGATTGCGCTTTGCACGATGAAATTGGATGCAACGTAAGCGACCGCAAGGAGAAGCAGAAGCTGCAGCAATGCGTTGCTAAGGCTCCTTACCTTCAGCCCCTGTATGAAGACCTGGTGCGTTTCCACCTCCTCCCTTCGGATGATTGCCTCCTGCTCCTTGATGTTGTAAATGTACATCAGGTAGATGATTATCAGTATGAATCCATCGATCACGGTAAGCCGGCCATCCAGCAAAAGGAAGAACGGAATTGCAAGCACGAGGAAAATGTATGCGAAATTGTCGATGATCGTGCTCTCGCGCACCCTGAAATTGCCCTTTATTATCGTGACGATCCCCAAAACGAGGCAGAGCACGATGATGTTGGCGCCAAGGATGGTGCTAAGAACGAGTTCGGGCTGGTTTTTTGATGCGGCAAGCGAGGATACGAACAGGTCGGGAAGCGATGTGCCAAGCCCGAGGACCACGAAGCTTAGTAGGAATTTTGGGAACCTGAGCCTTGCTGATATGCCCGTAAGCAGGCTAACAAGGCGGTTGCTGGAATAGCCAAGTGCAAGCAGGGCTACAAGCAATATTGTGATGCTAGCGCTTATTCCCATTTTTTTTAATTCGCCTATTCCAGCGAAATTATTACGCCGGAGTTTAAAACTGTAACCCCCCGCCGCCCCCTCAATAACTTTAAATAACTTCTTCGCTTTATGCTATCGTTCGTATTCTCGTTTTACTTGGTGGTGTTATGGGCATTTTGGACTTGTTTGGCAAGAAGGATCTTTCCCACGAAACAATATTCACGCTCCAAACGGAGTTCCATCCATTCAAGCTGAACGCGCACCTTGCCGATTCCGTTGATTTGGAGATCAAAATCACCAACAATATCGATAAGGAGGTGCTAACTGCAATTGTCGTGCAGGTCCCCAAACCGCTCGGGCTTGACAAGAGCGGCTTCATGCAGCAAAGGGAGATCCGGCTCGGCACGCTCCAGCCGCACGAAATGAAGGACGTGAAACTTTCGATCTTCTCGGGCCAGCGGGTGCCCAAGGCGAGCTATCCTGTGCTGATATATGCGATTTCGCACTACCGTGATTACAGCTACGTCCTCAATGAGGTTAGGAAGAAGGTCGAATTAAGGGTTGTTTAGATATGGCGCCAGTGGTCTCGATACTTCCATAGCCCCCCACCTTTCGCCTTGGATTTTTTTTCGACTAGCTTTATTTTGAATTTTTCCCTGAGCATGGCTCTTAAGACGGCAGGTTGGTATTTGAAAGCATACCTTTCCTCCGGCCTGCGAACGTCCGGCAGAACCTTTAGCGCATTAAGCCTGCCGTAATCCGATAGGTGGAAATTCACGATCTTAATCAATTTTGAATCAGGAATTATGCGGGTTGGGTGCCTTCCTTGTGCGTATTCGGACAAGGCCTTTTTAAGCTCCGGGAGGAGCTTTTTTGCCTCGTTCGAGGACACGCGCGTATCCGCATTTTGCCACAAAAAAAGGACCTTGTGAAGATAAATTTCGGGGATCTTTTTTTCCTCGCCGAGTTGGTACAGGCTAGCCTTGATTTCTTTTGGGATTTCCTGGATCATGGCGCACCCGCACTATTTCCTGTACCTGTAAGAATAAGGCATCGGCTTATCCGGCGCTGCGGGCTTCTCCTCTTCCTCCTCGAGCTCCTGCCCGACTGATCCGGTTGCGGAAACGATTATGATTTTCTCAACCGCCTTAACCGAGCGGTAGAGCACTGTCTTTTCCTTGAACACGCGCTTCGCCTCCTCCTTGCTTGCGACCTTGATTGGCTCGAGCGTGAGCCTCACGACCTCGCCCTTCTGCAGATCCAATATCACGTCGTAGACCTTTCCGATGAACTGCGCGGAATCGGTGTAGATATCCATTCCAATCAACTGAGACAACTTTACCGACATCGTTACCACCTGTGAAGTGTAATATATAGGATACCGATATCATCTTTTTAAACCTAACGACATCCATGGGCGATAGCATTCCCCCGCCACGTGCCCCCGCAACCCCCAATTGTTTTATTAATCCGTTTTTCCAAATCCCTTCCGTTTGATGCGGTTGTGTTTCAGTGGCAGAATTCTAGCTTCCCAAGCTGGAGACCCGGGTCCGATAACCCCTATAGGGGAGGTACCTCCCCTACTCGGGTTGCCTCTACCCCTCTTAATTTGATGGGCGGATGAGCAACATGGTCGGGGATCCCGGCAACCGCACTTTTTTTCTTTGGCGCGGAGCCATCGTGCAGCTTTGCTGCGCGATAAGCAGACGAAAGGTCTGCGCAATCGCACCTTTCTTTTTCCTAAAAAGAAAGGGGCAAGGCAAGGTTTAAAAATTGGATTAGGGATAATAAATGACGCTTTTAACTAGTGGTTTTCATCTATGATGCTACGGTGCATATCATGAGCAAGCAGCAAATCGAGCTTACGAAATACGAGAAGGCAAGGCTGATTGGCGCGCGTGCGCTGCAGCTTGCAATGGGCGCGCCCTGCCTGGTAAAGACGCCAAAGGGGATGTTCAATGCCGTGCAGCTTGCGCTTTTCGAGTTTGAGAAGAACGCGCTTCCGCTGCAAGTGGTAAGGGGCGTCTGAGAGGGGTTTTCGATGGATATCAAGGTCTTGAAGGAGGAGGACAATTTTCTCGAGCTTATGCTCGTAGGGGAGGATGTGGGCTTTGCGAATGTGGTTGTCGATCGGCTCGCCCAGAGCAAGGGCGTAACGTTCGCAGCAGCAGCATACGAGCACCCTCTTCGCGGCAACCCGATAATCCGGCTCAAGGCGAAGGCACCCCACAAGGAACTTAAGAAGGCCCTCGAATCCGTGAAGGAAGACCTCGAGGATTTCGAGAAGACTCTAAAGAAAGCGCTGAAATAGTGATTCTATACCTTAAATCCAAAGCTTGTTCTTTTCAAATCACCAAATGCGGTCGGCAACAAAGAGGATGACTTATTCTCGGATTTTTTTCTTGTTTGCCTTTTACCTCTGCTCCGAGTTTTTCCAAAAACGATTGCCCTCACTTGATTATTGGTTTTACTGTTACCTTTTAGCTGATTGCAGCTATGGCACAGCCATTGCAGGTTGCTTCCTCTGTTTGACCCGCCTTTAGAAACTGGTCTAATGTGGTCGACATCTCCATCTCTAAATTCGATTCTTCTTCCGCAAATTTTGCATTTTCCATGAAATCTATCGAAAATTGTTTTTTCTTCTAACCGCGAAAATTTTTTTCTTGCAAACCGCTTATCTTTAGTGTCAAAAACCGAGATTCCTTTTCCGCGTGCTGACCCTAAAGTAAAAATCAATTGATTTTTTGCCATACCTCTCGCACCCGCATTGCTTAATTTTTTAATAAATATAAATATGTCGATAATTCAGACCAATTCATACGGCAGACAAACCTCATTTAGCGCTGCTGTTATTTTGGCCCTCAACGCGGCATTCATGCTCTTTTTCTCGATCAATGCAACCTCAATCTTCTCCACGCTCCTATCCATCGCCTGCCCGATCACTGCCGCATTCACATCCTCAATATTGTGCTTCGAGCAGACGTAAGGAAATTCGTATTTTTCCTCAAGCATAAGCCTTGAGAATTTGGCGCAATAATGCGTGCCTCCAAACCCGATTGCCGTCCTATCCCCGGAATGCGCCTTTCCCCCCCTTTTCCATTCGTTCGCAATTTCAAGTGCGCATTTTGCCATCAATTCGCCAGCTGCCTCATTCGCCCACTCCTTTTCGGAGCTTCCGATCTCGACCCAGACAATTGGCGATTTCAAAGTTGTTGGGCCGTGATGCGTCGCTTCCATATACGCGGGAAAGCCATCCAGTGGGTGCCTCATTAGGAATTCCAATCCAATTTTTATTGCGGCTCCCGACGAATGCCCCAATTCTTGCGGATTCCCTCCTAATTTATTTGAGTTGCCAAAATTCCCGCAAGAGTGAACGCTGACCGATGGGGCGTTGCTTTCGCTCCGGTGGGTCGAGAGCATCACGATCAAATCGCCCGAGTTGAATAGCGGGCAATCCTTCAGGTAATCCGAGTAAGTATGCATCGTTGTAAGCTCAAGCATTGTATACTTGCCGTTTTTCCAGCATTTCCACTCGTATTTCCCATCCTCCGATGCGATGGGCTTGTTTTCTTTGAACCCTTGCTTCTCCACTAGTTTTTTGGCAATCGTCTCCCCTGCCAGATTTCCCCTGCTGAACACGATCAAAGGCATAGGTGGGATTAATGCGCCAATATTATTAATTCCGCCTCCCTTCCTTTCCTTATGGGAATCGATGACGACCCCCTTGACCGCCAAAAGCGCATCAGCGATTGGGAGCAGGAACCGATCTCGGAAGCGAATGTGCTTGTAGTGGGCGCAGGGGCGCTTGGAAATGAAGTGGTGAAATCACTCCTCCAGCTGGGGGTGGTTAAAATCACGCTTGTCGATTATGATGTCATTGTGAAGGCAAACCTGAACCGGTGCATCTTCTTCTCGGAGGAGGATGCCGAAAATAAGAGGCTAAAGGCGGAGGTTATCGCTGAAAAAGCGCAAGTGCAATACCCTTCCTCCAAAATCATCCCCGCAATAAAACGGATCGAGGATTTGGGCGGGGATTTTTTCAATGGGTTTGATGCCGCATTCTCCTGCCTCGACAACCTGAATGCCAGATTGCACCTGAATGCGCACGTGTACGGGAATGCGCCTCTAATCGATGGCGGCACCGCAGGTTTTCTCGGAAAGGTGCAGGTAGTGAAATCGCCTTCCAGCTGCATCGAATGCGCGATGAGCAAAAGCGATTACAAAATCCTATGGCAGCGCTACAGCTGCGTTGGGGAAGTGCTCGATTTCCTTGATCCGAAGATGCCAGCACTCAGCACGACCAACAGCATCGTTGCAGCCATTCAAGTGAACGAATTCCTCAAACTTAGGATGGGCAGCCTTGCTATAGAGCCCAATCTAATTGGCAAATACCTGCTGCATGATGGCAGGAAGAACGCGCACCGGATTTTCGAGGTGCAAAGAAGAAGCGATTGCCCCGTGCATTCAGAATGAAATGTCGCGAATCTGCTTGAACGCCTCCTCCATCTTGAAATCGGAGCCGGAGCCGAGCTTCCGCCCGCATTTGATGCACTTCCCATCGCCGGCGACTATCCCTTCATAGCAGTCCTTGTGGTAGGGCGCGCCGCAAAAGCAATGCCCGTATTTCGGGTTGTGTTCATCGGCCTTTACCGAGATTAGGAAGCCGGTTTTGCAAAGTTCGCATTTCTCCCCTTTTTCCTCGATCTCTGCAGCTTGCCTGGAGAGCTCGGAAATCGCGCGATTGTAGTATGGCTTTGCTGCTGTTGGATTTTCATTCGATGCCTTGTTTTCCATTTCCTCGGATTTCACTTGGCCTTTTGGCTGCTCCGCCTTTTTATTTTTCCCTTCCTTGAGCCCGTTCTTGCTCATGTATCTTTCAACGAACGGTGATTTCTTCGTAAGGAGGTCCCTTTGCGATTCCGTCGGGCCATACCTTTTCATCAGGTCCATTATGTCAATCGTCTCCTCAGCGCGCTTTTCTTCCGGAAGCTCAAGGATTTTCGCGTGCCTCGTTTCGAGCTCCTTGTAGAGCAGCTCCAGCGGCAGTTTTGCCTGGATCGTGTTCGCAAGATTAATGACCTCCGGCTTGTCTTCGGCTTGTTGGGGTTTTTCAGCAAGCGACTCCGCTTTCACCTTGATTTTTTTCTCCTTCCTTCCGAGCCATTCGTCGGCCGCTTTCCTCCATTTGAGCGAGTAATCGTTCACGCCCCTCATCGAAAGCCCAATCAGGCTGCGGCTTTCATCAAATGCCAAATAGTTTGCATCCCTAAGCTGAGTCAGCCGATCGCAAAATTCCTGCTTTTCCAGATTGAATGTTTTCCTCACTTCCTCCAGATCGGTTTTGCCTTCTTTTAGCAGCTGCAGCAGGATGAAATCGAACTTCGAGAGCCTGAATTTCAATTCCTTCGGGGGCAATTTGATCCTCCTCTCCTTCCTGGTTCGAGGGGCTTTCCGATCCTTCGGCTGTTCCATTTTTACCGCTTCGGGCCTGCTCTCAACTATTGGCTCTTCCATTTCCGTCACTATTTTTTCCTGTATCTGGTCCACGTGAACCACGCGATTCATTTACTTCCTATCAATAACAGCAAAACTCACTTCGTAATAATCGTTTGCTTTCACTCTGAAAACCCTCTCCTCCATCCTTCCGTCATCCCTCCTTAGCGGATCGACCACCATCGCAATGTTGAACGGTGCGGAGAAACATTTCACCTGCGTGTTAATATCCGTTTGGGAAAGGAAGCAGCCGTAGGAGGGGTGGGAGTGTATCCAACCCACAATTAGCTTTTTCTCCTTGAAATGGGCCGAATATGCCTTTGTGAGCTCGCCAAATGCCTCTTTGGTAAATTTCACGCTTACTGCAGTCGGCAGGTTCTTTGCTGTGATGAAATTCTCAACCATCACGTACTGCCTGCCCTTCCAGCTGTAGGCATTCCCAACCAGCAGCCCCATTGCCTCCAGCCCGCTTTGCGCTGCCATCTCAAATAGCTTCTCCGCCTTCCGGAGAGCAGTTGCGGATATGTATACGTCGTAAATCTCCCTTGGCTTATCCCCTTCTCTCTCCTGTTGCTCCTGAAGAACCTCTGCCATACTCTCACTTCCTTTTTTTCTCCTCGTGCCTTTCTATCGCATCCCCGAACGCCTTCCTTTTAATCCGGTAGAAAAACCACGGAATCCCGAGGAACACGATGTTGAAGACCACCTACAGAATCCTGAAAAAAAATCGCCAAGGTCGTCCATTCGTGATTTAGGCATTCTTTCACCTTTCCCTTGGGTTCAGCTCACTATCTGCATTAAATATTATCCTATGGAAATTCTGCCCCGCCCAAAATGCCAAATGTATTGTATGCGACATGCGTGCACTCATTACAACGGCTGCGCTATTTGCCTCATCCGCAACATCGAACCATTTTGTCATAAGCATATCAATCAATTTAGGGGCCCGATCCTTCCCAACCCTCTTGACAAATTCCTTGAGTTTCTCTTCCGAAAACACGCTTCTCTGGGCGTTGCTGAGGGGGGGGCGTTACCATGGGAATCAAGGAGGTATCTTTTCAGGGACGCTTTCTCATCTTTTGGTACATCCAGCCCCTTTACTAAATTATTAGCCCAGAATTTTATCAAAGTTTTGTGCTGCATCATCGTGTTTTTTGCGTTTGCCTCAGTTTTTGCCATTTCGACATATTTGTTATAGGGCAAGTCCCTGAGTCTGAAGCTGGAAGCAGGCTTTACCTTGTTGATCCGCTCCACTAGCTCGACTCCTTTTTGAAACAAGTTTTCTTCTTCATTGTTAGGCATTTTTTTCACCCTTCTCTCGGACCTTCCTCTACTTCACGCACTGCATCCATCAAGCTCCCAATCCATCTGGATTTTTCGGAAAATACGGCCGGAACTTGCAACGACTATGCAAATCACTCCAGCCCTACCGCTCTCTTGATCTTCTTTCCCAAGGAATGCCTCTTCTTCCTATCCTCCTCGATTTCGCGGTCTAGCTCTATCCTTTCCAAAGGCGATCTCACCGGAGTGATGTCCGCAAGCATATCCTCTCTTAGTTTGTCGCGGCCGGAATCGTGGATTTCCCTCCTTTCCTGCTTCTTTCCCAGAATCAGGTTGCTTGGCTCCTTGTCCTCCATCAGGAGCGAATAATCAGTCTCCTCAACAAGGCGCGGCTTCTTCCTCACGGATACCACGCGGGGCTTCTTGTCGGCCATAAAACCATAAGGGCAAAAGCAATTAAATGCCTTTGCGCCATATGTAAGGTTAGGTGGTTTCCATGGCAGAATTCAACATAACCGTTTCCCATACTACTTCCGGAAAAGATACTGTTCTAGCTGTTGAGCCGGAATTTACCGTATCATCCGTACTCGAAGTATTGACCGAGTCCCTCCAGCTGAAGGACAGGTTCGTTCTCGCGACCCAGGACAACAAGATTCTCAACCCAGAGATGACCCTGCTTGACGCAGGAATAAAGGAGAACGACACGCTTTTGCTGATGCCGGATCCGACTGGAGGTTGATATGCCTTCTATTTCCAAAACTGAAAGGGTTACCGTCGTCTTTGCGGATGTTGATGGTGTGTGTACTTCCTTGTTTATGAAACGAATCGCAAATGACCTGCTCTCCGAAATGGATGTAACTAAGGATAAGTTCAAGTTTGCAGCACAAGGAATGCGGAAGGCGTCCGGCTCACGTCAAACCCCAATTGCACGGGCAAAATACGTGATCACCTTTGAGCAGCTCCATGACGCTGTGAAAAATTCTTTGGCCATTGCCGGCAACCGGCACGCACAAATAATACTACTGAAAAAACCCTACCATAGTTTAAACAACCTGGAAGCCCACACCCGGATGGCTGTTAAGCGGGTGTTGTTCCGGGAAGGCTTGCTGAAATTGCGAGGAAGCAGACAGCGCTAATGCATCTCCAACTTGAACTGCTTAGCGGATTGAATCCTTAGCCACCCGAAACGACCCCTGTAGTTGTTTTTATTCATTCCAATTTACCTTTAACCCATGGCGCAGATATTCATAGACCAGAGCGGCAAAGTCGAGCAAAAGGAATTCGATACGGTCATTGCCGCAGTCAGGGATTCAGAAAGTTCTACAGTAATCCTCGATCGGAGGCTGAAGAGGGAAATTTTCGGGTCTGAAAGGGGCACCAAACAGCAAAAAGTCCTGGATATTTTTTCAGCATTGATTTTTCTTGCGGTTTTGCCGATTTTGCGCAAGGGCGACCAGATCGTCATAGATCGGGAATACCCGGGCCAGACTGAAACTGCCGCTGGAAGAGTGGAGACCATGCTAAGGCACAAATTCGGCAATTTTGAAGGGTCCATTGAAGTTGGAGAGATTATACTTCCGGCGGATTTCATATCAAAGCATCCGTTGTCCGCTAATTTTATCCTTAAAGTGGATGAGAGAAACAAGTACGTGATTATTAGGCATTTGAAGAAATAGATTTGAGGCCAAAAGATTCGCTAGCTTGTCATTTGGTATCCTGCGCTTGCGGTACTGACTTGCCTCGATAATGATATAATGGTTGAGGTTAATAAATTTTTCTTAAGGTCGTTTCTATGCCAACCCTTCCGGAAGCGGTTTTCAAGAGGAGGCTGCACGCCGAGAGCGAGGAGCTGAAAAAAAGCAAGTACCGGGTTAGTGCAAGTTTGGACAATCAGCAGTACGAGATATCGCTCAATGTGAAAGCTTACCAGAAAAATGGCGCCAACATTTCCCCGCGATTCGACCAAAAATTCCGCATCACGATCAACCGCAGCTACCCCTATGCAGGCGGATTTGAAGTGGTATGGCTCACCCCGATCTTCCACCCCAATATAGATGGCAAGAACGGGAAGGTGTGCATCCACCTGCTAAACGAGTGGGCGGCATCGCAAACACTGCTTTCGCTTGTGAAGGCAATCGAGCACATGCTCCTCCATCCGAACGTGAAATCCCCTTTGAACGTGGAAGCCGGCGAGTACTTCTATTTCCATCCGGAGCTTATGGGAATGAAGTTCGAGGAGATTGAGAAAACAACTAAGCCCAGAATTGTGATGCGATAATGAAAAAACCCAAAATCATCTCGATCAAGGAGCGCAAATTCGAGGAGAGGGAGCCGCCGAATGCAAAAACGCACAAGATGGTCCATTCCTACAAGCCGGCCAGATGAATTTTTATGATCAATGAAAAGGCAATCCGGGAAGCCATCTTGCAAATCAAGACAAGCGAGAGCAGGCAGCTTGAAATTTCCAAAAGGCTAAGGGCGGAAAACCCCGAAATCACGTTCAAGGAGTCGCTGGAGAACCAATTGGTTATGAATGTCGAGGATGCTCCGGTAAATGGAAAAATCGCAGCTGTTGACGGGGGGCTGCTTGCTGAAGAGCTTCATTCCATTGATTTGGTGCTCACGCGCGCTGCCGGAGTGGTTTTCGAGTATGAGGATTCGAAATTGAAAAAGCACCACTATTACCCCTCGACATTTCCGGATTACGAGATAAGCACCCCTACCGCCCTGGATGCGCACGAGGCAATCTGGTATCGGAACATTGCTAGGCTTGAGAAGGAGATCGAAACGGCTGTTGCGGTGATTGAGAACTACGAGCCCCAGGCGCTTTTCCTTGATGGTTCCATTGTACCGCAGGTTTCCGACAAGCCCGCGAAGGAAAGCGAGGTTTATCCCCACTATGAAAACCTGATCCGCAAATATTTGCAATTATTCATAGTTGCAGAGCACAAGAACTGCTTCCTTGCGGGCATAATCAAGGATTCGAGGGGAAAACAGTTCCTTAACCTAATTGATAGGCACCTGAATTTGAATGCGGCTGAAAGCGCGGTTTTGAAGAAGACGAACGATTCCTCATTCCTTTACAACTTCCTTTCTGAAAGGGAGCGCACGTTCGTTTTCAAGTATGCGAGCGTCTCCGAGCACCCAATCCTGCGCGATTTTCGGGAGCACGCGGAAAGAATATCCTCCTTCTACCTAAAAGCGGTGAAATACGACCGTCCCTTGCGTATTGATTTCCTTCTTCCTAGGGAGGATGGCAAGCTGATTGACAATATGGCTTCATTGATTTACTCCTTAAGCAGGCACAACCAGCTGTATGCATACCCTGCAGTGCTCATCGAGGCGGATTTGCGTGCGGCACTTGACCCAAAAGAGCTGGAGATCGTTTATGGCCGGATTTTCTCCTCCGCCGGGCTTAGCAGCAGCATCTTCAAATTAAGGCGGAATACCAGGCCCTTCAGGTAGGGGTTCATTGTCTTACAGCCATCTCTTTCCCGGGAAAAACAAACTGCCATCTAACTTTTAGCATCCTTTTCCGGGTGTATATTAAGTTGTTTTAATGCCCCATTCAAGGTCCTCCTTGTGTCCTTGTACGCCCAACTAAAGCGTGCGGCGATTTGCGTCATATTTAACGGCACGTTGTCTATGCCAAGGTAATGCCCAAGGGCCTCGGTTTGTTTTTTATTGAGTTTGCTGTATTCGGGTGTTTTTTTTGCCATATGCTCCCTATAGAGGTAGTATGGCCGCACTAGCTCTGGCTTCAGATCGAAGCTTGGGGGCTCGTGCTTCTGGAAGAGGCCGGATTGTTTGGGGTCGACCACCCCCATTATATCGATGGCCTTGTTGACATCGAGCACGAGCTTTATCCCAGAGATCTTATCCTCTTTTGTGATCGTATTCTGGGATACCTTTTCTATACCCATCCCTAAATACCTAGTCAACCTTGAATGAAGCGTGGGGGAATATTTTTCTAATATACCTAGCGATTTCGGGTACTTTTTCAAATGTTCGTTCATTAGCAACCAAACTTTTTGATGCGTATCTGAAAGATGGGAGGAAGGATTGCCGTATTTTTCCCTCAATTTGGCAAAATTGACCCCTTCGGGAATTATGGGCTTACGGGAGCGATAGTAATCGTTGCTACCGGTTTTCTTGCCATTGCTATCCGACCCTTCGTTCCCCAATCCCTCCTTTACATCATCATCAATCCTTCGGAGAATTTCCATAACAAATTTATCCGTCATTGGCTTTCCTATGGTTTGCTTGATGTACCTAGGAGTCCGTGGATGTTGTGTATTTTTTTCTTTTTTAACAGGTGGGTATTTTTTTTGTTTGTAGTGCGGATTTGGCTCTACCATTGCGGGGATGGTCCTCTCCTTATTCTTCATTTGGGGTTGTGTAGGCTTCACCAAATCTCTATTAATTTCATCCAAAACCTTTTGTTGTTCGCTGCTGGGCAGTTGGGGTATCTTGAGCGTCCTTCTTTCAACCATCAACAGTTCAACCTTCGTGATCTTTTAAAATAATACTTTTCCTGCAGGATGCAAATGCCTAGTCCCCTTTCGGATTTCTAATTTTCAATTCTTTCAAGGCCCAACGAATCGCATCGCTTATTTTGTCGTGGGAAGTTTTGCCTTTTTTGGCAATCTCCAGGCTGGTATGGCCCGAAATGTACCTTTTTTCGAGCAGCTCCCGGGCATGTTCGTTCAACTGACCGAATTCGCCGGTCTGAATTTTTTTCAATATTGCGAATGCAGTATCTTTGTCCCGATCTATTAGCCAAGGAGGCACGGGGCCCAACTCGTCGATCAGCTTGTACCTTGCCTCATTTGTAAGCCCGAGCCACCTGCGGATTTTCTGGATGGAGCTACTAACGGCCGTATGCTGGGTACTAAATTTATCGGCGATTTCGCCTACAGTTTGCATTTGCCCATCCAACCCCCAATACGAATGGGCAACCAGGCCCGGGCCAAACCTAGGATCCTGCAAATACGTGAGCAATCTTGGGTGTTTGCCTAAAAGGTCCCGGATTTTTTCCCTTTCAGCAATTCTTTTTTGCTGTGATTTTGGTTCCTCATTTCTTGGTCGTTTTGCTCGGTGGAGTTTGAAGGATTTAATGATCCTCGCTTCCCTAACGCCTCCATGGGCAGTTATGAATTCCACCAACGCTCTGAGCTTATCGGGGTTTGTTGTCCTATTGAACCATTCTTTCGCCATTTTTTCTTCCGGCGTTAAGGGCCGGCCCTCGTAATCCTCGGGTTTCCTTTTGAATTTTTCCAATGGATCGGCGCGCTTCTTGGGATTTAGGTCGGGAATTTCATTTTTCCCTTCATCTTTTCTTCTCCTGCCCGTTCATACCACCTTCCATCAAGCAATGTTTTCCTTGTGATGCACTCCTAAATACCCTTCCCTTGCCTCCTCGCTCAACCTATGGAAAGTGAGCTGCGTCACTTTGGCGTTTTTCTTCAGCCTCAATCCGTGCTCGTTCGCAACCAGAATCGCCGTCTCCCCTTTTCCATGATAGCCTGGGTCCCAAAAGCCGTGGTGCATGAGGCAGCCAGAGCGCATAAGGGAGGAGCGCAGGATGTTGATGCCTGCAAGGTCATTTGGAATCCGAACTTCCTCGTTGAAGCGGATCTTGTATATCCCCGGCTTTAGCAAGAGCCAACCGCTCGTATCCCAATCCAATTCCTCCGTTTCGCTCATCTTCCTTTCCTTATTGTCGAAATCGAACGCACCGGCAGTTTTGAACCGGAAAACCTTCTCAACCGTGAGATCGAAACCCGCAGGCTGTAGCTGCTCTTGCAAATTGATAAAATTGGATATGAGCCTGTGCTTCTCGATCCGTTGCAGTATTTCGTGCTTGGAAAGTAGCATTTATTCATCCCACCATTTTTAACAGGCTCCTGTTGATGTAATTACGTGCTTTCCCAAAGCCGTTAAAATCGGAAACCCAAATATCTATGCCGGCAACATATTGGTCCTTGTTCACCTTTTCCACTGCCACTGAAAATTCCCTCCTGGATAGGCCCGGCACTTTCCCGGCTGCAATTTCCTTCCTTATGATGCTTTCGATCCTTCCAACGCCGACCTTCAGGGGGATTTCCGCAGAAATCGTTGCCTTGAATTCCTGCGCCGGTTTGGAGAGGTTGGTAAGCCTCAGCTTTGCGAATTCGGAGTTGGAGATGAACATTATGTTTCCGCCAAGGTCCTCGAACCTCGTTGAACGCAGCCCGATCCTGATGAGTTTTGCAACCTCCCCCGTAGGGAACCTCAGGTATTCGCCATAGAGGTAGGGCCTATCCAGCTGCAATGCGAGCCCTGCGAAAATATTCGCAAGCGATTCCTGGGATGCAAGCCCTAGAACCAAAGCGATGATGCTTGTGAGGGTGAGGATGGCTGTAACGTCTATGCCCAGTATGGAAAGGGAAAGCGTCATTCCCAGAAAGAGGATGATGATTTTTGACGCCTTCCTTATGAATGGAAGCAGCGTGACATCCATCTTCAGGTGGCCTATGGCCCTCCCCTCATCGTAGTACCATCGCAGCAGCGCACCAAAAATTTCCGACAATGAATACGCAATGAGGATCACAAGGATTGCCAGCGAATAATGCAAGCTCAAATCCCGCATCCGCGAAAGCTCTGCCACGAAATCGGAAAGCACGTAAAGGGTAAGGACGATGATGATCGCTTCCAGCGGGCCCTCGGCCGCCTTGAGGACATAATCATCAAGGCTGGATTTCGTCTTCTTGACGAGCCGATTCGCAAACACGAGGATTAGGCCGTATGCGCTCTTTCCTATGGCAAATCCCGCCAGTGCTATTATCAGGAAAAAAAAGATTTCCACGATGATTTGATATGCGCCTGCCATAATTGAATCGAACCTCACTGTTTCATACGGTGCCAAATGCCAACCGCAATCCGACGCCGACAATGTAGCTAAGGCCGGAGGCAGCGGCGCCCACAGCTGCCATCTCAAGGCCGCTCTTCCAGGGGGTTCCCGTCGTGAACCTTGCCTTGAAGAATCCCGCAAGGAATAGGGCAAGGATGGATGAACCCGCTGCGATGTACGCCGCATCGATGATCTGGAGAAGCGATCCCGCCTGCGGAAGCGCTGCTAGGAATGGAAGCAGGGGGAAGAACGATCCTCCAATTACCGAAATGCCTACGATCATCGATTTCCTGCGCGCAAACCCCAGGTCGACCTTTTCGATCATCAGTTCCTCGCGCATCATCACCTCCTTCCAGGTGTCCTTGTTGCTAGTAATTGTCGCCACGATCTGATTTAGCTGTTTTGCCC
This sequence comes from Microcaldota archaeon, assembly GCA_041305345.1. GTDB lineage: Archaea > Micrarchaeota > Micrarchaeia > Norongarragalinales > SBBD01 > JACRGC01. The sequence goes on along the minus strand of JBFYLP010000006.1, from coordinate 188,477 downwards.
GGAACCCCTTCTCATAATAAATCCGTTTGATTTCCTCCCGCTCGATCTCGGGGATCTCATCGATTTCCCGCTCCTCCCGCTCCTCTTCCGCCTTGTAATAATCCTCCTCGGCTCGCGCGCTCGTGTATGCAACTGCAAGCATCGATATGCTCTCCGTAAGCGCCGCTGCGATGCCTGCAATGACTACGAGCACCGCATTCGATGTTGCGAATGCAACTGCAAGCAGGACCCCAAGGACGTTGACCACGCCGTCCTGACCCCCCAGGATGATGCTTGAAATAAGTGCTCCCTTCTTCCTTTCGGAGAGCGTCTTCTCGTGCCTTCTAAGCCCGCTGCTTTCCTTGAACCTTTCAGATTTTATTTTTGGCATCAAATCACAAAAGCAATCCCAGCTCCTTTTCAACTCCAATCCCTTTAAGCCTTTTGCTCAGCCAAAACGCACTCCTGCCAAATATAAATACTTGGAATCCCAAATCCTTCCGATGCGTATGTGCGGAAGGTTCTCGCTGCTGGAAAAGCTATCGGTGTTGGTGAATAAGTACGAGATAAGGCAGGAGCTTGATTTCGAGTGGAAGCCCTCCTACAATATCGCTCCGGGGGAAAGCGTTCCGATAGTTATTAGGGAGGAGCAGCGAACCCTCGCCCTTGCAAAATGGGGCCTTGTCCCTTCATGGAAAAAGGAAAATGAAAAAAACAGCACAACTCTCATCAATGCGCGCGCAGAAACAATCAATGAAAAGCCCCTTTTCAGGGCTGCCTACCTAAAACGCCGCTGCCTGGTCCCTTTCAGCAATTTCTTCGAGTGGCAAAAGGCAGGCGGAAAAAGCACCCCATATTATGTTGGTATGAAAAATATCAAATTGGCTTCGTTTGGGGGAATATTCGAGATTAATGAAAATATGCGCCCCAAACTCTCATTCTCCATCATCACAACGGAGCCCAATTCCCTAATGAAGCCAATTCACAACAGGATGCCGCTAATCATTGGCGAAAGGAATTATTCGGGCTGGCTGGAATCGAAAACCGATCCTTGCGCAATCGCCAAATTGCTGCAACCTTATCCTGCCGATGGGATGAAAGCGTACGAGGTCTCGCCGAAGGTGAACTCGCCCAAGAACGTTTCGCCGGAAATAATCCTGCCGGTGCAGTTCACGCAGAAAAGATTGTAAGGAAACAAAAAACATACTCTTATATATTTATGGATATTTTTATGTATCCATGGAAACCCAAATCAGCCTGAAGATGCCCCCGAAGCTCTATAGCGCCGCGGAAAAATACCTGGACAAATATGGCTACCGGAACATCCAAGAGCTTGTTTACGAATCGGTGCGGGAAAAGGTATTTGGCAAGCAGCAGGACGATGATGAGCTGACCGAAGGGGAGATAAAGCTTATTGATGATATTATTTCCAAAGTTCTTAAGAAAAGGAGGCTCGTGGGGGAATCGCAATTGCGCAGGGCACTATCCACATGAGTTTTGAACTGAAATCCTCTCAATTATTTCTGGAAAAGCTTAAGGGCATCAGCCTGCACGCGAAAAAACTCATTGAAGGAAAACTGGACCTGATTAAGCGAAATCCCTTCCGGTTCAAGCGGATCCATTCGAACAAATTTTCGCAGGTTTTTCGCATCCGGCTCAATCTTGACGGCAGGGACTGCAGGCTGGTTTACCTGATCCGAAACGGCGCTGTGATCTTGGTATGCATTCTTGAAAGGAAGAACGATTACCGGGAACTGGAAGCGGCGCTGGGGAAAATGTAAAGCCCCCGGCGAGATTCGCACTCGCGACCTTTTCCTTACCAAGGAAACGCTCTACTCCTGAGCTACGGAGGCAGGAATTAAAATTTAGCATCCAAACCAATAAAAGAGGGGGTGACGATCCGACAAGAGTAGGGGGAGCCATCCCCATAGGCTTGTCACGTCTCTACTCCTGAGCTACGGAGGCACAGGGGTAATGTTATCCCGATTAAGGATTAAAAAAGGTAGGGGGCGGACCGGGGCAAAACCGTTATAAAACCGCTTCCCCATATTATGATCTCTTTCATGCTGCTAATCAAGGTGTTCAAATGGGAAAGTTTCCGATAGCCGACAAGGCGATCTTTGGGATATTGATCTGCAAGAAGTGCAAGGCGCGAAACCCAATTGGCGCTGAGCGCTGCAGGAAGTGCAACTACCCGAACTTACGGCCCAAGAGGCAAAGAAGGAAGGAAGCGAAAGGCGGCAAATAGATTTTGCCTCTCAATTGGTTTTTTCCTGCGATTTGCCGGCAGCTGCAAACTTGATTCTCGTTCCATCAAGCACGGCTATTTTATGCTCGAGCAGGTGGCCCGCCAGGTCTATTGCGGTTTTGAGCAATGTCATCAAAGCAGCAGCAAGTTTCAATCCTCCGGGGTTGCCGCCGGATAGCAGGCTTGGGAATACCGTCGAGAAACCCAGGAGTATCGCAACCTGCATGACAAATATCCTCGGATAGGGCGCAAACATCAATCCCACCGGGTTGGCGGTCTCGAATTCCTTTCCATCCAGGTAGTACATTTTGAAGGATATGCCGTGGCTTATGAACAGCGCGGCAATGAAAACCAGGGCCGATGCTATTCCTATGGTCATTGAGCCAACTGAAAATGGAACCGTTTCCAGGAGAAGGAAGTTAGTTAGGAAAATCACCATTAGGAATATCAGATGGACCAACATGAACAGCCCGAAGTGGAACATGAAAAATAGCGCCAAGGGGTATTTTGCCCACGGGATATCCATCGGCGTTGTTGTTCCCTTTGCGTAAAAAGAATTTCCCTTCGAAAGCAGTATCTTTGCAAGAGTAAATATGCCAATCACTGCGCTTTCGGCCCAGTAAAGGAATAATATGCCAACCGGATCCCAATTGAAGAACAAAACCCCGATTGCCGGAATCAGGTTTGCCAATACCAGGGAGGCGGCGGAGAGGGGCAGTTTCATGTTTTAGCCGCTATTTTGACAATTCGAGAGTATTTAATTAGTATCCTCCCTAAAACCTTTTTCCTGCAGGGGTTCCAGAGCCTGGTCAAATGGGCGGGACTTAAGGAAACATTTTTCTTTAAAAGAAAAGACTTTCATGAGAAAAGATGCCTTCGCGCAAAATCTTCGATTTTCCGCTCAGGCGGTTTTAAGCGATCCCGTGCTGTAGAGCTTCGTGGGTTCAAATCCCTCCCCCTGCATCCTGTTTTTACTGGCTCCTTCCGTTTTGCATTTCGTATGCCCTTATTTCAATGGAGGAAAAATGATCGCGGGAATGCCCCCGAAACTTCGTCAATTGCAGAAAGTTATATATAGATGGGCTGCGTCTACTAAGTTCCTATGGAAAATGGCAATGTCTTGGACAAGCGCTTTTTCTTCGTGGCGCAGCACGCATCAGGGCAGGTGCAGGGCTGTTCTGATAAACCCGACGAATTCATGGAAAAGATCTCCTCGGCAAAGCTTGCGTGGCTCGATTTCCTCGTTGATGACATAGAAACCGAAGGCCCTCTCGCTGCCCAGAAATTCGGCTTCAACACGAAACTGGTAGCGACGCTCTTGAAGCTCAAGAAGTCGGGCTATGAGGATTTTGACTCGGAATTGGGAATAAGGATGCCTGCGATCAACGTGCAGGGCCTTAATGTCACGATCAGCCCTGTGATCGTGCTAATGAAGGAGCACATCGTGCTTACCATCCATACAAGGAAGGTTGAGCGGTTCATACGCTTTAGGAGATATGCCGACGTCTATTTGAAGAAGGTGCCAAAGAACCTTCCCCTGAACGACCGGATGACCCTCCTACTGATACGGCTTTTGGATGAGAACAACGGCAGGAACTTCGACCATCTGCGGGAGATCGAAGAGCAGGGCGACCACCTGAGCAAGTACATGATGGACCCCCAGACACCGCGAGCAAAATTGGGACCTGAAATATACAAGATGAAGCACGCGCTGATAACCTACCTTAATGCACTCTGGGACACCCTCAATGTGCTCAATTTCATGCTTTACGGCGATGCCTTGCTCATGACCGACAACCAGCGGATCCTTGACCGTGTCGAGCTTCTCTCGAATGACGTCAACAGGCAAATCGAGCTCAGCGAGCATATGAGCGAAGTGCTCGCCTCGGGCCTTGAGGTATTGCAGAGCATCTACAACAACCAGCTCCAGGTCCTGAACAACCGGATGGCGTTCGCGATGACATACCTCACCATACTAGGCACCGCGGTACTCGTGCCAAACACCATTGCAACTGTTATGTCGAACTCGGCATTTGCAATGACGCCAGCTGATGAGGGATGGTACGTAGTGCTGATATTGGCTTCTACGATCATTTCAACGGGTTTTGCTTATTGGTGGGTTAGCAAGCAAGGATGGTTCCCGAAGAATTATCGCTAAAGCGGAGGCAACAGGTCAGACCAAGATCCCAATTTGCCTGTTGGCTTTTTGAAACATCCATTGCCATTGACGCTGCCTTTTAAATCATCACCTCCAAAATGATACGCTAGATGTGGTATGATGGAATACGAGAAATTGCTTGAGAGGGCGTATGCGACCCTACCGAAAAAGCAGGATACGGGCGAACGGTTCGAGATGCCCGTTGCGGACATCCTGATGCATGGCACAAAGACCGTGATCAAGAATTTCGATTCGATCTGCTCAAAAATAAGGCGGCCCCCGGAGGAAGTCGCAAAATTCCTCTTCAGGGAGCTTGCAATACCTGGGAAAAGGGACCAGGGCGGGCTCCTCCTCCACGGAAAGATAGCGCCGCGCCTGATCAACGAGAAGCTCGTGCTCTACATCCAAACGCACGTGATCTGCAAGGAATGCAAGAAGCCGGATACGCACGTTGAACATTCGGGCCGCGGCCCTAAAATCCTAATCTGCGAGGCGTGCGGCGCTAGGAGCACGATCCTTGAGTGAAAAGGATGATGATCCAAATATTGTGGAAGGACTGGTTGCCGTAGGGACCCAAGCTCCCTTGGCGTTTAGAGTGATGAGTTATGGGCACGTTCAATAGCGGGGAGGAAATCCATTTGCGAATTCCGCGGAAGGGCGAGATCATCGGTGTTGTTCGGGAGATGTATGGCGGATCCCGGATGAGGGTCGAATGCGCCGATGGCAAGGAGCGGCTTTGCAGGATTCCAGGAAAGATCAAGATGCGCGTATGGGTAAAGCCGGGCGACATCGTCATCATAATGCCCTGGAGCGTTGAGGGCGATTCCAAGGCGGACATCAGCTATCGCTATACGCGGATGCAGGTGGAGCAGCTGCTTCGCAAGGGCGTGCTCAAAAAGCTTCCGGGCTGACCCGCTCATATCTTTTTATATGCCGGATCATTATTTGTTGCATGGATAGGCTGGCTGGGTTTTTCCACTTTTTCCTTCTAATGCTATTCGCAAACGTAATTGCGGGAAATTCTTGCTCCTTCGATCCCAGCAGCTATTATGCGCTCAGGTATGAGCAGTTCAATCTCACGGTCAATTTTGCATTCGATCCGGATGCTGAGCGCATTTGGTTGGAATGCTCGCAGGACCAGAAGTATATGGTCGATCCCGCTCCGCAGGCCAATTTCACCTGCAGCTATTCTTCGAGCGGGCTAAAATATCCAAATGCCAAAATTTTCGGGCACAACTGGAATGTGCTTGCCGAATGCACTGCCACGGCAACCATTGTCAACCTGGCAATCATCGAGATATCCGCAAGCCAACAGGTTCAGAAGGGCTCGATTGTGCCCGTCAAGGTGGTCGTGAACAACCTTTCGCCTTTCAGTGATTATGATGATGTGTTGGTTTTCCTGCGTGACGGCAAGGACAACGTCCTGATCGGGGAGCAGTCGATCTCTATCGATGACGGCGAAAGTATGGATGTTTATTTTGAATGGGATACTGCAAATTCTTCCACGGGCGTGCATCTGCTTACCGCGAATGTCACGAAGGCCAACCATACGAACGCCAATTCAACTTTGGTTAACGTCATTCCGGTTGCCGAAATCCTGCAGCTTGGCAACTCGAGCACGAATTCCTCAATCACGGTAACGACGATCACGAACGCCCCGACAAATACGACCCTGGAATATTGGGCCGGAAGCGAAGCTTCGAACAGTAACGCCAATTCGAGTTACTCCGAATTGCACAACGTGACCGTTGGGAATCTTGCAGTTGGCACGCAATATGGCTTTAGGCTAACCCATTGCACTGTGTTGAATTCCTGCGTTTCATCGGAGCACGTGTTCTTTACCCTCCAAAACCAAATCGGAACACCTTCCCCCTCGCCTGCGGCTTCGGCAAGCCCTTCAGCTTCGCCGACCACAACGCCGGCGCCCTCGCCTTCAGCAAACCCAACAGCTGATATTCCTGTTCCAACATCCCAGGCACCTTCCGGGGAAGAGCCGACGCCAACGGAGGAAGCAACTGCCGTGCCGGAGCCCGAGGCATCGATTGCAGCAGAGCCAACTTCGGAAAACCGGGGCGTATATTACCGCATCAGCAACGATGAGGTCATAGCGCAGCTAGGGGAAGTGCTTAACTCCTCGGATCTTTCGGAGGTCCAAAATTCATCCATGAAGGAGCAATTTTTCATAATCGAGGTCCCAAAATCCGAATTTGACCCGCCTGTGATCAGGCCAAACCAGCGCGTTAGGATCAAGGGAATAACCAATAGCCGTTCAAAGCTCACGTCAGTCGACTGCTATATCTCGCCCAATGTGGACCTCCCCGGCGTGAAGGAGGCGGAGTGCATATGCATCAACAGCTATCCGCAGGGCGTCAATTACACGAATTTCTGGTGCGAGATTACCCCCAAGTTCCCCCAGCAGCTAGGCAAGAGCTATACCATACGGCTAAGCAACGAGGACAAGGAAGGGGGCGTTTTCACAGCAGAGATTGCAATAGGCCAGCCGGGGAAGCTCACCAGAAGGGCTATCACTTCAAACCGGAGCGAATGGTTCACGTACATCGCATTATTCATCGGGGTAATGCTTGCAATCTATGCGGTTTATCATATCCTGCTGAAATTCGAGAGGGAACAGCGCAAAGCGGACATGCTCGTGCAGCAGAAGACTAAGATAATCGCGGACATGGATACCCTCAAGCTTCACTACCTGAAGCGCGACATTGACTATGATACCTACACGCTCGCCATGAACCAGAAGCAAAAAGAGCTTACGGAAGTGAATACCCGGATTGCGGAGATCGAAAATAAATTGCAGGTTGAGGGCAAGAAGAAAATAAGGGAGATAAAAACGGTTGAGAAAGGGGTGCAAGCACCAATTCAAGATGAAGATGACGCGCGCAGCATCGATGCTGCCTTGGAGGAATTGGGCCGGGATTCGCCGAATGGCAAAACGATTCCGAAGGACGAAGGGAAGCCTCCGGCTAAAAAATGATGAATTGATGCCGCACACGCCAAAGAAAGCGGATTTGATTCGCGGAACACATTTAGGATGGGGAATGAGCAGTCTGCTCAAGGGGGAACCTTGGTTCCCCCGCCGCAAACACGGGCTCGAAGGGATTTGAACCCTTGACATTTCGGTTAAGAGCCGAACGCTCTGCCAAGCTGAGCTACGAGCCCTTTGACAACATTAACAATGACTACGTCGATAACCCCCTGTTAAAGGGCTCGGCGAGCCCAAAAAAAGGGATATGATTTTTAGCCGAATATTAATATAAAACCACCTAATCCTCATAATGTGCCCGCTTTTAGGCGATAATCATGGTTGCTGAAACCCATTTGGACAAGGGAACCGAAAGATCCCTGAAATTCTCGACGCTCGATGGTGCGTTCTACAACGTCATGGCCGGCTTCACGGATTATTTCATCAACCCGTTTGCGATTGCGCTTGGGATCGGCAATTTCGCAATAGGCCTCATTCGCTCGTTTCCGCCTCTGCTAATTGCCCTCTCCCAGCCTTTCGGCCTGCGGCTTTCCTCGCTCTTCCGGACAAGGAAAAAATTCGTGATGGCCTCGGTTTTTCTGCAGGCGGCCTCCCTCCTTGTGCTCATCTGCATCCCTTACTTGTTCAGGGGAAATTCGGAACTGGTGCTGATGCTTGTGTTTTCCCTGTACTCCATTCTTGGCCCGCTCGCAAACCCCATCTGGACGAGCTGGATGGCGGATCTCGTCCCTGAGAGGATAAGGGGAACCTATTTTGGCAACAGGAACGTGGTTGGCGGGATCGCAACCATCGCTTCAATCATCGCGGGCGGCGCTTTACTGATGCTTTTTGGCAAGGATGTTTTCCTTGGGTTTGCCGTCCTTTTTACCCTTGCCAGCATCTCCCGGATGCTATCCTACGCTTCGCTTAGCGAGATAGATGAGCCGCAGCAGAAGTCGTTCGAGTACCGGATCGACGTGTTTGGGTTCCTGAAGGAAATCCGGTACAATGATTTTGGCATCTTCCTGCTTTATTATTCCCTCCTTATCTTCGCTACGGCAATTGCTGGCTTCTTCTTTTCCGTCTACCTCATAAGGGACCTTGGCCTTGGCTATGAGAAATTCGCATTCATCGAGGGATTTTTCGCGCTTTCAATGCTGCTCTCGAACAGGTATTGGGGAAGGATAATCGACCAGTTCGGAAACAAGCTCGTGCTTTCTGTTTGCGGGCTTCTCGTGCCTTTCATACCCATTTTATGGCTTACAACAAAGAATCCCGGCCTCATTTTGCTTTTCGAGGTGTTTTCCGGCTTTGCGTGGGGCGGCCTCAACCTTGCGCTGTTCAATTATACCATAGGCTACGGTTCGCTAAGGAACAAGACCGCACAGTACACGGCCAATTTCAATTTCTTCCAGGGAATTGCCGTCTTCCTTGGCGCAATCCTGGGCGCTTTCCTTGTAGAAAACGTTTCCATCCTCAATTTCGAGGGGATCCGGCTCGTTTTGCTGGTATCGGGCATTTTGCGCCTCCTTGTGGGCCTTGCATTCCTGCCCCTGATTAAGGAATTCAAGCAAGTCCAGATGTATGGGGGGAATGCGCTACTCAACTTCGCATTCCTGGTTCCTGCAAGGCGGGTTGGGTTCTTCGCGCACGAGGCATTCGCCTTCACGAGAAGCAGCGCGAATAGGGCCGTGAAGAAGCTCAAATACCGCCTTTGAAAATCCTTGCGGCATTCACTTCAAAATGCCGCCCGCCGCCCCAAAGCTACGAATATATCCTTGGCAATTTCTTCCTTTTCCTTTACCCTATTTCCATCGAAGCAATCGATTACGGTCCAGTTGAGGCGCCTCGCCTCCTCAAGGTACGCCTTCCTTACATCCTCCTGGTATGCCGCATCCCTTTCGTGCAAGTCTATCTTCCGGCCGCGCTTGATTAGCAATTTTTCCGAAATTTCGAAAGGCAAATTGAGGAAGACGACCGCATCCGCCCTTGGCAGCCTGGATTCGAGGGCCCAAACCCACTTGATGAATTCCCTCCTCTTCCTCCCATCCCTGATCTTTGCCGCCTGGTAGATGTTGCTTTGTGAATAGCGGTTGCAGATGATGAATGTGCCCGCGCTAAGCTTTTTTGAAATTTTCTTGGCATATTGATACCTGTCGAGGGCGTAAAGCATCGAAACGAGTTCAGGTGGCAATCCATCCCTGCTTCCAAATTTCCCATGCAAATACCCCTTGATGAGCCTTCCGAAAATGCTCGAATACGTGGGGAAGTTGATTATTTCGACCTTCCTACCCCCCTTTCGCAGCCTATTCCTAAGCATCCCCGTCTGGGTGCGCTTCCCAACGGCATCGGTGCCTTCAATCACGATCAATTTTCCATTCATATTATCCTCCCAAAGACCCAGTTGAGCGCTATTGCAGCAAGCGGCAATAGCAAATTGTCATCAATCTGGAAATCAAGCGTCTCAATCACCGAAAGCGCAGCAGAATACGGAATCGCCATCAACCCGATGAATGGATATGCCACGATTGATGACGACACGAAAAATGCTGCCATCCCCTCCCAGCTCTTGTGCACGTTCCAGGGCAATTTATTCTTCCCAAAGCGCCTCCCGAATATGGTGGAGAAGCCATCCCCGGTTGCGAATATTGCAATCACCGCAAGGCCGGTTGCCGGTTCCCGCACGTAAATGAAGGAGATGATGAGCAAGCCACCGACGAGGTATAGGAGTGCGCCCCTTCCCGGGAAAAGCGCTTCCCTCCTCTCAAACCTCCGAATTACCCATTCAAAAGGCCCTATGCCTAGCCCGAGCATTTTTGCATTTATCAGGAGCATCCCGGAGAAAAGGAGCCCGAGAAGGAGCATTTCCGTTGCAAAAAGGCTATCTTGCCCGTCCTTGCCTACCCAGAGGAGCAAAGCGATTATCGCGAAGCCAATAAAAATGTGGATAAGTTGCCTGCCGACCTCCTTGGTTGCAGCAAGCTTTTCTTTGTTTTTCAAATCTTTCCGCTGGCGTAGGTGCGCCTTTTGGAAGATGAAGAATACCGCGAGAGCAAGCGCCATTCCTGCAACTATCTGGTTGAGCGAATGGACGCCAATGACTATGCGCGTGAATGAAACAAGGAAGGCAAGGGGAAGGAAGAAAACGAACGCGTATGTGCCTAGTGTTGCAGCTGCCAGAAGTATCGAGGTTGATGAATGCCCGGAAGGGAAGCCGTATGCATTGACCGGAAGCTCGAAATCATTGCAGTCAGTTAGGGTGCCGCCCTGACTGCAGGGCCTTGCCTCCTGGAAAGCTCCCTTAAGCCCGCCTACGAGAAGGATTACGAGTATGAGGCTCACAATGAGGCTCCTGCGGTATTTCGAGAAGGCAAGTGCGATGAAAGTGAGGAGGATGAGGATGGGATAGTAGTGATTTTCCAGAAGCAGCGATATTCCAATCAACCAGTCCATCCGGATCGACCCAAAGGATAACCCCAAATTCCTATTTAAAACGCTATATTTGAAGAGTTTTTATTCCTTCCCCGCTCTAATTAAAGCACGCCTAGGTAACTCAGCCTGGTAAGAGTGCTAGACTCATAAGGGATTTCCTTACGAGTTTTGAGCGCGTTGCGCTATGAAATTGAATGGAATTCGTGGCATCTAGAAGTCGGGGGTTCAAATCCCCCCCTAGGCATTTTTTTCCCATCCGGCTCCGTTTTTTGATTTCCCCTTTTCGTGGTCAAAATGAAATTCTCCTTCGGTCGCATCCTGCTCCTCCTCGCAGCTGTTGTTTCGTTCAATCTGGGTTATTCCGCAATTCCCCAAGCCTCCGGAATCAGTTTCTATGCGCCTGCCATTAACGAGGATGGCCAAGGCAGCCTTGTTGGTTTCGAGATGCGGATGGCACAGGGCAATGGCCGCACATTGGTAAACGTGCAAAACGCGTTCTTCAATTCCGAGGTTGAGGATGCATTAAGGAAGGCAAGGCTCAAATCAGACGAGTTCCTGGGGGCATCCTCCTCCTACCTTGACATTTACCTTGAAGTCAAGGGCCAGGGCAAGGATGTTTCGGGCGAGTCAGCAGGAGGCATGTTCGCCGTTGCGCTCGTAGCCCTCCGTACCGGAAGGCACCTTCGGGAGGACGCAGCGATAAGTGCAATGATTGATGAGCAGGGCGAGCTTGCGGAGGTTGGGGGCATAGAGGAAAAAATCATCGCTGCAAGGGAGATGGATCGCAAGTATTTCCTGGTCGCAAAGGGCCAAAAGATCAAGGACGAGGGGGAGATTGCATCCGGAATTGGGATAATCCGGGTTAGGACCTTCGGGGATGCGGTAAGCCACCTTCTGGAATAAGCTTTTTAAGCAAGGCAAGCTAATTCGTGGGATTGAAATGTGGAAGATAGTTGCGGTATTCCTCCTTCTTCTTGTAGCTGTCGCGGTGTTCCCGTTTGATTATAAGGGATTGAACTGGATATTGTTCGTATTCTTCTCGCTGATAGGGATCGGGCTGTATTTCTTCGTGTTTGCATCGGTGAAGAAGGACAAGCATACCACGGGCGAGCTGAAGGACATAAAGAATGCGATGGGGTCGCCGGATTTCAAGGAGCTAAGGAAGGAGGCCGCGCCTGCAATCGAGCTCCCAAAACTCTCCGAGCCCAATCATCCAGCTGAAACGCCCATTGCAAATGAGCTGCATTCCCCTGCCATCGAAACCCCGAAAATGGCCGATCTCCCGTCAATGCCGGCAACTGATGGCGAAAAGGAACCTCTTGTTTCAATTGACCTTGCAAAGCTCAAAGCAAAAATAAAGGCTGATGATGACGCTATCAAGCCTGCGGATGCAAAGAAGGTCTCCTAAAGGAGCTTTTTCCTTATCCTTTTATCTCTTCTATTTGCTTTTGTGTCCTCCTCCCTCTCCCGATCGTATTCTTCCTCGCTTATCTTCCTTAGGAAAACCAAGAATCCGGTGAATACCATCGCCTGATTTTCAGGCCTGCTTCCGTACGGTCTTATTTTCCAATCCCGGAGGTAGAATTCGGTTACGCGTTCCACTTTCAGCTTCAATTTCTCCGCCTCAAGCACGAACTTGCTAACCTGCTCCACGTTTGGGATGTAGCCTACGATCCAGCCGTTTAGTTTGACAGAGGATTTTGCATGTTCCAGCACTTTTTCGCTCTCTGCCATATCTAATGTGATCAAATCAACATCCTTCTCCCCAAACCCCTCAAATGCGCTCCCTTCCTTCAGCTCGATCACATCCTGCAAACCGGCTCTTGTGAAGTTCTTCCTTGCAAAATCTGCAAACTCGGGCCTATTTTCATAGGTGTATACTTTACCATCAGGAGCGACAACCGATGCCAGATGGATTGCTAGATAGCCGCTTCCCGAACCCGCATCAATGACCCTATCTCCGCTCTGCAAACCGGTAAGGCCGGTGATTAGCGCCGCATCCTTCAAAGTGATGATCTGCGGCCCCCGCTTCAGCTTCCTCCAAGTGTTAGAATCGAACATAATATCCCTCAAAATATGCGCAAATCAGCTTATAATCTCTTTCAAGGCAACAGTTGCATAACTGCCTGCGGGCAATGAGAAGTGCAGGATGATTTTCCTTTTCCCAGCCTCCCCCTCTTCCTTGACTTCAAAATCCTTCAAAAACACGAACAGCGGCCGAAGGGCGCCCTTGCTGCTCAGTTCCGGAGTGCTCCTCATAAGGAAATCCTCCTTCCTGACCCCTTCCTTTTTGAGGATTTTCTCCTCTTCCTTCCCCAACTCGGTTTGGTAGCCGATCAATATGCCAAGCAAGACGGCTTTCTTTTCCTTGATGAGTTTTCCAACTTGATTTGCCTTCGCCTTCGTCTCAATCTTAATTGGATTTTCATCATCTGGAAATAAGTTCGAATCAATTCCGCAGTAATAATCCCCTATTTGCGGTTTGGCGAGCTTCTTTCCCTTTGCCCTTTTTTCCAGCATTTTATTAAAAAGCTCGCTCTGGTAGGCGTGGATGAAGAGCAGCTGCAATGAACGGTGCAGTTTTCTGAACGCACCTAGAAAATCATTCGGATTATTTGCAAGATGTGAGAGAATTATCTTTTCGGCTTTTAAGAAATGGGGGAAATAATGCAGCGCCTCCCTGAAATTCATATCCTTCTTAAGCCTCATCCTTGCATGCCTTGCGCCCTCGTCCCTTTCGCCCTCATCCGTGAAGCATAAATAATTCAAAACCGCCTCCTTGAATTTCCCCTGCATTAGCAATTTACCAACGATCGCGGTATTCTTCCTTGCACTCCCGAACCTCTGCTCGCCGAAATAATTAGCGATTGCGAAATTCTGCTTTTTTAACCTGCTCTCGATTTTTTTCGCGGATAATTTGGCAAATGGTTTTTTCTCAATGTTCCCTTCCGTCAATGTGATGGTGAACCTGTTGCCAGCGAGATCGCCAAGGCCCACCTTCGAATTAGCGAGCCAAGCGCCGTTGATTTTGATGTCCTTGATGTTGAGGGAAAGCAGGGCTTCTGGCTGCACTGCGAATGCGGAGCAAAGCTGCGTTGTGAGGGCGTTCCTGTCCTTGTTTCCCGCATAATTAATCCTTCCGGCGGAGATGTGCAGCCTATAAGCGACCTCCCTGATTGCATTGCTTGTTGTCCATAGTCTTTTCTGCAAAACGAAATGGGAGAAGAAATGATTTGTCGATTTGAGCTGTTCGTTCTCATGGCGGATATTTTTTCCAATTTCCAATACCTCTCCGCTTCTTGTGATTTCCTCTACAATGAACTCCTCCGGCTGGAATTTGAACATATGCAAAGATTACCTTGCAAAACTAATTAAACCGCCCACCTAAAAAATCGCCCGAAAAATCATTTGAATTTTCAGCCGTTCAGGAGCGTATATAAAGCTGCTTTTTCATACATTTTGTGAGGAAAATTTACCAATTCTAGCTTAAGGCATTCACAGTGGTTCGAATGGAATTGCTCTCGGTTTCTGCAGCTACGATCAAGCACCTGGGGGGGAAGAATGGTGCCATTTTGAAGGAGGTCCAAAGGAAGGGGAAGGTCGAGGTGGCTATCAATGGCGAGGGCAATTTGGAAATCGAGGGCGAAGGCGGCGATGTGTGGGTCGCAATGCAGGTGCTAAGGGCGCTGGATTTTAATTTCCTTCCGCAGCAGGCTTATAAGCTTTTCAATGATAACTATTTCCTCGAACTCATCGACCTTGAGCTCATCCTCTCGAATCCGAAGGCGATTGAACGCTATAAGGGAAGGATCATCGGAGAGGGAGGCAGGGCAAAGCGGACGCTGCAGGAGCTGAGCGGTGCGTTCCTTTCCATAATGGGTAGTAAGGTCGCGATCCTTGGCGAGTTCGACGACCTGCAGCTGGCGAAGGAAGGCGTGCTAAGGCTCCTTGAGGGCTCCCCGCACACGAGCGTTTATGCGTTCTTGGAAAAAAAGAACAGGGAAAGGAAATATTTGCTGAAATAATAAGTAAATTAATAAATTGTGAAATAATATCCGCATAATTGATAAATTCCCAAATTGCAAGTGATTTGTTTTTATGCCTGAAACAAAAAAACCAAACCCGCGTGATATTGCAAGGCAGGCGGCAAAGCTAGCGATGACGCCCCAGGATCAGAAGAAGGCCGCTGAGAAGCAGGCAAACGGGCAAGCGGCTGCAAATCAGCCTTCTGCAAAGGCGGCTGCGCCAAAAACAGAGCCTTCGGCAGAGGACATCGAGCACCAGCTCGCGAAGGAGTACAAGGAATATTCCGTTGCCGAATTCTTCAAGAAGAACAGGCAGATGCTTGGGTATTCCGGAAAGGTTCGTAGCCTTACGACGATCATCCACGAATACGTAACCAACTCGCTCGACTCCTCGGAGGATGCGAAAATATTGCCCGACATAAAGGTCGAGATACAAGAGGTCAATGACCATCTTAGGGTAATCGTGGAGGACAACGGGACTGGTATCCCGAAGTCTAAAGTGGGGAATGCGCTTGGGGAGCTGCTTTCGGGGACGAAATTCCACCAAAGGAGGCAGAGGAGGGGGCAGCAGGGGATCGGTGCGAAGGGTGCGACGCTTTTTGCCCAAATCACGACCGGCAAGCCAACGAAAGTGAAGACGGGAATTGGCAATTACAAGGTTTACGAGTGCGAAGTTTCCATTGATGTCAAGAAGAACAGCCCGATCATTGCAAATGAGAAGGAATACAGCGGGAATTACCGCGGGCTGAGAGTCGAGGCCGAATTTGCAGAAGTCGCGTACAACCGGTCGGAATATTCCGTCTATGAGTATCTGCGAAGGACCGCAATAGCAAACCCCCACGTGCAAGTGACGCTTATCGAGCCAACGAAGGAAATAGTCGTTTTCCCAAGGGCAAGCACGAAGATCCCGCCGAAGGCGAAGGATTCGCTTCCACATCCTCTTGGCATCACTACTTCCGATTTGATGGATATGGCGCTTGTGTCGCCGAATCGGAAAATATCTTCGTTCCTGCAGCAGGAGTTCACGAGGGTGAGCGGGGATAAGGTGAAGGAATTGCAGATGCTCTGCCCGAACGTGGATTTCAACCGCGCACCTGGCACCTTGCAATGGCCCGAGGCCGAGCAGATTGTGGCGTCGTTCCAGAAGGTAAAATGGATTGCGCCAGAAACTGATGTTTTGATACCTATCGGGGAAGAGCAATTGCAAAAAAGCCTAAAGAACCTTTTGGCGCCTGAGGAAATGAAAATCGTTGCCAGGAAGCCGCACGTGTTTCGGGGAGGAATTCCTTTCCTAGTTGAGGCTGCAATTGCGTATGGGGGGAAGGCCGGCGGCGAGCCATCGGCAGCAGCTGCGAAGGGAAGCGAGGGCCAGCCCGCTTTGCAGCACGCAGGGGAGGTATTGCGGTATGCAAACAGCGTCCCTTTGCTATTCGATGCGGGCACCTGCGCAACAATGGAGGCCGTTAAGAGCATCGATTGGGGCCGGTATGATTTAAGGAAATGGGAAGAGATGCCAATTACTATTTTCATCAATTTCGTTTCTGTATATGTGCCCTACACAGGTGCGGGGAAGCTTGCGATTTCAGCTGAAGAGGAAATCGTTGAGGAAATCCGCTCGGCGCTCATGGAATGCGCCAGGGACATTTCGATTTATTTGCATTCGTTGCAGAAGGCGGAGGACCAGGAGAGGCGGAGGATGATCTTCTTTAGGTACGTGGGCGAGGTTGCGGAGGCGCTCCACGACATCACTGGGGTGGAGAAAGTGAAGGTGCAAGAAAAGCTTAGGAAGATTGCCGAGGAACGCACCAAAATCGCAGAGCAGGAGGAGGAGCTTGAAGAGATCGGCGATGTTGATGAGGACATGAAGAAGGAGGAAGCGGAAGACGAATAGCATTAAGCTAAGTTGATCATATGGCTGAAAAGGAAAAGGCAGATGCTGGCGGGATGGCGAAGAAGGAGAAGAGCCGTGTGGACATACTCAAACGGATCCATTCCTTTGCCGAGGGGCTGCAGAAGGAAATCGAGGCAGGCGAGAACCCGCATATCGACATCCCCGTTCGTGGCTCGAGCAACGTCGCATTCGACGAGAAGAACAAGAAGATCGTGCTTGGCGACAAGGTTGCTAAGCGTTTCCTTTTCAACGTATCGCATGCGAGGAGGTTCATGCAGACGATGCTTGTTGCAAGCTACGTGAAGAAGGATCTCTTGGAGAACAACCTCACCGCAACCCTTCGTGACCTTTACTATGCGAAGAAGCATACGATCCACGGAACGAAGGAAGACACAATTGATGAGCAGAAGGAGTCCGATTTGGCTATTGTGGATTTCGAGGTTTCGCTAGATACTTTCAGGGAAAGGCTGCATCTTCGGGCTGAGCCCAAAGGCCGGATGGCCGGGGATATGCGCATCAAGGATTTTGTGCGCGATAGGGAATCAATCATTGATTTGGGCAAGCTTGGAAGCGGGGGGCTTGCGATCCCTTCAATTGTCGAGCAGATAGAGTTCCTTGATTCCGGGATCGAATACGTGCTGGTTGCGGAAAAGAACGCCATCTTCGACCGTTTGAACGAGGATGAATATTGGAAGAAGAACAAATGCTTATTGATGACAACTGCCGGGCAGGCCGCCAGGGGGGCTAGGAGGCTGCTTCAGCGTTTGAGCGACGAACTCAAGCTTCCCGTTTACTGCCTGACGGATGCCGACCCTTATGGATGGTACATCTACAGCACAATGAAATACGGCTCGATGGCGCTTGCGCACGAATCCGACAGGCTCGGGTGCAAGGAGATGAAATTCCTTGGGATGAGCATTTCGGACATCGAGCATTACGATTTGAAAGCCGTGACGATCAAGGCGAAGGAAGTGGACATCAAGCGCGCGCAGGAGATGAAGGCATACGACTGGTTCAAGAGCAAGGAATGGCAAAAGGAGATCGACAAGTTCCTGGAGAAGAAAATTAAGGCTGAAATCCAATCCCTTAGCAGCAAGAACCTTCAGTACATTTCCAACAAGTACCTGCCGGAGAAGATTGGAGCGAAGGATTTCCTGCCTTGATTTAGAATCTGGCTTGCAGTTAAACGATTACTATTTTATACACCAAATGCGTGGCCATATTTGGTGAGTATGCCCGTTACTGGCGATTTGACAATTGAAGCGCTTAAACCCATCTCTGCCGGAAAGGTGCTCGGGGGGGTTTTTGGCGTAATTGGCCTGATTGCCGGCCTTGCCTTCTTCTTCGGGCTGCCCGTACCGCAAATCGATGTCGTTTTGGCGATCGCCGGGCTTGGGGCGCTTTCGGTGGCGGTTTATCCTGTGCTCTTCGGGATAGCCGGTTTCGGATCCGGGGTGGTAATTGCGATGATCTACAACGTGGTCGCGGACCTCACCGGAGGGCTTGAAATTGAGACGGATAAGGACTGATTTTTTTTAAAATACCGGCAATTGGATAAGCTTATTAATCGCCTTTAAATGAGACTATGGGTGATTTGATGGGAAAGAACGTAGTCATCAAGAGCATGACCTGATGTCCTTTGCAAAATTGCAAGCAGCAATAATGGCCGCTTTCGGGCTGCTTATGGGCCTATTCGTTGCAGCATTCGGAGCAGCAGCAGGCGGGATGGCAGGTGCGGGGCTTGGCGTCATAGCCATTATTGCCTTTCCAATCGGATATGCGATACTGGGCTTTATCGGGGGCATCATTGGTGCATTGATTTACAACCTATTTGCCGGCTTCCTTGGCGGGTTAAAAGTAGAGCTTGAGGACGGCTGATTTTTTCCTTTTTTTATTTTTATCACTGGTTAATAATCTTCCTTGCCTATTTTCAACTATGGCCATTTACTTCGCCGATTTGCATCTCCACTCGAAGTACTCGCGCGCCGTATCTCCCCAGATGGATCTTGAGCACCTTTCGGAGGGCGCAAGGAAGAAAGGCCTGCAGATCCTTGGGACGGGCGATTTCTCCCATCCCAAATGGCTTGCGGAACTCAAGAGCAAATTGGAGCCCGCTGATGGCAGCGCCGGCTTGTTCAGGCTGAGGGGGGGCAGCGGCAATGTTAATTTCCTTCTCCAGAACGAAATTGCGACGATTATTTCCACGCCAAAAGGGGTAAAGAAGGTCCATCACGTTGTGCTGGCGCCGGATTTTGAAAGCGTTGAGCAGCTCAACGACAAGCTTTCAAGGAGGGGCAATCTTTCTGCTGATGGGAGGCCGATATTTGGCAACACATCCCCCGCGGCTCTGGTAGAGATCTGCAAGCAAACCAATAAAAAATTGGAAATCATCCCGGCGCATATTTGGACGCCCTGGTTTTCCGTTTTCGGCTCGAATAGCGGATTCAATTCCATTGCCGAGGGGTATGAGGACCAGGCGAGGCACATCTTTGCGCTTGAGACGGGAATGTCGAGCGACCCCGCAATGAATTGGAGGCTTTCGCAGCTTGATAAGTACGCGCTTGTTTCGAATTCGGATTCCCATTCGCCGCATCCCTACAGGATCGGGAGGGAATGCAATGCATTCGAGTTTGGGGAGGGGGAAATATGCTATGATGAACTGATCAAGGCGATAAAAAACAGGGATGGCCGCCATTTCAAATTCACAGTTGAAGTCGATCCCAATTACGGGAAATACCATTTCGATGGGCATAGGAACTGCAATTTTTCGAGCTCACCTGCGGAAACACGGAAATTGAAGGGCATTTGCCCAGTTTGCAAGAGGGGGCTGACAATTGGCGTCCTTAGCAGGGTGGAGGAATTGGCCGACCGAGAGGAAGGAAATGCCCCAAAGGATGCGATTCCATATAAAACCCTCCTTCCTTTGCAGGATTTGGTAGCCTCCTGTTTCAATTCACCTGCGATGAGCCGGAAAGTATACGCGGAAACTGAGAGGTTGATGGCAAAATTTGGCAGCGAGTTTGAGATCCTGCTGAATGCAAGCGGTGCTGATTTGCGCAGGGAGATGCACGAGAAGCTTGCACTTGCAATCCTTGCCAACCGCGAGGGGAAATTGAAGGTGAAGCCGGGGTTCGATGGCGAGTATGGGGTTCTGCAGCTGGGAGCGGAAATGATCATTGGGGATGAAAAAAACATTGGCACGGATAAATCCGAGGAGAAGACGGAGAAGGGCGCAGAGGGAAAATCCGGCCACTTTAACGATGCTAGTGTAAATGAAATGAAAAGCGGCCAGACCGCACTTCAAGAATTTTCCTAACCCTTGGTTATCCTATCGGCATAATACAGGTAAAACCCTCCTACGGCGCCGTATGCAAGGCTTTCGCCGAGCCATTTGAGGACCCCTGGCAATTCAATCGTTGCGTTTTGGAGTATTTGGTTAAGGCCAAGGACGAACACGAAAAACGTTGCAAGAACGTAAATGTACCCCAGAGCCCGGAATACGATCCGGTTGTCTGCGTGCTCCTCTTGTGAGCTTGTTTTTTGGATCGACATCAAGACGTAGGATAGGAAGCCAAACAAAAGTGCGGAACCTAGCGCGCCAAACCGCTGGAACGTTGTCAGGCCGACATCGGACCTAGAAATCAGGTCGTGGATGGAAAAGCCAAACAGGATGCTAAAGTAAATCATTAACAACGGAGCTACTAGGTCGTTTGGCAGCCTGTCGTAAATGTTTATCTGCCTATCGATCCTCGATGCAAAATAAAGCACGAGATTGCCTACGATGCCAAATACCGCGGCCATAATCAGCCACCCCCATCTGGCCGTTACCGCAATCCCTTCCGCCTCGTAGTTTTGCAGGTAGGAAGTGACGCCAAAAATCGAGAGCACGGCGCTTAAAAGCATCGCGCTTCCAAATAGTGCAAGCCCAATTTCAAGATCCTGCTTGCTGTTCTTGATCGCCTTGTGACCCAATTTTACCAGGTATACTAGTCCTGCAAGGAACATTATTACGTTGATCAAGCTAAAATTCGTGGGGGAAGGCACGTAGTATGTCGGATGCGTCCCTCCTGTGCCTGCCTTTTGTACATAGCTTGCCTCATATGCAGCGCTCGAGGCAAGTGTACCCCTAAGAACGATTACGCCAAGCACCGAAAAAATAACTATTGCCACGCCAATTAGGATGATCGCCTTCCAGACGCCCTCGTCCTGGTTTGCCGATTGGACCGGCACATTGACCGATGGCTTGTCGTCCTTTTTCACATCAAACGGCTTTGGCATTTCGACCACCTCAAAAACAAATCATAACTGCTTTATTAACTTGGCTGGGGGCCGCAATAAACCTCAGTCAGATCGTCCCCGTCTTTATCCGTCCAAGGATAATAGTTGTTATTATTGTTGTAAACATTTTCCTGTAAAAAGTAGCAAGCACACTCCCGACCTATCCCTACTTTCCAATACTCGCATTTGCTATCTAAGTTGTTCTGGGGCCCGCAGCCTTCGGAGTTCCATTTCGTGCCTGAAGAATCATAGCAATAGGGAATACTGGCGATTTGCGCCTTGCATTGTGCCAAAGAATGTTGAGGTGCGGGTTGCCCGAACTCCCTTATGCACGGATCATTCTTCGTTAAGGAGACGCCAAGAAGCAGCAAAACGATTCCGAGAATTGCCAGGCCGAGGAGTTGTTTTTGCATTGAGCGATTACCTCATATGTTTTTTTAGAACTCGGTGTATTCCTCATCGCTGAATTCGTACGCGCTCTTCAGGTATTTGTTGCCCTCATACTGGAATCCCGCCAGCGCATCTTGAACCGTCGCCGCGCTATGGGTGGTGAGGAGCGAATCTTGCTGCGATGCATCGAGCACGTACGCCCTGGCTTCGAAATTCGTTGCCACCACCGGATGGATGATGTTGTTTTCCAGCTCGAGCACGATGATCCTTGCAGGCGCATCGAATGCACGGAGAAGGGAGCAGAGCAGAATTGCCCTATCGAAGGGGTCGGCTGCCCGAAGTTCAACTACTTCCTGCATCGTTAGCCAGAAAGATACTGGAAGGTTGGCGTGGATGTGCCGAAGGGCCTTGCAGTAGGAGAAAAGCTTGTCTGCAATGAACAAGAAGTCCTCGGAGAATACGAATTCGGGCGCACTCCCGCCGCGCTTCATTTTTTCCTCCAGCAATTCGGCGGTGAACTGCTTTTTTAGAATTTGCACCGTAGGGTCGTTCCTGTTGATTAGGGATTTCAATTCCGGAACCGTCTTCTCCTCATATTCATTGATCATCGCGGCATATTTTTCGATGATCCTCTTGTAGAATTGGTTCCTAAGCTCAAGCTCTTCCCCTTCCTCCTTCAACTGCCTTATTTCCAAACCATCGGATGGGTCGGCCTTTGCTTCCTCCTTCCTTTTGAAAAGCCTATCCAGAACCATATATCCCTCTTCCGGATTCCTTAAGGAAAGTTAACTCCCGGGTGGTATTTATACCTGCAGTTTTGTTTAATCCGCATCACGTGTTGCAATTGGAAATCAAGCTTAAATAACAGAATGTATAATCAACACTCCGATACTCCAATGGATCTTGAAAAATACCTAAAAACCACAAAAAATCAGGTGGATTACGAAATTTCCAAGCACCTGCCCAGATTTCCCACAGCAAAGCAGCTGGATGCGATTTGCGGAGGGGTTCGTTATTCCATCGATCCCCGTGCCGCACGTGAAGCGGTCCACGGCCCCATCTGGGACCTGCTTGATAGGGGCGGAAAACGCTGGCGCCCTGCGCTCTTCCTTCTCACAGCAGAAGCATTCGGCGCAAACCCCAAAAAGCTGCTTGACCTAGCAATCATCCCCGAAATCGTCCACAACGGCACGCTCCTAATTGATGACGTTGAGGATAGTAGCGATATCCGGAGGGGAAAGCCCGCAATACATAGGATTTATGGCACTGACATTGCGATAAATGCCGGCAATGCGATGTACTACCTTCCTCTAGTGCCCCTTCTTCGGAACACGAAAAGATACCGGCCCGAAACGCTTAATTCCGCATTCGAGATCTATATGCAAGAGATGGTCAACCTCTCCTACGGGCAAGGAATGGACATTCTTTGGCATAAGGGGAAGCTCGCGGACATCTCTGAGGAAGATTATCTGCAGATGTGCGCCTTCAAGACGGGCACGATTGCTAGGATGGCAGCAAAAATGGGCGCATTATTCGGAGGGGCGAATGATAAGCAGATCGATCTCGCAGGCGAATTCGCAGCATCAATCGGGATTGCCTTCCAAATCCAGGATGACATCCTCAACCTGACCGCAACGGAGGAGTACGGGAAGGAGATCGGCGGGGACATAAGCGAAGGGAAGCGAACCCTAATTGTGCTGCGGGCGCTAAAACAATTGGCTCCGGATAAAAAACACCGCCTTCTCGAGCTCCTCAATTCCCATACAAAAGACCAGCTTAAGATCGCGGAAGCCATTTCCATCATCAAGGGCACCGATGCAATCGTTTACTCGAAGGAGAGGGCGGCGGAACTGGTTTTGAACGCGTGGCTCAAATTCTCTCCTGCCCTTAAGGATTCGGCTGCAAAGCTGCTGCTTAAGGAATTCGCGGACTATCTGGTTGAACGCAGGATTTGAGATGCTGTTTCAGGGCGCATTTAAGCTAAACCGAACGCATAAAAAGCTTGTCTGCCCATCTTATTCCAGCTAATTTTACCTCTTAAAACCGGTGCTTAACATGGTGGATGAAATCGAGCTTAAGGTCGCGGAAGCGATGCAAATAGACTACGGAAAAAGGATTGTTCGCATCGATTCGCAGGCAAGAAAGCTTCTTGCCCTGACTACTGGTGACATCATCGAGATCAAGGGCTCGAAGGGCAAATCGACAGGTGCAATCGTGCTTCCCTCCCACCCGCAGGACGAGGGCTCCAACATCATCCGGATGGATGGCATCCTAAGGCAGAATTGCGGCGTAGGTTTAGGCGACCGTGTCAAGATCAAGAAAGCGGAGGCAAAGACCGCAAAGAAGCTCATTCTTGCGCCCAACCAGCCCTCGCGCTATGCGCCCGGATTTGCCGATTTCGTCAAAAAGAATCTGATGGGCAAACCGCTTACGAAAGGGGATGTCCTTTCCGTAAATGTATTCGGCACCTCCTTCCCCTTCGCAGTTGCGCAGACGCTTCCGATTGGGATTGTGCTAGTCAATGAGACGACGGAAGTTACCCTCAAGGAAGAGCCCATGAAGGAGCTCGGAAAGATCGCAACCATTTCGTATGAGGATATCGGGGGACTCAAGGAGGAAGTGCAAAAGATTCAGGAAATGGTCGAGCTGCCGATGCGCCATCCGGAATTGTTCGAAAGGTTGGGAATCGAGCCGCCAAAGGGGGTTTTGATTTACGGAACGCCAGGAGGCGGCAAAACCCTGCTTGCAAAGGCAGTTGCAAACGAGAGCCAAGCGCATTTCATCACCATCAATGGCCCCGAAATCGTAAGCAAGTTCGTCGGCGAAGCGGAAGAGAAGCTCCGCAACATTTTTCAGGAGGCGGAGGACAACGCACCCTCAATAATTTTCATCGACGAATTGGATGCGATCGCACCCAAGAGGGAAGAAGTGGTAGGCGAGGTTGAGAAGCGCATCGTATCGCAGTTGCTAACAACAATGGACGGCCTTAAATCAAGGGGGCAAGTGGTTGTAATTGCTGCAACCAACCGCCCCAATGCCATCGACCCCGCGCTGCGGAGGCCCGGCCGCTTTGACCGCGAGATTGAAATCGGCGTCCCCGACAAAAAAGGCAGGAAGGAGATTTTGCAGATCCATACCCGAGGAATGCCCCTTGCCGCAGATGTCAGTTTGGATGACCTCTCCCAGATCACCCACGGTTTCGTAGGCGCGGACCTGCAATCGCTTTGCAAGGAAGCCGCAATGAAATCCCTTCGAAGGATGCTTCCAAAACTCAATCTCGAAGAGGCGGAAATCCCGCCGAAAATCCTCGAGGAACTAAAGGTTACGGGCACCGACTTCCAGGATGCTTTGAAGGAAGTGCAGCCTTCAGCACTCCGCGAAGTCTATATTGAGGTACCGAACGTGAAATGGGGCCAGATCGGCGGGTTGGAGAGGATCAAATCCGAGCTGAGGGAGGCTGTTGATCTACCACTCAAGAGACCCGAGGTATTTGAAAAACTCGGAATCCGCCCAGTCCGGGGGATATTGTTATTCGGCCCTCCAGGCACCGGAAAGACCCTGCTTGCAAAGGCAGTTGCAACCGAAAGCGAGGCCAATTTCATTTCCGTGAAGGGCCCCGAGCTTTTGAGCAAGTGGGTTGGCGAATCCGAGAAGGGGATGCGCGAGGTATTTCGGAAAGCGCGAACAGCAGCTCCCTGCATAATTTTCATCGATGAGATTGATGCCGTTGCTCCCGTTAGGGGATTCGATGAGGGCTCGAAGGTAACCGAAAGGATGGTGAATACGCTGCTCTCGGAAATGGACGGCCTGCAGAATTTGAAGGACATCGTCGTGATCGCGGCAACCAACCGGATCGATTTCATCGACCCCGCGCTCCTGCGGCCCGGAAGGTTCGACAAGTTGCTTGAAATACCCGTGCCGGATAAGGATTCGAGGGAGGCAATTCTCAAGGTGCATACCGCAAAGATGCCCCTTGACAAAACATTCAATCTCAAGGAGCTCGTTTCGAAAACCGATGGCTATTCCGGTGCTGACATCGAGGCGCTTTGCAGGGAAGCTGGGATGGAGGCCCTAAGGGAGAGCATCGAGGCAAAAAGCGTCACCCAGAAGCATTTCGAGAAGGCGCTTGGCGCAATAAGGCCGACCTTGGTGCAAAAGCAAAGGAAAGCGGATGCGGGCTACGGTTAAGGTATTAGCTTTCCTCCTCCTTCTGTTTCTCGAAGTACCAGCCAAAGACATTCCCGCCAATCCCCGCGCCTACAACGTGCCAAAGGAACATCTCCATTGTCCGGAAGCTAAACATCCTAGCAATCGGGTCCGTGAATGTGGTTGAAGAGGGTATGATCGTCTGGCTGCCCGTTGCAACCACGAAATAAAAGAAAATTGCCATTGCCCAGCCAATTAGCCATTTCGTGAATGACAGGATGAACGTGACGATCCCCGCATCCTCCGCATCGCCCTTGTGCTCATAAACCACCTTCTTGGCAACGTATGCGTATATCGGGATGGCCAGCACGAAAAAAAGGGCGTCGATGTAGAGCTGCGGGATGCCGTGCTTAAGGACCGTATAGTGCGTGATCAGGAAATCCTCGAAATCTATGAACGCGAGGAAAATCAGCGGTAGGAGGATGATGTCGCCAATCTCTTCGGGTTCCATAAGGGGATCCCAAGAGGAACAATTCGCCGGTATTTAAATCATTTTATTTTGCGCCGGATCATCCTTGAATCAGTCTTGCCAGATTCGAATTGACCAATTCTATGTTTTTTCCATGCAGGCTATTTCCGTGTGCATCCATCGAGACTATCAGCGGACCGAATTTATCTGCCTCCAGCTCCCAGAGCGCCTCTGGCATTCCCAAATCCATCCATTCCACGCCAAGGACTTTTTGCTGCTCAGCTGAAATGGCGCCTGCCCCCCCGACTGCCGAAAGGTAAACGCATTTCCCCCTCATCGCCTCCAGCACTTTCTCATTCATCCCTCCCTTCCCAATGATTGCACCAACCCCGAATTTCGGGATGAATTCGACCGCCAGATCATTCATCCTGCTGCTAGTTGTGGGGCCGGCTGAAATCAATTCCCAACCACTTCCTTTTTTCCTCACTAGAGGGCCGCAATTGTAGATTGCAGCATTTTCCAACTCCGGATGCCCCTTTTTTTCCTGCAAAATGCGGCGCATTGCCTGGTCCCTAAGAGAATGGATTTTGCCTGAGAGATAAACGATGTCGTCAAGTTTAAGCGATAGGATTTGGTTTTTTGCCAAGGGTGTTTTAAGCTCGTATTTCATTTTCTCACTCGTAATATTCGACCTTCCCATTCGGATAAACTCGCGCATTCATCCTCCTATCCGCCCAGCACTCAATGTTGATTGCTACCGGAAGCGAGGCGGTATGGCATGGCAGTTTGGAAATTTTCACTGCAAGGGCGGTTTTGATCCCCCCAAGGCCCATCGTTCCAACTCCTAATTCGTTTATCTCATCAAGCAGCCGGTGTTCCAGCCCATTTAATTCCTTGTCCGGATTCTTTTCCCCGATTTTCCTTAAATGGTTCTTCTTCGATGCTTCCATTGCAGCTTCCGGCGTGCCTCCGATGCATATTCCCAGCACTATTGGCGGGCAAGCGTTCCTCGCCTTTTCCGCAACGTGCTTTAGGATCGCCCTCCGGATCCCCTCAACCCCATCCGAAGGCCGGAGCATGAATAAGGCGCTCATGTTCTCGCAGCCCGCGCCCTTTGGGATCACTGAAATCTGCAAATGGTCTTGATTTGCGAATTCGAGATGGATGAAAGGAATATTCCCCACGTTTTTTCTTGAGATCGGATCGACAGAATTAGGCCTTAGTGGGATGCTAGTTGTTGCCTTTGTTACGCCTTCAAGGATTCCGCCCCCAATTTCCCTTGTCAAAACCCTTCCCTTAACATAAAAGCTGATCACGCCCGTATCCTGGCAGAGGGCCGCGCATTTCCTCCTCGCAACAAGTATGTTCTTCCTTATGATCCCAAGCTGCTCCCTTGCGGTTTCAACTTCCTCCGCCTTTTGCGCCTCAAATAGCGCCCGCTCGACGTCCTTAGGAATGCTGGTCACGGCTCTCCTTAGCAGTTCTTCGGTTATCTTTGCGATCAATTCCTTTTCCATAGCATCATTTTTTACTTAAAAGTTTATAATGAATTATCACTCCTGAAAGCACATAGTCAATAAGTAACATCGAAGCGCCAACTGATGCGGAATATGCATCGAAGTAATAGTTTACTCCCGTAAAAGATTGAGCAATAAACCCGCAACTCATTGCGAAAAGCGTGAAGGGTGAAATTAATACCGCCAACATCGCTCCAAGAATGGGTTGGGTAATTTCAGGCAAGGGAATTCTTGCATCCGTGCAACCATATTTTGAACATTCCTGAGGTGCGAAGAAATAGAGAGCAATAAATGCCAATATGATTCCGATTCCAACAATAGTGATTGTCAATATTATTTTTTCTATTGAAGGATTTAGCATAGACCGTATTGTTGAGAGCGCCATATCCACCACTATCCTTTCCGCTTCCGGGATTTAAAATTAATGCGTTTGTAAAAAAGCGCCCCGGGCAGGAAATTTGGAAACCTCCAGGATAAGGAAAATTCGCCTCACAAACTAGAAGGGTAGAGGCGACACGCGTAGGGGAACTAGTTCCCCTGGAGGTGTCTTTCGAACCTGCGGCCTGCTGATTAACAGTCAGCCGCTCTAACCAGCTGAGCTACCGGGGCCCATCCGTTATTTCGTGTATGGGGAGAATTATAAGGCTTTTGAATCAATTTTTATGGGGTTAGGCAAAGTGGATACTTCAGTGCTAGAGTACGGTGTCGCATTCATCACCTTGTACGTCCTAGTGGTATTCATCCTTGTGCTGATGCAGAATTTTAGCGAGGTTTCGCGCGCACCCAAGCCGCCAAGGAAACTGCCCTCCCTAACCGTCCTCATCCCGGCCTTCAATGAGCAGGAGACCATTGCCAAATGCATAGAATCGGTTCTGGATGCCGCCTACCCCAAGAAGCTGCTCGAGGTGATCGTGATCAATGACGGTTCCACGGATTCGACGCTTCAAATCGCGAAACGGTACCAAAAAAATGGCGTCAAGGTGATCGACAAGAAAAATTCGGGGAAGGCGGATTCCCTGAATGCCGGCTTGAAAATCGCCAAGGGCGAGTACGTTGCCACGCTGGATTCGGATTCGTTCATTGATAAGGACGCATTCAAGCAAATGCTGGGCCATTTTGAAAGCAAGGATGTTGCAGCGGTTACCTCCGTCCTTAGGGTGTACGAGCCAAGGAACATCCTGCAGGAATTCCAGAAGGTCGAGTACCTTTACATGGTATTCACAAGGAAGCTGCTTTCCTTCATGGACTCCGTGACCGTGACCCCCGGGCCAATGAGCCTTTTTCGGCGGGAGGTTTTCAGGAAGGTGGGCGATTTCGATGCTACCTGCATGCTGGAGGACCAGGAAATGGCCTTCAGGCTCCAGAAGAACAATTACCGCATCGCAAGCTCGATGTCCGCAACTGTGAGCACGGTGGTGCCTTCTGATTTGAAGGGCCTGCTTCGGCAGCGCATCCGCTGGAACCGCGGCGGGCTTCGAAACCTCATCAAGCACTATTATTTGGTTTCGCCCAAATACGGCGATTTCGGGCTTTTCACCATACCCGTTGCAATGATTTCGATCGTGATGATCTTCCTTCTCTTTTCGCTTGCAGTGTTCTTCACGCTCACAAGCAGCCTATTTTCGGACCTGATGGACTACGGGCCAGACATCCTCTTTTTCAGCATTTCCGGCGTGCAGGTGCTTGCCGCGTTCATCCTCATCCTCACTTTCGTTTGGCTGCTTTACGGTTTCGCGCTTTTCAGGAAGGAAAACGTCTCGCTGAAGTCTATTTTAGTTTATCTGTTGGTATATACTCCCCTGATGATGTTCTTTTGGCTTGCTGCGGCATTCAAGGAGGTCAGGCACGAAGCGTTGAAATGGTGAGGAAATGGGAATCAAGCGCTCTTTCAGTTGGAAGCTGTTTGCGGTTGCATTCGTCATATCGGGGTTGCTGTTCGCGCTCGGGGTGCTTTTGGGCCTGCAGATATCCCAGCAGGCAAACGCGCAGATGCTCTTCGAACTTGAAGCTCTGCAGTCCCAGACCAGGGAACTCGAGCTATTCTCGCTCCTTCAGGCGGATTCGCTGGAGGGGAATGCAAGCAAGTTTTGCTCCCATTTCCACGAGCAGCTTGGGAAGTTCGGGGACGAAACCGCAAAATTCGGCGTTCGGCTTGAAGCGCTTGAGAAGAAACGGGGGGCCGACGATCCGCTTACGAAAAAGCTAAGGGCGGATTATTCGGTGATGGAGATCCGGGACTTCCTGCTGATAAAGCAGCTCAATTCCAAATGCGAAAAAAGGATTCCTGCAGTCATCTATTTCTACACCAACATACAATGCCCCGCGTGCACGCAGCAGGGGCTCGTCCTTAGGGAATTGAAAAGAATCCGGCCAGATGTGCAGATATACCAGCTCAACTCTGACTTGGATACGCCAGTGATTGGGAGTATTATTGCAATCTATGAAATAAAGGAGTATCCATCGCTTCTCGTAGGGGGTGCTGTCCTTGGCGGATTCCAGCCCAAGGATGAGATACTTGCTGCGTTGGAAAACGCTTAGTGGTCATAATGGGGGGCGCATTCCTTCTCGGATCAATTGCATTCCTTCTGCTCGGCCTTGCCTTTGCCCCGTTCGCGCCTTACATCAAGGCGGTGGTTGGCGTTTTCACCGAAGGCACGACCATGGGGAAATCATTCTTCTTTCTATTTTACCTTTTTTTGCTGCTCCTCTTTTCCCGCATCCTTGATGGCTTCCGCCCCCTGAAAAAATATCTTCAGAAATCAAGGACGGACCTCCAGAAAGCCGTTCTGATTCTGATTTTCGGCGGTTTCGCGTTTTCCCTCATTCTGCAGCTGAACTTCCAATCATATTACGGTCTGGGAAATGGCGATTACGCTGCCCATGTGACAGACTGCGGGGATTCCGTGTGCTGGGAGGCGACTTATTTGCAGCATTCACATATACCAAAAACCGCCCTTTTCTACCTGGAAAAAACAACCGGGCTCAATGCGGGCAATTTGATCGATGATGGCCGGCCGATGTTTGAAATAACGCCATTTGCGCCGATTTTCGCCCCGTTGATGCTGCTTCTGCTGCTGTTTCTTGGATTCTTCGGGGTCATGCTTGCATCCTCTGAGAAATCGGGGTTCCGCCTAGCGTTCCTATTCCTCGCGGTTGTTTTGTCCATGATCGCAATATTGGATGGAGGAATATTCACCCAAACAGGCGTGAATGCCGTGGTTGCGTTTCTGCTCTATTCGCTTTTCAACAACAGATGCGCAGGAACGGCGGTTTTTTTTGTTCCCCTTGCAGCTGGCCTCATTGCCATTATCTTGAGCAATTTCGGCTATTGGTTCCTCGGAACGCAGCTCTATTTCCGAGATTGGTACGTAATCCCGTTATTCCTTGTTTCGTGTTATGCCATAATCCAAAAAAAATTCAAGCCAAGGATCTTATTTTTCGCAATATTCGCTTTTTCAGTCATTTTATTTTATCTGAGTGCGTCCTCCGCACTATCCGGCTCTTCTGCGTCCGGACAACAATCCATTCTGGTCTACGGCTTGCCGATTCTTGCCCCTGAAAGGGATGTCGCATCGGTGCTTGGGCTGCCCGCAAACGATGCCACAAAATACGGCTGGTATGCGAAAATCATTCCGGTAAGCCCGCTCAATACCCGCCAAGTGGAATCGAGGCTCAGGGCTGCGTTTTCACCGAAGGGTTACCTATTTGCGGAGATTGATCAAGGCGTAATTGCCGAAAGGCAAGTTGAAATAATCTGGCTTTCCGGAAGAATCGCGGATGATGAAATTGCTACCGCATCGTTTACGCCTTCAGTAATTGTTGCCAAGAAAGACCGCACTATTCTGAAAGGCAAATCTAGCCTAAGCGGCCCCCATCTGGCCCTTGAAGTAGGGAGCTATTTGCATTCCCTAGGAATTGATGCAATAGTTGTTGGCAAAGTGATTTAAACGGCAATTTGGGAGGTGGCTATTTGTTTTCTAGCATCCTCCATCTAGAGAACCTTCTTGTATGCATCCATCAGCCTGTCGGTGCTTTTCTCTATGGAATAGGAAAGCGCGGTGCTTCGCGCATTCCGGCCCATCCTCTTTTCCTGAGCTGCGCCGAGGCTTAGTGCCTTCCCAAGTTTTTCTGCGCATTCGTGCTCGTTGAAGGGCTTGAACAGGAAGCCGTTGTATCCTTCCTTCAACGCCTCGGGTATCGCCAGGCTGTGGGCGCCCACGCACACCTTTCCGCAGGCCATCGCCTCGAGCAGCGCCAGGCCCTGCGTCTCGAATGTGCTTGCGGTTGCGAATACGTCGGCAGCCGCATAGAAGTAGGGCACCTCGTAACCCTTGACAAAACCCGTGAATATGACCTTGCTTCCAAGCCCGATCTTCCTTGCAAGCTTGACCATTTTCTGCTTGGCTGGCCCATCGCCTTGCACGATGAATTTCGCATCGGTGTTCCTTTGCAGCATCTCGAATGCACGAAGCAGGACGTGCACGTTCTTCTCATCGCTAATCCTTCCGGCAGTCAGTATGACCTTCTCACTTGGCTTTATTCCAAGGAGTTTGCGGATCAAGTGCCTATCGATGCTTGGCGAGAACTTTGACGTGTCGATCCCATTGGGCACGAACGCTGTCCTCTCTATGCCGTTCTCATTCATCAATTTCTCGATCGTCCTTGAGGGCGCTGTTACGAGGTCGAATGGCGCATAGAACTGCTTTATTGCCTGCCACGCAACTTCCGAGAACATCCTCTTGCCAAGTGAACTTTTTGTCACGACGAAGCCCGTCTTTGGGAGCATCGTGTGGAACGTCCCCACAAGCGGCAGGTTGAGCACCTTTGCGCTCGTGATTGCAGCAAGGCCCATCGATGCGATCGCGTGCGAATGTATCAGGTTAACGCCCGATTTCTTGGTGTTCCTGTAGGATGTGAATGGAAAGATTGCCACCTTGTATTGCGGATACGGCGGGAATACGACCGACTCGAAGAAGAATGTCCTTCCATTCCCGTATTCCTTGGCATCACTTGATGTTCCGGAAGTGAACACGTATACCCGGTTTCCCCGCTTCTCGAGCTCATTTTTGTAGTTGAGCATCGAATTCACAACGCCATCCACGTTCGGGAGATAGGTGTCCGTGTAGAATGCGACCTTTAGCGGCGCTATTTTGTCCCACTTCCTTCGCGTGGGCAGTATCCTAATCCGCTTGATCATCCTTAGCGGGTCGAACCTTCCAAGAAGCCTGATCTTGGGCAGACGGATGGATGCCATACTTATATTTTACCTCGTGACCTCCGTTTCATCAAAAACTTCAAGCAGCTCCTTCCTATTACCGAAATGTTTCCTGATAGGTTCGAGAACGGCGTTCAATTCCTTCGCAACAGCGGCCTTCAGGTCCATCGCGTGCAATTTCCTATCCGAAAAAGCCTTTTCCAGCTCCGCGTAATTGCCAAATTCCAAATTGCCTCCGTATTTAGCATCCCTTTCAACCGTGACGATTTTTTTCTCCCTGAAAATAATGTATTTTGCGATTTCAAGCACCGGATTGCCCTCGATTTTCTCCGGGCAGTACGCCTTCCTCATTTTCGCCTCCACTTCCTTCCCGGAATCGTGAATGAAAATTGCGGAATTGGGCAGGGATTTGCTCATCTTGCTTGCAGCAACTTCGTCCTCCTTCTCAATGCCAGCAGCCTTGGGCGGCTCTGTCAAGCCGGCGATGAGGTGGTGGTGGAGCGCAACAGGTTTTTTGAGTTTCATTTTTGGGAAAACCTCCCGAGCAACCATGTGGATCTTCCGCTGGTCCATCCCCGCGTGCGCCAGATCGACTTTCAAATGCTTCATATCAACAGCCTGCATCGAAGGGTAAAAGTACTGCGCCAGATCAAGCGTGTCCTTTTCGGTCCTCCCAAGGATTGTAAGGCACCTTGCGGCGCGTGAGAGGGTGATGTTCTTTGAAAACGTCACCACGTCCTTCCAGTATTCGTCATTCCCCGAATAAAGCTCGCTGCCCCTAATGATCCTAGCTCCCGGGCAGAAGAATTTGAATGCCTCCTCATAATACTTCGATGCGCGATTGATCCTCTCCCAATCGCCTTCGAGCTTGTTGTTTATTACCGAGTGCCAGTCGGCAAGGAAAATCTGTGTCTTAAAACCCGCGTTCGTAAGGTCGTTTACCTTGAAGCCGTTGATCAAAAGGCTGCCCAGATGCAGCTTGCCGGATATTTCAAGACCGATGTAGTGGGTGGGGTGGCTACTTGTCTCGAGGAGCGCCTTCAATTCGTCCCTTGTGACGGCCTCCTCGGTAGGCTCCTTCAATGCCAATTGCATTCGGCTCTCGACGTCCATCCCTCGCACCCAAGAATACGTATGATGTCGATTCCGGTATTTAAGCTGTTGCGCTTTCCGGCGCAGGAGGTGTTTGCTGCTTCATGATCGTTGTTATCTCGCCAGCGAGCCTGTTTCTCTCCACGGTGTTTTCCGACATAATGTTTAGCTTCCGAAGCGCTTCCTTGTTCTTCACGAAGCTAAGCCCGAATAGGGCGGAATTAGCCCTGACAAGCGCGTGCGCCGCAACCTTCGTCACCCTTCCTTTCACCCTTCCCATTCGTACCACCAATTTTTCAACCATTATAGCCCCGGGCAGATTCGAACTGCCGTCAACAGGTATCCCTGAAACCAATAGATACTTTGACTATCAGTTTCGCCAAAGCCTGCTATGCTTGGCCGCTACACCACGGGGCTGTAGCCCTATTGTTATCCAAAAACGCGTTTAAAATCACCTACCTTTGGGCGATTACCACGAGATTTTGGCCATCCTCCCTGCCAACCTTCTTTCCGGCCTTCTCATAAAACGATCCGGCAACCCTGAATCCAAGCCTTTCAAACAACTCCCCGAATTCCTTTGGCGTGAAGAAATAATGGTACCTTTGCACCTTGCCCCATTTCACGTGGCCCTCCTTCCTTTCACGGAAGCGCTTTTCCGACCAGACGGTTGCGAACACGAGCCCGCCCTCCTTTAGTACCCTTGAGAATTCTTCCACTGCAATTGGCTGCTCCCTTGAATTGAGGTGGTGCAGCACTGCCGAGCAAAAGATTTTGTCGAAAAAGCCCTTCTGGAACGGCAGGCGCATTATGTTGCCATCGACAACGCACGCATTCTTCGCCTGGTTTTCAAGCAGCCTTTCCCTTGCGAACCTTAGCATTTCAGATGAGGAATCGGTTCCATACGCCTCCCTTGCCACTTTTGCGATTTCAACAAGGTTCCTACCATTGCCGCAGCCCGCATCCAGTACTGTATCGGTTTTTTTCAATTCGGGAAGGAACAATTCCAGGCACCGCATGGGCTTCCTGCGGAGCTCATTCCATTCGCTGGCAATTTCATCAAAAGCCTTCATATGCCAATTCACCATCAGATGATGCCAATCTTGAAGAAAACGTCGTATCCCTTCCCCTCGGGGCCGACCATGCTTACCGAAACCGTATGCGGCCCGGCCTCGTTTATTTGCAGGCCTTCGAAAAACGTCCTCACCTCCTCATTTGCAAGCACTACCTTACTGCTTTTCTGCTCCCTTCCATCCAGATATATGAAATATTCGTACATCGCCTCCCTCCCTTCGTGATTCTGCACCTCGAAGCCGAAGGTGAAGGCCGTCCCGCGTTCGAGGTTGTTTGGAAGGGACTTTTCGATCAGTGAAAGCTGGGAATAACCCTCCTGCTGCCTCTTCGATATCATTAACACCATAAGGATAGAGAAGAGCAACAACGCCACTATCACGTACTTGAAAACGGCATTGGAATCCGGGGCATTGCCCCCTTCCTTTTCCCTCGTTCCTTTTGCAATCCGGCTGCGTGCTTTCATGCACTTTTTTTACTGAATGAGGTTAAAATAACCTTGCAATCCGGCGACTTGATTGGCTGTTGCCAAGGCAAGGTTAATATTCAATTCAAACTAATAGAATGGAATTTTATGCCGCCGGCCATATCCGTTTCGGGAATCAACCTAAGATACCGATCCCTTGTCGCCCTTGATGAATGCTCCCTCGAGGTTGGAAACGGGGAGATATTCGGGCTCCTTGGATCCAACGGCGCCGGAAAGAGCTCCATTATGAAAGTCATTTCGGGCCAGCTCCGGCCCCTTTCCGGAACGATCCGCATCTGGGGAGATGACATTGCCCTGCGCCCAGATGTCGTAAAGAGGGAAATTGGTATCGTCCCGCAGGATTATGCGTTCGCATACGATTTTACGGTGGAGGAAAATCTTTCGCTGTTCGCAAGGATGTATGATTTCCGGGGAGGGGAGCTTGAACGCAGGGTGGAGCAGCAGCTGACCTCGTTTCTTCTTAAGGACCGCAGGAAGGTGGTAGCGGGAAACCTGTCCGGCGGGTACAAACGCCTCCTGAATTTTGCGCTTTCAACCCTGCATTCCCCCCGCATACTCCTGCTTGACGAGCCAACAGTAGGGCTGGACCCCGACATCCGAACAACGGTTTGGCGCAT
This sequence comes from Microcaldota archaeon, assembly GCA_041305345.1. GTDB lineage: Archaea > Micrarchaeota > Micrarchaeia > Norongarragalinales > SBBD01 > JACRGC01. Next base: position 152,488 of record JBFYLP010000006.1, on the reverse strand, counting down.
AATCCGCGAGCTGCAGGAATCGGGCACGACCATCGTGCTCACGACGCATTACCTCGAGGAGGCGTCATATCTTTGCGATACCCTTGCGATAATCAACAAGGGGAAAATCCTTGTGACGGGCGGGCCTTCTGAAATCATCGAAACCTACGGGGGGGATACTAGCATATTCGTGGAACTTTCCGGGCCGGCCTTAAAAGTGCTAAGGGAAATCGGGTCCCTGAAGGGAATTCTCTCCTGCTCCGATCAGGATAGGCTTCTTGCCGTTACCTGCGCAAGCAGGGACGTGATTGGCATCATGGCTGGCATCAACACTGTCATTGGCAGGTTGGGATTGTCTCCAAGGCAAACATACGTGAAGGAACCCACGCTGGATGATGCGTTCAAGGCTGTTGTTGGGAGGGAGCTTGGGGTGAAATGATGAAGTTTCTGGACATGATGTCGATGGAACTCCGGTTCATTTCCGCCCAGGGCCGCACCTCCATCCTCATCTTGCTATACCCCCTGGTGCTGATGCTCGTTGTCGGCCCCATTTTCACGTCCATGGGGGCGAAGGGAGTGCTCATCGCCGTGCATTCGGATTTCGAGGATGAGTTCCCCGCATTTGATGACCAGTCCGTATTGTTCGTTGACTCCCAGGAACAGGTACTTACGGAAGTGCTTTCGGGCAATGCGGTTTTGGGAATAAGCCTCGAGACCGATGAAACCAACAAGCGCAGGATGTTCGTATATTACGAGCCCCACAAGGAAATAGTTGCGAATGCGCTTGCATTGCAGCTGCAGGGGAAGCTTTCCGACATTTCCGCTGAACTTGTTGAAACGAACCTGGTATCGATTTGGGGGAACATGAGGGGCATATCGGATGACATTGATGACAAGCTTGCCAAGATGCCCGAGTTGAAGGCGTCGCTTAGGGAAAGCAAACTTAAAATGCAGGAAATGAGCGGGAACATCCAGGATCAGCCCATGGTTGCAACAGCAAATATGCTTCATGAAATGGATAGCGATGCCGTTTCGATGCAGCAAAGCCTTGCCGAGGCAAGGGGCAAGCTTTCCTCCTGGGATGAGGCGGTAAACCAGCTATCAAGCTACGATTCGAAACTCCAGTATTATGATTCAAGGCTCTCCACGGCCGAATCCAAACTTATCCAACTGGAAGCGTCGCTTGCGCCCTGGGATTCTAAGCTGGCCGCGAGGGTTGCACAGCTCGATGCCGCAATCAATGCGCTATCCACCTACCTTCAGATGGTGCAATCGCTTAAGGCCTCGTCTTCCGGCACCACGTATGGGCAGCTGCAGCAGATTGAAAGCGGAATCCAAGATTCGATCTCCCAGATAAGTTCCGCAAGGAATGAGCTTATGCAGATGCGAAATGACCTTGCGAGCCTGCTGGTGGAAGTGAGCTCGGCAAGGAACGAAATTTCCTTGGCAAGGTCGGATATCCAAGCAACAAGGCAGCAGGTTTCCCTGACTAGTTCGGATGCGCGAAACGACATAAGCATTGCAAGGGAGCGCCTTTCGGATGCATCCAACCGCCTATCTTCTGCGAGCCAAAATCTTGGAGCCGCTTCCGCAAGCCTGGAATCGTATTCCTCCTTCTCGGGATCAATGCAGGAATACCTGGGGCGGTCCTCCGCAGAAATCGATTCGCTTGCATCCGAGGTCGATGGCACCGAGCATCTCCTAAGGAACGCAAAAATGAATATTGATTCCTTCCTAAGCAACGATCCGCATAAATATGTGCCCTTGAAGATTGAAAGTAATCCGAAGCAGAAGCGGCTTCGCTCGATCGATTCGGTTTTCCCGATGCTTCTCGGGCTTGTTTCGATGCTTTCCTGCCTGCTCCTTCCGCCCATAATGGCAGTCAAGCAGAAGGCGCAGGGCGTGCGGATGAGGATCAAGCTCTCCTATGCTGGCACCTTTAGCATAGTCCTTGGCAAGTTCCTTGGGGATTACTTGGTTGGCTTGTTGCAGGTCGTGCTTGTTGCGCTAATCGGAAGCCTTGCATTTGGCATCAATCTCGGATCCGACTACGCATCCATTGTAGCTGCCATTTTGCTTGCGCCGGCGGTGTTTACGGCGATGGGAACGCTTATTGCCTCCCTGGTTTCGAACGAGGGCAGTGCAGTGCTTACATCCCTGCTTCTTAGCATGCCAATGCTATTCCTTAGCGGAATACTCCTCCCAATCGAGCAGATCCACGGTTCGCTCCGAAGCGCAGCTGCCGCAATGCCCCTCTACAACGTGGTTGAAATGATTTCAAAGACCACGGTTAGGGATTCCGCCATGTTTGCGAATTCGAACATCGAAATCTGCCTGGGGTATTTCCTCCTCTTCCTTGCCGCATCGTATATGGCCTGGATGAAAAAAGAATAGGCCTGCCATTCCGATTCCTGTAAATGGAACTCTAAGGCGCATCATCCATCCTTTGGCTCCCTAGTTCCCCTTCAATTATAGGGTAACTGTTGATTGCTTCATTCGAGCCATATTGGTACAAATTGCACTGCTACAGAAAGTTGCAGCCCCATTCCTTCCAATCAGTCGCTTAGCGCCTGCTCCATATATGTCTCGAGCGCCTCATCCTCCTGCGCCTTGCTGCGCTCGAACATTATGTAGCCGTCACGGATTATCTTGATGGCCTCATAAAATAGGTAGATTATGACTCCCGCGAATACCGGATAGGCATATGTCACGACAACCGGCACCCGAAGAGAAACCTCATCATACATTACCGAGAGCAGCGTTGCAAGCGAAAAAATTACAGATATGATGATAGCGCCAATTGCGATCCTCCCAAACCCCTGGATCGAATTTGCGCCGGATGCGACCCTTAGCAGCTCGAAATTGGCATGGACCTTCTGCTTCATCTGCCCTTTGGGCGTGACCTGAGGAACTGGCGTCATCGCCCTCCTTTGCATCTCCGGGGAAATCGCCATACGAAACCCTTAAATCAAGCCCGCTTATAATTCTTTTGCAACCCTCTCGACAAAATCCCTATACCCCAAAGGCGTTCCAAAAATCGTCCGGCTCGCCTCGTTGTTTATCCCCGGGGCATCCTTCAGCTCCTCAATCCTGGCCCGAAGCTCCCTTCTTGGCACTCCCTTCAGGTAAACTCGAAACATTCCCCTGATTCCTTTAAGCCAGGTTTCCTTTCCTGTTGCTCCTATTCTGACCAGTCGGGTTATGGTTTCCAATGCCATTTCAAAATCCTTCTGCCTTCCTTCCCTGCTTGATTCCGATACAACATCGAGATCAAAGAAGACGGGATGCACGGTTTTTAGGTCCAAGCCTATGTTCGTATGCGCGAAGATGCTTCCTGCGCCAAGCTCTGTGCCACTAACCCGAAGTTTGTTGTGCAGCAAATGCAGCATCCGGCCAATTCCAGCTGAAAAACCAATGATGTTTGGCTGGATGAATTTTGCTGGCAGGGGAATGCGCAATACCGAATCGAACTCGCTAATCCTGATTTCGCTCCTTTCCGGAACAGAGTACGAATAAATCCGGTGCACCTTGAGGTTTTCCTTCCCGATGCGTTTTTCGGCTAAATGCGAATCCCGCCTGAGCTTGAGGATCGAACTGCCCATGATGATGCGCCTTCCATCGACGATCCCCGGCGTCCCCCGGCTTTTATGCTGCGGTTCCATCTCCACCCCGAATGCATACTGCAGCGGAAGGAAGCTTGCTATTGGGTTCGTAATCCCAAAGGGCCCTGCGCCAAGCTTTGCTGCATAAGCGAGGCTCGGATCCATATATTTCAAGCCCCGCTCGTACGCTTTCCTGATTTTGATTGCTGCTGTTGCGGCGTGTTCTGTAGCTTCCAGCCGCGCCCCTCCCCAGAACCTCCGTTCGGGGATTGCATCAAAATGCGTAGAAAATGTTTGGGTAAGCCAGTGGTCATTCTCAAATGATTTTGTTGGCTGATGGCCAACTCCCTTCAGCACCAGCCTTTCGGAATTCGAGAGCACTGCGCCCCTGATCAATTCCAAGCCTATCGAGCGCTGGTGGAAATCCTCGTGTTCCATATCGAGTTGGGGACGCTCATCCTTCAGGAAGGGGTTGCGGACAGGGATTAGGAAGGTCCTCTTGGGGTCGAAGCCGGCTTTCCTGATTTCAAGAAGGGTTCCCGTAGAAAGCCTGTCAACTGCCCGGAGGAAAAAGTTCTTGCTGACCGCATCGCCGAACCTTTCGTGATCAAAAATCCTCTCCGCGCTTGCGAGCACGAACACCGTGCCCCGGATCGGGCGCGCCACCTTGCCTTTTTCCATAAGGTGCTATTGAATGCTGCAATATTTATATCATTCGCGGACCTTTTTTGGCCACAGTTCCGGCATTTTCCTGCACAGATCCGCGTAGAATTTAACGAATCCCGCTGCTTCATCCCTTACGTATTTCTCGATTTTTTCGTATTCGCCCCCCTCGTACCATCCCTTGATTTTGGAGCCGTCCATCTTCTTTTCAGTGAAATTATGCATCCCGCAGCCCTTGAACTGCCCCTTGTTCAGTATCACGAAGATGCTTTGCAGGTCAATTGATGGGAACTCGTAATTCAGCTGGTATTCGTTGAGGTTGAACCAGCCGTACTGCCTTGCCTTCTCAATCAAAAACCTGCGCTCGTAGCTCAGGTTGTTCCCGACCATTATGAACTCCCATTTCTTTATCATCGGCCAGATCTTTTTCAGTATTTCGGCCTCGTTGCTCTCCCACTCCTTCAGGATCACCAATTCCCCCTTGGCCTCCCCGGTTGCGTCATCGAGCAGCTGGTACTGGATGGTGATGATTTTGTCCGTGAAGGGCGAGGGCGCCAGGTTCGGGCCGTACGTTTCGATGTCGAAGTAGAATTTTGCCATCAGGTTTTCACCCATTTCTCGTATTCCTTATGGTCGCCGATGAAATAAACCCATTTGATTTTGTTTTGAATATTTATTCTAAAGCAAATTCTATATTGCCCTACCTCGACAACATTGTACGGCAACCCCAATTTCATGTGTCGTGACATCAAGTCCTCCCTTTCCATCTGCGTCAGCTTTTTTCCTAACTGGCCGCGCATAGATCGGTCGATTCTTGACAATTGCTCCGACGCCTCAGGTGTCAAAATCACCGAAAAGGTCATTTCAAATCACTTCGTTTCAAACCCGCCTTTTTTAATGCCTGATCCAAAGTAACCGTCTTAATCCTGCCCGCCTTGATTTCCGCGTCAATTCTCATCATTTTCTTCACAGCCAATTCGTCGATAATTTCCTCGTGGGTTTTTATCTGTCCGTACTCCTTTCCGAGCAACAGCACCCCCGCTCGAAACACTTCTGATTTCGTTTTGAAATACCCCATATCTATCAGCCCTTCAACAATCCTTTGCAGTGCGCCATCCATCCTCACTAACATCTCCACAGCCATCACCCACGAATTGATACCTAATTGATACCAAAAAGATATAATAATGGTATGTTTTCGTGGTTTTTCCATCCCTGCGGCCAATCTGATTAAAACTCAAATTAAAGCCTTTTTCGGAGGGTGGGTTCGGGTGTTATAAATCCGTTTTTTTCTCATAATGATATGGTTGAAAAGGAACAGCCGTTGACGTTGTGGCTGACAGGCATTTCTGGAGCAGGCAAAACAACCCTTGCGAAGGAGTTAAAAAAAAGACTTGAGGAACTTGGAAGGAGGGCCGAGATCGTTGATGGGGATGCAATGCGGGCTAGCATAGGGCGGCACCTTGGGTTTAGTAAGAAGGACCGGACCACCAACATCCTCCGGGGGGGGGCGAATTTGCAGGGCCTTGAATTCCAGGGGGGTTTTTGCAATAGCCGCGCTCATTTCCCCTTACGAATCAGCAAGGAAAGCTGTTAGGAGTATGGTTCCGGGCTATACTGAAGTGTATGTTCACTGCCCAGTCGAAGTATGCAGGGAAAGGGATGTAAAAGGGCTATACGGGAAGGCATCGAAGGGGGAAATTGTGAATTTATCGGGAGTAACTGATATCTACGAAAAGCCAAAAAACCCGGAAATCGTTGTAAATACGCACAAAATGAACGTGGATGAAAGCGTCAACCACATACTTTCAAATTTGAGGGAACGCCGGCTAATTTGACGGGCATTCAGAAAACGGACAGTCCTGAAAAATGGCTGGCGGTCCTTTTTGATGACAGAGTGTTATGGCCTGAGCCGGTGCTCCTGCAAATAATGGGATTCCGGATTAAAAAAGCTGCCGATTAAAACGGTTATTTACTAATATTCTTATTTTTCCTATTCAACCTAATTCCAGAGCTCGAAAGTACTACCGCAACAGTGCTACGGTTTATCGGTTCAACCACCCCCCCGCCCGGATATGTTCCAAAGGTAGCTGTTTCCTTCTGCCGTTGTTTTGAAAACCAAGTACTTGCTTTTTCGTTATGGAACAGGTAGGAGGGAGTAAGGAAAAGCTCGGTTGTTGGATACTTGTAGCCTCTGACCTCATTTTTTGCTGTTGAAAAATAGGTATTCCTGCTTGGATGGATTTTATACGCAAAAAAGTTAGAGGGATGGATCCCAAGGCCGCGCCTCTCATCCCTTGTGGCATCATACCCCATATAATCTCCATAATTTCCTAGTTCAGAATTTCCATCAAGGCTTTGCTTCAAATCCACAAAAAAGTTTCTCCTAATTCTGGGATTTTCTGCCCACTTGACAAATCCGGTATGGGGGTAGGTGTCATCGTCCATTGTGATAAAATATTCCTTGCTTGAATTGCCCCTGTACTTGGTGTGGAACGCTGAAATATAGGATAGAGCGAAATTCCTCGCAGCGCCGGGGCTCATTTTAACCCTCCAGTTCTTGTTCAGGACGAATTGCGGATGTTTGCCGTCCTTTAATGCATCTAAAGCGGGCCTTTCCTGTTCCATCTCATCCCGGGTAATATAATGCGTATAGACGCCATATTTGTTACCTATGGAATTTAGGATTTTTACCAACCGCAAAGCATCCGGGGTGTGCGTTTCCTTGACGGATTTTTCACTGCGATATGCAGAATTATCGGAAATGACAAAATGGATGTCATATGGCAACGCGGTATCTTGGAACATTTTCCTATTGCCAAGGACCCGATGCAGATTTTCGAGTGCGTCCTTGACACGTGGGCCTACTCCTTTTTCTTTTGCTCGTGCCTCCAATTCTGATAATAAATCGGGGTTTGCCTTGGCTTCAAACGCATGCACATACCAGCGCCAGGTTGTTTCCATGACCCTCGGGCGGACAGACGGAATTGGGATGAAAATCGAATCCATGATTGAATTAGCAAAATGAGGTCTTTTAAGGTTTGTGGGCAAACGCTGAATGGATTTTCATCTCAATCCTGAAATGAGGGCGCTCGCTGAGAACATCACTGCTTTATGCGATGTTTCGATTCTGGTAAAACCCAGGAAAATGTCAGTGGAAATCACCCCTCGCAGCATATATAAACCTCATCGGTTTTTGTATTTCATCTGAAAAGGTTTGGCGGATTTTAATCCAAAAAGTCCGGATTTGCTGAAAATGCTTCCTATATGGAGGCTTGTAGCGCATAGGTGGTAGAAATGAAAGAGGAACTACAGGTAATGAGCGAGCTTGCCCCAGAAATGGAGCCTTCGAGGAAGGAGAAGAAAGGAAAGAAAATCACTTCCATTGACGACATTCCGGGAGTCGGAGGCACGATTGGCGCAAAGCTTAGGGATGCTGGCTATGATTCTTTAATGTCATTAGCGGTTTCGATGCCAGTTGAGTTAGCTGAAATTGCGGGAATAGGCGAGGGCACTGCGATGAAGGTGATTGCAGCAGCGCGTGACGCTTTGGATATGGGCTTCGAGACCGGGGATAGGGTGCTTGAGAGAAGGAAGCAAATCGGAAAAATCACAACGGGCTCGAAGGAGCTGGACAATTTGATCGGCGGAGGCATAGAAACCCAGGCGATTACCGAGGCATTTGGGAAGTTCGGCTCTGGAAAATCGCAGCTTGCATTCCAGCTTTCAATCAATGCGCAGCTTCCCGTTGAGCAGGGCGGGCTTGGCGGAGGGGTGATGTTCGTTGATTCGGAAAACACCTTCAGGCCGGAGAGGATTTCGCAGATGGCAGCTGCAAGGGGCCTTGACCCTGATGCGGTGCTGAAGAACATTTTCGTTGCGCGCTCGCAGAACTCCGACCACCAGATGCTTCTTGTTGATAAAGCAGGGGACATAGTAAAGGAGAAGAACATCAAGCTGATAATCGTCGACTCCCTTACCTCTGCATTCAGAAGCGATTACATCGGAAGGGGGATGCTTGCTGACCGGCAGCAGAAACTTAACAAGCATCTGCATATGCTGCAGAAGCTCGCGGATATGTACAACCTTGCAATCTACGTAACGAACCAAGTGATGGACCGCCCCGACATCCTCTTCGGCGACCCAACAGCGCCGGTTGGAGGCAACGTCCTTGCGCACCAGAGCACCTACCGCCTATACTTCCGGAGAAGCAAGGAGGACCGCAGGGTCGCAAAGATGGTAGACTCCCCCAACATGCCAGATGGGGAATGTGTTTTCAGGGTGACGGAAGCTGGAATTGAGGATGCGGAATGACGTTTTTCTTTTTTCATTTTTTTTAAATTTTCATATTTTTCTGATGGTCGTGGGGCAATTGTAGGTGAGGAATATGGAAAATGAGGAACAGGCTAGTTTGGCAAATGCCGATGCATCACGTGAAGCGCCCCGCAAGACGAGCCGGCCGAAGCGGAGTTTGAGGCTCAGCTTTGCCTACTCCAACTCCTCGCTTGATGTGGGCTTGTGGGAAAGCAAAACCTCCGAAAAAGGGAAGCTGATGCCCCCGAGCATCTCCCTTAGGTTGCAGGATGCGGACCCCTCAGTCACAAGGAATGCGATCTATTTCAAGGCGGCCGATGCGCTGAAGATCGCAAACATCCTCCAGAACTTTGCATTCGCCGCAATGGAGGAGGATTCCGCGAAGCGGATTGAGTTTGCAAGGGAAAGGAAGGTTGCAGAAGTGGCTGCGCAGGCTTAAGCTGCTCGGGTGATGAATATGGAATTATCAGAGCAGCAGGAGCTTTATGATTCGATCAAGAAACTGATTGGTGATAAAGCGCGAGGCAAGGAATATTGCCTTTTAGTAGGGGTCGAAACCGGGAAAATCGCATCTGGTGAGTGCCTCTTCTTTACTGTAACGACCCTAGGCGACTATTCTTCATTAGGCAGCTGGAAAGGCCTGCTTAATTCGATGAATAAATTGCATTCCAAATTGAGCGAAGCATATTTCAACCTCACATCCCCATCCGAGGACTTGCCTATCAAACCAAAGTAATAATAAAAAGGCGGTGAATATGAATTATATGAAAAACCTTATCGGCCCGATACGTTCGGAAAAAATGTTCCGTAAGATGGTTAGAAAATACGGGTTGAATTATTTCGGCAATCTCAGCCATGGAAAATTCGAAGTCTATTTTCCCATCCCAAAAAAACCATTTGCGGGGAAAGCCTAGTTTTCCCTTCACCACTTGTAAATCTTCCTTATCGCTTCCTCGAGCATTATCTCGAGTAGCAGCGCCTCATCCTCCGAGAGGTTGATTTGCATAGTGTTGACTTGGCCATCCTTTGCCTGGGAAGAGAGCTTAAATAAAAATCCGAAATCACCCCTCGTAACCACAAGCGCGTTGTTCTTCGTATCAACGGAAGATGCGTACTCCCCCTTGTTCGGGTCGTGGAACAGGTTAACCGACTTTGAGCGTCCCTTCAAAACAAGCAGGATTTTCCCGATGTCCACGTCCGCCAGCTTGAAGCTCAGTTTGTTCCCCCAGTCGAACGCCCTCTCCTCCTTCTGCCTAGCAATTTCAAAGAATATGCTCTCCTTCTCAAGGGCAAAATCAAACTGGCAAGCCGATCCCTGCAGCGCCTTGTTCGGCTTGTAGAATTTCAGTTGGTTGCGGTATTTTTGCTGTTCCATAAATTCACCTTCGTTCGTTTTTCAAAATTCTCATTCTTAATTTGCAGTTTTCTTCTTCCCTTTCAAACTCCAATTCTCCTGCATTCCCTTCTCAATATGCATTCCTGGCAAAGCGGCCTACCCGCCCTGCAGGTTTTCCTTCCGTGCGCTATTATTTGCATGTGCAATGGAATTTTTAACCCGTCCGGAACCGTTTTTTCCATGAATTCGTGCGCGTTTTCGTAGCTCATTCCTTTCGGAATAAGCGGTATTCGCCTGATCACCCTGAAAACATGCGTGTCAATCGGAAAAGATGGCTTTCCAAATGCAAAAGCCACAACCACGGCTGCGCTTTTTGGCCCGATTCCGTCGAATTGCATCAAATAATTGCGGGCGTCAGCAGGGGAATGATTAGATAGGAACGAAATATCCAATTTACCTTCCTTCTCCTTTATTTGCGTCAGTGCTTTTTTGATTCTCGTTGCTTTGATGTTTGCAAGACCGCCCACCCTGATTGTTGATGCGATTTTAGCTGATGGGGCGGTTAATATTCCATCCCATCTTTTGAATTTCGCCTTCAATTTTTTGAAAGCCTTCCCCGAATTCAAATCATTCGTGTTCTGGGAGAGGATCACATTCACAATGGAATCGATCGGCGGCAGCTTCCACGGCTTGATGCTGCCGTATTCCTTCTGAAGGACGGAATGGATATTCCTTATCTTGCCAATCAGGCGCTTATTACCCATTCTTCCATTCAACCCACTTCCTCCCTTACCCTCGCCATCAGCTTATCCGCAGCCATGAATGCATCCAGCCCGTGCAGGAAGTTCGCGCCTCCTACCATCTCGTGCCCGCCCCCCGAGCCGTGGCAGTGCCTTGCTGCCTCATCCATCATCCGGCCAACGTTCAATTTCCTAAGCATATGGGTCCTTGCCTTCACTGCTGAAATTTTCCCCTCCTTCTGGTTGACGACCACGGCAAAATCGATTCCCAGCTGCACAAGCGCAGCAGCGCTCCTAAGTTCAAATGCGGATACCTGCGATTCGGCGATCACGACATCACCAAGCCTCTCCAATTTCGCCCTCTTTACCGCTTCCACCAGCGCAATGATTTCCGATGGGTCCTCCCTCACGGAAAGCAGGTCGTAGAATTCCTGCAGCTCCATCACCGAATTCCGAAGGCATTCGCCCAGTGCGATGATTGCGGATTTGGTCGCGCTCTTGAAGTACGCGGTGTCCGATATGATCCCAAGTGCGAGGAATGCGGCTGTCCCCCGATCAATTTTTTTCCTTGCCTCCTTGTAAATATCGTAAACCACCTCGCAGCAAGAGCTCCTCCCCGGGTCGCAATAGATTTTGCCGTGGATCGGATGGTTATGCGAATGGTGGTCTATTGCAATCAGGTTTCCGCCGAACCTGGCAATTTCCTTCTCCATGTTCCCAAGCAGGGTTGGAGTGCTCACATCGACTAAAATCAGATTTTCAAAGGCCGCCAATTCATTCTCCCTAAACGGCTCCAATTTCAAATTAAGCCTCCCCCAAACCTTCCTTGCCTGCGAATTCACCGAATCGATGCGCCTAACCTGCGAATCCTTCACAAGCCTGGAAAGTGCGAACGCCGATGCAACTGCGTCTACGTCCCCAAGCGAATGGAACGAGATCGCCGTTTTTCCCTTAAGCTGCCTTAGCTCCCTTACCAACTGCTTTAAAGTGAGGTTCTGCATAAATATGGGGTACGCGCAAGCCGAATAAAAAGCAAGCGGATTGGTGAGTATGGCTATTAGGATCAGCAGGGATGCATTGGATAGCGCCCTCCTTGCAGCCAAAAACAACCACCCAAATGAATTCATCGGCCTTCTTCGGGAAAGGGATGGCGTGATTTCCGAACTGCTGCTTGCGCCCCTACAGGTCTCGGATGAGAGCTCGGCATATTTCCCGATTTATGCGGTGCCAACCGACCGCTCCATAATCGCAACTTTCCATTCCCACCCGGTTTACGGCATTCCGGAGCCCTCGAATGCCGACAGGCACCTTTTCTCGAGGCATTACAAGTGCCATTTCATCTCCTCAAGGCCCTACACCCAAGCTTCCACCAGGGCTTTTGGCAACAACGGAGAAGAGTTAGAGTTCGAAATAGTGGATTAGATTGAGGAAAGTAAAAATCCGATTCAGACCCTGTAAATCTGCAGGTGCGGGACGCCTTTTATCCTCCTGATGTTCCTCTCCTCGATCTTAAGGTACTTGCCAGCTGCGGCAATCGTTTCCTTCCCCACCAGATTGATGCTTGTGGCATTTTCAAGAATTTTTCCAATCTCCGCGATGCTTGCGCTTTCACCATTGTAAAAACTGCGGTATTTTTCCAAATCAAGAACCATTTCGCCCTCCTCGAAAACCTTCCCCAAAAGGCTTGCATCGCACATCGCAACCACCTTTCTCTCAACCAGCCTCCCGCCCTCGCTTATGAATTTCCTGTGGGTTTTTACCTTGATCATCAAATCGCCATAATTTAAATTCTGGGTTTTAATTCCCCCATTCAATTATCCGAGGCTCTCGTAAAGTTTCACCAGCTTATCGATCGAGAGCCCAATTTCCCTCTTCTTGATCTCCTCCTTCGCAACCGTATGCATCTCCGATTGCTTTCCTATGTCTCCAACAATCTCCTCCAGCTTTGAAGCCATCTCCGCGCTGCTCCTGCACGCGAAGCCCGCCTTCCCAACCACTTCCTTCAAAATGTCAAGGTCGGAAATCAGCACGGGCGCGCCGCAAGCCATCGCCTCCTGCGCAACGAGCCCCTCCGTTTCGATGAGGGAGGGCATCATAAGCGTGCTGCAAGCTGCGTACGCATCAAGAAGGTCCTGCCTTGGAAACCTTGGGAAGAAGGTTACGTTTTTTGGCGCCATCGATTTTAGCTGCGCCTCGAGCGTTCCATTCCCCGATATGACGAACTGCACGTCTTTCATACCCCTTGCAATCTCAATTACCCAATGCGGCTGCTTGCTTGAATCAAGCCTTCCAACGAACAGCGCAAAGGGCTTTTCAAGCCCGTATTTTTTCCGGAACCTACCCGCATTCGCACCCTTGTAGTTTTCGAGGTTAATCCCATTTGCGATGATCTCAACTCTCCTTTTCAGGCCTCTTTTCTGGAACATTCTCTTCCCCGCTTCCGTCTGCGTAACAACAGCATCGAATTGGTTGAGCAGCCATATCTCATACTTCCAAATCCCATCCTCAAGCACCTTCGGAGGCGTGGGACCGAATATCGATTCGAGCGTATGCAGCGGGATGAAATGCGCGGTTATGACTTTAGGCACCTTGAACTTGCTTGCGAACACGCCAAGCGAATACTGCGAATGGCCGTGCACCAAATCGCATTTTATCGGCTTCACCGGGGGGATAATTACATCGTACTGGGGCATTAGCGGGTCCTGCACCGAATTCAGGGATACCGTTGGGAAATCGTATTTCCTCGTGACCCTGCCCGTGTATAGGGTGACGCTTATTTTCTTTGAGAGCATTGGCAGCGTTTCTTGCAGATAGGTGGCAACACCGTTGTTCTGCTCGAATGTGTCCGAGAGCCAGGCAACTTGCATGCTTCCGTAAGGTAAAAAGGAAATAATAAGCTATCTTTGGCCTAAACCCGTCCGGGATTTTTTCTCCCCCTCGAGGAAGTTCCTAAGCTGCCTTTCCAGTTCCAATTTTTTTTCTAGGATTTTTACGATGGTAGGCCTGTTTTTCCAATGGTAGTCGCGATAAAGCCTTGGCAATTTCAATAACTTTTCTCCCAGTGGATGAACCCCCACGCCCTCCTTGCCGGGCAAATTTGCCATTAAATTCGTCAGGCTCCGAAGGTTTTTTAGGGATTCCGGGCCGCTTAGGCTTTTTGCCCATATCGGGCCGAACAATTTAGAGCCGACAAAGGCAGATTCCCTTTTCCTAAATTTTAGGATCGCAACCTCGAGTGATTCAAACCCTTTTTGTATATTGGCCGGAACCGTAATGCCTCTTGGAAGCCGGTGCAGCATCATCGTGAAATTGTGGGTAATCGCCGGATCCAGGTAATGGCCCCCGATCTCAGGCATCTTGAGCTTCCTCCTCTCGCGGGAGCCAATTGGCAATTGATGCTTTTTTGCAAGGACCCGCCTGGATTCCTCGAGGCTATTGCTGGTCTTTTTGATTTCGCTTTCAAGTTCGAATATTGCGCTATTGATTGCCTTTATTTCAGGCTCTTCACTTTTCATCCAACCACTCGCTTGGGAATAGATGGGCGGCGGGCCGTAGTCTCCCTTTCGTTTTCCGCGGCATTGGTCTTAGCGAGTCTTAAGCTCTTGCGTCGAATGCGTTTTTTTCGCATCTGCAGGAAGGGCCGTTTCATTCCTTTCCCCGCAGATGCTCTTATCCATCATTGCCAGCGGGGAACGATCCCGTTTCTGTTCCCTTCCTTTGCCTTAGGCAAGGCGTATTGCAGCCTGTGCAAGACATAATCCATCCCGACGGGGAGAACTTCCTCCGAACCTTTTTTTTCTTCGTTGAAGACAACCTTCAACAAAGCAGGTCGGTAAGCCGCGCACCCGCCACCCGCTAAAATATGGGAAAGCCGCTATATAAACGATTTGATTGATGGGGCTTTTGCCGTTTATCGGATGCCTATTTGCTCCTCAAGCAAATTTCTTCCCCTTCATCGTTAGCTTTTTAATTGGCAAAACCATTCAAATTACCGGTCCGTATGGCGTTTGATGATCTCTATGCCTCCTTGGAGGAGGGATACTACAATTTGATGGACTATTTGCAAAACAACCTCAACTTGCCCGTGTATGAGAAATTCGTGACGCCAATTGAGGAAAACGGCCGGCCTTCCTTCCCCGTTTTTGTAGGCCTTCTCCTGCTCTTCCTGCTGCTTCTTATTGGCGCTGCGTTCTATGCCTTCCAAGCAGTATCGCCCTCCGCCTTCGAGCTTAAGGTCCAGGTACTTGCTGACAATTCGCCGGTGGAGGGCTCCCAAGTGATCGCAACCTGGAAGGGCAATTCGATGACGTTTGAAACAAACAAGGATGGCTACGCCCTCATACCCGGAATTAGGAAGGGCGATGACGTGAGCCTCAAGGCGTCTGCAGCGGGTTATGCGGACGCAAAAAAGACAATCAAGGCTGAATTGGGCAAGATAGTGAAGCTTGAGCTCACGGCCGATGTTGTGCCTGATGAGGTAAAGTACGCCCTCAAGGTCATTGATGAATCGGGAACATCCATCGCGGGCGCTAAAATCGAATATGCGGCCGGCGCGCTTTATGGCAGCGCCATCACGGATTTGCGGGGGAACGCGGAAATACTTGCCTCCTCCGAATCGCTTGACATTGCGGTCTCGAAGGCCGGTTATGACCTCCATTCTGAAACACTCGAAGCGGCCTTGGGGCCTTTGTTCACAATCGTTTTAAGGGCTACTAGCTCTGCCAATACCGGCACAACCGGGGAAAATGCAAGGCTTCGGATAACCGTCTCAAATTCGGCTGGTTCTCCCCTGAACGCTGAAATCCGTATCTGCCCCGCATCATCCAGCTGCACCAATCCGCGCGCCTTCCGAGCAGCAGGCGGGAGCCTTTTGGTGACGGATTATTCGCCAAGCGTAAGGCTGCGCATCAAGGCGTCTGCGGAAGGATACGAGGAAGAATCGCGGCTCGTCACCCTTGAATCCGTGACCGTTGTTGCCTTCACTCTCGAAAGGATCGGGTCAACAAGCGCCGTGAAGCAAAATTCAACAATCAGCGTCTACGACAACCTCACGGGAGAGCCCCTTCCGGCAACAATTGCAATCGTGGATGAGGAATATTCCCTCATCTACCAGACGCAAAGCCCCGTTTCTTCCGCGACATTTCGGCTTGATGAGGGGAAATATTATGCAACTGCTGTAGCGGCCGGATTCGATTTGGGCGCCACGCCCAAGTTCTCCGCAGGGGAGAACCAGAAAATTTACCTTCAACACGCAGATCCCAACAATTACCGCACGATATTTGTCAGGACTTTTAATGGCAATTCCGTGCCCATCGCAGCAGGCCTTAGCTTCCACGAATTGTCGGGTATTCCCGTTCCCCCATACGACCTTGCAACAAATTCAAGTGGCTCAATTGTGATACCTGGCATCCGCAAGCAGAAATTCATCCTTAAGGCATTCAATGATGAGGGATACGTTGGGGAGAGGGAGATCGATGTCGCCGCTTCTTCTTCCTTCGATATCACCCTCGCAATTCCGAGGGCTACTCTAAGGTTAACGGTCCTGGATAACGAGACCTCCCAAGCATTGGCCGCTTTTACCATCAGCGCATATAATTCCCAAGGATCGCTCGAAAACAGCACCTCCTGCACGGCAAACCCCTGCGACATCGTCCTGCCAACCAGCCGCAACCAAACCATAAAAGTGGAGGCAGCGGATTACAATGACCATATCCTGCAACTTGCGGCGAATGTGCTACTCCCGGGCAACGTCACCTTGAGGACGATAAAGCTGCAAAAATCTTCCGATCCTGGCGGAATCGACCCTGCGGCATACGACATTTTTACCTGCCCCAAGCTGAATCTCACCCTGACGTCATCTGGGCTTAAGGCCAACTGCAACATGCTCGTAATGAAGGTCGACCCCCTTTTCCCTGCGGATGCTATACCTGTCATCGCAGGTTACGGGGGGCTTGAAGTCATCAATGTCCGCGATTCAAGGGGGACGCAGAATCTTACGAGTTGCTTCGACACTTCCTCCTCTTCCGGCGGGCCTGCAATTCGCTACAAGCCCACAAATCCGGGCTGCCCCGAGTATTACCGCCCGCACGGCAATAACATCAATGGTGGCGTGTTCAATGTTTCCATCAAGCTTACGACGCAGCCCGCGAGCAACAACATCACTGTCATCATCCATAATGAAACTTCCCTTCCGTTCGGCACAAAGTTCCCCAATGCTATTGAGGCATCCTACATTTCATACAAGAGCCCGTTCTCTGACAAATATTCGGTCCCACCCGCTTCCTATTACTATTACGATGACGAGACCTATTCCACTCTCAGGGCAGGCTTCATCATAAACAACCGCCAGATATACAATCCCAGCAATGACGATCTGAAAGTCCAGAGGGGAACTGCCGACATAACCCTGCTGACATCAGGAGATTGGCTGGGTTCTGCAGCAGGATTTGCCTGGAGCACGGAGGGATCGTTCTTAAGTATCGGCGAAGGAAAGGCCTCATTCGCGGATAGTGCAGAAATACTGGGCCGGACTTCGCCCGAAATTCACGCGCTGATGGAGGTCGGGGTGAAATCGTGCACCACGCCTTGTACCGTCGATGTCGGTCCGGGTACCTATGATGTCTTTTTCTTCAAGCAAGGATATGAGGATTACTCCACGACGATCAGTGTCGGCAACGGTGAAGAAAAAATTGTGACCGCTTCCATGGTTCCCCTGCCCTCGCCTTCGCCGCTGCCTCCCGGTTCCATCCGGGTGATCTCAACCCCGGATTATTCTGAAGCATACCTTGGCAACACCTTCAAGTGCATGACCAGCTGCACGATCGCGAGCGTTCCAGCCGGCTTGCAAACCGTAAAAATATCCAAGCCGGGATATGCGCAGGAAACGCGCACGGTAGCCGTTCCTTCGGGTGCAACTGCTACGGTCCAGGCAACCCTTACGCCAAATGGCTCGCCTACCGATGTATATTGTTACAACCAGAAATACCCCGGTGGATGCAATCCCGACTGTACCGACGATTTACTCTTGAGCAATTCAAAACCCTGCGAGGGCTGCTTTACATCCTGCCCCAAAGACGATATGGCCCCTGCTGCTGTTGATGACCTGGCCGCAACAACCGTTGGTGCAACCAGCATTGCCCTTGCCTGGACCGCAGTTGGTGACGACGGCCAAACCGGCAGGGCCTCCGGTTACGACATCCGATATTCCCTTTCCCTAATCACCGAATCAAATTGGGTTTCCGCAACGCAGGTTTTAAACGAACCACCCCCCAAGGAATCCGGCGAGACTGAAACCCTAACGATCACCGGCCTTACTACCGGCTCCACTTTCTATTTCGGCCTGCTTGTCAGCGATGAGGAACCAAATATTTCCCCGCTCTCCAACATCGCCTCGGCAACAGCTGCCATGGCGGACACTACCCCGCCCGCACGCATCACCAATTTATTTGCGCCCCCCGGCTTATCCAATCCGACTTCAATTGATCTTTCCTGGACTGCGCCCGGTGACGATGGAATGGCCGGTTCAGCCGCCTTTTATGATCTCCGGTATTCCCCAAATCCGATCTCCGAGCCGAATTGGAGCATCTCCATCCAGGCTGCCGGCGAGCCAGCGCCGCTCCCTGCTGGCGCTTCCCAATCAATGACCGTTTCGGGACTCTCCCCAGGCACCACTTATTATTTCGGTATCAAGGCAACGGATGATGCAGGCCTTGAAAACGAATTATCCAACGTCATATCCGCACAAACAAGCACCGTAACAAATCCCGGATCCATTGAAGCGCGCTCCATACCGTCCGGTGCTGGCATTTGGCTCCAAAAGCCGGATGGAACTTCAGATGGTTATAAGGGAAATACTCCCGAAACAATTCCAAATCTTTCCCCAGGGACCTACATACTGACATTCATATTGTCCGGCTACCAGGACAAGATGGAAACCGCTGAGGTGACCTCGGGTGCCACGACAATCGTAACTGTCGTGCTCGATCCGATCCCTTCCTCCCCACCGATCATTTCAAACGTTCTCTGCAAGGACCAGACCACGAGCTCTTTCAACGTTACTTGGGATACCGACATTCAAAGCAACTCATCCGTTGAAGCTGGCAATTCGGATTTTGGAAGCGGAGCCCAAGTAATAAAGCATTCGGTGCTTGTTACGAACCAACCGCCTAATTCGGCAATTCAATACTCGGTAACCAGCTGCGCAGGCAACATCTGCACTTCCTCATTTGGCCACACCTGCCAGACGCTTGAAGGCGCTGCGATCACGATTACAAATGTGGAATGCGTTTCCAATCCCGAAAATCCGGCATCTAGGCTAATCAAATGGAACACAACGGCAAATAGCGATTCCTACGTTTTCTACGACGGACAAAGCAGGCCCGCCCTTCTTGATTATCCGTATTCTGCAGGCCAGAACGATTTCGTAACCGGGCATGCGGTGGCGGTCAATCCGCCATCGGGTGCGGAAACGGTTTATTACCGCGTCAGGAGCAGGGCGCCTCCTAACGAGGCAGTTACGCAGGAATTCAGCTGCGCAGTTGACATTCCGGAGAGCAGCGGGCCGTTCATTTATGCAAAAAGCCGTGATTATCCCATAGGGCAGGTATTTGATTCCGCCTACACCGGCACATCCTGGTGGATCGAATACTTCTCAATGCTCGCATCCGGTTGCGGGAATGATGTGGAGTGCATAAGCACCGGCAGGGTGGTGAACCGAACCTGGGCTCTTGCCACAATCGCAGGCATTAACGCGAATGCATCCTCTTTTCGGCGTGCGAACTCGCAACCCAATTCCATTGCGGAACCAGGCGAGCTTGAGCCAATGAGCCCGGCAAAGTATTTCTCGGATAATCCCCAATTCTCATACTCCGTTGTCTATCTTGAGAACGCGCACGCGGTATTCAATAGGATGGCAGGGAGCGGCATTGCCGTTACTGGCACAACTGATGCTTGCAAAGTCCGGTTTGGGATTTACAAGTTGACGATGACGCTGGCAAATGGCGCCTCATCCTTCAAGCTAAGCCCGCTCTATCTTACCGATGCAGCAAATCCAACGCCGTGCGCAGCTGTCATCGGCTGCAACCTCTTCGATGCTTTCTACGGAAACAACCTTACTCATCCCCAATACCGCAACGCCAAGCACTGCTTCCAGCAGGAATGGCCAATAGTGCCCGCATCCGAAGGATGGGACCTTAGGGAGATGCCGTATGCCGGGCTTTGCGATGGGATTCCCGTCAGTGGCTTTTGCCTAACCGCGCCGCAAGACGATTCGCTTACGGATGCTTCGGGAATTTGCGATGCCTCGGCAATAGGGAGCCCCTGCTCGTTCAACCCCTACGACATCAGCTCTTATCCCGGGCTCTTCGCCCCGATTCCCGAATCGCCTATTTGAGCGTGATTGCAACAAGTACCTCGTCATTATTCTTCAATTTAAGGCCGGTCCGAAGGTACCCGTCACTTACCAGCTCAAGGATATTTAGGCCATAATGCGATTTATATGGGATTATTGCGGCACCTTCCAACTCATTTTTCCTCGAGATGATTTTCGCCTTAAACAATTTCGCACCGCCAAGCGTCCTCCCGTTTTTCTTGAATTCCTTGATTTCCAAACCCGGTGCATCCAGCAATTTCCTCTTCGCCAAAATGCCCTTTTCATCCAGCCTCAAATTGAGAGTGCCGGGGTAAATCCCAAAACCCAGCGCCTTCCTTAGCTGCTTTTTGTATTCCGGTATCGAAAGGTAATACCTGCCCTCGTGCATTCCGCTAACTACCCTGCCGGAGATGCGTAGCTCCGTTTGCCTCTTCCTAAACTCCTCCTCGAGCGCTTCCCTTATGCTGCGCAGGTAATCGACCGCCTTTTTTGTCAGCAGTATTTCCTTGAACCGCCGATCAACCAATCCTTCCGCATCCATTTCAAGCAGCCACCTGTTCACTGTCTGCTGCGCAACCTTAAGCTCCGCGCCAAGGCTTGCTGCGCTTACCCTAACTCCGTGCGAAAGGCCCCCTTTCCTTGCGATCCCAAGGAGCAATTGAAGCTTGTCTGGTTTCATCATTTTCCCACTCGAATTCAATTCAGGCGGCGCCCCCTGCTGTTTTTTAAAATAAAGGCGCCGTCACTATGCGGTTGAGCCTTCAAGCTTTAAATACATTGCTCAAATAACTTCCTTATGCGCATCCTGATCGCGTATGCATCCAAGACTGGTTCTGCCAAAAAGCTTGCGGATCACGTGGCTCTAGGCTGCAAGGCTGCTGGCTTCCAGCCAGAGTTGCGCGATCTTGGGGATTCTTACGCCCTCTTCGACTACCTCGGCTTCCTGCGGCAATTCCGAGGCCAAGGCAAGCCTTCAAGCATCACGCACGACACCAGCCCCTTCGACCTTATTTTCCTAGGTTTTGAAATCCACAACCTTTCCCAGAGCAACCGCCTACTCGATTTCATTGCTGGCAACGACTTTGCCGGGAAGAAGATCGCGCTTTTCTGCTCCTATTACATAAACCGGAAATACCTCCAGCGGATAGAGGGCGAACTTAGGAAGAAGGATGCTGACGTCTCAAACACCCTCTCCCTGAAAAGGAAGGGGCTGGAGGCGTTTTTTGGGAAGGGAGGCCTTGATGAGAACGACCTCGTTCGTGCCGAGGCGTTTGCCGAACGGACAATCAACAACATCCTTGGAAGGAAGATACAAAAGGAAAGTGAAAAGGGCCAGATCAGGAACTACCGCAAATGATTTGTTTTTTTATGTCGGCAGGAAAAAAGGCCGGCCCTACCCCGCCTTGAATCGATCATCCCGCACGGCAAACAATAACTATTTAAACAACTTTTCATTAATGGCTGCGTGATTTGAATGGATCGTACTACTTCGGGCATCTACGGCTTGGACGAGTTGGTCGGGGGCGGCTTCCCGAAGAAAAGGGCGATCCTCGTTTCGGGCGCTTGCGGCACCGGCAAGTCAATATTTTCGATGCAATTCATCTACCGCGGGATACTCGAAGCCGAGGAGCCCGGCGTGTTCGTCACTTTCGATGAGATGCCAGAAAAGATCCGGCAGGATATGCTGAATTTTAAATGGAACCTAAAGGAGCTCGAGGACAACGACCTCCTTGCGATAGTGGATGCGACTTCCGCTCGTGCGGGCGTGCCTTCGGAGGAGGAGCATGCGATCCTTCCAGGCCAGCTCGACATCGACAAGCTCCTTGTCGACATCCTCGGGGTCGCAAGGAACATAAGCGCAAAGAGGCTCGTCATAGATTCGGTGCCTGCAATGGCTTCGCAACTTGAGGGCGAATCGCAGATCCGTCGGGCAGTGCTCAAGCTCGCCTACATCGTCGCACGTTCCGGCTTGACAACAATCATCACTTCCGAAATCCCCGAGCAATCGCTCGGCTCTGGAGCAGCTATGCAATTCTCCAAATACGAGGTAGAGGAATACGTCGCCGACGGAGTCATCATACTGAATTTTCTAGGCGTGGGAACCGGCGCAACGCGCACCCTCTACGTCCGGAAGATGCGCGGAACGAAGCACTCTCTTGAGATCCATCCGCTTGAGATCGGCGAGAAGGGAATTGTCGTGAAGAAAGTGGAAGAGGTCTTCAAGTAGGGGGCCGCTATTTTCCAAGAATTAGGTTGAAAATGAACCGGATTATTGCGTTAACGTTTACTGCCACTGCCGTCATTACGCCAATAAAAAGGAACACCGCGCTAGGCAGGGCAATGATACTCGTAACCGCCTTTTTCAACGTCATTGGCGGCATCAGTAATTCCTTTGCCTTTTCATTTATGAATTTGACCCCGTCACCATTAATGAAGTCGAATCCGTAGGCCGCAAGCAATCCCCACCAGAGGATTTGGCCGATTAAATAAAACGGAAATAGGACATATGCATTGAAATTGTTGGGTTGACTTACGCTCATATATGTGAATACCAGCAGAAGGAGGGAGAATGCCGGCTTGGTAAATGCGTTGATTATCAGCTCCTTAGGATCTCCAAATATCTTCACATATGCACTCTCGATGCCCATATCGGTTTTTAACAAAATATCATTTTTATTCCTTCCTATCTTATTCTATTTTACTTTTTTTCTGAACTGGTGGTACTCATGCCGAAAAGACGCAGGCTGTCTGATGTTCCGGAAGTGTTCGAGGGCGAATCCGACATTGCAAAAAACCTCCGGATAATGAAGGAGAAGCAATCCGAGCTCGACCGCCGTTTGAACATGGTTGAAGAGAAGCTAAACGATCTGGACGAGAAGTTCATGGAGGAGTTCGGCGAGGACTTCGTGGAGGATGGCGAGGAGAAAGAGGAAAGTGAAAAATAGCGTGGATGCAGAAGCGCTCTCTCACATGTATAATTTACTCAGAACGGCGTTGACCTTTCTTCTCACGTATTTCGGGCATTTCTTCAGGTATTGCGCCAACTTATCCCTCCGAACCCTTTTCCGGAATTCTTTTTTCAAATCCGCAGTGATATGCTGCTTGAAATACACCAAATCTATCAGGGTTTTTTCAACATCCGAAACAGGCATCCAATAATCGCCGTATTTTACCGACTCAAACCCGAAAAACATCTTCCTTCCGATTCTCCGAACAACGTAATTCCCATTCTCATATGAGCGCAGTCCGCTTCTCACCCTCCTAACCGTAATTACTGCCGGGTTCGTTTCCTGCTCCCATAAGCCATGGAAAGAAAGTGCATCCTGCAAGCCGTAATAAAACGGCCTGAACGCAAACCCCACCACCTGCGGATCATCATGGAAGGAATAAACGCCCCTGCTGATCCTGAACACCCTTTTCGATTTCAGCATGTTGTGGATCAGCAGGTTTAGGTATCCCTGGCTCGCCTTGGGGAAAACCCTCCTCACATCCCCATTCATGAAAGCCGGCTGTTTTGAAAAATATTTTTCAAGCTCCCTTGTCAGTGTCATTTGAATCTCCCTTCCAAATATTCCCGCATTTGCCCGAAGGAAGGGACCGCACCGGAATATACTATGGAGTTAAGGTTGCTTTCATCAATCGGTTCGGGAAGGTTTGCAAGCATGCCGCCAAGCTGTTTTTCGGTTTTCCCATCCAATGCGCCCCTTCCCGCGAGGAAATATACGTCGTAAATGTCCCGCACGAATTTTCTTGAGAGGTATGCGGCGGCCTTTTCGATTATTAACGCATCTATTGGCAGTGCAAAGACGATCATCGAGGAGCCGTCGAGCTTCTCGTATGGAATTGCAATTGCATGGGGTGCTTTGGAGAAATTGATTTCAATTCGTATTTCCACCTCACCGTCAGCCACCTTGCAGAACACCAGATTCCCCGTTTTCTTGAATTTTTTTAATTGCAGCCCTCTTGAGTGCACCATTTCCCTTAGCTGATTTTCAAACCCTTCCGGCAACGAAGCTGAATACATATCTATATCTTCCGAGAACCTTCCGCCCCCGTAGCACCGCCATATGGCAGTTCCTCCGTGGATGATCAGCTTTTGCTGCAATGAATAGAGGATTTCAAGCACCTCGTCTTGCAGGGCCGCAATAAGCCTGTGCGCCCGCTTCCGTAATCGCTTCTCCAAAGGGATTTTCATTGATAAGTTGATTAACCTAAGTTATATAAATATATATGTTTGGTTAATTCTGTCAAATCCGGCCTTTTGCCGATTGGTGGCGCTTTTTGAAGAGGAAAAAATGAAGCGGGGAGAAAGAGTTGAACCTCGCCTTGCTTTTCTTTTCGCAAAAAGAAAAGCGTAAGGCACCGCAAAAGAAAAGGCAATTAGAGTTGCGAATTTAATAATGAAAAAAGCGGGGAGGGAGAGTTGAACTCCCCTACTCCGCTGGCCGCAGTTTCCCTTTTCCGATTTTCCGAACCAATGCCCTTTCTTTTTGAACCCAAGGGCCTTTTTCTTTCGGGAAAGAAAAAGGGGCTTCTGCAGGCGGATACATAGCCGATCTGTCATCCCCGCGACAAGTCTATGGGAAACCTAGGTTTCCCCTACTTTTGTCGAATCGTCACCCTTTCCTAAACTCGTGTTGCCTCCACCCTACTAATTTCGTCAACTTAAGGGGGCTGATTCCAAGGGAATCGGGGGATCCTTCCCCCAAGACGCTTGTTCGCTCCCCCTCTTATTTGAGGAGTTAATATTCTTGATTTCCGGCTTTAAATTACTTATCGGATGGGCTGTATTTACCGATTTCTCCTCCCCAGCTTGCTGCCAAGCCAATCAATCGCCTTGAAGATCCCTCCGCCGATTTCCACGAACTCCTGCTCCCCTTCCTTTAGGCTCTTCCTTTTTAGGAAATACACGTAAAAAGCTCCCGTGATCGCGCCATAGAGGTGCACCATGAAATCCGTTGGCGTCTTTTCCTCCCTTTCCTTTCCAACGGATGTTATTTCGATCTTCTCCTCCGTTTGCACAAGCGTCCTATTTATCTGCGTTATTATTTCCGGCGTTTTGTTTAGCTCAACCGCCTGCACCAGTTCCTCGCCAAGCTCTTGCCTGCTTTCCTCGAGGCTGCTCTGATATGCCAGTGTAGCAAATTGCGCGCCGGGAAACAGCACCGCCTGTATCAAGATGGGGGTCAGGACCAGCAACACAAGCGCCGCCTTGGGCTTTGTCAGAACCGTTGCCGAAAGCAGGCCTGAAATGCCCGCGGAAGCTCCAATTAGGGGCACGCCCGGATTCCCAAGTGCGAAGAGCAGGGATGATATGGTGCCCGATATGAGGAAAATTGCCACTATGTCCCACGAGAGCAGCACCATTTCAAGCACGAATGCGAAAGCCATCAGGGGCAGCAGGTTGCCAAGGAGGTGGAAGATCCCGACGTGGATGAACAGGTGGGTTACTACCGATATGGGATTTTGGGGGTTTAGCGCAAGTTGATCGAGGTTTGCTTCCGTTATGTACGCTGTCTCGGAAGAAAGTGCGAAATATGATGCGAGCATTGCAACGCTTAGCGCAATTGTCCCCAAAGGCAATTTCCTTTGTTCCATACCCACATAATCCCGGATGCCAATTATAACCCTTCCCCTCCGATGGACGCGCGTTTGATGGACGTGCCCCGATTTAATAATGATCGTACATAAGTACTAATCTTTAAATAAAATTTGCACAAATGTCTGATTATTTTTAGAAAGCTTTAAATACTTGTCTGCATTTTCTTTTGCATTGCATTCTTAGGCTAGCCTTCTTGTCTCCATTCATTAGTGCAGCCAATAGGGTGGGAAAAAATGGGAAACGTCGAACTTGAGGTCGCACGGCAGGTACGTGCGGGCAGCGCAACTCCATCGCATGTTAACTCAATGAAGTTCCTTGGGCTTACGGCCCTCGACCTTTTCGAATTCGCCACGGACCGTGGTGCGATAATGGCGGATTTCAAGTTCGTCGACCTTCCCGGAGTTTGGCAGCACAAGACAGTTCCTATCTCGCAGCTAACCGAAACCACCTTCCTCGACGGTGAAGGCTTCGATGGCTCATCGATAAGGGGCTTCCAGGGAATAGAGGAGAGCGACATGCTGCTTTTGCCGGATCCGAAGACCGCATTCATCGACCCCTTCATGAAGGAAACCACCCTTTCGATCACTTGCGATGTTGCCATGCCTTCGGGAAAAGTGAAGGAGCGGTACCATAAGGACCCGCGATTCATTGCGCAGAAGGCCGAGCAATACCTTTTGGAATCTGGCATCGCGGATGTGAGCTATTGGGGGCCCGAGCTCGAGTTCTTCATCTTCGATTCCATCAAGTACAACCACGGCGACCTCGGCTCAGGGTATGAGCTTTTCACTTCTGAATCCCACCATAGCAGCACGGATGGCGGGGTTAATGAGCGCGGCAACCTGGGCCATAAGATAAGGCCCAAGGAAGGCTATTTTCCGGTTTCACCCGCAGACACGCAAACCGACATCCGTACGGATATGGCAAAAACCCTCGAGGCAACTGGCATCCACGTTGAAACTCAGCACCACGAGGTCGCTTTCGCGCAGGCAGAAATCGACATGCGGTATGATTCGCTTACGAGCATGGGTGACAAGACGATGCTCTATAAGTATGTCATCAAGAATACCGCAAGGATGCACGGCAAGACCGCAACTTTCATGCCAAAGCCGATATTTGGCGACAATGGCTCTGGGATGCACGTTCACCAGTCTTTATGGAAGGGAGGAAGGAACCTTTTCTTTGATTCTGCAGGCTACGCCGAACTCTCCCAGACCGCACTTTACTACATCGGCGGCCTTCTCGACCACGCGGATGCACTGATGGCCTTCTGCGCGCCTTCAACCAATTCATATAAGCGCCTTGTTCCAGGCTATGAGGCGCCGGTGAACATCGCCTTCTCGCAACGGAACCGTTCAGCTGCGATTCGGGTGCCGATGTACATGCAAGGAGACCGGGCGCAGAAAAGCAAGCGGCTTGAATTCCGGCCTCCGGATGCTACGGCAAATCCATACCTCGCATTTGCGGCGATGCTGATGGCAGGCATCGATGGAATACATAAAAAGATAGATCCCGTTGAAAAGGGATACGGCCCGATGGACCGCAACATTTACAAGCTCTCAGAAGAGGAGAAGAAAAAGATTAGGTCTGTTCCCGCATCCCTGGAGGCAGCGCTTTCCAGCCTGCAATGCGACCACGACTTCCTTCTAAGGGGCGGCGTGTTCAGCAGGGCGCTAATCCACCAGTGGATCGAGTACAAGCGCGAGGCGGAAGTCGACCCGGTTAGGATTAGGCCCCATCCTTATGAGATGTACCTTTACTACGATGCGTGAGCGGCGTCGCTTCATTTTTTTAAATGCATCCTTCCTCACCTACTTATGCCCCGCGTCAAAAAGGCTACCGAGGAAACCGGCATTGATAAGCGAATTACCCATCTCTTCGGAGAACACTTGGGGAACCCGTACCTGCCCATCCGGTCGAGGCTTATGAGGGATGCGGTAGGGAAGGTTGCCGGAACCAACGGCCTCATCCTTGGAACGTTATTGGCTTTAGATGGCCGCTACCGTACGCTGGGGGAGGTTGCCAGGGAACTCGGCGTCACAAAGCAACATGTCGGCAGGGTTTACCGCTCCTACAAGGGGAAATTAGGTGCGCTTCTGAACGCTTCAACCGCTCCGGTTATAGGGTCCTTCCCCTCCACCGCTGCAGAAATGCGGTATTCCCGGATCAGGGAGCTTGCCGAAAAATTGCAAATTCCCCTCTCGCAATTCGGGGATGATTCATTAAGGCGTGCGGCTGGAACCATCGATATGCCTTCGCCAGAAAAATTCGACAAGCTCGCTAGTGAATTGTTAAGGCACGGTGTGATTGATTTGGTTAGACCATTTCATCTCACGCGCTGGAAAAAGGATTTGAATTCCCTATTGGTGGATCTTATTCATTTGCGTGCTGGCATGACCAAGGCAGAAAAGCAGAAATATTCGGATGCGTTTTCAGCAAGGAGGTTTATGCGGGTTGCGGCTAAATTTTCCAAAGCGGGGCTGACTCGCCATCTGCGGAAGGAGCATTTCGGATTGAACCCGTATGCGTTCGCTAGGCTAATAGAAGAGAAGAAGATGCAGGCAATTTAGCCAAGGTCGCCCTCGAATAGGCTTTGCAATAATTTGTACTCCTGGTCGCCAACAGTGCGGTATTTTCCAACGACCTCCCTTAGCGGGAATGGCCTAATCTCGCCGCTTTGCATCGCAGTCATCATCCCAAATTTTTCATCCTTGATGAAGTCAACTGCAGCAGCGCCGACCCTAGCTGCCATCACCCTATCGTACGCAGTAGGCGTTCCGCCCCTTAGAAGGTGGCCCATCACCATCACCCTGCAATCCATTCCGCAATTCGCATCGACGCATTCCTTGAACGCGTGCCCCATTCCCCTGTCGGTAAGCCCCACGTGCCCGAAATCATCGTGCTTCTCCTGCAGCTGCAAGGGCGATTCCACTCCCTCCGAAACCGCAAGTATCGTGTACTTCCCCTCCTTTTGCCTCCTAGAAATTGCATCGTAAACTTTCCTTATGCCGTAGGGCCTCTCCGGGATAAGTATGATATGCGCCCCTCCTGCAATGCCTGCCCTCAATGTGAGCCAGCCCGCGTGCCTTCCCATTATCTCCACTATGAACGTGCGGTTATGTGATCTGGCAGTTGTATGCAGCCTATCAATCGCTTCCGCAGCGATATTTACCGCCGTATCAAAGCCGATAGTATAATCCGTCCCCATAACATCGTGATCCACGGTTTTCGGTACTCCTACGACGGGGATTTTAAAATCCTCGTATAATTTTCCAGCAACTCCTAGCGTGTCTTCTCCCCCGATTGCAACCAGCGCATCCAATCCCAGCTCCGTGATCGCATCCGCTGCTTGTTTTGCCTCCTCCGGCGTCTTATAGGGATTAGTTCTCGAGGAACCAAGGAAAGTCCCTCCCTCATCAAAGAGATTTTCAACTTCCGCCTCCTCGATCAATTTGCTCTTCCCTCCCGGAAGCACGCCCTTCCATCCCATGTGAATTCCAACGGTCTCCCAGCCGTTCTCCTTTGCCCTGTAGTAAATGGACCGGATCGCTTGGTTCAGCCCCGGGCAATCCCCCCCTCCTGTAAGGACTCCGATTCTCATGATTATCGACCTATTTTTTACTCCGATCCAAAAATAATAATTGCCTCTCTTCAATATCCCTGCTTCCTAATAAATTACTTGTTACTCCTTGCCTCAAACCACAAATCCACAAACGATTTGTAGTTCTTTGCAATCTCCTCGATCGCCTGCTCGCTTGTCGCCGTCTTATTGTAGTATTTCGAAAGCGCATCCCAGAAAACCGTCCTGCCAATCGCAAAGCCAATTACCCCTGGAATATTAGCTCCGGCTATCAGCCATTCCCGAACCTTCTCCGCAGTTTCGCCCCTTCCGAGCACAATTACGCCGGCTTTTGTGCCATTGCTTCTGCAAGCATCCACCACATCCGCCATTTCCTGTTTTTTCTCAAGGCCCTCCAGCTTCCAGATGTCCGGTGCAATTCCTGCTGCCTGGATTTCCTTGATTGCAAGGACCATCAATTTCCCCCGAAACCCCTGGTCGTATTTCCGCTTGTCCCCACCGAATTTCGCAAGCTGGTCCGCGGTTGCCGGAACAAGGAGCTCGAACATGAATTTGCGGTTTTTTGAATGCAAATAATCGTTGAGCCGTTTGAGCCTCCCTAGCTGCCTTTGGTTAACTGCCTTATCGCTATCTGGGTTCATCCTTACGAGCACTTTTCCTATCGGAGCATCAAACTTTTCGATGTGCTCCCCGAACTGCTCACCATACTGGAAGTCGAACTCCTCCTGGCCGCTCTTCTCGATCGTGACGGCGAACTGTATTCCGTTCCTCTTCGCGTCTTCAAGCACCTTCGATCCGAATTGCTCATCGCAAAGAATGCCCGCCTTGTTATTGTTGGGGCTCCCATCCATCACCTTCCGGAATCCCTGGTAAACGATCCACTTGAACTCGGAGATTTTGGCAGTTTCATCTGAAGTCAGCTTCCTTCCCTTTGCATTGAACATCTTGTCCCCAAAAGTGCCCCTATGGTCGAAAGGCAGAATCAGAAGGTCTTCCTCATACCCAATTTCCATGTTGATCCCCCCCAAAGAATAAGAAACTTAAAATTACTACTCATAATTCATTTAAAAAAGATGCCTAGGGCAAAAGGGTTAAATATCGCGGCGTGCAAAACAATAGGGATGGCAATGAACAAGGCAATTTGCAGCATCTTACGTTTTGCAGGGATTGCAGTTAGCCATCACCATACCTGCTGAAGCTCTCTTAAATGGCAGGAGGGCGGATTATAAAACCTCTAGAGTGAATTATGTAATTTGAATTGAATGGTGGAATTGGGTGGTAAATAAAAAAAATTTGGAAAATTTTTAAATGGCGCAGATCGTCTAGTCTGGTCCAGGATTGGGGCCTGTGGCGCCCCCCATAAGGGGTTCAGAAAGCCCTCGACACGAGTTCAAATCTCGTTCTGCGCCCTAAAATATGCAGTTCAATTGGAAAAATGCGTGATGTGCATGGATAAGCTTTCCGACGAAATGCTCCGGCCGGTTAGGGGCGCAAGGGATTTTTCAGGCGAAGAGAAGGCCAGCAGGGATTTCCTTACCTCGTGGCTTAGGCGGAAATTCGAGGTTTACGGCTTCCGCGGCCTTGAAACCCCCGCACTCGAGCGGCTTGAGGTCCTCTCCTCGAAATTCGCGGGCGGGGAAGGGATATTGGACGAAGTGTTCAAGGTGACCGACCAGGGCGGCAGGCAGCTTGGATTGCGCTATGACCTAACCGTGCCCCTTTGCCGCTTCATTGCCGCAAATCCGCGGATGCAGCTTCCCTTCAAGCGGTATGCGATCGCTTCGGTTTGGCGTGACGGCCCCCTGAAAGCAGGACGTTACCGCGAATTTAGCCAGTGCGATGCGGATACTGTTGGCGCTACCTCGATGCTCGCAGATGCGGAAATCCTAAAGCTTGCAAGCGCCGCATTTGATGAGCTCTTCCCGGGAAATTACGAGATCCGCGTTTCCAACCGTAAGATCCTCGATGGCATCCTCGAATGCGCCGGAATTCAAAAGCAAAAGTGGCTCAATGCCATCATTTCCATAGATAAGCTTGAGAAAATCGGCAAGATAGGCGTTGAAGAAGAGCTCACCTCGAAAGGGATCCAAAAATCCCAAGTCGGCAAAATAATGGAAATGATCCAATCAAAGGGAACTAACGCCGAGCTTATGCGGGAGATTGGAGGGATGGCGCCATCAGAAGTTGCAGCCGAGGGCCTTCGTGAATTGCAAGAGCTCCTGACCTTTTGCGAGGACCTTGGCCTAACCAAGCGCATCAAATTCCAACCCTCCCTTGCAAGGGGCCTGAATTATTACACCTCAACGGTATTCGAGGCATTCCTCATTAAAAGCGCGGTCTCCTCATCCATCGCAGCAGGTGGCAGGTATGACGACCTCATCGGCAAGTTTGCAGGCTTGAAGGAGCGCATTCCAGCTGTTGGCATTTCATTTGGCCTTGACGTAATGGCCGAGGCATTGGCGGAAAACAAGGACAGGATGCAAGGGAGCTTGGATGCAGAGGTATTCGTTGTTCCGATTTTGCAGGAAGGGGGCGCCGATGTGCGCAAGTTCGCTTTAAGCGTCCTTTGCGAGCTTAGAAAGGCGGGAGTAACATCTGGCATCGACCTCATTGGGAGGAATGCGGGCAAGAATTTGGAATTTGCCTCGAAGCGCAATGTGAAATATGCCGCAATGATTGGCGGAAGGGAGATGCAGGAGGGGAAAGTGCTATTAAAAAATCTCGAAACCGGGGAAGGCAAGCTCCTTGGCGTTCCCGAAGTTCTGAAGGAGATTCGAGGGTTGGGGGCACGGTCAACCTAACTAGTGGGCCAAACACAAGTCCTAAGTACGTAGTTGGCGGTTTCAAACGTGCCATCCTTGACCAGGATCAGCGTGAAAGGCGTCCTCACCACTAAAAGCTGCGCGCCGCCGATGGTTGCGTTGTTGCTAACCATTGCGCAATCGAAAGTCGATTTCTGCATTTCCTCCAGTGCCAGGAAATTCTCGTGAAACATATAATTGCTCGCGTACTTATTTTCATTTGCGTGCACCACAACATCCGTCGGGCCTGCCTTTGCAACCTCCGTCAGGTAACTGTAGCCGGAGAAGGTGAGCGGCTTCATCACTTCCTTCATCGAGCATCTTAGTGCCATTCTTCCCATCTGCTTCGAATCCCCAAACGCATCATCCAGCCTGCCGTTATCTTCATCCGAATAATCCAAATCCTTCTTCACCAAATCCGCAACCGAAATCCTGCCCTTGTAAATGCCAAGGTCCGAGCAATCCATCCCGTATTTGTCATTCCCGGCATTGTCCTTCTGCTTGCAATATGCGCTTTGTGCGCCGCCGGAAAGCTCATCATCATCGCAGTAGCTCTCCACGTTCCTTAGGGTTGAAACATCTATGTAATACACCGATTTAGCAAGGCTTTGGAGATAATTCGAGAAATATGCCGTGCGCATCACCTTGTCCTGCGCAACCGCATAGCTATCCAGGCTTAGGAATACCATTGAAACCGCAAATACCGTGATGAGCATGAATAGCAGCCCGTCAAAGAATGATGCCTGTGCCCGCGTTTTTCCCATATTATCTACCGTCCCGTCTTCCAGCCGGCAATTGTGACCGTTCCAAGGCCCCTAAGGGCGCTTCCGCACTCCACCGCTATCGGATAGCTCATTATTATCGTGTTCCTCGAAGGCAGCACGACCGCCTTTGGGTTGCTCGAGGCTGCAATGGCTTCAATGGTCTCATTTGAGCTGCATATGCTGTCCTTGATGCCAGGTATCCTTTCCGTTCCGTAATAAATGTCCCTTTCCCTCACCTTGAAATTTTCCTCCTCCTTGTATGTCACGGGGCCGCAGTAACGCTTCAGGATGACCACGTATTCCATTCCCTTCGAAGCAACGAAGGGCTTTAGTTCAAAATCGCATTTCTGCGAAAACTGCGCCTCTGTCATGAGCCCGTTTTCAGTTACGATGTACGATGCCTGGAGCGTGGCGGACCGAAGGTTAAGGTACGCATCCCTCTCCTCCACCTGCTGGTAGATGTAGATTAGCGAAGTGAAAAAAATGAGTATGCCTGCAACTATCGGGAATATGCTTGGAATGTCGTCCCCAAGCGGGCCCATGAACCCCCTCTTAGGGGCATCCGTTCTCGATTTTTTCATTCTTGAACCCACACGCGCACACTATTTCGTTGGTGCCATCAAAGCTGATGCACGCATCCGGATCACGCTGGCTGCAATCCTGGATGAACAGGAATTTATCCGGCGGGTAGCTGATCTTCGAGCTGCATTTGATCGCAACCACGTACCGCGACCTTACGCTTTCCTCCTTGTCGGATGGATGCAAGGCGATCCTGGAAGATTCGTAATTCACGTTGTTGGCGCTCGAAAGGAACGCATTGCTTACCGGAAAAAGCCGTACGCTCTTGTTCACGAAATCAACAGTTGCAAAGCCGTTGCATCCCCCTACGCTTGGCACCCATACGTCCACGATTATTTTCTGCATCCCGCTTGGCTTGTGTCTTTGGTATGTGATGTTCGCAAAATACCGCGAGTCATCGCTTCCTCCAAGCGGGATTCCAATTCCAAACGCATAGCTCCTCTGCTCATCCTCCACCGGCGAATCCACGATCTGCCTGATCCGGCCTGCGATGTCGGAAGCAATCCTGTTCGCCTGCGATGAACAAACCAAGTCCCTTTCCCTTTGCTCAAACACGAAAATGATCAGGAAAAGCCCGATGATGAAGAAAAGCATCGCGAATTTAGTCAATATCCACATTGCCATCTGGCCGCGCTTCATATCCAGCTTAATGCAGGCACTCTTAAAAGCGTTGCTTTCCTATTTTCTCCCGATCGGTGCAGGAATGTCTATGGACTCAAATGATGCCGGGAAATCCGGCAACGAACCCGACTACCAGGCTGCCTATAGGAAGAGGCTGGAGGAGCTTCAAAAGCAGCAGGAGCAGGATGCACAGGTCAAATCCCTTCTAAAGCAGCTGCTCGAGCCTGCCGCATACGAGCGCCTCCTCAACGTGAAGCTCTCGAATCCCGAGCTTTACTCAAAAATCGTGCAAATGCTCGCAATGCTCTACCAGCAAGGAAGGCTCAAGTCGAAGGTCGATGAGCCAACTCTAAAAGCGCTGCTCTCGAAAATTATTGGCCAGAAGCACGAGGGCTCGATTTCCTTCCAGCGGAAATGAATGCATGATTGGTTGGTTTCAAAAAAAATGCCGCGTAAAAGCGGCTTGCCATCAAGTCACCGTTCGCTTCCCCATCCGCAGGGTTGGAAAACCAGCCATTTATCCCTCCATCCTTCCGTTAATATACCCCCGATCCACGTGGCTTCCGCCGCTCACCGAATCCGTGAAGCTTATGATCACTGAAAAATCATACGGCGAGCCCGCTTCCCCAAGCCCGCCCTGTGGTTGCACGAGGCAGACCACTGTCAGGTTGCCATTTGGCCCTATGTCAACCGGCAGGCCGGTGTTGCAGCCCGTGTTCGCAACCTCATCATCCTTCCCTACCTCAACAGCGGTCACCTGGAGGCTCCTTGTTAGCCCATTGAACAGCTTGATCTGGCCGCCTCCGGTGCTTACGATATGATCCTGATAAATGAATGAGCCAAAGCCCCCGCCGGAATTCTGGGAAGGCACGAGGCTTATGGAATCGAATACGCCCATCCCCCACATTATTGCGGCCACGATCACAAGTATGAGCAGCGCCCATCCGTAGGTGGTTAGGTACTCCAGCCCCGATTGCGCCCTTATTGCCCGGCCATCCATATTTGGGTTACCCCCGGCGTCTTAATAATGCTAACGCTAAACCCTTGAAAAAAAGAGAATCAGGAAAAAAAGGAAGAAAAAATAAAGGAAAAAAGGAAACGCCTTACTCGACGTTCCCCTTCACGTATCCGCCCGTGTCCGTGTGCGCAAGGCCGGATTGCGAGTCTGTGTATGTGATGGTCACTGCAAAATCATACGCAGAGCCCGTTGGCAGGCCGCCGGAAATATCCGAACTGCAGTTGATCGAAAGTAATGCGTTCGGTGCAACTACTGTTGTCAAGCCCGAGTCGCACGCAATTCCGTTCACAGTAGAGTCTGTGAAGGTGATTTGCCTTCCAACCGTATTCCCAACCATCACTGTAGCGCCTAAAGTAGTCACAATGTGGTCGCTGTATGTGAATTTGTTGAATCCTCCGCCTCCCTTCCCGCCTCCTGCGATTTTTGACGGGTTGAATACTCCTGTATACCAGAGCACGGCGGCAATGATAACGATGGCGAGTATGGCCCAGCCGTAAGTGACCAAGTACTCCAATGCGGATTGTCCTCTTTTCATCCAAAATCACCTAATTTTACTCAATAAAATGGGTGAATTGATTATATTGAGCCCATTTATAAGCTTATCGGCGAGATTGCGTTTTTTAATGAATCCAAAACAATAAAAAAAAAGTTTAGTTGATGCACGCCAACCCTGGTTTTGCAGAAGCCGGTTTTTTTTAGCACGCAATGCTCGCATTGTAAACTGCCGCGTGCTCCGCGTCAAGCTTAAGCCACCCATAAGAGCTATTTGTTGATGGGCAGCCGTCAAAGGTGCTTGAATTGAAGTACAAATGGTCGATTGCCGTTTGGTTCTCCCGAAGCGCAATCCCAACCTTCCCAAGATCCTGCAGGTTGACGATGCTCTCAAGCCCAATCTGCCTTGGCGAAAGCGCCGCATACTTCTGCTGGATGTACCCCTTCCCCTCCATCCTATCAAAATAACTCCCGCCTTCAGATGTATTCATATATAGTTCCTGCTCAATTGCCTGGTCAATTGCGAAATCGCCCTCAACAGGGAATGTCGCACGCCTCACGTCCCTTTTAATGAATCCGTTCGTGCTAAGCGGGTAATACAGGTCCTCAATGCCCTCCAGCGGCAATACGTACGACTGGTTATACGTTCTCACTATCGCGACCTGGCCGTCAGGGTCCGTGGCATTTACTAAAAGCAGCAATGAGAACTCCAAATTGAAGCTGTCGAAAGGAACTACGTCGAGTGCCAGGAAGGTGATGTTCGTATCAAATCCGTACCGCATTCCAACAATCCGCATCCTTCCCGCCCACGCCTCCATCGTTGAACCGTTCATGAACGTCGAATTGATCCCATACACCGAACCATTAAGCATCAGTTCCCTGATCCGGAGCCTAGCGTCGTCGAGCGGCGTGCCATTGACATCCACCTCGTTCACTGCCGAGATCAATGCCCTCTTAGAAGTAATCCTCAAAATCCTTGGCACATCCTCCGAAATCGAATTTGCGAACTGCGACATTTCTATCCCCCGAATCTTGAGGCTCGAGAGCTCGTCAACTGAGCTCGATGATTGGAGGTATGCAATCACGAAGAAAATCAGCGGAAGGACGAGGATAAGCGTTATGAGTGAATACAAAACTCCCCTCCTCCTGCGAATTTTCTTTTCCATGAAATTCCCCCAAGTCAATGTCTGCCCTTAATCCTTCAAAACATCCAAATTCAAACCATCGCTTCCCTTCCATTTTTTTCAATTCTTCATACCCAAACTGAAATTGCAATTTCCGTGGGCCCCCAGGGGATTGGCACCATGCTAAGCGTATCCGTTGCGACGCCTACCTCTCCAGCAATGATTATGTCTATTGGGTTTGTTGATTCGCCCGCGTCACCGCTGTTTCCCGGCACAATTATGTAATTCAGCTGCGTTAGCAGCCCTACGATTGCGTTGTCCATTGCATCATTTGCCGGATCAAGGCTCCCCACATCGATGGGGGCGGGGTCGAAGCCCGGCAGGTCCGTTCCGAATGCAACGTAGGTGAACCCGTCGGCAATTCCATCAGCATTCGAATCATAATATACTGTGACATTCCTTCCTCCAACGCTGGGAAAGATGCTCCCGTATGCCGTAGATGCCCGAAGCCTTGCGGTATAGATGACCCGATTATACCTTGAGCAGTTCGTAGCCTTGAACGTTGAATTGAGGCCCAGTTCGTCCCTCACCTGGTTCGTCTCATTGACCCTAAGCAGCTGCACGGGCAGGTACACGTGGAACGGGTCACCCAGATCGGCATATTGGACCAGGTACCTCGAAAGGTTGAAAACGCTCGTAAAGCCCCCCCCGGTTTCCGTGGAATTCACGTAAGCGCCGCTCGTCCAGTAGTTGCCCGAATAGCTTGTTAGCTTTGCATCAATGATCCTTGTCACCTGGGGTATGAAGAAGGTGCCCGTGCATTCCGGGAATGTGTCCGTCTCCGTCGTAACCGCAATTTCCTTATAGGATGGGTCGGGCGTCATGGGGAAATAGTTGAATTCGATGTAGGATTCGGGAAACAGCGTGGCGCGCGTGAGGTTGCCGGAAAACGTGACCTCCTGCGTTGCGGTCCTCCTCGTGTTGATGTTTTGCGCTATCTGGCAGTATACTTTTTTAAGCTCACTTGCATTCGTGCTCGCATAAAACGTGCCGTTCCCCGACTCCGCAGCCGCAAAGAGTGTCTGGTTCGCCTGCCTGCAGGCTGCAATCGGGCCGAAACCTATCGTGTCAACTGTCGTGTTCGCGATGTTGTCCTTGATCCTGCCGGTTGAATAGTTCACGTTCATTGCAGAATACGACTGGTTCATATTGGTGCCGCAGGCGAAATCCGCATCCTCCCCGTCGGTTCCGGTTGTTAGGTTGCCCTCGAATGCATGCGCCAGCATTGCAGTCACGTTCCAATAATTCCCATCCCAATTGATGATCCTTCCATAATCGCCAACTGCGTACGCCTCCGATGCATTGAGCATAAAAACCGAATTAAGCCGCCTATTTCCCGGCTGCGTATAAACCACCGAGCCCGTATACGGCACCCACCTCTCCACCCTTCCATTCGTTGTTACGGCGAACGCGAGGCTGCCATTCAGGAACGAAATGCCCATTATATCATTTCCATTTGCATTGTCATAATCCTCAATCCAGGCGGCGCCGGTATACCTGTATATCTCCTCCTCGGTTGTGCCCGCCAGTGCCAGGGTTGAATTGAATGCATCGAGGGAATAAATCGTCTGGCCTCCAATGTCTGCGTACGACGCCCAGGCGGTTCCATCCCAAGCCCATATGCGCCCGGCCGTAGTCCCTGCAAAAACATATGAGCCGTTGGCAAACGTGACCGAATACCAGACATAGGTCTGCCCGGTTGCTACCGCAATCCAGGTGCTTCCGGTCCATCTGTACGTCTCGCCATTCCCGCCGACTGTGAATGCGTGAGTGCCATTCCAGATATCGACCGCATAGAGGTTTGTGTTTCCGATGTCCTGGCCAAGGCTCCACGCATCCCCATCCCAGGAATATATCTCCCCCGAATTGCCAACAGCGAATGCAAACGTGGAATTGAGCATTGAAATCGCATTGATGTCCGAGCCACCTGCGGAAATCGTCCCCTGGAAATCCCAGAATTTATCCGTCCTCATCGATGCCCTCCCCCCATCCCCGGCCGTGATGCTCCTATAAACCGGATCGGTGCCGCTCGATATGCCATTCAGGTTGTCCGTTGTGCCTGATGAACGCATATTCGACTGGCCATCCGTCATTACCACCACGTATTTTTGCCTTTCCGGCGTGCTTTGCGTTGCCAGTATCTCGTATGCCCGGTTTATTGCGCACGAAACGCACGTTGAATCCGTGGGTCGATATCCATTGATCATCCTGGTGAGGTAAGTCAGATTCGCGGTTCCTCCGTTCTGTAGGCTCGTGTTATGGGTAACGCTGGTGCTGAAGTTTATCAATGCAACCCTGTTGCCGTAAAGGGGCGTCCCGCCGCCGCACGCGCTCATGTTCCCTCCCAATATTGCGTTGATGAAGATTTTATCAAGGCATTTTGCGACATCAATCCTCCTCGTATCTGGGTTCGTCTCCCAGCTCGGGTCATCGCAGTTGCTTACGGTGTCGCCATTTGCGTTGTCCCTATCCATCTCCCATTCCATGCTCCCCGAAACGTCCGTTATCAGCACGATGTCAACAGAGCCATTCAGCTTGCCGCTTGTGAGGTTTGCTCCGGTAATCATTCTCAGGGGATTCGTGGTGTTGCTGATCTGCACATAGGTTATCCCCTCGGCTGCGAACAGAGCTTCGAAATCCGTGTTATTGATCACGATATCCTCCGTCAGGTTTGTTCCGGTGTGGTTGAGGAAGGTGACGTTGCCAATGAATCCGAGAGTGGTGTAGTTATGGAATGAGTAATGCCTGATAAACGCATTCATAGAGGTTATGTTTCCCGGCACGTAGAACGAATCATACAAGTTTAGCAATCCATCTATTCCGGGGAAATGATAGCGCATCACCCCGCTGGAAGAGGGGATCAGCTGGTTCGTGGTGTAAGTGACCCGCAGATAGCCACCCCCAAAGAAATGCTTGGTGATGTTCAAGTGGTCGAAGGTGAAGGAAAAGTTATTCGTGATTCCGGGCGTGAAATATGAGATGCACGGATCGCCCGCTGCAAATGTCCAATTGTGGACTGTGAAGTTCCCGCCGCTCACGTTCAGGTGCGCACAATAATTCCCGTTGATGATCATAGAGAAGTTGCTCTCCGAGTTCACCTCCAGATAAATCCTGCTGATCGTGGTATTGCCGGGTATGTCGGATATCGTCGCGGTGAGATTGCCCTCGCCCACAAAGCCACCGAAAAAGAAGTAGCTGCTGTCTTCTTTTCCCACGATGTTTTCCAGGAAGGCCCTCGCAACATAGCCCGTGGAGCTCTGATTCCTTGCATAGCCGCTTGCAGCCTTCCTGCTTGCACTTACGATGCGTGTTTGGTTCATCACCGAGGAGTTGAAGATCAGGTCGTTCTCAATCGTTAGGCCCCATTCGAGCGACTTTGGCATCAATGGCCCTATCAACATGTTTGTGATATTGGCAGCGTACCTAAGGTTATCCGAATCCTGCGTTGCCCAAAGCCCGCCGAGCACGTCAAGAAGCGACTCGTTCAAATCCTCATCCGTGAGCACGCCTTTCGAGAACAGGTCGTCGATTACGGGCTCATCCCTCACGAACGACACCTGCACTTTTGAGAGCACGTCCACGGCATCCTCCGCCTGGAGGTGCAGGTACTGGGTTGCCACATCCTCCGAGGGCCCCCTAGCATTGAATAATGCAAACAGGGGGATCAGTGCGATTATTATCACTAGCGCGATCAACGCATCGAGGGTGAATGCAATCCCTCTCCTTCCCCCGTTCATCTCCATAGAATCACTATTAGATCGACCAATTCCCTGCTCGTGGAATTATGTTCAAGCAGGGCGAGCCTTTGCACGTTGGCAACGTCTGTTGCGTTCGGCCAAACGCTCCCGCTCGTAAAATCCACTCCCTCATGCTTGATGACCGCGCCATCTCCCCCCCTCATTTCAACGGCCATCTGGTATGCCCCGGCTCCAAGCTTGTATTTTCCCTCGTAATAATTGGCCCCCATATACTCGAAGAAGTATTTTGCCTTGCTCACGTTAAGGATGCGCTGGCTGCTTCCCGCAAGCCCGATGCTGGTTACATAGGTGCTGTTCCAATTTTCCGGCTGCCCGGATGTGCGTAAAAGCAATTCGGAGGATAGCATCGCAGCATTCTGCAGCCTCCTTGTAGCCTCAAGGCTTTCCCTCTGGCCATTGAGCGATGCCCAGAACGGCCCAACGATCAGCAGTATGACTATGAATATGGCAAGCGCTGCGAGGAAGTCGCTGGAAAACAGTCCCTTACTCAAATATTATTTCACCATTTTCATTCCTAATGCGGTTCTCCCCCTGCGTTGGCGTTCCCGTCACATTGGCGCTCATAAGCGGGAATGTGTATGTGTTACCGCCGCTGAAATTCATTTCAAGCACCTGCTCCTCCCTTATTATCCGGATTGAATAATTGCTGTTCGTGAGCCCGAATGGCAGGTAAAAAACCGCGCTATAGCCATCCCCAACCGAGGAAGCTATGTTGATCTGCGTTGCCGCATACTCGCCCACGTTTTCAGCTTCCATCAATCCCTGGCTCCTCTGGATGCTTTCTGTCCGGTTCGCTGCCTCGAAGCTCATCACGATGAATATCATAAGCATGAACGCGAAAAAGGTTGCAAGCTCAATGCCCGACTGGCCGCGTTTGACCGCCATCTTGATCATCTATCCGGTAATGTTCACAAAATCCGCTTCGGCCTTCACCAGCACCCTCACAAGGCCCGGCCTTGCGGGAAGCGCCCCCTGGAGGGCTCCAAGAGTGACCTCGTAAATTTCACTCTCCCCTCCGCGCGTATTCACCGTAAGCACTATCTCCCTTCCCGATACGGATGCTGAAGCGATGTTGTCTGGCATTTCCAAGTCAACGTAGATCTGGGCGGGCGGCCCCTGGACATAAACCGAGTCGGCAGCTCCCTTTAGCTTGCCCACCGCAACCTTGGCATAAGTCGTGTCCAAATCCCCCTTCGCGCTTCCGACAGATGAGTTCACATAGAACCACAATGGCAGGATTATTGCAATCGCAAATCCCAGCATCACCATATATTCCATCGCAGCCTGCGCCCTTAGGTGGGTGCGCCCCTGCTTAAACTCATCAAGGCATT
The DNA here is from genome assembly GCA_041305345.1 of Microcaldota archaeon. Classification (GTDB taxonomy): domain Archaea; phylum Micrarchaeota; class Micrarchaeia; order Norongarragalinales; family SBBD01; genus JACRGC01. The sequence goes on along the minus strand of JBFYLP010000006.1, from coordinate 110,757 downwards.
CCGTGCGCCGTATCCTTCCACTTCCCGCATTCAAAATTCGAGCCATTACAATCCTTAGGGGTTACTCTTAGCCTGTTTATAAGCTTTTTACGTGGGGTTTTGGAAAATTTTTTCTTTAACACTCGCGCTCATTTTTTCTCCTTCCCAAAAAGGTATTTCTCGAAAAACATTTCCGCCGAGTTGTCTTCCTTAAAACCAAAAGTCTTCCCGATCTCCCTTATGCTAAGGGCTGCCATTATGTTGCACGCGATCGCAAGCCAAATGAGCACGTTTATGGCGGTTATGAAATGGTATTCCTGGAGTATCGATGCAAGCTCCGGCACCAGCGGGAGCATATAATTGACGCCAACAGCAGCGCTCATAACGGCAAGTATGAACGAGGCGTTGATCATCCACGAGATCGCCTTCTTGAGGAGCGTTTCGCTAAGCACCTTCCTTGCCTTGTTGAGCTCGTAAATCGCAATCGCGCTTGCGATCACGCTCACTATGAAAAACGCCTCCACCAAAGCGACCACGAATGTTGACGGCATCCTATTCTCACCTATTTGTTAAGTTCAATTACCCGATCCGCAACGTGCCTTAGCCCATTAATGATGTCTGATTTCGTGTCCTCCTCCACGGACATCAAAATGCCACGCAGGTTCTCCAGCCTTATCTTGCTCGTAAGGAAGAGCGCGAATTTCATAATCTCGTTCACGTTGTTGTACACCATAAGGGTTGCCGGCGAATCGAACACTACGATCTTCCTTCCCTCCAAAGCAAGCGCCATCTCGTTCACCGCCATTGCAATTGCCGAGAGGTTGTTTGGCTGCACGTACACCTCGTGCGATGTATGCTTGATGTACTGCTGCGTGAGCGTGGAAACGCAATCGACGATGTATACCTTTCCCTTGTCGACCTTGTGCTCATCGAATAGCTTGGAGAGCACTGCGGCGGGCCGGATCATCGTCACGAAAATGATGATGTTCCCGTCGTCAACAAGCCCCCTTAGGATGCTAAGGTTCGTCTCGAGGTAATTGTTGGAGTCGCTTACAACTAGCACCACGTAGTTATCCGGCAGCCCCTTGAGGTTCTCCTTCAGCGTCTGGTTGATGATGTCCATTTGGCCCAAGCAACATAAATCAAGGCATATTTTAATTCCATCGCTTCCTTTGAAAAAAATATTTTTATGAAAAATCCCCGCTAAAACCAATTGCTTGTTTAACAGAAATACTTTAATACCCCCCCAAGTTAATGTAAGCGACAGTGGTAGAATGCCAAAGCTAGATACAGCCATTGATAGGCTGGTCGAATTCGTGAAGCTCAAGCGAAGCTGCACGGTCGACGAGGCCGCAAAATCCCTTGGGATGGACTCCAAACAGATAGAGGAGCTATCGGAAATCCTAGCTGAAAGCGGCCTAATCGATGTCCGCTACGAATTCTCCGGCATAAGGCTCTTTCCCAAGATCGTAAAAAAGGACCTCGAAGCATCAGGCAAAATGGAGCGCAAGCTAACGGCCGTTGATCGCGTCGATGGCATAAAGCGCGAGCTCCTCGATGCGGAGAACATGTTCATCTTCTCAGGGAAGGACATCCAGCGCAAGATCGACAATGCGAAGGCGCATTTCCGCGAGATCGAAAAGCTTGACATCTCGGAGGAGAACCTTCCATCGCTTAGGAACCGGACCGTGGAGCTGGATGCAAGCATCAAGGTTTTCGAGGAAAAGATTGGCATATTGCAGGAGCAGGCGCTTGAGATGCGCAGGGAAGTTGATGCGTTTGCAGCCGAACTCGAAGGCCGGATGCCAGAGCGCAAGGCCCTAAGGCTCCCAAAACTTTCCTTCAGCAAGCTCATCTCCAAGGTGAAGGGCGCTTTTAGGAGGAGGAAGAAGGACGTATCGGACAGGATGGAGCAGCAAGAGCAGCCGGGAATTTGAGGTGGATTTGATGAAAATCTTAAGCACGTACAAGCTTGAAAGCGAGAAGGTCGTAGCCGACGTGAGGATCGTTTCGAGGGAAAACGAGTACATCAACACCTACGAGCTCGAATACCTCCAGCTAAACGAGGCCACGAAGGCCGTTCTCAACCGCCTCAAGGAAAAGATCATAGAGAAGGTGGACATCAAGATTTCCGACCTAGTCACTCAAGGAGACGACGTGGTTGTCCGAAGGAAGTTCATGGACAAGGCGAAGGACTTCATCAAGAAGGAGTTCCCCGATGCGTCCCCCGAGGAAAACGACTTCCTGATGGGCAAGCTCCTGCAGGAGATGCTGGGGCTTGGCGACCTCGAGCTGCTCCTCTCCGATGCGATGCTTGAGGAAGTCATCGTGAATTCCTCCAAGGAGCCCCTTTGGGTGTACCACCGCAAATTCGGCTGGCTCAAGACGAACCTTGTCATCCCAACCGAGTCCCAGATCCAGAACTATTCCGAAATCATCGCAAGGAAGGTCGGAAGGCAGATCACGACCCTAAACCCCCTCCTGGACGCGAACCTTATCTCCGGAAGCCGCGTCAATTCGGTCCTCTTCCCAATCGCCTCGAAGGGCAACAGCATCGTGATTAGGAAATTCCGTGCCGATCCCTGGACCGTTATCAATCTCATCGACCCTTCGGTCAATACGCTTTCAGCTGAAGTTGCGGCGCTGCTTTGGCTTTGCGTGCAGTACGAAATGAACATCCTTGTGGGGGGCGGCACCGGAAGCGGAAAGACCTCCTTCCTCAATTCCATTATGCTCTTCACTCCTACGAACCAAAGGATCGTTTCTATCGAGGATACGCGCGAGCTCGTCCTGCCGGAATTCACGCACTGGACGCCGATGGTTACAAGGCAGCCAAATTCGGAAGGCAAGGGCGAGATCACGATGCTCGACCTGATGGTAAACTCGCTTCGTATGCGGCCCGACCGCATCATCGTGGGCGAGGTCCGAAGGCAGCGCGAGGCCGAGACGATGTTCGAGGCAATGCATACGGGCCACGCGGTCTACTCTACCTTCCACGCAGAGGATGTGTTCCAGCTAAAAAGCAGGCTTGTCAACCCTCCGGTCAACATCCCCGAATTGACCCTTGGCGCGCTTAACCTGGTTGTGATGCAGTACCGTCAAAGGAGGAGCGGAATTAGGAGGACCTTTGAAATCGCGGAATTCATCGAGGAGGAGAACAAGATCAACATCAACGTAATCTATAGGTGGAACCCCCAGATAGACCAAGTGGAAAAGGTAGGTGAATCCATCCGGCTCTACTCCACCCTTGGGATGTACACCGGAATGAAGCCAAAGGAAATATCAATCGAGCTAGACAACCGCGCAAAGATACTCACCTATATGCTAAAGAAGGGCATAAATTCCGTGAACAACGTTGGGAAGCTCATCGCGTGGTACTACACCGACAAGGACCGCCTGATGCGCGTTGTCAATGCCAACGGCCCTGCTGACGAGCTCCTGAATCCCAAGCTGGATGCCGAGGAGGAGGTTGAGAGGCGGGAAGTGAAGCCCGAAAGGAAGTATGAAAAGCCCGCCGAGGCGCGCAAGGTCGATGCGCCTGTGGAGAAGGATGATGTGCGCAAGAAGCTCCGCGCGATTTTCGGGAAGCGGGGCAAATGAAAAAGCGAATTTTTTTGTTTCATTGGTGATGTAAAAGCGTTGGATTTCGTTCCATTGGTTTTTTTTCAAGCGGAAGATGATTTGGCGATTCATTCGCCTCCTTTGGAAATGCATCCTTTGGAAGGATGCCATTTTTCTTGAAAATCTGGATTTGAGTGATGAAGATGATGAAGGTTCCGTTCTCGCTTTTGCCCCCGCCGATCGTGGAGAAGCTCTCCAAGGTCAAGGTATTCGAGAACATCGGCAATGTCGTAAGCACCTTCTTCCCCTCCCTCCACCAGCAGCTTTTGCAAATGGAAAGCCCAACCCCCCCGCGCGAATACTCGGCAATGGCCGTTGTCGCATCCTTCTTCAATTCCGTTTTCATCTTCCTCCTAGGGCTCATCCTTTCCCGGGTGACGAAGGAAAACGTCCTCCTCTTTACCGTGGGAGGCACCATCGTAATCGGCTTCGTCTCATTCATCACCATCATGACGTACCCAAAGATCGTTGCGGGAAAGCGCGCCAAAAAGCTCGAGAACGAACTCGTGCCAGCAATGCGCCAGCTTCTGATCCAGGTGAAATCCGGGGTTCCGCTATATGAGGCGATGACGGGCGTGTGCGATGACTACGGGGAGGTTTCTCTCGAGTTCCGGCGGATGGTGCGCAAGATCAATGCTGGCACCTCGATGGAAGACGTCCTCGAGGAGAAGAGCAAGACCACCGCATCCCTCCAGTTCCGGAGGGTACTTTGGCAAATCGACAATGCGCTGAAGGTGGGGACCGATGTTGGGAAAGCGCTTGAGGAGATCATTGACGACCTCGTCCATGAGAAGATCGACGACATACGCAGGTACGGCCAGGAGCTCTCGCCCTGGACGATGATCTACATGCTAGCAGCCATTGTTACCCCTTCCCTTGGCATCACCATGATGCTTGTGATCATCTCCTTCCTTGGCGTTGACGTCCCAAAGATCATCTTCGTTGTCGTGCTCGTATTCATAATAGGGTTCCAGCTGTTCTTCACGGATTTCGTGAGGAGCAGGAGGCCCGCAGTTGAGGACATCTAAAAAAAATGGCAAAAGGATCAAAGTTCCTGTTCGTGCTCTCGCAGCTCCTCCCTACTTCGGTCCTTGCGATTTTCGAGCGCCTAATCATCCAGGCAGGCTTTGGCAACATCGACCCCCGGAAATATGCGGGCTTCATGGTGCTCTTCCTTGCAATTGCGGCTCTGATCGTGGGTTACGTCATTTTCCAATTCTTCCCATTCGCGCCCCTGATAGCCGTTGGCGGCACCATCGCCTTCCTCATCGTCGTTGGTGCGACATTCTACTTCGCCCTCTATTTTGCAGCGGAGAACCGCGCGCGCAAGGTCGAGGAAATCCTTCCCGAAGTGCTCAAGATCATTGCCGCAAACATCCGTGCGGGAATGACTATTGAGAATGCGATCTGGTCGGTCTCAAAGCCCGAGTACGGGGTCCTTGGGATGGAGATCAAGAAGGTAAGCGTGAGCACATACGCAGGGAAGCCCATAAACATCGCGCTAATGGAGATGACCCAGCGGGTTGATTCCAAACTTCTGGAGCGTTCCATAAAGCTCCTTGTTGATGGAATAAGGCTTGGCGGCGAGATCGCAAACCTCCTCGATGAGGTCGCTGCAACCGTCAAGAGCACAAAGGCGCTTCGGAAGGAAATTTCCAACGCGACCCTGACCTACGTGATATTCATCATCTTCTCTTCCGTAATGGTTGCACCGATGCTCTTTGCGCTCTCCTTGTACTATTCCGAAACGAGCAATTACATCGCTGCGCAGCAGCTATCCAAGATGGACACCAAATCGATGGCAAACTCGAAACTCCTTGGAAGCGGCTCGCCCCTCGCTGCAATGGCATTCAAGCAGCAGACCCCGAGCTCCATCACCGGCGAGGACATAAAGCTCTTCTCCCTCTTTGCAATAGGCATCACCTCCTTCTTCTCCTCCATACTGATCGGCCTCATCCGAAGCGGGAAGGCGAAGAAGGGGATAAAGCTCGTGCCCATATTCGTGCCTGTTGCGATTGGGATCTTCCTGCTTGCGCACGAGATGCTGATGAAGGCGTTTGCGGGCATCATCAAATAACTAACACCCCCTGGGGGAATATTCCCCCACCACGTGTTGCCGCCTCCCCCTTTAATTACTTCTGCGAATATTTATTTTTCCTGTTGCCCCTACCCCTCTTAATTAGTTCCACGCGCCCTCTCCCTGCGACAAATGCATTGAACACTATTAGTACATTCATCCATCATTTAGCTATAACGACAATTCCCGAATTTTTCCTTAAATACTGATTAAATACGCCTGCTCCGCTCTACTCTTATTACGACAACCAACGAATCGGAAGGTTAAAAAACTTCGGAAGCCATATTTTCCTGTTTCTTTCTGAGGAGAGGGTGGTAATATGAACAAGTTCGCTATATTTGCCATTGTTGGGATGTTGATGCTCATTAATACCATAAGTGCATATAAGTTGGTTGAAAAAACTCCGGTTGTTCATACTGAGAAGGGGGATGTCCAAATCGGAAAATTGACTGATTTCCCAAGTTATTATGATGTTAATGAGAACGAGCTGCTGACATTTACTAGGAGTATTAGTGCTCCAGGTCTGGTCATCGGAATAAATCCGATGCCGAGCACCATCTGGGAACTTGGAGCCTCAATGCCTTTCGATGAAGATTGGGATTATGCAGAATCAACATTTACTTGGACGCCCGCCTACTGCCAGAATGGAAATCAGTATTTTGACATTCAATATTACCTAAATTATGGTCTCCAAGACACTGAAAACGTCCACATCGCCGTCAACAACGTCAACCGCCCCCCGGAAATCACATCCGTCGTGCCGGAACACGTTTACCTCCAGACTGGCAAGCCCTTTATCCTGCAAGTTGATGCTCAGGACATAGACGGCATCGAATGCACCAACGACGACCCTAGGGATTCCGTAGGTTTGGAGTTCAGGTACAATCCAACCGAGATCGGAGCAACATTCGAAGGCAGCGAAACAAGCAAGACCTTCTACTGGATGCCTGTGCTCGGCGAGCGCGGTTCGCATACAATATGGTTCGAAGCGACCGATTCCTTCGAAGCAAAGGATGAGAAGCAGATGGTCGTCGATGTATATTTATGCGGAGATTCCGACAACAATGGCGCATATAATATTCTCGACATAACCTATATGATTGCCGACAAGTTCAAGGGCGGACCTGAACCTGCAATCGAAGCCGCAGCAGATGCAGATGGCAACGGAGAATATAACATCCTCGACATAACCTATATGATTGCCAACAAGTTCAAGGGAGGCCCGGATCCGATCTGCAGGTAGGCCGGTCCTTCTTTCATTTTTCTTAATCGCTAGCCTTAAATAGAACCCTCGCTTATTCTGAAATATGGATAGCTGGATGAAACCTCTAACGGCTTTTCTTCTGTTTATTTGTTTAAATTCAGCAGGTACCTACCACCATTATGGGTGTGAATTTACGAATCCGCCTTATGAGGGGGAGGTACCGGGCAGCCTATACTTTCAAGTGAGGATTTTCAATACTACCTATTGTGATAATTCTACCGATCCCAGATCCCAATTAAATACTCAAGTAAGTTACAACTGCAATATTGGAAGTGCCGATTCAACTTTGTCACTATCCCTTAGCCAAATAAGAAGTTGTGAGGTCGTTATTGGTTACCAATGTATTTATTCCGAATTACCTGCGTTTCAAAGAGTAAATACCAGCATTATTTGGTCGAGATTGCTTTTACAATCTGAGACAAACCACACCTCCTGCGAAACGCCCATCTCATTGACCCTGGCCCCGTCGGCGAATCCTCCCCCGATCTTCTCCGGCCTGCACATAATGACGACAAACCAATCCGCCGCCTTCACATTCCAGACAGTCAATCAGGACGGTTCCAGTTATGCGACTGACAACGTCGTCAGGCTGGGCCTGTTGCCAGATCAATTGACGATTACCTCCCCCCAAATCCGGGCAGAACCGGAATTCTTCATTGCATTCACGAACATGCTTGTGAACAACACTATTTACTTCTACAACATCACTAGCTGTTCCGTACCTCCGAATCAACTCATATGCAATTCCACCTCCGGCTCCTTTAGGACAAACCAAACCAACATCTCCGAATCAATCGCCCCAACCCCCATCCCGACGATCCAAGGCCCCGCCTACGACCTGAAGCTCGAGCAGGTTTCCGCCCCGGCATCCGTGCCCAAGGGCTCATCCGTTCCGGTGAACGTCCTCGTGAAGAACAACGGCCTCAATAAGAGCTTTTTCAACCTTATCGTGACCGCAAGGCCATCCTCCGCTGCATCAAGCACCTACCAAATCCATTCTGCAAGCGCATTGCAGGTCGAACCGGGCGCTACCTTTGCAGAAAGCTTCAGCTGGTCCACGTTGGACGTGCTTGAGGGGAATTACGAGATCACCGCATCCGTTACACTGATCCAGGCCACACTTCCGGAATACTCTACATCCGACAACACGAAATCTACAACCATCTCAATCACCGCTCCAACAAACCTTCCGGAAATCACGGGAATTGCCGTGCAGGCACTCGCAACATCCGCAGTCATCACCTGGGCAACCGACATGCCCTCCGATTCCGTTGTAAGTTACGGCTTGGAAACGCTTTCTTCAAGGGCTGAGGAAGCTATAATCACGACCCAGCACAAGCTCACGCTCACGAATCTGCAGCCGGGAAAAAGGTATAGGTATTCGGTTTCCTCCTGCGCGGAAGAGGTCAAATGCACCTCCTCCCCGGAAAGCACATTTGGCACATTGTACGATTCCTCGGGCATCTGCTCGAAGGACAACAAATGCATCAATGGCAACACCTCCTGGATAACCTACAAGGAGCAGGACGGCCAATGCGTGCAGGACAAAAGCACTTTGTGCGTGGCAACAGGCTGCATGGTTGCCAGCTGCAACCCCTTGCAGGGAGGATGCTTTGGAATTCCAAGCGAGGATAAATGCGAGGATATTTGCCAGCCGGATGGGCTTAAGGTAACGCCGGTTTGCATCGAGGCCGCATCCGACCCGATGAAGGGCGAATGCTCCTACCTGACCGAGCTTTGCTCCGAGGATAGGCTTTGCACTACCACCATTCCTTGCGGGAATGAGAACTATTATTGCATCAAGGAAGGGAGGAATTTTGCCTGGAACACGAGCAACGAATACTGCATAAGAGGGCCGGATTCCTTCGAACCTGTTGTGCCCACGCTTTCCTCATCGGTAAAGCCAATAAAGGTGGAAAGCACCTCCGAGAAGGTCGATCCCGCAACATTGAGGATGGTAAGCGAGCAGCTGGAAGGGAAGGCGCTTACCTTCTGGGGTTCGAATATTGCATCCGAACCTGCAGTTGTCCTGCAGGGCGATGATGTCACGGTCCTAATCGAAACGAACTCGAAGACCGCACTGATTGGCACTCCGGCGTGCCACATTCCCACGGAAACGGTTTCAAAGTGCTACTGCAATATAGCTCCTGAAACGAGCAGCAAGCACGTCAAGTGTTACATCGAAAATGCAGTTGAGGGCGCGTATGCCATCACAATGGGCAACCAGGATGGGGAGGTTGGCGGCGCGGAGGTAATCATCGAGTACGGGAAGCGCGCGAAAGTTGCAAGGCTCATACTGGAAGCGAAGGAGGACAAGGTGCAGCTGTATGCGCTCATTGCCGCTTCATTGGCAATCATCCTCTATTTCGCAGGCTCCATTGTTTACAAGCGCAAGCACCGGAAGGGGCTTGGCAGGAAACTAACCAGGGAGCTGGAGCTAATCGAGGACCAGAAGAAGCAATTGCAGGGAAGGCTAATGAAAGGAGCGATCGCAACGGAAGAGTACACGCGAGCATACTCCGCATTGGATGCAAGGAAGGTGACTGCAGAGGCAAGGCTCAAGGAGTGGAGGGGAAGTTACGGGAAGGAATTTTCGGAGCAGAAGGAAGCGCCAGCCGACTCGGAGGCACTTGCGAAGGAAACTGAGGCGCTGGAGAAGGCGAAAATCCTGAAATTGAAGGGCGAAATTAAAACTGCTCCGGAACCGGAGAAGAAAGAAGAGGCGCACGATGACGAGCAGCTCGATTTGCTACTTGGCGAATTGAAGAAAAAGAAGGAAGGAGCTGCTGAAAAACAATCCTAACGCGCCAAGGTGAGAATCATTGCCATTTTTATAAAACGATTGATGATCGCCCTTCTAGCCACTCCAGCATACCCCGATATTTAAAAGAGATGTCGCCCAATATAATCCCTGATTTTAAGGTATCGATATGCTTGAGGACATCGTTAGGAAATACGCCCTGAAGAACTGCCACGAATACGGGAAGGCGGATGCGAATGCGATAGTTGGTAAGGTGATCGCGGAGGCGCCAATTGCAAGGAAGGATATGCAAGGAACGATGGCACTAATCAGGAAGGCCGTTTCGGATGTCAACAAGCTTGGGAAGGGAAAGCTCGAAGAGGAGCTCAAGGCATACGTTTTCGAAGCCAGGAAGCCCGAAGGCGAGAAGAAATTTCGGATCGAGGATGCGGAGGAGGGCAAAGTTGTCACAAGGTTCCTTCCCGAGCCAAACGGCTATTTGCACATAGGCCACGCGAAGGCGGCATTCCTAAGTTTCGAGCTTGCAAGGCAGTATGGCGGGAAGTGCCTTCTTCGCTTCGATGACACAAACCCCGAAGCGGAAAAGCAGGAGTATGTGGATGCCATCAAGCGGAATTTGGGATGGCTCGGCCTCGAATTCGCATCTGAAAACTACACATCCGACAAGCTCCCGCAGCTCTATAGGTTCGCTGAGAAGATGATCATACTCAACCGCGCATATGTTTGCACCTGCACCAAGGAGGAGGTGAACAAGAACCGCTTTGAGAAGAAGGAATGCGGCTGCAGGGGCAGAAAGGGCGGTGAGCACTTCCACCTCTGGGAAAAAATGACCAAGGGCGAAGCCGAGCAGGGGCAGGCGATACTGCGCTTCAAGGCCGATATGCAATCCGAAAACACCGTGATGCGCGACCCAACGCTTTTCCGAGTGCTTTTTACGGAGCATTTCCGGCAGGGGAAAAAATACTCGTGCTGGCCCACGTACGATTTTGAGGTTAGCATCTCCGATTCGCTTGACGGCATAACGCACGCACTTAGGAGCAAGGAATACGAATTGAGGGACGAGCTATACTATGCGATCCTAAATGCCGTGAACTTGAGAAAGCCCGTGGTCTACGATTTCTCCAGATTGAACATGAAAGGCACCCTTCTTAGCAAGAGGCTAATTAAGCCCCTCATCGAGAAGAAGCAGGTGCTTGGCTGGGACGATCCAAGGCTGCCGACCTTGGATGGCCTTAAAAGAAGGGGGATTTTGCCTGCGGCAATTAGGGAATTCGTATTGAGGCAGGGCCTTAGCAAGGCCGAAAGCGAACCCGAATTCGAGGATTTGCTTGCAATCAACCGCCGGCTTCTTGACCCTATTGCCCCGCACTATTTCTTCGTTAGGGACCCATCAAAAATCAGCGTCATCGACCTCCCTAAGGAATGGCTAATCGAGCACCAAATCCTTGGAAAGGCAAGGCGCAGCTTCAAAATCACGGGCGAATTCCTCATTCCAAGTGAGGATGTGAAATTGCTAAAGAAAGGGGAGGCGCTCCGGCTAAAGGACCTATTCAACGTAAAGGTCATCGGCAAGAAGAAATCAGCCATCGAGTGCGAATATGCCGAAAAGGAAAAAACCGAGGGCTCAAGGATTGTGCAATGGGTGCCTGCTTTGGAATCCATCGAAGCCGAAGTGATGGAATTATCGCCTCTGCTGGATAAGAAGGGCGAGTTCAACGAAAAAGGTATCGGGGTTGCCAAGGGCCATTGCGAGTCAAACTGCAATGATTTGAAGGAGGGCGACTTGCTGCAATTCGAGAGATATGGCTTTTGCAGGCTGGATAGGGTGGAGAAGGAAAAATTGTTTTTCATTCATAGCTGCTAAATGCGTGCGGGGGTTTGTTGCGGGGAAGGATGATTGTTATTCATCCATAAATGCAACGGGATTTTTTTGGTGTTCAAATGGCCGAACTTTTATTCCTTAAGGATTGCTACCTTAACGAGTTCGATGCAAGGGTTACGAATGCTGAAGGCGCCATCGTTGATTTGGACCGGACCGCTTTCTATTATACTTCGGGAGGGCAGCCGTGCGATTTGGGCAATATCATCGCGGATGGCCAGGAATACAACGTGATCGATGTCTTCAGGAACAAGGAAACTGGGAACATATTGCACAAATTGGATAAGCCCTTTGTTTCCAATTCCCTCCAGGTCCATGGAATGATCGATTGGAATAGGCGCTACCTGCATATGAGGCACCATACGGCCCTTCACGTGCTAAGCAAGGTGGTGCTGGACGAGTTTGGCAATTTCGTGACAGGCTCCCAGATTTACGCCGACCGTGCAAGGATAGATTTCGATTTTGCGGAAGGGATCACACCGGAGAAAATCGCGCTCATTGAGCAAAAAACCAACGAAGTGATTGCAAGGAATCTGCCGGTTTCAATCAGTTTCATGCAAAGGGAGGGGGCGATGAAAATACCCGACCTCATCCGGACCGCGATAAACCTCGTTCCCGAAAGCGTGAAAACCGTGCGCATCATAGCAGTTGAAGGCTTTGACATGCAGGCGTGCGGAGGCACTCACGTAAAAAATACGGGGGAAATTGGGAAAATTAAAATAACCAAGACTGAAAGCAAGGGGGCTGCAAGGAAGAGGATGGAAATAATCCTGCAATAAGGAAGGGCGTCGGCATGTGGAGCGCGGTTTGAAGCAAGAGCAATCTGGGAGGGATGTTTGTTTCTAACCATGGAGGAAACGTTCTTACGCCTGGGGGTGCCGAGTGCTTAAAAACCATCTAAATCTTTATATACTTGGAGGGGTCTAAACACATATGGTCACAAAAATCGACGCTGCGGGGCTCATTTCCCATTATGACAAGGGAAAATTGACTTTGGCTACTTTGGGCTCCCATTCCGCATTGGAGATCAGCAGGGGCGCAAAGGATGAAGGATTAGGGAACCTCGTGATCTGCCAGGCTGGCAGGGAAAGGACATATTCGAAGCACTACTTGCAACGCACGCAAATCGCAACAGGCGTGCAAATAGGCTGCGTTGATGAGGTTAGGATCCTTGGGAAGTTCGCCGATCTCGTAAAACCAGGGGAGCAGGAGTTTTTAAGGGAAAAAAATGCGCTATTCGTCCCCAACCGCTCATTCTCGGTTTATGTGCCCTATGATGACATAGAAAACAAATTCAAGGTGCCGATACTTGGAAACAGGAGGCTCCTGCGTGCCGAGGAAAGGGACCAGCCAAACAACCAGTATGACCTGATGAGGCTTGCAGGCCTTCGGGCGCCAAGGAGGTTCAAGAACTACGAGGACATCGACACGCTTTCAATTGTGAAGGTTTCCGAGGCTGCAAGGAAGTACGAGCGCGCATTCTTCTTTGCAAGCAGCCCGGCTGATTACGATGCGAAGGCCGACGACCTCATCGGGAAGAAGATCATCGATGAAGTATCCCTCAACAAGGCGGTCATAGAGGAGTTCGTTGTCGGAGCGCAGTTCAACTTCAATTTCTTCCTCTCCCCGCTTTCGGGCGAGCTTGAATTGATGGGCCTTGACACGAGGCGGCAAACGAACCTTGACGGCCTTCTTAGGCTTCCTGCAAACGAGCAGCTCGAAGTGCTAAGGCACCTTCGGGTCAACAACATCGAGGTCGGCCACATCGCCTCGACCTTGAGGGAATCCCTTCTCGAGAAGGCATTCAATTCGGCGGAGAAATTCGTGGATGCGTGCAAAAAGGCATACCCTCCTGGAATTATCGGGCCATTTGCCCTTCAGGGAGCGGTGGTTTCGGAAGAGGCGCGGGAGGATATTGTTTATTTCGACATCAGCCTTAGGGTGCCGGGTTCGCCAGGCATCACCGCAACGCCGTATGGCTCGTATCTTTACGGCCACAAGATGAGCATCGGCAGGAGGCTTGCTGCCGAGGTAAAGGCGGCGGTCAAGGAAGAAAGGCTGCATGAATTGGTTACGTGATTTTTTTTAAATGTTGGCAAATATTTTGATGCCAGACCAAGCGAAAAGTGAAAGCATATGATAAGCAGGGAAGAAATTAATTCAGTACTAAGGAAGTACGACCGGAAGAAAATCGCAATCGCGACCATCTGTTCGCATTCCGCTTTGCAGATCTTCCACGGTGCGAAGAAGGAGGGCTTTAGGACTATTGGCATCTGCACGGAGGATCGCAGGGAGCTCTACGAGGCGTATACGCACGCATCCCCGGATGAAATAATGCTCGTCGACGAATATTCGGATGTCCTTGGGGAGGAGTTCCAGGAAAAACTGCGCAGGAAGAATGCGGTCATCATCCCGCACGGCTCATTCGTGGAATATGTCGGAGCCTCGGACATTTCGGGAAGGTTCCTTGTACCCATGTTTGGCAACCGGAGGAGCCTCGAATGGGAAAGCTCAAGGAAGAAGTGCCGCGAGTGGATACGGAAGGCGGGCGTGCACGTGCCCCGCGAATTCAAGCACCCTTCGGAGATTGATGCCGTTTGCATCGTTAAGTTCTCCGGAGCGAAGGGCGGAAGGGGCTTTTTCCTCACAGCAAGCGAGGCGGATTACGAGAAGAAGATGCGCGAGAAGATCGCGCACCGCACAATAACCGAAAAGGAATCGGAGAGTGCCACCATCCAGGAATTCATAAACGGCGTTAGGTACTATCCCCACTATTTTTACTCCCCCCTTATGGGCCCACCCAAAGGGATTGGGAGGGTCGAACTCCTTTCAATGGATAGGAGGATGGAAAGCAACGTTGAGGAAATATACCGGATAATGGCAGCAGGAACATTGCAGGAGCTAAACATTAATCCCACCTACGTGGTAACCGGCAATGCGCCAATCACCATACGCGAATCGCTTCTCCCGGAACTTTATAGCATCGGCAAGAGGGTGCACCAGGCTTCAAACCAGCTGTTTGGAGGGATAGTCGGCCCTTACTGCGTGGAGATGGTATGCACGCCCGACCTTGAGCTGTACGCATTTGAGATTTCGGCAAGGATCGTTGCCGGCACAAATCTCTATCCCGAAGGTTCGTTCCTTTCTCCCTACCTCTTCAAGGAGCCAATGAGCACCGGCAGGAGGATCGCTAGGGAAATTAACCTTGGAATAAGGCAGGATAAGCTCGGCGAACTCATCTACTGATCAGCTGATTTTATGGAAGTCCAACAGCAGTGGGTGGTTTCCCCCATTATCCTGCCTTAGCCTTCCCATTTGCTCGTTGGATATCATTTTCAGGATGGATATTGCAACCTTAATTAGCTTTTTCTCACGTGATTTCAGCATCCCGACCCTTCTATCCAGTAGGATATTTTTATCGCCGGCAATCTCGGCTAGCTGACAGATGGCCTCGTGGACCTGTTTGGCGATTTCCTCGTGCCTTTCCTTTGAAATCGTCCCGCGGAGCCGCTCCTCGACAATTCTTTTAAATTCCTCCATTGTTGGTGTATATTTCAATAAAAGATCAACCTTGCCCTCTTTCAGGTGGGGCCGTAAGATGACAATCGCATTGAATTTATGCGCCAGATCCAACGGGCTCATTTTATTGTCGATTTCCAGGATTTTATCGATCATCTCTTTTTTTGGCATTCGATTCACCCGAGCGTCGATCACGGAGCCATCTGGCATCGCATTGCCTTTTCACGCAAAGGATTTAATAAAAGGACGCAATAATTTTAGCTGGAGGGGGAATTTAATACTGTGTTTATGCGGGTTTTTCTACCTGCCATTCTCTCCCCCACCAAACCGGTGTATGTCATGAAAACAGGATCAAGGCTGCTCAAGGAAGGTTTCGCGAAGATGCAGAAGGGCGGGGTAATAATGGATGTTGTCAATCAAAAGCAGGCAAGGATTGCCGAGGATGCGGGGGCTGTAGCAGTGATGGCGCTGCACGCGGTTCCCGCCGACATCCGCTCTGCGGGCGGTGTCGCAAGGATGGCCGACCCTTCTGTGATTGAAAAAATAATCGATGCCGTGACAATTCCAGTGATGGCTAAATGCAGGATTGGGCATTTCGCCGAGGCGCAGATCCTTCAGGAGCTAGGGGTTGACATGATTGACGAGAGCGAAGTGCTAACCCCCGCGGACGAGGAGCGCCACATCGACAAGGGTAAGTTTGCAGTGCCATTCGTGTGCGGCTGCAGGAACCTTGGGGAGGCGCTACGAAGGATAAATGAGGGCGCTGCAATGATTCGCACCAAGGGCGAGCCGGGGACTGGAAACATCGTCGAAGCCGTAAGGCACGTTCGGAAGGTTGCGGAGGAAATTGGGGAGCTTTTGGAGAACAAGAAGAAGGACGATTTCCTTAGGAGAAAGGCGGATGAGATCCGGGTTCCAATAGATATGCTTCGGAGCACCATCGAAAAAGGCCGCCTGACTGTTGTCAATTTCGCAGCCGGGGGGATAGCGACGCCTGCTGACGCATCCTTGATGATGCAGATGGGCGTTGATGGCGTTTTTGTTGGCAGCGGGATATTCAAGTCCCAAAATCCGGAAAAATACGCGAAGGCGATAGTGGAAGCAACACGCAATTATGACGATCCTGCTCTGCTTGCAAGGGTTTCTAGGAACCTTGGCGAACCCATGAAGGGAGCGGAAATCAAGAAGCTCGACCTTAGGATGCAGGACCGGGGAGAATGAGGGCGATTTGCAAGGGGAATGCGAATCGTGCTGTTTCTTCTGTTCTTTCAATTCGGGGTAAATATGGTAAGCGTAGGCGTCCTTGGCTTGCAGGGCGACGTAATAGAGCATTTGCACGTGCTGGAAAAGCTCAAGGCGGATGCAATCTGGGTAAAGCAGCCAAAGCAGCTCGAATCAATCGACGCACTAATAATCCCCGGAGGCGAGTCCACAACCATAAGCAATCTTATGGTGAAGAACGGGCTTTATGATGAAATAATCGAAATGGGCAAGACTGGCATCCCAATTTTTGGCACATGCGCGGGAGCAATCCTGCTCGCAAAGGAAGGGGATAAGCAGGTTAGGCAAACGCGTCAACACCTCCTCAAATTGATGGACCTGAAGGTTGATAGGAATGCCTTCGGAAGGCAAAGGGAATCATTTGAGGAAGAGTTGGAGATAACAGGTATTGCTGGCAAAACCCATCCATTCAACGCGGTTTTTATCAGAGCACCATTAATTGAGAGAACGTGGGGAAAATGCAAGCCGATTGCTCACTTGAACGGCCGTATTGTTGCTGCAAGTCAAAATAACCTCCTGGCAACCTGCTTCCATCCCGAACTGACGGGCGATTTGAGGGTTCACGAGTATTTTCTTGGGATGATTTGATTATTGGCGATGAATGGATTGCTTTTACCGCCGATCCTTCCTAAAAGATGCTCACCTTCGTCACTCCTTTAATTCGTTTGAATTCGTTGATCAATTTTCCCGGAACCTCCCTCTCCGTTATAATGAGCAGGGTTGGGATTTCAACAAGCTCCGGGTCCTTCGCATAAACCTGCCGTATGCTGATCTTCCTTTTAGCGAGAAGGGTTGTGGCACTTGCGATGATCCCTGCTTTAGTTGCATCCGCCTCGATCTCGATTACCCCAAAGCCCATCAGCTGCGCAACGTCCCTTAGCAGTGCGCCTGCTGGCTGGATCCGGCGGAAAACCTCCCTTAGGTGGCGCTCCTTTCCGATCCCCCTTGCAGTTGCCCTAACGACCCTGCGGTCCACGTGCGCCGATTTCGCAAGGCTCTTCTCCTTGATCTCCACGTCCCCGCACTTTATCTTCCCATCATCATCGATGCACAGCCCCAGCTCGATCATCCGCTTCACAACCGCCTTTTGGCCAGGCAGCGATCCGAATGCGCCCGATACCTGTTTCCACATATGAAACACACCAATGTACAATTTAGTGCAGCAAAGGCTTAAAAAGGTGAGTTGAGTCAATTGTAGCGTTAGTTATTTTCTGTGCATTAGAGTACAAAAAAGTACGATAGGTGGCATCAATGAGAGGCGGTTCACTTTGGCGGCGTAATTGCATTGCGGCAAGACGATTTGCCTGAAAGCTACTACAACATCCAGCGGGACCTTCCTCGCGCCCTTTCACCACCGCTGGACCCTTCGACGATGGAGCCCATAAAGCCTGGGGCGCTTCTAGCAATTTTCCCAAAGGAAATTGTAAGGCAGGAAGCATCGCTAGATAGGCACATCCGCATTCCTGATGAAGTGAGGGAAGCATACCTCCGATTGGGAAGGCCAACGCCGCTTTGCAGGGCAAGGAGGCTCGAGAGCTTCCTGAAAACGCCCGCTAGGATTTACTTCAAGCGCGAGGACCTCAATCCCTGCGGATCGCACAAGCCAAATACCGCGGTTGCGCAGGCATACTACTCAATGAAAGAGGGCGTTGAAGCGCTTGCAACTGAAACAGGTGCAGGGCAATGGGGGACCGCGCTTGCTTATGCGACCTCCCTATTTGGCCTTAAGTGCAAAGTTTTCATGGTGAGGGTTAGCTACGACCAAAAGCCCCAGAGGAAGACGCTGATGAATCTGTATGGTGCGGAAGTGAGCCCCTCGCCGAGCGATAAAACTGATGTGGGCAGGAAATTCCTCTCAAAGGACCCAAATCACCCCGGGAGTTTGGGAATTGCGATCTCCGAGGCGCTCGAAACAACCGTCAAATCCAAGAATACGAAATATTCCCTCGGAAGCGTTTTGAACCATGTGCTGATGCACCAGACTGTAATAGGGCAGGAATTGATGCTGCAGCTCCAAATGGCAGATGAGCAGCCGGAACTGATGGTTGCGTGCGTGGGCGGGGGGAGCAATTTTGGCGGATTTGCATTCCCGATGCTGGAGCGGAAAATCAGGGGGAAAATCAATACGCGGTTCATCGCAGTCGAGCCCACATCAACTCCTTCCCTAACGAAGGGGAAATTCGAGTATGATTTCGGGGATGCAGCAGGCTTGACTCCGCTTCTAAAAATGCATACTCTTGGCCACGGGTTCATCCCGCCAAGCATTCACGCCGGTGGCCTGCGGTACCACGGAATGGCGCCCCTGGTTTCACTCCTTAAGGAGGAGGGGCTAATCGAGGCCCGCGTCGTAATGCAGGAACCTGTTTTCGAGGCGGCAAGCATATTTGCAAGGACGGAGGGCATCGTTCCTGCACCCGAATCCGCCCACGCAATAAGGGTGGTGATCGATGAGGCAAAAAGGTGCAGGGAGGCTGGGGAGGAAAAGGTAATCGTTTTCAACCTCTCCGGCCACGGCCTTTTGGACCTTGGCGGTTACGAACAATTCCTTTCGGGAAAGTTGAAATGAGCGGTTTTTCAAGCAAAGGAAATGCAAAGGACGGCGATCTGTTATGCGTTTTGAGTTCATCCCCCTTTCGGATTTGTTGCCCCACGAGCGAACCGATCCTAAAAGGAAGAAGGAAGTGATGCGGCTTCTTGTTACTGATGGGATCATCAGGAAGCCCATCCTCGTTGATGGAAATACCTTAGTTGTACTGGATGGCCATCACCGAGTAGCGTGCCTGAAAGAGCTTAGGTGCCGGCTGGTGCCTGCGCTCCTTGTGGATTATGCGGATGAAGGGGTTGCCCTTCGAAGCAGGCGGAGGCATTTGCAGCTGGAGAAATGCGACATCATCAACTCTGCTCTTCTGAATCTGCCCTTTCCTCCCAAGACCAGCCGCCACATCTACGATGACTCGTTCTCCGTGAATGCTTCGCTGGAGCTGCTGAAATAAAAAAAAATCAATGCACAAGGCTAAGCGTAGTCTGCAGGCCTCCCGGCACGATGACCCGTTTTACGGACCTCACCTGCTCCACCACTATGTTGGGCGAGATTTTCGATATCCCTGGTATCTTCGCGATGCGATTTTCCAGGAAATCGTTGATTTCCGCCGCATCCTTCTTCCATACCTCGAAGATAATCGCATACTCGCCGGTGCAGGTGGAAAGCGAATGGATCTCCTCAATTTTAGAGAGCTCCTCGAGCACGTTTAGGAACTTCAAGGATTCTGAGTTGATGCCCACATATGCAACCGCATTGTAACCCAGCTTCTTTGGGTCGACTGCGGCTGAGTATTGCAGTATCGTCCTCTCTTCCTCCAATTTCGCCATCCTGTTCCGGACCGTTCCCTCGCTAACCCCAAGTTCCTTCGCAAGAATCTGCAGCTTCGAGCGCGCATTAGCCTGTAGCAGCTTTAACAGCTTCACGTCCAGCTCGTCCATTTGCAACACCGTTTTTTTTAAAAAAAATTAATGGCCGGTTTTGTCTCCGGCCATCAGTGCGGCGCTTATTCGAGGTCGATGTAGACATCGTAGCTGTCGTAGACGCTTGTCTTTGGTGCGATTACTTCGAACACCGGTGTACCCATCCCGTTTGATGATGTAACCTGTGCAATGTCGGTGCCGACAAAATAAACGGGTGTTTCACCCGAGTCCTTGAAGATGCCTACCTTGTAGCCATCCGTTGTAAGCAGGTGGTCGACCGAAGCAATGCCGCAGACGGTATCGTTCTTGACGAAGTGATTTCCAGTCACGTAATAGCCAGTGAGGGAGAAATTGCCATCCGTTTCGGAATCGTTTAATGCGGGCACTATCGCGCCAGAGGGCACATCCCCGTTCTTCAGGAAGAATATTTTCCCGCTCGTGACGGGCATATCGTAGAGCTTTGGCGCACCGGCCGTAGTATTGATCTTGACCGTAGTATTCACCTGCCCGAAGAATCCTATGTATTGCTGCATCCTTGCGGTAATGTTTAGCATCGTCGAGGTGCCGTTGTCAGCAGGCACGGTAACGCCGGTATTGTCCGTGATGAAAATTGCGGACGATACCGCTCTTGCCAATAATAGCACGACCACTAAGGTCAAGACTAAAACGTAGTTCCTATTCACAATGCATCACGCTCTGTTTTTTGGTGGGTTTACGAAAACCGCAGAAAAAATACTGAAACCTGCGGAAAAAATACTGAATATTTGTAATTTGAACCCATATTTAAGCTTTTCGGCAGTTTTACTGCGATTTCGGCAATAAGACTGCGTTTTTAGCATTGAGCACTAAGGGATGGTTACAACGCCTTGCCCCCTTCTTCCGAATAAAGGTGCGGCAGCGCGGACCTTTCGTCTGCTTATCCCGCAGCAATGCTGCACGATGGCTCCGCACAGAATAACAAGTATGATTTGCGCATCAAATTGAGCCGAGAACGACTACTTATCCTACATTCCCCTCCCTTTGAGGATAATAAAACGAATTTACTTGTTTTCAGGGTATTTTATGAAAAGTAAGGTTAGACCTATAATCATCGGTATGAGGGGCATGCTAAAATCATAAAGCATTCCCGGATTCAAAGTGCCCTTATTAATTATCACAGTTGCCACTCCTATTTGTTCAATAACCTGATTAAAGTGTTCATTTAGAAAATCGGTAAGTCCATAAACAAACAATCCGCTTCCGACCAATTTCCCAATAATTTCTGTCACATTCCATCCCATAAAATCACCTCATCAACTGATAATTTCCGAATATTAATACCTACCGATTGCTTCCAGCTCCCACTTTTTAGCTCGTAGAATGTAGTCTTCTAAAGCCTCCATTTTGAGGGGGGCAAGAACACTTGGTTCGAGGGGGGATTCCTCCCCCCGTTGCCAAGATGGGGATGCCGAGATTTGAACTCGGATCAGCAGCTTATCCTGCTCACCTTGCGCTGCAAGGCAAACTCCCGAAGCTGCCAGCATGCCAGGTTGGCCCACATCCCCGATTGCTTAGGAGGTATTATTCAATATGTTCAGAATAAAAACGCTTTTGGGCTTAAGTATTGAGTGGGAAATGATGGAATTGAAGGATCTCATTGAAAAGATAATGGCAAAATCCGAGCTTCAAGAAGAGGAAGTGCTCCATAATCTTGCGATGAAGCAAAAAGAGTTCGGCGACCTGATAGATGAGCATGCTGCTGCGAAACTGATCGCAAAGGAGCTGGGCATACCTATTCAAGAAGAGGAGGAAAAAATCACTTATCTTAAAATTGAGGAGATTAAGCAAACCAAACCCCCGGAGGTAAGCACAATTGCCCGCGTTATTAACATTTTCAGCCCCAAGAACTTCGAGACCGAGAGGAAAAAGGGAAAGGTGTGCAACCTGGAGATTTCGGATGAGACCTCAAAAGCAACTCTCGTGCTCTGGGATGAGGATGTTCGCTGGATGGAGCGTTCCTCTTTGGAGAGGGATGACATTTTACTAATCAGGAACGCACAGGTGAAAACCTTCAACCCCTTAGAGCTCCACTCAACTCTCCTCACCGAATTCGAGATATTAAAGCCGCAGGATTTTGCGAATTCCAAGTTTTACAGGCCGCTTCCCCAGCAGCCTGCAAGGCTGGCGGATTCAAGTTCATTGAAGGAGGGTGAGACGATTGACTTATTCGCTCGGGTCGTGCAGCTAACCGAAATCAAGGAGTTCCAGAAGGCAAAAGGCATTGGAAAGGTGCTAAACATTCTTGTTTCCGACAATGAAGGTAGGCAAATTCCGGTAGTGCTTTGGGATTATGCCGCGGAATACGGGTCCAAAAACCTCAACCCCAACGATGCGATCAAAATGGAAAATGCGCAGGTAAAGAAAGGGCTAACGGGCCTCGAACTTCATCTCAACTGGCCATCCCATCTAATTAAGGAGCCAAAAAACCACAACCTGAAGAAGGAAGAGGATCTCCTGAAGGAACTGCTTCCTACGGTTAGGATTCTCGACCTCAAAACGGGCGGCAAGGGGATCGTGAAGGCCGTTTTAAGCAGGATCGACAAGGCGGAAATGAAAAACGGGGAGCTGTTCGTGCAGGCGGAGATACATGATGAAATCAACGTGCCCGTCCAGTTTTCGGGCAGGCGCGCCCTTGAAATACTGCAGCTAAGGAACCTCCCGAAAATCCCCCTCGAGCTCGCGCTCAAATTGAAGGAAGAGTATTTAAAAGGAAAACGCGTAAGTTTGGTAATTGCAAAGGAAAAGGACCGCACCGGAAGGATAGCGAAGTATAACTGCGAACACGTGCTGCATTTCACCTGAAGGGAATGCCTCCATACCGGTTTTTTACAACGATGCACGTACTATTAAAAAAAATGGTGTTTAGGAAAATGGATAGGCGCGAACAGCTAATCAGCAATGCAAAGGACGCAGTACGGGCGCAGCTTACAAGGAAGGACCTTTTGCTCATACAGGCGATCCGGTCGCTCGACGACATCGACAAGGCGAAGGCGATCCTCCTTGAAAGGCTTACCGAATGGTACCGGCTCAATTTCCCGGAGCTGGAGATACAAAACGAGGAGCTTTTCTTAAAATTCCTCGAGAAAGCCGGCTCGAAGGAGAGGATGGATGAGGCGGAGATCCGGGCACTTCTAGGCGAGGAGAGGACCGAAAAAATCTTCTCCTTCTCGAAAAATTCCATGGGCGCGCCGCTTGATGAGCAGGATTCGAAAATCATATCGGTATTCGCAAAGCGTCTGCTTGAGCTGTTCCTGATAAGGAAGGAGATCACCTCTTACATCGAGCAGCAGGCGCAAAAGGAGCTACGCAACCTCGCCTATCTCACGGATGGTGTCCTTGCTGCGAGGCTGGTTTCAACTGCTGGCAGCTTGCAAAATCTGGCAAAGATGCCTGCTAGCACAATCCAGGTGATCGGTGCTGAGAAGGCGCTCTTCAAGCACCTCCGCACGGGCACGAAACCGCCAAAGCACGGAGTCATTTTCCAATCCCCCCTTGTCAGCACGGCGCCCCTAAAGCAGCGCGGCAGGGTCGCCCGGGCGCTTTCAACCAAGCTTACAATTGCGGCAAAGGCGGACTATTACTCGCATAAATTCATTGCCGAAAAGCTCAAGGTGGACATGGAGAAGCGGCTGAGGGAAATCAGGTCGGGCTGATCGTTTTCCGCTTGGGCTGGCGGGCACGATTGGGGATGCCAACGCGGATCATTTGGTGGAATGATGGTTTTCGCTAAGGGGAAACAGCAACAAATGGATGCCGGCATTCGGGCATTGGTTGAAAAGGGAGTCATCGCACCACCCTCAATACGTTTCAATGCATACGCCCATCGCTCCCCGAGGGAAATCATCGAGGAGGCCAGGGTTAGGTATGCGGAGAATGGGGAAAAACTGGGGCCTTATGCGGACCTGATTGGCGCGCTTAGGAAAAAGCCAAGGAAAGAGCTAACCGACCTGCTTAACAAGATGAAATTGGAACGCGCAAGCTTTGATTTCTTCCGGAAGGGAGAGAGCCCAACAACCACGAAAGGCAGGAATTTTTCCATTTTCGCTTCCAAGCACCTGCTCCGGCTTGCGATGTCATCGGGTTCCGATCTGGTTAGGAGGAAATGACCCCGTTCAATTTTCAAGCGATCGCATCCCCAATCCTCCTTCCGCTTGCTACCCGCTGCTTTGCCTCTGATGGATTTCCAAGCGAGCCCTTATTCCTAAAATGCCTCTCCACCTGCCGCATCTTGTTCTCGATTTTGTGGAAGGCTTTCAATGCAGCTGCAAGCGCATCCTTCTCGTGGGCATTGGCAAAATTGTAATCACGAGTTATGTGCGTCTTTTCAAGCTGGGTTAGCGATTTTTTTGGGGATGAAAGCCTGCACTTGAACGTTGCCGATAGCCTTTTTGCCAATTTGGAAGGCGGATTGGTATCGCTTGCAATGATGACGGGCTCGAAGGGCCCAAGCATCCTAATCATCTCCTCCTTCCTTGCATTCCTCTTGCTTCGAAGCGCTATGAGCTCTCCGTTGAAATTGAGGGCGGCGAATGCGAAAGTCGCGCCAGCATCGATTCCAATTATCAATAAAACACCGGAAAGATTGGGGGAATTGGCAAATAATAATATTGGGCAGGGGGAAAATTGGAGCTTGAGGTGAACCTAGCATTTAAAAATAAGGAAAAAAGGAAGGGGAAATTAACCCTTCTGGCTCTTTAAGTACTTGATCGTGTTCAGGAACAGCGTCCTTCCGTTGTTGTCCCCGCCGATGCCCGGGTCATATGCGAAGTATATGACCTTTCCGGAAAACATTCCCGTGCTCTCGATGATCGCCGGAGTCGTTGCAGCCGATCCCTTGCCGGCGCTCGAGCATTCCACGTATGCAACCGGGATTCCGTTGTTCGGAACGACTTCGATGGTCCTTCCTGAGAACGGGTAATCGTTGACCCCCGATGCGATCGTATGCTCGAAAACTGCGATCTTGAACGTTCCAGATGAGCAGCCCGTCTTGATGGATTCGGGCTGTGAAGTAAGCCCTCCTATCTTTGCTGGCATCACGTCCCCGAGCAGTTTAACGCCAATGTCCCATCCGATTGCCGAATTGTCATCATAAACCCTCGTGCACGCATCGCCCACGACGATGAGCTTTCCGCCCGCCTTCACCCAATCGGTGATCACGGACCTTGCCGTCCTATCGCAAATTGGCTGGCCCTGGAGGATCACGACATCGAAGGGCTTAAGCGTTCCTGATGCCTTAAGCTGCTCTGCCTTAAGGTTTGCCGCATAGTAAATATTCGCCCATCTAGCATCGCTGCTAGTAAGGTAGCCTTTAACTCCGCTGGAGGGGTTTCCAACGACCGCAACGCGGATGTTCTTCCCCCCAAGGAACTGGTTCAGAATTGGGATGTCGCTGAAGTTGACGAGCCCAAAATTGCCTGCCACGAATATGGCCAGGATAATGATGAGGATCAAGGGAATCGAGCTCTCGAGATGAGTGCTCCTGCCAGCAACGCCACCGTACATGCGATATCACCATTTTAGTAACTGTACTTGGTTTAGTAATGCCCTTTTGACTATTTAAACCTTATTAATTACGCCGTTCTGTCGGTGCGGATTTGGAGGGTGATGCCGTAAGTGCGCTTCTGCCCCGTTGCCAGCTTACCGTTTGCCTATGGCAGTGCCTTCGCTTGGATTCTTGGCGTATTCCCTCAGGTGCTTAATAATGAAGTCCGTGCGCATCCTCATCCCCCAGTCGTTTAGGTGGTAGTTCGTGTCGTAAAACATTTCGACCCCATACGCGAAATCAAGGGGCTCGCCGATTGTCGCGATTCCGTTACGGGCATAGAATTCCGATATCATCTCGAATTTTTGCTTGTTCTTTGGAAGGGCGTAGTCCTCATACATCACGATGGAAGGGTAGGTAGCAATCAGGGTGATCCCGTTTTCGTCCGCCCATTCCGAGAGCCTGAGGATCGCCCTGCATCCGTCATAATCCGGGAACCTGCGCATAAAATCATCGGGAAAATTCACCCTTATGGGCTTGAACCGCTTCGTGTCCCGATTCGAGTAGCTGTTATTCGTCTCATCCCCCCATTCATTAATCGTTTCCACTGTATAGAATGGCTTGATTGGGTTCAGCCTGCTGCGTATGTTGTTGATGGTATCAATTGCGCCAATGGAAACGACGTTCACCTTCTCCAATGGATTTAGGGTATTGAAATATTCCGAGTCGTATGTGAGTATGTACCTCTCCTTGGATGTTTGGCCTTCGAACATGAGCTTGCCTTGGTACCAGTAGAATTCGTATTCGAGGGGGATTAGCATTATGTCGCCCTTCCCTGCAACCGCCTTCCCGCGTTCGAGCAGGTATGTGCTCAGCCAAACGTCGTTTGCATAATTTACGGCCGGTATTCCAAGCTCGCTTTCAATTTGCGATGCAGAAACCCCAAACAGGGCGTTAGAGCCCCCCACGATTATTATTTTCGGGCTTGGTTTTCCCGCTGCAATTCTGTCCTTGTACCCGAAGAGGTCGTGCTCCCATTTCAGCATTCCGGGAACGCTTGAAAAGTGGATTGAGATCATTAGGTATGCAAGGAAGGAGGCTGCCAATATTCCTCCAAACGCCAGGAGCCTGCGCAAGTAATCCCTATCCTTCTTATTCATATGCGTATCCTCCCGCGTTTGAATATCGCCTCCACTCCCCCTCCAGGTGCAATATGAGTCGAATCCATATTTATCCGGGTTATGCCCGTATGCTCAATGCCTCAAAATTGGAAATAAATGAACGTATTTGCCCCAAAAACCCCAAACAGCAAGATGCACCAAATGATTGCAGCATATGCGCCAAGCCTCAGGAGGAGGGGTTTCCTTGAAAGGAAGGCGCTAAGTCCCATCCGCTCCTGGATCAGCTCGCCTGCAAGCAGTATCGATAGCGATATGCCCGCCAATCCGAGGCTTAGCCAGCCCATCGATGCCGAAACCCAGCCTGTTGTCAAAAGGGGGCCCGCAAACAGGTGTGTCATGATGTATGCGGCATCTGCAAGGTCTTTCGCCCGAAACAGTATCCATCCGAACGAAACAAGGCAGAATGTAGCCGTAATCTGCAATGCGGCCAAGAGTTTGTTATGGCTGCCCAATCCTGCGGCGTTTGCAATGCCTTCAAGGGGCTTTTCCAGGATGTACGAAAGCACGAGGTACGATCCGTGCAACCCGCCCCACAGTATGAATGTCCAGTTTGCACCGTGCCACGCACCGCTAATGAGGAATACTATCAGGATGTTGAAAAACATCCGGTTCCTCGAAACCCTGCTTCCTCCCATTGGGATGTAAACGAAATCCCGGAACCAGGAATAGAGGGAAATGTGCCACCGGTTCCAGAATTCCCTAATTGACTTGGAAAAATACGGCCTCCTGAAATTGGCCATCAGTTCGTACCCGAGCACCCTGGCTGCGCCGATTGCGATGTCGGAATAGCCCGAGAAATCGCAATAAACCTGGATGCCGAAAGCCACGGTTGCTGCTATAAGGGGCAGCCCGGCGAATTCCGTCGGGTTCCCATAGATCAGATTGACCATGATTGCGAGCCTGTCCGCAACCACGATTTTTTTGAAGAACCCCCAAAGCATCAGCCTTAGGCCGTCGCTGATCCTCCCCATATCGAATTTGTGCCTTGCATAAAATTGATGTATCAGGTTCTGGGGCCTTTCTATGGGGCCAGCTACCAGCTGGGGGAAGAACATCACGTACAATGCGTAGATGCCAAGGTTCCGTTCCGCCTTCTGCCTTCGCCTATAGACCTCGATCGTATATGCTATGGACTGGAACGTATGGAATGAAAGGCCGATGGGCAGCAGTATTTCGAGCGCACCTACGGGGTAGTTCCATCCGATGAACCCTGCGAGTGCCGAGAAGTTCGCATTCAGGAAATCGAAGTACTTGAAGAAGCTTAGGATCCCGACATTCGCCACTAGGCTCCCGATCAGGTAATATTTCCGGATGTTGCCTTTCGCATCCTCTATCAGGATTCCGGCTGCATAATCCACCGCAATCAGGAAAAAAAGTATGAGTATGTATGCGGGAATGAACGACATATAGAAATGGCAGCTTGCAAGAAGCAGCCACATCCACCTGAACCTTTGGGGCAGCAGGAAATGCACCCCCACGACTATGGGGAAAAAAAGCAGGAATGAGGTGGAATTGAACAGCATAGCTTGTTGGATACCTTTTTTACGGTATTGAAAGCCGTTACTTAATGCTACCCAGTTGAAAGTTGACCCTTGGAAAATACTTAAAACCTTTGGTAGTTGGCGACCGGGCTCGTGTGCTTATATTGCTTATCCTTCATTACCGATATGGGTCGTGGCAATGGGTGCAACCTATGCGGGGCCTTTTTTCCCTTGATTTGCTCTTTTCATCTCTGTTGCTGATCCTTACCGTCGTGCTCTTGTTCTCCTCGTTCATCCTCCTGCTGGATTCGCTCAATTCCCAGGTTTCCTTCGCTTCTTCCGAAAGGAAGGCGATGCTATTTGCAGACCGCCTCCTCTACTCCTGCACCCCGGAAATTGGTTTTGCGCATTGTGATGGCACTTTCATTTACGCAAACGAGCTTTCAGCGGATGCTCTTGACGCATTCAGGGAAATTCCCCCCGAGGATATCGGGCGCCTTCTTGATCCTGGATCCGAAAACCGGGTGGCAATAGGAATTCATGGTATTGATGGGAAACCGTTGCTAATCGCGGGCGACCCCAAGGGCAAAACGGGAATGATCTGCGTTAAAAGGCTTGGAATCCTTGCCGGCGAGATTTCAGTTCTTGAGGTGTGCGTTAGCTAGTCCCTTATGATTGTTTTCCTTATCGCAGTAAGCATATGAATCTGTTTTTGCGTGATGTGCCTTTTTTCAAGCATGGTATTCTTGATGGCTGCAAGGGCGGCAGCGTGGCTGGCGCTGATTTATGGAGGCGTGCTCGTATGCGTTAGCTCATTCTCAAGCTCCACAATCCTCTGCCAATTATTCCTGAACCAAAGGTGATTCTGCCCATATTTTCTGCTCGATTTTACTTCTTCCGAAAGAGGTTCCTTGGCCATTTTTACAATCACCCTCAATTCCTTACCATCGTGCCCCTGAACTTTTTTCCTTCGATTGCAGCTTTTGCATTCCTGGCATCCCTACCATCGGCGAACCTTAAATCGATGTTGCTCCTTGCGGCAAGCTTAGATGCCACAAGATCGAACACGAAATGGGTTCCCGCTTTCCTGTAATCGTTCCTAGCCGCGAGGCTGACCAGGTCCTCGTGGGCCATTTCCTTGATTGGTACTGCCTTCCGATCCTTTTTCGGATCCGCTGTGAAAATCCCTTCCGTGTCTCCCAAATTGACGACCGCATCCGCCTTGACCATTTCCGCGAAGAGAACGGAAACCGAATCCGTGGTAAGGCCCTCGAGCATCCCGCCTGAAACGAGGATTCTGCCCTGCTTCATTGCAGCAGGCGCGTCATCGAACGAAAGCGCCACCTTCCCAAACGCATCATTTCCCAATAATTTGATCATTTCACGGGCATTTTCCCTTGTTGCCTTTATTGCCTCCCTGTCGGCTATGAATTCGCCTTTATTGGATGCGCGCGCCCTGCCTGCATATTCCCTCGCCTTTTTCCCTCCGCCGACGACCACGATCAATTGCGTGCCTTGCGCTTTTGCCTCCCTTAGCGCCCCGGCCAAACCGGACGCACTTTGCCAATCGAACCTGCCGCTTGAATCATAAAGCAGCGACCCCCCAAGCGAAACCACGATTCTTGCCATGCTCTCCAACCCAAAAAAGTTATTAATCTCCCTATTATAATACCTACATTTCAAATGCTTATGCTTGAGGAGGGGTAAAAATGGACGCCAAGATGAAGATGGCAATATCGAAAATAACAAAGATGCTAGATGAGAAGGAGCGCAACCAGGATGCGGTGCTTAGGCTCTCGCGGGAGATCATACGCGATTGCGCGCGTGCGATCCGGAGCATCCACACGCAGGATTTCAATGAGGCGCAGGAGCTGATTTTGCAGCTCGATGCGAAAATTTCCAAGCTTCAGGAGCACGATTTGGAGTTCGGGCACATCTCCGAGCAGTGCTACCAGGAGATAGTCGAGATAAAGGTGCTTGATGCGATTTTCAAGAGGAGGGAAATACCCGACTTCGACGATCTGGCTGTCGGGTACAAGCCGTGGCTCTCGGGCCTCGCGGACGTGGTTGGCGAGCTTAGGAGGGCGACGCAGCTCTCGCTTCGCGAAGGCAAGAAGGAGGATGCGGAATACTATTTCAAAGTGATGAACGAGATCTACGACAACCTGATGGTGCTTAAATATTCCTCTTCACTCGTTGGCAACCTGAAGCACAAGCAGGATATGATCCGGGGGCAAATTGAGCAGGCGAGAAGCGAGATGCTACGGGCCCATTGAAATGTGTTGGTTTGTATGCTGCAATCCGCAGTCAGAATGAATAGGCTTCCCCTGCTCCTTGCTGCGCAAGCGGGTAGGCTTCCTTTTTTTGGGGGCGATGGACGTGCCCTGCCCTTCCGCCAGGGGCTTTCCAACATAGCAATCAAGGTGAATTCTCAAAAAAAGGATTATCTGGTAAAATTCGCGGTCGCTCCGGCAAGCAAGCCAAGCGTATTCATCCAGGCTGATTACGAGAAAAAGACATCTGGCAAAATTTCAAGTTTGGGGATATCCCCAAGGTTCCTCTCATTTGGGAACGTCGTTGTTGGCGGCCGAAGGTTCCCCTACAGCATCCAGGAGTTTGTACGGGGTCGCGAAATCGATTATTCGCACGACCTGCCCGCCCTGGCTCGAACGCTGCATACGCTCCATTCGGGGAGCCATGGCAAGCGGGGGATCTGCGATTACCGTGCGGAGGACCCTGCGGGCTACCTCATCAAAAATGCCAAAAAAACGGGCCGCAGGGAAAGCGAGGCGACAAACCTGCTTGAAGTATGCACCCAAAAGGCGGTTGAATCGCTTTCCGCAAACAGGCCGGGGAAGGATTACCTTTCCCTCATCCATAATGACCTGACGCCCGAAAACATCATCGTTGCGAATGGCAGGGCACTTCTCATTGATTGGGGCTGGGCGATGTACTCGTCTGCCGCTTTCGACCTGTGCAATGCGCTCTCCCCTTTCACCACCTCCTGGACAAAGCCTACGTTCCTGTCGGATGGGCAAATTTTAGGATTCCTGGATGCGTATTTCAAATATCATGGGATTCCGGATTCGAGAATAATCTGGAAAGCCCTCGCTTCTTATTGGCTCACATACAATGCGCTGCTTGGCAACTGGATTTACAATGAATTCCTTTTAGAGCATTCAAAGGCGGGTAGGGCCCACTTGGAGGACGAATCCTTCCTGGCGGGTGCAATAATGCGCGCAATATCCCTCCAGAAAACGATCGAGAAGGCCGAACCGTATAAATAGCGTTTATTAATATCCGAACAGGTTTTATTTCCAACGAATCCAAGGATGGACATGAAACTCGCAATAGCCCTTACGTTTCTTGCGATATTTGCAGGTGCGCTGCTGCTTACCGAGTTTCAAAGGGGAGAAATGGGAAGGAACATTTCTTTTGCCACAATTGCACCCGTGCCATCCGGGGAGCCGCAGGATGTATTGACGATTTACACTTATGATGGAATCACTTCCGAATGGGGGCTCGGTCCGAAAATATTCCCGAAATTCGAGGAGAAATGCGGCTGCAAACTGAACGTAGTTGCGAAAGGCGATGTGGGCGCGATGGTTTCGCAGCTGATCTTCGAGAAGAGTGACGCGAGGGCGGATGTTGTCTTGGGGATCGACAATACGTTCAAGCAGCAGGTAGCGGCAAAGGATCTGCTGCAGCCGTATGAGCCAGTAAATATTGCAGAAATTGATGCATCCCTTCGTGGGGGCGATTCCCGATTCATTCCATTTGATTGGGGGTATGTGGCGTTCGTATACGATTCGGAAAAAATCGGTAGGCCCGCGGATCTTGAGGCGCTGACCGGCAAACAATATGAGAGGAAAATAGTAATTGAGGATCCACGCACCTCCTCGCCAGGCAAGGCATTCCTTTTCTGGGTAGCGCAGGAATACGGTGAGGGGACTGCGGATTACCTTCGTAGGCTCAAGCGAAGCCTCCTTACGGTCACTCCCGGCTGGACGGAGGCGTACAACCTATTCCTTCAAGGCGAAGCACTAATCGTGCTCAGTTATTCCACATCCCCCGCGTACCACATTCTTAGTGAGAACACCACAAAATTCAAGGCCGCAATGTTCCCCAAAATGTACCGCCAAATAGAGTATGTCGGGGTTGCCAGGGGCGCGAAGCATCCCGAGCTCGCAGGGCAATTCGTTCAGTTCATGCTTTCAAAGGATGCGCAGGAACAAATTCCGCTGGGTAATTATATGTACCCGGTCAGGAATGATGTCCCGCTCCCGGATGCGTTCAAATTGACCGGGGTGCCCGCCGAAAACGTGGCGGAAATCGAGGATGGGGAAAAATGGCTCAAAATCTGGGAGGAAGTGTTTTCAAATTAGGCGGCGTGGCCTTCCTCATCGCATTCCTATTTTTCCCTCTGCTGCAGCTCCTTGTGAATTTCCAGTTTTTTCCGCTTCCAATCAGCCTTATTTCTCGGAATGTGCTCCAGGCTTTCTTGAGTGCGTCATTGTCCCTGCTTTTCGCGGTCCCCCTAGCTTTTGTGCTGATCCACGGGAGCTTATCATCGAGGATCCTTAGCGCCCTTTCAATCGTGCCGCTCATCATCCCGCAGCCAGTGATGATACTATCGCTGATTATCCTTTTCGGCGTCAATGGGCTGTTGCCCCTGCCATTTTCGCTTTACGGGCTTGAGGGCATCGTGCTTGCCCACGCGCTTTACAATTTCCCACTTGCAGCAAGGATAATAGCAGTGAAATGGGGCGCTCTCGAGCAGCACGAGCACGTTGCAAGGATTCTTGGAGCAAACAAGCTCAGGGCCTTCCTATTCGTAACCCTCCCCTCCCTTCGGGGCGCTATTTTTTCAGGCTTTATTGTAGCCTTCACCTATTCCTTTACAAGCTTTGCCATCCCGATGGTCTTCGGAGGCGCTGCATATCCCACTATTGAGGTTGAAATTTACCGCGCCTTCTTTCGGGATTTTAATCTCGGAGGAGGGGTGTTCCTCGCGCTCATACAAATCGCAATTTTCATCCCAATCGTACTTGCCTGGAGGACGGTCCCGTGGCAGCTTTCGGGGAATCGCAGGAAGGGGAATGCAGTAGTGGGCGCCCTCTCAGTAATTTACATTGCCGTGTTTCTGGCGGTGCTGCTAGGCCCATTCCTGAAGGCCAAATATTCCTCATTTTCCTATGGCCCAATCCAAAATTCCCTTTTCCTGGCAGGCGCTTCCGCAATTATCTGCGTGCTCCTTTGGCTTTCCCTTGGGGAACTGCTCTCAAAAAAACTGCTCGCATTCTTCGCAGTTTCACCCGCAGTGCTGGCCGTTAGCTATTATTACCTCCCCTACTCCTGGTTCCTCCTCCCAATCGGCCACGCATTGCTCTCACTCCCCCTGGTTGCGGCGATATTGCTTCCGTTCGCTGCCTCGATGGAAAAATACCTTTCCGCAGCAGCGGTCCTTGGCGCGGGCCCGTTCCAAAGGCTGATCCACGTGCGGCTTCCGCTAAGCCTGAAGGCGGCCTTGCTCGCATTCCTGTTCTCGTTTGCTTTTTCAATGGGTGAAACCGCATTCCTCACCTCGATTTCCAGGGATTACGCCACGATGTCGATGGTGCTCCTGCAGTCGTTTTCGCACTACCGGTTTGCCGAAGGCTACTTCTATTCGCTCTTATTAATTGGCATTTCGATAATTATTGCGTTCGCTTTGGAATGGCTGGGCGCATCCGGAATGAAATCCGATGAAGGGCCATTCGTTGGCAGGAAAAAGTGAAATCAATGTATCTGGAAGCAAGGATCAGCAAGGATTTCCCCGAATTCCGGGTTGATGCCAAATTAAGTGCGGGAAAAGGCGAATTCGTCACCCTGCTAGGGCCATCGGGCAGCGGGAAAACGACGATTTTACAGATGCTTGCTGGCATACTCCCTCCCGGCGGCTCCAGAATATTCTTGAATGGAAAAGATGTTTCGGATTTGCCTCCTGAACAGAGGAATTTCGGGATGGTTTTCCAGGATAAGCTCCTCTTCCCCCATCTCGATGCATTCCAAAATGTGGCGTTCGGGCCAAGGATGCGGGGGATGGACCTGAAATGCGCCAGTGATGCGCTTAGGGCGGTTGGGATGGAGAAATTCGGCCGAAGGAGCATCAATTCCCTCTCGGGAGGGGAGAAGCAAAGGATTGCAATTGCGCGCGCTTTGGCCTACCACCCCGCGCTCCTCCTGCTCGACGAGCCATTGAAGGAATTGGACGCCGTTGTGAAGGAGAAAATCAAGGTGGAGCTTAAAAGGCTCCAACAAAGCCTTGGCATCACCACGATATTTGTCACGCACGACGTGGAGGAGGCCTTTTTCCTCTCGGATAAGGTTTACATCCTGCACGATGGCAGGGTTGTGCAGGAGGGCAGGCCTCTTGGGATTTTCCAAAAGCCCGCGAATGGATACGTGAGGAGGTATTTCTCGCCGTACTTGCTGGTAAAAACGGAGAGCGGCTACGTGATTGCCCGCAAGGCCCCCCCCCTTCCGCCTCATACCATAGGAATAAATAGCGACTGATCCAGGAAATGCGTATGCGAAAAATCGTCCTCCTCTTTTCCGAAACGGCCCTCGAGCTTATTCCGCAAGAACTCCAAAGCGACAGGATGATCCAAGAGGAGGCAAGGAAGCGGCATTTGAAGCCCGAATCGATGATCCTTGATTCAAACAAGCACTTCATCCCGATGCGCTCCCTTAAAAACCACGAAAAAAGGGGGAGGCCGGACATACTCCATTTTTCCCTTTTGACTGCACTTGAATCCCTGGCAAACAAACAGAAATTGGTTGGGTGCATTCTCGTGCATACTCAAAATGATGATTTGCTCGAATTCTCACCCGAAACCCGCCTTCCCAGGAATTACAGCCGGTTCGTTGGCATAATGGAGCAGCTTCTTTCTTCAGGTAAGTCGACCGACCTGATAAAAATAACAAAAAATGCCCCATTTGAAAGCGCGCTTGGGCACGCCATTGGGGGTGAGGGGGATTCTACGATACTATTCTTCAATGAACTTGGGGAAATGAGGGATCTAAGCGCCTTTTCCAAACTGCTTTCGATGAAACTTGGGGAAAAAACCAATTCACCGATCGTGTTCGTCTTCGGTTGCTTCCCCCACGGCACTTTTTCAAGCGGAATAAGGGGCCTTTTGCTCTCGAAGGATGCGGCCGAGATCAGGTTCGGCGATGGGACCCTTGCGGTCTGGACGCTTGCCGGGATCGCATTGGACCTTTATGGGTTGGAAGCAGGCTTATGAGGGCAATTGTCAAAAATTTCGACCTGAAGAACACCGTGGAAGGCGGCCAGATTTTCAATTATTCCATTGAAGATGGCGCGTATTGGATAATCCACGACCGATCCGTAATCAAGATTTCACAGATGGAAAATTGCATCATCGAATTTGAAACCTACCCGATAAAAAACAGCCTGATGACGGTTGAATCCCTCCTCAATTATGACGCTGATTACCATCAAGCCATCCGGAAATATTTCCACAACCGGAAGATCCTCTCATCCTATGAAAAATACTCCGGTGTTAAGATCTGCCAGCTCGAGCCGTGGGAGTGCCTCGTCGGATTCATCTGCTCCCAGATGAACAACCTGCCGAGGATACGGAAAATGGTCAGGTGCCTTAGCCTGAATTTTGGCGATGAAGTCGAGCATGGCGGGAAAAGATTCCATTTATTCCCGTCTCCTTCCCAATTGGCGAATGCGGATGCGGATAAATTGGCTTCCTGCAAACTGGGTTATAGGGAACGATACCTCATAAGCGCGGCAAAGGCGATTTCAGAGGGCTTTGATCTTAAGGACGTTGGGAAGATGGATTACATTCGTGCAAAGAAGGCGCTTATGCTGCTGCAAGGTGTAGGCGAAAAGGTCGCAGACTGCGTGCTCCTGTTTTCATACGGATTTACCGAAGCGTTTCCCGTGGACGTTTGGATCAAGCGGATAATGCAGAAATTGTATTTTCGCAAAAAAAATATTCCAGAGCGGAAAATTGCCAAATTTGCAAGGAAGAAGTTCGGAAAGGATGCAGCCATAGTGCATGAGTTCCTGTTTGCCAACCGTAAGGCGTTCCTGGCCTGAAATTTCCGGCATAAGTTTAAAAGCATTTAATCCCAAACCCGTTACCTGGAAGGAAGGGGGGGTGCAACGATGAACATACTCGACTGGATAGTCCCTCGGGAACGCGAATTCTTCCGCATGCTTATGAAGGAATCCCGCAATATCGTGATCGGCACGCAGGCGCTTGAAAGCGGCTTCACGAACGGCAATCTAGCCGCGACCGCAAGGAGGATGAAATCCATCGAGGAGAATGGCGACGACCTCGTCCATAACATATTTGCGGAACTGAACCGGACTTTCATTACTCCAATCGACCGTGAGGACATCTCATCCCTGACGATGCTTATGGATGATGTGCTTGATTCCAGCTATGAAGCTGCCACCTGTGCAGAAATCTACGAGATCGGGCCCATCCCCCTCCACCTTTCAAAGCTAACCTCCCTTGTTGCGCGCGCTTCGGCAGAAATGGACCTTGGCATACGCGGCCTTGAAAAAATGAATGCCGATGAGGTGCAGAAAAAAATCATCAAAATCAACGAGCTCGAATCAAGGTCCGAGGAAGTGATGCATTTCGGACTTAAGGAACTGTTCAAGGCGCGGGATCCGATAACGGTAATAAAGCTCAAGGACATCTACGGCTCCGTGGGCCGTGCGATGGACCGTTGCGAGGACGTATCGCACGTGCTTGGGGATATCGTGATGAAACACAGGTAAGCATATGCTTCTTGAGGTTACGATCATATTCGCTTTCTTCTTCTCCTTCTGGAACGGCCTTAGTGATGCCGCCAATAGCATTTCCACAATCATCGGCACCCGGGTCCTCTCGCCCTTCAAGGCCGTCATGCTGGCGGGGCTTGGCAATTTTCTTGGCATTTTGTTTGGCGTTGCTGTTGCCACAACGATAGGCCAGGGCATCATATCCTCCGAATTCATCGATACGAGGCTGGTGCTTGCCCTCTTGACGGGCGGGATGGTTTGGGAAATCATCACGTGGTGGTACGGCCTGCCCGTAAGCGAATCGCACGTGATGGTTGGCGGGCTGATCGGTGCGGGCTACGCATCTGGCGGCTTTGGCATCGTGAAGCTTGACAACATTTTCGGCAAGATCATCGTCCCGATGTTCACATCGCCAGTCATTGCAGGCATTTTCGCATTCGTATTTACCGGCCTTATCATCCGCGCCGTTGCCAACCGCAATAAGAATAAGGTAACCTCGTTTTTCAATAAATTGCAAATCCTTTCGGCCTTTTTCCTCTCCGTGACCCACGGTGCAAACGATGCCCAAAAAACAGCGGGTTTGATCACCGCATTGCTCATTACGGAAGGGGTTCTCACCTCCTTCTCCATCCCTTGGTGGGTGATCGTGGGCTCATATGGCGCAATTTCCCTCGGAACCTTATTGGGGGGCTGGCGCATCATCAAAACCATGAGTTTCAAGGTGACAAGCCTGAAGCCCTACCAGGGTTTTGCAGCTGAGAGCGGAAGCGCGATCGTATTGGCTACGACCGCGCATTTTGGCATTCCTGTCAGCACCACCCAGGCGATTTCAGGCGCAATCATGGGCGTCGGTGCGACCCGGAGGCTTTCCGCAGTAAATTGGCTTGTGGCAAGGAGGATTTTCATCGCCTGGATCCTGACGATTCCCGCATCCGCGTTATTTTCATTCCTGGCATATGTTGCGCTGAAATCAACCGGCCTGCATTGATCAGCCTGTTTTCCTCATCGCCTTATTCCGCGCATTCATTTCGGCAATATTAGTTACTCGTTCCAAGAGTGTTTGCGGCGCTTTGAGGGGCGGCCTGCCAATGTTCGAAGTGATTGGTGCAAAATCCGTCCGCTGACGCTTTTCAAACGCCTGCTTGGCCAGATTCAACATCAGAGCCTTCGGAAGCCGGATTTGCTGCTGCTCCCCCCTGAATTTCACAAGCATCTCCTTGATCCTCTCCATCCTCTCCATAGGGATGTTGGTTCGATGGAATTGCTCATTCCTGGCAAGTTTTGCAATGAGGCTCTCCTGGTTCGTCACTCCGTGCGCATTCATAAGGCCCCTGATCGCGCCGGAATTGATCCTTGTAAATGGCGTTTCCTTCCGTAACCCCCCCATTCTCCGCAGGTCGACTATTTCGGGTGCCATGGTTAGGTTATCCCCATCAATTTATAATAACGTTTTCCCTAACGGTCGCATGGATAAAACCGGCCTCGAGGAAAAAATCCAAAGGAAATTGAGGCTCCCAACCGGAACCGAGGCAAAGCTGATCCTTCAAATCCAGGAATATTTCAAAAGGAGCGGCAAGCAGACCGCAATAATCGGCCTATCCGGCGGAGTCGATTCCTCGTTGGTATGTCATTTGGCAGCAAAGGCAATCGGTGCTGGCAACGTTTACGCCTTCCATATGCCCTACTCCCAAAACCCCCAGGATGAGCGCGATGCGCAAGGTTATGCAAAAAAACTTGGGGTTAATTATAGAAAGATCGAGATGAGGCGCGTTGTGGATGCACTCTCCGAAACCTTCAGGCCAACTAATCGCATCGCCTCAGGCAACCTGCGCGTGAGGGCGAGGATGGTTGCGCTTTACACTTATGCAAACGAATTCGGCGGCTTGGTGCTTGGCACCGGAAACCGGTCGGAGCTGCTCCTTGGCTATTTCACGAAATTCGGGGATGGGGGGTGTGATTTGCTGCCCATCGGATCCCTTTACAAGTCGCAGGTTTGGCGGCTCGCCGAATCGGCAGGGGTGCCGGAAATGATAATAAATAAGGCACCCTCGGCTGGGATGTGGGAGAACCAGACCGATGAGAAGGAGCTTGGCGTGGAGTACGAGCTGATTGATAAGATTCTTGTTTCGCATTTCGACCTGAAAATGAAATGGGAGGCACTGGAGCCGTACTTCGATAAGGCGAAAGTAAGCCGTGTCCGGCATCTGCACGAAAGCACGCAGCACAAGAGGATTCTGCCGCCTATCCTTTAACGTTTTTTCCAACCGCTTTCGCGATTTCCCAATAGATTTTCCTCTCAAAGGGAGAGGGAATGATGTGATCCGGTTTCAGCTCCGAATCGGGAATGCAATTGGAGAGTGCGTCAGCAGCAGCCAAAAGCATACGTTCACTTATTTCCTTCGCTCTCGCATCAAGCAGGCCCCTGAAAATCCCCGGGAATCCGAGTGCATTGTTGATCTGGTTTGGCAAATCGCTCCTTCCGGATCCGACAATGAACGCTCCTGCAGCCTTTGCTTCTTCGGGCAGTATTTCCGGGGTCGGGTTGGCCATCGCGAAAACAATGGATTTCGAGTTCATGCTCGAAACCATCCCCTTGGTCACGATTTTTCCAACCGAAACGCCGATGAACACATCCGCATTCTTGAGTGCATCCGACAGTTTTCCCCTGATTTTCCCCGGATTGGTTTTTTGCATTAGTTTTTTCCGATGCGCATCTTTAAAGCTATCCGCATCCACAATCCCCGTCTTGTCGCAGAGGATTATGTCCTTCGCTCCAGCCGCAAGCAGCAAATACGCGATTGCCGTTCCGGCTGAACCCGCTCCGTTAATCACGATTTTTATTTCATCGATTTTCTTTTCTGCCAGTTTCAACGCATTCTTCATTGCCGCAAGCACCACGACCGCTGTCCCGTGCTGGTCGTCGTGCATCACTGGAATTGCCAGTTTTTCCCTCAGCTTCCGTTCAATTTCAAAGCAGCGTGGTGCCGAGATGTCCTCCAAATTCACCGCGCCGAAAACCGGCGATATGCGCACGACCGTTTCCACAATCTCGTCCACATCCTTTGTTTTAAGGCAAATGGGAAACGCATCAATCGCGGCAAATTCCTTGAAAAGCACGGCCTTTCCCTCCATCACCGGCAGCGCCGCCTCCGGCCCGATGTCCCCCAACCCTAAAACCGCTGTCCCATCCGTCACAATCGCAACCAGGTTGGATTTTCCAGTCAGATTCCACACCTCCTCCGGCTTCCTCGCAATCTCCCTGCTTACGTCGGCAACTCCCGGCGTATAAGCCAGGCTCAATTGCTCCTTGTTTGCCAGCGCTACCTTGGGCAAAATGGTGATTTTTCCCTTGATTCTCCTGTGAAGCTCCAATGCCCTCCTTCCCAATTCATCCACATTGATCCCCTATGCGACTTCCTGCTCGCCATCATCCTTCGTGCGCACAACCACTTTTTTGACGTATTTTTTCGCCGCAACCGCAAGCCCAATGAGCGTAGGCTTTGGCGTGCTTCCATACTGCCTCAGGTTCGGGTCCGCAAGTTTCGAATCCGCAACGAACTGCTGCAATGCATAAACATCCGCGAATGTTATCTCCCTTGCTATCCTCTCGATGATGGTTTCCGAATCGTTGATTTTTGGTATTACCGTAGTCCGGAACTCGATTAGGAAATCGGGCTTCTTTTGCTTGTGCGCTTTTAGGATGTTGATGCTCCTTAGCGTATCTTGCATCAGCGTTGCAGGTTCTCCCAAAAAGCCAGTCAGGGCTGCAAGCTTATTCGCATCGAAATCAGCCTTCAGGTCCATTGCTATCCCGTCGATGAAAGGCAGCACTTTCTCCAGGTTGTCCGCATAAAAGCCGGTGGTTTCGATTTTAATGAGGAAGCCGCTCTTCTTCAGCTGGGTGGCAAGCTCCATCATCGCCTCGATCTGCTGCAGCGGCTCGCTGCCAGTGAACACAACCGCCTCAATGTTCGACTTCTGGCTGTTCAGATGCGCAACCAGCGATTCGACGCTCATTTCCGAGCAGTCCTCCGGCGGGATCGC
The DNA here is from genome assembly GCA_041305345.1 of Microcaldota archaeon. GTDB lineage: Archaea > Micrarchaeota > Micrarchaeia > Norongarragalinales > SBBD01 > JACRGC01. Next base: position 69,875 of record JBFYLP010000006.1, on the reverse strand, counting down.
CAGCGGGCCGAAAAAACCGAACTCCGTCTTGAGGGTGGAGCCGCCTAGGACTACCACTGAGGCGACCTTCCCCGGGTACGCGTTTTCCAGCCCGTCTATTATGCAGGCGTACTTGAGGTCCATGGTATCATCAATTGTTTATTCCTAATAAACCCATAATACCCGCGCCGATAAATGGCACTCCGGCAAGGATTTTTAAGGATGCCCGCTGATTGTAAAAAAAATTCCAGTCATCCGGTTTCCTAACCGGGGCGTTTTACCAGTCGTATTTGAATGCATCCCGGGATATTGTTTATGCCCTGCCGATCCCATGGGGAATTTGGATGGCTCCACCTTCAAAGGAATTTTCAGGGGAAATGGATGATTTCGCTGCCTATTGTTTTGCAACCGCTTGTATCATTACCGCCAAGCGCCATTCACCACCCATCGGGCAGCTGAACATTGTATTTATGCTTCTCCACGGTCCACTTTTTCCTTACGGGGTCGAATATCAACCTGATCATCGTGTTTATGTTCCCGTGGTTCCTTTTGAATTCCCCGAACTTGCTGACGACCATTTTGCGTGCTTCCTTCGAATTCTTCAGGTACTCCACCAATTCCGGATGGCCAAAGTCAATTGATATTCCTATGACCGGTTTCCTATCCAATCCCTTCGACCTCCGGAGGAAAGGCCCGATATAGCGTTCCGCCTTGAGGGCGATGAAGGCGCTCCTTCCCGCAACATATCCCATTGGAAACGCCTTCCGGTTAATGATGCTCCAAAACTTCCTTAGCTTTTCCCTCTTGACGATTTTTCCTTTCCAGGAAAGGGGGCAACCTGTAATTAATTCGATTATCGAAAAGGGCAATCTCGCAGCAAGGGCCGCCCTGCCCGTGTAGCGCCTTCTCAAATGCTTCCATTTTGAATCATAATGCAAGTCCGCCAGCCAGATCTCCTTCCCATCCCTTCCCAACCTCTCAAATTCATCCCTCAGCTTCTTTTCCATCCGGATCTTCCTGTCGCCATTCAAGCTCCTCTCGAGCGATTTGGGGTCGTTGGGCCGGAGCACGGCGCCCTCAAAAATGACCGCATCGATCCCTTCCGGGCTCATTTCGCTGCTTCCGTGCGATCCGAACGCCACTTTGTAGTTTGCATTCCTCCCCTTTATCAAAGGCATTTCGCCCATCGAGATCACCCCAAAATCTCTACAAATTTCAAAACCCCAAAAGAAACTAAGATTTCCATCGGGCCTCCATTCAATTCTTGACTCATTCCGCGTTATCCTCAGCCCCGGCAACCCCGCCACCTTGGATGCATGCCTCACATCCGTGGTATTGCGATGCCGTTCATTCCTAATAAATTCGCGATGCAATAGGCAACGAGGCAAAGGCCGATTATCAATTTGAACACACCGAATATGATCGCCTCTATCCCCGTGATTTCCTTGAGGTGCCTGCCTGTTGTTTTCCCGGTCGTTATTGCCTTGATGCCCGAATATATGAGGATGGCGCCAATTATGCCAAAAAAAACGCCGAGCAGATGCGATTCCGTTGAATTTTCGGGCCGCAGGTAGTAGGAGGTTTTATCGCCAAGCTTGACCGGATCAGAAACCGCAAGGAGCTTGCTCTCGAAACTCATAAAAACACCCTATTCCAATATCTCCACCGCATCCACTATTCCATCTCCGTCCTCATCAAAGCCCTGCACGACCTTGGCAAGCACCTTCGCATCAAAATTGTTCCCCTTCTCGATTTTATCCCTTTCCTTGAGCAGTGCAAGCACTGCGGCGCGCGTTCCCTCGTGGTCGCTTCCGGCTATGACGAGCAACTTCCTCCCCTTGTTGAACGGGTTCTCGATAAGCTCGATAAGGCCGTAGTTCTCGGAATATTTCCTGTTTGAAAGCTTGGAATGCAGCTCGAATGTCTTTTCGGCGAAATAAATCGGGAGGTACGGGTTGATTTCGCCAATGAGCATGTTCACCTTCGGCCCGCCGAAAATGATCAGGTTCTCGCGCTTATGCTTTTCCTTCAGCTCCGTATCCAGGTAGTAGAGCGGGTAGTCGAATGTCGCATATGAGCCAAGGAGCATTGCAAGCTCGGTTGCGCAGAACTCCATTCCCCTTGCCCGGAATTTCCCGTGGGGATCCGGCGAGCCGAGCACAATTTTGCCCGAAAAATGGCTGCCGGATATGAAATCCCTCAGGAATAGCGGGGGTTTCTTGAAGGTGGTTGAAGAAAAGGGATGCCAATGCTCCCTGATCACTATTGAAAGCGCCTCGATTGAGCATTTGTACTTCCTTGCAATGGCCCCCCGCTGCTCCGAGTAGCTTTCCAACTCGATCAGTTTAGCCTCCTGCAGCTGCCTGAAATGGTAATACAGCGATTGCACGGGAATTTTCAGCTCCTTTGCCAACTCAGCGGGATAACGGGATTCCTTTGCCAATATCTTCAATATCCTTATGCGCTCCTCCGAAAGTATTGACAGCGATTTCTCCCCGACGATCGTGCTTTCGAGCGACTTCCCTTCCGAAACCAGCTTCGCATCCATTTGAATCAAATTATACTAGTATGAAAATATTTTTAAATATATGCAATAATTTTCGTAAGGTTTATAAGCCTTCAAGTGGTTGGTATTTGCCTGTGATGCGTATGTGCGGGATTGTGGGCTTCGTTTCTTCTGAAGAAGAGAATGCGGGAAGGCTGCTGTTCGATGCGCTGAGGAAGGTCGAATACCGGGGGTATGATTCGGCGGGGATCGCCGTCTTGAATGACGGCTCCATTCGGATTGAGAAGCAAGTTGGCGCATTGGATTCATTCGGGAAATCCGTCGATTTGGACGAGCTTGTCGGCTATGCGGGGATTTCGCATACCCGCTGGGCTACGCACGGCGGGGTGACGAGGGCGAATGCGCATCCGCACCTCTCTTGCGACAGGAAGATCGCAATAGTGCACAATGGGATCATCGAGAACTACCAGGAGCTGAAGGCGGAACTGCTAGGCAAGCATAAATTCTCATCCGAAACCGATACCGAGGTGATCGTGCATTTGATGGAAGGGAACCTGGAATCGGGCATGGGCTTTCGGGAAGCATTTGTTGCCGCAATAAAAAGGCTCAAGGGCTCATATGCGTTGCTCGCGCTTTCGACAAGCGACAAGGGCACCCTGCTCGCGGCGAAGAACGAATCCCCCCTGATTCTCGGGAAGGCAAACGGGAAGATGTTCGCAGCAAGCGACCCGATGCCACTTCTCAAGCACACCCGCGAAGTGGTTTACCTCGATGACGGGGAATATGCGATTTTGCAGCATAATGGCATGCAGGTATTGAGCCTGATTACCGGTGCGCAAATCCCCAAATCCATTTCAAAAATTGATTGGTCCGCATCCAGCTCGGAAAAGGGGATGTTCGCGCATTATATGCTCAAGGAGATTTTCGAGCAACCCCTTGCCTTGAAAAATTCCCTCCAGCAGCCTTACGGCGCCATCGAGGAATTTGCAAGGGCAATGAATGATGCAAAGGGGGTGATGTTCATCGGCTGCGGAACTGCACTGCACGCAGCAATGACCGGCCAATACCTCCTTGACAAGATCGCCGGAAAGCACGTCAACGTTATAAATGCGTCCGAATTCCCCTATCTTGAGACGAGCCTCCAGAAAAGCTCGCTCGTGATTGCGATTTCCCAGAGCGGTGAAACCGCGGATGTCCTTAATGCCATGCGAACCATACGGAGCAAGGGGGTGCGGGTATTCTCGATTGTAAATGTGCAGGGAAGCTCCATCGCGAGGCTGAGCGATAAGGTGATTTACCTGAATGTCGGGCCCGAAATCGCGGTTGCAAGCACGAAGGCATTTTTGGGCCAGCTCTCGATTTTATACCAGATCGCATTTGCAATGAGGGGTGAGTTGGAAGCCGGCCGGAAAAAGCTCTCGCAGCTGTCCTCCTTATCCCGCATAGCCCTCGATTTGAATTCCGAGAAGGCCAAGGGGCTCGCTGTAAAATTGAAGGCCAACCGCGACATTTACTACATCGGCAGGGGCGTGAATTTCCCGATCGCATTGGAAGGCGCTCTCAAGATGAAGGAGATCTCGTATTTGCACGCGGAAGGGATGGCGGCAGGCGAGCTGAAGCACGGCACCCTTGCATTGATTGAGAAAGGCACCCCGGTCATAGCAGTCAACCCCAAGGACGGCGTTTTTTCGGAGACTTTGAGCAATGCGATCGAGACGAAGGCTAGGGGAGCAAGCGTCATTGCCGTAAGCAACGAGAACAATCAGGCCTACGGCGATTTGCTCGAGATTCCGGTTTCGGATGAGGAATTCTATCCCCTGCTTTCCGTGATCCCCCTGCAGCTGCTTGCATATTACGCCGCTGTTGCGAAAGGTTACGACCCGGACAAGCCGAGAAACCTCGCAAAAAGCGTGACGGTGAAATGAGAATGCGTAGGAACTTGCCAGAATCGATAGATAGGATTTTCGAGTTGCGAGGAGCCGATAAGCTTATCTTGCACTCAACATCCCATCTTATTGGAAATGACCGGATAAATGAGGAGATCGAACTGTTACTGAGCGAGGGCCATACTTATCCCAAGAGATTCCAACAGGGCGCAACCATTGTCAGATCGGATCCGCCCCTTAAATTGGGCAAATTCGAGCCAACAAAAATGCATTTCCTATCCAGCGATAAACGCATCATTGCGGTCGTCCTGCATAGCAGGATTGCAAACCAGTTGAGGCAGACGAGCGCGGGGCCCCTGAAGGAAAAGGCCTTGCGAGACCTGAAGAGGTTGCTTGTGAAGGAGAATATCGCTGCATATGATGATAATGGGCGCGAAATTCGCATTGGCGGTGAATGAAATGGCAATAAGGCTTGTTGCATTCGATTACGACGGGGTGATCCCGGTTGAAGAGGCGCCGCTATACCTGTTCACCAAATTAGGGAAGAAGGCGGAATCCGATGCGCTTGCGGGGGAGTTCTACTCCGGCCTCGCAGCAGCAAAAACCGAGGCGGAAAGGGATGCAGTGCCGGGACGGGTGTGGGAGAAATCGTTCGCGCTTTACAGGCAGTTCCCTTTGAGGAAGCTGAAGGATGTGATAAAGGGCTTGAAATTCATCAAGGGAACCAAGGAAACTTTCAATTACCTGAAAGGAAAAGGAATCAGGACGGCAATATTGACTGCAACGATTAAACCAATCATCAAATGGAGCCTCAATGAGCACGGGCTTGTACCCGACGAGCTCGTTGCCTCCCAATGCACCGCTATGAACGGAAGGCTCGAAAAGCTGGTCTCGGTTGTTTCGCCGATGGGGAAGCGGAGAAGGTTGGCGGCAATTTTACGTGAGAATGGCTTCAAACCCACCGAATGCCTCGTGCTGGGTGACGCATTTTCGGAAATCCCGATGTTCAATCTAGTGGGGAAGGAGAACTCAGTAGCATTCAATTACCAGCAGGACTTGCAGCAGCATTGCGCCCATTTACTGTTCAAGCAAGGCGATCCGGATAGGGATTTGAGGAAAATAATTGGCATAATCGAGGAGAAAGATATTATATAGGTGCTTGATATGGTTGAAAAATATGACTTTGTTTTGCTCGCAGCCGGCCAAGGAAAAAGGTTGCGCCCAATCACGAACTCCTACCCGAAGACGATGGTCAGGATCCTCGATAGGCCGCTGCTCGAATGGATCATTGGGGGCATCGTGGAAAGATTCAAGGATTCGCTTGGGAGAATTATCGTGGTCGTAGGGTTCGAAAAGCATAAAATCACCGAATATTTCCAGAAGCACGGGCACTCTCAAAAAATCCTGTTTGTCGAGCAGAAGGAACTAAGGGGCACTGCCGATGCGGTTTTGCAGGCGGAGAAATTGGTTGGAACCGGGAATTTTTTCATCATAAATGGGGACACGTTCTTCGATCCCAGCTTCTTCGAATTGCTGCTTTCAAATGCCGACGGGAAGCCATTCATCGTCACCAAGAGGGAGGATGATGCCAGCGCCTACGGAGTCGTTGATGTCGAGGGCGGCAACCTGGTCGGTCTGGTTGAAAAGCCCGCCGATGCAAGGAACAAGCTGATCAGCACGGGCTGCCTGTTCATGCCAAGGGAATTCTTCGGCTATCTGAAGGCCGTAGGGATTTCGAGGCGGAATGAATACGAGATCACCGATGCATTGCTCGATTTTGCCCGCAAACAGCCCCTGAAGGTTCTTGAGTACGGAGGCTATTGGACGGATGTTGGCTATTTCTGGAACTACCTTTCTGCATCCGAATATGCGCTGGCGAACCTGATGGAGCCAAGGATCGAGGGGAAAGTTGAGGATTTCGTGGTCGTGAAAGGCAAGCTTAGGGTCGGAAGGGGCTCGGTTGTCAAAAGCGGGACCTATATCGAGGGGAATGTCTTCATCGGGGAGAATTCCGTGGTCGGCCCCAGTGCTTATCTCCGCAAGGGCGTTGTCATTGAGGATAACTGCCACATCGGGAATTCAACCGAGGTTAAAAGCTCGATAATAATGCACAATTCGAATGCCGCCCATCTCTCATACATCGGGGATTCGATAATATGCGAAAACGTCAATTTCGGGGCGGGCACCAAGATAGCGAACCTGAAATTCGACCATTCCGCCATTGCAATACGCGGTGAGGACGGGAGGGTGGTTTCCGGAAGGGATAAGCTCGGCGCGGTCATAGGGAAGGGCACAAAGACAGGCATTAACGTCTCCATCAATTGCGGTGTAATGGTCGGTGAGAACTGCCGAATCTCCCCCGCAGCTTACGTGTACAATAATCTCGAAAACGATTCTGCATTCAAGGGGTAGTTATGCCGCTGGAATACTTCCTGGAACTATTGCATCAATTCGAAAAACAACGGGCGCCGGCAACAAACCCCCATTTATTCCTCGAGAGCTATGGCGGCAGGCTGGCCGTGCATTTTTCATTTGAAACTGATGCCAATATTGAAAAGGGTTTAAAGAACTTGGGATTCAAGCCAAAACCCAATCAAACGGAGCCCCGGGAAGCCCATTTCCACTGGGTCTTAAGGAAGCCAGGCACATCCACCTTTTATACCGCGCCAAATGGGTATCGTGCATCCATTTTCCGTGCGCACACAGGCGGCCTTGCCGGAAGCGTGAGCAAGGTTTATGATCAAGGCAAGGATCCTGAAGCACTCCTGGGCCCGCTAAGGAAGTCCCTTGAGAGTGAAGGGTATAGGCTTAGGGAATTCCGCGAGCCGATGTTCGCAGGGATTCGGTGCTTCAAACTTCATAAAACCTAACGCTAATGCCAATGTGTTTTCTGCTTTGATCCGTCCCAGCTGCACCCCCCGCCAAGGAATTTTATTGTTGTCTTAAAGTTTACGACAAATCCGTAATAGCCCCGCCGTCCATAACTTATTTAGGAGGTGGTGGATATGGACGGAATCGTTTGGCTCCTGATGGGAGTTGCGGCGATATGGCTCATAGGCCCAACCGAAATGGGAACGGACGGAATCCCAATGTACCCGTAAGAAAAGGTGGGGTAAATGAGCCTTGCTGACGACGGCCTATGCCACGGCGCGCCTGCGCTTGCGGCACTGTTTGCGCTTCTCCTCCTCGGAGGGGGCGCAACGGATGGATTGTTCGAAATCCTGATGCGGCCAGAGATGCTGGTGCTAGGGGGTGTCGCATTGCTTGGCTTTGAAGCACCCTGAAGGGGGATATGGCAACACGCGATTTTCCAAAAAAAAACCGAATCCATCACCTCCAAAATCGCACGGCATGTGCCGTTGCATCCTCCCCCAAATTGAACGTCGTAAATCAAACGACAAACCAGTAAATGTGCCGCAGTTCATAAGTATTTGGGGATTGAAAATGGATGGGCTGATGTGGCTTGCGATTGGGATCGTAGCCATTTGGTTCCTCAGCGGCAGGCAGGGGATAGCGGATGGCATCCCGATGTATCCGTAAGCTAAATGCAAAATAACCGTGAATTAGTTTGTCCCTAGGTGAAACACAGCCGTCTGATCAGGAAATCAATCCCACTTCCTCAACCTGCACTTCGTTCACTCCCTCGACCTTCCGGACGATCTCCTCGAAGTCCTTGCTCTGCGCATCCTCGCAGACGAACGAAGCCTGTATGATCTTAGAGCCGAATACGTAATCGATGATTTTGGAGGAATTGCAGCCTTCAACCTTGGAAACGTTATCCCTAAGCCTCTCAAGCTCAAAATCCTCCACGGGAAAAACCTTAAGGACGGTCAAAACCTTTCCCATAAATCTCACTCTAATTTCTTGATTTCTTCTTTTGTGGTTATATTTTGCCTTCCTTGGGTTTTAAAGCCCGCCCAATCCTTTACTTCTTTTTCTCATCCTTTTTGGGTTCTGCTTTCGCTTCTGCCACCTTTCCTTCAGAAGCCTTCTCGCCCTCCTTCGCAGCTTCCGCAGGCGCTGCGCCTGCTGCAGGCACTTCCTCCTTCTTCTTCTCCTCGGTAACCTTCACTTTCATGACGATCTCTTTGCCGATTTTTGCGCGGTTCTTGGGGTCGTTTTTGATGTCCCTGATGGTCTCCTCAAACCTTCCCGACATCTTCAGTTTTGCGCGCCTAAACGCCTCGTGGACGATTCCAAGGTCCTTGGTGTTGATGCGGATCGTGAAAACGGTATCGCCGTGCTTTACCCGTGCCATCCTTCCCTTGGGCCTCCCAAACGCCCTCTTCATTCCTTTCGAGATACGGTCCGCGCCTGCGACTCCGAGGGCAGAGTGCTCCCTTATCACAAGGTGCGGGTATTTCAATATACCAAAAAAGTACTGGCCGGCGAGGTTTTTTTCCAGGTATTTAACTGCCACCTGCCTTGCAGCTTCCATTGAATTATCCCTAAGCTGGATGTCCCCGGCTGCGAACAGGTTCACTTCCGTCTCGTAAAACCTATCCACCCCCATATTGTACTGCCTAACCTTCGGCCTTGGCGCGCCCTTCACGTAGCTCTTCCTAGGTACGCTCTGGGACATCCTTGCCCACGGCTGGCCCTGGTACTTCCTTACGGTCTTTGCCGGTCTCAAACCCATAACAATTACACCTTAATTTGTAAGCATTAATTTACCCAAAATCAGCAATTTTAGGGAGATAAGTTAAGGGAAGTTAATATTTTAAACACACTCCCAGCAGGAAAAACTCATCTCCTCAATAATTTGAAGTATTCCCTTGCCCTTTCCTGTGGATCGTCCGCATAGATGATGTCCCTTCCGACGTTAACGAGTATGTTCTCGCCGGCGGTTTTTACAGTCTCAATGTCCCCTCCCTGCTTGCCGATTCCGGGAATAAGGACTATTGGCTCATTTCCGATGATTTCCCGAATTTCTACCATCTCCCTTGGGTTGTTCGTCGCGCCGACTACCACTCCATCAGCTGATTGCTTCCTCACTTCCTCAGCAATCCATTCGTACCCGCGCTTCCCTTCGACCTGCGAATTCCCCATGAAAAACCTCGCGGAAGGGTTGCTCATCAATGTCAAAACGATCACTCCCAATTTCGCGTCGTGTGCCTGCCTCACTGTTTCTTCGATGTTGCCTGCGAATGGTGAGAAGGTGAACGCATCGAACTCGGCCTTCCTCATCCAATAGATCGCGCTCTCGTTGCTCGAGCCGATGTCGGAAAGTTTAAGGTCGAAAATGGAGAGGCAGCCTTTGCTCGAAATGGCCGCGTTCAATTCCTGCAAATCCTTTAGGGAGAACGGAATCACGAACTGGGCATTGATTTTAATGGCACAGGCATATTCCGCCGTCTTATTGATCACATCTAGGCAAAAGCGCTTCATCCCATCCGCTTCCGATCCCTTCTCGAAGTATTCACGCGGGATCGAGTCCTGCTCCTTGAAGAAGATGCTGGCGGGGTCCAGCCCGATGCAAAGGGTGCTCTTCTTTTGCTTTTTTACATCGGTGTATTTGGCAATAAACGACATATTTACCACATCAAGCCATTTTGCTAAGTTCCTTCAATTTTGCCTCATTAAAATAATAGATGCGAAATCTTAAATTGGTAGGGTCTGTGAACACTATTCCCGTATTTGTAAAACCAAGTCTGTCATATAGCTTCTGGAGGTGCTTTTTCTCCTCCAATGCCCTCAGTATCACATGCCTCTTGCCTAAATCAAGCCCCAACTTTGACGCATTCCCAATTATTCTTTTTACTGCCTCCGCCTTTTCCCTGATTCCAACACCTTTAGAAACGAAAAATCCCGATGTCACAACTGTTTTTCCAATATCTTCTTTGGAAATCCCGATGCGTTCAAAGTTGTCCATCAACCCCCAATCTATCTCATGCTGCTCGGGATTTTCCAACCGCATCCCCCCAATTATCCGATTCCCTTCTTTCGCGACCACGTGATGGGATAGAAGATCCAGCTCATTGAATCCTCTTAGGTGTTCCGGTGGCGTGCCATAGGCGTAAAGCCATGCATGGGCATACGAATCCATCAGTTTTTTTTCATCGGCAGTGACCGGCTTCCTTCCCTTCTCCCAATGGATGAATTCCATAAGCAGGACCTATTTCCTCATCATCCTTATCGCTTTGCCCATTTCCTTCGCCGTCTTGTGCCTATAGAGGGCGCTTCCCGCAACCAAAATATCGGCCCCTGCTTTTTTCGCGAGCTCAGCGGTTAGCAAATTTATCCCCCCATCTACTTGAATGTGGGTTTTGAGCTTTTTCTGCGTGATCCATTTCCTAATCAGCTTTACCTTTGGAATCATGCTTCCGATGAACTCCTGCCCTCCAAAGCCCGGCTCCACTGTCATCACGAGGATCAGGAACAGGTTTTCATCCAGGAATGGCTTGATGCGCTCCGCGGGAGTGCTGGGTTTGATTGCAATTGAAGGTTTGGAACCCGCTTTCCGGATGCTCCCAATCACCGCCAGAGCTTCATCATCATTCCTGCACGCCTCGATGTGGAAAATCACATTATCAGAACCCGCTTCCGCGAATTTGTGCGCGAACCTGAGGGGGCTATCGATCATAAGGTGCGAATCGAGAAACAGGTCCGTTTTCTTCCTAATCGCCTCAACAAGCCCCCAGCCGAATGTTATGTTTGGGACGAAATGGCCATCCATCACATCGAGCTGCACGCCATCCGCTCCGGCAGCCTTTGCAAGCTCTATACCCTTCCCAAAATTCGTGAAATCAGCAGAAAGGATTGAAGGGAAAACGAGCGTTCTCATAAGCTGATCATCAGGAATAACTATCTGGGGGAGGCAATATATAACATTGGGTTTGCGGGCATTAACGCCCTTCCATATGCTTTAAGGGGTGGGTGGGCAAGCAGGCAATTTTAACTTTGCCCTCGGGTCAAGCCTCCTCCACAAGGATCCTGCAATTGTCGGGCTCATTGAACTGAAGTGAGAGGAACAATTTCAAGTAGCCAAGCCACGGCACGCGCAAGATGACCCTCCCCTTAATGTTCTCCATTTTTGCCGCATCGATTGAAATGTCTGGGATGTCCGGCCCCAAATTGTTGTCGCCCTTTATCAGGTAGTAAGTTTCTCCCTTGAAGTGCATTTTCAAAACAGCCCTGTGCACTATTAGCCCCAGGTTCCTGTAGGGATTTACGGGCTCGTAAACAACTATGTCGCCATCCTTGTCAAATGGAACGTTAACGCCGTCGACCGTAAGGCCGCTGGCGCATTTGGCATCCCTCTCCGTCCCCGAATCAAGCTCCCTTACCTTGCAATCGACGTATGTGAAATCCCTCAATGAAATGCTCCTTGAGAGCACGGCCTCCCTTGCATTTATTCCCCCTCCCTGAAGGATGATGAGGTCCCCCCGGTCCAGAGCTGGAAGCATCGAGCAGGATGTGACGACGTCGATTGGGGTTGGGGTTTGCAGAATGAAACCCAGCCCATACCACAATGCTAGCGCAGCGACAAGCGCAACCACCAGCTCGAATACGGAGTTGCCGATGCTCTTCTTGTCCGCGCCAGAAGGCATCGCATCCCGAAGGAACAGGAAGAGCAGGAGGAGAAGCGATGCATAGGCAAAACCAACGAATTTGGTGGTTGCATATGCGGCTACCGCGAATACGAGGCTCAGCCCCAGCAAATAATCGGACTTCACCGAAATGCCCAAAATTTTCAGCTTCTTCCCTTTCTCCCTTGCCATCGAATTACCCCGCATTCAATGCTAATGCACGATCCCCTTTTAATGTTTTTGAGGTTTGCCCCCCTATTGGAACGCAATCAGGTGTTTCATCCCCATACTGTTTTTTTTCAAGCCTTCCCGTGCGATTCGCCACTTACAATTGCCGTTGCGATGAGGTGTGCGAGCCTCAAATTCCAGGGGTATGCCCCGAATGAATCCAGTATTGAAAACGCCTCCTTTTCCGTAAGCCCAATGCTTTGGAAATACATCTTATTATGTTCCCGAATTTTGCCAGCAGCCTCCAATGCAAGCAGTTTCCCCTTCCTACTCCTCCCATCCTTAAAAACCTTCTTTATTGCTTCGCTAAGGGAATTTTCAGTGGGTTTTTCCCTCGTTATGCATAAAATGGGCATCTGCAGGTCCGAATTCAATTTACATATGTTCACAATATTCAAGCCCGCCACGGTAACCGAATGCAGCATCAGCAGCTTCACCAGCCTGCCGAATTTGCTCTTCCTGACTGTTTGCATGATTTTATCAGTTGCATCATTCCCATCGCGCCTAACCCCGAAAGTGAGTACGCCCTCCACCACGCCGCCATTCGAGAGCACGCCGACGCACACGCAGTGCCCCCCTGCCCTTCCGCAAGGCGAATCGTCGATTGCGAGAATCCGCACCCTTTCCATTTCCATATGTGCATAATTCAAGCCAATTGGCAAATATAATTCTAAGGGAGCGTACCCGATGCTTCCGAACGCCCCATTTTGCGATTTTTTTTGCATACCAAACCATTGTTGCCGCTGCCCTAGCCTAGGATTTGGCTGGCATTACGGCCCCCTTTCGGCCGCCTGCATTTTTTTACGGCTTGTTGCCAACTGGTTTGAGGCTGCAGAGTAATCAAGCGCTCCTGCCTATCGCTCAAGTTGGCATCCTGTTTAAAAAACTCCTTGCCGAAATAATTCCGGTTTTTATGGAAGAGGATGCACTTAAGAAATACCTGGAGGCAAGTGCCATCGCAAAAAAGGTAATGAAATTCAGCAGGGAGCTAGTGAAAACTGAGAGGCGCTTCCTAGCGATTGCTGAAAAAATTGAAAAGGAAACGGCAAATTTGGGGGGGAAGCCCGCATTCCCGGTGAACATTTCAACCAATTCCCTTGCAGCGCACGATACGCCCGAAGCGGACGATGCCCGAATTGTGAAGGATTCGGATCTTGTGAAGGTCGATTTCGGCGTGCAAATCGAAGGGTTCATTATGGATACGGCCTTCTCCTACAACCCCTCCGGGGAGCACGCGAAGCTGATCGAAGCCTCCGAGATGGCCCTTCAAAACGCCCTAAGTGTCATAAAAGCAGGCGTGAATGTGAGCGGTGTTGGTGCGGAGATCCAAAATACCATCCGCGGGTATGGCTTCGAACCAATTGAAAACCTTTGCGGCCATTCCTTGGAGCAATACGATTTGCACGCCGGCACCGAAATCCCAAATGTCCCAAGGGGCGGGCACATTTTCGAGGAGGGCGAGGTCTTTGCTTGCGAACCCTTCGCCTCAACTGGCGCCGGAAGGGTGAACGATGGCGATTACTGCCAAATCTGGTCATTGGAGCCCCACTCGAATATGAATGTCCGGCTTCCAAAAAGCAGGGAACTTCTTGCCAAAATTGCACTCGACCATCTGACAATGCCCTTTGCAGCACGCTGGTATGCGGATTTTCCAATGTTCAACCTTGCTGTTAGGGATCTTACGCATCAAGGCATTTTGCACTCCTACCCTGTCTTGAAGGAAGCCAAGAGGGATGCGCAAATCTCCCAGGCGGAAACCACATTCATTGTTGAGAAGGACGGGCCCAAAATACTTGTTTAAGTGGTGGAAATCCAATTTTTTTTAATTAGGAAAATTTGCCTTTAAGAGTGGACCAAATAGCCTAATTCTGCCTCCTTTTGAAAAAATACGGCAATATTTGGCTTCTCATACCTTATTCTACCCTAATTTTTACTTATTTATAGAATTTCTGATCCGTAGATCATTAAGAAACCCTAAATTAACCCCCAACGCCCTAATTGGGCATTTACTAATATAGAATGTTACTACCGACAAGTTTATATATGAGTTTGTTCATATAATACCGTTGGTAAAATGACGAAATTGACCCTTTCGCAACTAAAGCATATGGCGCCTAGCCTAAACCCGAATGAACCAGAACCCCAAAAGCAATACCAGGTAACCCCGATGTTCCTTCCAACGGACATCAGCTCAAAGAAGGATTCGGGCGTCATCAAGGTCGTCACAAGGCAGGCCTTCATGGACGAAAAGATCACGCACTGGGTGCTTTACAACTCAACAAGGGCGGGAACCTACATAATGGCAGCTGCTGCGTTGCTCCTGATACCCGTCAACGTTTTCTTTGCCGCAATTGCGGGGCTTGGAGCAGGCTATCTTTACGGAAAATACAAGTTTTACACTTTCATGGCAATCGAACAGCCAAGGCACAGGTGGCTGCTCGAGGGCACTTAGGGGATGAAACATGCCAGAAACAATCACGCCAGGGCACCAGGAAGCGGTCATAGCGATGCATAGGTCGGATGCAGCTGGCAAATCAAGGGACGTTACGCTTCCGATGAAAACATTCCAATATGTGGAAGTTGACCCCAAAGTCCGGGCCAATATGAGGGCGCAGACCAGGTGGGATTACGTCAACGAATACATCGGCTACTGGTCGGACAACAAGAGGTTTTGGATCTTTGCGATTTTGCTTGTAGCCGGGGGCATCTTGATGCTCAGTGTGTTTGCGCCCGTTGGGCTTTTGATGATAATGCTTGGCGCGAAATTTCGTAACGTTGCCTGGATGGACAAGTTCGTATATAGCAAGTTCGGAAACTACAGGTCGCTCGTACTCGTCGATTAGGAAAAAGTGGTAAAATATGTCGGATCACCCAAAACTGAGGGGCTCAAGCCTCATTGTGCAGTTCATGGCGATGCTAGAAGAAGTGACGCCAATCAAGCCGGTGAAGGGCAGGAGCGGATACGAGGTAAATTCGTATGAGGAGGGAATGGGCGGCCAGGCAAGCATGATGGGCCTCAACCAGAGCCAGGTCTTCACCCTCCTGGCAATCGGCCTGGCATATGCGATGTTTTTGGTGTTGACTGGAAATGCTTGAAAAGTGAATGCAATGAGGAAACCAATACGGGTCCATAGGCTCGAGGAAATAAGGCACATCGTGCATAGCGGCGAGCACGCCCACGGCCACCGCCACGCGCACGCCGGCGAGCCTTACATGACCCACCAGATACCCGGAGTAAATCCCTATAATGCGGACAACCTCCGGCCCTGGAGCACCCAGGCTCTCACGCACATCCCGGAAAACGAGGGCAAGCGCGTGCTTCCGATGTACATGCCAATGGTTGCAAAGGACACGCAGGGCGATGGGAAGCCCGTCAACTCGCTTTTCGTGAAGACGAGGAACGAGCTGATGAACGAGGTACTGGACGAGGATTACAAGAACGGCAACCCTGCTGCGGTTTACAGGGCGTATTTCATGGCGTGGTTCAGCTTCGCATTGATGATACTTGCACTAACAATAAGCGTCTACCTTGCAGGTGCGCTTGCATACCTGACGGGTTATTACTGGAGCGAGAAGGAGCTTGCCGCAACCTGGTCGGTTGAATGGTGGAAAGGCAAGACACTTACATCCACTGTGTAGAATTTGGGGACGAATGAAGCAAAAAACGGTGTTAAAATAAATGGCAAGAAAGCAGAACCAGAAAAATGACGGGGAAGCGTTCAACCCGCTCAAGGAATCTTTGGGCAAGGAAAGGGCCATTTATAACAGGTATGCAGGAGGTTTTGTCAAAATTGCGTGAATGGTGAACTGATATGAGCGAGGATATGATGCCGCCGGTCCAAATGTCTTCGGTGCTAGCGGATGCGAAGCAGCCGTTCCTGAAGATGAGCACCAGGTGGGACTACATCGTAAGGTTCCTTGACATCTGGAAGGAGATGGTCAAGTTTCGGGGCTACGCCGTAGTGTCGTTCATCGCCGGAATCTACCTCCTATTCGTGATCCCAATTGCCGGGATCGTCGCCCTCGGCGCCGCAACCTACTTCTGGGAGCTCTACAAGTTCCGGCTGCATCGGCTTGAGTCTCAAAGGACGATAATGATAGGACACTAGTGGGACAAACGTGTATCAATACATTTAAAAGCCCCTTTTCCTTTCTTTTTTGGGGATTTAAATGGAAAACGAAGTCGAAAGCAAGGCAGACGAATTTACCAAGCTTGTCTTCGACCTAGCGCCCAGTAGTAAGACTACTTTTGATTACACCGGATCCATTGCCGACTTTAAGCGTGCGGTTATGCTTATTGATGGCGACAGAAGCAAAGGCGGCGATAAAATAAGGGCTACAAGATGGAAAAGGAAGTATGTGGAGCTTTGCCCTGAAAATAAACGAGTGTTGAAAGAATACATTCTCCATCTGATTAGAACGGGTAAAAGCCTTCGAACTCTCAGCCGGATGATTCCGGTCCTACGAGAGATGGCGCAGGTTATTGAGAAACCGATGGATAAACTAAACCGTGCTGATTTTGATAAACTTCTTGACTATCTAAATAAGCGGGTGAAGGATAAAACCATTACCGAAGGCACGAAATGGAAAGACGTTAATATTGCCAGGTTATTTTTTAAGTGGAAAGCACCCAAAGTAGATCTTTCTGATATTAAGGTAAAAGTGATGCCTACTAGGATAGTAAATTCCGATTTGATTACCGACGATGAACAAAGGAAATTAGTGGAAGCAGCCGATTTGCCTCGTGATAAGGCCATTATTGCACTACTCTTGGAAAGCGGTTTAAGGGTCGGTGAATTGTTGAATATGAGAATCAAGGATGTCCAATTCGACCAATTTGGCGCAAAGATCGAGGTTAATGGAAAGTCGGGCCGCCGGGTTGTGAGGATTGTTAATTGCGTGCCGTTATTATCCGAATATCTCCAAAACCATCCGAAACGCAGCAATTCAAATTATGCCTTTTGGTATGCGGTAAAAACCAACGGAAAAAACGCACCATTGGGTTATGACGGCATTACCTGCATGCTAAAAACCTTAAAGAAAAAGGCCGGAATTACTAGGCGAATACATGCCCATTTATGGAGGCATAGCGCAGCAACAAGAATCGGTACAAAATTAAACAATGCACTAGCAAAGCAATACTTTGGCTGGAAGCAAAGCTCACGGATGCTCGATGTTTATTTCAATTTGGCTGGTGATGAATCCGGCGACGAAATCCTGAAATTGAACGGAATAATTAAGGAAAATGGCGCAGAGGAAGAAACAATAAAATTGCAAAGATGCTCTATATGCAAATTTGACAACGATCCCTACAAAAATATGTGCGGGAAATGCGGGAAACCCCTTACTGTTGAAGCAGCTCTTGAGGCTGAAAATGAGCAATTACGGAAACAGGCTGA
Organism: Microcaldota archaeon; assembly: GCA_041305345.1. Lineage (GTDB taxonomy): Archaea > Micrarchaeota > Micrarchaeia > Norongarragalinales > SBBD01 > JACRGC01. The sequence goes on along the minus strand of JBFYLP010000006.1, from coordinate 52,348 downwards.
AGTTATCAAAGAGATGGTTTTAGCCGAAATTCGAACACCTGAAAGGGATCAAAAGAAGGCGATTTTAGAACAAGAAATCGAAAAGCGCAATGTTTAGTGCTTCAGTTTCCACTCTTTCTCCCATTTTTCACGCTTCCGATGTATTCGTCTCAAAATTCGCCTCAATTTATCCGGGTTAATTCCCTGTTCCTTTAAGCTATTATCGATCTTTTTCTGCTCCTTCGGAGTATTTCCCGCCTCTAATAACAAAGCGTGACTCAATGCCCTATTTTCCTCTTTCGAGAGCCGTTTTTCCTTATTACTCATAAATTCAGATTTATTACTTTCCTCGCTAAGTTTTTCAATATGCGTTTCAATTTCATTCTCCAAATTTTCATTTTTGATTCCATTTTCTTGCCTAAATGCATCTAATAATATCCTTGTCGGAAGGATGTCCTCATTATCAAATGAAGAATAGGACAATCTCTGGTGTTCGTCGTCGGTTATACTGATTTTTCCCTTTAGTGTGAAACTAACTGACTTTTCGCCTTTTTCAGTAAGAAGTATGAATTTGCTTGGCCTTCCTTTGCCTTTCTTAGCTACCTTAGGATCCTCTTTTTCATACTTAATGTAACCCCCTTTGGCTAATCTACTAAGCGATTTTGATATTTTAGGAACGCCTGGAGGCCTCAGAGATACATTTTGATTGATAAGTATGGGGTTCTTTTTCCTGAAGCTTCCGATAAACTTATAGTGGTTAATTTTACTAAAATTCCTAAGATGTTTTAAAATTTCGAAATCAATTTCCTTTAAGTTATCTTTCTCGATCAATTCGAGTTTTCTAAGCAATATTCTTGAATATTGTAGGGCGGAAAAAGCGGCCATAGCAGCCCAAGAATAGAGTTCGTAATTTACAAAATCTGGCAATTTGCCCTCATAGTTGCTTGGATAATCTCGCTGTTTTAACACAAAAAAAAGCTTATTCCAATCTGAATGGAATGCTTTCTCAAAAATCAGAATTAGCCCTTCAGGGTCGATTTCAAAATTTTTGTTTTGAGGAAAATAAATGCCATCTAAGATAAAGTGCAAGCCCTCTTTTTGATAAGTGCTCCAATAGCTTGGAAAAGGTATGGCTATTCTGGGCGGTATTTCATAATTATTTTCTTTCATTCTAATCATTTTATTCCAAATTTATTTATAAGTATTTACTAACTACTTATTTAATCTTTCGAATACATAGGAAAAAATAGAACAACCTTTTTTGTACTCCTCATTTTATTCCATTTTTGAAAAGAAAGTATAAATACAAACCACCTGCTATTATCCTGGTGGTAAACATGTTTGAATGGCGGGGAAAATACAGTTCGACAAAAAGCCGACTTGGTTTTGCAATTTCGTCTGAACTGCGCAACAAGGTCGAGGAGCGTTGTAAAGCCCTTGGGCTCCCTCTCAGTGAATATTTGCGGGGATTAGTTGTTCGGGATATGGTGGCTAACAATGGATAGTGCTCTCTTCTCAAAGGTAATTTCAACCCTTTCAAAGGCCGAGTTAGAAGAGGTTTTACAGGAATGGGAAAAGCGAGAGAAACAAGAAGGTATTCGGAATGATTTGCGATCGATGCAAAAATGAGGAAAAATCACTAACGCAATTGCGAATGGAGCTGCGTGTCTATTCGAAACTCTGTTTGCAACTGCCTCTCACAAAAGATGAGCTTGGAGTATTTTGCGATCTTCAAAAATCAAATGAATATTTTCACCTTGTTGATGCTTTGGAAAAATTTAGGAGTGAGCGGCAATTTTAGGAGGAGATTCAAATGGGCACGGGAACCGATATACTCGATAAAATTAGGAAAGATAGAGAAAACACTAAGATAACCCTAAAAGAGATTGAGGTGGTTTACCACAAATGGCTTGCATTTTCTGACTTTCTTAGATTTGAAATAGTCTTTGCAGTTTGGTTATCGAAGACCTTAACCGGGACCCCTCTTTGGCTAATAATTGTAGCTCCATCGGGAGATGCAAAAACAGAACAACTTCGTGCTCTGCACGATAAAGACAATTTCCATACCCGCCTATTAAACAGAATTACCTCTAAGACTTTGGTATCTGGTAAGAAAAACGAGGTGGATTTAGCTCCAGAGCTTGATAATAAAGTTGTTCTAATCATGGATTTCGCTGAGATGCTTAACCTTCATCCGAATGAAAAGATTCAAATATGGTCGCAGTTGCGGAATCTATACGATGGATTTGCAGGAACCGATTCAGGTGGTGGGGCCCGTAAATCCTACTCTAATCTCCAAATTACTTTAATAGCCGCGAGTACTCCGGCAATTGATGAACAAGTCCTCATTCATAATCAACTTGGAACGCGAGAACTCTTACTAAGACCTTCCTCGGCATCTACCCGGAAACGGGCTGAAGCTGCGTGGAGTAATGAACCTTTTGAAGAGGAAATGAGACGAGAACTTAACGATACTACATTAAACTTTTTACGAAATCGACTTAGTGATGGAATATTTAATCAGGACATCAAAGACAATTCGATTCGAGATAAACTTATTAATTTGGCCGAATTTCTACGGTCAATGCGAGCCACGGCCTCATTTGACCAGGCAGGAGAATTACGGGGATTTGTATTCCCCGAAGAACCAACGCGATCCTTGAAACAACTAAAGAGACTTTTTGTTTGTCTTAAGGCGTTAGATGATGATTATTCGGATGAAAGGGCTCTTGAAGGAGTTCGGGTGGTGGTGCATTCATCGGTAGATCCCTTACGTTTAGGCCTTCTTCGACAAATTGTTCATTTTCCCGATGGCACTTCATCATATAGACTTGCTCAAAACCTACGGGTTGGAAATAAATCCGTCCATACCGAATTATTCCTTTTATGGAATTTACATCTAATTAAATGCGAAGTCGAAGAGATTGTTAATTACGGAAGGACCGTAGAAAAAAGAAAATGGTCGCCATATTTTGATCATCCAATTACGAGAATGATTGCCATAGAAGAAAGAGTTGAAGTGCCTTCTGAACAGTTCAAAATAAATGAGGTGATGGAAGCCTCCACTAAACAACAAGTGGAGAATGATGTCTCCACTAGATAACAGATATAGTATGTATTTACTTGTATTTACTGTGTGTGTTTTTTAGTGGAGAAATAACGTCGAATCCTTTCGCATTTATCGTATGGCAAGATACTATCCCGTGTCCAGCCATGCAATGGGCGATTGGCGGCAGTCCCGGCCCTGCTAAAACAGGAAAGGGAGAGTTGATATGAATGGAGAAGGATAAGGAAACGCAGCCAGATGCAAATTTGGTTGCCTATTTAGGGGAAGGGCATGATACAAAAAAGCTCGTAATTCCGCTTTACAAACGGAATAAGGGAGGTAATGACTTCTTTGCTGGGGCAAGTCAAGAAGCTATACCTGCAGGTGCCAGGCTATATGTGTTCAAGAACGAACCAAAGCAGCCTCAAACTGAACAGGTTAGAATTGGAGGTGGATGAAGATGGAGCAAATAACACAATTACCGAAGATTGAGTTGAATCAAAGCTCGATGGGTTATGTCGGTTGGACGATAAGTGTACCAGATCAAGACCTGAAAAAGGCTCTAGATAAGATTGTTGAGATCGACACGGAACTGCGGAGGCTTTATGGGTATCTGATGAGGCCCATTAATGAAGAAACACTTTCCGAAAAGCTCAGTAAATCTTACTATATTGGTAGAAGCAAAGGCAGGGCTGGTGACTGATGGCAAAAGGGAAGATTCCTGAGTTAGAATTGGTTATATATCGAAACGGGAAGCCCATGAAGTTAGCTCCGCTTTGGCATCAAGAGAGGCAAGGAAAGAACTGGTTATTCAAGGGCCAGGCCCGGTACGATATTGCTATCCGCAAGGGCGAGTGGATTAACGCCATCTCAAACGATAAATCTAAACATTTCATTATCAAGAAACTGGGAACTGTTGATAAGCTTTCAGCTGATATGAAGGCAGCAGTTGATCAAAGGCTTGCAAGGCTCTACGAATCCGCTTATTTGGATAAGTATTCCGAAGCCTGGAGCAAGGCCGAGGAGCATGCAAAGAGAGATTTCGATATTAAAATGAAGGAAAAGCAGGCATTAGGGGCAACAGGTCAAGATATGGACCAAAAATGATGTGGCGCGGGACATCCAATTTACATTTTAGATGAATATCAAAATGGAAATTGTATATAGAGTATATGAAGATACGTTCAGATAAGAAAAAGTAATTAGTTAACGAACAGCGTGGTAAAGATGAAAGTTGCTTTGTATTCTCGCACTTCGACGGAGGATAAAGGCCAGGATGCGGAAGTTCAACTTAGGGAACTCAGAGCCTATTGTGAACGCATGAATTACAGCATTTATCGGGAATTTGTTGATGTTGGAGAATCCGGTGCAAAGGAATCAAGGCCAGCATTTAACGAGTTAATATCTGAAGCAAATAAACGTATGTTTGATGGGGTGTTAGTTTGGAAGCTTGATCGTTTTTCCCGAAGCCTTAAGCACCTCCTCAATAGCTTAGAATTTCTAAAGGCTAAGAATATTGACTTCATTTGTTATAATCAAAACCTTGATACCACAACCCCTGAGGGAAAGCTCCTCTTTCACATAATCGGTGCTTTTGGGGAGTTCGAACGGTCGCTTATAGCAGCACGAGTAAAGGCTGGTTTAGCCAAAAGAAGGGCCGAAGGCAAGGGATTAGGAAGAAAGAACCTGATGAGTTCCGAAATGCGCTCCCAGTTAGAGCAGGAGATACTCAAACAACGCAAGGAGGGCAGATCCTTCCGCCAAATTGAAGCCCTTTACCGCACAAAAACAGGCAAGTCCCGGAGGGCATCATTGGGCTTTGTTCACATGACTATCAAGAAATTCAATGAGGGAAATCAGCTGATAAAACAGGGTTCGGAAGAGACCTCTCAAGTGAACGGTTAATTATTCTTCTAATTGTGGTTGATTGCCATCATAATAAAGCATTATTTCAATTCTTGGTTCATTTCCCTCGTGTGCTTCGTACTTTCTCATGGCATAATCGTTTCTACTGAATAACTCCTCCTTCTTCATAATATCGACGGCTTTTTCAACTTTCTGTGTAGCATTGCGCATGCCTAAAACGAATATTGGACTTTTTCTCGCTTCCATCCGAGTGTTACAAAATGAGATAATTTGATCAGATGTATTGGCATTTTTTACAAAAATAGAATTTATTTGCCATTCTAATACTATTTTTTCAAATTCCTCTTCAAGCTGTTTTTCACTATAGCCATTCATTTTTAGCTCATAAAAATAACGAAGAATCGTAGTAAATGCTTTTGTAGTTGGAAGATTCGTTACTTTCAATAGAAATGAACCATTGGGTCTGAGTAGGATGTTTCTTTTTATTTCTGATACTCTATTTCGATCTCCTTCTTCATCCCTTTTATGATAAAAGTCAATTAAAATCCCCGTACGGATGAGGTCAATATAACGATAATTCGGAACAAATATTTTTATTTGATTATATATGGATAATTCTTCAAACTGTTTAAGTTTTTGTGCCTCTTTTTTATTTGGTACAAAAGCAAAAGTCGTTTCATTATATTTATCCCGAATTGCATTTTTTATTCGGTCATAACCTGATTTGGTATAGTCAAAGACGCCTTTTGCAGCAAGTACTGCAAGAGCACTCCTAATATCGAGTCCTTTAATTAGTTCTAATAACTGATCGGGTGATAGGTTCATTTATTCTTTGTCGCCCACTCTCGTATAAATTTAGAAAGAGATGTGGGTGAGCTCTCGATAACATTTAGTGAACCAGGCGTTAAAGCGGCGTTTTTGAGTTTTATGTATTCTTTAGGTACTTCTTCTGAAGGCATTCTCATACCTTCATTATTCAATACATAACCTTCGTTATCCACATCAAAGTTAAACGCTCTAAGAAGTAATAGTGCTTCTTTTTTTGACAATTCTTCAAAGATTATTTCCTCTTCCATACAAGCTCTCCTATTTTTCTATGATTGTGAGGATATTTATTATTAGATTTGAATATAAAAATACCGCTCATCCCTCACTCCAGCTATAACGCTTAATAAGCTGAAACCAATCGGGTATATAAAAATGTCTTTTTGGTTATATCATAATACAAGTACCTATTAATATTTATTTTGTATCACCCCCTTTTTGTCTCTTTTTGGCAAGTCTCCCCAGCTGCATGGATTTTGATAGGTTTAAAAAACAGGTTGAATTAAGGGTTTTATGAGATATTTCATCCTTCTGCTTTTCTCCAGTTTTCTACTATTCGGTTGCACTCAACAAGCCCAAAACATCTACGTTTGCCCAGATGGAAATAAGGTCCTTAATCCCGATGACTGTAAATATCACCAAATCGTTAATGCAACCCCGTCCATCGAATCGGTAGCTAGCATTATTCCAAGTAGTCCTAGTCCAATTGTGATAACTAAGCAATTAGACCTTCAAAATGCATCAATAGATGAGATTATCCTCTATTGTGAAAGCCTAAATATCGAGTCACTAAAACAAATTTGTTATCCTCGTTCACTTGGAAGTTCTCGCCCTAGCGCTTCATTTGAATGTGAAAGTTTGCAAAATTTCACTACTCAGACAGTCAGAGACCAATGTTTTTTTATGGCAAGTGCTTCCAAAGCCCTAATCAATGAAACATTTCCATGTGAAAGAATTCTGAACCAAGAAGCTAAAGATCACTGTTTACTGGCCATATCGAATTTAGGAGGGTCAACAGATTACTGCTCCCAAATGAGTGATCAATCAATTTTTTATTTAAGCTTATTTATCTCTCAGAATATAACTGTTAAAGACTATTGCTATTATTCACTCGGGTATAATATAGAACACGCGGACTACTGCAATTTAATCCAAGATCAAATGCTACACGATACTTGTTACTCTATGGGTGCAAGCAAGCTTGGACAAAAAGAATTATGCAATTTTATAAAAAATCAAACATTACGAGATGCTTGCATTAATCCCAGAATACCGATCAGAATTGCTGTAGTTGGAAAGCCATCGGATGGTTTGAAGGCATACTTAGCGAGTTCAGAGGCTAGATCGGTAGACATCACATATTCCTCAAACATGGTTGCAGAACAATTGAAAGCGACGGGCACCCTCAAGCCGTTCGATGTGGTTATTTTGCAAGGTCAGCCGATCTGCGACAGAACTGCGAGGAGCATATTAACCGATTGGGTAAAGGCCGGCGGAAAGCTAATCGTAGTTGCAGATGCATGCACTAGGGTATACGATGACAATTCAGCAGTTGGATGGGATATCGGTGTTGGCCTATTGGGAGATATTATGCCCGTAAAAATCGGGGGGCTAGCACAGCAACCGGAACCGATTAAAGCCGGGTGCTCTTCTGGAACCTTAAGGAAAGCCATTTTTGACCATATGATTATGTCTGGAGTAAATGATTACCCATTCTCCGGCAGAACAATCGACGTGGTTCCGTACAACGGAAACATAGTGGCGTATGTCGAATGCACGGGAGGCGGGGCAACTACACCTGCGATAATCGAGAGCACTGGGATGTTCTCTGGAAAGGTCGTATACTTCTCATATGATCCCGGCATCGGTGGCGACACCAACGGCCGCACGATATTCATCAATACTATCAAATACCTGGTGAAACAGAAAGGTTGATTATTGGAAGGCTGAAAGGATTTTTTTGAAGTAAGAGAGATCAAAAAGACGATGACGTTATGCGTAATAATAGGAATAGAACCCCGGACGTAGAGAAAATTTTAGAAAAACTTAATAATAGATTAAATAAAGAACAGGATCGATCTTATGATCGAAATTTAGAATGGACCTACAAATCTCGTAATAAAAAAAGATTTTATGAAGGCGGAGTACTTTTTCCTAAAAAAATCGAACCACCAATAATTTATCGAATACAACTTCCCGAACCACACGCTATATTCACTGATGGGTACGAGAAAGAAGAGGAATGGTACGATATGTTTGCCTTAATACCTCCATATGCTGAACAAGCATACTTAACTTATAAGCGAGGATTTTGGCATGCATGCATTGCCTGTTGCATAAACTGTTGTGAGTCTATAGTAAAATATGAATATCTTAGACGTCTTCCAAGAGAACAGGCAAATAAATATTATAACGATAAACTCATGTTTGGAACTTTGTTATACAAAACTAGCTGCCTCGAATTATTGGAGCTTGGAGAATATTCGAAATCACTCAAGCAATTAAATGATCTTAGAATTGGGTTGTTTCATTTTAATAAAAAGAAAACTAGTATTAAACTGAAGTGGTCGGATGGCCGTGAGTTTTTTTATAATCAAATAACCGACGATATGTTACTACCCAAACTTGCTCTTTTTGCATATTCTGTTATGTGTAAATTAATAAAAAAATTTTATAGTAGAGAAATGGCAATTAAATATGGGAAAGAAGCAAGAAAGGATTTCAAGAGATTACAAAAATCTGGAAAATTAAAGAATCTTTGATTGTTTAGTGTTTTTGTCTCAAGTTACCGGTTTTTTCGTTTTTGACGTTCTTTTTCCTGAGGCACAAGTGTTTTATTTATGAAGATAATCAATCAAATAAAAACGATCTATACTAAAATAAAACGGGCGCATTTCATTTCGGCATTAGAATCTTGGACTAGCAAATTATTAGAAAAAAAGGAACCTACCAATGAGGTAAATCCTCTTTTTGATGATTGGGATTCGGAAAGCATTATTCCTAAGAAAAAGTGGAATTTTGATTACAAGAATGTGCCTCGACGTTTACAAACCAGATGTTATCGGTGTGGTGCTGAAGGAGGAAAAAGAAAATATTCTGCATGCGAATATTGCGGTTATTCCTTTTGTGAAAATCATAAATTTCCCAATCATAATTGTAGAAAAAATATAGGCACCGGTGGTGTCGGTTTAAGGTATCGATCAGATGGAACCATTGAGACCTTTTCGTAATTGCTGTTAACGTTCTTAGAATTTATGTCGCTACTTTTCTCTCATAATAAAAATTCTGAATGTAGTTTATATCTGCTAAAGGATTAATTGAGCCGGTTACCCCCGCCAATCTGTAGTATTCCACTAAGACTCGATCCAGTATTGCTGGATCTAAAACCACATCGATATATTGATCGAATATTAGGGAATTCTTATCATTTATCTGAACAATGTAATAGGTCTCTCCGTTAGAAATTAACGTGAAATATGTCGCAATCTCCCCCCTTTTTACATAATTCTTAGCTTCGGTATCTATATTTTTTGTTTCAAGCCGAAGTGCCTTATCTCGTATAACAACTAGCTCTTGGCTCAAGGTAATTAATTCATCAACTGAAACAGGTGTATTTTGATACAACCTTCGATTTATATCCCCGAGTTTTTTTACAACCTCCACATATTGATTGTTAAGCTCAATTACCCGGGGGTCTGTCTTCCCCACCTTTTTAGTTGCAGTGTCAATTGCTAATACGGTTTCATTTACCTTTTTAAACGTTAAATTGTATGTACTGGAAAATTCGAGCATTTCATTAACTGTTGGGGTGGGGGTTATCTGGATTGTCGGAATTGAAGATGCGCTTGGTTCTGGGGTAGGTGATATCATCGGAATATCTGTCGTTACCTGACCCTTCATATCTGAATTAGATGTACAACCAAAAACAATCATGCCCAATAATAGCCCGCATAATAGAATTAGACGCATATTTATCCCCCTAATTATTCAATCTTTAGGGGTTTAAATGGGTTTTGTAAGAGGTTTTGATAGGTTTAAATATTACCTTTAATTCATTAGTTTATGGGAATTAAGGAGCTTGCACTTTTTTTGATCGTGGCTGCGGCGCCCTTCGTTGTCGCTGCTTCCGATACATCAACATCTGCTGGTCCTGCAGGATTTGGAATTTTGATATGGATACTAGTTTTAAATCATTGGAATGGAAAAAATAAAGAAAAATATGGAAAAGAAATTGGGGTTGATGGGTGGTTACTATTTTTAATATTGTATATGATTATCCCGGAAATATTTATTTTTTTAAGTATTATAGTATTTTTACCTAATATAATTGCTTATTATGGTGTAATCGATTTTTGCTTCCTCTTTTTAGATCTTATTGTCGCCTCATTAATGATATTTGTTGGGTATAGCCTTTGGAAAATTAATCCGAAAGCGGTTAATTGGGCAAAATTAGTTTTAGCACTAAATATACTTGTTGCTTTTATATATTTCTTTTATATTAAATCAGTCGGACCCGACTCACCAAGTTATCTTTTTGCGATAATGGATTTAGGAATATCGGGGTTTTATACCTTAATTTTTTTGCCTTATCTGTTTCGTTCTGAAAGAATTAAAAACACGTATGCGTTTAAAGCGCCCAGGATTCCAGTCCCTAAAAGTCATGTTGGATTGTTAGCAGCGATGATGATCCTAAGCAGTTCCATAATGTTTTTCGTTACCATGTCGCAACAAGCAAATTCTCCGCTCCCTATTGGACCAATATTTAATTGTGGTTCACCAAAAAGTTATATCAACGGAGTTTGTTGCGATCAACATCCTGACTACCCAGATATGTGCCTTGCAGACGGTAATGAATTTGAAAATAAGCTCGTTTTTGCATCTGATAATGAGATTTTATCTAAGGGAGAAACTATAACCGTCGATAATAGATACCAATATACCTTAACTAAAGACTTCCTTTTAGTTACAAATACAAAAAGTGGTAATTTTATCGTACCAACCACGCTTATAGCCTCCGAAGGAAATTTAACTTTCCTAATGCATACCGTGTACTATGGGGCAAATCCTTACAAAACGAGTTTATCAGAATATTTTGAATTCGATATTAAATCGGAACTTGGAAACAACGTTAACATTGAAAAAATTACAAAAAATGGAATCCAAATCACCACTGCATCAGACACATTAGACGTTTATGGAACAAAACGATATATTCGAATTACCTATTATTACAAACAAGGCGATCTGTCTTTCCTAAAATTAGTCTTAGTTGTTTCCGGTGATTATGTCGTTGATAGTCGGACTTTCGATAGAATTATTACTGATTTTCAACCGATGTTTGATTCAGTAAAATACATTGGAAATTAATTGAGGGCTTATGGGTTGGATTTGCGCTTACCATTCCTGTAAAAGAAGGATTAAACGAGGAATTAGGTGTAGGTATTGTCATAAGGGTTACTGTGATGAACATCGCAATCCGCAACCTCCATCAGTGCCATTTGGTAAGGATCATGATACTTGGGCTAAACGAGGGCACCCCTGTCCCGATTATGTAGCGCAGTATAAGCTTCAAAAGGAGGAAGAGGAGGAGAGAATTCGAATAGCAACAAAAAAGTTAATTCGGGGAGAATCGAGTAAAATTCAAGCACCATATATTCGATGGCCTGAAAATAAATGTGTATTTTGTGAAGCTACCTTTTCTTACGTATTGAAGAAATGCCAGTATTGCTTTGACTCTTTTTGCGAAGAACACATGCGGATGAAGGACCACAATTGCCCGCATTTGCCTAAAGTTCCAGGACCTCAACCCCCAATAGAGCCAGAAGTTTCTTCTCAAGATTGGTATAAAAAAATTCATCATTGGTTTTTTACAAAAAAAAGATATTTTGATCTGGATAAAAAGGAGATATTCTTAGATTTGATCATATTTATTTTAGCTTTTGGCGCATTACAATTCTTATTGCTCTACCCAATATTAAAAATTGAAATTATTTGGCATTTTACTGCTGAATTCTTTATTGTAATAATGCTATGGTTAGTTGCAATTAGTCGTGGGTTTCCCTTACTAATAAATCTGTATTATGCCATTCGAGGTTTAGCAAATGGCTATCGATATATAGCCTATTTCTTGATTCTCGTATGTGCTTATCTATTCGTATCGACCCATGATATCGGCTCAATGAATTATGCCGACATTGATAATATTTTTGGATTTCCTTTAGGCCCTTCATTGGATATTGATAAAATTTACCAAAAAATCCAATCAGATCAAGTTACTTGGGAAAAGGATCAGAGGATAAATCAACTAGATTTTAATAAAAAAGTTGAAAGAGTTATATTTGACGAGACAAATAAACAACGTCAACTTAATGGATTGCCGCCTCTTTCACTTGATCCTAACTTATCTGATATTGCGAGAGAACATAGCCAAGATATGGCTGATAAGGGTTATTTTGACCATACTAACCGTGCAGGAGAGGGACCGACGGAAAGAGCCGAAAGGCATGGTTATCCTACTCGCAAAATGGTCGGCATGTGGACCTGGGTGGGTATAGCTGAAAATATCGGTAAAATGCCCACAGGTGACGTTGAAGGTCGCGGGTATGTAGAATCCTCTCCTGAAGCTGTTGGATATGCCCAGGTTGATTCTTGGATGCATAGCCCTGGCCATAAAAGTAATATTCTGGGCTCTGACTATGATGTAATTGGAATCGGCGTAGCGTTTGATGGGCGTTATTACACTTCGACTCAGGATTTTAAATAAAACTAATTTTCCGCATTAAATAGAGATAATGCTATATCTGTAGTTGTCATGATACTCGTTTCTGCAAAAACGATTATGATAGGTCACTAGGGAAGAATAATAATATTATTTTTCTCTAGTTTTTTTATTTTTAATCGCTAATAGACGTTTAAATACTCGAAAGAAGGTAATGTTCAATTAGGTGAATTGTCAATGGATTCCCTTGAAAATCTAAAGAAAGCATACTCTCTAACTTTGACCCTATCGATAATCGCATTAATTCTTACTATTATTTTATTTGTGGGCTTATCGATAATTTATGGACAGACTTTTGCCAATGGCTTTCGCGATAGCGATGTGGGCTTAGGTGTTGTAAAAATAGTAATGGCACTTTTTGGCATCTCGGCAATTATTAGCGGGATTATTACAATTTCTGAAAAACGCTTTACAAGTTTAAATTTGAATTTGGAAGGCTTTGCGGATTGGGGAGAAATTAAGGGACTTGCGGCTCAATTTGTGGGGATAATCGCAATTTGCGTAGGTCTTGCGCTCTTTTATGGAGTTTTTTTCGGAAGCTAAACGATGTTTCTCACGCATATTGCAAAATCATTACACACCTCCTCAAATGGTCAGTGATGATAGGGCATTAGGGAAGAATAATAATATTCTGACCTATCGTTTTTTTTCTTTTATTTTTTCAATTTTCAGTCCTGCTTTTATTCCTTTTAATCAACTCCACCAGATTAATCAAGCCAAAAGCGAAATAAAAGAAAGGCGCCAATTTGAATGTGACATCATCCGCATTTGATAGGGGCGGGTTGGGATAATTGAATTCGAAACCCGGATAAAAATAATCCAAAGCAAACCAGGTAGCCATCATGAATGCCCAACTTATGCCTACAATCAAAACCGCGGAATCGAGGGTTTTTTTTGCATCCTCCGCTTTTTCCTCTATAAACCTATATTTTTCTTGAATATAATAAAAACCGGGAATAAGGATGCCAATAATCGATATTGGGTCGAATTTTCCAACATATATTGTCGTTATGAAAATATATGTGCCAATCACCCCAAATAAAAATATTTTTTCCATTGTTTTTGACATATCCTTTATAATAACCAGCAAAAATATGAGAAAGCAAAATAAGAGAGAGTTTATCGCATAAATTTGAAGGTCTGAAAACTTTATTCCCATGTCAATCCTAAAAATAACCATCGAGCTGAAAATTAGGGCAAGTGAAAAGCCGAATAATATGTTGTATAATGAATATAACTTCTCCAATTTGGGAAACGTTTTCGTTGAATCCATACTATTGTATTTCACTTGAGCCACTTCAAAAGCCTTTCCCTCCCTTCGCGGATATGCGCCAATATTCGGGTGCTAATTAGTAATTAGCACTTTTGCCCGTTTTTACTAACTGGCAATTAGTGCCAAATTCGAGCTTATTGCTTATAGCCTGGTCGTAATCAAAAGGTTTAAATAGTATAATCCAAATTATACTAATCTCAATTATACAAAAGTGATTGGCATGCCGTTTTATGACAGGAAGAAGGAAGTTGCTGAAGTTCGGGAGCTATTGGATAGCAGCAAATTTGAACTGTTAATCCTATACGGCAGGCGCAGGGTAGGCAAAACGGAGCTGGTGCTTCATTCGACAAAGGGCAAAAAAAGGCTCTATTACCTGGCAACAACAGAAAAGAATCTCGAGCGCTTTCATTCCACTTGCATCGAATTTGACCCCGCAATGGCAAATCTGAAGCCCGATTTTGAAGTGCTTTTAGATTACCTGAAAGACAAGGCGCAAGTGGTTGTTATCGATGAATTCCAGAATATGATTAAGGAAAACAAGAATATTGTGAGCACGCTTCAGGCGGTAGTCGACACGAAACTGAAAAACTCGAAACTCAAGCTGATTCTGTTGGGCTCATCGGTTTCGCTGATGAACTCCCGCGTTTTAAGCTACCAAAGCCCTCTTTATGGCAGGCGAACCGCTTCAATCAAGCTCAAAGCGGTCTCATTTTTTGATTTGGCGGAATTCTTCCCAAAAGCCTCAAAGAACGATTTGGTGGATATATTTGGTTTTGCAGACGGAATTCCTTACTATTTGGTGAAAATTGACCAAAGCTTCTGGAAATGGCTGGAAAACGAGGCAAAATCCGAAGGCACTTTTTTGAGGGACGAAGTAGATTTTCTAATGAAATACGAGTTTGACAATCCAAGTACCTACAAGCTGATATTGGAGGCAATTGCAAACGGCAAAACAGCAGTTAATGAAATCAAGGACTTTATCAAGGTGCAACGGACGGATTTAAGCCCCTATTTGAAAAACCTGCTGGAAGTTGATTTGATTAAACGGGAAATTCCCATAACTGAAAATCAGAAGTCCCGTTTAGGGCGCTATTACCTCAAGGATAATTTCCTTAAATTCTGGTTCAAATTCATCTATCCGAACTTAAGCAGCATTGAAGCGGGAATATTTGACACCAGTCAGGTCAAAAAGGAGTATTCTGCATACCTGGGCTATATTTTTGAGGAAGTTGCAAAGCAGTATCTAATCAAGAATAATGGCGTTTTCAAGTTCTCGAAAATCGGCAAATGGTGGGATAAGGGCGAAGAAATAGATATTGTTGCAGTCAACGAGCCGGAAATGAAATTCCTGTTTGCGGAGTGCAAATGGAAGGATAATGTAGATGCGGCGGAGGTATGCACGCGGCTTAAGGAGAAAACAGCAGAATTTCATTGGAATAAGCAAAAAAGGACGGATAGCTACGCTGTTTTCGCAAAATCATTCTCGAAGAAAATTACCTGGTTTGAAGGAATCGAGGTAAAGTGCTTTGGCTTGGAGGATTTGGAGTAATTAACCAGTTTTACATTACACACCTCCTTAAAAGGTCAGTTACGATAGGGCATTAGAAGAATAATAATATTGCCCGTTTTTACCTTTTTTCTTCTTTTTTCAATGTTGCTTCTGTTTTTTAAAATCCCGCCTACTGATGGTTATGTGATTTTATGGACCGACCAATTAGGATACTCATTACGGGCGGAACTATAGACGACATAAACAAAGGCGAAGGGACGCATAAACCTGATTTAACCAAAACGAAGATACCTGATTTGCTGAAAAGGAGTCATTCGTTTGCTCCCGTAGTTTTCGACCCCTTATTTCATAAGGACAGTCGCGATATTAAGGAATCGGACCGAAAATTGATTTTGGAGAGGATAAAACGGTCTCCTGAAAATCATATCGTGATAACGCACGGAACATATGAGATTGTAAATACTGCAAGGTATTTGGGACCATTTGTAAGAAATAAAACTGTCGTCATTATGGGCTCAATGGCACCCTATGGGAAAAAAGATACCGTTTTGCGGGATAATCGCGAAGTGGAAATTGAAGATGCACAATTCAATATGGGTCATGCAATTGCTTCTGCACAACTTTTGCCTCATGGCGTGTTGGTAGCAATGAACGGTCGCATATTTCCGTGGCATAATGTCAAGGAAGTGCAGCATCCGAAATGGTATTTTGAACATGAGCGATAATTAGTTTATTTCACCAAGCTTTGTCATTACACACCTCCTCAAAAGGTGGATTATGATAGGGCATTAGAAGAATAATAATATTGCCCGTTTTTTTTACTTTTTTTATTTATCTTTTTAATTCTTTTAGTGTTTCAAGGCAATTTTCCGTGTCTTCGTCAATCAGGTATTCCGTGCAGATGGTATCGTCATTTGCTCTAGCTGCAACATAAATGTAGCACAATTTCCTTGCGTTTAAACCGCCACTGGAATCATATATCGAATTTGCAGCTTTATTGCTCATTACAACTTCGTTGAAAATGCTACTTGGCAATGCGACGGTTTCCATTTTTTCCGGTACATTTTCACATAAAGCAATATCATTCTGTGCCCCCGCCAACCTCATATAGCAATATCCTTGGTATTCGGGTTTTTCCTTCGCGCAATTTAACCGATGGTTTCTCCCGGTTTTAATGAAGCTCAACAAGAGGTCATTATCCCCCAACTTGCCTTTCACGGTCACTTTTTCATCCTTCTCCGGCGAATAGTCGGCATAATTACCTGCAGATGCCATCAAAATATAGTGGTCGCCCTCTTTTGCCCGTACATCCGCACTTTCGTAGGAACCTGCGGGAACTTTAAGACTTCCAAGTTCCAAATCGGAGCCGCATTTGTTGTTGATTTCAAGAACCCCGCCGTTGCAATTATTTGAAGTGATTTTAAGGCAATCAGACGAAGGTCGGATTTCAATATTATCGATACTTGAACCTCCAAAACAACCCGTACGAAGAGACATAATCAGAATAATGATAATTAGGAACAATATTATTGCTATGCCAGCAATTAGCAGCTTTTTCATACCTAAACCTTATCTTTTCTCCCTTCAAAAGCCTTTCCCTTCCTTGTTTTAAGAAATGCTCGCAGCCGGGTCTCCCCTCAAGTTCAGGCTTCCCTTGTTCATCAGCAGTGCCTTGAGTGTCGGGTTGGCATTGATATCCCCTGAAAATTTCTTCGAGAACAGGATTTCCGCAGCATGCCTGTTTGCGAGCTTCCGGGAAGCGTCTACCGCTTGCAGGGCGGAATTGCCATTTATCAGTTCCTTCATGACTTGATTCGAAGCCTCCATTACGGGTTTGGCAACAGGGTCTTGCAATGGTCTTGCAGTATACTCGTTCAACATAGGAATCCAGAACGGTTTCCCATAGCCGATAAAAGCCCTGCAACCATTTGAAACTGCTTCGCCGCCAAGCGTCTCAAGGCAGTCGCATGCCCTGACGTAGGTAATAGCCCCTTTTAGCGCTTTGGATGTTTCGCAATTAAGAACCTCCTCCATCTGGTGTCCGCAATAGCTACTTTTGGTTCCATGTCCATTCAAGAAGACTATTTCTGGCTTAATTGAACCAAGTTTGCCGATAATGTTCTTTTTGATGACCGCATCTCCTTCGACATCCGTAACCAGGATTCCTTTGTTTTGCGCTTCCTTGATTAGGGCACCGCTCCATTCGTGCAAATAATGCGTTCCGTCATCAAAATTAGGGCGGGCAACTAGCATCTTTTTCATTTTGGTTTATTCACTTAACTGTGCAGAAAGATGTGGCATTTGGCGCAATAGGTCTATTTCCATTGAAACGATTGCCTCTCCAGTAGCGCTGTTTTTCTTGACTTCCTTAATCAGGTCTTCCCTCGAGAATTTACCATAATTACCGATTGAGAAACTGACATTCGGCGGCATTGCTGATAGGCGCATTACGACCAATTTCTTGATTTGCTCATCATATGCCATAAAAATCGCCTTTTATTCAATAATTTTAGCGTGCTTCAGGAATATAAGGATTTTGTCCCCTTTTGCCGTGTTGTTGCTGATATCCAGGTATGCCGCTGCCCACGTATATGGTTCGTCGTCAATAAAGGCAACAATCTCGCTTCGCAGGGGCGAGGGTATGGCTGCAAAAAGCTTCAGGAAGTTTGCTCTTAATGCTTCAACTTCTTCGGACATACGAACATCCCATCAATCGTTTGAATCGGCAACATAAGATAGACGCAGAGGCATTATTTAAAACCCATCCAAATGGGAAGCCAGACGGAGGCGGTTTTTGAATCCCAAAAGGATAAAAACCGCTTCGCCTAAATTCTTTCATTGCACCCCTGCGTTTGTGTTACTATCCGGCAACCGTGGGTTTATCCAATAATAAAGGTTGCTTAAGCCCTATTTGTCATTACACACCTCCTCAAAAGGTCAGTGATGATAGGGCATTAGTTTGTGGAACGAGTGTCCTATTCTGTTACCTTTTATATATTTATTTTTTCAATTAGGGGCATGGTAAATATGTGCCATATTAACTGCATAATTCCAATATCGAAAGATTATGACCTCGAAGTGTAAAAACTCCATTCTATTGGGTAAATTTTGGGCAATTTTTTTTATAAATTCTATACCTTGAACCATCAATCATGCGATCGTACACTTGCTCAAAATTCGGGTCCATATCAAAATTATGTATTATTGCTCCATTTTCCATTTCCTTAGGGCTAAGGAATACGTAATCCACACCCAGCTTCAAGGCTAATTCGCAGCTGCCCGTCGAGAACATCCTTTTAACATCGTCTGGCGTTATGTCGTAATCCTCAGTTTTGATTCCCTGTGTCCAAATTTGACCTCCAAAACCTAATACGATGGGCCTGCCCGAAAGGCTCGGTACCAAATGGTTGTGCGCATCGCTTGTGAGGAAAACCGATTTTTGGGGTGTATTTGACCGAATCCATTCGGCGACCTCGAGTTGGTCGTTTTCAAATAGCGTGGGTTCGTGATGCGCATACCAAATTAAATTCAGGTAGGTTGAAGCCGTGGCAAGAATCAAAACGGATATCGCCAGAACCTTGAATGCTGGCGACCTCTTGAAGAATTCTGCAAGTACGGCTGCTGCAATTACGCAACTTGCAAAATACCAGTGAATTAGAATTTTTATCGTATCCCAGTCCTGAGGTTGGAATCTGAAAAAATTGGCAATGATGAAAATTCCAACGAAGGGCAAATACCAATACCTAATTTTTGGAAACCTAATTGCACCATAAATTGCCAAAATAAGCACAACCCAGATGTTTTTAATCCAAAAGGAAGCAAGCTCAGCAAATGAGCTATTTGCATTCATGCTCATCCAGCCAAACTGATAATCAATGAATCCCTTTTTGAGAACTTGGGATGTCCATACCAATTGAGGCAGGACTAAAACCAATGCAATCATAACCAACGGAAGCCATTTGTAAAGGGTCTCACGCGGTCTGTTAATAAGGGAAGGTAACACGGCAAGGAAAGAAATGATGCATGCTGCAAGGAATGCATGGGCGTATGCCATTAATAACAATCCTAAAAGCAAGCCCGCTACAATTATCTTACGGCTTGGATTTTCATCAGATGCCCTTGAAATTTTTGTTCTAAAAATCTCGAAAAAAATCAGGTAATATAGGAGTGCAACCGCAAACCCCATCAGCCCCGACCTTTCGGCTATAAAAACATGGGTCAGGATGTTCATGAAGTGGATTCCATTTTGGTACACGTGTGAATATGCGACCGGGGGATTTGCTATGAACTTGCCCACATCCTCAGCAGCCATTGCGTCGTGGATTGCATAGAAAATTCCGAAATTGCCGTTTAGCAGGAATAACACAATGACAAATGCAGCTGCGATTTTGCTTTTTAGGACTTTCCGTGCAAGCGAAATTGCGGCGATGATCAATGCAAAGAAAAAAAGCAAATTTCCTAGTATTATCGATTCCTTCATCCCAGTGCCGGCAACGATGAAAACCGCAGAAAGGAAATCCGCGATGAATGGATAGGTTAAAGGCGCCTTGGCAAAATTAGGGTAATGCGGAGGAAAATTACTGCCATACGCAAACGAACTTATGATTCCCATATGGAACGGATAGTCCACAAAAGTGGCTTCGGGTGATGAAATTGACCCGTCTAAATGAGTTTGCAGTACAAAACTGAAATGAAGGTATGCTATAAGCAAGAAAAGGAACAGTGCTAGAACCACATCAATTCCAAATTCAAACCGTCCGATCTGGAAATTATGCCGCTTTTTTGTGGCAAATAAAAAAATGCACATCAATATGATTGCAGCCAGAATTGAAATTGTCGAAAGTTCTCCAATCGACCAGGAGATGATTAGGGTTAAGAATGTGGAAATCAAAAAACCTGCGGCAATGCTGAACGCAAGCTGCAAAAATCCTTCTTTTATATCCGCTTCCCTAGAAAGGAAGTAGCCTATCCCTAAACTGGCAATTACGAAAGCAAATAACAGTATCATGATGTGACTCCTTTGTGTTTCGAAAACCCTTAGGGGCAAAGCATTGGCGTATCTATTTTGCCGTTTTTTAATAAGTAGGCGCAGTGTAATAGCTGGTTGTAGGGATTGCACGTTCCGGTTTTCGCATTCTTATCGCTACTAATGCACCCAATTCCCTCGCATTGGCTTGAGTCCGTGCATTCCTTTCCGCCATCGGATGTTTTTTGGTAACAAGACCAATCTAGCGCGTCCCCTCTAGCCCAAACTCCCCCTTGCTGCAGGCAGGTTTCGTTATCCTGGGGAATCTGGCTTGCTGGACTTGGATATTGCGATAACGAGGTCATCACGGAAACCAATTTCTCCTCCGACCAATAGTCCTTTCCATCAATGATTGCATGCGCCCGCAAATAAATATTTCTCTCTGGAGAAGCCATGATTGTATCGTAAAAAACAGTTTCAATCAATTCCGAGGGGCAATTCTGCACCACGCAAGGCGTTGGGGTCGGACCCTTCTTCTCCGGAGTCATAAAGGGATAGCTTGTTTCGGTAAGCTCCCCACCTTCTTTTTCAGGACCGTAATGAATTGCCGTATGGCGGAGTAATATGTGATTGTTGTGGGTTACTTTCCAGCTCACAGTAAATGGAAGTCCAACTTGCACGCTCCTTGGGGCGTCCAGCAGTTCAATTTCATATTTTAAGTCTGTTACTGAATCAATTTCTTTCGAAACAAATTCAAATTCCTGAGAATAAGCCTTTTTCCCTCCAGAGCAGCTGTTTGAATCGATTTCCTGTATGCCAATACATTGATTGAGTTTCTTCGAGCAATTGTAAACTGTCCTTTCCTGACAGTTTTCGAAATATGGGAAACTTAAGCGGTATTTTCCATTGCCGATGTTGCGGTCGGAAATGTTAGCAATAATTGTTCCATTTTGCCTATCCCGAATGACTCCTATGCCGGGAATTACAAAATCCCATTCATCGGAAAGCGTTTCATCGGGCTTCAATTCCAATACTGGAAACCAATCGATGTATTGCCAGTTACCAATTTGTTGATATTGCCATTTTCCATCCACAAAAGCCTCCAGTGCCCAGAATGGTTTGGGGCAATAAAAAATCCTCGAGCCATTGTTAAACAAGTTGATTTGAATCGTGTCCCCTTCGGCGAATTTTTCCTTTAAAGGTGAAATCGAAAGCTGCGGGTTGGGTTTTGTTTCAGTGCACCCAAATAGCATCAGCGAAACCGCCAAAACCGCAATCAAGAGCAGTCTTTTCATATCCCAACCTACGCTTTAGCACTTCAAAAGCCTTTCCCTTCCTTTTTATGGGTAAACGTTTGTGGAAAGTCGATTATGATGGGGCATTTGAAGAAATATGATATTCCGGCCTATTCGTTTATTGAAATTTTTTAATTTGAAGTCTAATTCTTCATTTCATCCAAAATGAATTCCCGTTAGTAAAAGGCAATTTTTTCCGTGAGAATGGCTGATGGCAAATTATTATTGGGCGTCAAAGGGAGATTCTTTTCCGTTTCATTAATTCGAAATGATGAACGGATTCACCCTTATTGTGTCCTCCTCCCCTGCCTCATTTCCCAGAAACACGGTCAGCCGGTAAGTTCCATTCGGGTATTTCTTTGTATCGAGTTTTTTCTGCCAAGAACTCCCAGGCATTTCCTCAGGCATATTGACCGGGTAATCCAACGAGCCGCCGGCAATGACGAAATTTATGGAGTCAGCAGGAAAGCTTGGTTCCACGATGAATGTGACCTCCCCGCTAGCTGAGGTCAACGACATTGGCGTGACTTTTAATGTGCTTCCGCTTTCCCCCTGGAATGCCTGGGTTTGAGGAGCTGAAGTGGTGCAGCCAAACAATGAAGCCCCCAAGAATATTGCCAATAGGAAGCTAAAATATTTTATGCGCATTTCCGCCATCACCTTTTCCTTATGGTATTTAGCAGTTGAGGTAATGGCCCTTTCCTTAATAAATTCCCGGTTTTAGTGCGGCTTTAGTCGAGGAGTTTGAAATCCACCACCACCTCATCAAGATGCGGCGCATACGTTTTAACTATTCGTTTGAACGCGATTTTGGATTTCCGCTTGCAGCGCTTGCACGCAAGTTTGATTTTTTCCTCCGCATCCTTGAAAGCATCCTCGCACTTGCCTTCCGGGATGTGGTAGAAATGGATCATTGCGCCCTTTTTACAGGCGTTTATGGCTGGTTCCAAAAATCTATGCGCAGTATGGGGGAGGGGCATTATCGCCCTTGTTGCCCATTTCCGAAATTCGCTTTTTCTAAGTATTTTCTTCACGTCCCCTTTGATGATCCGGATGGCCAATCCCGCCTTGTTCGCCCTTGCATTATCCTCCAAGTACTTCACGGCAACCGGATTTAGCTCAATTGCTGTAATTTCACAATCAGGCTGCTTTTTTGCAATCTCGATTGGGTAAAATCCTGCGCCTGCAAACAATGCCAGCACTCTCTCCTTCCTTTGCACCTGCAGGGCGATCCTCTCCCTTTCGAAACTTTGCCTGGGGGAAAAATAAACTTTCCCCAGATCAATGCGGAATGCGCACCCGTTTTCCCTGTAGCTCGCAACCAGGCTTTTTTCCCCGGCGATCACCTTAAGTTTCCTGATGCGGTATTTTCCGCTAATTTCACTCCCCTTCCTTGCAACCGTTCGCAAATTCTTGTGCAATTTTAGTAGCAGATTGCCAAGCTTCCCCTCCTTCTTCCGAAGCGCTTTTGGCACGTCTATCACGGCGATATCGCCCATCAAATCAAATGAGCCAACCATCCCTTCGGCTTCCCTCCTTGTTACGATCCTGCATCTTAATGCCTCCTCCCTGAACGAACCCATTTTGAATCCCCAATAGAAATTTTAGCAATCCTTCCAAATGCAAATTCCATTTAGAGCTTTCACGATTCCTCCCTTTCCATAAAGCCACCCTCCCTATCATATCATGAATACGCTTAAAAATAATGGTTGCCTTCAAATCCGTATGGTTGACTTCATTGACGAGTACTTCGTTAGGCCGATGAAATTTCCCGACGCGTATCCCCCCTATAACGCCTACAATACCGCCATTTATGCCCTCATCGCACTTTTCGCCGCTTACGTGATCTACAAATACCTCCGAGGAAGGAAAATACCAATTTCGCCCCAATTCTACTTTGCGGTGCTGCCATATATCTTCCTTGGTGGCATCCTGCGCGTGATACAGGATGCTCAGCTACTTCCGCGCAGCATCGAACTTTTTGGGATCACATTTTACCCTTTCATCACGCCTGGGATTTACATATTGATGTTCGTAGTGCTAGTTGCTGTTTATGCCGTGTCCGCACAGGCAGCGAAGGCCGATTTTAGCCTGCTCCAAAAAAAAATGCGGGATTCGGGCATCGGGCTTGCAGCAGCGCTGTTTGCGATACTCGCGCTCTTTGGCTTCTCTAGCCTAACGGTCGATTCGCTCATACTTTTCCTTGCAATCCTGGTTGCTGCTGGCGTGGGGCTCATGTCATTCGAGCTCTTCAAGCGGTGGTTTTACAACAAGCGGGAGAATGGCGATTTGAAGAACATTGAACGGGTAACCACGCTTTCCCAGACGCTTGATGGCGCCGCAACCTTCATAGGGGTCTCCTATGGCGGCTATTTTGAGCAGCATCTTGTTGCCAATACGATTTTTTCAGTGTTCGGTTCGCCCTTTGCGTTCTTCGTTGTCAAGGCACTCTTTGCGATCGCTATCATCATGGCCCTAAGGAAGGAGGCGAGCAACCGTGACGAGCAGATATTCGTCCTTTTGCTGATCACGATTTTCGGGCTCGCGCCGGGAGTTAGGGATGCGCTCCGGCTGCTCTTTGGCGTTTGATGATTTTGATTTCTCTCATGCATCTGGATTTGGGGTTTGGCTACATATGTCTGATGGTGAAAAGCAAAAGGAAGGTGCGGAAGAAGTGGGCAAGGGAGCAATTGGCATCCCGGATGGTGGCACTTCGCAGCCATCTGATGGAGGCATTCCCGCAAAACGAACCGGCAGGACTCGCGAGCACTACAACAAGCAGAAATCCCAGGCATTCTCCTATTTTCGGATCGACTCATCCGATTTGGGGAAGATGAAGGCGCAGCAATTCACCATCTACAATTTCATCACCAACTCGTTTTCCTTCTCACAAACAAAGAAGGAACTCACTATCCGGGTGCTGGAGGAATTGAAAAATGGCGAACTGACCTTCATCCAGCTCCAAAGGAAGCTTGAGGCAAAAAAAAGCACCCTATACATGCTCATCCTAGCCCTGCAGAAATCCGGCCTTGTCGCGCAGGCTGAAAAGAACGGCCCCCTGAAACTGAGCCCCTCCTTCTCCGACACTCTGCGGCTCTATTCCGAGTGGTGGGAGAAATGGCTCAATGAGTAGTGATAAGATGCGCTTCCAAGAATTGGCGGATATTTTCGAGATGATGGAAAAGACCTCCTCCCGCCTGCTGCTTGCGGAGCAGCTTGCGCAAATGTACTTCAATGCATCGGCAACCGATGTTGGGCACCTAACCTACCTCTGCCAGGGCATACTCGTACCCGAATCATACGGGATACAAATCGGCATCGGCGACAAGCTTGCCGAGCAAGCAATAGCGCACGTCTCGGGCAAAACCATAGGGCAAATAGAGCAGATTTATAGGAAGGAGGGTGATTTGGGGCTTGCAGCTGAAAAGATGCTTGAAAACAAGGCCCAATCCACCCTTGTTAGCCAGGAACTTAGTGTCAGGAAGGTATACGATAATTTTTATCGAATTGCCACATCATCCGGGAGCGGTTCCCAGGACGTCAAGATCAAGCTTCTTGCCGAACTGCTCTCGAATTCGAGCCCCCACGAAGCTAAGCACATCGTTCGCTTCGTGCAGGGAAATCTGCGGCTTGGAATGGGCGAACCAACGATCCTTGACGCGCTTGCGTTCTATTGGATCGCAAGGATTTGCGACTCATCGGGATATGCGCCGATTTTCTCTAGGGAAACGGAGATAAGGAAAGGCGATGTTTCATCAATAACCCTGCAGTCCAAGGCTGCGCCGGAAGGGAAGAAGGGAGACCCTTTCCTAATTAAATCAAAAATCGGGGAGATATCCGGAGTTGTAATAGGGATTGATGGCAACTCCCTGAAGGTCGACATACTAGAGCAGAAGCGGAAATTCCGCGAGATTTTCGAGAGGGCATTCAACATGCGCTCCGACCTTGGAGAAATCGCGGAAATGGCGATCAACGGGGAAATTGCGAAACTCGAAAAAATCAATCCCAAGGTGTTCTCCCCAATAAGGCCTGCGTTGGCAGAACGCCTCCTTACGCCTGAGCAGATCATCGGGAAGATTGGCACCTGCTCGGTTGAGGGCAAATATGACGGCTTTCGCTTGCAAATTCACAAGAGCGGGAATGACGTTAGGATTTTTTCCCGCAAGGAGGAGCCAATGACGCATATGTTCCCCGATGTCGTTTCGGCGGTAAGGAAGGAATTTTCCGCGAAGGATGCGATTTTCGAGGGTGAAGCGATTGCATACGATCAGGCGCAGGGCAAATTCCTTCCCTTCCAGGTGACGATTCAGCGGAAAAGGAAGCACGATGTTGAGCGTAAAGCGCAGGAAATCCCCCTGAGGTTATTCGCATTCGAGCTGCTGTTTGCGGATGGGAAGGATTACACGAGGGAGCCCTATGAGAAAAGAAGGAAGGATTTGGGGGATTTGATTTTAAAAAATGCCAATACGCTCAAATTATCCGGCCGCATAATCGCAAAAACTCCGCATCAGTTAAAGCAATTCTTCGAGAAATGCCTATCGGACGGGCTTGAGGGCATCATTGCAAAGGACCTTAAGTCCCCCTACGTTGCCGGCGCGAGGAAATTCGCGTGGATCAAGCTGAAGAGGAGCTATGGCAAGTCCGTGGACACCTTCGATGTAGTGATAATTGGGTACTATCTTGGGAAGGGAAAGCGCACGCAGTTCGACTTCGGCGGGGTTCTGACCGCAGTTTACGATCCCGAATCAGCGCAATTCAAGAGCATAGCAAAGGTCGGCACCGGCTTTACGGAAGAGCAGATGGCCGAGTTCGCCAAAATGCTTGGGAAAATTTCATTGAAAAACAAGCCTGCTAACGTCGATTGCGAGATGACGCCAGATGTTTGGGTTAGGCCGGAAATTGTAATTGAAGTGAACGCTGATGAGATAACCAAATCCCCAACCCATACTGCGGGGAGGCGGAAGGGCGAGGAGGAAGGATACGCCCTTCGGTTCCCCCGGATGATTTCCCTGCGGACGGATAAACGGCCGGAGGATGCCACATCGGAAGCTGAGATCTTCGAGATGTACGAGCTGCAGGGGCAGAAATGATCGAAAATAAACCTCCGGATGATTTCTGATACACCAAACATATAATAAGAGCTTTCTCTATTGCTTAATTGTGGAGGGAGGTTACCGTTATGTATTCGCACATTGAGACTTTCGGCTGGTTTACGAAAAATGCGGCCAAGTTCGACAAGTTTGCAGGTAAATGGGTAGCAGTTATCAAAGGCAGGCTCTTGGCTGTTTCTGATTCGCCAAGGCAACTGTTCAACAACCCTCTTGTCAAAGAAGCCAAAAATCCCTTCATCACCAAAATCCCATCGAAGGATGAAGCATTCGGCCTGCTCTAGGTGGCTGGATGGCTTTAGAAAGCTTTCAGTATAGGCATCACAATAAAGGGCTTTACCCTTCAGTTCCAATAAAGCTGATACATCTGGGAAAGGAGCTAATTATCGATGGCGTAGTTGATTCCGGCTCCAACTATTGCATTTTCCATACCTGGGTTGCTGAGCAATTCGGGATTCCCTGGCAGAGGGGGAGGAAGCTTGTGATTTCAACTGTTTCCGATAAAATCGATGTTTTCATCTGCAATATTGGGATGCAGGCTATAGGTGAAGTCTTTGAATGTGAGGTCGGTTTTTCCAAGCACGGCACCAGCTTCAACCTGCTTGGGAGGATAGGCTTCTTCGAGAGGCACGAAATCACCTTCTTGGAAAAGCATAAAACTCTCTCGCTTGCGGAAATTTGAGGGAAAAACCGTAATGCCTTCTTCTAGCTTGTCATAATTTTGCTTGCCTCCCTGATATCCGCCACCTCCACTATATTGATTCCGGTTTCCTTCGCAATGTCGATTTCAATCTTCTCGGGTTTGCATCGGTAGATGACTCTCCCATCCGGTTGCTGGCACGTTTCGGGCGTTAGCCATAGCTTTGCCTCGCCAGCAGGGACCAGCAATGTGCCAAAACCGCTTTCTTTTACCGCCCTCGCCTTCGCCAGAATTTTTCCTGCCCGAAGGATGTTGCCCTTTGGATCGATGCCGCCCGTGATCAATGCATCGCCCCGCAGCCTTTCCCTTTTCAGGGCGGCGATCGTAGCAAGGGCAGCGGCGGCACCCGCGCTCCTTCCCGAAATGAGGCCGGTTGCCCCTCTAATGGAAAATGTGATGTGCTTATCCGAGAGGGAGATTCCGGTATGTTTTTCCGCAACTTTGGATGCCGTGAGAAGGGATTGTTGCGTTTCTTGCGAGTAGGTTATTGTGCCATTCTGCGAGTCAAATTCCACTTCCCCTTTTCCCTCAAAAATACCCACATCCAGGACGATTTGCGTGCCCCTGGTGTCCGCATCAATTGCGGGGAGGAGGATGCGGGAGGATGATGGCGCAAAGGCGGGCGATCCCAATTCGGGCCTTGACATGCAGCTGGAAATGAGCGCGATTGCAAGCACGAATGCATAAATGATTTTCCGGTTTTTCCTCATTTTCCCACTGCAAGGAGCCTACCCAGCCTGAACCCCTGCGCGTGCATCCAAATGGCCATCACTATCGCGGAGTCCACGAACCAGAGGAATACGTGTACCGAATCGAAAAATGTGGGATGGTTGTTTAGCACAAGGATCGTTATTAAAAGCCGAAGTATATTAAAAGCAAAAAGGAAAGGCCCAAAAATCAGCAGGTACCTTGCCCTCCTCTTGTTCTCGATGTTGGTGCTCCATAAAAGGGCTGCAAGGAGGATGATCATCACGAATCCGGAGCATTCCGGCACTATCTCAACGCGGCTATTTGGCAGGGTTATGGTATTGGCACTGATCGTTGCAGGCGTTCCAAACAGGTTTACCAAGTAATATTCAGCGTACGCCACGGACTTTGTGATGATTGAACTGTCAAGGAATTTGAGGAAAAAAAGCAGCACGAAAAAAAATGCAATGAATTTCAAAAGGAATTCCAAATCGTCCCTTCGGAGAAAGCTTGAAAAGCCGCGCCCAGCCACGCAAGTTTCACCACGGCACTTTTTTCAGGTTAAGCCGGTGCGCTATTACATTGGCAAGGATGTGTATCACGAGCGTTATCCCAATCACCACCAGCAAGTCGAAAATGGTTATGAAGAATCCCTTCGGTATGGTGGAAAGCGCAACAGCCATCAGGATGAACAGTAGCTGGTCCGTCACAAGCAGCGGCTGCCCCGGCTCGATCTCAAGCCTGCGCTTGAAGAAGCTGCCAAGCAGGTCCCCGAGTATTGCTCCAAGGACCATGAATATAGTAACCATAAGCTTCTGTTCGGGGGTGAAAACGAAGAGCTGTTCGCCAAGTTTCTGGTCTGCAAGGTACGATGGCCAAAGCAGGATGAAGGCCATTCCGACAATCAGGCCGGCTATGATCCCACCCAATGTACCCCTTATTGTTTTCGAATCGCCAAGTAGCCTCCTCCCATCTGTAAACAATGCGCCGTGGTCAAGCGGGCCCCAGCCAGAGAGGATAACTGGCGCGCTGTTTGCAACATACGCCGGAAAAATGAATAGGATGAGCTCTATTATGTCCATATTCTCCCACATACCAAACGGCTGATTTATTAAAACCTTTTCATCCGCCCTTTTCCTTCGGATGCTGCGTAAACCCAAAAATCAGGGATGCAAAGCGCCCTATCCGGATCGTATAAGGCCTTATTCCAACCTCAATCAAGCAGCCATCCTTTGGTTGATTGGGAAGCGGCGACCCTCGGAGATGTTGATTTATATATGTGTTTTGACATAACCCAAATATGAAAATCTTCCCTTTTGCAGCAGCATTATTGCTGGCGATTGCGGGCTACTGTTCCGCGGAATGCGATTTCCTTGAGGTCAATGCGATAACCGATGCCTCCGTACAGAAGGGCTCAATTGCCTCGTTCCCAATTGCCATCAAGAACACCAATCCAGGCCTGCAGTCGGTATACCTTTCCGCTTCAAACAGCCATATGCCTTTCCTGGAGGTAAATTTTGATAAAAGTACTGCCACTCTACAGCCCCAGGGAGAAGATGTGTTCACTTTTTTTGTAATTACATCAGAGGCAAGTGAGGGCGAATATGGCTTCCCAGTTGAGATCACAGCTGATACGGGATCCGTAACCTGCTCGGAATACCTGAATCTGGAACTGGCGGTAACTGCATCTCCCGTGACGGATCAGGATGGCGGTGAAATCCAGGTCCTCGTAACGCCCTCCGCTCTTAAGCAGCTGATGCCTGGTGAAACGCAGGAATATTCCATTGCGATTACAAACGGCCTTGATGAGGAAATTATTGCGGGCGTTGATGCGGCATCCAACCCCCTTGGGAAGGCCGTTAGGTTTTCAGAATCCGATGTTCGGATTGGCGCTAGGGAGATGAAGGCCGTGAGGGCTATCGTAACGATGCCAGTTGGAGCGCCCGGGAACGACTACGAAATTGTTTTTAGGGTACGTGCATCCTCCGCCTGCTGCCTTGAGGAATTTCTGCATCCAGTCACGGTGCGGTCGTATGCGAAGACCGCTCAACTCTCCCTGGTAAATGAGCCCCTGGGCTGCATTGCAGTAAGCCACGGCGAAAAAGAGCGCATCCCCCTGGGGGTTAGGAACTATGGCGAGCTAACGGGCCCCTTTCGGCTTGAGCTTACGGGCGGGGAATCGTCCCTTCGGTACGTGACATTGCCCCTCAAGGATTTTGAACTCTCTGCAGGCGAGAGGGAATATTTCAACATCACCCTTTTCCCGCAGATTACGGCGCCAATTGGCCTCCACCGCTTCATCCTTAAGGCATCCTACCTTAGCTACGTCTTGTTTGAGAAGGAAATCTGCTATCGGGTCGAGGGCATCTCGAATGTGGAAATTGAAAAACCGAATTCCGCAATTGTCCGGAGGTGCACCACGGACGGATTCGATTTCAAGGTGAAGAACACCGGCACCCTTGAGGACGATTATGCAATAGATGTAAAGCCGCTATGGAAGGCGACCCCCTATGCCGAGCCGGAGGAATTCTCGCTCTCGCCTGGCGAATCGCAGATCGTAAATTACATCGTGCAGACTTCGTGCATAACCCCCCTTGGCAAGCAGGCAGGCGAACTTACGATCACCCCAAGGATTGCTCCTCCGGTCTCATCTGTAATCGAATTCGAGGTTGTGCCAAGCAACAATACCGGAGAATCATTCCTGAAAATCAGTGCGCCATCGCCGATCAGTGCCATCCTCGACGAGGAGAAGAAATTCATCGTGAACGTGCAGAATACCAAAAGCACAGAAATGGCTAATACGATTGTCACATTGGAGGGGATTGATCGCTCCTGGGTTCGGCTGGAATCACCCCTGCCAAAAACCATAAAGCCAGGCAAAACCGCGGTTTTTTACGTCGTAATCAAGCCCGATGCGCAGGGCACATTCAACCTTGGGATAATTGCATCTTCCGGCGCCGAGATTTCAAAATTCACCTCGGAATTGCGGGTTGAAAACAGGCGGATTGGCAGTTACGTTACGCATTCCATCAATCCGGTGGAGGAGGCCGGCGTGACAACCGAGGCATTCGTAACATTCACCCTGAAGAATACGGGTAATGTCCCGATGAATGAGCTTTCCATCAACGTGCCTGCAAAAGGGCTGAACATCGTCCCACTTGATTATGTTGACGAGCTTGCCCCAGGAGAGAGCAAGGACATCCGGCTCCAGGTGCAGCCGCTTGATGACTTCCATGGCAAGGAAGTTCCGTTCCAGGTGCTTTCAAGCGAGGGCGTAGTTGCAACCGAACTGGTCACGCTGCCGGACATGGCGGCGATTGCCGTAGAACCGGAAATCCCCTGGAGGTACATTCTAATCGGCATCCTGCTTGTGGTCATCATCTGGCTTTTCTCGAAGCAGACACTCTGAATCCGCTTAACTTGTTATTTTTAATCCTTTCATGACTAAATAGTTCCCGCTGGGCCCAGAGTCGGTCGGTAAGACGTTCGCTTGACGTGCGAAAGACGTGGGGTTCAATTCCCTATGGGCCCATGGGCAAGCATTGCTGGTTTTGGGCTCGTAGTGGACTGGTAACACGCCTGCATGGCATGCAGGAGACAGCGGGTTCGATTGCCAATTAGGGCTGAAAATCCCGCCGAGTCCATTTTTTTTCAGATATTGACCGGGGAAATGAAGACAACCGTATCCCCGCGCAATAGAACCGTGTTCAGCTTCCTCTTCATCTCGCCGTTGCGGAGCTCCTCGCCGTTCTCGATCACGAGGTTCATATGAACGTCAAAGCTTGAAAGCACGCCCCTTACCTCGACTTCGCCCTTGAGCTTTACAAGCACATTCTGGTTGAGCGCGTTGTTAAGCACGTCAAAAGGCCTTTTTTCCACCATCGACATCCCCTCTTTTTTTAAAAAACCTAAATTAGGAAATTGATTTCAAGTGTTCCAAAAAAATGAACCGATGCATAGCGCCAATTTGCGTTGCGGCAAGGTTCAATTCCTCCTTCCGAAAAGCGCATCCAATAAAGATGCCAAAAATCCTTTTTTAACCTTTGTCTCAATCCTAACCTGCTCGCCTGTGATTTTCCCGGCAAGGATGCGTATCTCCCTCGAAGCCGGCGAATTCGGGTTCCTGATGAGGAATGGCGTTTGCGTGCTTGCCGCGCGCCTAACCTCCGGGTCCTCGGGTATCTGGTGGAGAAGCTTTGTCGAGAGGAGCATCTCTATCTCCTCCTTCTTCACCTCTGTCTTGTCGTTGAGGACCATGTTCTCGATGAAGCCAAGTATCACAACGCCCCTTTTGCTGGCATAGCTCATTA
The DNA here is from genome assembly GCA_041305345.1 of Microcaldota archaeon. GTDB lineage: Archaea > Micrarchaeota > Micrarchaeia > Norongarragalinales > SBBD01 > JACRGC01. Next base: position 20,005 of record JBFYLP010000006.1, on the reverse strand, counting down.
TCTTCAATGCATCGGCAAGGCTGGCTGGGTTTGGGGTCACGATGATCATCATTTCCTTAGCGGAACCAATCGCAGATTCGACCGTCCTGTCGAATCCAGGCGGGCAGTCGATTAGAACATAATCCGCTATTGGCTCGAGGTCCTTGATGGCATCTGGCAGCTTCTCTATTACCAGTTTCTTGACGCGTTCAAGAGAAAGGCTGGAAGGCACGTACTTGACCTTGCCCGGGCCTTCGTATACCGCATCGCGGATGTTTGTTTCGCCCATCAGGACGTTATGCAGGCTGATTGGAGCCCTGTCGATCCCAAGCATTATGCCAACGTTAGCCATCGAAACATCCGCATCAACAACTACCGTGCGCTTTCCCATCTGCGCAAGCGCAATCCCTAGGTTGACGGCTATCGAGGTCTTCCCAACGCCCCCCTTCCCCGATGCAATCACGATTACTCTCATTGGATACTACCGCTTCGTATTGTAACATTAAACCCCATTTTAACCATTCCGATTCAGCCCTTCTTGAACAGGTCGTGGAGCAAATCCTCCGCCTCCTCGTCGGTCACTTCCACCTTCTCCTTCTTCTCCACGTCACCAAGCTTGAATTTCTTGAGCAGGTCGCCCTTGGTGCCAATTGGCGCGCTTTCCTTCACCTGCTCCTCGAAAAACGGCGAGAATTCCTCGGTCCGTAGTTTCTTTATGTCGCCCTCCGAGGGCAGGCAGATCGCCTGCTCGTTGAATGCCAAGATGAGCTGCACCTGGTCGTTTGTCAGCTGGAAAATATCGAGCACGCCGTACTTGGCCGCGCTCGCATTCACCGTCCTTTGGAATGCTAGGTCCCCGAACACCTGCTTGTTGTACTTCAGGTAATCGTAGAAACTCGCGACGATCTTGCCATTGTCGAAAACCACTATCCCTTCCTCGATGCCCCCAAGCCCCTGCACTGCAAGCGTTATGTAGCCGTTGAATGCCTTGTCCTTCAATTCCTTTAAAAGCGCGAAAAAATCAATCGTCGCCGAGTCGATTGCCGTCTTCACGCTCACGCCTGCTGGAAGGTTCATTTTCTCACTCTTATGCCTCTGAAGGGATTAAGTTGGGGCATTTATTAAATTTTATCATCTGCGCCTATTGGTCGGTTTCCTCGTTTTTCTTCCTGAAATAGTTGTTGAAATACAGAAATGCAATTGCAAGCAGGATGATGAACGCCGCGGGGGCTGCATATTTTCCCGCATCGAATCCGGAGGGGCTTGCAGTCGGTTTAGGCGTTGCAGCAAGGCAGTCCGTCAGCTTCGTGTTGAGGTTTTGCGCGATTTCGGAGGCTTCCAAAACTTTCAGGGGCACCAATTCGTATTCCTGCAATTCCATCGACGTTTCAATTGCGCTCCACCTGCGCTTGAGCTCCGCTGCATTGACCCCGCATTCCTTGAGCACCGCCGAATTCCTCGGGGATAGGAGCGTATCGATTATTCCCTCATCCTTCGCGCCATCGTATGCGCTTGTCGCCTCCACTTTCTGCTTCCTCGAATAGAGGCTGTAAATGTAGTCGTTGACAGCCCTTTCCTTCTTGGCGTTCCTCACATCGTACTCCTTCCTCTTCTGGGAGAGTGATGCATTATACGACTTGAACAGCGCGTCCTCGACCTTAAGGTTTGCGAGCTTTGAAAGCTCCGAGGCAATCGCCGCATCCTCGATTTCGAGCTGCTTGCCAATCACGGCCTTCTGGTATTTGTCCGCAGCACCCGAAAAACCGAAAATGGCATCCAGCGAGTCGTCGTATTTTTCCATCACGAGCTCGAGGTCGTCGAAAACCACTTCCTGTTCCGATCCTGCTGCGAGGAAGGCGTCAAGGTAGTCCGTGCCCTCCTGGAGGATCACCAGCGCATCGTCGGCGCCGGCCTGGGCCTCCCTAAGCTCATCCTCGATCCCCTGGAAATCCTCGTCACTTTGCCTTTTGATGTTCTCAAGCAATATGCCATCGCTTTCCAGCTGCGATTTCACTGATTGCATCACGTTCCTAAGGCCGCCAAGACCTATCCCCTTCTGGCTGGCAAGCTCTAGCGAATCCAAATCATAATCCAGCCCATAAAGCAGCCGGAGCACGTCCTCCCTAGTTTCCATCGTGCCCCCATCGCCCACCTGCCTTACGATGATTATGAGGTTCTTTACGGTTGTCGAATCCTGCGGCGTCAGGTAAATGGTCCAGTAAAAGTCATCCCTGTAGATCAGCGGGTTGAGCCTTTCCGAAGGCATCACCGCCTCGTCCTGGTTTCCGTAGTATTTCCCGTAATCAATCAGCTTTGAAGTGGAGAGCTGCGCTGCTGCGGGGCAGCAAATCAGCACCAGTGCAATGAATGAAGGTATTGCGGCATTTCTCACTTCGGGGTTCGCCTTTAATAGATTCACGCCCTCAATTGAGCGAGCGAAAAAATCAAGCGCTCTTGGTTAACGGGGTTCGCCTTTAATAGATTCACGCCCTCAATTGAGCGAGCTAAAAAATCAAGCGCTCTTGGTTAAAAAAGCTGCGCATTCGCGGGGGATTTGATGATTCGGGTCGTGCTTGTGGAGCCCAAGTTTCCGGTGAACCTCGGCTCCGTTTGCCGGGTGATGAGGAATTTCGGGGCGAGGGAGCTTTTTCTGGTTAAGCCTGTAACACCCATATCCCAGGAGGCAATCAAATATGCAAAGCACGCCAGGGACCTTCTTGAGGGCGCGAGGATCGTTGATGATTTCGAGCACGCGATCATTGGCTGCAATTACGTGGTTGGCACAACCGGCGTGGTGCCCCGCTTCAAGTACGCGCTCAAGAACTGCATCGCCCCTCGCGATGTCACAAGTAAGGTCACAAGGCGGGATCGGCTTGCTGTGGTGTTTGGCAACGAGGGTTCGGGCTTGGATCTTGCAACTCTAAAGAAGTGCGATGCAATAGTATCCATTCCCGCAGCCAGGAAATTTGGGGTACTGAATTTGTCCCACGCCGTAGCGGTCTTGCTCTACGAGCTATACGTTTCAAGGAAGGTCACGCTCCATTACAGGCCCGCAAGGCGCACGCAGGTGAAGTACCTCCAAAGGATGTTTGGCGAGATTGTCGATTCGATTGGCGAGATCCGCGACAAGGGGAAGGTTATGGCCGCATTCGACAACGTGCTTTCAAGGAGCAGGGTATCCGACGAGGAGCTGCAGGCGCTGTTTGTTGCATTCGGCGGCGTGCGCAAACGCCTCCGCAATGGGCAATAAGTTACGTTTAAATACTTTTACTTGGAAACTATTTGAGCTTCTAATTCTAGATAGCCGTCAGCTTAGAGGCATTATTCCGCCAGGAGTTCGTGGCGGGTTGTGAGAGGAAAAATGGCAAGGATGCATACGCGCAGAAGGGGAAGGAGCAAGTCCCACAAGCCAACTAGGAGCAACGCCCAGATGTGGGTCAAGGCATCGAAGGAAGAGATCTATTCCGAAATAGAGAAGCTCGCAAAGGAAGGCCGAAAGGAGGCGGAAATAGGCCTCATCCTACGGGACCAGTTTTCAGTGCCCTCCGTTAGGACTATGACCGGCAAGACGGTTTCCCAGATCTTAAGCGAGAAGGGGCTCTCGCCCAAATATCCATCTGATCTAATAGACCTCATACGGAAGGCGGTTAGGCTCCGGAAGCACCTTTTGGAAAACAACCACGACCTTCTAAACAAGCAAAAGCTAACCAACGTCGAGTCTAAGATCAAGCGCCTTGTCAATTATTACCGGGGTAAGAAGCTTCCCAAGAACTGGAAATACGATCCCGAGCAGGCGGCCCTCCTGGTGAAATAAGGCCATCGGATAGGGTTTGAAGAAAAAACGGGCACAACGCCCAAATGCACAACAAAAAAAATTAGCGTGAGAAAATGGCAACAAAGAAAGTCGTGGACACCTGGAAAAGCAAGAGCTGGTATTCCGTCCGGGCTCCCAAGTTCCTAAACGAGGTCGAGGTTTCGCAGATCGTGGCTGTTGATGATGAGCATATGCTAAATAGGATCATCATCGTACCCCTGAAGGACGTCACGAAGGACATTTCCCACACTTACACCAACATTTCCCTGCGCATCACGGAAATCAAGGGCAAGACTGCGTTCACGAAATTCATCGGCCACGAGGTTTCAAGGGAATTCATACATGCGCTTGTCAGGAGGGAGAATGACGCTCTCAACGTGGTCTTCAATGCCGTTTCCAAGGACGGGATAGATTTCCGGATAAAGGCGGTTGCGGTAACCGGCGTCTCTTGCTCCGGGAGGCAGAAGACCGTTCTTCGCAACCAGATTGTAAGCGAGATGAAGTCAAAGGCCGCGGGCAAGGATTTTGGCCAGTTCATCTACGATACGCTTTTTGGGAAGTCGGCTGCCGAATTGTTCAAGGTCCTAAAGAAGATCGCGCCCATCAAGAGGTGCGAGATACGCAAGACCGAGCTTACTGAGGTATTCGACGTGCAGAATTATTCCGAGATCGACAAGGGCGAGGCGCCTCCCGAACTCACGGAGGAGGAGGGCGGGGAGCAGAAGAAGGAGGAAGAGACGGCATCCGCAAGCGGGTCGCACTAAATTCCTTTTTTTTTACGGATGGATGGGGGGGCAAGAATTTAACATGAACTAGTTGTTATTCCTCCCGAGCAGATAAGAATAAGCGATTATCTCCCAAACCTTCTTTGCGTCTCGTTGTAGAAATTGACCGCTTCCCGGAAATCGGACTCCTCGAATTCCGGCCAGAGCTTCCCGCAGAAGAACAGCTCCGAATACGCGGTCTGCCAGGGCAGGAAGCCCGAAAGCCTCGAAACCCCGCCGGTCCTTATGATCAGGTCGGGTGCTAGCGGGGAGTAGAGGTATTTCTCGAATTCCGACTCGGAAATGTCCCCAAGCTTTCCCGCCTTTCCGTAGAAATCGACCGCGATCTTCTTCGTTGCATTCAAGATCTCCTCCCTTCCCGAATATGCGACCGCGATTTCCAGCTTGTTATCGAACCTTGCCGTATCCTTCTCGAGTTTTTGCATCATTTCCTGCAAATCCTTTGGCAAAAGGTCAAGCTTCCCGAAGAATTTAACCGCAATTTTCTTTTTCGAGTACGTGTTTTCCGCAATGGACGACTTTAATTTCCTGCGCATAAGCGAAAAAAGGATCCGAAGCTCAAGCCTGCTCCTCTTTTGGTAATTCTCAAGCGAAAGCGCCCAGAATGTCACGTTGTTTATCCCGTCCTTCCCGGCCCATTTCACGACGTCCTCGACCTTCTTGAAGCCGTTCGCGTATGCATGCTGCACGCTGAGCGAATTTTTCCTTGCAAACCGCCTGTTCCCATCCGGAATGATGGCTATACGTCGAAGCTTCATTCTACCACTAATTTGACTTATTTGTTAGTGCATCAGCCATTTAAATAACTTTAGATTCATTTCGCCTTTTTCCAGCAAGGAACTGCGCGATTCTGTCCCCAAACGTACGCATCCCCTAATGCAATTCCTCCATTTCACATCGTTGCCGCCTCAATCACCGCGCCAATGAACAGGAAGGCGATCGAAACGGCAAAAAGCTTCAAAACATCCACCAGTATTGGCCGGAATTCGAGCGAACCGTAAACCCTCCTTGAAATTGCGGCGCTAAGGATTCCCCCTGCAAGCGCGCCTATTGAATAGCTAAGCAGCTCGAATGTGCCGTGCGGTATAAGCCCAAGTAACCCATAACTTAGCCCGGGTATGAGGGAAAAAGCAGGCGCCTGGTGCAAAACGAACTTGCGTGCGACATTCCCAAGGAACACCCCTATGACGGATGCGTTCCATGCAAGGATGAATACCGAGCCAGCTCCGTAGATGAGCGAGCCTAGCACCACCATCATGAGCACCCTAAGGTTATGGAAGAAGATGAAATTGAACGTATTGCTAAGGCTTATCGCATATGCCTGCGAGCCCCCCATTTCCGATTCCAGCACCTTGCCTGAAATCTGCGCGCTGATGCTGTTGATGTTCTCAAGCTCGCTTAACTGCGGCTCGAAGAACTTTGCGGCCCTCTCCGCATCGGTTCCCTCCAGGAAAAGGTACCAGAAAGTGAAGCCAAGCACGCATCCCATGAAGAACGCAAGGAGCACCAGCAGCACGGAATAATGCCTTCGTATCGTGCGGCTCTTCAGGATGGTTTCGTGCTCGAGCTCCTCCTCCTCGAGCTTGAATAGGTCGAGAATGAAAGGGATCGAGGGGATGAGCGTGAACATCAAAACCATCTGGCCATAGGGCTCGATCTTCAGGTAATCGACAATCCCAACAGCCATCGAAACGAATATGAATGCAAGCACGATGATCTCGGAAGGGTTCCTTTCTGCAGTCCTTGGGCCAATGAGCGATTCCACGACCATTTCCGCATCAGGGAATCTTACTTTATTTTAGTTTTTAAAGACCAACCCAAGGGGCAGATGCTCTAGAATACTTAATTTAAAGGCATTCACGTAATTTCCAATTCTGGCGCACCCCAAAGTTTTGCCGGCTGCTTAAACCGCGCATTAAATTTTTTTCACCCGCATCTTCCCCTCGAATCATTTTTTAATCCGCCTGTTGTTTTCGTTGCATGCTTTGGCCCACCAAAAGCGGAATAGCCCTGCAAATGGCAAGTGAGCAGCTGATGCTCGATGGAAAGGGCGACCTTTCATTCATCTCGCACGCGCATTCCGACCATTCCCTTGGAATCAAGCACAGCAGGAGAATAATTGCATCCGAGGAAACAATCGACCTCATCCACGCGCGAAATTATGGCGATTCCGTGCTTGCAAGGCTAAAGCTTGCTAAGGATACCTCGTTCAAATATGAGCTCCTGGACGCGGGCCACGTTCTTGGTTCAAAGCAGATCCACCTTGAAAACGGTTTCTCGTTTACTTACACCGGCGATTTCAAGACAAGGGGGTCGCTTACGAATAAGGGAGCGGAGGTAAGGCAGGCGGACGTTCTTCTTATGGAATGCACCTATGGGCTCCCTTTTTACCAATTCCCGCCAGTCGAGCAGGTGTATGCGGATGTTTCAACCTGGGTTAGCGAGCAGTTGAAGGCGGGTTCCTCCATCATATTTGGCGGTTACGCGCTGGGAAAGGCGCAGGAGATTATAAAGCTCCTCAATGATTACTGCCAGATAACGCCCGTTGTCACAAGCGAGATATTCCGCATCAGCCAGATCTATAGGAAATATGGGATAAACCTGCAGATGCTTAATGAGACATCGGAGGAGGCAAGGGAAGTGCTAAAGACACAGTTCGTTGCAGTTGTGCCCCATCACAATGCCAACAGGGGGTTCGCGCAGGCACTTGGCGAGTTCTATGCGTGCGACGTCAAGAGCGCAGTTGCAACTGGCTGGGCGCAAAATGAACGCTTTTCAGCAGACAAGGCATTTTGCCTCTCCGACCATTGCGATTTCCGCGATTCGCTCGAGTTCGTAAGGCAGGTCTCTCCAAGGCGGGTAATTACCACTCACGGCTTCGAGAAGGAATTCGCAAGGGAGCTGAAGAAGCGGGGATTCAATGCGGAGCCCCTTTCCGCCCTCTCACAGAAGAAGCAGAAGATGCTCCTCGAATACTAGGCGCGTTCAGCCGACATCCTATGCGCGCCGCTTATGTATGTCATATTCAAATGCCTTTCTCCAAATATATTTTTCCATCCTCTCACGTTTCTTTCTTGGCATCCCCGCCGTATATACGCTGCAAAAGGTTTCAACCATTCGCCTCAACCTTCCAACAGATTTATAAATTCTAAATTTTCTTTCGTAGTGCGTAAGCTGTTCCCAGTATTCTTTCATTGAATTCAATGCGTTTTTTACATCCAGCGAGCCCCTGCCAAGCTTTGCATCCGCGGTATCGAAATCATAGAAAACCGGGCCCCGAAGCCCCCTGCTAGGTGCGATATTGAAAGGGAAGAATATGCTTCCATCCGGCGTGCTGCCGGATATTTTCAGCCTATGGTGCATTACGTGCATAAGGAAAGCGATGGAGGCTGCGAACTTCCTGAGCTTATATTCCTTCATCCTTCCTCCCGTGAATTTTTCCTTGAGCTCCCTTTCTGCGGTATTTTCGCTCCCAAAATCTATTCGATCCATTGTATACAGACGCATCCCGTCCTCCGGCGCTTCAAGCCCAAGGATCCGGAAATCCCTTTGGAAATCGGGGTTGTGTACTCCCATCGTCCTTAGCACCTCAATCGTAGGTGCCTTGACGAGCAATTTGCCCCTTTTTGAAATGTACTTTTCAATAAATTTTTTCGTTTTTTCCCCAAAATAATTCCTTTCAATTCCTCCCCCTCCTTTGGGGCTTTGAGAATCTAGCTTCCATACGTTTACCGGTAGCTCCAGCGGCCTGAATAAGGCTACTGGTTTTACCAAATTAGGTCTTGATGCGGACCAAAGCTTTGCCCTCAATGCCGAGGGATCCAGCATCTTATTGGCCAAATCGATCTCCTCACGGATGCGTTGCGTCATCATTATTGCATTGTTCAGTGTGCCTACCCTTGCCCCTCCCCAGAATGCCCTTTCCGGCAATTCCTCTTTTTCGCTCTGCCAATAGTTGCCAGCATAAATGTATTGCCCCGAATGGTTTTTTTTCCCCTCTTCATCAGAGCTGCCCACCCCCTTCAATTGGAAAAGCCTCCTGTCGCCATTTTCCCTGGAGATGATGACCCTATTGTTGAGTTCCTCCTCAATGGATTCTGGTTTTCTGCCGGGCCGCCTTACTGGTATGAGGTAGGTCCTTTTAGGATCCCCCCCGTAAACTTTGGCTCTTGCCTTCTGCTTTGGCGATAGCCTTTCTGGCGGAACTATGATGCCCTTCCTGACCATTTCCTCCAAGCCCTTCGGATCAATTTTTTTCTCCAGATTGGCAAGTATGGGCACCCTGATGCCCACGTTGGATTTTGGCATATGGTGATTATGAAATTCAAACTGATATAAACCTTCCGAAGCAACGCCTTCTAGCGCCGAAATGGCTCCGTGGATTTGGTCGGGTCAATGGCGGCGAAAGGTTGGAAATTCATCCCTGAAAGGGACGCTAATTATCCACCTACCTGAAATTCGGGAAGAAATTAATCAGCAACAGCAGCACCGAAAGCACTCCGGCTGCAATCGCGACCCTCTTTGCAAATCTGTCATTCTCGCTTGGGAACGCTCCCTTCGCCTCCTCGTAAACGATCCTATAGCCATCGGTCAGGAATATCGGCACAAGGTTGATTATCGCAAGCGCTGAATTGATGAGTGCGACCCACCCGAACGTGATGAAAACAAACAGCATCGCACCCACAAGGAGGTTGCTTTCCGGATAGTAATTATCGGGCATTATCCCGAGTTTCCCGTTTGGCCCAAGCGTGATTGACTTTTCACCCATATTGGTGCTAACCGATATTTTATCGCCCGCAGCTCTATTTTTCATCAAATCGGAAAATTCCTGGTAATTGGCAACAGCCTGGCCGTTGACCGCGTGTATGACTTCGCCCTGCTGCAATATTCCAAAGGACGCGCCGTCCTTGACAATCGAAGTGATCTGCACGCCATTCGCATATCCCAGAATTGCAACGCCAAGAGGGATTGCAAGCAAGGTGAATAGGATTGAAAACAGGAAATTCGAGGTGGTTCCCGCTATAAGTATGCGCCTTTTTTTATGTATATGCAATTTTGCGAGCTTTTCCTCGTTTGGCTCCACGAATGCGCCTATTGGAAGTATCCCAAACAGTATCACGCCCGAATTCTTGACCTCGAGCTTTTCCACCATCGCAAGCACCCCGTGCGCGATTTCGTGCACCGTTGCTGCGATGATTATTGCAATGATCCCTTCCCAGAACGGGATGGTAACTCCCGGGACGATGAGCGCAGCGCCGGCGCCAGTGCCGGGAACAGTCAGGATTTTGAGGCTTTGAATTGCAAGCGCGGAAACCCCAAAGAGGAGGAGCCCCCCAAGTATGCCTGCGACTTTCACGACCACATTGGACGCCTCATCCGCTATCATCGGACTTTGCAATGTCAGGAAGAAGCCGCCAACCAGCAGCAGGTGGATGAAGAACTTCCTTGGCTGATCCTTGAAAACCAAAAATCCGTAAACAAGCCCGAAGCCCAAAGTAAGCCCAAGGTCTGCAAGCGCGCGTATCACTTTTGGGTGGTTAGAAAGGGATTTCATCAACGAAAAGCCGCCCTCGCCCCTAAGCATTATTATCCCGTGGTAATTTTCCAACCTGCCAAAATATGCCATCAGCCTTCCGGAGACGTAGAGTATCGCAACTATCAAGGGCGCCTTGACCCAATTGTTGAGATCGGAAATCGCCGCATAAAAGAAGGATGCGATTCCCGCAACGATTACAAGCACCAGCAAGAACTTGTCAGTGTTCGTCATCTCTCCCTTTCGCCTATCCAGCGTGGGGGGTTTGACCTTCTTTTTTATCATTGTATCGCCGCTAACAGCAATTTTCTTCATTGGCACGCAACATGCCCGAACCCTGCACTTACATTTTAATGCACAGGTTTAATTATCGTGCCTTCCTTTCGCATTACTACCTAGGAATGCTGGTTCATATGCGCTCTTCCAAGTTAAAAAACCGTAAGCAAGGGAATAGTCTCGTTTTGGCATTTAAATTCGTTGCGCTATTCTTAGTGTTTGCCGGAATTTCATATTTTGCCATCCTTCCCACCCGGTTCCCAAACCAGGTAGCGGCCGTCACGTCGCAATTATCCCTGAAATGGCTATTCAACATCGACTCGGAGGTCGTCTCGGTGCAATCATATCCCGGCCTTGCAACCCCAAATATGTTGGCTAGCATTGTGGATTTGTGCTCTGGAAAGCTTGAAATCGCAATACTCATCGGCATCATTTTCGGATCCTTTGAAAAGCGCCTCGATTACCGGCTTAAGGGCTTCCTTGCAGGTCTTCTCGTGCTTTTGGTATTCAATGCCCTTCGCATCTCCACGACCATCTACTTCCTAAATTCCGGCGATGCGCAGTGGGCGGCATCGTTGCACGACGTTCTCTTCCGCATCTTCCTGATCGTGGCGATCGTCACTTTTTACACCATATGGTATTTCTATGACAAGCCCCGTAGCCGAAGGGAAAGCCGGAAGGGTTGAAAACGAGATTGTTTTCAGCGGCATCCGCCTCAAGGCATTCCCCGAAGTGTATTTTCCCCATGAGGATTCTTTCTTAATGGCAGAGGCGGCGGAAAAACATTCCTTTGGAAAAGTGCTCGATCTTGGCTGCGGCTTAGGGATTGCGGGCATTGCAGCGGCAAAAAACCCAAAAACAGCCTCCGTAACATTCGCCGACATTTCGAGGATTGCAATCGAAAACGCAAAATTGAACTGCAAACTCAACCGCATTTCCAAACCGGTGCATTTCACCCAAACAAATCTTTTCTCAATGCTCAAGAATGCGCATTTCAACACCATCCTGTTCAATCCGCCCTACCTTCCGACGAAAAGGGCGGAAAAGTTAAAAGGCATAATTAACCGCGCATTCGACGGCGGGAAAACCGGCCGGAGGGTGATCGATAGGTTCTTGCCGGAATTCGGCGGCCATTTGAAAAGTGGGGGCATCTTGCTTTTTTTGCATTCGTCGCTCACAAACGATGGAAAAACATATGATTTCCTGAAAGCGCGCCATTTTAATATCGAAAAGCTTTCCTCCCAAAGGTTCTTCTTCGAGGAGCTATCCGTCCTCATGGTCAGTAGACGCCAATGAACGTCCTGCAGAACTGTTTTTTCGCGGCTTTCAGGGCATCCCTGCCCGCCGGGGTCAATGCGTAATATACCGTCTTGCCTTTTTTTTCCTCTTCAATCAGCCCCATTTCCTTAAGCGCCTTCAATGCCGGGTAAATCGTCCCCGGCGAGGGCTTTGCGCCCCTTCGCTTCCCAAGTTCTTTTGCGATCTCCTGCCCGTGCATCCTTCCTTTCTTTGAGAGCAGGAAGAGTATCAGGAATGATAGCATCCCCCTCATATCGCAGCATTGCGCCTCCAACTTCCTCATAAACGGCACCTTCCAATCAAAGTATATCGGTTGTACGATATATTTAAATATGCCGTTGCGCAATCTATCGTATGCCCGATATGATATGCCGGGTCAATGTAAAAATGGGTGTTTGATATGCACGGATGCGGCTGCTATGGCTTGCAGGGGCGCTCCTACCTCACAAAGGAGGAGAAGGTGGAGATGCTCGAGGAGTACAGGCGCGACCTCGAACTCGAGCTCAAGGGCGTTGAGGAGCGCGTGAAGGAGCTCAAGAAGGCAAATTGAGCCCTTTTTTTATTTTTTTCCAATTGTTTTCCGACTAATTGCATTAAATATAGTTGATGCCAAACAATGCTGGGGTAAAATGGTTCCCATTGGCATCATCCTTGGATTGGCGGCCGCAATTTGCTGGGGAGTTGGCGATTACTTCGCGAAGATTGCTGTCACACGGGAGAAGAATTTCATACCTCTCCATATAGAGATGGTAACAAACCTTGCGATTACCTCGGCATACTTGCTCTTCTTCCCCCCCCTGCCAAATGCCTTCCTCATCATCGTTCCGCAGATGGTTTTTGTTAGCTTCTTTTTCGTGTCGGGATGGTGGCTCTTCCTGCATTCGCTTAAGACCGCAAAATTATCCATTCAGGGGCCTGCAAGCGCCACCTACGGGCTGATTACACTTGCAACCGGGCTTCTAATTCTGAACGAATCCCCATCGATGATTCAGGTTGCCGGCGCGCTTCTGGTTGTGGCAGGCGCGGTCTCGATTTCGATCAGCAGGAATGCGATAAGGAAATTTTCCTTCAATAGGGAAGTGCTTTTGGCATTCGGAGCATCCCTTTGCTGGGGCGTTGCATTCACACTGCTCCCCATCTGTTCCGAAGGCTTCCCCGCTGCGGTTTCCCTGCGCTCCTCGGTATTTTTCTCCACAATATTTGGATTTGGGTTTGTACTCCTTTCTGGTAAAAAGCTCATCCCTTCAAAAAAAAGCTATATCTTACCGCCGATGTTCATCGGCGCTTTCGATTTCCTTGCCAGCATGGCGTATTACACAGCGGCGGCATTCTTTTTCACCTCCCTCCTCGCACCCATCGCATCCATATACCCCGTATTTGCCATCCTTCTAGCCTATTTATTCCTGAACGAAAGGCTCAAAAGGTTCCAATTGCTTTCAATTGCGGGGATTTTGGCGGGAATCATATTGATTTCAATTTAAACTGGAATGGCTGGAATGTGTCTTTCATCAATCCGATTGTTGTGGTTTTATGGCATCATTGAACGCAGGCCCGGAATATTATGCAGCCGAAGGCAGGTATCATTCGGCTAAAACCCGCGAGGACAAGCTTGCCGCACTGCAGGAGATGCTCCGGTTCTGCCCCAAGCACAAGGGCTCCCAATCGATTCTAATGGAGATCCGCAAGAAGATCTCATCCCTCCGTGACGAGGAGCGGGTTGAAAGGAAAAGGAAGGCGGGCCAGAAGGGGAAGGGCGATTTCGTAAAGAAGCAGGGCGCCGCCCAAATTGTTTTAATGGGTTTTGTCAATTGCGGCAAAACCGCACTGTTCAATGCGCTCTGCAGCCTTCGGCACCAATCCTCCGAGGTCGCATACGAGACGCAGGGGGTCGAGCCCGGAATGATGGATTACGAGAAGATCCCATTCCAGATTCTGGATTTGCCGAGCATTAACGATCAGAACAAGGCGAGATTGTTCGCGCTTTCCAGGAATGCCGACTTAACTTTAATCATTCTTGACCCATTTTCGCCAATAGAGATGCAGGCTGCGTTCTTCGATGACCTTGTTGGCAGGAAGATGTTCGTGATTTCCAAAAGGAACATCGTGGAAGTGAAATCATCGTTTTTCCAGTTTGATGCGTTCGATGGGGGGGACATTTTGGAGTTGAGAAGGCGCCTGCGCACGAACCTTGACTTGATACGCATATTCACCAAGAGCCACCACGGCGCGATCGACCGCGAAAAGCCCTTCGTTCTTGTTGCCGGCTCCACTGTTGCGGACATAGCGAAACAAATTCACAAGGACATGTACACAAACCTGAAATACGCGAAAGTGTGGGGCTCTAGCAGGTTCGCAGGCCAGCAGGTTTCCGGCGATTACAAATTGAAGGACGGGGATGTGGTGGAGCTGCATATGAAGTGAGTGGTCCCGAAACCAATATTAACATGATGTTAATATAATGTTAATTCGGTGTTAATATGGTATATGCAGTAGTTGACATTTCGAACGACGCGAACGCCGTTTTGAATACGCTCAAGGCCAAATTCAGCCTCAGGACGAAATCGCAGGCGGTGAACAAGCTCGCCGGGGAATACCGGCGGCTGGAAACGGAAAAAAGCGAGGCGGAAATGAAAATGATCCTCGTTCATAAGTATGAGCATAAGATCCCATTCAGCAAATCCGAGGAGGAATGGATGGAGGAAAATGACTGGCATCCCGTCGATGAGAAACCTTTTAAACCCGAATTTGTAAAGGAATTACTAGAGTTGGATAAGCACAGCAAGGTCGTGAAGGCAAAGAGCATTAAGGACTTGTTCAGGTGAAAGGTTTGCCTTACGGCTTAGAGTTAGAAGAATCCTGTCAGGAGGCAATTGATAAGGCCGCCCGCAAGAATAGAAACTTAAAGATCATACTTGACAGGAAAATCGCCCAGATACTTGAAGATCCGAGCCATTACAAACCCTTGCACGCGCCTTTACAAAATAAATTTAGAGTCCACATAGCGAAATCATTTGTGCTTATTTTCGAGAAAGATGAAAATAACAAAACCGTCATCCTCAAGAAATTTTCCCACCACGATGATGCATACTAGCCCACCAGTATCTCCCTTATCCTTAGGTGCGGGCTTCCGGTAGTGACGGGGGCGCTTTGGCCGTCCTTGCCGCAGGTTCCGGGCAGGAATTGAAGGTCGTTTGCCACCAAATCTATTTTATGGAGGGCGGTTAGGATGTTCCCATTGATTGAGCAGTCGCGCACCATCCCTTTTTTCTCCCCGTTTTTAATCACGAACCCATATTTCGCTGCGAAAGTGAAGTTCCCTATTTTCGGCGATACCTGCCCTTCCTTGCAGCCGACAAGGTAAATTGCGCTTTTCACGCCTTCAAACAACTCCTCCTTCCTTGCATCCCCTTTTTCGAAATACGTGTTGCTCATCCTAACAATCGGCCTTGATGAGTTGTCCCCCCTGGCATTGCCTGTAAGGATGCTGCGGTATTGTTTTGCGGAATCCAGCGAGGTGAGGTACCCCTTTAGAATGCCCCTTTCAATAAGCTTTGTGCCTTTCGCCTTCGTGCCCTCATCATCATAAGAATAAGAGCCCCACAGATTTTTAGCAATTATCGGCGAATCGGAAATGCTCACCTTAATGCTTCCTATCCTTTTTCCCAATTTTCCTCTCAGGCACGAGCTCTCATTGGCTATAGCATCCGCCTCGCACGCGTGGCCAACAGCCTCGTGTGCAAAAACTCCCGCAAGCTCCGGATCCAAAATCGCAATCATCCTTCCCTTAGGCCCGTGCCTTGCGGAAAGCAATGAGGTTGCCTCTAATGCCGCCTTTTCCACCCTTTGGGGAAACGCCTTCAATATTTCAAAACCCGCCTTCTCCTTAACCTGCTCAAACGAGCTTTCGATAAGGCCCCCCTCCTTCGCATAAACGTGCACAGCTGCGCCAGTCCTTACCTCACTTTCCGTTATTTCCGCGCCGGAAGAATTCAGGAATGTCATTTTCGAATTCGAATCGGAGTAGATCAAATGCGTGCTCGATATTTTTTTCAATTCCGCCTCCTTTCCAAAATCCAGCAGCAGCTTGATTTTCTCCTCGAATGAATGGTTGCTTGGGTCGTCCAAAATTTTCGTCCTTATTCTTGCCTTATTCGCCTCCGGCTCCGCAATCTTGATGTTTCCTCTCCCTAGTTTTGAAAGTTTTTCCGCCTCAAGGATCACTTCCTGGAAATTTGCAATTTTGTTCGAGGAGGCGAACCCGAAGCTGCCATTTGAAAAAACACGGATGCAGACCCCTTCGTTCTCCCCCTCCCTGGCAAAATCAACGGCCCTATCCTTCGCCGAAATGGATACGTGGGCGCTTTCCGTGATGATCGCATCCGCGTACCTGAACCTGCCTATTGCCTTTGCGATTTTTTCGAGTGTGCCCATATCGATCTTCATTATTCCGGAATAATCCCCCGTCCCTTCCACCTATTCCTGAACATTACACCAACTCTTATTAATTACCTTCGCCTTTTTTCCCTCATATGGCGCACATACGCAGCAAGGAACAGCTTATCCGGATGGGCGCTTCCCCGGCGCATCGTAGCCTCATTCTCGACGCAATTGAGCATACGATCAATGGACTGCTACCGGAGGCGCTGCTGAAAGGCAAACTCGCTTTTGGGAACGGCGTGCTTGCCATCCAGAAGGAGAGGTTTTTGGTAAACGGGAGGATTTTCGTCATCGGTGCGGGAAAGGCTTCCGGGAAGATGGCAGAAACGGTCGAGGGGATCGTGCCCGTCCATAAGGGGATCGTGAGCATTCCTTGGGGCACCGGAAAGAATTGCAGATGCAGCAAAATAAAACTAATCGAAGCCGGCCACCCTTATCCCGATGAGGGAAGCGTGAAGGCCGCCGATGAAATCATCGCGCTTGCAAGCGAAGTTAAAGAGGGCGATTTGCTTCTTTGCCTCATTTCCGGCGGCGGCTCATCCCTTCTCGCAAAGCCCGAGGAGGGCATAACAATGGATGAAAAGGCAGCGATCGTGAAAGCGGTGATGAAGGCCGGCGCGGACATCGGGGAGCTAAATTCGCTAAGGAAGAGCCTTTCGGCTGTGAAGGGCGGCAAGCTCGCGATGAAATTCAGGAAGGCCAAAATCGTGAACATCCTCCTCTCTGATGTGCTTAAAAATTCCATCTCAACTGTCGCATCCGGCCCAACTGTCCTTGATAGGTATGCGTATGCTAGGGCAAAGGAAGTTCTTACGAAGTACGGCTTTTGGGACCCGGAGAGCAACCCGTGCAAGATCGTCGAGAGGGGCATTATGGTGGGGAAACTTCCTTTGACTCTTGAGAAGGATAAGCCCGATGTCAGCAGCTTTGTCATCGGCGATAACAATCTTGCCGTGGATGTGGCAGCGGATTATTTGATTAGGAGCGGGCTTGATGTGCGTAGGTATTACGAGATCACCGGCGATGCTGCGATGCGGGGAAGGGAATTTGCTGAATTGCTTAATTCTGGTGTTTCATTTGTTGCTGGAGGGGAAACGACCGTGAAGGTCAAGGGGGGTGGCATCGGCGGCAGGAACCAGGAGCTTGCGCTTGCAGCTGCCCAATCCCTAAGGAGGGGTACGCTTGCTTCGGCAGGTACCGACGGGATCGATGGCATTTCCAAAGCGAATGGCGCAATAGTTGATAGTGGCACGAAGGATCTCGCCGTCAAGGCAAAGCTAAGCATCGAGGAATGCCTGCAATCCAATGATTCGAACCGCTTTTTTTCCAAAATCGGCGACGGCCTCATCATCACCGGCCCAACAGGGACCAATGTGTGCGACCTTATGATTGGCTTGGTTTGATGCATTCGCGAAAAAAAAACCAATTTAAATACCACGAGTGCCACATATTCTCCTAGCTTTTTTAGTGATTTCATCATGCTAAGAATCGTATTTCTGGGAAACGCAGCTGCCATGCCTACCCCGGGTTCGCTCACTTCCTGCTTTGCATTGAAGACGGGAAGCACCTTCCTGTTCGACTGCTGCGAGGGGGCGCAAAGGCAGATGATGAAATATGCAATCTCATACGCGAAGGTTAGGTGCATATTCATAACCCACCTCCACGCGGACCATTTTCTTGGGATTTTGGGGCTCACGCAGACTTTGAACATGATGGGTAGGCAAGAGGAAATGATGATCTTCGGGCCTAAGGGCTTAAAGCAGCTTCTTGGAAGCCTTTTTTCCATCAAGCAGCTCCGCATCAATTTTCCAATCAAAATAATTGAAATAGCAAAGGCGAAAAAAAAGGCGTATGAGGATAAGCTCATAAGGGTGGATGCCTTCCCTGTGAAGCACAACACGCCCGCCCTTGGCTATGTTATTGAGGAACAGCCCATAAACAAGTTTTACGAGGAGAAGGCGCGGGCGCTTGGCATCCACGGGAGGCTGTTTTCGGAAATTCAGGAAAAAGGGGAACTCACGATCAATGGCAAGCGCATAAAATTGGGAGATGTCACCTTCCCCAAATATGGGAAGAGGGTTGTGTACACTGGCGACACGCTGCCTGCGGCGTCCACATTGAAGGCAGCGAAGGATGCGGACCTCCTAATACACGATGCGACATTCGTTGATGCGCAAAAGGTGGTCGCAAAGGAAAAATTCCATTCGACCGTGAAGGAAGCGGCAGAAATTGCTAGGAAGGCGATGGCAAAAAGGCTTGTGCTAACCCATTTCAGCAACCGTTATGACGACCTCGAACCATTGGCAAGGGAGGCAAAGGCGATTTTTCAAAACTCCGAGTGCGCGAAACCGGGCCTGGAAATATTGGTATGAGTGCCCGATATAACGCGTCCCACCAACACACAGTTTTAAATACCTGTTTAAGTTTACAATTTTACCATCTTCAGAATTGAGGTCGATAGCATGAATCCGGAGAAGAAGTTCTTATTGGCAGGGATAGCTGTGTTTGTGCTCTTTGCGGCATTTGCATCCGCCGACCCTTATTATGATTTCTACGGAATCACTGGCCTTCCGGTTCTTGGCGAATCCACCGTCCTTTCGGGCAATACGACCAATTTGACAGGCTCAATTTACGGCTATACTTCCCCTTCCGGTGCACAAATATACATTGATTACGTGTACAAAGGCCTAACTCCCTACACTATTTACAATGTCCCTGTTGGTGGCCACAATGTGATTTTTGAGAAAGCGGGTTACCAATCCTTTTCTCAATATGTTACTGTCACAAGCGGCCAGACTACATACGTGATAGCAAACCTGACCCCTACAGGATCGCCATCCCCTAGCCCTTCACCATCGGTCCAGCCCCAGAATGGGACACTTTATGCTTATTCGAATCCTGCCGGTGCAATGTTGTATGTGGCCCGTTTAAACGGAGGCGCGATTTACTACCATTATTATGGCAATACCCCGGTGTCCGGGCGGTCACTGGTGCCTGGGAACTACCGGGCTCAGTTCGTACTTGGGGGTTTCAACACTTTCTTTTCTGATTTCGTAATTAATTCCGGGCAAACAACTTATGTTGGTGCAAACCTCACTGCCTCGAATGGGACGGCCTCCCCAAGCCCTACGCCGACCGTGAATGCAACCGCGATCACTATTTTCAACGTCGCGTGCCCTGACATCACATCGAATTCGATCCGCACCATCTGGAACACGAACGTGAATTCCGATTCGACTGCAATTTACGGCTCAAACAATTATTATGTTGCTGATTTAGTCACTGCCCATTCGGTTCTGATGACCGGACTACCTTCGGGCAGTAGGATCAATTTCTACGTGAAAAGCTGTGCGTCCGGCGTTTGCAAGACAGCAGGCCCATATGGCTGCACTACCCGCTCTGGCACTGCATCCCCTTCCCCTGCACCCAACCAAACCGGATCCATACGGGGAAGCACGAACCCCGAAGGCGCGCAGATGTACGTAGATAACGTCTACCGGGGCGTCACTCCGCTCACGGTTTCGGGCCTTATTGCCGGAACGCATAATGTGCTTTTCATCAAATCCGGTTACTATACGATTTCAAGATATCCGCTTGTTCGTGCGGGCCAGACCACTTATTTGAATGAAAACCTTGTACCTATCGCATCGGCCAGCCCCTCGCCCAGCCCGAGTGTGTCGCCCTCTCCCCAGCCAAGCAACTGCACCGAAACAGACGGCGGCTATAATGTATGGCTCAAAGGAACGACATACGGAGCCTCAAATGGCATCCCTTATTCGTACACCGATTCCTGCCTAAATGTGAACCAATTGTCCGAGTTCTATTGCGCAGGCTCCCAGGCCTATAATACGACGTTCAATTGCAACGCCAACGGCTCCGCAA
>JBFYLP010000005.1:0-263495 GCA_041305345.1 Microcaldota archaeon | reverse complement strand
CATTTGGAAGGAATTGGTCGCCGTCCCATATTCTATAAGTTACGGTTGCAGTGGTCGCATTTGAGAACGCAACAATCGCCCTTCCCGAAATCTTCTCATAAGCGACATCGAAATCGCGCTTTGTTGCAATCGAGGCCGCTGCAGTCATCTCCGTTGTCGCGCTCCACTCTGAGCCGTTCCACACCTGCGCATCGATATCTGAATTAGAATCCAGCGTGACAAGTATTTTTTCATCCTCAATCGGGTTCGATTTCAACACGACGAACTGCACTGTCCCGGGCGATGCTCCCGGTATGCTTGCCTGGAAGGCATTGCTCCAGCCCGATTCCAGCCATCTGGAGTATGTTGTCGTGGTCCTAGCAGTCGTTACCTGGTAAGCAGCCATCCCATACGGGGAATACGCGCCTTCAAGGATCCTAAAGGAGGCCCCATCGGTTTCATTCGTATCGCTTATCGTGCCGGATAGGACCGATCCCCATCTTAAAGAGTAATCCGAAACATTGAATTGCCTCATCACATCGACGGACTTGGATGGAGCGCACAGGAGCAATATTGCAATCAACGCCACCGCTAACCGAAGTTTTGCCATCAAGCCCCCTCTTCAAGAAGCCGAATTTAGTAATGCAACAGGATTTAAATTCCGTTGCGATCGTTGTGCCTCCTATTTTCGAAAATCAACCATTCGTATACCGGAAGTCAACCGCGGATATTTATTCGGGAAAATTGGAAAACCAATGGTGGAGGCTTGGGATAAAGGGAAAACCAATGCGATTCCTTCTTGCATCCTTTCTTCTCCTGCTTGTATCATCCGTAGGCGCATTCACGGAGTTCAATTACTTATTCAAGGAGGAAGATTATGCGCTCCTGAAGGTGGCACTCTCCCCGCACAGCTGCAGACTGCCCATTAAGCCCCTTACTGCAATGGACCGGTTCCTAATCCCCCTAGATGAAGCTGCAATTTTGGGGCATTATGACCGCTCCCTCTCGAATTATGGGTGGGCGAGGAAGGTTTTCTCTTCTGGCGGAAACAATCCCGTCATTTCTTTATCCCTTCTGGGCTTCCCCGCTGCCCTTTGCAATTCATTTGCACTCCTTAGCCTAAGGGAGGCATCGGCAGCGATGGAGCAAACGTTCAAATCTCTTGATTCCAGATTCGGGGAGCTGGATTTGCTCCAGGGCGATTCCTCCTCAATCTCCTCCTCCGTTTCATCAAGGAAAAAAGAGTATGGGGCGCAAATCCGTGAAGCCCGGGGGGAAAGCGAGTTTTCAATTTCCATACTTAAAACAAGGGATGCGCTTGCAATCCCATTCGACCCATTCGAGAAAAGCAGCCGCAAGCTTGGCGCAATTTGGGCCATAATGGAAAAAGGAGGGAGCCTTGAGAATGCGATTGCCTTCGAGAAGGAAATGATCTTTTCAATATCCGCATTGCAAGAGCAGCAGCAAAACCTATCATTGCGCTATCTGGAGCTTCTTCCCGAAGCGGAAAATGATGTCGCGGAAATCAGGCTTCGGGCATTGAAGGAAGTCAGGCTGGATTCGCTTCCCGCATTTGATGCGCCAAGTCTTTCGTCATCTGACCTGGCCCGCAATTTTTACCAAGAGGAAATGGCTGCAAGCGAGCTTGTAAAGAATGCGCAGATCAAGAGGAAGGCTGCGGAAAGGGCCCTTTCGTCAAAACACCGAGGCTACCTTGCGGATTCGATCAACTGGCAAATTGGCGCAATTGAATTGCTGGAGGAAGCGATCCTTAGGTCGGATAAGCTAAGGCTGAAAGCTGATGGAATCGAGGCACGCCTCCAATTGCAGTTGGAGGCCCTGGAGGGCGAGGCAGGAATTAAAATTGGGGAGAACGGGGCGAATCCGGTCCTGTATGGCCTCCTGAAGAAAAAATGGGCCGCTTACCAGCTTGCAAGGGAGAGGGAGTCGCCGGACCTGACGCAGGGGATGCGAATCAATTCGATGGCAAGGGCCGCGGAATTGCTATCCTCCCTCATTTCATTTGCGGATTCCTCGGATTCAATTGCAAAACTGCTTTCCGAGCTGAGAGCCGGAAGCGATAGGCTTTCTGGCATCCTAAAACTTGCAAAGGAGGACGGGCTCGATGTGCAGGAGGAGGAAAAATGGCTTTTTGACCTTGCATACTCCCTTGACTCGATGGATATGGAGGATGGCGCTGTCACATTATTCGGCCTTGGCGAGGAGCTTACGGGAGTTGAGGAATCCATTAGAAAAAAAACAGAAGGAAAATATGCGCCCCTCGCAGGGGAATATTGGGAGCTTCTAGGCTATGCGGAATTCCTCCAGCCGCGCGACAGGGCAACGCTCGACTCCTACTTGGGGCTGTTTGATGGCGATTCTTTAAGCTTCCCCGCCTCCCTTGGAAAGCTCTCGAAACTCCAATCATTCATTGAAAGGGCTTTCTCCGAACTCGATGCGAAGAAGCCTGGAATTTTAACCAAGCACCTTTCGGAAATGTTGGTGATTGGCGAAACCATAAGCCCCGCACCTCTTGGCGGGGCAGCGAGGATCACCGCTTATGTTTCATTGGAAAACCTGATTGGTTTGAATGCGGATGTGGTGCTATCGCTTCCCCTGCCAAATGACGCGCGCCTCCTCAACGCATCCAAAGGCCTGGTAGCCGGGCAAACCGAAATGGGCCCGTACTTGAAATTGGATGGGTCCGACGGCAGGTATTTTGCAGTGTTCGAATACTCGCAGGTGGTAAATGCATTAATGAAAAGGGAGGAGCGGATTGTTCATGCCGATTTCAACCGAATTGTGCAGGAGCGTTCCTACGAATTTCGAACGGAAAAGGCTTCGAGCCTGACGATTGAAATCGATGCGCCCTCATCTGAATATGCGGTTGCCTATACCGGCCAGCATCATGAGGAACTCGAAGGCGGCAAACTAGCTCTCCTGCTGGATGCATTTGCCGGCGACAACAAGCTCAAGGTCGAGTTCACCTTGCGCGATCCCTTCGAGCTTGCAATCGAGGAAAAGGCAATTGGCAACTCCTCGATGGCCTTCGAATTCAAATACGTGAATGCGGGGCTTGACGTGCCTTCCGCAAGGCTGGAGTATGCAGCTGCAACAGATTGCGAGATTTTAAGGGTTTCAACCTTGAAATCCGATTTCAAGTTCGTTGACAAATCAGCCAGGAATTACCTTGCTTTCATTCTCGATGCATCCGAATGGGGAAGGGGCGAGGCTAAATCCCTGGCAATCCAGCTTACCTGCAGCAACGCCGTTTCTGATCTGCTGCGGGAACACATTGCGGGCATCTATGAGCCCTCCACCCTACTTGGAGCGCTTGCGCTGGAGAACTCGAAACAGGAGCTTTCCGAGGGCGACTATGCGAAAGCCCTGGAATATCTTGAACAGGCCGAAGATCTGGGCAGCGTAGGCAGGGATGCATTGCTCGATCGGATGGCCGGATTATCAAAGGCAAGGGATTACCTGCTTACGGAAAATTATGAAAAGGAATTCTCAATCCGGCTTGGGAAGATCCTGGAAGCGACTTCCCTGGAGGCCGATTCCAAAATGGCTGCGAAAATGCTCGAAGAAGCTGCAAAGGCCGCGGATGAGCTGCTTGAAATTAAGCGCGATTTTGCGGAAGCCGAATGCAAGGCCGGCTGCAATTCCGAACTGCTTGAAAAGCTTGGAAGGCTGTCAGCTGCAACGGTTTCCAAGAACTATCAGGCCGCATTCAAGGCGGCATTCGAATTCGAACAGTTGTCAAAGGCAAGGAAAGATGGGGATGCGCTTGCAATTGCGATGAAGATCGAGGCCATCTCCGGCCTTGAAGGATTGGTATTGGGCGCCGGATCCGCATCGGCAGTTTTTGAATCATCATTTTTTGCAACTGAAGAGTACCTCCCAGCCCTTAAGGCGGATGGCCGCTACAAGGCCGGAAATGCCGCAAGGGAATCCCTCCAAAAGGGCCTAAGGAAGCTGGCGGAAATCCAAAATGCAATCGAGACTAATTCGTCATCCAAATATTCCCTCTCCCTCATTGCCGATGCCATTGCTTCCGCAAAGTCCGATTTGGCGGAATTGGAAGAGGCAAATGGGAACATGGCGGCACTTGCTGAAAAGGAGCTTTCGGAGTTCCAGAAAAGGGCGAAGCAGTTTGGCGATTTGGATGCGGCCGATGCATTAGGGAAAGCCGAGAGCGAATTCCAGGATGGCCATCATTTCCTATCGTATTCGATTTCGAGGGAATGGAATGCGGACCTGTTGCCATCAGCGCCAAAACAAACGGGCTCCGACATAACCTTGTTTGCGATCCCAGCGATTGCCATATTGCTTGGCATTTCTTATTTTGTGCTGTTCAAGAGGAACGGCGAATTGATCGTAGAGAGGGGCTGATGCCTGCAATTTGCGAGCTTAAACCTTCCCAATGTCCTTGAAAAGCGAAGAGATAGACTGGTCGAGATGGGTGCGCTTGATCGCTTCGCCAATCAGCTCCGCAACTGAGATCTGCCGAATCTTCCTCATATTCGCGCAGTTTTCCGGAAGGGGTATGGTGTTCGTCACAACGACCTCCTCGATTGGCGCCCTTTTGAGCCTTTCGATCGCCTGGCCAGAGAACACTCCGTGCGTGCCGTAGGCGAAAATTTCCCTTGCGCCTTTTGCCTTCAACGCCGTTGCACCATTGCAAATCGTCCCTGCGGTATCGATGATATCATCGACCATCACGCAAACCTTCCCCTCAACTTCGCCAATCACATTGAGCACTTCCGATTCGTTCGCCCTCTCGCGCCTCTTCTCGATGATGGCGAGAGGCGCATTCAAAAGCTTTGCAAGCGCCCTTGCCCTTACAACCCCGCCCACATCCGGGGAGACGACAACCACATCCCTAAGCTTCCTTTTCCTAACGTCTTCGGCAAGCAGGCTTACGGCTGTCAAATTGTCCACGGGGAAATTGAAGAAGCCTTGTATCTGGCCCGAGTGCAGCTCAACTGAAAGCACCCTGCTTGCCCCAGCAGTTGTAATGAGGTCGGCTAGCAGCTTGGCTGTGATTGGCTCTCGCGAATGCACCTTCCTATCCTGCCTTGCGTACGCAAAATACGGGATTACGGCAGTGATCCGGCTAGCGCTTGCCCTCTTGAATGCATCAAGCATTATCAGAAGCTCCATCAGATTGTCGTTGACGGGCTTTGGCATCCCCTGGATAACGAATATGTCCGCCCCCCGTATGCTCTGGTTGATCTGGACTGATACTTCGGTATCCGCGAACTTGCCAACGTGCGCCTCGCCGAGCTTTAGCTTGAGGTACCGCGCGATCCCTTCAGCAAGCGGCGGATTCGAATTCCCGGAAAATAATTGAATTTCACCATATGGCATGGCTATCCCCCCCAGAAAGTAGTATTAGCAAGGGTATTTGGGGGATCCCATCTTAATAAATTATTCGTTAGGAAACCTCATTGATCTCCTTCTCCAAGCTGAAGAACTCCCCGACACCTCTAGGGGAGATATCCCCCCTACGCGTGTCGCCTCTACCCCCCTTAGTTTCCTTTGCGAATCAATGATTCAGGAAACCTCATTAATCTCCTTCTCCAAGCTGAAGAACTCCCCTTCCGTGACGCTCCGGCTATTCGAGATCATTTCCCTCGGGTCGAGCGCGATGATTTTGTCGAACTTCCTCCTGAACTTCAGGGCGCTGTGGGAGAACTGCGGCTTCATCTTCTCCTTGTTCTCCGTTTTCTTTATTGCCGATTTCAACACTAGTATCTGCTCCTTCAACGATTCGTACTTCCGGTCGACGAGAGAGCCGATCATTTCCACAACATCATCATTCGTTGATGGCTGCACGGGGTTCCCCTCAAAGAGCAGCACCTTGGCATTGTTCGCCTTCAATATTTGCGTGATCCTATCCAATGTTCCCCGGTTTTCCGCTGTTGCCTCGACTGCCCAGACCGATTGCTGCAGTGGAAGTATGCGGGTTTTCGCGAACTCCCTTGAAATCTTGCTCCTAAAAGTGCTCTTCGCAAAAGCCTTGCTTCCCTTGATGTCGTAGAAAACCAGGAACCATTTCTTTTCCGTCATGAAAATCACATCTTGAGCCTTCTCATTTTAATAAAACCACTGCAATTTATGCCCCTTCCCGCATTTTTGCATTTTTCAAATCTTTGCTGCAATTTTCGCGCTTTCCGCTGCTGCTGCGTTTTCGGCCCTCTCGGCTGTATGCGCATTTATCTCATAAATCGCATTGAAGATGTTGAATATCGCAGGCCTTGCCTTCTCCGCAATCCTGTAGACGATCGGGTATGTCTTCTCCTTCAATTTCCCGCTTCCAGAGCAATAGATGCAATGCGCAATCGAAGTGCCGTAGTTCTTCCTTCCGGTCCCGGCGCAGTATGAGCAATCCCCGCTCCTGTTGGAGCTGTCGATAATGCCCTTCGATTCAAGCTCTTGCAATATTTGGCAGCTCCTCGCGGCCGTTATCTTGCAATGCTTCGAAATCTGGGCGGAATAGCCGCTTCCGTTGATGAACAGGTACCGTAATACGAGCAATGTTGCACCCTTGAAGGGCGAGATGTTTGGCGTCCTTGGCTTGAAGACCATGTCCGCCAGCTGCTGCGCTATTGCCTCATTTCCCATTTCAACACCACTTTTTTTGGAAATGATGCGGAATAAGCACCGGCAATTACTTTCCCAAATTGCCCCCACCTTCCCGCATCCGAATCCATATTCCCTTCCCTGCGGTTTTCCCCGCCCTGAAGGAACCCCTCGGCCTTCCCCGAGCAGGATATCCCTCCTGCAAGGAAAAGAACAATCCTCTTCCCTTCAAAACCTAAAAAAAGGAAAAACACGCATGGCCATTTTGGAAATGACCCTCTCCGCGAAAAAAACCTTTTTCCTTTCAAGCCAAGAAGGGAAGAATACATACCCCGGAAAGGTTTATAAATTTTCTTGCGGTTTCCGAGGGAAATTGTGCCTGCAGATGCAAGGAAGCACAAGATATTGATCGGATGTTAAATTCGATTTTAGGAATTTGTTTGTGGGATGCGCCACATAAAGTGCATAACGGCAGTTTTTAAATGAATTGGCGCCCGAGGTGGCTTTTTTTAAAAGATGCTTGGCATAATTATGCGATTCACATGCGGATACTAGAACTCCATTGCGACTATTTCGGCTACAAGGCGGAGAAGAAGGCGCTTAAGAGCATTGCCGACCTGAAGGAAGAGGAGAAGGGGCAGAGGCTTGAAAATGTGCTGGTTGTTTTCACATCAATCGAGGAGGGCGACACGGCGGAAGTTGCCAAGCAGGCAGCTTACGAGATCAAGAAGAACTATTCGGAAGTGAATGCTAAAACCATCCTGCTCTACCCGTATGCGCACCTCTCGAGGGACCTTGCAAAGCCGGCTGATGCGGTTTACCTGCTTGGTGAACTCATCAGCGAGATCAGGAAATTCTCACCGGATGCGATAAAGTCGCCTTTCGGGTACTACAAGAGCTTCGAGATGAGGTGCAAGGGGCATCCGCTTGCGGAGCTGAGCAAGACAATCACCCTAGAAACATTGAACCGGGAAGTTGGAAACATCGAAAAGTCTTCAATAAAGGAAATTTCCGTTGGAAAATCCGAAGAGAAGGAGATAGTCTCCGAATCCCTTAGGAAGGAGGCGCAGGTGAAGAGCAAGTTCTTCATCCTAACGCCAGAAGGTGATGTGACCGAGGTCGAGAAATTCAATTTCGGAAAGTACAAGGAGCTTGCGGCCTTTTCCTCCTACGAAACAAAGAAGGAGCGTTCGTATTCGCAAGAGCCCCCGCACATCAAGCTGATGAAGGAGCACGCGCTTGTCGATTACGAGCCGGCCAGCGATGCGGGCCACTTTTCCTGGAGGCCAAATGGCGAGCTGATGAAGATACTTGTTGAGCGCGCGATTTCAGAAACGGTTGTTGAGTACGGCGCAATGCAGGTTGAGACGCCAATAATGTATGATTATGCGCATCCCGCCCTGAAAAAATACCTCAACAGGTTCCCCGCAAGGCAGTACACCGTAAAATCGGATGAGAAGGACCTGTTCCTTCGTTTTGCCGCGTGCTTTGGCCAGTTCCTGCTTGCAAGGACGATGACCTATTCATACAAGCAGCTCCCGATGAAGCTCTACGAGCTCACGCATTATTCGTTTCGAAGGGAGCAGTCGGGGGAGCTTGCCGGATTGAAGCGCCTGCGCGCCTTCACGATGCCCGATATGCATACTTTTTGCGCTAACCTTGGGATGGCGCGTGAGGAGTTCGGGAGGCAGTTCTACTTGTGCTATGATTGGAACACCGGGCTGCAAATCCCCTTCGAGACCGCGTTTAGGGTTCAGGAGGATTTCTTTGCGGAGAACAAGGAATGGTACGTCTCGATGGTCAAATCCCTAAACAAGCCCGTCCTCCTCGAGCTTTTCAAGGAGCGGTATGCCTACTTCATAACAAAATTCGAGATGAATTTCATCGACAACGCCTCCAAGGCAAGCGGCCTTTCGACCGTCCAGATCGATGTGGAGAACGGCGAAACCTTCGACCTTGGGTTCACCGATGAGGACGGCAAACGCAAAAGGCCCCTGATACTGCATACGTCGGTATCCGGGGCAGTTGAACGCGTGATTTATGCGCTGCTCGAGCTGCAGGCGATGAAGATTAGGGATGGGAATGTGCCGATGTTCCCAACCTGGCTTTCGCCAACCCAGCTTCGGATCGTGCCATTGTCGGATAGCCTTGTCCCTTATTGCTTGGAACTTCTAAAGGAATTTCGGACGCAAAATATCCGAGTGGACGTAGACGATAGGCAGGAAACGATGCAAAAGAAGGTTAGGGATGCGGAGAAGGACTGGATACCTTACATTGCAGTAATTGGGGATAGGGAGCAGGAGAGCAGAACGCTTAGCGTGCGTGCAAGAAAGGAGGGGAAGAAACTGCAGATTGGCAATCGCGAACTAATCGAGCTGATACGGAACGAATGTGCGGGAAGACCCTTCGAGAAGCTGCTCCTTCCCGCAAAGCTAAGCCTTAGGCCCGGTTTCTGATCCGCGTTTAAAACAGGTAAATTTTATAAGCACCTGCTAGTAATAATTCCGGTGTAACTGATGCGAAAACTTCTTTTCATCGCCATTGCATTCGCCCTGCTGGCCCAATTTGCATCCGCGGACTGCCTTTACAAGAAGAACAAGGACGGCTATCCTTTGGGGATCATCCCCTCGGTGAATAACATCACTGCGGTTTTTCCCGAGCCTTCGCAGCAGAATTCCTCCTTCGAGCTTTACATCGAAGCCGAGGCGGGCACCACCACTTCCCTTGAGTGCCGCGTTGCGCTAACAATCGAGAACGAGACCGTTGCAATGAAGGTGGAGCTCTCCAATTACTCCCTCGAGAGCGGTGCGGCGTTCATAGAAAGGCCAATCACGGTCTATATGGTCCCAATCAATACGGTAAATTTCCCGGACCTGATCAAGACACAAATCAAGATCACGGACATTGATAACCCCTCAAACTATGCAATCCTTCCAATATATGCAAAATTCACATTCCCGCGCAATAAGCCAAAGCCTTCGGCAACCGGCGCGCCCGCCATCCCAACCGGCGGCATAGGAGATTTCCCGCTTCAGACGGTGAAGCCCAAATCAACGCCAATAAATACCTCCGCTCTTACGAACATCATCGGAGGCGTGGACGACAGCTCATCGAAATACATAATGGCAATCGTAGCCTTCCTTTTCCTTGGGGGCGTGCTGTGGTTTGGCTTCAACTCCCTCCAACGGGATTAGTTGGCAGAAATGGGGTTCAAGCAGCAAGTTCAAAAAATAGCCAGAAGCATCCCTAAGGGGAGGGTTGCAACCTATGGATCATTGGCAGCAGCTGCGGGAAATCCAAAAGCATCCAGGGCAGTTGGCGCTATAATGAGCGCGAATGATCCTTCAAAAACCCGCATCCCCTGCCACCGCGTGATCAAATCCGACGGATCCCTTGGCGGCTATAACGGCGGAATCAGCACCAAAAAGCGCTTGCTTGCAAGCGAGGGAATTGCGATTCACAAGGATAAAGTGGATTTAAGAAAATACGGGTTCAAAACCTGATCGCGCAGTTACGGATAAAGGGCCGCATATTTTATGGATTACAAGCAAGCAATCGCATATTTGGAATCGCTTCCAACACCTAGGAAGTGGAGACTTGAAACGCCTTCCGAACTAGCGAAGCGAATGGCCCTTAAGTTCAATTATGAGGTGGTGCACGTTGCAGGCACCAACGGCAAGGGTTCGGTTTGCGCATTCATCTCCTCGATTCTGCATTCCGCAGGATACCGGGTTGGCCTTTACACATCGCCCCACCTGCAAAGATACAATGAAAGGATCCAGGTTGATGGAAAGGAAATATCGGATGATGAATTTGTTTTAATGGTTGAATCAATTAGGCCTAAAATCGAGCTGATGAGGAAAAACAAAAAATGCCCCTCGCAGTTCGAGGCGCTTACTGTTGCTGCATTGGAATATTTTAAGCGAAGGAAGGTGCAATTCCTTGTTTTAGAGACTGGGATGGGCGGCAGGCTCGATGCAACGAACATCGTGCCCTCGAGGGTGCAGGCAATATCTAGCATCTCCCTTGACCACGCTGCAGATCTGGGGCGTTCCTTAAGCAAGATTGCATATGAGAAGGCTGGCATCATCAAGCAAAACTCGCTCGTTTCAACTACCTGTCGGGATAGGGGTGCATTAAGGGTATTGATCGATAGGTGCAGGGAAAGACACGCCACTCTATCAATTTACGGCACCGATTTCTCCTATTTGAGGAAAAATTTGCCCGAAGGCAAGCCCGAATTCGATTATGCCGGCAAATCCTTGCAGCTTCACACTCTCAAACTCGGCCTATTTGGGGAGCACCAGCATGAAAACGCAGCGCTGGCATTGTCGGCTGTTGAAGATTTGAGCAAATTGGGCTATAGGATCCCGGAAAAAGCCATACGCAAAGGGCTAGCTGCAACCAGATGGCCCGGCAGGCTTGAGCTGCTTGGGGGAAAGCCCGCAATCCTGCTGGATGGGGCGCACAATCCCGGCGGGATGCTCGTTTTGAGGAAAGCACTTAATCGGATTTTCAAGAAAAAATTCAAAAAACTCATTCTCATATTGGGCATAATGGCAGACAAGGACTATCCCAAAATGCTTGAAATAATTGCGCCAGTTTCAGACGAGCTTATACTCACAAGGGCTGCAATTGCGCGTTCTGCAACCCCGGAAATGCTAGGAACAGCCCTGAAAAAAATCAAAGGCCGGCCCAAATGCGTATGCAAGAGCTCCCTTTCGGATGCAATAAGGCGCGCCAGGTCAATTGCCGGGCCAAAAGGCCTGATATGCATTTGCGGCTCGCTTTACCTTGTGGGGGAGGCAAGGGGAATGCTTGTTCGCTAAAAGGAACCTATTAAAAATCTGCAAATCATCAAAGGAATGCGGATCATATGGCGAACGAGGGCAGGATGGATAAGGTCGTAAGCCTACTTGCAAGGCGGGGGTTTGTGTTCCCATCCGGAGAGGTTTATGGCAGCCTTGCAGGATTTTACGATTATGGAAACCACGGCGCGCAGCTAAAGCGCAACATAGAGCAGAGCTGGTGGGACTTCTTTGTCGTGCAAAGGGAGGATGTCGCGGGCCTGGAGGGCAGCATTATCTCCTCCCCGCTGATTTGGAACGCATCGGGCCATCTGAAGGAGTTCACGGACCCGCTTATCGAATGCGGAAAATGCCATTCGCGCTTCAGGGCCGACCAGCTAATCGAGGACGAGCTCAAACTTTCCGTTGACGGCCTTTCGTTGGAGGCAATAAACGCCCTCATTCTGGAGCACAAGCTAAGGTGCGAGAAATGCGAAGGCGCGCTCGAAGTGGCAAAGCCCTTCAACCTGATGTTCAAGACGCACGTTGGTGCAAGCGAGGAAGAATCCGCCGCAGCGTTCCTAAGGCCGGAAACCGCGCAGATGATATTCACGAACTTCAAGCAGGTGCAGCTTACGTCCAGGAAGCAGCTCCCTTTTGGAATTGCGCAGATCGGCAAGGCGTTCCGGAACGAGATCTCGCCGCGCAATTTCCTCTTCCGTGTGAGGGAGTTCTCACAGATGGAACTTGAGTTCTTCATCCACCCGCAGGAACTTGACGATTGTGCGCCCCTCCTAAAGGAAGACCTCGGGAAAAGGGTTAGCGTTCTTACTGCAACGATGCAGGATAAGAAGCAGACGGAGGGCAAGGAATTTGGCTTTAATGAACTAGTTGAGAAGCGGGTCGTTGGCACAAGATGGCACGCGTACCTGATCTTCCTATCATTCAAATGGCTATTGTCAATTGGGATAAGCCCGGAGAATTTGCGCCTAAGGGAGCACGTGAAGCAGGAACTTTCCCACTACTCGAAGGAAACGTGGGACATAGAATACAGATACCCGTGGGGCTGGAAGGAACTTGCGGGGGTTGCGAACAGGTCCGATTTCGACATCAGGCAGCATATGGCGGAAAGCAAGAAGGACCTTACCTATTTCGACGAGAAAGGGAAGGCCAAAATCCTCCCATTCGTGATCGAGCCCTCCTTTGGGGTGGAACGTGCGTTCCTGACGGCAATCCTGGATGCATATGAGGAAAGGGTGGAAAAGAAGGAAATTCGGGAAAAAGCAGTTGAAGCAGGAATTGAGGCAGCTATCCAACCGCCTGCATCTGGAAATAATCAACCCTCGGATACTGGAAAAATCAAGGAAACCATCGAAAAGAAGAACATCCTGCATTTTTCCCCAAGAATTTCGCCCGTCAAGGTGGCGGTGTTCCCGCTGATGAAAAAGGACGGCCTTGCAGAAAAGGCGCACGAGATTTATTCCTCACTAAAAACCCATTTCGCTTCCGAGTACGACGATTCGGGAAGCATCGGGAGGAGATATGCGCGGCAGGACGAAGTGGGAACGCCTTTTTGCATCACCGTCGATTACGACACGTTGAAGGATGGCACTGTTACAATCAGAGAAAGGGATTCGGCTAGGCAGAAGAGGATCAATGGTTCCGAATGCGCAAGCGTTGTTCTAGGGCTGATCAATGGCGCAGCTTTTTAACCATGCGTTGGGGGAAGATCATATGAAGTTTCGAAGAATAGGATTCGTAACAAAACGCACAGAGCACGCCGCACGTGTCGCGAAGGAGGTGGTTGCCTTCCTGGAAAAGCAGCACAAGCACCACGATTTCGAACTCCTCCCCGATTCCGCAACTGCAAAATACCTCAATCTGAAGGAAGGGTTCGAGGAAAAGGAGTTCAAGAAAAAGGCAGAAGCGATTTTGCTAGTCGGGGGGGATGGAACATACCTTCGAACCGAGCTCCTCTATCCCGGTATGCCAAAGCTCGAGATCAATACCGGCGCAGTTGGCTTCCTTGCAAACCTTGGTGAGAATGCGTATGAGGAGGGGCTAAAGCTGTTCCTCGAAGGGAAATTCAAGATGGAGGAGCGCATGAAGCTCACAGTGGATTACGACGGAAAAAGCGCGGATGCGCTAAACGAGATTGCAGTGCACGCAAAGAACGTCTCGCGCCTCGTGAATTTACGCGTTGTCTCCGACAATTTGAAGGACACCTTTTCGGCTAACGGTGTGTTGCTGGCTACTCCCACGGGCTCGACTGCCTATTCGCTATCAGCGGGCGGCCCGATAATTCTTCCGACTGTTGAGAGCATCCTGCTAACGCCCATCTGCCCCCTTTCGCCCCTGAACCATCCGATCGTTTTCCCCCCGGAACAGCATTTCCACATCGAACCCCTTGATCGGGAGATAATGATGTCCGTTGACGGACAGCTAGATGAGGAGGTGCAATCCCTCCAGATATACCGGAGCAGGGTTTATGGGAAGTTCATTCGCGTCTACGAGGAGAACGTTTGGGAGAAAGTGAAGAAGAAATGCGGGCTTTGATAGGCTGATGCGGTTATGGCGCGGCGTGAGAAACTGGGCTTGCTCCTGAAATACAACCGCTCACCGGTATTTTCGTATTTATACAGATACGATATTGTCGTTTCAAGAAATCCTGTCAAAAAATCCGACCGGCTGCTGTTCGTTCCGTACTCTTCAAAGGAGGGCTATGAACAATTGAGGGAATTTGCTTCCAGGCGGATAGGGCAAATACAAATAGCACGGTATAAAACCACCTCGATTGAACTCTACCCTTACGAAGAAATCCCGTCCGCATACCGGACCGGCATAGAACGAAAATCCCTTGGCACCGTTCTCGAGGGCCTCGCTCTTGCCCATTACTACCTCCAATTCAAAAACGGCGGAAAAGACCATATGATGCAGCACAACCATGCGCCCAACTCCGAAAGGGAGCGCATGCTTGAACGCACTGGCAGGGAGGCAGCCAACAAGTCGCCGAGCCAAATGCGGATCGAGGACGAACTCCTGGCGATCCGGAAATACTGCCAAAATACGCGAAATCCGGCCACAGAGGCATTCCTTAGGTATTTCGACGCAAAGCTTGCGAAACGATTTCCGGATAGGTTTCGTGAACTACATCCTTAGCGCCAAATTTCAGCTTTTTCATTCCGATTTCAATATCCCGCTTATTTGCCTCCAGCTCGATGAAATACCCAAGTTCATGGAAATGCGGGAAATGATCCAGAGTGATTTTGATCTTCCCAAGCTTGTAGAATTCCGTCACTTTTAGGTACTCCAATTTCCTAACAAGGCCCATCTCCTGCAAGGCTAGCAAGGCGCCGCCGATATCATCCGTTTCGAATTCCGTCTCTTCCCTCACTTTTACAATCCCTTTCTCCCTCTTCTTTCCCTTGAAAGTCAATATCGCTTTCTTCTTTCCATCCGGCCATACCGGCTCGAATACGCGCAGGCGCAAAACTTCGCCCCGCTTCTTCAATTTCCCATCCTGGAAATCGTAGATTCCATCGTGCTGCCTAGCTGTCCTCGTGTGCACAGCTCCGGCTTCCCTTAGCCTCCTCCTCATCCCCTGCGGATCCTTCGCCCTGACCTTGACTTCGGTTTCGAGATTCATAAGCCCCCAATGAATATGCCTTGGGGTTTAATATTTATCCGCGATCCCAATTTTGTTCGATAAAAATGGAAAAGGAAGGCAAGGCTGCAGGCTTCAGATTGGAGCACGGCCATCTTGAGGGTCGCCATTCCTATCGGGTAATTGCGGAATTAAAACCCTCCAGCGGCCTTTTTTTCCAACACTCCTTAGCAAGTGCGGTACTAAACGGCAGGGAATCCCTACATTGCGGATACATCTGGTTCTCGCGCCAACCAGGATCAAATGTTTATGTTGCGAACGTATACCCGTTCATTAACCTGAAGAAGCCGGAGGCTCCCAAAGGCAAGCATATCGCAAGGAACCTCGAACTGCTGGCATCTAGGGATTTCCGAAGGAGGGCGGGCTCGGTATCCGTGAAGTACGCCCCGGAGAAATTTTTCGGCGAGGGCAGAAAGTACTTGGCAAGGACCGGAAGGGGGCTTTTACAAAGATGGCTGAATGGCGGTTTGGCAAGGACATACCCGATAGATGTGTCGATACGTGCCCTTGAGAAATCAATAAAAAAAGGGAAAAAATAAAAAAATCTAAATTGCAATGTCGAGCCCAAGCGCCTTCTTCAGTTCGCGGTACCTGTTTCGTATCGTAACCTCCGTAACGCCCGCGACATCCGCAACCTCCTTTTGGGTCCTGCGCTCCCCAGTTGAAACCGAGGCGATATATACCGCAGCTGCAGCGACGCCCATCGGCCCCCTTCCGGAAATCAGGCCCTTCTTCAGTGCCTGATTGAGGATTTCATTGGCCTTCTGCTGCGTCTCACCACTTAATCTAAGGGCGGTCACAAACCTGCTAATATAGAATCTTGGGTTCGTGAGGGGCACTTTGAGCTCCAGCTCCTGGGTAATCAATCTGTACGTTCTGCCGATCTCCTTTTTTGGGATTTCCGCAATTACGGCGATCTCATCCAATGTCCTTGGGATCCCATATTGCCTGCAAATGGCGTATATGACCGCTGACACGACCGATTCGATTTGGCGACCACGTATCAGTCCTTTTTCCACACATTTTCTGTATAGAAGTGCAGAACTTTCGCGTATGCTTTCTTCCAACCCCAAATGCGCCGCGACCCTGTTCATCTCCGTGAGTGCAATCGCAAGGTTCCTCTCAATGGAATTGCTAATTGATGCCCTCTTGTGCCACTTCCTCATCCTGTAAAGCTGCGCTTGCTGCGAAGGCAATATCTTGCCGCCCCTGATGTCCCTATTGTACTGGTCGATTTCAGTCACAAGGCCCTTATTTGGGGACATGTACTTCAAAGGCGCGCCGGTCCTTGCCCTGCTTGCCCGCTGCTCCGCATCAAAAGCCCTCCATTCGGGGCCCTCGTGCATGAGCGATTCCTCTATCACAAGCCCGCAATTAGCGCAAACCAATTCCCCCCTTCCAGGATCCTTCCTCATTTTCGTGCTCTTGCATTCCGGACATTCCATATTTCTCACCTGTAAGGAAAAGTTCAATCAAAACCCCTTCAGGTTTTGCAAACATTCCCAAGTCAAATTCTTCTTTCACGCGCCTTCAAGCTCCTTCCCCACGTATTTTTCCGCATCCTTAACCCTTGCCAGGTAATACGGCTTCCCAACCCCGCCTATGGTATCGAAAACCTCGCCTATCCTCTTTCCCCCATAATACAGCTGCAGCTTGTTCGCAACCGGCCTGCGGTCGACCGATTCGAGCACGAGGTTGCCGCTCGGTGCTACGTGCAGTGCCTTGAACCTCATAAATATCCAGCTCTCTTGGATGAATCCGAGTAACCCTATTCTGTCCCGCAAACATCAGTTAGTTATATAAATTCTTCGACAACTAGTATATATACTTTTCGCTAAGGTTTAGCTCTTAAATATGAAATAATTACGCGTAAATGGGTAAAAACCTTTGATGCCTGCCCTTCCCGCATCCCTTCGCAAAAAAACAAACGCAACCTTTTTGTAACCTTCCGGCGTAATCCTTGGGAATGGCATATGGAAACGGAAAAAAAAATACAGCTAATTAGGGGCCGGATCAACCAGCTTCGCCGTGCCGTTATTGCCTTCTCTGGCGGTGTTGACAGTTCGGTTGTGCTTAAAATCGCCGTGGAGGAGCTAGGGGAAAATGCGCTTGCGATCACTGCTTCCTCGCCCGCCATGCCCGGAAGCGAATTGGAGGAGGCCAAATCAATTGCCTCGCTTATCGGCGCCAAGCACGAAATAATATTCACCCAAGAAATGAACGACCCGAATTACGCGAACAACCCCATCAACAGGTGCTATTTCTGCAAGACGGAATTATACTCGGATCTTAGGAAAATCGCAGCTGATAGGGGTTTTGATTTCATCCTGGACGGCGCAAATGCAAATGATGCTTACGATTTTCGGCCAGGAATGAAGGCAGCAAGCGAGCATAAGGTCATCTCCCCTCTAAGGGAGGCCGGAATCACAAAGGACGATGTCCGCATCATTGCAAGGCAGCTCGATTTGCCCAATTGGAACAAGCCCTCCTCGCCCTGCCTCTCGTCGCGCTTCCCTTACGGCACCAAAATCACGCCAGATGGCCTTAGGAAAGTCGAAAAAGCCGAGCAATTCATCAGGAATCTGGGGGTGCAGGGGAATTTGCGCGTCAGGTATTTGGAGAAACTGGCAAGAATTGAGGTTGACCGGGGGGAATTTGCCATTCTCACTGAAAATTGCGATGAACTTACCTCGTATTTCAATCATTTGGGGTTCGAATTTGTCGAGCTCGATTTGAGGGGTTTCAAGAGCGGAAGGCTGAATGAAAAAATGCTGGAAGATCGGGAGCTCGTCAAATAATTTATCTTCAGGGGAATCAAATGGTCGAATGCACTCCGGAGGAACTTAGAAAAATGCCCAAAGAATTTCGAGGACAAGTCCGGGCATTATACTCCGTTTTGAAAATTGATAACAAGATGAACGAACGAACAATGCTTGAGACCATCGATAGAAGCCTTATAGCTGCAAAAAACCTTGCAAAGGGGAAAAAGGATGAGAAAGTCTTTGAGCATCTGGTAAAAGTAGCGGTATATTCCCCGACCATTGAGCATCGTGAGGGAATGCTGGCCGTCCTAAGGGGTTTGCCCCCAACGAGAGTATGCAGGCATTTGGGCAAAGCTTTTCAAAAAAATTATTTGGAATCTGAGCGTATAAGGGAAAAAATAAAGCGCGGCAACTTGGATTACGAGGAAATGCGGGCGCTCGGTAGTGAAGGGAGTGAAAAAAGCCATGCTGCAATTGACGCACTTTACTACCTTGGCAAGATAAGTCATACGGCAGCGATAGGCCCCTTGCTGAATGCCCTTGCATTGCTTCCGCCATCAACGATAAACCGAGCCATTGTCGTGGATGGTCTCGCAGCCATTAGCGGGAGCAAGAACCTCAAATTGGTCCGGGTTATGGAAGATATTGCTAAGAACGATTTCAGCCGATATAACAAGGAACTTGCCACAAACTGGCTCAATAAGATGAATAAGGGTAAATAAGAAATTCGAAGGGATTCCAATGAAACAAACCTATGAGGATCTTGGTTTTTCAAAAGTAGACCACCAGCGAACAGCAAGGAAGGGCTTTCCGGAGGTGATTTTCTGCAAGGGAAAGACCAAGGAGCAGGTTAGGGCAATTTTTAATTCGCTGGCACGCAGAAAGCACAATGTCCTTGCCACGCGTGCCTCGATGGAAATATTTTCCGAGGTAAAGAAAACCATAAAAGATGCCAAATACAATGAGAAAGCTAAAGCCATCTACCTCATTTCGCAAAAACTCCCGCAAAAGAAAGGCACAATTCTCATTGCAACCGGCGGAACAGCCGACATTCCAATTGCCGAGGAAGCGGCAATCACCGCGGAAGTGATGGGCAGCAAGGTCGAACGGCTCTTTGATGTTGGCGTTGCAGGCCTCCATAGGCTGCTTTCGAATAGCGATAAGTTAAGGACTGCTTCGGTAATCATTGTTGTTGCCGGAATGGAAGGCGCCCTTGCTTCGGTAGTCGGTGGCCTCACTGACAAGCCGGTGATTGCAGTGCCAACCTCCGTAGGTTACGGCGCCAATTTTGAGGGAGTTGCGCCATTATTGACCATGCTGAATTCATGCGCTCCGGGAATTGTAGTCGTGAATATCGATAACGGCTTCGGGGCAGGCTATTTTGCGAGCGTAATTAACAGGTAGGTGATTGAAATGGGAGTTTGGAGCAAACGTATTGGAAATACTCGTTATGACATAGAATTTGAGGACCATAGTCGCCCTCCCAACCAATTAATTGTACCTGATTATGATGCGATATATCTAGAAGCTCTAAATTTGAATAAAAACCCGGAGGGAATTTCAAAATGGTTGAATGAAAGATCGTTCCG
This sequence comes from Microcaldota archaeon, assembly GCA_041305345.1. Taxonomy (GTDB): domain Archaea; phylum Micrarchaeota; class Micrarchaeia; order Norongarragalinales; family SBBD01; genus JACRGC01. Next base: position 244,129 of record JBFYLP010000005.1, on the reverse strand, counting down.
TTTCCGTGAAAAGGCAGCGAATGAAAGGTTTAAAAAAACGGTCGAACTTGCCGAAAAGAGCGGTACTGAATTATGGTTTGGAGATTTCAATGAAAATTTGAGCATGGACGGGATGAGGCATAAAAATGCCATCCGACTTGCAAAACCCGGCAAGATCAAGGGAATTAATAACGTATTGCGATGGCTTTCAAGCAAACGCCTAGGGCCGCATCGCGGAGAACAATACCTGAGGGATATGGTAGCAGGTTATAAACTTGCCCTTATACCCTACCTCTATGGGCTTGAAGGCCGCACCAATTTAAGAATTGGCGCAGTATATGGCGCTGCCCACCACTCGATTCCAGAAGCACTTAAAACGCATTCTCAAAGATTAGAGCGGGGAATGGCCAGTTGGGTTAAAAGAAATAAAAAAGAAATGGCGGATATCGGTCGGTTGAAGTCAACACCCGGGCTATTCCCAGCAGCACTAGATTATCTTCGTTCGCGGGAAGAATCTATAGCGCGAGATTATTATAATGAATTGGGAATTATTGCGTGTTCAGATCCCATAATTAAGGCACTTATAAAAAAAGGACAATCCATGATTAATGGAAACAAAGACATTTTTGACTTCGAATCCGACATCGCACATAAGATGTACCGGGCGAAATACTCCGTAAAGTTAAAAAAATGGATCGTTAAGCAGTACGATTATCCCTATATCCCCAGTCCCTAAGGCTAAAGTCATTATGGTTGTAATATCGAATATTCAATATGCTGGCGAATTTTAATGCGAATCCTTTACCTCGACTGCTTTTCCGGAATCGCAGGGGACATGTTCCTTGGCGCGATGGTAGATGCAGGCCTAAGTTTTGATGCATTGAAGGCGGAATTGGAAAAGCTGAATTTAACCGGCTACAAGTTAGTTGAGCGCAAGGTTGATAAGAAAGGGGTCAAGGCAACCAAGATCGATGTCCTGCTGGATGAAAAGCATCCTCACGAGCACCGGAAATACGCAGACATAATTCGAATCATCCAAAAAAGCTCCCTTTCCGAGAAAATCAAGCACGATGCCCTTGGAATTTTCCACATTCTGGCGGAAGCGGAGGCAAGGGTGCACGGAAAGCTCATTTCGGAGGTCGAGTTCCACGAGGTTGGCGGAATAGACTCGATCGTGGACATTGCAGGCGCGGCAATTGCAGTAGAAAGAATGGGCATTGCGCAAGTTTATTCTTCTCAACTGAATGTAGGCTCGGGGAAGCGTGTTTTCCACGGGAAGGAATTCGAGGTCCCGGCACCGGCAACAAGGGAGATATTAAAAGGAATCATTGCATATTCTGCCGGGGAAGGCGAAAAGGTCACTCCAACCGGCGCTTCGATCGTGAGGCATTTTTGCAAACGTTTCGAAAGGCCGGAAATGAGGATCATTTCGGAAGGTTATGGTGCAGGCGATTTCGAATTTGAAAACCCTAACGTGCTGCACGTGATTTACGGTGAGAAATGATGCAAAAGGACCGCGCAATGGTGATGGAAGCGAACATCGATGACCTGAGCCCCCAGATTTACGATTATCTGCTGGAGCTGCTGCTCGAAAACGGCGCCAAAGACGCCTGGCTTGAGAACATCATAATGAAGAAGGGTCGGCCTGCGATAAAATTATGCGTGATTTGCGAACAAAAGGACAAGGAAAAAATGGCAAAATTGATATTCCGGGAAACGACGACAATTGGAATTAGGATTTTTCCGGCAGAAAGGCTCAAGCTTGGCAGGAAAATCATCAACGTGAAAACCAAATTCGGCGAAATCCCAGCCAAACTCAGTGAAATGGAGGGCATCCGCACGATTACGCCTGAATATGACGATTGCAAACGTGTGGCAAAGGCAAGGAAAATCCCGCTCAAGGATGTGATTAATGAGGTACGGCTAAAGGCGGAAAAGGTTTCTTAGTTGCTTATTGCGAGGATTAAAAAAAATGGGAGCAAAAATCGCCGTAAAGGTGGAGGGTGGTAAGCTTCTTCGTATGGAGCTCGAGCTTGCAGGAGAGCGGATAAAATCGTTGAAGATAAGCGGGGATTTCTTTATCCATCCCGAGGACTCGCTGCAAATCATCGAAAAGGCGCTATATGCCACTTCCCCGGATGCGGACATGGTAAAAGTTGCCGATAATTTGAAGGAGCTCGCAGCTTCGCAGGGCATACAGATGATAGGCATCACCCCTGGGGCGATCTCAGCTACGTTTAAGGAAGCTGTTAAACGGGCGAAAGAGATGGAGGTTGCAAGCAATCAGGCAAGGGATGCCCAAGCGAGAACAGAACCAAAGCAGGATTAATTTTTTTATGTGATTTTTATGAAATGGCGCGTCATCCCATTCGAGAAGCACGATGCGTTCACCAACATGGCACTTGATGAAGCGTGCTCCATAGCTCTGCTTGAAGGAAAGGTGCCCTATACGATCAGATTCTACGGCTGGGAGCCCTCCGCAGTCTCAATAGGCTACCACCAGTCGATCACCGACGAGGTCAATTTGGAGGAATGCAGGAATCAGCAGATTGATGTTGTAAGGAGGCGCACAGGTGGCGGCGCGGTTTACCACGATTCTGAAGGCGAAATCACCTATTCGATCATATCCCCCGAAATGATATTCCCCAAAGACATCATTGCCTCATACAAGCTGATTTGCGGATCGATAGTCGATGCATTGCAGCAGCTTGGCATCGCTTCGGAGTTCAAGCCCATCAACGACATTACGGTCCAAGGAAGGAAGATTTCCGGAAATGCGCAAACCAGGAGGCAAGGCGTGCTTCTGCAGCACGGCACCGTTCTTTTCGATGTCGATGTGAAGAGGATGTTCTCCCTCCTTAAGGTTTCGCAGGAAAAGATTTCAGACAAGATGATTGCTTCCGCCGAGGAGAGGGTGACAAGTTTGAAGAAATGCGGCATCACGGACAAGAATTCGTCTTACAATGCGCTTCTTGCCGGCTTTACAAAAGCTAGGGAATTCGAGCTTGGCGGCTGGACGGAATTCGAGCTCGTCACCGCAAGGCAGCTAGCCGAAACCAAGTACAAGACCACGGAATGGAACTTCCAGAGGTGAACTTCCTAACGTGATGGATTTGCCCCATCAGCCTTCATTCTTGTCTTTCCAAAAGACCATTTGGGCTTATCAACGTGCAATTCAAGCATCCTTTTCCTGCCATCCATCACGACCCATAGCCTCCCTTTCGAGGCCGATGCGAATTTTTCGAAACTGCCCTCATTATGCTCCGTGATGTGGCCGTTGTTAAAAATGCTCCCTATTTGCATAAGCGCATAAGGAGTGCCTTCGAGTTTTTTCCGGGTAGCCGCATTTTTTTTTGCGTTTTCAATATGTGCCGAAATTCTTCCTGCAAGATCAACCTTCAAACCCTTCCTCTGCGCATAATGTTTTTTCCCTGTTTTCAATGCAGCGGAAGTAACTATCAATCCCATTGATATCAAAAGCGTTTTAGCCGGGGTCAGGCTGCCTTTTTTTGCAAACGCGGCACCAATTTCGCCTGCCAACGCCTTCAGGGAGGGCAGCCCGGCACCAAGGGAAATCGCGGCGAGGGAACCCAGGCTGAACGATCTTGCGCTTATTTTGATTATATTCCTTTGCAAATCCGCATGCAGGCTTTCAATTGGAAGGTATAGCGCCGGCTTCTTCCCTGGCACAAACTTCGCTTCCCTGCGCCCTTCCCTAGCTATTATGCCCATTTGTGTTTGCACCCTATGCCTTCTTCGAATAGAGGTGTATCGCCTTCCCCATCGCAACCTCAGCGGCTTCTACAAGCCCTTCCGGAAGCGTTGGGTGCGGGTGAATTGTCAGCGCAAGGTCCTCAAGCCGTGCGCCCATCTCGATTGCAAGCGATGCCTCGGAAATCATGTCGGATGCCTCGACCCCAACAATCTGCGCCCCAAGCAGCACATCCGAGTCGAAATCGGCAATCACCTTCACGAAACCCGCCACGTTCTCCATCGTATGCGCCCTTCCAAGGGCATTGAATGGGAACTTGCCTATTTTCACCTTCCTTCCAAGCCTTACCGCATCCGTTTCCGAAATTCCAACATACGCAATTTCCGGATCGCAGAATACAACAGCAGGAATCGCCTTGTTATGGAACGACACCTCCCCGCCAGCAATCACTTCCGCTGCAACTTTCCCTTCCATGAACGCCTTGTGCGCGAGCATCGCTCCGCCGACCACATCCCCGATCGCATATATCCTCCCATCGCTCGTCTGCAGCTTGTCATTCACCTTAATGAACCCCTTCTCATCCAGCTGCACCTTCGTGTTTTGCAAGTTGAGTGAGGCGGTGTTCGGCCTTCTGCCTATTGACACCAGCACCTTATCCGCAGACACACTAATTGGTTTGCCTGCCTGCACAGCAGCCACAACCATTTTTCCGTTCTCCTCCTTCACACTTTGCACTTCGGCATTCGTGAACACATCGATCCCAAGCTCCTTTAGGCGCTTCTCAACAACGAGCACCACGTCCCTCTCGATGCCCGGCAGCACATTAGGCCCCTTTTCAATCATTGTCACCTTGCTTCCAAACTTCCGATACATCGTCCCGTTCTCAATTCCGATGTAACCCGAACCAATCACTACGAGTTCGGGAGGTATTTCCGTAAGCTGCAGCGATTCCGTGGAGCTGATGATTCCTTTCCCGTCAAATGGCGCGGCCCCCAACTCGATTGGCGAGGAGCCCGATGCAATAACCGCCTGCTGGAACTCTATTGCGGCAACTTCGTGGTTGCCAGCTATCCCAATCCTGCGCGAGCTCTCGAAATGCGCGTCCCCGAAAACCACCTCGACGCCGTTGCGCTTGCACAAATTTTCCACATTCTTCCTAAGCGAAGTAACGATCCCTGTCTTCCATTCCTGCAATTTTTTTGCATCAACGGATGCAGCAGCCCCGTTTATCCCCAACTCCTTTAGATGGCTAAGCGAATCTGCGAGGTTGCTTACGTGTATGAGCGCCTTTGAGGGTATGCAGCCGTGGTTGAGGCAGATGCCACCCATCCCCTCGGGATCCTTTTCAACAAGCATCACTTTCTTTCCAAGTTGCGCGAGCCGAATTGCGCAAACGTATCCTCCCGGTCCCCCCCCAATCACGGCAACTTCGGTTTCAACAGCAACTTCCCCAACTACCATGAATAACACCTCAAAAATATTTTATTTCCGTTCGAACGCCAGTTTTTTCCATCAATCCAACAGCATTGTTCTACTTCAGCTCCTCCGGGTTTTCGAGCATTTTGATGATGTCGTTGGCGAATCTTGCAGCTTCCGCGCCGTCGATCACGCGATGGTCGAACGAGAGGGACAATGGCAGCCTCTTTGCAATCACCGCCTTCTTATTCTCATCCACGACCACCTTGTCACCGATCCTTCCAAGTCCCAGAATCGCAACATCCGGATGGTAAATTATCGGGGTGAAGAATTCGCCTCCGATGCTTCCCACATTCGTGATTGTAAACGAACCTCCGCGCATATCCTCCAGCTTCATCTTCCCTGCAACCGCTTCATTCGCGAGCCTTGTGATCTCGGAAGCTATCTGGAACAAATCCAGCCTTTCCGCATTCTTGATGACGGGAACAATCAAGCCGTCCGGGGTGTCGATTGCGACCCCTATGTTGTAGTACTTCTTCAAAATCATCTCGTCATTGGCATCGTCGAAGGAGGAGTTGAATTTCACGTGCATTTTAAGCGCATTCACAACCGCCTTCACAATGAATGGCAAATACGTGATTTTCACTCCCTTCTGCTCGCCGATTTTCTTCAGCTCTTCCCTCACTTTCGCTAGCAATGTGACATCCGCCTCATCGAAATGCGTCACGTGCGCTGCTGTTCTCTTCGAGCGCGCCATCACCTCCGCCGTCCTCTTCCGAATCCCTGAAATTTTAACCTTCTGTATCTCCCCAAATTGCGAGAAATCCGTTTGGAACGCCGAAAACTCGGCAGGCTTGACAACCGGTGCGCCTTCCTTTGCGACCTTTTCCACATCCTCCACTAAAATCCTTCCGCCCGGCCCGCTTCCCTTCACGAGATTCAAATCAACTCCCAGCTCCTTCGCCTTTTGCCTCACAAATGGGGCTGCAATGACGCCGATAGACGAAGTGACAACAATTGGCTGGGTTGCAGTTGCGGGAGGAACTGGTGCCTGCGCCATTGGTTTTTGTGCAGCCTGGGTTTTTGCTTCTTCAACCGGAATCTGCTCCCCCGGATTCCCAATTGTTGCAAGAGTCTCCCCTACCTTGATCGTATCCCCCTCCTTATGGTAAAGCTTGAGGATTGTGCCGCTCTCCGGCGAAGGAATCTCAACAACCGCCTTGTCCGTTTCCACCTCCGCAATTACTCCGTCTGCTTTTATCGGATCGCCCTCCTTCACGAGCCATTTCACGAGCTTTCCCTCGTGAATCCCTTCCCCCACATCCGGAAACTTGAAATTCATCGCCATATATACTCACTTTATCATGTTTTTTATTTTTCCTAGGAATTCTTCGGCTGTTTTTATCGCATTCCCCGCGTCTATCCCAGTAGAAAAATATTCCCCCTCGTAGAGGGTATTGTGCCTCTGCTGCCTGTACTTGTCGAAATATAGGACCAAACTCCCAAGTTCCTTCGCATAGTTGGCTTCAAGATATTTCACAACGCACGCATGGCTTTTCTCCCTGTAGCCATCCCTGAAAAGCAGTGCCCTTGCAGCGTCCAGCATCGCCGAATATGCCGCAACAAGCGCAAGGTTTGGAATATCCGCCTTCAGGGCGATTTTCCCTTCCCTGAGCATCAGTTCCGCCTTACCCAGCTGTGCTCTTGCACGTTGGGCTGAGGGGGCAGCCCTTTTGATGAGACCCTGTTTCATGCATTCATCAAGGTTAATCATAAGCCTTCGCCAAACAGCACTATTGAATGGAAGAGGGAAAAGTAGAACGTTTCACTTTTCGCCCGCAATTCCGTAACCTTTTCAGGCGTCAGCTCCGTTATGTCCACATCCGCCTTGATTCTGCCTTCGATCACGTGCCTCGCCCTTGCAATTTCCAGCTCCTCCGGCTGCGAATCAAATTTGACCCAGATGTCCAGGTCCGATTCCGCGGCATTTGTCCCTGTTGCCCAGCTGCCATAAACCCCGATACCCCTCACTTTGCGGATGTTTTTCCTTACAAGACCGACCATCCCGGCCCTTCTCAGCCTCTCCAAGTTGATCATGACCTTCATCTGCCTCACAAATGCATCATCGCCGCTGATTTTTCCCCTTCTCACGATCCCGTTCCTCCCCAGGATTTTGACATACTTGAATACAAAGCTCCGAGCCAGCCCCAGTTTCTTGGCGATCCTGTTGAAGTTGATTTCCCCTTCCAGATGGAAGAGCAGGTGCTCCAGCAGCCTCGCCCTGTCAGCCGTCGAAACCAATTCAAATGTTCCCATGCCATAAACATGTTGTTCTCAATTTATAAACGTTTTGTTCACGAATTGTGAACAAGGGAACGAATTTCCCCATTTATTGCCGCCCTCCTAGTAACTCATCGCCTTCCTAACAGCTTTCGCAATCCGGAACTCATCCGGATTATAATAATCCTCCAGCTTGGCGAGCGGGACAGGAACATCCGGGGCGGTAACTCTCGAAATTGGCGCCTTGAGGTTCATTAGCGCCTTCTCTGCAACAAGAGCGGCAATCTCCCCCCCAAAGCCGCCCGTCCTTGGCGCCTCGTGCACCACGATCACCCTTCCGGTTTTCTTAGCGGAATCTAGAATTGTTTTCTCATCCAATGGGGAGAGCGTGCGCAGGTCAACCACTTCGCAGTTGATTTCCTTCTTCAATGTTTCCGCAGCCTGCAGGCACACCCGGACCATTGCGCCATATGAAACGATCGTCGCATCCGTTCCCTCCCTGGCAATTTTCGCCTTCTCCAACTCGACAACATACGGTTCCTGCTCGACATCATCCTTGAATGCCCTATAGAGCCTTTTTGGCTCGAGGAAAAGCGTTGGGTCGTTATCCCTGATGGAAGCAGCCAAAAGGCCCTTTGCATCGAACGGATTGCTTGGAATTGCAACCCGTATCCCCGCAGCATTGATGAATTGTATCTCTATTGGTTCGCAATGCAGCTCCAAAGCGCGGATCCCTCCGCCGTACGGTGCGCGTATGACCATCGGGCACGAGAACCTTCCCCTGCTGCGGTTGCGGATCTTTGCAGCGTGCAGGATCAGCTGGTGAAGAGCAACAAACGAGAAGCCGTCAAATTGCATCTCGATCACGGGCCTCATCCCATACGCGGCCATTCCTATTGCCGTTCCGGCAATTCCGGATTCCGCGAGGGGCGTATCGATCACCCTCCCCTCCCCGAATTTTGCCATCAAGCCGTCGGTCGCCCGGAAAACCCCGCCATCAACCCCAACGTCCTCGCCCATCACCAGCACGTTAGGGTCCCTTTCGAGCTCCTGCGAAAGCGCCAAATTGATCGCCTGAATCACGTTTAGCCTATCGGTTGCCATGATATCACCAAATTTGCTTTTTTCAGTTATTCGAATTTTTACAATTCAGCCATTTCTTTTTCATTCTCCGCTGGCGTTCTTCTCCTCCATTGTCGCCTTTAGCTCCTCATACTGCTCCTTCAGCGAGGCGGGCATCTCATCGTATACGTACTTGAACATATCCTCTATCTGGGGGGAATTGTCCGCTTCCGCCTCCTTCAATGCGGCTTCAATCGCATTCGTTGCATCCGCTTGTAGCTGCGCTTCCCACCCCTCGTTCCAAATTCCTTTCTTCCCTAGGTATTTCCTAAACCTCTCCACCGGATCCTTGCCCTTCCATATTTCCGTCTCGCCCGCTGGGCGGTATTTGGTCGGATCATCCGAAGTGCTATGCGGGCCCATCCTGTAGGTTAGGCATTCTATCAATGTGGGGCCATCGCCCCTCCTTGCCCTTTCAGCAGCCTCCTTTGTTGCTTTGTAAACCGCAAGCACGTCGTTCCCATCCACTTGCAATCCCGCAATTCCTGAAGCTACAGCCTTTTGCGCAAGCGTCTTTGCAGCCGTTTGCTTGCTCCTTGGCACCGAAATCGCCCAGCCATTGTTCTGGCAGAGGAATATCGTGTTGGCCTTGAATACGCCGGCGAAATTCATTGCTTCGTAGAAATCGCCCTGCGATGTTGCGCCATCCCCAAAAAACGTGATGGCAACTGTCTTATTGCCCTTCATCCGGGCAGCCCAGCCAATTCCTGCAGCGTGGAGCATCTGCGTTCCAACTGCTATTGCAATGGGAAACGCGTTCACTTCCCTAGGAGCGGAATTCCCCCGCTCGTTACCCATCCAGTACAAGCAAATGGTTTTCAGTGGCATCCCCCTTGCAATGTAAGCCATGGTTTCGCGGAATGCGGGCACCATCCAATCCTCCTTCTCCAGCGCGAAGCAGCTTCCTATCTGGCACGCCTCCTGTCCCTCAACCGGAAGGTACGTATAAAACCTTCCCTGCCTTTGCAGGCTCATCGCCTTCCTGTCATACGCCCGTCCAAGCACCATCACGCGGTACATTTCCTTCAGTTGTTCTACGGGGATCTGGGGCTCCAATTCAACATCCACGTTTCCCTCATCATCAAGCACCTGCAAATGCTCCACCTTGAATTCCGCTACGACCTTGATTGGCATAAAATACACCTCGAAATATTACTTTTTCTTCTTCAGCACTCCCTCAATAAAAAGCTCACCTGCTTTATATGAACTTCTAACGAAGGGCCCGCCAACCGCATACAAGAAGCCCTTCTCTTCCGCCTTTTTGCTGTACCACTCGAACTTTCCTGGTGTCACGAACTCGCTTACCGGCAGGTGCATCAGTGACGGCCTTAGGTACTGCCCGAATGTCACGATGTCCACCTTTGCCTCCCTCAAATCATCCAACGCTTTTAGCACTTCGTCTTCCTTTTCCCCAAGGCCCAGCATTATGCTCGTTTTTGTGAAGATTTGCGAATCATGCTGCTTTACCCGCTTCAGAACCTCCAAACTTTGCGCATAACCCGCTCTGTAATCCCTTGCATATTTCTGCAACCTTTCAACCGTTTCGATGTTATGCGCAATTACGGTTGGTTTCGCCTCAACAATCTCTTTCAGCAGCTTCTCATCCCCCCTGAAATCGCCAATCAGAACTTCAGTCATTACTCCTACTTTCTTCAATTCGGTGATGCACTTTGCAAAATGATTCGCTCCCTGGTCTTGCAAGTCATCCCTATCTACCGAAGTGACAACCACGTAGCTTAATTTCCATTGTTTTACCGCCAACGCAAGCTTCCTTGGCTCCTCCGGATCAAGTGGCAGTCCTAACCTTCCCTTCGCCACGTTGCAGAACCTACAGCCCCTTGTGCATACGCTTCCAAGGACCATGAATGTAGCTGTTCCTCCGCTCCAGCATTCTGCAATGTTTGGGCAATGCGCCTCCTCGCAAACCGTATGGAGCTTAAGCTCCTTGATGGCGCTCTTTACCCCTTCGAATTTTCCTGTTGTGGGCGGCCTGATTTTAAGCCATTCCGGCTTTTGTTGTTGCTGCAACATAGCCTCTGTATTAACGATTTCGGGTTTTTAAATGATTTGCAACGTATTGCTATTCGACAATGAGCGTAAACCTGCATCTTAAAATATCCCTGCAGAATTAGGTTTCTATGCCTGTAAAGAAGCCTCCGGAGAAGAAGGGGTTTGATTGGAACGAATTTTTGAGACCTACTAAGGAAAAGTATGCCTTATTTGCGATCTTTATCGTTTGCGCGCTGGTTCTTGGCTTTTTACTTATTATTTTCCGCGACGGCACCCTGATTCTCAATCCGCTTTCGTTCTTCCTCATACTTCCTTTGATTCTAGGCGCTTTCTTTAGTCCGATGGGCATGCTATTCACAACGATCATATCTCTGATTACACTGTTCGCTTATTGGTATCTAATTTCATGCCTACTTGTTGCGGTAAAGGAAAAATCGAGCAAGATTGCACTCGTTATTTTAATAATTTTGGTGCTGATTTCATTGAGCCCCCTGCTAATTCCGCCAAGACCTTCTCAGATAAGCTCACGCATTGCGATGGCACAATGCTTCGCCCAAATTGCCAAAGTTCCGGTATGCTATACGCCCCAAGGTGAATGGAATCCAAACGGCTGCGGCCAGGAGGGCTGCAATATTGCGGATTATTACGTTGATCCGGCATGCCTGAGACTCAATGGCGCCTTGAACGGCACGGCCTACTATAATGACGAAACCCACTTCAACTGCGGGCCGAGGCCGGCTTGACAAGTGATTTTATGAAATCTTTAATGAAAGGAGAAGAGAAGAACGGGTTCGAGTGGAAGGAGTCAATAACTCCAAACTGGCCTAAATTATGCCTGTTAATACTGCTTACGATCCTGACTATCGTTACTTATCGTTTCTTCCCCCCAGGAGGGACTTGTAATGATATTTGTGGGCACGAGTTCAGTTATTTTGATATTCCGGTTAATCTGTTAAGATCGGTATCAAGGGCATTTTGGATAATGCCCGCACTCAACTTACTTCGTGATATAAGCGAAACCGGAAATATGTTGGGCATATCTTTAGGCGCGTTATTGCTACTATCCTTGGTGGTTGTTCAGCTGGTTTTTTTATACCTAATTTCCTGCCTTGCATTTGTAACCACCGATGGTAAAACCAAGCTTACTTTCCTTTTAGGGATTTTAATATTATGGGCAGTTTTCTCCATAATATGGTACTCAATTTTTGGAGGTGCGGCGGTATCCTGCCATTGCCCCCTACCGCAATGCAAAGCACAAATCGCTATGAATCCCGTTTGCATCGACTCGACCGGCAACTGGAATCCCAATGGTTGCGGCGAATCCGGCTGCTCATTCGCTGAAACCGGCGTAAGCTCCATCTGCAGCCATATCCTTAAGGGCACCGGCTACTACATGGACGAAACGCACTTCAACTGCGGGCCGAGGCCGGCTTGACGAGTGATTTTATGAAATCCGATCTAAAAAAGGAAACAAAGAAGGGGTTCGATTTGCGGGAATTTCTCACGCCCAATATTTTCAAAGGCAAGGTTTTCTCCGTCCTTTTGCTCTACATCTTAGTGGCAAATTTGCTGATGCATCCTTTTTTTGACAATATTTCGGCGGCTTACCGGCTTGTTTTTACCCTCTTTATGTTTCCCGCTTTCATCCTTACGCTTCCCGGTTTTTTCATGCTTGCGCCCTTATTGACCGGAGGATTCGAATTTCTTGCAGAATGCGGCTATTCCGCAGTTACGGCTTATACTACTGCTGATTTTTGCAATGAATTCGTCATCGCCTTCTATTTTTCACTTCCATTCAAACTGCTTTATATGTACCTTTTATCCTGCCTCATCGTAAAGTATTATGAAAAATTGCGTAAGCCCCTCCTTGCGATTTGTGGAGCGCTAGCCTTGCTTCTCCTGCTGATTTTTTGCGTTATGCTGATCTAATACTGGTTCAAAAAAGACCAGGATGCGGCAATTTTGCTTCTTCTAGCACCTTTTTAATCCCTTATTCCCTCAATTTTCCATCTGTTTCTACAGAGGTGAACGGTTATGGCAATGAAAGGACGATGCATGAAGTGCAAGGCGGAAAGGGAAATGAAGGATGTGAAGGAAGTCGTCATGAAGAACGGCATGAAGGCCGCCAAGGGCACGTGCGAGAAGTGCGGCACCAAGATGTTCAAGATCCTAGGAAAGGCCTAGGTTCCCTATCCTTTTTCTTATTTTTCTTTTTTAGCACTATTTTTACCGTTTTATCTTGCATCCTTGCAGAATGTTCTACTATTCAGAACGATTGTTCAGTAATATGGAACAACCGAAGAGCTTATCGGCCATGCGCCATTATTTCTGCTTCTTCTCATTAAATTCAGCAATCGCAGCCTTCGCAATCATTAAGGGCAAGAGGGCGCATTTCAATCTGGTGGGCGTGAGTTTCACTCCCAGCCATTTCTGCATCTCTTCCTTGCCCAATTTCATCGCATCAGCAAGTATCATCCCAATAAGCTTCTCCGAAAGCATTGAAGCGCTCGCCTGCGAGATCGCGCAGCCGGTCCCGTGGAATTTTACATCCGTAATCTTCCCCGTCTCGATTTTCAATGAGAACTCCAGCTCGTCCCCGCAGTAGGGATTCGAATCCTTGAATTTCACAGTAGGCGAACCCATGCTCCCGTAATTGCGGGGGTTCTTGTAGTGGTCGAGGACGTTCTCGCGGTACAAATCCATGGTTTCATCCCAAATTGCTTAACTCCCAGTGCCATTACTTGCACCGGATCACTTCTTTAAAACCATTTCGGCCATTTTCAGGGCTTCAATGAACCTATCAATGTCCTGCTTGTCGTTGTAAACATAGAAGCTTGCCCTCAACGTTGCCGGAACGTCGAATTTGCGCATCAGCGGGTGCGCGCAATGGTGGCCCGCCCTAACTGCGATCCCCTGCTCATCCAGCAGCGCTGCAGCATCGTGCGGATGCACGCCATTGATGTAAAAGGCGATGACGCCCCCCTTCTTCTCCGCATCCATCGGCCCGAAAATCCTAATATCCTTGAATTGCGATAGCTTCCCAAGGGTATATTTAGTAAGCGCGATTTCGTGTTCCCGAACATCGCCCATTCCCAATCCGTCCAGGTAATCTACGGCGGCACCCAAGCCTATTGCGCTAGCAATATCCGGCGTGCCAGCCTCGAATTTCTGCGGAATCTCGGCCCATTTGGCGCTTTGCAGTTCCACCTCCCTTATCATCGAGCCTCCAACCAGGAACGGCTCCATCCTTTCTAGCATTCCCTCCTTTGCATACAGCACCCCTGCACCAGTTGGGCCCATCATCTTATGCCCTGAGAACGCATAAAAGTCGCAATCCAGCGCTTTCACATCCACCTTCATATGCGGAGCAGCCTGCGCTCCATCCACCAGGACAGCTGCACCTGCATCGTTGGCTTTTTTCACCATTTCCTTTACCGGATTGATAGTGCCAAGAACATTCGATGCGTGCGTGAACGCAACAATTTTAGGCTTCCTATTCAGGTGTTCATCGAACTCGCCCATTTTGAGGAGCCCTTCATCCGTAACCATTGTGTAGAGCAGCTCCGCCCCCTTCCTTTTCACGAGCTGCTGCCAGGGCAGCAAATTCGAATGGTGCTCCATTTGGGTGATAAGGATGGAATCGCCGGAGTTGATGTTTGCGTTCCCGTACGAATAAGCGACCAAATTGATGGCTTCGGTCGCATTCCTGACGAATACTATCTCCCGGGGCTTTGCGTTGATGAATTTGGCGATTTTTTCCCTCGCTTTCTCATAACTCGCGGTCGCCTCCTCGGATATTGTGTAGATCCCCCGATGGACGCTCGCATTGTAATTGTTGAAGTAATCGAGCATCGCATTGATGACCTGCATAGGCCTTTGCGACGTTGCGGCCGTATCTAGGTAGACTAGCGGCTTCCCGCGGATCTGCCTCTTCAAAGTAGGAAAATCCGCCTTCAGTTTCAAGGATTCGAACATATTTTTACCACTTTCGTAAAAAAAGCCATTTCATTCTATTTTCAATCTTTTATAAACATCTCCAATTGATTACCTGTATTTGTAATGGCCCTCAAAACCCTCATTCTTGCCCCTGCCGCTTGGCATCCACGTGTCGAGATATGCCCCGCCCCCCCATTTTTCCCTGAAAATGTGCTTAAGCCTGGAGGCGAGCTCTCCTGAATGCATTTGGGCTAGCACTGGTGAGAGGAACCCTTCGGCGATCATTTTTTTTGCCTCCTTTTCCGTGAAGCCGCGGCTCATAAGGTAAAAGAGCTGCGCCTCATCTATCTGGGAAACCGATGCCGAATGGGTCGCCTTTACCTCGTTATTTTCAATCCTAAGGCCGGGCACGATGTCCGATGATGCGCCTATGTCAAGCAGCATCGAATGGCCAGCCATATATGAATTTGTGCCAACAGCCCCCTTCCCGATTGCGACCATTCCCCTAAGCAATGCGCTTGAGTTGCCCCTTAGCATTCCCCTAAGCACGGTCTTGCCGCGGGTGTTCCTTCCCTCGTGGGTGATGTTTGAAGCAACATCGAATGTTTCCTCCTCGCTGCCGGCAACGAATTTGTGGTCCTCAGCGCAGCCCCCATCCCCCACAATTTTGCATTCGTGCCTTGCAATCGTTTGCAGCCCACCGAAACGGCCGCTCCAGAAGGATGCGGACGCATCCTTGCCGATTTCAACCTTCCTGCTGCAGAAAACCGACAGCTTCGGGGCCGACGAACTAAGGAAATCATGCCTTAACTTAGCCGCATTCCCCACCTTGATGCCAGTGTGGCTGCTCACAAGGCCGCTTGCATCCGGATTTGAAATTCCCTCCTCACAAATGGTGGCGCTGCTGTTCCTTTCCATAAGGATGAGGCTTTTACTTGCAGAGAGCAAATCCTTCCCGCTCGCGCCTCCCGCAATCCGAACCGGATCCTTGAGGGCGGTATTTTCAGGGATGCATATGAAAATTCCATTCGTAAAGAAGGCGCCACTCAGGGCCTCCAGCTTGGTAGATGGCGTCTTGAATAGCGGCCGCATCTTCGAAGGCTGCTTATCTATCGCCGCATGGATGCTGCAAACAAGGGCGCCTTCATCCGAGGCGGCTGCAGATCTGACGGGCCGTGCCCCCTGGGAAATGCCTTGCCTTCCCTCCTTTTTTGGGAGACATAGCCTCTTCCAGTTGATCCGGGATGCATCCGTATACTTTGCATAAAGCCCTGTCTCCTCCAGCGGGAGCTTTCGGAACAGGCTTAGGGATTCGAGCCTGTAGCGCAAAAGCCATTTTGGCTCCTGATGCGCCTTTGAGAGCGCCTCAATTTCCTTCTCGCCGATTTTCATTTGGAATGTGTCCATTTCCCCCTCCATTTTTTTCCACACGTTCGTGGTGCCCTATCATTTTTTTCCTAAAGCCGGGATCGGATTTAGCCAACCGCGCCTGCCATCTCGAGCTGTATAAGCCTGTTGAACTCGACCGCATACTCCATCGGAAGCTCCTTTGTGAATATTTCAAGGAACCCATTCACGATCATTCCAAGCGCCTGCTGCTCGCTAAGCCCCCTGCTCATGAGGTAAAATATCAGCTCCTCTCCGATTTTGCCAACGCTTGCCTCGTGCGTGATGGTTGCGGAATCGTTCTCTACTTCGTTGTAGGGGACGGTGTCCGTTTTCGAAAGGCCATCCATCAGGAGCGCGTCGCACCGCACGGTGCTCTTCGCATTCGCGGCCTTTTTTCCGATATGCAAAAGCCCCCTGTAAGTGCACTTCCCGCCATCCTTGCTCACCGATTTGGAGATGATTTTGCTCGCAGTGTTGGGCGCCAAATGCACCGCCTTCCCTCCGGCATCCTGGACCTGGCCCTTGCCTGCGTAAGCAACCGATAATATGTCCGCACGCGAATTCTCTCCAAGCAGGTAGACGCTTGGGTATTTCATGGTTACCCTGCTGCCGATATTTGCATCGAGCCACTCCACATACGCCCCCTCGTACGCGAATGCCCTTTTCGTAACCAGGTTGTAAACGTTATCCGACCAATTCTGCAATGTCGTATACCTCACCTTCGCATTCCGCATCGCAACGATCTCGACTACGGCAGTATGCAGGGAATGCCTGTTACCCCTGTACTGCGGCGCACTGCAGCCTTCTATGTAATGCACCTTGCTGCCCTCGTCAGCGATTATAAGGGTGCGCTCGAACTGGCCCATGTTCTCCTTGTTGATCCGAAAATATGCCTGGAGCGGCAGGTCCACTTCCACGTTCGGGGGGATGTATATGAACGAGCCCCCGGAGAAGACTGCCGAATTCAGCGACGCGAATTTATTGTCCTCCTTCGGCACGATTTTCGAAAACCACCTCCTGAAATGGGCGGACGCATTCATCATCCTTTCCTTCTCCAACCCCAACTTTTCGATTTTTCCATCGGTGGGGTTCAGCGCGGTATCGGGATCGGTGAACACGACGCCCAGCTCGTGGAGCCGTTTCTGCAAGGAATGGTACACGTTCTCGCTCTCGAATTGCGCGCCAACTCCCGCGAGGAACTTCCTTTCCGCTTCGGGGACCCCGAGCTTTTCGAAGGTGTCCTTGATTTCCGCAGGGACGTCATTCCAGTCATTCTGCTGGTATTCGGTTGGCTTTACATAATACGCGATGTCGTCGAAGTTTATTGAAGAGAGGTCTGGCCCCCAGGAAGGCAGGGGCTTTTTCCTGAAAAACGAGTAGGAATCCGACCTGAATTTCGTAAGCCACTCCGGCTCTTTTTTCACGGATGAAATTTCCATCACGGTCTTCTCGGATATCCCGCCATCTATCTCGAACGTGTTCTTCGTATTGGTTCGGAAGCCGTATTTTTCCGCGTAAGTTTCACGGATGTCTGGCAGGCTGCTCATCCCTTGCCACCCCGTATCAGGTGATCATATCCTTTCTCCTCAAGCTCATCGGCAAGCTCCCTGCCACCTGATTTTACGATTCTCCCATCAATCAGCACATGCACGCAATTTGGCTTCACATAACGCAGGATGCGCTGGTAATGCGTGATTAGCAGTATCCCCATCTCCCCTCCCGCAACCTTGTTGATGCCTTCCGACACCTTCCTTAAAGCATCGATGTCAAGGCCCGAGTCGGTCTCATCAAGAAGCGCGAATTTTGGCTGCAGCAGCGCAAGCTGAAGGATTTCGCTACGCTTCTTCTCGCCGCCGGAAAAGCCCTCGTTCAGGTACCGGTCCGCGAATTTCCTATCCATCCCAAGCAGCTTCATCTTCCCGAGGAGGAGTTTGTGGAATTCCATAACGGAAAGGCTGCTTTTGGGGTGCACCGCTTTGTATGCGCTGCGAAGGAAATAACCAAGACTAACTCCGGAAATCTCTGCCGGGTATTGGAAGGCAAGGAACAGCCCCTTTGCGGCCCTCTCGTCCGGCTTTAAGTGCGTGATATCCTCCCCATCGAGCAGGATATTGCCCCTCTCCACCTTGTATCTGGGGTTGCCCATGAGCGCATTCCCAAGTGTGCTCTTCCCGCTTCCGTTGGGGCCCATCATCGCGTGGATTTCCCCCTGTTTCAGAGTGAGCGAAATGCCCTTCAGTATGGTTTTGCCTTCAACGGATACGTGTAGGTCCGAAATTTCAAGAGTATGCATCAAATCCCCTCAATTGCGGCTGCCCCTGTGTTTGTGCCAGCATTCCATCAGGTGCCTTGCGCCCTTCCCTAGCTTGTATTCCACTTCAAGCGGCTTTTTTTTCAGTACCTTCCGGGTGACAATGCCCCCTTCTTCCAGCTCCCTTAGGCGCTTGCTCAGGACTGCTGCAGTCACGCCCTTCATCCGCCTCTTCAAAACGTTGAAGCGCGTGTTGCCCTCGTAAATTTCCTTCACTATCCTAAGGGCCCATTTCTTCTCGAGCATATCGACAAGCCCCACGACGGGGCACTCATTCATTGCGCAATTATGCATCATCCCACCCCCCCTTAAACATCAGTATTAAAAACATACTAGTTTATTAATGCTCCCGGATTATTCAAGAGCGGAAGTTGAAAATGGGGAATTGGGTGGTATGAGTGGCATATGCGGCGAAGAATTTCGATCATTTATTGGGAACCGAGGGGTTTAGCGACAACGCGCTAAGGACGCATTTCACGCTGTACCAGGGGTACGTGAACAACACCAACAAATTAAGCGAAGCATTGGCTTTCCTGCAAAAAGACGGAAAGGCCTCGGCCCCCGAATTTGCCGAGCTTAAGCGCAGGTTCGGCTGGGAATTCAACGGGATGCGTCTGCACGAATATTATTTTGGCGCAATGGGGAAAGGGGGGGCGAAGCCCGAGGGGAGCTCAAGCCTTATGAGCGGGATCATTTCAGATTTCGGCTCGTATGAAAACTGGGAGGCGGATTTCCGTGCCACGGCATCAAGCAGGGGCATCGGGTGGGCGATTCTCTGTTTGGATTCGCAGGAAAGGCGGCTGCTAAACATTTGGGTGAATGAGCACGATGCGGGCCATTTGGCCGGCGCAATCCCGCTCCTGAACATCGATGTTTTCGAGCACGCGTTCATGCTCGATTACGGAACAAAGAGGGCGGATTACATCTCCGCTTTCATGAAGGCCATTGATTGGGGCGTCGTGCAGAAGCGGCATGAAGATGCAACCTGAATGCGTTCGCAGTTCAGATTTTTAGGCTCAGCTCAATTCCATTTCCAACAGGCACGAATGTGGAATGGAATTTTCCCCCCTCCCGAACGAAATGAAGGTAATCCCGCATCAGGTGCCCAAGGTCGCCCGCATTATCCGCAAGCACAACCGCATCCCTTGCAAGCCGCGGATAAATTAGATCCAAATACTTGCGGTACTCCTGCTTGATTGCATCGAGGAACACCAAATCGTATTTTCCGCCAAGTGTCCTAAGCGTTGAGGATGCATCGCCAGGGATCACGGTTATGGCCCTGGCCAATCCCGCGCGCCTGAAATTTTCCCTTGCCATCCGTATCTTTTTTGGGTCGTTCTCGAGCGTCGTTATTCTCCCCCCAAATTCCCTTGCGCCAAGCCCCAGCCAAATCGTTGAATAGCCAATTGACGTCCCTACCTCAAGTATTGATTTTGGCTTTTTCAAGGCCGTAATGAGGTAAAGGAATCTCGCCTCATCCGCCGGGATGCTCCAAACCTTCTTGTGCGCCCGGGAGTATTTTTCCATCTCCCAAAGCAATGACTCGATCCGTTTGGAAAAAAGCGGCTTCACCCTTTCCTACCCCCTTTGCCTCCGGCGCGTATGATTGCAACCGCATTCAGCACAGCCGACGCGTGGCCTAGCGGGTTCACGTCGTAAAATGCGGCTGCAATGCGCCCATTTGCATCTATTATGAAAGTGCTCCTGCTGATCCCGAAGTATTTTTTCCCAAGGAAATTCTTCTCCTTCCAAACTCCGTATTTCCTGCTTATCTTCCCGCCCAAATCCGAGAGCAGCGGAAAATTGAACCTGAACCTTCCGGCAAATTTCCGATGCGACTCCACGGAATCCGCGCTAACCCCGAGCACGACCGCGCCCTTTTCCCGAAAGCCTATTGCATTATCCCTAAATGCGCATCCTTCGATGGTGCATCCTGGCGTATTGTCCTTCGGGTAGAAAAAGAGCACGACCTTCTTTCCAGCCAATTTTTTTAGCGAATGGCCTTTCCCATCGCTTCCTTTCAGCGAAAAATCAGGCGCCTTGTCACCGACCTTGAGCATCCAACCCACCCCTGCAACAATATATCCCGGACCGCTTTATATTCGTGGCGTTTAGGGATGATTTTATTAATGCAGCCGTGAATACATCAGTTTGGTACGTGCAATGGACGAATGCATCTTCTGCAGGATCGTGAAGGGCGATTTGCCCTCGGTTAAGGTTCATGAGGATGAACGCCACCTCGCATTCCTGGATTTGTACCCCGCGAAAAAGGGGCACACCCTTGTCATTCCAAAGTCGCATTCGGTCCACTTCTCGGAGATGCCTGATACGGAGCTTGGCGAGCTTATTTCTTTCGCACGCAAGGTCGCCGCGTCGGTCAAGACCGCTCTCGGGGCGGATGGCATCAACCTCTTCCTGAACGAGGGAGGGGCAGCTGGCCAATTGGTATTCCACGTGCACTTCCATGTCATCCCAAGGTTCAGCGGGGATGGAATACTTTTCAAATACGGCAGGGAAAATTATTCCGAAGGCGAAATGGCCAAGTACGGCTTGAAAATTAGCAGCTCATTCAAGTGATCCGCCCAAGGTTCAATGCGGCCTGGGCGATTAGCGCCTCCCTATCCACATCATTGTCGCAATAAAGGAAATTTGGCAGCACGCGCTTTGCCGTCTCCAGGCATCTCTCTTCCTTGGTTATGCCATAGCCAAGCAGCATTGCAAAGCACGCGACCGCATTCCCGTAGTAATCTACCGACTCCCTTCGGAGCTCGCCCTCCCGGTACATATCGGATGCAGTGCTGTTCCTCCCAATGAATGCGTTTTTCTCCTCGGAGAAAAAGTTTGAAATGGTGAACTCCAATATTTTTTTCCCAGCCTCGAGGTGCTCCTCCGCCTTCCCGATGCGGTAGGCCTCCAGGAATGCAATTGCGCCCCACGCATTGTCCAGCAGCAGGCCATCGAGCCTTGCTCCCTCTTCCGGGTCGTAATAATGGAGCACTCCACTCCTTCCAACCATCCTTTTTTTCATGAACGACAAGGTAGCATCCGCAGCCTCCCAGTACTCGAGCCTTGCCATCAGCCTGTGCGCCTGCAGGAATGAGGCAGCTGCCTCGAAATTCCAATCCGCATATTTCGTCCTGTCAATGTAGGGCTCCTGCATTTTTTTCCTCTCTTCCAAAGCCCTAGTGAAATATGCCTCATCCGCATCAAAGGACCCGAAGAAGCCGCCTTCCTTCCGGTCATACAGGCTGCGAAGCATCCAATCGTATGTTTTCCTGGCAATTGCCAAGAATTTGTCGTTTTCGAGCACGATGCCTGCCTTGAGGTATGCGGCTGCAATCGCCGAATTTTCCCAAAGCAGCTTGCAATACTCCGGCTCCTGCCAATCCCTCCTTGCAGCAAGCCTGAAGAACCCGTCTTCCTCGCGGTCCGCAAGGCCTTCCAAGCCATTAAGGCTCTTTTCAAGCATTCCCCTCCAAAGGTTCTTCCTCTCCGAGGAATATTTTACCGCGAGGTAATCCAGCGCGTATGCATTGGGCAATTTCCGGGAAGCCCCAAAGCCGCCATATAGCTCATCGAAAAGCACTGCGATTTCCGAATCAAACTCGTTTAGGAATTCGGATAGTTTTTCATTTGAGAGAGCAGCAGGCTTCCTTCCATCCTCTTCCTGTGCCTGCACTTTCTCGGGCTGTATTTTCCCGGATGCAGCATCAAAAAGCAGTTCCATCAGCACCGCCTTTGCCTGATGCCCCCGGAACGAAAGAAGCCTCTCGCCCCTTGCACTGAAAATCACCGTAACGGGAAGGCCGGCCTCAAAATATTCGCATTCAAGGTCCCTGCGCCTATCCGCATCCACAAAAATCGGCACGAAATGTTCGTTGATCGCAAGCAAAATTTCCGCATCCGAAAGCGTCTCCTTCTCATACAGCCTGCACCACCTGTCCCATCTTGCTGCAATTAGCAGGAATATGGGCTTTAGCTGCTGCTTTGCTTCCGAAAAGCTTTGCTGCGAATATTCTCTCCACTTGATTGAATTGCCTTTCGCCTTTCCCGCTAGATCCATGCGTTAAGTAGGAAAATCAAACATTAAAAAATGCGACGCCTGCCAAAAGCGCTATACGGCAAATGACTGCAATAGCGATTCTCGCCCCACGCCGCCAAAACTCCCATCGCAGCTGATTTCATACTGGTGGCCTCCGGCAGGCAGCCCCACCGAGTCGTGGAAATGCCATTTGGACTTGGCAGGGTTCCATTTCATTGCAATCAAGGGGCCGCCGTCAATTGAAATCTTGCACGGCTCGTAATCATAAACATATGCGTAACCTTCATCCCCTGACGCGATCCTATGGCTTGCGAAGCCAATCATTGTGCTGTTATCCGTCGAATTGTGCGAGATGTCAATTGTCTGCATCTTGCTTGTCGGTATCATGTTTGATGCAATCATTGAATTGATGTATAGCCCGTGCGGTTCCTTGAATTCGACCAGCGGGTTGCCAGAGCTGTCTAGGATGACGATCCATCCGCTCGAAAGCGCAGTTACGATTTCAAGCCTCCCGTCACCGTTTATGTCCCGCAACCCTAGCGTGTTGTCCGGGTAGAGGTTCGATGTTATGCCTGGCGAGGAATATTCCCAAAGCATCGTTGGCGCACCAACGCCATTCACTTTGTAAGCGTAAATTTTATCCGTCTTCACTATGAAATCATCCTCGAATCCGTCTTTGTCGAGGTCGCCAACATCGAGATCCGTTGGGTATCTCGAAGTGCCTATCTGGTAAGTATTATGCGTGTATGGCAGTTCACTTGCCCGGTTGCCAAGCCACATCATCCTTGATGTATCGAATCCTATCCACATATCCCTATGACCCACCCTGTTTGCATCTATTGAATCGAGGGCTATTATCCTGACGCCATTCCGTGTGGCATTGAACCTGTATTTTATCGTGCCGTTGGATGCATCGAGCACCACAATCCCAGTATGGCAGCTGCCGCTTGCGGCGCCATACCCTATTGCTACCTCGTCATCCCCTTCCCCGTACATATTGCCCTGCCAGGAAACCTCGTATGAATTAAAGCAGCTCGCGTTCCCCGAAGGCTTCGAATATGTCCAGATGGGGATGCGTGTTGGCGCGATCTTATACGCAGTAAAATTGCCCCCTTGTGAATTGATGTTGTTGTACAGGAGCAAATCCTTAATCCCATCGCCGTCATAATCGTGGATGTCCGAAAGCGTGCACATTCCGCCCGTGATTTGCAGATCGGACCATAGGGCTGCATGTGTCGGTGCGTCCTGAACCGCAATCGTGCAGGTTGTCCCCCCATAAATCGCTTCGTCCTTTCCATCGCCATTGAAATCCGCAAGCTCGTGCACGGTGTATGAATATGTGTTGCCGGTCGTGGTGCTTAATCGTATTGTGCCGTTCAGGAAAAAGCTGGCCGAGCGGTTGGAGGCGGCCACGCCCGACATCGACGAAGTATGGATCGCATTTTTTTGATCCGTAGCACCGTCGAGGTCCGCAAACCTGAAGCGGACAATCCGGCTGTTGGCATTCCCGCTGTAGAAGACGTTCCTGCCGCCAAATACCTGCGAATTTCCAGAGCAATTCCAAAAATCAACGAAATAATCTATCGGGAGGTTGGCCCCTGAAGCAGCAACCGAGGGGAAGATCTCCTGGTCGCCTGTACAGGTTGGTGCCGGGGATGGCGAAGGCGACGGGGAAGGGCTTGGGTCGGGAGAAGGAGAGGGGCTGGGCGAGGGAGTTTCGGATGGCGAGGGAGTTGGCGTCTCGGAAGGAGAGGGGATCGCAGTTGGCGAGGAAGTCGGAGAGGGAATGGAGCTTGGAATCCAGGTCGGTATCTCCTGCTTGTAGGTTGGGATGATTATCGATGTTGCCTGCTTTGCGAAGGTCGCCTTGAGCGTCGTGACGATTCCCCCGGAGCTTCCGACGGTTTCGCCGCCCTGGGTGATCAATGCCCTCGTGGCAATCGTGACCACAACGACAAATACTATTGCCGCGGCAATGAGCGTAAGGCTTTCAATTGACGTCACGCCCCTCCTGCTTTCCACATCATCACTTTTAAAAATGGATTTTGTCCGCATCAAATGCTTTCAGGATCTCGAGAATCCGAAAAGCCACCTTTTTTTGGCATTCCGAATTAGTTTCAATTGACCAATACCCTCATTATGTCCGAACTGCTTCCTCCCATCCCGTCTGAAACCCGCACTATCACGTCCTCGTTTCCACCCATTCCCTTGAAGTTGGGGTTATATGGGCAGGTAAGGACATGTGCATAGATAAAGCAATTGGCGAGGGGGGGCCCAAATTCATAGCCCACATATTCGACCGAGTAAGACAGGGCATCATTATCGAGGAACGTATGCCCGGAGAACGCGTGCAAATCGAGCGTAAGCGTCTGATATGTGGGAATCCTTATGATCTCAGGCAGGTCGAGTTTCGGCCCTCCCCTAACAAGCTCGAACTGCCTCTCCTCCCATAGGCCCGAAGGGTCCGTGACTCGTATTGTCACATATGAAGATGCAAATGTGGATCCGTAATATGACATCTGGTAGTGAAGGTAGCGGTTCGAGATGATGCTGAAGGTTCCAACAATTGGATTTGCCTGCTGTGTAATCTGGAAGCGTAGTTCGCTGTCCGGGGCCTCGTCGACCACTAATGCCCAGAGGTCCAAAGGCGCGCGGTCGGGATCCCAAACCATATCCATGATGGGATCGTAGTATAAGTCGCTAGAATCCCCCTGCTGTACTGGCAACGGCCACTTCGAGTACGTCCAAAGCGGTGGAAGGTTGGCGCCCGCATCGGCATAGAAATAGCTTTTCGTCTCGCCGACGTGAAGGTGGGGGTTTTGCCAGACTGTGAAGTTGGTGTCGGTGCCGATTTTCGTTTCATTGGTCTGCAGGTCTATTGCGATCTTTGGCGCGGGAGACTGGAAAAACAGCTTCGGCCAGTTCGTCGCCGCGCTGTCGATGCTCTCGACGGTGATCTTCAGCAGCCTCTGGCCCTGGGGGAATGCTTCCACTTCAGTTGAGAAAACAAAGTCGTTCCAGTCGTAGTCGCCAAGGTCCTCAATAAGCGCACAAATGTTCTCGCCCCTCTGCGACCCCCTGACCCTGCAGGGTTCGCCCAAGCACGGTCCGCCGCCGTTGTTGCAAAGCAGTGACGGATCCAATATCGGGATGATGGGTGGCGAGGAGGAATACCCCGTGAATATCACGGGGCTGTAGAATTGCCCGGTCGTTAGGTCGCATGAAGTGACGGCGCACGGCGGCTGCGAGTAAATCGTGACATCTGTTGTGCAGGATATCCCGTCCGCAGCTGCAATTGCAGTCCTGCTATACTGGGAGTCAACGAACGGGTATGTGCAGAACCTTGATGCCCTTCCAAGCCCATCGATTGGAACCACAACTCCGGAATCAGTTGAGTTGCACCTAAGCGTTGCAGTTGTTATGCCGAAAGGCAGGCTGCTGAATGTTGCAGTGATAAGCGACTGGAATGGGCCCGTTGCGGAGCTTGGGCTTGCAGAAAGCGTGCAGCTTCCGCTTCCTGCTGCACTTTGGTCGGAGACCGCTGCGATGCAACTTGCTTGCGGGGTGCTGGCGTTTGCCGTAAAAATAGTATTTAAGGATACGGAAGGATACGGGCAAACCCTTGTTGCATACTTATGCGCAATAAGGTATGACTCGATTCCAGGATCAGTTGAATTGCACCTTATTGTCGCATTTACTGTGTCCTCCGGCAGGTCGCTGAACGTGGCTAAAATGTTGCTTTGGAAGGGGCCGGTTGCCAAAGCTGGAGAGGCGGTAAGCACGCAGCTCGCATCCTTCAGGTCCCAAAGGATTGCTGTGCAGGTTGCAGTACCGGCAGTGACGTTTACGATAAATGGCGTATTGGAGGAAACGGCCGGATAGCTGCAGGTCCGGAATGCGTACTGGCCGCCTATAATGAACCTCAGCGTGCCTGCATCAGCCTCTGTGCATTTTATCAGTGCCTGGGTGATGCCCGTTTCCAGATTCGTGAAATTCCCGAATATGTTTGCCGTGAATGGGCCGTTGTCACTTGCAGGAACCATTATTACGGTGCAGCTTGGAGGAGTTGGCAAATTCGTTATCGTTTCAGTTGGGCATATAGCGCCCATTGCGGATGCTTCCGCGAAATGCTGCACCTGTGAACTTGTGATCCTGTGCCTGCAAGTCCTAATCGCAATGCCGCCGGTGACCGCTACATCCATCCCGGGATCGGTTTGGTTGCATTTCAGCTGTGCTGGCGTTCCGTCGGGGACATTTGCGAATGTCGCTGTAAGGGTGCTGTCAAATGGGCCCGTTGCCTCATCGGGATTGGCAACAAGGCTGACGCACTCGGGCGGCTGGATGGGTACCGGCCTTACTAGTGTCTTATTGATGCATGAAATGTCTCCGGCAGTTGCATTTCCTAGAAAATCGGTTTCGGTCGCCACTGCGGGATAGCTGCAAGTGCGGTATGCAGCCCCGGAGATTATGGCGCGCGCAGCGCCCGCATCCGAAGAAGAGCACTTGAGCGTTGCACTCGTCACCGATGGAGGCAGGTTTGTGAAAAGGGCAACGAGAAAGCCGTTGAAAGGGCCGGTCCCTTCAACCGGAATGGGATGCAGTATGCAGGAAGGCGGGGTGCTTGCGCCTATGCACTTCGCCTCGCATCCTGCGGTGCAGGGCGGGGGGCAAACGCCATCAGCGCTGCAGTATGTGATGCACGTATCCTGGCAAGGCTGCACGGTTTCAGTTGGCGAGCAGTTAGCAGTATTGTTTGTCATCGAGGCGGAAAAGCACACGCTTCCAGGAGTGCATCCTGCGGGGGTTGGGAGGACAATTGAGGTTGGGGTAATCTTGAGGCTTGCTGCAGCTGTCACGATTTGCGCAGCAGTAGTTGGGACCGATTTCGCAGCAGGCAGGAACGCGCTCCTTGCTGCAAGGGAGGCAACAACGACGAAGAATATTGCGGCACCTATGAGCATAAGGTATTCGATCGAGGTCTGGCCCCCATTGCGCATAAACAAATAAGGCCGGGCCCGTTTATAAGTATTTGCGCTAAATGTTTCTTTTACATCGGGAGGTTGGGAAAACAAGCCGGAAAGGGTAAAAAAGCGCATCCCCGGATGCAGCACTCGCCCGCGAATGCATATCTATTTAAGTTGAAATAGGCTAAAGCTTATTCTAACTAGGTGGGGGTGCTGGGGGAATGCTGGTTTTCTTCGATTCGGATACTCAAAACGATTATATCCTTTCGCACGGCAAGTTTCCGGTACCGAATGCCGAAAACATACGCCAAAACCTAAAGAAGCTTACTTCCTTTGCAAGGAAGCGAAGGCTCAAGATAATTTCGAGCATGGCCAGGCATTTCGGGACTGAAAAATACAAGTCTGCCGAGATGTCCGAACTTTCGATCTGGGGCGGCCCATTCCCGCTCCACTGCATGGACGGCACTCCCGGCCAGAAGAAGATAAGGGAAACCGCACCAAGGATGCCCGCCGTAATTGAGAGCCGGAAATATTCCGATGCGCAGCTTAAAAGGGCGCTAAAAAAGAGGGAAATAATCCTGCAAAAGCAAAAGCACAACGTTTTTAGCAATCCCAATGCCGCAAAAATACTTAGGCTTTTGAACGTCAAGCGGGCGGTCCTCTATGGCATATCGACCGATTATGCGGTCCGCTCCGCAGCGCTCGAGATGCGCAGGATGGGGATAGAAGTATACCTCGTATCGGATGCGTCAAAATCATTCAATGTGAAGCCCACCGACGGCGAGCTTTCAATCCGGCAGATGCAGGCTGCTGGAGTGCACGTGGTCACGACCGAAAAGGTGCTGCGGGAGCTTCCTTTGACTGAAAATTGATGCGGATTAAATAGAACATCGGCGAGCCAAATCCCTGCCTTGCGTGCTGGTCAAATTGATGCGGATTAGTGTGCTATTACGGAAGCAGTGGTGTGGCATTTCCTTCCCAGTCTGATTAATTGCCCAGTTCACCAAAGGGGCGGGGTAAGCAGCACCTTCATATAGAACATCGGCGAGCCAAATCCCTGCCTTGCGTGCTGGTCAATAAGGCTCGAGGCGATGAATTCCCTCATCTCCTTGTTGTTTGCGGCTTTTTTCAGCACGAGGTTTACTAGCCACTTGGTTTTCCCGCGTTTTTGCATCTTCCAGCTGTTGTTGAGCTCCCTCCAAAGAAGATTGTAGAGGTTGGTCTCATATTCGCTAAGCAGCTTTGCAGAGAAATCATTTGCCTGCAAGGCCTTATGAATCGTTGCAGATGCAAGCTTTCCGGAAGTCATGGCATTCCCGATTCCCTCCCCGGAAAAAGGGTCGATCAGGCTTGCGGCATCGCCAAGAAGCACGAATCCCTCGCCGTGCACCTTCCTATGCGCCGACCCGAGGGGCAGGTTCCATCCCCTGATCCCATCCTTCACCGGAATGAGCTTTCCATCCTGGTCATATGCAAGCTGCTCAGAACCCGCAAACCTATCCTTGAACATGGGATTTTCATTGATGATCTTCATGACCTCCTCCTTGAGGTTCATCTTCTTTTGCTGCATGTCCGAAGTCAGGATGCCAGCGCCGACATTCACAATCCCATCCTCCATTGGGAAAATCCAAAAATAGCCCGGGATGATCGACTCGACGAAATGCAATTCGATGCTGTTTTTCGTGCCTTTTACCCCCCTGAAATACCCCCTTACCGCGGTGCAATTGTGGTTGGGGTCGGTTTCGCCAAGGCCAAGCTTCCTTGCCACAACTGAAAGCGCGCCATCGGCGCCCACGATGATTTTTGCCCGGAAAGCCTTTTCCGTGCCCGTTTTCTTGTCCGTGCCCTTCACACCATCTACCTTTTCCCCGTCCTTGATGATGTCCGTAACCTCGAATTCCTCCATCACCGTAATGTTGGAAAATTTCTTGATGTATTGGAAGAGCAGGTTGTCATAAACGTTCCTCCTGCAGCAATAGCCGTAATCCATCCCCCTATCCTGCGGGATTGGTATGTCGACGAAAGTGCCATCGGGGGAACTGAACGCAACGCCAAACACCTTTGAGTGGGGGGCCTCTTCGACGATGTCCACGATGCCAAGGTCCCTAAGGACTCCCCGCGACTTGCCCGAAATCGCATCCCCGCACGTCTTGTCCCTTGGGAATTTCTGCTTGTCTAGCAGCAGCACCCTATGGCCCATCTTGCCAAGGAACGCCGCACAAGAAGAGCCGCCCGGCCCGCCGCCAACGATTATGATGTCATAAGCCGCATCGCTCATACAAATCCCCCCCAAAATTAGGTAGTTTGTTACGGAAGGAAAGTTTTTAAGTGCTTCCCAAATTCTGATTTTTCATTCAAGAATTCAAAAATTACGGCCAATAGGCGATTGGCCTAGCCCACGATTTCGAGCTCCTTGATCGATTCGTCAAGAGTATCTGAAATCAAGTCCGGAGGCACCACGTAGGTGCTGTTGGTTGCATTTGCCGCTGCCTTTTCCTTCGGAACCGTGGTCGATATGTTTTTTCCGCTTCCCTCCTCGGTGCACCCGATTGCCAGCATCAATGCCAAAAGCAGCAGGAATGGCAGGATTTTCATCATTTTTTCCCCTCATTTAGCGCCTTTAATTGCCTAACCGCATCCGCCTTGAAATCGCCCCAAATGCGTTGCGCCTCCCATATCGCCTGCTTGCGTTGCTCGAGATTCGTGGCTTCGTCGAACTCCTTCCTCTTCTCCTCCAGGGAAATGACCAGTTCGATCGCCCTCTCCTCCCCGACCCCCAATTTCGATAATCTCTCCGCCTTATCAACAAGGCTCCTTAACCTGTACTTGATCAATGAATGGTACCCTTCCCTGAGATTTGAGAGGCATTCGAGCCGTTGCGATGCGACCTTCTTGCGCTCACAGGACGTTTTCATCTGCCTTGCATCCTTAAGCTGCAGCACTTCCCTGGCACAGGCCTCCCTATCCTCGTCACGCTTTTCCTTATTGCACGCCTCCAATGCCGTTATGCTGCGGATGCAATCCGATTCGAGCGTGCCTCCAAGTTCCCTGCATTCCTCTGGCACAAGGCCTTGCCTTTTCGCTTCGGTGAGGGAGTATTTGCACCTTACCCTCTCCTCCAGTGTTTTCTGGGAGCACGCATAATCCATTGCAGTAGGTTTGGGGCTTGAAGTGGGTGAAATGGAGGGGATCGGCTCAAGCATAACTACCATGCTTACGGTCCTTCCTGCCGTAATGTAGACCCCCTTTTTATATGCCTGATAGCCCTCGAGCACCAATTCTAGGTACACCCCGCCTTCGGGCACCTGGAATACCGCGGGCGCCTTTCCAACTGCCGTCTTTCTCTCCCCCACATAATAACTGATGAGCGCCCCGCTTGGCATCGAGCTCACATCCAAGGTACCCCTAGGGGTGCCAGAAATTTCCGGGGAGGGGGCTATTGACGCATCAACTGGCAGCGGAGGCATTCCCAAGTCGCCCAATAACAGGAACGCCACAAGCAGCAGCAAAAATTTTTTTATAATATCCATACTTACGTTAGGGGCGCAGTACATTTTATATTTATCTGAGGCATCCCCCGGAAGTTTTCGAAACGTATGCATCAACAAATGCGGGCAGGAAAAAAAATTAATGGCTGCAGGGCTCCTCATCCGCGGACTTTTTTTCGCATCCTCCAAAGCCGGCACCATTTATTCCCCTTTCCCGCAGTATTTTCATAACCGCCAAAAAAACCCATTAATGGTGAAAAACCTGCCAGGAGGCGTCCTGTATCGTTAAGCGTTTCCGCCCCCAAAATGCCATAATTTATATACCTATGTGGTATATTCTATATAAAAAAAGGTCAAAAAGGCGGTTTTATGGCAAGTGGGAAGAAACGTGCAAGGATCCCAAAAATCGAAGGTTTTGAGCGGATAAAATACCAGCATTTGACGCTTTCGGGGCTTACTGCCAGGGCATATTCCGCATATTTCGGAACGCCAAGGAGGATTATTGATGCATATAGCATCCTCTATTGCAGGGGGCAGGAAAAAAGCGTGAATACGGGAAGGATTTCCAATGCGACTACGCTTCTTGTGAATGCAAATTATCTTGACATGTTCAAAGTCGAGCGCTCCAATTGGCCCTTGCTATGCGCGAACCTCCAGCCGCTATACGAGCTCTTCTACCAGAAGGGCGTCAAACTAGATGCTGAGGATAGGCGCAGGCTTTTTGACGCGTTATTGGGGACGCCCAAGGCAGCAGAGCGCTTTGGCATTACGGATGAGGAGGCTCTTGGAAAGGCCGAATTCATCCCATCGCCCCTCAAGATGCAATCCTACCTGAACTCCGCCTCCACCTTCGGCCTGCTTTCGCTTTATAAGCAGCAGCAGCCGCAGTTCAAGGAAGAGCGTGAGATGCTCCGAAGGATCAAGCAAAAGGCGTACGGCGCAAGTTCGGAGGAGAAGGAGGAACGCGCCAATCCGGCAATTCTCGAGAATTTTTCAGCTGACCTTGCCCTCAACGCCAAGGCATCCTTAAAGACCGGCGATGAGCCTTCTGAAATCCTCCTTTTCAAGATAATCCGGCTCAACCACGAAAAACCAATAGCACTGAAGATTGAAGAAGAAGCGGCCAGCCTATTCCGATAATGGTCCAAAAGGGCCGCTTCCTTTGCGAAAGCTCTAGGATTCGGTCATCGTGTGCTGCATATAAAAGCCCGCAGCAAGCGGGAAGACGAATTTGAACGCCACACCAAGCCACGTTGAGATGAGCAGGAAATGGTCTATTCCCTGGCCGTAGAGAACGCCAACGATGAGCGCCTCGAGGAAAAGCGCCTCAAGCGACCATATGGCTGCGACCTCGAGCCCCTCCTGCTCATATTGCGCGTGTATTTCCTTCAAGTACTTGATTGCGCCAAAAACGATCACGATCACTGATATGGGGATCATCAAGAGCGCAACATCCGTGGCGCTGAAAAGCCTTAGCTGTTCGCCTGCGGAACCAAGCGCACTCCAGATGAATGCCAAGGCGAACCATATGGCTGCCCCGAAAATCAGCACCTTTCGCACTTGAACCATTTTTACCCACAATTAGGAGTAAGTGCGCTAGGTATATATTAACTTTGAATCTTCCCCGTCAGATCTTATGCTCGTGCTTCTTCAATGGCTTTCCTTCAAGCCTGCAGCCCTTCGTGCCGCAATCCTTCGCAACTAGTGAAATCCCCCCGCACGCCGGGCATCTGTAATCGGTTTTCATATTCCCCACCTCAATGAATGACTACTCTCTCTTGAATTGGGCTTATTTATAAGTATGTTTTAAGCTAAGATTGTTGACCATTATGGGCGATATCCTAACAAATGAGAAAATCAGGGGAGATATCGGAGAATTAATATTTGAACATTTTTCTGAAAAAAACGAATATGCAGTTATAAGCCTTGAGGAAATTTATCGAACCTTAAAACCTGACAACAAATTAATCTTTCGTTATGGCTATGAACGTATTGAAGTCAAGTTACCAGATGATATTGCCGAGGAAGTTCGGAAGTTCAGTCGTCCGACAAATAATAGGGAAAATGACCCCTCGTTCGTATATGATTTTTTAACTGTTTCTTTAAAATTTAGCTTCAAAAAAACACCTAAAAACGATTATAATGTGCGATACCATATCCAAGAGCCCTATATTACAAAGAAAGCTTTCAATTGGGTAGAAATCAAGACCGGAAAGGGTAAATTAACAAAAAATCAAATTAAATATGGAGAAGAAACTATTATTGGATTACAAGTATTTAGAGTAGATTTAGACGTTTGGCCAAATATTTTTAAAATAAATATTGAATCAGTTGGAGATTAAAAAAAATCAGCCGTACTTTTTCTTAATTTCATCCATCTTCCTATCGATCTTCCTCTCGGATTCGAGCCTTTCCAGCCCGTACTCGTTCATATCGATGAATTTGATATGCTCCGCAAACTGGGGGTGCACGCGTTCCACCTCAGAATAGATTTTCTGCGCCACCCGCCGATAATCCGGATGGCCCTGCCGCATGCTCCGCAGCTCCGTAAGATGGATAACTTCCCTCAAATTGAGCGTGAAATACCAGCGCAACCTATATGCCAATGGCACGACATATTGGGCGAGCTGCGGATCCTGCTTATCGATGGTTTCCCAAGCAGCCTTTGCCTTTTCCATTGCATCCCTAAATTCTCCATCCCAGCCAGCCTCCGTAAGCTCCCTTGGCAGGTCATATCCGTGCTTGCAGCTTATGAGCTGCCTTTCCTGAGTCAACTGCCTATGCCTGTGCAGGTCGCGGTATTGCCCAAAATTCCCAAGGATGTCGAAAGTATAACTGGCATTTTCCAATGCCCTTCCTCCCTTGTGCCTCCTGTTTTGCCTTCTCTTCAGGTATTCGGAAATTATGGCTTTCCTATCGGGAAGGGCCAATTGTTCAACGATTGATCGGATTTGCGCCATTGGCTTGTCTGATTGGGGATACAATATTGCCGCAATTATTTTTTCCTCCGCATCCTTGTCGAAATCAACAAGTACGACCTCCTTAGACGGATTGATTTCCTTCCCCAATTTTTCACTGCTTATCCTTCCAATCGCATCCCTGGTACCCCTCAGGTACTGCTGCGTCTCCTTCCCGTATTTATCATCCGCACGCTTCACAAACGAGGGGATCACTTTGTTTAGCTCTTCTTGCATCCCTCTTGCAATTCCGTTCATTTCCGGCAATCCATTCGCGTACATTTTCAAAAGCAAATATTCGAATGCCCTCCCATTCCCGTATATCCCAACGTTCGTAAGCGCGGAAGCGGGCAGAAGGCCCCTTAAAATGTCGCAAACCTTGGCCCTAATTGTGCTTTGGTAGGCGCGGTCGGAAATCTCCTCCTCCTTGGGGTATTTTTCCATCGCCCATTTTCCCATCTTCTCCATCAGATTTGAGTAGGTGTCGAAAAGGCAATCGCACGCCTGCTGATACTCTTCCCCGAATTTTGCGGATGTCAGCTCCTTCCCCCTATAATAGCTGTATTCCCCGTCGATTTTCCGGTTGAAATAAACATACCTTGTTGATTTTTCCAGTGGGGATAAGCCTATTCTGCTATCCTCAAGCGCCTTGCTTGCGATCATACTTACCTGCTCGCAGGCGATGTGCGCCCCCCCCAGCTCCGCAACGGAATCATCCCCGTACCCAACAAGTACCCGGTCGTAGAATTCTTCGGCTTTTTGGGTGGCGATAAGCTGATTTGCCACATCTCCGCCCATTTCCGGATTCCCAACTATTTCCTTAAAGCCGCTCTCCCTATCGCGGATGAATTCGTCAAGCAGCACGCGCCTAAGGCTTTTTGTGGTCCTGCTATACCTGCTGAAAAGCGCGCCCATCACCACTTCGGGCAAGTTCCTCAAGCAGAACACCGGCCTGTCGAGATTGGTAACAAACGGCTCCAGCACGGATTGCTCCTCCGATGAAAATTCGCCTGCCATCAAATGACCCCCTTGGTGTACTAAGTGAATAAAATTAATAAACGGGGACCATGCGGAAGGCGATTAAACCCCCTTTTTATAACCACTTCAACCAAATACTTCTTCTTCCCAAAGTGATGTCGTGAGCTTCAAGGAATTGATTGCAAGGAAGGAAATACGCAGCACCCTGCTTACCTTGATGCTCACTTCCATAGGTTTTGGCGTCATCCTTCCGATCCTTCCTTTCTATTTGCGAAGCTTTGGCGCCACCCCTGCAGACCTGGGGCTGCTGACCGCCACATTCGCAGCAGTGAACCTCGTTTTCGCGCCTTTGATTGGAAAATATTCCGATAGAATAGGCAGGAAGAAAATCCTGCTAATGGGCACTGGCGGTTTCGTGGTCTCCTACCTGCTGTTCGCATTCGCGCGAAATCTGGAAGTGCTTTTCATTGCCCGAGCGCTGGAAGGGATAATGGCTGCAGGCATCTTCCCATCCGTTGCTTCACTTATTTCAGATTTCACAACGGAGCAGCAAAGGGGCAAGGCGATGGCGCTTGTGGGGATGGCCTTTTCCCTGGGTTTCATTTTAGGCCCGGCGCTTGGGGGCCTTGCCGAACTTCTCTCGATCCAGGGCGCGTTCTTCCTTGCAGCTGCGCTTTCGCTTCTCAACTTCCTTTCAGTCTATTTCCAGATAAGCGAGCCCAAGGAGAAGCCGGAGAGCGCACGGATTGTCGAGAAGGAAATTTCGATGCTCCAGCACCTCTCCTCCCCGCTCCTTTTATGCTTCATCGCATCATTCATGATTGCCAGTTTGACGGGAGGGATGCAGGCGGTGCTTGCGCTTTTTACCGAAATGAGGCTTGATTTCGGGCCCTCTGAAGTTGGGATCGTCTTCACGATCCTTGGCGTCCTTATAATGCTCTTCCAATTCCTATCAGGCAGCCTTATGGGAAAATACGGGGAGGTCCGGCTGATAAGGGCAGGGTTGTTGCTTTCAAGCACAGGCTTCCTCTTCCTCGTATTCCTGAATGACTGGCTCACGATGTTGCTTCCGCTTTCCGTATTCGTTTTAGGCAACGCGCTGGTTTTCCCTTCCGTAAGCAGCCTTGTGAGCAAGAGGGCGCAGGGAAAAAGGGGAGCTGCCCTTGGCCTCCTCTCCTCATTCCAATCACTTGGCCAATTCTTCGGCCCCATTGCCGCGGGCTTCCTCTATACCGTCAAGCCCGAATACGCCTTCTACGGGCTTTCTGCACTGGTATTTGGGTATTTCATCATCTTCTCTTTCTCAACAAACAGGTGCGCCGCCTCGCTCCAGATGGGGAAAAATTAGCTACCTGATCCCCCTTTGATGATTCCTTCCTATCTCCTGCAAAATCACCGAGGTGCTCGTTTTGTCTATTCCCTTGATGGAGCGCAGCTTCTTCGTGATGAATTCGTTCAGCTCATCCGTGCTTCCCACGTGGACCTTGATTTGCAGGTCCTTCCCGCCCGTAACAATTGCCACTTCCTCCACTTCGGGCATCCCCATTATCCTCCTCGCAATGTCTTGCTGCGAAAAATCAGGGGAAACGTAGGTTACGGTCACATCCACGAACGCACCCACGCCCTTCCCAACCTTCTTCTTGTCCACGATTGCGCTATAGCCCCGGATCACTCCCGACCTCTCCATCTTCCCGATCCGGTTATGCACCGTAGTAAGCGGGAGCTGCAGCTTCCTTGCGATCTGCTTTCTCGTCTTGCTCGCATCCCCCTCCAATTCGGCCAATATTTCGAAATCCCTCTCGTCCAGTTCGCTCATAATGGAATATTTTTCCATCCTTTTGCTTAAAAACCTTTCTTTTTTGCAAAATAATCCGATTTTTAGGAAAAATATTTATATAGTTGCGGAAGGAGAAATCCCTACTCGAAATCATTCGGTGGTTAACAATGATTGGAAAGGAAGTGCAAATGGCAGTTGAGAAGCTGAAAAGCCCGGAATTGGCCTCGGCGCTGATGATACAATCGGTAGTGCTAAGGGAGGTGCACTTGTTCATGCACGAAAAAGGGGTGCTCCAGCTCCTGCCCGTGATGATTTCCCCGATAACCGACCCCCTCAACCATTCCGTGATGGATGGTGAAATTTCCTATTACGACTCACGCCTGCAGCTCACAAAATCCATGATATTGCACAAGCAGCTCTCCCTCGTAGGCAAGAGGGATGCGGTTTACGTCATTTCCCCAAACGTGCGCCTTGAAACAATGGAAAAGGGCGCAACCGGAAGGCACCTTCTCGAATTCACGCAGGTGGACTATGAGCTGAAGGGCAAATCTGCAAAGGATGTGATTGGCCTTACCGAGAAGCTTTTTGTGCGGATCGTTGGCAGGGTTTTGGAAGAATGCGGCCCCGAACTGGAATTGTTCCCCCGCATCCCAGCCATCCCGCATTCCCCGTTCAAGAAGTACGATTCAAAAGAGCTGCAGGGGGAATATGGCGATGATTGGGAGGGGATCATTTCCTCCATCTCAACAGAGCCCGTCTGGGTCACGAACCACGAGCGCGAATTCTACGACAAGGAAGACCCGCAAAAGCCCTTCTCCTACCTGAACTATGATTTAATCTATCCCGAAGGCTTTGGGGAGGCGCTTTCCGGAGCGGAAAGGGAGCACGAATACGTGAGAATTCTGGAGAGGATGCACCGGAAGAAGATGGATCTTGGGCCCTACAAGGCATATTTGGAGGTTGCAAGGGAAGGGCTTCTTCATCCGTCAGCCGGAGCCGGATTCGGAGTTGAACGGCTGGTTAGGTACATCTGCGGAGCAAAGAGAATAGAGGACATTTCCCCATTCGGGAAGGTGCCCGGAGGGAGGTTCGTTTTCTAGGGGGGTCATCCGCCGCGTTCCATCGTAATATTTTTATGGTGCTCAAGCAGCAGATTGTAGAGCGAGTCCGTGAAGTTCCTGCTCAGCCCTCCCCCGATGATCTGCCAATCCCGAAGCCTATGTTCCTTCAAAACATTTCCAATTTCATCCCTATTCCTTCCACTTAGCTTGCGCATCCTTTGCTCCAGCTTCCCTTCCAGCTGCATCAGCGCCTTATGGTGGCGATTAAGCTCAAAAATCAGCTCCCTCATTTCGCCCAGGATCCGCCCTCCTTGAACCTGGCCTACGAGCCGTTTCCTGAATTCGACCTTCCTGAAGAAATTGTTGAAATGCCTATTCAAGTCGGCATCGAAAATTTCCCCTTCGCTCATCCCCCAATCCTTAAGGATTTTCTTTTGCCTTTCCCCTTCGTCTATCCCGAAATTTTTTAGCAATTCGCCTTTTTCCGTTGGGGTAAGCCTGTTTATCTTGAATAGCTTCTCGTTTTTTTTCTGCCCCCATTCATCGAAATGCATCAGCTCGAACCGGATGCCGTTTTTCCGAACCAAGTCCTGCAATTCCCCTGCCTTTTTTACATACCGCCCGACCAGTGGGCCAAATGTGTTTTCATAGTTGAATTTTCGCTCCATTTGACCGCCTATAAACGGATCAGCGTGCCTTCAATCCGAAGCCTTCCCTCCTCGTGCATTGCAAGCGCAGCAGCGAGGATGGCAGCTTTTGGAAGAGGTGAAAACAGGGGGTTGACGCCCCTAACGAATTCCGGGTTGTTTGATGCGATCGTAGCTTCCTCCAATGAAATTTCCTGCTTTTGGTGCTTGCTCCGAAAGCCTTTCAATGCCTGGCCTAGCACCCCTAGCGCGTATTCCGGCGGGATGCGGTTATGCTTCTTGAGGGGAGCGTAAGTGAGGGCCGCCCTTTCAGCGGACAACCCAGTGCATTCGAGGCAAAGCGTCTTCAGATTGTGGATGCTGTTTGTGCCTCCGGCAGCAACCGGCGTTATGTGGTGGATTTTTAGCTCGACACCGTCCTCGGCGCCGCGCCTGCAGACAAGGCACTTATTCTGGTCCCGAAGGAAGATCTTGAACATCGTGGCTGTTGGCAATTTGAACATGTGTGTCACAATTATCTGCAAGCGGAAATATATTAAGCTGCTGAAATCCTACCATTTTCAATGTGGGTAGCGGAATTCAAGGTCTGGCACGAGACCAGCGAAGCGATGAAGCTTACTGCGAAGTATGACGTAGTTGTCACGAGCATTTACCTTAACGAGTACAAGAAGGGCGGGAAAACCTACGTAACCAAGGCGCTAGCGGTTTACGGCCCCGAATGGAAGGAATATGTTTTGGAATTGGAACGGAAAATGAAGCGTTACGAAATCCGGAAAATAGAGGAAAACCACGTCTATTTCAACATCCCAACCACTTCCTATTCCTACCACACGCTGATACTCGATGAGGACGTTTTCTTCGTGAAGCCGTTCATACTGAAAGGAGGTTCCGAATATTGGTTT
Organism: Microcaldota archaeon; assembly: GCA_041305345.1. GTDB lineage: Archaea > Micrarchaeota > Micrarchaeia > Norongarragalinales > SBBD01 > JACRGC01. The sequence continues at coordinate 205,158 of JBFYLP010000005.1, read as the reverse complement.
GTGGGAAGCTGGGACAAGAAGAACCTGCTGCGCCTGAAGGAAAAGGTGGGCAAGAGGAGCGAGCACGCAACATTGCAACTGCTAAAACTGAAGGAACAGCGAGTTGATTTCTTCATCCCGGACATTCTTGAAAAGCTGCCTGAAAAAAGGCGCGACGTGCTGAAAAAGGCGGTCGAATCGGGGTATTATTCGTTTCCGAGGAGAATGAACCTGAAACAGCTTGCACGGCGCCTCCATATCTCGCCTGCGACATTGCGGGAGCATCTAAGACTTGCGGAAAATGCGCTCATCCCGATGGCAGTAAGGCAGATGCACGGGGTATTTTAAGCAAAAGGAAGGGGGTTGCTTCCAAGGGCATCGTTGGGCAAAAGCTCAACTCATCGCGAAGCAAGCTTCACGATTGCAGGGGAGGCCGATGGTTTCCCCCAAGACGCTTAACCACGCATACGTGGGTAAATGGTTTTAAACAGATTTCCTTAGAATGATATGGGCGATGGGGAAAATGCAGGTTAACAGCACAGATGCGCTGCGCACGTTCAACGACAAGGACAAATGGATGCTAGCGGAGGACATCCCCGACTTAGATTTCTATTTCACGCAGGTTTGGACGCGCGCATTCGTGAATGAGATGGTAAATTCCGTGGGCACCAATTACCGCAAGGTCCTTACGATCTTCAATGGGATGCGGTGCCGTTTCCATTACGGCGGGAAGGACAACGAGCGCTTCTCCAAGCACGTATTTGGCATGATCGAAAAAGACCCAAAATTCGGCGACAAGATAAATTGGCAGATAAAAAAACGGTCGGACGTGCTTGTGAGGCAGACGGAAAAATTCCGGGGAAAGGATGCTGGCAAGATGGGCAATTTGCAATTATGGCATTTTCTGTCCGAATCCGACCGCATTCACCACAGGCTCTACGAATACGGCTGGCTTTCGAACGTTACCGACATGTTCTTCCCCCTCTTCACCACGAAGCTGCGGGAATGCCTGGAAACGAAATGCAAAAGCGAGGAGGAGGTCAGCGGCCATTTCGTGACCCTCACTGCGCCAGAGGAGGAAACCGTAGCGATGAGGGAGACAAAAAGCTTCCTTCGCATTGCGATGAAAATCCAAAATGACGGATACCACAGGGAATTGTTCACTGCTGGGAAAAATCTGCGCGAAAAGGCCAGGGGAGAAATCAAAAAACTAATTGAAGCCCACTGGAAAAACTACGTCCATTTGAAATTCATGTACCACGGAACAACCGAAAGCCTTTGCGCGGAGCCCTACTACCGCCAATTCTCGGAATTCGTGCAGGAGAACAGGAATGCAGCCGAGGAGCGAGCAAGGCTGGATGGGGAATTCAAGGCGAAAGTCGTTGAGAAGGGAGCGCTCTTCAGCAGGCTTGGCATCAGCCCCTACTACCGCCACCTTTTCCGCATCTTCTCCGAATTCATGGTCACGAAATGGTACCGCAGGAACGCGCAGATCCTTACGTGGTACCATCTAAACCCGATATTCGTTGAGATCGGGAAGAGAAATGGGCTTACTGCGAACCAAGTCCGCTTCATGCTTCCCGAAGAGATCAAGGGAATGCTGCTGGAGGGGAAGGTGAACAAGGCTGAAATACGCAAGCGCACGGAATTCTGCGCCCTTTACACCGAGGAAGGCCGTGAATACGTCTGCACCGGCGAGGAAGCAAAAAAGCTCGAAAAACTCATTGAAACAGAGGCGTTAGGGGAGGTTAGCGAGCTGCGCGGCCAGTGTGCGTGCTTGGGGAAGGCTAGGGGGAAGGTAAAAATCATCCAGGGAGCAAAGGACATGCATAAGATGCATAAAGGGGACATTCTGGTCGCATACGCAACCGACCCGGACGTGGTTCCCGCGATGAGGAAGGCTGCTGCAATCATCACGGACCAGGGAGGCGTCACATGCCACGCCGCGATCGTCTCGAGGGAAATGAACATCCCCTGCGTGATTGGCACCAAGATCGCAACCAAAGTGCTCAAGGATGGAGACAAGGTGGAAGTTGACGCTACAAGCGGAATCGTTAGACGTGTGAAGTGATGACGAATCAGGCTAATTTTTAAGTTCATTCCGATTCATTAATTCCATGTTTTTCGATGAGGAGTTCGAGGAGGACGACACGAAAAAGCTCAACATGACGATTGCAAAAACGATGCTGCTGCACGCGGTCTTCATCCTCCCGATCGCGTACATCTTCTTCTTCTCGCCAAACCGCGTTTTCCACATCAATCCGTATGCGTGGATTTCCGTCATCGTGCACGAATTCGGCCATTTCCTCTTCAGGACAATTGGCGCCAGCCAGTACCTGCACGTCCTTGGCGGGACGCTATTCGAGTACCTCGTGCCATCCCTGCTCGTCCTCCTTTGCGCCAAATCCAAAAGGAGCGCCGTCCTTGCGTTGATTTTCATCGCTTGCATCGGTTCGGACCTTCCCTACACGGCCAACTATATGGAAAGCGCGAGTAGCCCCCACGGTTATTCTTACCTTAGCAATACCCCGATGAGCAAGGCAAACCACGACTGGTATTTCCTCCTTTCGCGATGGGGGATGCTGGGTGAGGAGCATACCCTGGGCCTTTTGCTTAGGGCCGCTGGCGACGTACTTATGCTAATTGGAATTGCCGGCTCCACTGCAGGGCTCATTTTCCTAATCAAACAAAAACCCCTTCCTTTCGCCCACCTGCTGCTGATTGGCACCTCCGTAGCCCTCATTTGGTTCCTCATCAAGGGCAGGGCCATCCAGCTAGGCTTTTCGGAGTACTCCTTCGCAGCTGCAATCTTCATTTTTTCTGCACAATGGCTATATGAAAACCGCGGGAAATTCAAAGGGATTTGGAAATGAAAACCGAAATAATGATTGCAAAAATCCGCAGGGAACTAAGGAAGCACATCGATAAGGAATACCGCGAGGGGGAACTGCGCTGCTTCAAGGAGAAGATCAATCCTTACGGAGTGAGGCAAAGTGATGCCCAAAAAATCGCCCGGTCGGTGGATGAGGAGTTGGAGGGGAAGGCCGATTTTAACCAGCTCCTTTCCCTTGCTGAGCAATTGCAGAAGGATGGGTGGATGGAGGAACAGATGCTCGCAGGCTATCTCATTTACCGCCATCGGGAGGAATTTATCAAGGGCACCTTCCTCATTTTCGAGAGGTGGGTCGACAAATACGTGGACAATTGGGCAAACTGCGACAACCTTTGAAACCATTCCGTAGCCGCGTGCGTTGAAAAGCACCCCAAACTTCTAAGGAGGCTTATTGGATGGGCTGACTCGGAAAATCGGTGGAAGAAGCGCGCCTCGGCAGTCACGATGATTTTGCCGGCAAGGAATGGGAAGTTTTTGGATGAAGTGCTTGAAATTGCAAAAAAAAACATTTACGAGAAGGACGACATGGTCCAGAAGGGCACTGGCTGGATGCTCCGCGAGGCTGCCAAGGTGCATCGGGGCGAGGTGCTTGGGTTCCTGCTCGAACATAAGGATGCGGGCCGCACGCTTCTTATGTATGCGACGGAGAAGTTCCCCCCCAATTTAAGGAAGGAAGTTTTAGGGTAGGGGCTTTTTTTTGCAAAACCCCTTAGGCGGGTACGGATTGGCCGGCCACACAAAATTCGTCGGATCCCAAAGTATGCTTAAAAAAACCAAACCCGCCCCCCAAAGTGCGCATTTTAAATAACACTTCCCCACCTAATTCTTCCCAACTATTGCTTCATTACAAGCGATCCAGTTTCAAAAGGTGTTACAATGCCGTTTTCAAAATTAGGTATGCATCCCAACATAGCGCGTGCCGTGAAGGAGCTCGGGTTCGAAAAGCCAACAGACATCCAGGAGAAGGCGATCCCCCTCCTGATCCAAGGAGTGGACCTAATTGGCCAGGCAAAAACTGGAACGGGCAAGACCGCTGCGTTTGCAATCCCGATACTGCAGCTTCTGCATCCTGAGAAGCGGATCCAGGCACTGATACTTGAGCCAACAAGGGAGCTTGCATTGCAGGTGAAGCAGGAGTTCTACGAGCTTGGAAAGCATACGCCGCATTCGGTCGTTTCCATTTACGGAGGGGAGGACATATCGCGCCAGATACGGGAATTGCAGCGAGGAGTACAGATTGCTGTTTGCACGCCAGGAAGGCTCCTTGACCATCTGGAGCGGAGGACAATTGACCTCTCCCATGTGCATTTCCTCGTCCTTGACGAGGCAGATAGGATGCTCGATATGGGCTTCATTGATGATGTCAAGAAAATACTGCAACACGTGCCCCAGAAGCGGCAGACCGTGTTCTTCTCCGCAACGATGCCAGATGAGATCATAAACCTTGCAAAGCAGCACATGCGCACTCCAGAAATCCTAAACGTGAGCGCGGACAAGGTGACCGTCGAGGGGGTAACGCAGCATTATGTGATGTCAGATCCCAGGCACAAGCTCCAAATACTCCTGCACCTGCTAACCACCAAAAAGCCCAAATCAACAATCATCTTCACCCGGACAAAGCGGGGGGCGGACAACCTTTTCTATTCCCTCGAAAGGAACGGGCTGAATGCGACGCTCCTCCACGGAAACCTCACGCAGGCAAGGCGCGAGAGGTCTATGCACGATTTTAGGCAGCAGCGCGCCAACATACTTGTCGCAACCGACATCGCAGCTAGGGGGATCGACGTGGATGATGTTGGCCTCGTCGTGAATTTCAACATGCCCGAGGATGCGATGGTCTATGCGCACCGCATCGGAAGGACCGCACGCGCGGGCAAGCTTGGGGAAGCGGTCACGTTCGTAACCAACGTGGAGGAGAAGCGGAACATCGGGCAATTTTCAACTGCACTAAGGTGCGACATCGCGGAAATGAAGGTGGAGGGCCTTCACCTTCCGCAGCTATCCGAAGCGGAGGAATACCGCGGCTTTGGGAAGAGGCCTTCATACGGCGGGTATGGCGGCAGGGAGGAGCATCCGGGAAGGGGCTATTCCCATTCAAGGGGCGGGCAAGGCCACGGCTCCAGTAGGCCCCACGACCGGGGTAAATTTAGCCATTCGCACCGAAGCGAAGGAGGGGGCCATCGGCCGGGCGGGCCTAGCCACCATCGGGGCAGGTACCGGCGTTGAACTTCCTTTTGGCTGATCAAATTTCACGCGATTTTTCCAAATAATGAAAAGGAGAGCGCTAATATGCTCGAAATAATAAATTTTTTTTCCACGCTTGACGACCTCCTCATCGTGGGAGGGGTGGTGCTGGTCGCATTCGGGCACTTCGAAATCGGCATCTTTTGCGTCGTAAGCGGACTTGCCATCATGGCAGGGAAAGGCGAGATCCTAATTCCCATCAGATGAAGGTGATCGTTACGTACCTTGGCAACCTCGCCATGATTAGCGAAATCCTGATAATATCCGGCCTCATCGAAATTTTCATACTGAAAAATACGGACATGGGCGCTTTCTTCGCCATCGGGGGCATTGCGCTTGCGGCGATGAGGCTCTTAAACCCGGCTTCAGACGAACAACAAGGAACCCGCCAGCGCATCGGCACGATGGATGATGACGGCGACTGAATGCTATTTCGGTTTTTGGTTCCTAAACGCCTTGCTTGCTTCCTCACTCCAGAACGAGGGCAGCACATTCGACACCATGCCCTCGAAATCATCGGAATAAATATATGTGACTTTTTGCCTTTCATCCAAATGCTTCTCAAACAGCCCCCTAGCCGCCTCATATACCTCCTTGATTTTCTTCCTCTCGAAATCCTTCTGCAAAAGCGAGCTTTTCCTTAAAAGCAAATAATCCGCCTGCCTGATCGCGTTCACATCCAGATTCGCGGAGTTCTGCGAGATGAACAAAATGCTCAAGTCCTTGTGCCTTGAAATCAGCAGCAGTTCGCTTAGGATCTTGTTTGCATCGCTCATTGCCTTCCTGGCAGAAAATACGATCCCGCCCTCATCCACCAAAACAAACGAGCCATTCTCAATCTCATCTGTCCTTTCCACCACTTTTATCCATCGTGGAAGGCTCTCATTTTGGAAACCCATCGCTGCAACTTTCCTTTTGGTTTTCGCGTGAACATTCTCCAGTATCCTCATTCCAAGCGCGCTCTTTCCCGTTCCCCTTGCGCCCAAAATGATTCCAACGGAGCTTTTTGAATTCAGGATGTACTCCTCAAATTGCCCAAGATTGCCGCTGACGGTCCCAAGGGTCACAAAGCCCGAATACGCCGCCGGTTTCCTTGGCTTCCTGGCAGCTGCTGCCTTTTCGGAAACTGCATGAATAGCTGCGTCCAGGGCCTTTGCGCCTGCCCAGACAAGCGCGCGAGCAGCCTTTTTCACGGGCCATCCTATGATTCCGGCTACCTTATACGCAGTGCTTCCTACCTTTTTTTTCACATGAGGGTATCGCATCCCCAGCTAATAAAGTTTCCTTCGGCTGCAGAGACGAAGCGCTTATAAATTTCCCAGGCCATGTTTTGGCCATGGTTGAACTCGGGGGGGCGCAGGATCGTGACGAGCTCCAGGATGCCGCACGACGGGGCGCCCTTGCCATTAGCATCCACCACGACGCAAACAATACCCTTAGCAGTTTTGGCACGATCGGCTATTTTTTCGAGAAAAGCAGGGAAGCCAAAAAGGTCGGTTTGAAGTATGAGCGGATTAGCCGCATCCTGAGGGATTTCGCGCATGTTAGGAATATTCTCAGGGAGCATTTGGGAAGCGCCCGGCAAAAAGAGATGCTCGAAAGGCAAAACATCCATCCTGACGATAAATTCTTTGCAGAGGTTTCCCCTTACGGCGCGCCTTTCGTGAGGAGGCTCGGGAGCCATTTTGGCATTTTTCACGAGCGCATCCTGGCCCTTCAGAAGGCCGAGAAGGAAAAAAAACTGCCAGAGATCGTAAAGAAAGTATCGAATGCGTATGTTGAGCTTAAAAGGACCCTTGAAAATGCGCCTAGCCGCAAACTTGACATGCCCTTGGCAGGGGCAATAGCTACGAAAGTGGATGCAATGCGGGAAAATCTCGATAAAACAAGGCCATACGGCCTTAGTGCAAATGAGACGTCGGAAAAAATCCGGTCGGAGCTCGATAGGATCCGGCGTACTCTGGGTCTGGTTACGAGTGGTTCGAGTGGTGCAAGCATAATGCCCTCCACCTTGTCGCGCCAACTGGTGAAACTTAGCGGGCCGATGGAAGCACTAGAAAATTTGCCCGGAAAGCGGCGAGAATTCATTGACGAAATGCTCAAAACCCACGGCAACATCGAATTGCTCATCAACAACTTTGAAAATGCATATGGGAAAAAACAGGTTTCCGAGCCAAGCGAAATTAACCTTGCCGCAGAACTGCGCGGCATCAGGGAACGCCTGAGCCTGGAAGCTTCCTTCTTCCAAATCAGCGCCAGTGGCGACCTCCCGAAAATAAGGATGAACGCAACGGACCTGTTCCAAATCGTCCAAAACATCCACCATAACGCAAAAAAGGCAGGTGCAAGCATTCTTCGGATAAACCTATCAAAACGGGAAATGAAAGGAAAGCCTTGGGTGCAGATGCAAATATCGGATGACGGCCCGGGGATACCGGAACATCTGCTTAAAGGCCGAAAACTCTTCGAGCTTTTCCATACCGGCGGATCGGGAAGCGGCATTGGGCTAAAAACAGTTGAACTCCTTGTGCAGAACCATGGCGGCAAAATAGATGCCCGGAACAATGCCGGAAAGAAATTTAACGGTGGAAAAGGGGCAACTTTCACGATTCGTTTGCCAGTTGATGGGGCAGCACGCCGATCCCGGGTCATTCCCCGATGATTTTCACGATAATCCTCTTCCTCCTCTTCCCGTCAAACTCGTAGCAATGCACGCGTTCCTAAGGGGCCCAAATCGAGCATTCCATCTTTGTTTGGCGCAACTGCCCATATGGTCAGATCTTGTACTCGAAATAATCATCCCAGGGGTTCTCCAATTTCATCATCTGCCCAATAGTGAGGCGCTCCATCCTCCTGCGGAAGGGCCGCATCGAATTTCCGTGCGCAGAAATGGCGACATTCACCTTGTTTTTCCTCATCCACGGGAACAGCTCATCCATGAATCCAAACACCCGCTTCTCAACCATCGGCATGTTCTCCCCATTTGGCGGCTTATTGTTGTAATCCCTCCGGAGGATCTGCAATTTCTCCTCCCCGTACTTGCTGGCATACTCTTTATGCGAGCTTCCGCTCAAATCCCCATAACTCCTTTCGATCATCCGGTCGTCGTTGAAGATGTGCGTGCATTCCGGATGGTGCTTCAGGACCGCATCAAGCGTATCGATGGAACGGGAGAGGTGGGTGTGAATTGCGACCTCGAATTTTTTAGTTTTCAATTTGTTTGCAACGGTATTTGCCTGCTCGAGACCGAATCTTGTCAATTTTGAGTCCTTCCAGCCGGTGAAGAATTTGTCCCTGTTGTAAAAGGTCTGCGCGTGCCTGAAAAGGAACACCCTAGGGGACCTGCTGCTTCCCTGAATTGCGACGTCCCTCCAATTGTCGATCCGAAGAGTGCGGTAATCCATTCATCGATTACTGCTGAAGGCTCTTTAAGCCTTTCCAAAACCGAAGGCATTTAACTGAATTTGCTCATATACATAGGGAGGTGGAAACGTGGTTCTTAAGGCAATACGCAACAGGCGCTCCGTGCGCGAATTCCAGCAGAAGGAGGTACCGGAGAAAGCGATCGTGGAAATAATCAAAGCGGGGCAGTTCGCCCCTTCGGGAAAGCATAATGGCGCAGTTGAATTCATTGTGATACGGAAACAGGAAACAAAGGACAAATTGGCCCAATGCCTGCAGCAGCCTTTCGTTGCCAAGGCGCCGGTAGTCATTGCCCCTGTCTCCGACACCACAAAATCAAGGTGGGTCTGCCAAGACCTTTCAGCTGCGTCCGAGAACATGTTCCTGCAAGCAGCAGAGATAGGCCTTGGGACAGTTTGGAAGAACGTGGGCGACGACCAGAAGGAGGAAGTCAAGCAAATACTTGGGATTCCGGGCCATTTCACGCTCATCAATCTGATCCCGGTCGGCTACCCGAATGCTAAGGTGGAGCCACATCAAGACAAGGAGTTCAGCAAGAAGAAAATCCATCGCGAGAAGTGGTGAAATACTTGCAAGAGAAAATGCTCGCAAAAAAAATCGATGGAAACGCAATCCAATGCCTTGCCTGCCGCCGTTACTGCAAGATATTCGAGGGGGAAGCAGGCTTTTGCGGGATACGAGCTTGCGAGCACGGCAATCTTAGGCTTCTCGTCCATTCCCATCCCTGCTCAGTTTGCGTCGACCCCGTGGAGAAAAAGCCGCTTTACCACTTCCTTCCAGGAACAGGGATCTATTCCATAGGCACGTTCGGCTGCAATTTCGCGTGCTCGTTTTGCCAGAACTGGGACATTTCACAAGCGCCGCAGCATCTTAGGGTTGAACGGAAAACGGAATGGAAAAAGCATTTTGAAAAACTGGTGGAAAAGTGCAGAAAATTACCGCCAGAGGAAGCGGTATCCGAGGCTTTGTCAAACAACTGCAAATCAATCGCCTTCACATACAACGAACCCACGATTTTCACCGAGTATGCGCTTGATGTGATGAAAATCGCCAAAAGGAAGGGGCTCAAGGGAGTATATGTCACAAACGGCTACGGATCGCACGAGTGCTGGGATGCGATTGCGGGCTCGATCGATGCCGTAAACATCGACCTGAAGGCATACAACGAAAAATTCTACCTGCAGCTCTCCAAAGTGCCCAAATGGGAGGCAATCAAGGATTCGATCGCATACGCAAAGAGGAAGGGGATCTGGGTGGAGGTTACGACATTGCTGATTCCTGGTTGGAACGATGATGAGAAGGAGCTTAAGGAAGCTGCCGCTTGGCTAGCTTCAATTGATCCGGAGATGCCCTGGCACGTGACTGCTTACCATCCGGACTATCAATTCAAGGATGCACCGGCAACGCCATCAAGTGCTTTGGTTGGAGCTCGCGAAATTGGGCTGAAAGCGGGCTTGAAGAACGTTTACTGTGGCAACATCCGCAATGCGAAGGAGTACGAAACGACCTATTGCCCAAAATGCAAAGAATCGTTGATTGCAAGGGATGGCTATTTAATCGAGGGAAACTATTTGAAGGATGGGAAGTGCCCAAAATGCAAGTACTTGGTTAAGGGGATTTGGGAATGAATGTAAGAAAGGCAGCTGTTGCCGGAAGCTTTTACCCTGCAGGCAAGGCCGAGCTGAGGGGGCAGATCGAGGGCTTCATTTCAGCTGCAAAGGATGTAAAAATCAATGGAAGATTGCACGCTCTTGTCGAGCCGCATGCGGGCTATGTATATTCCGGCCCAATAGCCGCTTATGGTTATAAGCTGCTTTCGAAGCACCAAACCGAAATCAAGAAAATAATCTTACTTGGGCCTTCGCATTACGCCGGATTTTCCGGTGCAGCAGAAAGCGGATTTGATTATTGGGAAACACCCCTCGGGAAAGTGAAAGCAGGAAGCGTTATGAAGAAAGTGAAATCTGAGCATAGGGACTTGTTTTCAATAATTCCCGAAGCGCACGCACCGGAGCATTGCCTTGAGGTCCAAATTCCATTCTTGCAAACGGCGATCAAGAGGAAGTTTGAACTTTATCCCCTGCTGCTTGGGGATGTGAATCATGAGCAGCTGGCAAATGCGCTGGTTTCGGAAATTGACAGCTCAACTCTAATCATCGCAAGCTCGGATCTTAGCCATTACCTTCCCTATGAGGCGGCAATTAGGCGCGATGGCATTGCTAACGAGGCCGTTCCTTCCCTCGACATTAAAAAATTTAGCGCACAAGGAGATGCGTGCGGAAAAGGCCCAATACTTACCATTATGCACATCGCAAAAATGAAAGGATGGGAAGGAGGTTTCCTTGATTACCGCAATTCCGGCGATACCGCGGGGGGCAGGGATTCGGTCGTTGGGTATGGGTGTTATGCGTTTTACGGGTGATTTGAGGCATGGTCATCGGGAAAAAATGGCAAGGGCTTCTGCTTAAGCACGCAAGGGATTCGATACTGGCGCACCTGCAAGACCGCGAGCCGCACGCGCTACCCGTAAAACTGCCTTCGATGCTTCTTAGCAAACGGCCGTGCTTTGTGACGCTCCACAAAGCCGGAAAGTTGAGGGGCTGCATCGGCTCAACGGAAACCGAGCAGACATTGGTGCGCAATGTTCGCGATTTTGCTGTTTATGCCGCAACCCACGATCCGCGCTTCCCTCAAGTCGACCATTCTGAACTGCCCTCGATTAGCATCTCGATTTCCGTGCTATCCCCCCTGAAGGAATTGAAAGTTAGGGGTGCTGGCGACCTGCTTAAAAAAATAAAGCCAGGAAAGCACGGATTGTTGGTCGAGAGGGGCCCTTGCAGCGCGATTTTCATCCCCGCCGTATGGGATGAGATTCCAAAGAAGGAGGAATTCCTTTCACATTTATGCCTGAAGGCTAGCTTGCCTGCGGATGATTGGCGCAACCCCAGGGGCATGAAATTCTCCGTTTACGAAGCGCAGGAGTTTTCCGAATAGGTGCGGTTTCTTCAAGCCGAAGGGATATGTAAAGGCTTATAAATGTTAGATTTATATAACATTATGTTAGAAATGCTTAACAAAATGTTAGAAACAAGCAACAGGTGATTGTTATGGGTGAAGAGAGGAAATTGACGGTTCGCGTTGTGCTTGCAGGGATCATTGCATTAACCTTCATCATCTGGGCACTCTTTGCAGGCTTCGGGAAGGAGTTTGCGGAAAGCTCAACAGTGCTTATCGTAGGCATAATTATCCTGGTATTTGCGATTTTTTATTTCAAAAGGAACTACCCCCTCGCCAAGAAAAAATTGCCACTCGAAGATGAGCGCTCAAGAAGGATTATGGATAAGGCGATGGCAAGTGCATACCTCGTAATGCTTTACTTCATCCTGGCAATCATGTATTTTTCAGAAACAGACATTTCAAAATATGGTTGGCAGAAGTTGACGCCCTACTCTACCGCGCTGATAATCATGCTTGCCATGGTTGCAAGCTTCGTGATTTTCTGGATATATTACAACCATAAGGGGGATGTCGGATGAGGAACCGTATACGGGAATTCAGGGCAAGATTCGACCTGACGCAGGAGGACCTTGCAATGAAAGTTGGTGTCCGCAGGGAAACGATCGTATTTCTGGAGCTGGGCAAGTACAACCCCTCCCTCAAGCTTGCCTACCTTGTTGCAAAGGCGCTAAAGGCCAAAATCGATGACGTTTTCGTTTTTGATAAAAAATGAATAATCATCCCCCCGCGCTTCAAGCCCGCCTACCCGGAAGCCAACCTTTAAATTCGGGGCGCAATTTAGGTTATGAGGGAAAAAGGGTGAGATTTGATGGCAAAGAAAGGCGAAGCGAACAAGGACGGGAACCTGGGCATACTGCTGATGGTTATAGGCCTCTTCCTAGTAATTTTCAACTCAATTGATTTCTGGGTTGGCTGGCACAAGGTCCCAAGCACGGTTGCAGCGATCGGCATAGCCTTCCTTGCAATTGGCGTTTGGCTTACCAGGAAGAATTAGGCAAGTTCTAAAAGCCGGAGCGTGGCAGGGTGCCAATTCCATTCCCGTTTTATTTCCAGCTTTTGCGTTACCACAAGCCTGCATTGGTGCTGGTTTGCAATATTGCCTAAATGCCCATCGTGGCTTATTTTTTTGGGCAATCAGTTAAAGCAAAACGATAAAAAGAGCCGGAGGCATACAATTACGAGGTTGATCTTATGGGAACAAAAGGCGCCCAGATAGTGGGAATGAACGTGAAGGAACTGATTGAAATGCTAAACAAGGCCCTTGCGGACGAGTGGCTCGCGTACTACCAGTACTGGGTGGCTGCGAAGATCGTGAAAGGCCCGATGAGGCCAGAAGTCGAAGCGGAACTTAAGGAGCACGCGGAGGAGGAATTCAAGCACGCGAACATGCTTGCCGACCGCATTGTTACGCTTGGAGGAACGCCCCTGATCGACCCTGCGGAACACCCAAGGAAATCAAATTGCGGCTATGATGCGCCAAAAGACGTGAATGTAAAACCGATCCTAAAGCAGAACATCAAGGGCGAGCAGTGCGCCATCGAGGTCTATTCGAAAATCCTTGAGAAAGTCAAGCTTGGAAGCGACCCAATTACTTTCCACATGATCCGGCAGATTCTTGAGGATGAAGTGAAGCACGAGGAGGACCTCGAAAACCTCCTTGAGGACATCGAATCGATCAAGTAGGCGTTTTTTCCCAAGGTCACTTTTTCCTTGCGGCGAAGTAGATGTCAGCTTCCATCATGGTCCCTTCCTTGTAATAGTGGTGCACGAAATACAAGTTCCCCGCATCATCAAGCGTAGGCTCGCCTGCGAATTGGGATACGATCAGTTCCGGCCTTGACCAGCCAGACTCATTTCCAATTGACCGAAATATTGCCGGGCTTCCCATATGCGTCCTTAGGAACCACAGCTCCTTCCCATCGTGGGAAACGAACGGCCACCCTTCGTTTTCAGGAGTATTTATTGCTTCCAAATTTTTCGGTGCTTGCCATTTTCCGTTCTTATTTTCCGACATCCACACATCGTACCCGCCCTTTCCCGGAGCCTTCTGGGAATGGAAGTAAAGCTCCTTCCCATCCCTTGTGATATGGAGCTCTCCCACCTCGTATCCCTTCTCAAAATCGGCATTCTTCCAATTCCGCCATTTTCCCTCCGAGTATTTAGCAGAAAACCAGTGCAGCCCCTCATACCCTTCCCTTGCCGAGCAGAAAAGCATCGTGTTCCCCTGCACGAATTCGCAGCCGTCAAGGGCGAGCCTGCCTGGGTCTTGCAGCATCACGCGCTCTGCTTCCACCCATCCGTTTCCCGCCCATTTGGAAACATATATTCCAGTTACGCCATCCAAAAGCTGCTTTTCCACAGGTACTCTTACATCCGGCGTGAAGAAGAAGTAAAGGCCACTCCCATCGGGCAAAACGAAAGGCGAATCCTCCGCGCCCTTCGTATTGATCGACGCTCCCAAGGGAACTGGCGCCTCCCATTCATCCGAGTGCATAATCGGCGGGTGGTCATCCATTTCCGGGGTGAATTTTTCCGTGTCGGAAGGCAGCGCCTCCTGCCTTGTTTTAACAGCTTGCACCTGGCTTTGCGTGCAACCGGCGAACAAAGGAAAAATTAGGATGGCGATAATCAAGAGGAATTTCATTGCAATCATTTTTATGTTTGCCCGAATAACGAGCGCGTTTCAAAATATTTCCTGATGCCCTCCTCAAGAGAGGTTTTTGGCGAAAAGCCTATCCCTTTTTTTGCAAGTGACATTTCGCATTCGGTATGGTTCTGGTAAACTGCGGCATAGGGGTTGTCGATGTATTCCACATCCCTTTGCAAGCCGCTTGTTTTTGCCAAAATCCCAAAGAGCTCATTGAATGACCTTGCCCGGCCGCTGCCGCAATTCACCACGATGCTTTTCCTTGCATTCAGGGCCAGAAGGTTGGCTTCAACGACGTCATCCACATAAATGTAATCCCGCTTCTGCTCTCCCCATTTGAATAATCTGGGGTTTCCCTTTACCATCTGCTGCGCAAGCTGGTATGCCATGCTGGCCATTTTGCCCTTGTGGCCCTCGCCGGGCCCGTATACGTTGCAGTACCTAAGCCCCACTACGCGCACTTCCGGATTCTTGGCTGAAAAAACCGCTGCATACAAATCCAGCTCCAATTTCGACCTTCCATACGCATTAAGCGGAACCGCCTCATCGCTTTCCCTATAGGGCACGGCTCTAGCACCATAAACCGCCGTTGATGATGCATATACTATCCTCCTGCATCCAGCCTTTGCTGCAGCCTCAAAAAGCCTTTTTGATGCTTCGTAATTAACGCGCATCATTTCCTTTTCATCGGCTATTAGCGTATCCGTTATTGCCGCCTGGTGGAAAACGGCATCAAATTTGCCAAGGGAATTCCAGTCGATCTCCCCAAGGTCGCCTGTGATAAGCGAATTCCCGATTTCCGGGATGCGCTGCTCCCCCTCCCTGCCTGTTGCCACAACTTCCCAACCCTCCCTAAGAAGGTGTTTGACCAGATTGGATCCGATGAAGCCGGTTCCGCCTGTTACAAGTGCGCGCATAGCTATTTTTTTTCAGTTCCGCTTTTTTAATGGCATTCATTGCCCCTATTGCCTTCGACTGCCCAGTTCCTTCCGGACCTTTTCGAGCTTTGGGGAGATCACGAGCCTGCAATATGCGTGCTGCGGGTTCTTTTCGAAAAATTTGATGTGGTAATCCTCGGCTGCATAGAACTCTCCAAGCTTTTTTACTTCCGTTGCGATTTTCCCCTCAAACCCCTTCTGGGTGAATTTGATGCGCTCCTTTGCCTCCTTAATCTGTTTTGCATTGGTGCACAGAATAATCGATCTGTATTGCGTTCCGACATCGCTTCCCTGCCTATTGATCTGGGTGGGATCGTGTGCAAGGAAAAATACCCCAAGCAGCTCCTCCAATGAAACGCTTTTCGGATCATAATCGATTTTTACAACCTCCGCATGGCCCGTATTTCCGGCGCATACCTCCTCATACGAGGGATTCTTCTTGAATCCACCCGCGTAGCCCGGGGTTACCGCTATCACCCCTTTTATCATCCCAAACACCGCCTCGGTGCACCAAGAGCACCCGCCCCCCAGGACGATGGATTCGATTTTCATAAATATGCTTGCGCAGTATCGGATATTTATTTTTGGTTTAATTCCCCCCCACTCCTTAAGTATATATATGCTTGCCGGATAATTTTAACAATCGCCACGAGGTGTTCGTATGAGGTACTCTGCCATATTCCTTGCATTATTGCTATCGATCCCTTTCGCCGCCGCCGCATATGCCTCTTGCGCAGCGGTGCCCGCTTCCGTGCTTGCGGGAAAGACCTGCCGGGAATTAAGTTCCGGTCCCTCCTCCTTCGATGCGCAAACCCTAAGCCAGGCCAATTCATATTACCTCCTAATCAATGACATCTCCTGCACCGGGAGTTGCTTTTCCATAAGCGCATCCAACGTCGTGCTTGATCTCAATGAAAAAACCCTGACCTACGGCAACAGCGCACCTGTGATTGTGCCCAATTTCAACTTCGAGTCCGGCGCTTCCGGCTGGGACCTTTCGCAGGCACCGTCAGCAAGCGTCACATCCTCTTTCCCGGCTGCAAGGGGTTCTTGGCATACTGAGGAAATTGGCGCATCCGTGCTGAAATTTTCCGTGCCAACCACGCTCCAGTACGTGATTTCCAGCCAGTTCACATTGGAAACGGGCAGGCGTTATGCTCTTTCCTTCATGATCAACACGCACGGACTCGATGCCGCAAGGCAGGTTGTCGGCACCCTTGATGTGCCGCTTCAGACGACCAGATGCTATGGCACCAACGTCACTCCCGGCGTTGGAACGCTTGGAAGGTCGGGGTTTTATGACAACGACCATACCGACGTTTGGGGCGCTGCCAATGGCAATGGCTACCTCGGCTCCACGGGATTCCGGTGCCAATTCACCGTCAGCCAATCAAACGTAAGGGCATTGCTCAGATTCCAGCCGGAAGCAAGCCTGCCGACGAACACGCGCGACATCTACCTGGATGCCATCGAGGTTAAGCCTTATGATGACCGGGCCATATCTGTTGGCTCATATTCTAACATACGAATCATCAATGGCCGAATCCGGCAGGGGCAGGCAAAATCGTATTATTCCAAGGGCATATTTCTGGCAACCGGCAGTTCAAACTGCGAAATTGGCAACCTCGACATCGAAGTCAACGGCCCCGATTCGGTTGGAATCAGCGCCGCAGGCACCAGCCACGACATCCACCACAGCACGATCAACCAAAACGTGAGGCGCACGCACTATAGCCACGATGTGGTCTGGTATGCCGCCGCGATAATGGCGGAACACATAACCGGTTCAAAAATACACCACAACGTGATACCATATTCGGGAGTTGGGATAGTCGTTGCAACCGATGCAAACAACAACGAGATTTACGGCAACCAAATCAACGTCGTATCGACCGCAATCCACTCATACGCGATCGCCACATCCGGCTGGAATAGCCATCTTGCCTCATTCAATTCCTTCCACGACAACAGCATCAACACGCAAAGGGGCAGCGGCATTTTCGTCGAGTCGGGCGCAAGAAGCGGCGCAATCTACAACAATTACGTGGAGGTTAGGGATGGCCCGCAGGAGGAAAGGGACTGGACCGCGAAGGCTATCTGGATGAGGTATGGCATAGGCAATTTCAGCGTTTACAACAACACGTTCATCGGCTATGGGGGGAAGGGCTTCCCCGCAGCAGGGCAGGACACCTCCATTGCAGTTGCAAGGCTCGGCTCATCCTCTGCGGCATACGGGCCCCTATATTTCTACAATAACTACGTGGAGGCCCATGTTACTTCGGCCGATGGGCCAACCGCTTTTCCTGGCATCCACGGAATCGCACTCGACCTGAACACCGACACCTCAACCGACAGCCTTACAAAGTACATATATGGCAACACATTCAAGAGCAACGACCGCATCGTCGTTCTCGGGAACGATTATGGCAGTGCGCGCCACTCGTACCTTTCGAACAACCGGTTCGTGAAGGCAAGCGATGCACTATCCGGCTTCAAGACCATATACGGCGGATACGAGGGGGACACTGACACGTTAATGACAAATAATACCGCAGAAGGCGGTGCAAGCACCCACGACATCACCTATTGGCAATATGGCTCCCGCGACATCACTCTAAAATGGTACCTCACCTTGAAGGCACAGGACCAGAACGGCAATCCCATTCAGGGCGCATCAGCGATAATCCTTGACCGTACCGGCGCCCAAACAGCAACCGGTACATCGGATTCCGGCGGCATCTTCCAGGCAGCAGTCACGGAGCAGACGATAATTGGGAGAGGCAACGCGCCAACAATCACGATGTATTCCCCATACTCCGTGCAGTTCACCTACAACGGCCAGACAATCACCCGTAATTCAATCGACATGACCCAATCCCGCACCGAAACGTTCGTTTTCACCACAACTCCCTGCCAGAACGGTGCAACGCAATCATGCACAACTTCCCAAGGCTGCTCTGGCTCCCAAACTTGCTCTTCAAGCATTTGGGGCCAATGCATCGATAACAATCCAAACGACAACTGCCCGCCTGCGCCAAGCCCCTCCCCTTCGGTTGTCCCTTCCCCGACCATTTCGCCAAGCCCCTCGGCTTCACCCTCGCCGATCAACTGGGTGATTTCGAACCAGGAAAATTTTGACTCCGTTGCAAGCATCCAAAGCAACGTGCCATTCGGGATGGGCGGCTGGCTCACCCCGCATTACGTGAACGGCGGCCAGATCACAATTGAAAACCAGGAAGCCCATTTCCAAACCCCCCTCTTCGAACAGGCCGCATTGCTTAGAAGCACGAACATCCTGCCATCGCAATATAAGATACGGGCAAAAGTCGGCCGTGTAAATTATGACGTCACCAGCTATACTTCCGCCGACATCAATAATCCCCTCTTCAATACCCACGGCGGCGACTACGAGAACGGATTCTACTGGCTCGTGATTTCGGATGCGGTTTGCACCGGCACGCAGTGCCAGGAGAGCTGGTGGCATTACCACCGGAAGGTCAACATGGATTCCGACGACCATCTTGAATCAGGAACGCGCGTTGTTCATCCTTTTTACATGGTCTATATGGCGCCGGAAACCAATTCGATGGGCAACCTGCTCCGCACATGGTCGGGAGGCAGTTGGCATACGTACTCCTGGAACTGGGAAGTTGCGCAAACTTATGACCCCAACGCGTACTATTACGTCGAATTTGAAAAGTCGAACAACGCGATCATCGAGCGGCTTTACGACTCCGGCTTAAATCTGCTAGAGGAAACCACGCCTGTGCCGCTGAACCTGATTTATGCAATGGGCAACCCCGCCGAATACCTTTACATAGGGGAGCCGCACTCTGACGATTACAAGGGCGATGCGTGGGTGGATGAAATAACCCTCTGGGTGCCTGCCACGGCTTCGCCCAGTCCATCCGCATCCCCCAACCCCAGTTCGAGTCCCTCGCCTTCCGCTTCTCCTTCCGTTTCCCCATCGCCATCGGCAATCCCGTGCACCGAAAACTGGAGCTGCACGGGCTGGTCGGCGTGTTCCGGAGGCGTGCAGACAAGGACGTGCGTTGATTTGAATGTGTGCAACACAACGCTCGCTGTTCCCCCGGAATCGCAAGGCTGCAGCAGTGGAAGTCCAGGTTCCAACAGCCCCTATTACGGCGGGGTCAGCACCTATACTGTTCCAACTGTCACCAACACCCCGCCTTCAGCATCAGTAGCCCCAACACCATCCCTCACAGTCCAGCAGGAATTCGTAGTAAGGGCCCTAGACATCGAATCTGAACTGCCTGCAATTGATTTCGATCGGGAAAGCCAGCTCGACATACAAGAACTGCTCAAGGAAGCCAAGATCCTGCAAAAGCAGGGCCGCACCGAGCAGGCATTAGCTCTTTTAGGACGGGCAAAGACCAGGCTGAACGAGACTGTAAGCAAATCGGGGGATCAGAAAGCGGGCTTCCTTTGGCAGGTTGCCGCAGCTATGCTTGTTGCCCTGTTAGCGCTTGCCTTCTACTTCATCCATAAGAGGCGAAAGGATGCCAGCGCCGTTAGCCAAGCCAAGCCGCAGCAGCCGCCCGAGCAGGGCAATGCGCAGTCGCCCTAAATGCTGACATTCTAGGGTACCAACCCGGAAGGCTTTGCACATTAGGCGGGCAAGCGGTGGCGCACAATGAACATTAATTCATTCAACCTTCCGACACAATCAATCCGTGCAGACAAGCCGGCCGAATGGTAGTATTAAAAACATACCACTCATAAGCATCGCGTGATGCCCTTGCTGCCAAGCTTCCTCATAACATTCCGCGAATCGTTCGAGGCCTCGCTCGTAATTGGTATCGTCTATGCCTACCTCGTCAAATCCAGGAACCAGGGGTACAATCCATACCTCTTTGCAGGCGCAATTGCCGGCGTTCTCCTAAGCCTGCTAGCCGCCGCCGCATTCAACGCGCTGGCAATCAGCTTCGAAGGCCAAGCTGAAATGCTCTTCGAGGGCTCCACGATGCTGCTCGCATCTTTGCTCGTGACAACGATGATCATCTGGATGGCGTCCCAGCGTAACCTTGCAATCAACATCCAGGTGAAGGTGCGGAAAAACGTCCAAAGGAAGTACGGGATTGGCATAGCATCCCTCGCGCTTTTCGCTGTCCTGCGTGAGGGGGTCGAAATCGTGCTCTTTTTGAATGCGATAAACTTCATTGCACAAGGCGACATGCTTTTTGGGAGCATTCTTGGAATCGCGTTTGCGCTGGGCATTGGCTACCTTGTTTTCCGCGCGGTGCTAAAGCTAAATCTGAGGCGGTTTTTTTCCATCACCGGCGCCCTCCTTATCCTGATGGCTGCAGGGCTTATGATGCACGCTGCGCACGAATTCCAGGAAGCGGGCGTGCTTCCGTTGTTGACACAGGAGGCCTGGAACACAAAACCGTTTCTTGACGACAATGCCGGCATCGGCAGGTTCGTGCGTTCAATTTTCGGGTACAATGACAATCCATCACTCTTGGAAGTCGCAGCATATTTTGGGTATCTTGCCGTAGCAACCTTGCTTTGGGGCTGGGCATCGGCAGGCAAGGGAGGTAGATCGTATGCGGGGGCATAGCGAGCTGATGTACATTGACATGGTCCTTATGGGACTTGGAGGCTGGATGATGCTCCAGGGGATGGAAAACGCCCTACTTGTGTTCGGGGTAGGTGCGATTTTGCATTTCGGCTCCGGCGGCTTTGCAACTGGCTTTTAAACACGCTTCAGCAAAAAAAATCACTCCCTCAATGAATCAGCCGAATTTACCCCCCCCTTTTCCATTCTTCCAAAGCCACCGCGCCATTCCTACCCATCCTTCACCTGAGGGGCCCTGCAGATATCCATCAACTGCTTGCGGCGCCCATTAAAAAAAACAAGGATCGGCCAACCTCACTTGCGGGACGGCTGCATCATGCTAATCCGGTTCCCCTCGCTGTCAATGATGGAAACCCATTTGCCCACATCCGGGATTTCCTCCACTTTCCCTGAAATTTTTCCTCCCAAGGCCTCCACCTTACCCATGCTTTCATTGACGTCGTCCACTTGGACCACTATTGAAGGGTACCGGGAAATCGGGTCATCGGTCCTCTGGTAAAACCCGCCGTTGATCGTGCCCGGCTTGGTTACCATCCTGTTCTCGTCGGTATCCGTCGTTGTCACCAGCACGTACTCGCCCATCTCCTCTCCAAGCTGCTGCGTTTTCCACCCAAAAACATTCTCGTAGAACCTCCTCATCCTGCCCTTGTCCTCCGCGGGCATCTCAAAATGAACTACCGGGTCCATCTGCATCACCTCTTTTCACAACACGATTTTGTGATGGGGCCTTCTTAAGGCTGGGGTTTAATGCGAATCGGAGGGGGGGGTTATAAAAAAAAGATGATCGTTAGGGTCATAAAAGCATTGGGCGCACGCGAGGATTTGTGGGGCGAATCTGGCAAATTGCAAAGCTTAGCTAGGTGGTTGCCGATACTATCTATAAGCGATGTTACATTCCAGAAAATCCTTTTTGCGAACCAATTGGCTTTAATGCAGTCACACGCCGAGGAATTTCAATGCTCCATACACGAAGAATGCAGGCCAAAGCATTGCCTTGAAAATCCCAATTATCCCAATCCATATGTCGGGAGCGGTCGTCAAGTAATAAATCAGTGCTCCAACAAACCCCAGCCCATATACGGCTCCGCCACCGCCGTGCCCGCACATTTGCCCCTTGAGGTTCCATCCCTTGGAGCTGCCTTCCTTGCTTTCCTGCTCTATCTTCGAACCAATTGCCTTCCCGATCTCCTCCCACGTTGGTTCAACTGCAGATTTCTTTGCCATTTTCCCTCACCACTATTTTTGTTGTTAACTTAAGCCTTAACCGAATTGAGCTTATACCAACCAACTACTGCGGGCATGATGACCGTCAAAATGTAATACAGGTAGACGTCCAATTTGTAGTAGTCGGCCGAATTGAACAGCATCACTATGAACACATAATCAAGCAGGACAGCCATTATCGCCCAGAAGACCCCGACCATTGCATAGCACTGGAGGGATTTCCTTTTAATTTTCCTAAGCAGAACCCAGGCGGTCACAATGACTCCTATGGGCAGGACATAAAAGCCGATGGCATCCTTTGGCACAAACATGAAGAATATTATCCCAAGGATGTAGCCAATCAGCCATAGGATGAAGCCCCAAAATAATGTGCCCAGGAACAATTTCTTCATATCTTCCGCAGAATCCTGCCTTTCCATATTGCAATGAATGCGTTTCCCCGTTAATAAGGATTGTGGAAACCAACCATCGAATACGGGCAGGCGAGTCCTTCAGCGATTTGTGTTTTGCTCTGGCTTACCGGAAAAAGACGCCTCGATTCTAAGATAGTGGGGCGATCGCAGCATGTTCCTATTGCAATTAATTGCGGCTCCCTATTCTTGAACTGACAAGAGGCGTGTCAAACCGAGCGTTTTTTAATTTAATTCGGCTTTTCCTTTCCCATGGACGGGATTGTTGAATACTTGCATCATTTCAGATCCAAGGGCTTTGTTTCCGGATACACAAAAATTTCTCATTTTAACAAATCCAATAGTCTGGGAGTTACCTTCCGTCTTATTGATGCGAATCTTGCAGGTTTCCTCAAACATCTTGGTAAGATGGGATTTAAGGAAAGACCAAATCCAATGATTGCACAGAAGAGATGGGTCAACGGCCGGTATGCAGTGGATATTTGGCCCGCAGGCGGGCGAAGCAAGCCGAACGTTTATGTATGTATGATGCCCGATTCGGAAAATCCAGATCGGAATGTAAAGGCACTTATGGCCAAACTGGCTCCCGATGTAAAATTCAGAGATTCATATTCGCTTGACCACGAAACTCAACGTGGAAACGAGACGGAACGCGTCGTTCCGTTCATTTTTCGCCGCCAAGTGGCATCCAAACGCATCTAGATTAGACGCTGCTCGGGTCAATAGCCACTATGCAGCATAGGTGCGCCCGCCGTATTATCGGTGCTTGGGCTGATTAGAAAAATATCCCTGGTTTCCGGGGAAATGAGGTGACTACGCGTTTAATTTCCGTAGTCCCCTCTTTTTCAATAGCTTTTTCAACTCGCGGAATTCTTTCAGCATCAATTCGATGGTGGGGCGCAAATTATACTCGTTCTCATAGGCCTGCAGGGCTGCATAGTACTCTTGCCGGGTCTTAAGCTCAATATCCGATATGTGTAATTAAGCCTACTGGGCCTTAAGTGCGTTATACTTAGGCAGCCTCCAACGCCATCACTGGTAATTGTCGAATCAGTCCGTCCGTCATTCTTCACAGCTTTCGCTCAGTCGGTTAAGGCTCATCATCTCAAATGAAATGGGCGCAAAGGTAATTATATGTATTGTGCCAACCTGGCTTCTGCGGGCGATGGCTATCCGGCGCTCAGTGTTTTGTCCAGATGCGCTCATTCAGGTCCAAATCATCCACGATCCCAGCAAAAAGCTCCAGATCCTCGAAGTAGCGCCTAAACGTCCTGAAATCGATGCCGTTCCAGACCGGTGGCTCGAATAGGTTGCCGGTGCCGCTGATTGCAATATATATTTTATTCTTAGTGAACGAAAACGCAACATCCTTCCCAATCTCCTTCCTGCAGTCGAGGAGCCTTTGCATCAGGCTCGGCGATAGGATGTAGCGCGCCTCTATCTGGTCATCCCCGTAAACAACGAACCGCTTTTCGAATTCGGGGTCCTCGAGCTTTACGAGCTGCGGCCTGCCGAAGTTGGATGATTGGAGCATGTTCCCGATGAACGAGCCCAAAGTGGATTCGGCAACGTCCGGAAGCACAAGCGTGGTCCCCTTGAAATCCTTGTTGAAATCCGCAATGAAGAAAAGGCCGTTGAAGATGTGCTCGACGCGGCGGTTCTTTCCCGATCCGGTCTCCCTGCTTGCGCGGATCTCCGCGAACTTCACGCTTGTCTTTCCGATGGCGCCGCTAACCAGGTCCTCCGTCGCATACCTGTTGGGATGGGTTAGGAAGATGCGGCTCCCCATCATTTCCGACTCGTAAATCCCGGATTGGGGCTGGTATTCCAGGTGCGGATCGTATGCCTTCACGAGAGGCCCCATCACCTTTGTTTTGAAATTCCGGACGTAATCCTTTCCGGCGGCATTGTATAGGAAAACGGTGCAGACAAATATCGCAACGGCCGCGATGAACAGATAAAAACCTGCAACAGCCGCGCACAAGATAAGCATCAGGAAAGCGCCGGCGATGATTTTTTTCATCCTCGCCTTCACTTGCTGCCTTTCCGCCTCAATTTCCTGCAGCATTGGCCATAGCCTTTGGAACATTTCCTGCATCCTTGCCTCGTCGACCATATCCCCCAATTGCACCTCAGAATGCCTTCGTAACGCCCCTTTCAGCGGCAGCAATCACGAAAAACTCCTCCGGCTTTGCGGCAATGAGCGATGCAACGATTACGCCTGGCATCGTCTGAATCGCGTTATTATAATCAAGCACGGAGCTGTTGAAGAACCTCCTTGCTGCGGAAATCTGCTCCTCCAGTTCGGCAAGCGTCCTTTGGAGGTGCAAGAAGCCCTCATTGGCCTTTAACTGCGGGTAATTCTCGACAACTGCGAGCAGCCTTGTGAGAAGAGGCGTGATTGCAGCGTCCACCTCGATCGTGTTCCTAACAGTCGCCGGGCCCGATATGGCCATTGCCCTCAATTTTGCTATCTGTTCTAATGTTTCCTTTTCATATTTTGCATAGCCTTTCACGCTTTCAACTATATTGGGTATGAGATCATACCTTTTCTTCAACATCACATCGATGCTCCCGAATGCGTTCCGTATCTGGTTCCGCTTCATTATGATGGAGTTGTAGATGAGCATGAAAGCGATTGCGGAAAAAATAAGGAAAAAGCCAAAAAAAATGATCAGTGAGGATGCCATTTGGATCCATATGCTTACCTGGGAGGCGGTTAAATTACTTTCCATATCCGGGCAAATTTGGGCCGATCATTAGATTTAAATATGGGTTTTACTTAGGGCTTACGGGGTGGGTTTACGTATGGCAGACATAGCAAGTTCTTTTGATTCGACAACCGCATTCACGCAGGCGGTCACCGAAACCGTTAACAGCTTCATCAATGCGATGGCGCAATTCCTGCCGAATTTCGTCGCAGCGCTTGTGATATTCATCATCGGTTACATCGTTGCAATCATCCTCTCGAAGATCGTCAAGGGGGTGCTTGAAGCCGCGAATTTCGAGAAGTTCCTCTCCGAGAACAAGATGGCAGATGCCCTTGGGAACCTGAAGATTTCCCATTTCTTCGTGAAAGTAGTCAAGTATTACATAACGCTCGTATTCCTTCAGGCAGCGGTCTCGAAGCTCGAACTTGGGACGCTCACGCAGTTCATGAGCGTGGTGCTGCTTTATGCGCCAGCGTTCATAGGCGCAGCAGTAATTGTCGTGGTATCCGCGATGTTTGGCGAGCTAATAAAGGTAAAGGTAAAGGAGGTCGATTCGAAATCGCGCTGGGTCCTCCTTCTGGCAAGGGCCTCCAAATTCGTGGTTGTCTTCCTCGGCCTTGTGATGGGCCTTTCGGCCGTCGGGTTCAACACCCTCATACTGAAGGACGCATTCATCACGATGCTCCAGGCGCTCGCATACGGAGCGGCTCTTGGAATTGGGATCGCATTCGGCTTCGGAGGCCAGGATGAGGCGAAATCGATCATTGCGGATGTGAAGAAGAAGATCAACAAGTGATCTTCTTTGTTTTCCATATTCGCCTAAACCGAACATTTAAATAGCTTGCCGGATACAAACAATGTAACCTTCGAGTGCTACGCCGGTTTCCTTACACTTACTGCTTTGTTTAACTTAACTCGCTGGAAAAGGGCGCTTCCGTTTTGTACGTTTTTTTTGGATGTCAATTTGGCAAAAGGCGATATGAATGTCTGATGAAGAGAAGAAGATGTTGAAGGGCACCACCACGGTTGGAATCACATTCAACGGCGGGGTTGTTGTCGCAGCAGACAAGCGCGCGACTTATGGCACGTTCATCGCAGCCAAGGAAGTCGAGAAGGTTCATATGATCGATGAGAAGATGGCAATGAGCATCGCTGGCGGCGTTGGCGATGCGCAAACGCTCCTTAGGTTCATCAAGGCGGAAATCGAGCTTTACAAGTACATGAACGGCCAGAACATGACGGTCCAGGGCGCGGCAACGTTGCTCTCGAACATCCTGCAGGGAAACAAGTACTTTCCCTATATGGTGCAGCTCATTGTTGCGGGCATAGACGAGAAGCCCCGCATCTTCGACCTCGACCCGTTCGGCGGGCTGCTCGAGGAGAAGTACGTCTCAACCGGTTCTGGGAGCGTTGTCGCCTATGGGATACTGGATGAGATGTTCAAGGAGAACATGAGTGAGAACGATGCGATTCGGGTCGCTGCAAAGGCTGTTGCGGCTGCGATGAAAAGGGACAATGCCACCGGCGAGGGGATCGACCTTTTGCTCATAACATCCGACAAGGTAAAGCGCCTCACCAAGGATCAGGTACAGACATATTTGAATGGTTGAAATGCAACGATTTTTTATCGGCTTTTTTTGACGGGATACCAGCTTAGCGAAAGCCAAGCGAATTGAAACCACCATGGGGATATTGATGACAAACAACACGATGAAAGACTTACAGGATAAGGTGCAGGAAGTGCTGCCAAAAGAGTGCGAACTCACCAAGATAGAGGTCGAGGGCCCCCAGGTGGTGCTTTACCTGAAGGACATGCGCTCATTTTGCAGCGACGAAAACCTGATAACCCGGATTGCCTCGCACATCAGGAAGAAGGTGCTTCTTCGGAGCGATTCTTCCGTGCTGATGCCGCCCGAAAAGGCGCTGGAAATGATAAAGCAGCTCGTTCCCAAAGATGCGGGAATAACGGATATCAAGTTCGATTCGGTATTCAATGAGGTTATCATCGAGGCGATGAAGCCAGGAGTTGTCATCGGCAAGAACGGGATGGTGCTAAAAAGCATAATCCTCGAGACCGCCTGGAGCCCAAGGGTCCTTAGGGCGCCGACCTCTCCTTCTGAAGTCGAGAGGGCGATCCGCGCCTCGCTGCTAAATAATGCGGAGGAGCGCAAGAAATTCCTGGTCACTTTGGGGAAGAAGATGATGCAGGATGAGGCAAACCCCGACTGGGTGAAGATAACCGCACTTGGCGGCTTCAAGGAAGTGGGCAGGAGCTGCATCCTCCTTCAAACAAACAACAGCAACATCCTTCTGGATGTGGGGCTCAATGTCGATACATCGGATAGCACAAAGGCGTACCCTTACCTGAACGCGATGGGAATGCAGCTCGACCAGATAGATGCCGTCATCATCACGCACGCACACCTCGATCACCAGGGCTTCCTTCCCTATTTGTATGCATACGGCTACGACGGCCCGACATATTGCACGCCGCCAACTAGGGATTTGATGGTGCTTTTGCAGCAGGACTGCATCAACGTGCTTGCATCGGAGGGGAAGACCCCGCCTTACACGGAAAAGGACATCAAGAAGATGCTAAACCACGTGATCGTGAGGAAATACGGCGAGGTAACGGACATCACCCCAAAGATCCGCTTCACCTTCCACAATGCGGGCCACATCCTTGGCAGCGCTATGGTGCACCTGCACATCGGCGATGGCCTGCACAACCTGGTTTACACTGGGGATGTGAAATTCGGCCGCACAAACCTTTTCGATTCGGCCGACATCAGGTTCCCGAGGGTGGATTCCATACTGATGGAGAGCACCTACGGCGGGCCTGCCGACGTGAAGCCAAGGCTTGAGGAAAGCGAGCAAAAGCTCATAAACGTGATTCGGGAAACCATCGCTAACCGGGGGAAGGTGCTAATCCCGGTTCTTGCAGTCGGAAGGTCACAGGAAATAATGCTGATCATTGAAAAATACATGCGAAATGATGAGGTGCCCGTTTTCATCGACGGGATGGTGCGCGAGGCATCCGCGATCCACACCGTTTATCCCGAGTACCTCCGGAGGGATGTGCAAAGGAGGATCCTGCAGAACGATTCGCCCTTCGACAAGCCGATCTTTCGTAGCGCAATAGGCATGGATCGGAAGGCGATCGTGGAGAGCCCAGACCCGGCCGTCATCATATGCACGTCCGGAATGCTTTCGGGCGGCCCTTCCGTCGAGTTCCTGAAGCTGATGGCGCCCGACCCGAAGAATGCGCTGATTTTCGTTGGCTACCAGGCGCCGATGTCCCTTGGAAGGAAGATACTAAATGGCGAAAAGGAGGTTCCCATCCTAAACCAAAACAAGCTCGATTCGCTCAAGATCAACCTGAAGGTTGCCAATGTTGACGGCTTCTCCGGCCATTCGGACCGGATGCAGCTGATAAATTTTGCGAGGGCAATAAAGCCTCGGCCCTCCAAGTTCTTCACGCTGCACGGGGAGGAGATGAAATGCGAGGACCTTGCCCGCACAATTGGGAAGATGCTCCATGTTGAAAGCAGGGCGCCGCAGTGCCTAGATAGCGTGAGGCTGAAGTAGGCCCCAAGGCGCATTCGCCCAAGTTTTTTTTCCGCAGCGTAGCCCGTTTCACGAGCCAAAACGCCCAGAGCCTTAAAAACCCGATTTTTCCCTCGCATTTCCCTCGTAAAAAAGCGATACCTTTATTAACCCCTGCTCCCTCGTAATTTCATACTTTTTTAGAGGGGAAAAGGGGTGAAAAGCATGGCAAGAAAAGCATTCGGAGGAATGAAGATTTCCTTCGGGAACGCACACGACACTTTGAAGGACGTATTCGGCGGCACGCCGATTTCGCCTTCTGAGATGACTAAGAAGCTGTGGGCGTACGTCAAGAGGAAAGGCTTGATGAAGATGTAGGTTTGACGGCATGGGGCCATGGTTTTTTTCCTTTTTTCATTTTTTTCAAAACTTTTTTTTCCACCAATTCCAATGCGAGTCTTTCGGTCCTTCGGGCCCGCCCCCGCATTTACCTGATTTTTTTCATTCCCAGTTGTGATAATTTTATAAAGCCCCCAACCATACTATACTCCGATAGAAGATGGCCGACTTGGAGCTAGCGCACGGCCCCTGGAAGCGCATCATTTCGGCGACTTGGGGGAATTTTCCCGTGCAGATCTACCAGAACCCAGAAAAGGTGCTACTCGTAACGCTGTTTGAAAAAACCGGCGATGAGGTTTCGGGCGTGCTGGTGCTAGAGCGGCGGATCCTTGTCGTGGAGGGCGACACCACCAAGTTCGCAGCGGCGCAGAAACGCGACGTCTCGATAATCGAGAAGATCACAAGGGAGAACCATTTCAAATACCTGGTCGTGGATTCCACGCCCGCATATGTGCCTTACTCGGAGACCGACCTATCCAATGAGGTCTCGAAGCAATATGAGGAACTCGATGCGCTATTCAAGCTGACGAAAAAGGGACTTGAGAGCACGGGCGATGTCCGTGCAAAGGAACTCAAGAATTCAACAGACGATGAGGCGCAAAACCTCCTAGGCGACCCAATTGCGATCCTTTCCTTCTCGAAGAAGGGCGTCCTTGTAAGGGAAGGCCGCGAGCCGGGCGTGCAGGTTTCAGTCAAGGCGCTTCTCGGGCTCGACCGCGAAGGCCAGAAGGCGGAAGTGCCGCTCAAATCCGCGTTTTCAACAATCATCGTGGGGGAGAGCAGGGAGAAACGGCTCCACCTGATGCACATCCTAATCGAGGATATGCTGCTAAACAGCATCCCGTGCGTGGTATTCGATGCAGATGGCGCATTTGCGGGCCTTCCGATACCAAGCAAGAACAAGGAGGAGTTCGAGAAGTACGGAATGCGGCCCCAGCCAATTGGCTTCCCATTCAAGCAATTCGACCTTGGCAAGAGCCTTTTCATAGACATGACGATGATCGATGCGGATCTTTTCCTTCCTTCGTTCAACCTCGAGAAATCCGATGTCGCTCCGCTCCTCAAGAGCATATATGATGAGCGGAAGGAGAAGCTTTCGGTCCTTGGCGACCTGATAACCGAGCTCAACAATTTCAAGGAAACGAAGGAAATCCCCAAATTCGTGATACTGAAGGCGATAAGGGTCGTTGAGGTAATGCAGAAATCAAACCCGATGCTTTTTGGCAAGAACATCTCCGAGGAACTTGTCTCGCCCTGGAAGGACGGCATAGGGAAGGTGCTTTACATATCCTTAAGCAAGCAGAGGGAGGAGGTCAAGCGCCTCGTCGTGAATTCGGTCATGCGAGCAGTCACGAGCAGCCCTTTCTCAAGTACGAGCGTGGTCCTTGCGTTCGAACCCGGATCCGAAGTGATGAGGGAGGAAATCTTCAAGCATATTTCCGAATTCCCAAAAGCCGGGAAGGGCTACATCGTCCAGGCGGAACACGACGTTGACCTCAATGCCTTGTCCGATTCAACCCTCAAGCTTGAGCTCGTTGGCAATGAAGTGATTCTCAGCGAGAAGAACGAAGCGAAGCGCCGGTTCAACGCGAGGCCCGCATACAGCGCGTGCAACGAATTTAGCGGAGTTCCAATCGGGAAATGATTTTTACGTGCTGATCGGGGGTTGCCCCCAGGCTTGGTAAAAAAATATAGCGGAGGGTGGATTTGAACCACCGGTCTCCGGGTTATGAGCCCAGCGGGCATTCAGGCAAACTAATTCAGAACTAGTTTATCTCCTGGCTACCCTACCCCGCTATTAGAGAGTTACAATATGCAATATTCTGGTTATAAAACGGATGGTTAAGGCCCATCCGAGTTATGAATGCCCTTTAAATAAAAATAGGCCCGGAATTTATTTTCTTGAAAATCCAGCTTATGGTTCAAATCGTACCTTTTAGCGATGTTGGCGGCGATTTCCCTAAGATCGGATTGAATCTTCGGAGTAATTACGAGAGTTGTTCCGTGGTTGAAAACGGAAGAATAACCGTGATTATGGCTGGCCGATTCAAGCTCTGATTTGATTTTTCTCCCAATTTCGGGGAAATGGTCCCGTAATAATTTACTTGCCGCTTCTCCGAATTCCATGCTCGCCTCGATTGGGATTGGCATAAAATCAGTTACTTGAAAGGCCTAAGCAGCTCGTTGCCGCCGTTGAGGTTCTTTGCCGCGAGTATCTTCTCGATCGCCTTGATCCTGCCTTCGGCCTTCCGAAGCTCCTCCTTGTTGTCCACGTATTTGAGGTCCTTCGAGCACGTCGGGCATTTGAACTTTTGCTCCATTGCGGAATCGAACATCAGCTTTACGCATCCCTTGCCGCACCTGTAGAATACGGCGCCATCCGAGCACTCTATCCCGCTGCGGAGCCTCTCCGCCTCCTTCCTTTTGATCATGAGGAAATTCTGCATCGCCCTATCGCCATTCGACTTCCACGTGTATGTGAACCATCCGTTCTGCATGTTCTTCTCCCTCGTATAATCGACAAAGCCGTACGAGTGGAGGTGGTTTAATATGGACCTGATCTCAGCGATCTTCAATTTCGTGCGCTCCTCGATGATTTCATCGGTGCAGCCATCGCCGGTGCAAAGAAGCACCTGCAATCCCTTGTTTCCGATGCTTTCCAGAACGAATTCGTGAAGGTATTTTACGAAATTTGCGCCTTTGGGATGCTTGGGCACGCTTCGCATAGTCAAACCTATACTCGGATAAAATATATATAGGTATTGTAAAATCCTCTCGTGACATCATTATAAAACTTTTTTTCACTCGAGGAAGGAAACGATGCATTTTTCCTCAAGCAGCTTCTCCAGGGGATATTTTACGAGGGAAATCCGGCTGATGCCGTATTGATTGGCAACTTCCCCAAGCATTTTTCCATTCAACCTGGTTTTGTACCTGCGCCCGATTTTGGCCAAAATTTTTTTTGGAATTGGCCTTTCGCCTACGACCCCAATCGCATCCGAATCCGGAGTGCAAAACTCAATTGCCTTCTTGATGCTGCGCGTGCACGCAATCCTTAGGAGCCATTCGATCGGGAATGCATTTGCCGCGTTTTTTTTCTTCCCGAAATCCTCCTGCGCCTTTCCAAAACCGAAGCTTATAAACACCCTTAGGAGCGCCAATTCGGGCCGTATTGCTATGGCTTTATAATTCTTGATGGCGCTAATTATCTCCTCATTTTTCAGCTCCGATTTGAGGGTGTAAAAATACAGCATCAGCTTAAGACGAGGCTGGAAATAATTAATATTTCGGTCAGTTGAGGTGTTGGCAGATGGTACAATATCACGCATCCTTCAAGACAAAAACTTCGGGCACAGGCGCGCAGAAGCGGCCCAACCGCGACAAGACGCTTGCAAATTACGGGGGTTTCTTCGCCAGGCCAAGGCTCCAGAGGGAATCAAAGGAGGAGATGCGGGAGAGGCAGAGAGGGAAGGGTGCCAACCACAAGGTGAAGCTGAAGACGGCGATTTTCGCCAACGTGGTTTCGAAGGATGGGAAGATCAAGAAGGTAAAGATCGTTAATGTGGTCCAGTCTCCGGACAATAGGCATTATGCTTCGGAGAACGTCATCACCAAGGGCGCGATCCTCGAAACCGAGATCGGCAAGGCGAAGGTCACGAGCAGGCCCTCGCAGCACGGGGTCGTGAACGCGGTCCTTGTCTGATTCGATGCATTGGGCTTCCGGGGCAGGAGGGAAAATTTATAATTGGCTACTCCGTACTTTAACGGATTGAGATGATCCAGGAATTTTTCATATTGGGCACCATCATAGTAATCGGGTTCTTCTCGATGATGTTCTTCGAGAGGACGAAAATCCCAGACGTGATCTTCCTAATACTGCTTGGCGTGCTGCTGGGCCCCATATTCAACGTCATTGACATCTCCCAGACCTCCATCATATATGAATTGGCGCCGTTCATAGGGACTCTCGCGCTGGTAATATTGCTTTTCGATGGGGGCATCAACCTGAACATATTCCGGGTAATGAAAGAAATCGGAAGGGCAAGCACATTTACATTCCTGGTGTTCATCATATCCGTCTTCCTCGTCGGGGTGGCGATGTTCTTCCTGGGGCCTTGGCCTCTTGCCGAAGGCCTACTTCTCGGCGCGGTGATTGGCGGAAGCTCCTCGGCTGCCGTCATCTCCATCATCACGAAAATCCGGGTAGGCGAGGAGCCCAAAACCCTCCTGACCCTCGAATCCACCATGACCGATGCGCTAAGCGTGATAGGCGCGCTGCTTTTCGCCCAAATCATCATCTCCAAGTCCGTGAACCTTTCCATATTCGGAAGCCAGATCGCTTCGGCATTTTCAATTGGCATTGTGCTTGCCATATTGTTCGCGGCGGGCTGGGCATTCATCCTGCAAAGATTCTACGGGAAGCCCTTCGGGTACCTCCTGACAATTGCGGTCCTTTTGATCCAATATTCCATCGTCGAGGCGATGGGAGGAAGCGGCGCGATATCCATTCTCGTGTTCGGGATTGCCCTTGCGAGCAGCGAGGAATTCGCCAAGCTGCTTAAGATCCAGGGCAACTTCCACCTGGAGGACAAGATGCGCCAATTCCAAACCGAGGTCTCCTTCTTCGTGCGCACCTTCTTCTTCGTTTACCTGGGGCTAATGATCAACATCAAGGAGCTTTCCCCTGGGCTCGTTTCGGTATCCGCTGCGCTTGTGCTTCTGATAATTCTTGCCAGATTTTTGGGCATTAGGCTCCTTGGCAAATTGTTCGCGGACGGTTTCCAGAATTCCCTCATACTAACGATGATCCCCCGGGACCTGATTGCAGCAGTGCTGACCTTCCTGCTAATCGGCAAGGGGGTTTCGATACCATACTTCCAGGAAATAATGTTCCTCGTGATCCTCCTAACAAACGTGGTCGCGACCGTTGGCGTTTACCGGTACGAATCGTTGCTCGGCGCTGCAAAGCCCAGGATCATACGTGCCGGCACAAGATACCCTTATGCAAAGAAGAAAGAGTGATGAAGATGGAAGAATGGCTTATCCCCCTGGCTTTCGTGGTCGGAGGCATGTTTGCAGTTCTATGGTCCGCTGAAAGGAGCACCGAGCACGCAGCCGAGCTTGCGAGGATTTTTGGCATAAGCGAGCTTGCAATTGGCTTCATCCTCCTTTCTATTGCGACCTCCCTGCCGGAATTCGTGATTTCAACAACCGCTGCGCTCAAGGGCGGAACCGATCTCTCGGTCGGAAACGTATTTGGCGCAAACATTGCGGATGTGACCTTCGTCCTGGGAGTGGCAGCGATCCTGGGCGTTGTTGCAATAAAGCGCAGGGACCTGAACGAACTCGTGATGATAATGCTTGGCACAAGCCTGATATCCCTTTTTTTCGTGATTTACGAACCCGGAAGGTTGACGGGCGCGGCCTTGTTCCTGATCTTCCTCGCATACGTATATTGGATGCTTTCGAAAGGAAAAAAGGGGGAGGAGGCGAAAATGGAGCCCAAAAAACGCGTGTTCCTGCCCCACATGACCAAATTCATTTTCTTCATAGCAATAGTGCTCTTCATGGCGCAAATTGTCGTCGATAATGCGATTAAGCTGAGCAACATCCTAGGGATTGCCGAGACCGTAATCGGAGGCACCCTCATAGCACTTGGCACTACTTTCCCCGAGCTGTCGGTCAGCATCGCGGCGGCAAGGAAGAACAAGGAAAAAATGGCGATAGGCAATGCCGTTGGGAGCGCAATCGTGAACCTCACGATGATATTTGGGATTGCATTGATGATAAATCCCGCAATTTCCTTCGCGCCCGCGCTTAAACTGATAATCTTTTCAGTGATGGCAAACATCCTCCTGCTTTATTTGGTCGTAGTGAGGAAGGGCATAGACAAGAGGGCCGGAATGCTGCTCGTGCTTGGCTACCTTGCGTTCCTTGTGATTTTCGGTGCGGGGAGCATTTAGCGTGAGGAAAAAATGAAAACCAGCGCACCAATCGTTCTGCTCGCTTTCTATTCCTTGATGTTGCTTTTATTCGATCCTTTGAACGACCTCTTTAAACCGGTTTTTTCGAGCCTCCCAGAAGGAAATTTCGCTTATTCCCTGATCCTTCTTTCCGCCGGCTTTCTCTTGCTGCTCCAAAGCGTGCAGATGCTTGTCAAGGCGCTTGTCGCGCTATCAAAAATGCTGGGCATATCCCAATTCACAACCAGCTTCCTCGTCATAGGGATAGCTGCCGTATTGCCGGAATTTTCAATTTCCCTAAGTGCCGCAATGGACGGGAATCCGGGTTTCGGCCTTGGCCTGCTGCTGGGCTCAAACGTCACCGACCTTACGTTGATTCTCGGGGCTATTGCAATCATTGCATCGTCCGTCAAATTCACAAGCACGCTGATAGCGGGGGGCAGCAAATTCTACCTGGCGCTTTTGGCGCTTCCCGTGCTGCTTATGCTTGATGGAGAGTACTCGCGGCTTGACGGCGTGGCACTCCTTGCCGCATTCGCATTTTACGTGAGGCATATTTCCCGCAGCAGGAAGTCGCCAGGCGAAGTGATCGCCGAAATTGGTCAGCACAAGATGAAGGCATTTTCAGGGTCAATGCTAATTGCGCTCTCGTTGTTCGTGCTTTTCTCAAGTGCCAACATAGTTGCTGACAATGCGATTTCGCTTGCGGGCATTTTACGGCTGCCGGCTATTTTCGTTGGCGTTTTGATCGCTGCTGCAACGTGCCTTCCCGAGCTCACGTTCTCCCTTGAGGCGATCAGGGAGGGAAAGAAGGGGCTTGGCCTTGGCGACATACTTGGAAACGTGGCGACTGATGCTACGTTGACCCTTGGCGTGATCGCATTCCTATTCCCCTTCAGGATTCCGCAGCTCCCGCTTGGCCTCCTTACGGGATTTTCAATGGTGATTGTTGGATTCATGGCACTCGAGTTCATCCGCACGGGAAGGCAGCTGGACCGGAAGGAAGGGCTGATGCTATTGCTAATCTATCTGGCATTCATCCTATCCCAATTCGTCCTCGAAAGCAGCCTGCAGGGTGCTTAAGCGGATTCCCACGCCTTCCTTTTTGGCATCTTTCCCCAGCAGTCCTTGCAAATTATGAGCCTTGAGGTTTTGCTTGCGCTCTTGCTCGCCTTCTGGCAGTTCCTGCACACGTACCTGCCGCAGGTCATGCATTTCTCTACATAATGAGCTTCCTTGTTGCAACGCTGGCATTTGTTAACCATTATTCCGACCTCTTAATATCAGAGAGTATGGGGTTATGCCAAAGAGCTTTTAAAAGGCTTTTTCTTAACTAGTTTAGAGGGGTTTTGATGAAAAAAGGCTTAGCGATCATAGGCTCCCAGTTCGGCGACGAGGGCAAGGGCAAAATTGTTGATTTTCTTGCTGAGAAGGCGGATTACATCGTCCGGTTCAATGGGGGCAACAACGCCGGCCATACCGTGAAAATCGGCTCGAAGGAATATAAGCAGCACCTGCTTCCAAGCGGGGTTTTCCATCAAGGAAAGCGCAATTTGATAGCTTCCGGGGTCGTGGTCAACCCCAAAGTGCTTTTACAGGAAATGGAAACCTTAAGGAAGAATGGCGTTCGCCTCACCAACAAGACTTTTGGGATCGATTACCGCGCGCACCTCATAATGCCCTGGCACATCCTCCAGGAGGCAGGCGAGAATTCAAAGAAAATCGGCACCACCCAGAGGGGGATTGGGCCGTGCTATGAGGACAAGGCCGCGAGGGTTGGGCTTAGGTTCGAGGACCTTTTGCACCTGGATACGCTTCCCTTAAAAATCAAGGCCATATACGAGCAGAAAATAAAGCTGCTCGAGCATATGGACGTTTACTTCCCTGCTGATTTCACCTATGCGGGAGTGGTATCCGAGTATTCCGCTTACAGCCGCGTGCTTAGGGACTATGGAGCTGACGTCCCAGCAGAGCTTAACGATGCGGCCTCGAGGGGAAAATCGATCCTTTTCGAAGGCGCCCAGGGCACTTTTTTAGACAACAATTTCGGCACCTACCCCTATTCCACATCATCGAATGTGACCGCTTCCGCAGCCGCTGTAAGCTGCGGGATCCCTGCAAATTTCATCACCAATCCCGAAGGGGTAGTGAAAGCGTACACTACCAGGGTTGGAAATGGGATTTTTCCAACCGAGCTTTCAGGAGAGTTGGCAGAGAAAATCCGTTTGAAGGGCGGTGAATACGGCACCACTACCGGAAGGGCCAGAAGGATCGGGTGGCTCGACCTGCCGATGCTTAGGACCGCAATAATGCTAAATGGGTTCACCGGATTGCACCTGACAAAATTGGATGTCCTAGGCGGCTTGAAGGAAATCAAAGTTGCTACTCATTACAAAATCAAAAACAAGCAGCTCGATCATTTCCCTGCCGATTCCCACCTGCTCCCGCAATGCAAGCCGGTTTACAAAACCTTTTTGGGTTTTGGCGAGCAGGATTGGAAATCGGTCGCCAAAAAGGGGAAAAAGGAGAAATTGAAGGCACTGCCCAAACCTGCACTCGCCTATATTAATTACATCCAGCACGAACTCAATGTGCCTATCGTTTCCGTGTCGGTCGGGCCGGAGAGGGAGGAGATCATTTTTCTTAGGTGAATTCATAAATGAAGCTCGGTGAAAAAATCGCGGAAGGCAAGACAAAAATCGTG
Organism: Microcaldota archaeon; assembly: GCA_041305345.1. GTDB lineage: Archaea > Micrarchaeota > Micrarchaeia > Norongarragalinales > SBBD01 > JACRGC01. The sequence goes on along the minus strand of JBFYLP010000005.1, from coordinate 167,460 downwards.
TATCAGGATGCCTCTGATCCGGGAAATGCGGTGCTCTTCTTCAAGGATGACATCACCGCCGGGGACGGCGCGAAGCACGACATCCTGAAGGGGAAGGGGAAGTACGACTGGCGGACCACCAAAAACTGCTTCGAGCTGCTTTCAAGGAACGGCATTCCTTCCCATTATGTTTCGGCCCCGGAGGACAACCATATGGTGGTCTTGAAGATGAAGATGATCCCGCTTGAATGCGTGGTTAGGAGGGTTGCAACCGGTTCACTATTGAAAAGAGTGCCGTTCAAGGAAGGAACGGTGTTCACTTCCCCGTTGTTCGAATTGTTCCTCAAGGACGATGCGCTGCACGACCCGTTCATAAACGATGATCACGCGGTTGCACTCAAGGTAGCGGACCAGAAGGAGATCGATGAGATTCGGATCACTACAAAGCGGATATTTGAGATTTTGGAGAAGGCGTTTGCAAAGCAGGCAATAGCCCTCGTCGACCTCAAGGTTGAATATGGGAGGGACGCGAAGGGAAGGCTTTTAGTCGGGGATGACATTACCAACAATGCGTGGAGGATCTGGCCGGAAGGGAGGAAGGATAGGATGCTAGATAAGCAACTATACCGGGAAGGAAAAGTTGGGCTCGATGCGGTGCTCGATGGCTTTCGGGTTGCAGCGGAAATATCGGATAAATTCATTTGACCATAATCAATGGGGAGCTTAAGGGGGCTTTAACTGCGGAAAGCAGTCGTTTGCAATAATGAATTTCTGAGAGTGAAATGGATGCTGCCGATAGGTAAGTTCGTGGAACCGAATTACGGAAAGCTTGTCGCTTTAATTGCGCTCGTGATCCCAATATACGCGTTGATTTACCCTTCGTATTCCGTTCCTTGCTACTATGGGAGCAACTGCAGGCTCGGGGATGCGGCGTGCGTCTCCTCCGAATACGATGCGCTTTCAACCTGCGAGCGAACAAAGACGCTTTATGCCGTTTCGCTAACCATCCTTGCATACGTGATTTCGTGCATCTTCTTCCTCGCATACAAGCTTTTAAGGAATGAGGCGTATGCATATTATTACGAGCAGGGCTGATGATGATGAACTGGAAGCGCTTCCTTGACCCGACCATCGGGAAATTGCTGGTCACCGCATTCTTCATGCTGGTGCCAATCCCGCTGCCCCAAGCATTAGCGTCCCAATTGCAGGCAAAATACATGCCAATCCTCTACTTCCCCTTCACCGTGACGGGCACGGTTGGCGCGTATGTTTCAGTTGTGCTGATTTTCTGTTGCTTCTACGTCCTATCGAGCCTCATATCCCACGTCTACCACAAGCACGTGCTCGCGGACAGGAGGAAGGGTGACTGGTATGGATGAACTCGTGCCGATAATAATTGGCTCAAAGGCCGATGAGGATTACGCGAAAAAAATCTACGATTACCTAAGGGAATTCGGGGTCGAATCCCAAATAAAGGTTTGCAGCGCGCACAAGGCCACGAAATACCTTCTCGACCTTGTGCATTACTACGACGGACTTGGAAGGCCGATAGTCTACCTGGCGGTTGCGGGAAGGAGCAACGCGCTTGGCGGCGTTCTCGATGGCAATTCCCCAAATCCCGTGATCAACAACCCCCCCCATTCCGAAAAATACGGCGGGATGGACGTCCTCTCCTCCCTTAGGATGCCTTCTGGGATCGTGCCTGCGACCATCCTTGAACCGGAGAATGCCGCGCTTTTCGCCATCAAGATATTTGCGATGAAAAATGGAGAGCTAAGGAAGAAGCTGGAGGCGCATAAAAAGAAGCTCACCGCTGCTGCGTCGCCCAAGTGATCAGTGCAGGAACCCATTCCGCAAGCTCTTATTTTCTTTGCTAAGCCGTTCCAATATCTCCTCCGCCTTTTTGAATTTCCCCAATTCCTCCAGATGTTCGGGGCTGATTGGAGATGGACGCTTTAACAATTTTTTCAATGCATTTGCCCGTTCCAAGGCCGATGGCCGGATTTTCTTTATGCCAAGGGCAATTTCGTTCAATTTTCCCACGTTTTCCGGCGTCCTGCTCCCTTTGAAATGGAATTCGAATTCCGCGGCAAGTTCAAAAAATTTTTTTATCGGCATAAAGATCAGCTTATTTCCTTCCCATCCCTGTTGGAGTCCACGTTCATCGTTTCGCTTGCGGACGCCCTCCAGACGCTCCCGTACTTCTCCTTCATCTGCTCCTCGATGTTCCTGTTGCGCTTCGTTGCCTCCTTCACGTAATCCCTCGTGATGAGCTCCGTTCCCTCGGTCCTTGCGATGTCGCCTGCGAGCCTTATGATCCCGCTCAGGTGGCGGAACCTAAGGGTCAGCGCGTCCGGGGCATTGTCATTGATCTTCGCCCTTCTCCTTGCCTCCCCGATTATCTCATCCGCGGCGTCCAGGGTCGCGTGCGGGATCTTGCCATCCTTCCTTATCTCCTGCGCGATGAACTGGAGCATTTTTTCGCGGTTTGCCTGCGTATCTGGCATATGCGTATCAAGCAGCACTTCATAGCCGTTCCCGATGATCCTTGACCGCATCGGCGGGATGATGTATTGCAAATCGTTGATGTTGCTTGCAGCGATCAGGACGAAATCGCAGGGCACGTCATCTACCTTCACGGATGCGCCCGAGCTTTGGGGGTTCCTCCCAACGATCGCATATTTCCTTTCCTGAAGGGCGGTAAGCAGGTACCTTTGCAGGTAGCTTAGGGCGCCTAGCTCGTCGATGAAGAGCACGCCCTCGTGCGCCTCGTGGATCGTGCCCGGGTTGACCCTCTCGTAAGGATGCGAGCCTATGAACGTGTTAGGCCCGCTTGGCGTGACCCTTCCCCCATACGGGTCGTGCCTGATATCTCCAAGGAGCTCAGTTTCGGATGCGCCAGTTGCTATCACGAAATTCTTCCTTCCAAGGGGAATAAGCACCTTCCTTGGCCTGCGCTGCTTGATCTCATCTAGCCTTTCAAGCGATTTCTGGTCGAGCATCCTGACCTTCTCGCCGTGCCTTTCGTATACTATTATTTCCTCCTTTCCCGCATCGTTCACGCGGGTTGTGTGGACCCGGTCGGATTGCTGCACGGAGAAATAGTCCGATAAAAGGTCCCCGAAGGGCGAATATTCCTTCCTGTACTTGTCGGTGCCGCAGTTAGGGCAGCTGATTTCGGATGCCCTGCTTAGGCGGTTGCATTTCCTGCACCGGAAACCAAGCTTCTCGGCAACGAAGGATGGGACTTCTTTTGGCTCCACGAGCTTTCCTTGCAATTCCTTCACGATGGTCTTTTCCTTCTCGAGGTCGGCGATGTTCTTGATTTCCACAATTGGCCTTTCGGGGTTCTCGGGATTATGGAGGACCGAAATTTCCTCGGTGGGCTTGGAGAGGTGGTATGCGATGCTTTGCGCAATTAGGGATTTCCCAATTCCCGGCGGCCCCACGAGCAGAAGATGCCTCTTCTGCGTCGCAGCAAGCTTTGCGATCCTTACGGCCCCATCCTGCCCGATCACCTGCTCGAGTGGATCTTTGGGTATCCTTACCTCCGCTGTGCTGCGGATGCCCTCGTGTGCGACTGCGAATTCGGTTTTCATAGCAGGATTTCGCATAAAACCTTATTAAAAGCTCGTATTTTTTTAATAAAAAAAACCGGTTCACCCAACCGATCGCATTGTTAATTATTTAAACCCCTCTTCCATAATCCTGAAGGATGCAAATGGGGCTCAAGGACTCCGTGGATCAATTCTACAAAGGCCTCGAGGAGGGCTATTACTCGTTTTGCGATTACCTCCAAAAGGACCTCAAATTCCCCATCTACGACGTATTCGTGAACCCGATAGAGGGAAAGGGAATACCGTCATTTCCAGTTGCAATCCTGCTGTTTTTGCTATTAATTGCCGCAGGCGCATTCGCCTTCGTATCGCTGCAGCCAATGACCCTTCGGGTCCTTGTCATTTCCGATGACGGCGCTGTCGAGGGCGCAACCGTGCTCCTGGAGGCAGGCGAGTACTCCAAGCTATTGACAACCGAGAACGGGCTCGCCAGATTCGAAAAGCCCCCAAAGGGCAAGGAAGCGACCCTAACCGTAAGCTTGGAGGGATTCCCGGATGCAAGGAGGAGTTTTAGGATCGGCGATTCGCCGGAAATCACGATCCGCCTAAGAAGGCCCGAGTTGTTCGATGCTGAAATAATCGTGAGCGATTTTTCCGGATTGCCGCTGCGAGGCGCATTAGTCGAATATTCATATGAGGCAGAAGGCGGCAGCGCGAGTACGGATGCCGACGGGAAGGTTGTCATTCCAGTACCCGAAAATAAGGAGCTCACGGTAAGCGTGACTCTTGCGGGGTATCAAACAAGCTCCGGAGTCACGTACACACCGGAAGCAGGCAAGCCAAGGCGGATAACGCTCAACAAGGCGGCTTCGCCAATCCCCACCCCCGCCTCATTGGAATTCAGCCAGCTGCAGATCACCATAAAGGATGAGGCGACAAATGCGGGCATTGATGCGGTGCTAACGATCCTGGATTCGGTAACAGAGGACGAGCTGAAGGTCGTTGAAACCGAATTTGGCTCCTATGAGAATGATGATGAATTCCGCGTTGGAATGAGGCTCAAGGTCATTGCAAGGGCAGAGGGGTATGAGCCCAAGGCAAGTGAAAAAACGCTAAGGGAAACGACGGCGTGGCCCATTTCATTGAAAAAGATAGGTGCAACATCCGGTTTGCAAAACGGCACGGTTACCATCCGCGTGCAAGATGAGCGCAATGCTTCCTTGCAATCCCAGATATGGCTTTGGGAACATTCCGATGAGGGCAACTATTCCGCCGTGAAGAAGGAGGCCGCGTCATCCGTGCTTACATTCCCGATCTCAAGCCTCACGTGGTACTATGCAACCGCATTCAAGGACGGATACCTTCCGGGAAGGACGCTCGCATTCGCCGGCTCCCAGGAGAAGAAAATCACCCTCTACAAGGCATATGCAAACAATTCCGCCAACCTCACCCTCAACACAATCAATGAGGATGGCGTTAAGATGCGCACAGTCCCGCTTGCATTCTTCGACGAGCTTGGCGACCAGATTCCCCCGTATGAACAGAGGACCGACAATAACGGGAAGGCGGTTGTTCGGAACCTTGCGAAATATTCCTCTTACACGATTTTTGCCTCGAAGGACCAGTTTTCAGGCTCTGAAACAGTGGATCTCTCCTTGAACCTCGAAGCGAACATCACGATGTATGCGCCCAAGGGCCGGCTTATTTTTAGTGCCACGGACCTGGACACGAACGGTTCAATTAGCCAGCTTGACGCCTTCGTATATTATGACAACGAGAAGAACAATGCGCTTTACGGCTCCTGCTCCTCGCTAACTGGCTCGTGCGCCATAGAGGCGAGGTCCGACAAAACGTTCAAATGGGTCATCAACTCGAGGAATTACCAGAATGCCTCGGGCAAAAGGAAGGCAAGCCCGAATGCGGACTTGCCGGTTAATGCGCAGATGGCACGCTTGGATTCAAGGACGATCATCAAGGCCACGCTTGACCGGATAACCGACCTTAACGGGAATGCGAAGGCAAGGCTCGTTTCAGGCCAGGAATACCTTGTCTCATTCGATTTGTACAGCAAGCCCGGAGCGGCTTCAAGGGGGCTATTCGTGCAGCTCTCCGGAGGCGATGGGTCCGAGATCGCATACTTCACTAACTATTCCCACGACGGCTTTGCGCCTGTTATCGTGAAGGGCTCTAGCAGCTTATCTGATCTGGAGGAATGCGAGGCGCCCTTTATTTCAAGCGAGGATGATTTCGTAGGCCTTTCGTGGCTGAATGCGGAATATTCATACGAAGGCTCCTCGAAAGTCGTGATGAGATTCAAGGTGGTGCCCAACATAATAGCTGAGGAGCTGGTCATAAATTACCGCGGCTTTGCAGTCTCGAATGGCGAATACATCCGCGACCCCATTGATTCCGAACTAGGCTTTTCATATGAAATTCCTGGCAAGCCGTGGTGCTTTGCCAGGACAAGGAATGTGACCTATGACGTGCTTGCGTGCGGCAATTTCGGCGAGACTTGCTGCAGCCAAAGCGAAATTGGCCAAGAGGGTTCATCCCCGTGCGTGGAAAATTTGAAATGCAGCGTGACCAGCGCGATCCCAAGGGGGATTTGCACCTACCCTACCTCCTGCGGAAGCGCAGGTACCTTCTGCACCGGCTTTGACCTCTGCTGCAATGAAGGATCGGGGAAGGGGTGCGTGCCCCCATCAGAATGCTACGGGGGCGTCGCCGAATGCACGCCTGAATGCATTTCCTATGGCGGCAATATGTTCTGCGATTCTTCCGGAAGCCTAGCGATATGCAGGGATATCGAGGACATCTGCGGGATGGAAGGCGAATCTTGCTGCACAGGCGCTGCAAATAAATGCGACGATGGGCTTACCTGCTCTTCAGAAAATGCGTGCATCCCCTGCGGTGGGCTTTCCGATTCTTGCTGCGAATATTCGAGGCAGCATCCGGATGATGCGTGCAATGAGGGCCTTTGGTGCGCACCAGAAGGGATTTGCAGCCAAAAGCAGCTTTGCGGCGCAGCGCAAAACGAGTGCACGGGCGCCACTGTTTGCTGCTACGATGCCGGCAAGGAAGGGCAATGCGTTTACGTTGATGATTGCACCCTGAAGGCCCAGTGCTTGGATTGCAGGTTCGACCAGGGATGCGACACCACCAATCTTAACAACCCGCAGTGCAGGGACTGCATAAGCGATTTTGCCTTATGCGAATTTGGCGGGCTTGGCGAGCTTTGCACTATTGCGGATGATACTTATGCGTGCGAAAACGGCGCTTGCATAGAGCAACAGGGCAGCGACCTTGGGCTGTGCAAATCCTGCGGTGATGAGGATGAATATTGCTGCCAGGATGATGAGAATAAGTGCCTTCCTGGCCTTATGTGTTCGAATGGCGCTTGCACCCCGTGCGGGGAGGAAGGGGAGATGTGCTGCGATTCCGACCCGCAATGCACCCAGCAAAATACGATGTGCAACCAGCAGGAAAACATCTGCAAGTTCGGGAATAGGGACTGCAACAACGAAATGTGCGTCGAGCTCAATTTCAAGCAGCTGCAATGCCCAAGGGGGCTGATCGATCCGGACCTCGCAGATTTATGCGATGAGGAGGAAAGCGGCAATGGGTTCAATGCGCATTCCCTCAAGGATTGCGGAAACTCGTGCGTCGAAGGCGAGCTCGAGATAAGCTATGACATTACCGAGGTAGCAAACAAGCTGCCCGGAACCTTGAGGATCGAGCTTTACAACCAGGACGCTTCCTCGGACATACTGGGCAACGACCTGCTCGTTCCCGTGACGGCGCTTGTTGGAAATCAAGTGTTCAGCCTTGCTGATTCCGATTCATTTACGCTTCAGATAACCGACAGCTCGAAGCTCCAAGGCAGGATCACCCTCACTCCCAAGGAGCACGGCACAGCAATCATCAAGGCATCGTATTCGCATTCGAGCACAGCACCTGCTGTTGTGATCAAACCTTACGTTGTCATTGCATCGAACATGCCCGCCTCGCCTCCCATTCAGCTACCGAACCCGTTTAGCTGCAATGCGCTCACATTGATGAAGAAAACCTACTCGGGCGCCGGCCAGCCCGTCATCGAATCCTCCTGCGACAGAATCGTATTCAGGGTGGATTCCTTCTTCCCCGCAGATGCAATCCCCCTCAACGATTCGGGCCTTGGAGGCTGCAATCTCGGGTACGCTTTCGGCACCGCCTCTGAACCAAGAAAATATAACGATTGCTTCGTGACCGGCGCAACCCCCGGCGGGAATGCGCTGCGTTTCTGGCCCGGCAAGAAGGATACGTGCCCCTTAAAGCCAATTGGCAACATGGTCCCATCAGCCGATAACATCCAGATGAGGGTTAATTGCACGGGAACAGCTGGCCGCATCATAAACATCACGATTGCGAATTATTCCGACATCGGGGACCTCAATGCATTGGAGTTTTCGGGCATTAACTACAAGACCCCGTATTTGAAAGATTCCGCGCTACCGCTCTCCTTCTATGGCGACGATTACGACACGGAGGCATCATCCATGAAGCTGGTATATGCGCTCAACAACCGCGTGAAGGGCATAACGAACAATGAGGAATATTGGGCTGCTGAATATTCCCCATCGGCGGGCTATTTTAAAAGAAGCACAACGAGCACCAAATTAATCGGCTCGGGCCAGGATGCTTCCCTGGTTTCGTGGGACGATTCCCGGAAGGAGAAGATATTCGTGCACCCCGATGCGGGCGCTGTTGCAAACCAAAGGCCGCCAGTTGTTGCAACCATCGCTTCGTCATCCCCGGCAGGCACGGGCCTTGCTTCCTACCTGAATTCCAAGGCATTCCAAAGGATCGGCCACTCCAACGTGACCGCGTTGGCGTATGCCCCCGCAGTTCTTGAATCCTTCAAGGAAATTGCAGGCAACATCTTGCGGAAGACCGCGTTCAAGCGCAGCTTTGATGCCACCTTCTATTGCATCAAGCCTCCCGAAGATATTTCCAATGAGGATACTTATGACCCCGAGATTTGCAGGGATTCCGCTGCTGCGTGGATGAGGGTTACGAACAAGCAGAGGATTGAGGTCGCGGCGTGCACCTTCTGCCACGATACATATGAAGAAACATATGGTGCGCCCTCCGAGGACAACTACAATGTTGACGTTTGCGATATCAGGTGCCTGCCTTCCGACGAGTGCGAAACCGGCCATTGCGCATATGTGGAGGGCAACGAAACCTACATCGGCCCCGACGGAACCGCGTACGCGTGCGATGATTCGGGGGTTCCCGAAGACTCCGATGAAGGGATTCAGTGCCTCTACTCGTGCTCGGAGAAATCCATCGCGGAGGGCGATTATTGCGGGACGCCTGAGGAATGCGATTGCAGCCCTGAAGGCCTCCGCACCACCCTGATTGACGAAGGGTACGAATACGTCTGGGAGAACGGTGACGCGGAATTGTACGAGGTAACGATGGGCGCCGGCATTGGCGGGCTTGAAAGCAGGTCGCCATACAAATATTTCGTGCAGAACGCGGAAAGCGCCCCGATCACATTCTCGGCGGTATTCCCCCTGAGTGCGGACATCGTCTATAACAAATTCAACAGATACCCCGAGTTCTCTTCTGCAAGGGAAAACCTAGTTGAGATCGCCCAACTGCCCGATGATTGCAAATACCGCCAGGGAATATACCTGCTCTCGGTGCAGACAACGAACGGCGAGGACTTCTTCTTCGGGGAGAGGAATTTTGGGCTTTCTCCCCTTGCAATAAGCGACAATTATCCCGATTCGATGGGGGCGGGCACGCAGGATTTCTGCGGCAACGTCGTCGCTTGCAACCTGTTCGACCCGTATGGGCTGCACTCAAGGTTCCCGGGCAAGATTCCAGCTGATATGTATCCCGAGGATGAATATCTTGAGCGGTGCCTTACGAACGAATACCCCGTTGTCCCTGACGGCGATGCGCGCTATGACAAGAATGCGGTTGCATCTGCCATTTGGGACCGTTCCTGCAGCCCTTTATCGTGTGCTTCAGGAAAAGCCAAGGACCAATTCGTCGCGAATTTCCCCAATGCATTTGATTTACGTTCATATTCCTTCATCGGCTGGCAGAATCACGTGCCGGCAACAAATCAATTTGCATTTGCCACGAAGCAGGGGGAGGAAGGCGATTACCCGGCCCTCCTCAGCAAGTTTTTTGCGCGGGGCAAATGCGGCTTCCTTGGCACCGGCACGAGGAAGCGGCGTTCGATATTCCTCATATTCGAGCCGTATGACCTTGCGAATTACCCGCTGGTATTCGGGGATGTTGAAGTGGAAAGCTGCCGCGCGTGCGGTTTTGGCGACTGCTCCGTGTCCGCATACGGCATTAGCGTTTGCAGGAACGGCGATGCGTGCTGATTTGGGGAAAACTCCCCGATGGCAAACCTATCCGTAAATCGGATCGGGTTCTTCAGGTAAGCAGACGTTTTTTCCCTTCCTTTCAGGAGGCAATCAATCAGAACAAGCTTTTTCCCTCCCCAGCACCGCCAAGGTCTGGCGCATCGAGGTCGGATCCGGTTTCATTCTGTCCTTCCGCTGCAATCGCAGTGCCGCCGAACATGCTCATCGCACTTGTAAGATCCTGGTTTGCAATATCCGATGATAATCCGGATGGGGATGCCACCAATTTTGCAACCGCCTCGGCGATGAAGCCCAATTTGGGCGCCATCACCGCCACGAGCTCCTCCTGGTCCTTGAATTCGGAATCGGCAATGATGCAAAAATAAACCGGCCTTCCCTCCTCAACCTCAAGGTCGATTACCTTCTCGTGCACAAGGTCAAGCTCGGACGCATCCTCCTCGAGCATGGTAAGGAATACTACGACCGCATCGCAATTGTTTTTCAAAAGCAATTTCGAGAAAAGGGGGATTTTCAGCAAATGGGGGACGGTCATCCTCTCAAGCGAAACCGCGGGGATCCTCTCCTCAAGCACCTTTGCTGCCTCCTCGTACACGTCCGCGTAATTGAATATGCTATCAAGGAAGCCTATCCTCATAGGAAAATTAGAGGCAGCGTGGGAATAAAAAATAAGTGCTTTGGCCTAGCGTTAAAAAAAAATAGCCCCGGGCAGATGTTCGTGCCTTGCCGATGAATTTGGCGGAGCCGCTAAATTGTTTTCTTTCGCGGCGCCATCGCCTTTCTTTTCTGATAAGAAAGGCAAGGCATTTCGAACTGCCGTCAAAGGCTTTCTCAATTGCGAATTGCAATTCCAGAGGCCTCTATCCGTGTTCCCAAAATCCTTTCCTTTACGATTGGGAAAGAATTAGGTTTGACCGCTAGACGACGGGGCTGTCAGGTTAGATAGAAATGAGCATCCTTTTAAACGATTTTATTCATCTGTATTAACATGAGCGCGCAGGATTCGCAGCCATCCTTCATCGAAAACCTAAAGGAGCAGTATGAAGGGCTGATGGCAAGCCTCGAGGAAAAAGGGGTTCCTTCGCCGCGTGCCATCCTTCCGGTGCTGCTTATTGCTCTTCTGCTTGCGGGCGCGTATTTCTCATTACCCTCGGTTGTGAAGCGCACGGATTCCCTAACGCTCCTGATCAAAAATTCCGAGGGCAACCCGCTTCCTAGGATGGAAGTTAGGCTTTATGACAAGGATAGCCCAATTGGCAAAACCGAGACGGATTTTGATGGGAAGGCGACCTTCAAGGAGGTCCCATTGGATTCGGATTTGAAGGCGAAGGTGACGGATCCGAATGGCGTTTATGCGGAAATAGAAGAGAGCATCAGCTTCTCGGCCACGGAAATAAGCCTCACGCAGGTGCAGGGCGGGGAGGCGCAGATCACGCAATTTGCAGTATGGGTTTCCGACACCGCCAACCAGTACGTGCGGGAGGCGGAAGTGAGGCTAATTCTTGACGATGGCAGCGCGGAAACGCTAACATCGGATTTCTCCGGGGTTGCCACATTCTCATTCGAAAACGTGCCGGAACACGCGACCCTTAGGGTTATTGCAGATGATTTCGAGGAATATGCGAAGGACATTAGGGCGCGTGACATCGAGGCGGGCTCGATTAGCGTTTCACTTGAATCAGATCGCACGGACGATTCCTCCAAGGAACAGGTGCCAGAAATTGGCGACATTAGCATTTCACTCACCTCTGCATCAGATACTCAGCTCTCGGATATTCTTGTTTCCCTCAAGGATGCATCGACCTTCCGTTTGCTTAAGAGCGCAAGGAGCGACGGGGATGGCGCCGTGCTTTTCGAGGGCGTCCTTATCGGAAGGGAATTGGTTGTGGAGGTTTCAGAAAGCGCGAAATACCTCGGCTCGAGCTCCAACCCATTCAGGCTTTCCTCATCAGGTGACGTGTTGGAGCTTTCAGTTTTCCTCGAGGAGAAACTAACTGGCGATTACATCGACCTTCTCGTGACAGGTGATGGCGCCGCCCTGGGTGGGGCTGTCATCAACCGTTTTGATTTGGAAGGCAAGCATCTTGGCAAGGTGCAAACGGTTGGGGATGGGAAGGCCACGATGCTTGTTTCGAAGGACGAGGAGTTCTACCTTACGGCATACTCGCAAGGCTTCCTGCCCGCATCCTTCATCGCAGGCGCATCAAGCTCGCGGCGCACATTGGAACTTACGAGGGAAACCGAGGAGAACTCCTTCGATTTGGAAATTACCGCAATCGAGGAAGGCGACGGCGCCGAACGCGCGGAAATTTCCATTTTTAAGGAAGATGGATCGTTCCTTGGAATACCGCCGAAATACACGGACCACGAGGGGCGTGCCGTATTTTCCCTTCCAAGTGAAATAAGCGGCGCGGCCTACAAATTTTATGCAAAGGCCGTGAAGGATGCAAGCGCAGGCGAAAGCGCAATGATCACCTCGGGATTCGATGAGGCAATCGAAATCACGCTTGTTGGCAATCCCGCATCCATTGAAATTTCCCTAACTGATGCGCTAAAGAAGCAGCAGGTCCCATCCGGAAGGATCGAAGCATTGGATGAGGGGGGAGTGATGCTTGCAAGCTGTGAACTAACCGCAGGGAAATGCGTGCTCGAGGAGCTGCCGGCAAATTCCGAAATCACGCTAAGGGCCCAATCGCCGCAGTACCTTGTGACCACTTCCGCGCCCCTTTCACTTTCCCCATCCGAGTTCCGGAAGGTTGCATTGCAGCTGATTTCCCAAGCTGATGCAAGCAGCGTAACCGTTGCATTCGTGGGCCTGACCAACCAGAGAGGGGAAGCCATTACGGAAGCTGGCAACGGCGAAACATACGATGCCAAATTCCTTGTGGGATTCCCGCTATCTGCTGATGTTGCCGGCTTCCACTTGCATCTCACTTCCCCATCGGGCTTCGTGGAAATTGGCGAATGGGACTTTGCCGGCCAATCCGTATATACCTCATCAAAATATTCGAAGGAAGGTTGCTACTTGGATGAGGATGCAAAGGGAAAGATCACATCTCTTGACCTAATATTCCCAAAAGGCACAACAGGCGCGAAGCAGGTAGTTGCCAAGATCCGCGTTGATGCAACTGCGCCTGCAGATTCGTCGTTTGCGCTCAACTTCAAATCTTACGCGCAAAAGAACGGAATCATCTTTACCAGCCCATCCGAGGAGCAACTTGAGGCTGAACCCCTGCTTACGCCATTCGACCTTGTAAAACGCGCCTGCAGCTTTGGGAATTCGGTCTTTGAGCAGCGAGTAACCTCATCGCCCCTGATCTGCGCAGCGGATTCAAGCTTCTGCAGGAAATTCCGTCTTGAGGATGAGATCCTGCTTGGATCCGACTTCAACATCCAATTCGAGGTGCTTTCAACTGAACGGATCAGCACAATTGCAGTGCAAAGCGGCAACGTCAAGCTGCTCGAGGCAACAGCAGGGACCGACCTTGCGGATGAACCTATAGCAATTACTTCCGGTAAGGAGCAGGGCATTGCCGTTGAAATACCGGTGAACCTGCGCACTCCAGGCACCCTACGGATGAAGGCGATCCGCGCAGGCACCACCGACCTGCAGCTGAAATTCAAGTCGGAGGCGCGCTCATTCACGTTCCACCAAAATGTCAAAATATCCGGCCAGAACCTCCTTAAGGTTGCAGCAACCCCGCTCAAAATCATTGCAGGGGAGCAAAGGAAGATTAGGGCATCGGTGTTTGATGAGCAGGGCGTGGCTGTTCCCGATGCGATCATCACCCTTTACGATTGCGAGCGCAGCCCCCTTGGCGGCGACGAGTTGCTCCTTTCCGGAAACGGTGATAAGGGCGAGGGCGAAGGTGGCATCTATTCATTTGACCTTTCTGCCATCTCCTCCGGGAAAATTGGGATCCGTGTCGACCATCCCGAATTCAAGCGGTATGACGGGTGCATCATCAATGTTGAAACTCCCGAAGATTCCCTAAAAACGGTGCCTTCGAGCCTTACGTTCAAGGGCGATTCGAGCGGGCTTTTGGAGCAATCGGTGGAGGTAGCCTCGACATTGGATGACGCGAAGGGGACTCTTCTAGTAATCTCAAATTGCGGGAGCGCAACTTCGCCTGTGCTTTATGCATTCCCGAATTCGGTTGCGAACTTCAAGGATTCCATAGAGGTGCAGGTGGGCGTGCTTCCAAACATTACGGTCGCGTCAAACTGCCAATTGATATTTGAAAACGCGCTTTCGCAAAAGGAGTCGGTGCGCATTGCAATCCCCGTCAGGATTGATGTGACCTCGCCCGAAGTTCAGGCGATTGGCAACCCCGCGCTTCCGGTGATGCCCTCTATTGTGAACCTTGCACTTGATGAGAACGGTTTTGCCGACAAGTTCTTTTCCACCTCCGGCATCGGGGAAGTTGCTTTCTGCGACATCCGCGGAAGTGATGATTTCAACGTTGCCGCCGAGTGCAACAAGGATATGGTGCACATTTCCGCCGATTATTCCTCCGAAACAATCGACCGTTCGTTCCGGCAGAAAGGGAGCGTCATCGTCCGCACAACAGGCCAACTCACCAGGACTTTTACGGTCATCGTAACCGCGCCTGATGCGCCAATCATCGACGCATCGCCCACTGCAGGTGCAATTGCATCCGCTCAGCCCATCTATTACAGGGAGCTCCCGCCCCTTCCGGATCCCATAGTCTTCACTCTCAACCCCAACACCCGCAGGTTCGACAATTATTATTCCCTTGGGAATTTAGGCGGCCTTGTTGATGGATGCGAGGTCCAGGGAATTGATTATGGCATAACAGCTGACATCTGCGGCCCTCTTGAGCAGCGGGTCCACGTGCTTGCGGATTTCTCAGGATACGACACGTACAACAAGCTCCTCCAAAGGATATATTCAAGCAACCCCGCGTGCTATTACTACTTTGAGAATGCGGGCTATGGCAATTCCAACCTCGGCACTTCAGGCCAATATTATGACGGGGGCTACTCGCAGGTGAATATCAACGGGAATGGCTACTACCCATTGCCGCAATACGCGCAGGGGTATGTCGATTACTCAAGCTACCCGCAGATGGGCGTATCCGCCTTTTCCTATCCGCAAATCGCAGCCACCCAATCCAACCTGGGGCAGGGAATTTCCGTTTCGCAGCAATATGGCACATCAACTTACGATTCCAGATTCAATGCAGCTGCGTGCAATGCAGGCTACGTGGAGGGCTCGCTGCTCGTGAGGTTCCAGTCGGGAGGGACAAGGAGCGTGAAAATCCGGATCATTGCGGAAGGCGCAACGGTTCCAAGGCAAAGCACGGCAACCACGTTCACGATGCAAAACGAGGTGCTTCCCGAAGCGGGCGCAGAGGTGGACCCATTCACTTTCAAGAGGTTTGTGCACCACGAAATCTCGTTTATTTCCCAAACGCAAATGCCAAGCGCAATGAACTGCAAGCTTGGCTCTGATCCGGCTTATTTCAGCCAGCTCCAGTCGATGACGAACTACCGCACGGGCGCGCCATCCGCCCAAAATTTCGGGAGTTCTCCCTCAAGCAAGCTGCAAAATGCCGTGAATGTGAAGAAATGCTCCCAATCCCAAAATGGCGTAATCCTTGACTACGAAGTTGATTTGGGCAAGGCCGCGGCGCCATCAGGGAAAAAGGACGGAACGCTAAACAAGGAAGGGGAGTTGTATGCAATCCTCCATTACCCCTCGGTAGGCCTGACAAAGCTCCTGCCATTGGCATTGCAACTGGGCTCCAAGAAAGAGTACGACCTCGAGCCCCTCTCAAAAAACCTCCAATTTGTCCTGACCGATGGGAATGGTCCTGCTGCTGCAAAATTCAAGCAGACGGATGATGTCCTCACGGAAAATTGCAAGCTTTCCAGCTGGGGCAGCGCTGATGAGGCAAAGGTTTCCGAACTTGGCGGTCTTGGAGGCGTTGTTGGCATTCCAATTGAGGTGGAAAACGGGAAATTCAAGCCAGACGGGAATAACCCCGCATTGCTAATTCCTGAAGACAACAAGGATTCATCATCGGTTGAAATTCCCCTCCCAATGGGAGGGAAGCTTAGCTGCGATGGAATCCTGCGTACGCATTCCTCCACGCTGCACTCCGCATCCTTTAGGAAAAACAATGAGCAGGAAATTCCTAGCGAGGCAGGGAAGCGGAAACTGGCTTATGATGTTCCTTATGCGGGCAAGATCATCACTCCGGATGATGGGAAGGCATACCTTTGTGAAATCGAATCGTCAACATTCCCCCAAACCAAGCAAACCGAATTCCTTAAGTGCGTTTTCAACGAAAAAGGCCTTCATATTGATGCTGATTACGAAGAGCTGCTCAAGGAACGGGGCACTTCGGAAAAGGAATCTGAACCGGATGAGATCATTGACCTGCTGACAATAAGCCTCTACAGCGTTCCAGAAGAGGGGGAAAAAGCCGCATTCGAGAAAAGGAAGCTAGCGGAGCTGGAGTTGAATGTTTTCACCAAAGGTGCGGATCGCCAGCTTCCGGATGAATCGAGACCAACTGAATCAGGCGACGAGCCCGCCCAATCCGCTGCTGCAAAGGAGGCAAAAAAAACCGCCTGCAAAACGCTTCTCGGAGGGGAGGATAAAACCATCATTGTTGAAATAGCCAAATCAACTGACCTGAAGTATGATATAAGCAACATTTGCATTTCCGGCGAATACCCCGAAGGGAACGAGGGGCGCGTGGAGGGGCAGGTGAGCGCTTCGCCAAGCGAGGAATTCAAGTTGGAAGTCCGGCTGGATGGCAATGCTGACGTGACCGTCAAGCATAAGCTCGGGCTGAAGTTCACGAAGGTCGGTGTCAAGGCCAATGGCCGGGAAGTTGCGGGTTCTGCATCAGAAAATTCGCTATCCGTTGCTCCCATCGAATTTTTCGAGAACCAACTGCCTTCCGATGCCAAAGTGAAGATGCCCGACGGGGATGGATTATTCGGCCTGGTCGTGACCGACGAGGTAAAGCAGATTGGCGAACAAATGAAGATCGAGAAAAAATGGCGTGGCATCCTAGAAAACGACGGATTCAGGGGCATTGTGATACTGGCGCTGCAATCTTCCCAAACAACCGATTCATCGGAGGCGTGGGCCGTTGCAAATTGTGAGGTAAGCCCGAGATCCTGGCTATTAGGTGGCGGAGTGAAATTTAGGATTTGGATGTCGGACCCATCAAAATCAGACATTAAAAAAATAATCGGTGCCAACGGCGGCACGATTTATGCGAATTTAAAGCATTATGGCGTCGCCACCTTTTGCAGTGAAAATATTAAGCCCAAATCCGAGCTGGGAATTGGAGAAAACGATATCGGGGGCGTTTTCCGATCCCTCCCATTTGAAAACATCGAGGTAGCATATTGGGACAATGAGGATGTTGACGATTGCTCCAATATTTATGCGCAGCTTTACCGCGATGGAAAACCGCTAAATGGAAGTCCCAAAGTCGTCTGCAGGATAATCAGAAATTGATGTTTTTTCCCATCCGGCCGTCCGAGCGAGAATTAAAGGTACCTCCTCTTCCTTAGCAGGTCCTTCGCCTTCTTGTAATCGCTGATCTTGAGCGCAAGCACAGTCTTCTCGCCCTCCTTGTCGAGCACGTACGCGCTCTCGATGTGCACCTTATGGTCAGCAAGCAGCCTTGAAAGCTTGGCGAGCTCGCCTGGATGGTCGGGAATGCCAACAACCAGGCAGTCGTTGTTCATAACCTTCATCCCCTTCCCTTCAAGTATGGATTTTGCCTTGCCCGAGTCCTGCAGTATTAGCCTTATGATTGCGGTGCGCTCCGAAGTCTCAACGGATATCGATTCGATGTTGATCTTCCTTTCAGAAAGCGCCTCGCTGATGTCGGCAAGCAGCCCGATCCGATCCCTTGCAACTACCGTTATCTCCTTCAAATCTCCCATTTTGCCTCCCCCCAAAAACTTAAACGGAAATAATCCTTTTAAACGTGATGTTGAATGGGGTGAAGGGGGTATCGATTTTCAATAGGAGGCGGATCCCTTTTACGGGATTGAAAAAAGCCTTGCATATTTAAAACTTCCATCAATAACCAAAACGTATGCATTTCTCAGAAATCGCAAGGAAGGCCGCGAAGGAGGCGGGCGAACTCGTGCTCGAATTCCAGGGCAAGGAGAAGGGCTGCCATTTCAAGGCGGAGCGCGACATCACAACCGCAGCGGACAAGAAATCCGAGGCGCTGCTAAGGAAAATCCTAATCGAGGATAACTTCCCGGAGCACGATTTCCTATCCGAGGAAACACCGTACGTTAGCAGCAAGAAGGAATATGTCTGGATCGTCGACCCAATTGACGGCACGGGCAATTTTGCGCACGAGAACCCGCTATTCTGCGTTTCCGTGGGCCTAAGGAAAGGCGATGAGATGGTCGCAGGCGCGATCTATTCCCCAACCCTTAGGGAAATGTTCTGCGGCGGGAAGGGATTGGGAGCAACACTTAATGGAAAAAAAATATCCGTTTCTAGGCAGGCGGAGTTCTACGACCTTTTGCTTTCGGTTGAGATGGCCCCGAAGGAAAACGTGATTAGAAGGACGCTCCTCCTTGAAAAAAACCTTGCGTTGAAGCACCGGGTTCGAACCTTTGGCTCCTCGGCTCTTGACCTGGCATACGTTGCGTGCGGCAGGTTCGATGCATTCATTTCCGCCTACCTTTACATCTGGGATGTTGCGGCTGGGATTTGCATACTGGAAGAGGCGGGCGGCATTGCCAGCCGGTTTGGCGGGGAACGGATCAATTTGGATGACCGGAGCTTCAATGCCGCGGCGAGCAACGGCATTCTCCACAGGCAGCTTTTAGAAAAGCTCAAGTGAGCGCTGTTCCCAATTAAATTGCGGAGGCACGGAAGTGAAATTAATGCAAACGTAACTAATTCTGCTACCGGAAGACGAACGCCTCCACGAATGCCGCAATCAGCATCACGATGATCGCTAGGAAGAAGAACACAACCGCATCCTTCAGGACAAAGCGCACCCTTGCCGGATCCGTCTCCTTAAGCAGCGCCTTCATCACGACAACGCCAGATATTACTGCAAGGAAGTAAGATGAAGCCTCAAGGAGCGTGTGCGGAAATACCTTCGCAAAAAGGGAGGAAAAGGCGCCTATCTTGCTGCCCCCGGTCACCGATTCCCTTGCGACGAATGCAAAGATTGTGCCCCACGCGCTAGCATTGTATGCAAGGTAGAGCATCGCTCCCGCGCCGTAAAAACAAGAGAGTAGCAGCACGATTACAAGGACGACGGTGTTGTTTGCAACGTACTGGTAGAAACATCCCCAGCCCGGAGTGCATTGGAACGCCGCCTGGCCCGCATTCCCAACCGGCTGCCTTGGCGCATTGTCCCCAAACAAGGATTCGATCCTGCCATCGGTGCCAATGACCCTAAGGTCCGCACTCGTATCGGCCCTGGAAAGAAGGAAGCAATCGAAATCCAAAAAGCATTCAAGCGAAACGCGGTCGGATGGGTTTAAGTAAGGCTCAAGCTGCGGGCTAAAGAACGTCTTCACCCGAAGCTCGTTTAGGTAAAGGCCCATCAATGCATATGCGAGCAGGATCCCGAAGAATAATAGCAGTATCGTCTTGAATGTCTGCGAATGGTCCTGGAAAATTTGCCTCGAAATGCGCTTCTTCCTAAAATCGCGCTCCTCCTCGAACGTGACGAGCCTTGCGACAAGCGGCTGCAATATCAATGCCGCGAATGCAAGGCCCATGAGCCCAACGTCCCTTGGAAAGACAACCAGTGCGGTTCCGGTTCCAAGGAGCGAGGCACCAAATCCGATTGCAATTATTAGGAGCGGATTCCTTGAGATCCATTTCTGCTTCAGCACGTCCAGGAATGCCATTCCGATGACCTTTACGCATTTAAGCGATAGGGGAATTTAAACCATATCGTTTGAGGCGCAAGGGAGAAGCGGGGGCGATATATTTTTGAGGCAAAGCGCCTGCGGTGGGCAAGGAAAAAATCCATCGAAGCCGAATGCCAAATTGGGATGCGGCCACATCCACAGGCGGGGCCTTGCAACCTTCCTTCTTCTAATGCCTTTTTCCAATCAGCCCGTGCTGGATTCTTGCGCAATTCAAAGTGTTTCTCATCAGCATCGCAATCGTCATTGGGCCAATCCCGCCGGGAACGGGAGTAATCGCGTGCACCTTCCTGCTAACTTCTTGAAAATCAACATCGCCCACCAATTTCGGCTTCACCGCCTGGCCCACGTCCTCCTTGATGGCTTCGCCCATCAGCCTATTGATCCCAACATCAATGACAACTGCGCCTTCCTTAACCATCTCAACGGTGATTAGCCTTGGCTTCCCAACAGCAACCACCAGAATGTCCGCAGTGTTTGCGATTTCACCAAGGTTTCGCGTTTTTGAATGGCACATCGTAACCGTTGCGTTCCTATTTAGGAGCATGTTTGCAATTGGCTTTCCCACGAGGAGGCTCCTTCCAATCACGACCGCGTGCTTCCCCTCCGGCGTGATGCCATATTCCTCAAGAAGCCTGATGATGCCCTTTGGGGTGCAGGGTGCTAGCGTCTCATCGCCATTGATTAGCCTTCCCACATTGAGGGAGCACAGCCCGTCCACGTCCTTTTCGGGCTTAATCGCATCCCTAACCCTCCTCTCGTTGATTTTTTCGGGCAGCGGGAACTGGACAAGGATTGCATTAACGGACTTGTCCGAATTAAGCTCCTCCACCTTGAGAAGCAATTCCTTTTCCGATATGTTCGATGGCAGGCTGGTCTTCCTGGAAACGAACCCGAGCTCATTTGCCTTTTTCTCCTTCGAATTTACGTATATTTCGGAGGATGGGTCGTTCCCCACGAGCACGACGGAAAGGGATGGCACGATGCGCCTCCTCAAAAGCGCCCCCGCCTCCCGCCTGACCTCCAAAAGCACCCTCTCGGAAACCTTCCTTCCATCCATCAGCAAAACCATAGCGCATCATCCCCCCTTCAAATCAGTAAGCGCCCTCGAATTCGGCGAGCTTCAAATCGACCTCATCGATCCTGCCCTCGCCTTCCGCTTCGATGATTCTCATCGCCTCGTAGGTGATCTCGCCGGCCATGTACCTTTTTTTTGCATCCGAAATCTCCCTTGTGATCCTTCCCCGGACATCAAGCAGGGAGTTGAGCCGCTTCATTGCCGTTGCCTTGACTTCCGAAAGGCCCTTTTCCTTCAATACCTTCTCACGCTTGTAGTCAGCTGTCTTGAACTGCGATGGCGAAGGCTGCAGCAGCTTATAGAGGATGATCACGGTCTCGAGGACGATGATCCCATCCAGAACGGCGTTAGCATCAACCATCGGGATCAATTAGGGTTTGGGAAATGGAATTAAAAAGGGTATTTGGCAACCGGCCACAACGTGCATTGATGCAAAAGGTATGTTTTTATTCCTTCGAGGATACGTTTTAAACGGTGAAGCTGATGGCAAGCACTGGCACTGACAGGGGGCTTTATGGGCAAATTGAGGATTCCTACTATGGTTTTTGCGATTTCCTCCAGCAGCAGCTAAAGCTGCCCGTTTACGACTGGTTCATCACCCCAATTGAAAGCCGCGGCGTCCCCTCCCTGCCAATTTTCCTCCTGCTCCTCCTTGGGATTGCAGTTGGCGCATATTTTGCTCTTGGGATTTTCTTCCAAGGCACAACGTCCCTTGGCATAACCGTGCTGCAAAATGGCGATCCGCTTTCCGGCGTTCTTGTGATTTTGGAAATAGACGGGAACGAATTCGGTTCCATCGAGTCGGATGACGAGGGAAGGGCGGTATTCGAAAAGGTGCCTGTTGGGAAATCCGCAAGGGTGGTTGCGGAGCAGCCGGGATTGCAGAAATTCGAGAAGGAATTCATTGTAAGCAAGGAAACGCCGGAGATAACGGCAGCGCTCCAGTCCGGGGGGGCTAGCATAAGCCAGAAGGTGAAAGTAACCATCAAGGTCGCGGACGCAAGCGGAGTGCCCCTTGGCGGCGCTTCAGTTTCATATTTCGATTCCGAGAACGGGCTTTACGACCAGGCAGTGACCGATGCGTCCGGGCTAGCGTTGCTTACCGCGGCAAACCTGGATTCCGAGCTGAGCGTGACAATCGAGAAAAGCAACTACGTTGCATCGCAGGTAAGGCTGGTTGTTTCGGTTGAAAAAAGCAAGCAGGTCACGCTTTCAAAAAAATCGCAGGTTCCTGTTGACGAGGGCGGCGAGGTCGCGCCCTTAAAGGGAGAGGTGCTCGTTTCCATCAAGGACACCGATGGGAATCCCGTTGACGCAACCGTAAGCCTATTCCTTGCGGGCAATGACGAGCTTCTTGATTCCGGCAGAACATATCTGTCGGGAAAGGTGCTTTTCACGGACATCGATGCAGTAGGCCAGCGCGTTTATGTTGTTGCGAATCCCATTGATGAGGCGTACCTCCCCTTGGATGACAGCGAGGGATCCCAAATCCTACTTTCCGGAACCGCATTGGAATTTCAGCTGCAACTGGAAGAGAAGGATGTCGGCCGCGACTACGGGGTAACGATAACTGTGAAGGAAGTTGGCGGCAGCAACCTTGAAGCTGCGGCCGTGAGAATGTACAACCAGGAAACGAATGCGCTCCTTGCCTCCAATACTACGGATGGCCAGGGCCAAACAACATTTACCACGGACAAGATCGTGTACATAAGCGCTTACAAGGATGGGTATCTCCCAAACCTTTTGCTCGACGGCCAGATGGGAGAGTCCTATTCCATCGAGCTCGAAAATGCAAGGGATGACAATTCCGCAAGGATCAAGGTAACTGTGCTCGACTCCGATGGCGAGCTCACCCAGGCAGCAAAGGTAAACATCTTCACGGAAGATGGCTTCTTCCTAGGGCTTAAGGACCAGCTGACGATCGAAGATGGCACAACCGCATTTTCGAACGTGCCAACATTGCTCTTTGGCGGCCAAGCCAAGTACTACGTCACGGCAAGCAAGGACTGCGTAAGCGGCGCATCTTCATCCTTCATCCCCGAGGTAGGGGATGCAAATGAGGTGGTTGTAAAGCTGGCAAGGCCGATGGGCACGCTTATTGTTTCCCTTAGGGATGCCACTAACCAGAAAACCATTCCCGCAGGAGGGGCAAAGGCGTTCCTGAGGTCGGATGGGCTTGCTATCCCCGATGGCGAGTGCGCCTTCTCAAGCGGTTCTTGCAGCATTAAGGTGCCCGCAAACAAGCAGGTGTACCTCAAGATCTCATCGCAGAATTACCTCGAATATGAAACCGAGGACCTTTTCGTCGAACCCCAATCCGAGAAGAAAATCGAAGTGAAGCTCATACCCGCGGCATTGAAGAACGAACTGTCGGTCAACTTTGAGGGCCTTGCATCGACCGAGGGCGGCACATACGCCCGCGATTTTCCATCCCTTTCCAAGGGCTCGTACTATTATGCGAAATTCGTCCTCAACATACCAGCTGGAAGCGAAATGGGCGGGATGTTCATAAGGGTTGGCGGAAGCGATTCAAAGACAGCCGAGGAGGACATTGCGGCAATATCCTATTATGACAAGCCTGCGAACTCCGCTGTCACGAAGGGCTTCTCGTACAATCCTTCCCAAAGCTGCAAATCCGACAAGTCCTCTGATGTCGATGGGAGCGCCAAAATGGCAAAATGGGTGCAATACGAATTTCCAAAGCAGCAAAATACGAAGGCGGTTGTGCTTAAGATTTTCATCAAGCCTACGGCAAAGCAAAACGACGAGATCTCCATAAACTATCGCGGTTATGCGTCAAGCGGGAGTATTTTCACCCGCGTTCCGGAGGATGCCGCCCTAGGCACTGCGGAGCGGACCGATGAGTGGGATTCGTGCTACGCCGAATCGGATGCCGTTTCCTTCCGCATCTCGGAGGACCGGTTCATATGCAACGACAAAGCGTGCCTTTCGCTGCAGTTCGGGGAAGCCAACCTGCCAAGGGTTTCCAAGGGCTTTGCAGTTGACGTAGGCGTTCCCTTCAAGGCATATTTCTCCCTCCGCGCCTTGAAGCGCTATGAAAACTCACCGTTCCTCAAGCTCACCGACGATAGCGAACTCTCCTTTGGCGCATTCAGGCTCGGAAGCAGCAGCGGGAATGCGGAAGGGAGGAAGGAATGGACGTGGCAGCTCGAAAGCCTCGAGGAAGGCAGCACCATTTCGGGCGAGATCGAGCTCCTTGGGTTACTTTCAACTGCATACTCGAGAATGGAGCTTATTTTTGGAGATGCGGATTCCCAATACATCTCATTGAAATCGTCAGTGCAGGTTACTGGCACAAACGATTTCCTTATGCAGGTTGCGCCCCTGCAGATGCAGGCGAATGATGATTCCAGCCTGCGCGTGCTCCTGCAGAACGCACTTGATGAAAGTGCGATCACGGATGCCACAATCACAATAGAGGAGGACGAAAGCGCCGCATTCGATGGAATGGTCCCCGATTCCATCGTCGGTGACGGATCGGAAAAGGAGGGCGCTGATGGGGTGTACGAGTTCCGAAGGCTGCATCCGCTTAACACCGGAAGGTTCACCGTCATTGCAAAACGCGAAGGGTTCCGCAATGCAAAGAAGGAGGTTGCGGTCTCGCTAACCGAGTTCCTTTCAGCAAGCTCGCAATCGATACTGCTTTCGTGCGACGGCAGCACCCTTGATGTCGAGAACCTGCTGAATGCGGAGATCAACGTACTCGCACAGTCCAACTGCATAACCCTGATAGGCGATGGCGTCAACACCATAGCATCCGGAACCGGCGCTGCATTCACCCTTGGCGCGAAGAAAAAGAAAAGCCTCGTGCTTACGCCAACAAGGCAGGGAAGCGCGTGCGACCTTAGCATCGATGGCGAGGCCGCAGGAGGCAGCCACGCAAACATCAAGATCCCGGTGAAGATCAATTGCGCCCTGCCAAAATTCTGCACGCTTGATTCGCAGTGCGATGCGGGGATGGCCTGCGTTGAGAACATCTGCAAGAAGATTGAACTAACGCCAACTGCAACCCCCTACGGCGCCCTTCCAACGGATACGCTTACGCTCGAGCTCGATGAGGCTTTGCAGTTCAACGGTTATTATTCGCTGCAGGAAATAACCCGGGGGAGCACGATCACAGGCTGCACCATAAGGAGCCCCGAAACCGATGAGAATGCAAAGATGGAAAATTACGTGAATCTCGACTGCTCCACGGACCCAAGCGTCCTTGTGGTTTTGGCGGATTATTCGGGCCATCCGTATTACAAGGGAGTCATTTATGCTGATCTTGACAATTTGAATTTTGGCGGGAAGGAGGCAAGCTCCTTATCCTTCAGCGGGCCGGAATTGAGAACGCTTTCGTTTGCAGCAGACCCCTCCTCAAGGTGCGGGGATGCGAATGTCGAAACCATTTATTCCTGCACCGATGGCGGCTACGTTGTCGTTAGCAAAACAGCTAGCACCGGCAAGACATACTACAAATCAGACGGCACCGTCAGGCAAAGGTGCCCGGAAGTTGGCACCCTTGCACAGAAGGAGGCGTGCGAGCAGCTTGAGGAAACTCTTGGCTGCACAGTTGATGCGTGCACTCCCGAAACGGAAGCTGCAACAAGCACGGATGCCACGCTCGATACCAATAAAAGGGCGGTTGTTCAAACCGGAAGGCTTTACATCACTTTTTCGAACAAGCCCCAACTTAGCGTCCGAGTCGTGATCACAGGGCCAGCTGTCAAGCCCGGCGCTTCGCAGACAACGGATACGAATGGAACCATCGTTGTGATCACCAGCTATGGTTTCGAACCGCCCGCAGTTTCGATCCCCGAGAATGCAAAGGTCACGTGGGTCAACCAGGATTCAAAGGCGCACCAGCTGCAATCGATTTCGGGCTACAAATCGCCCTCCGGCGTACCCTTCAAGTCGGGTTCGATCCAGCCCGGGAAGACGTATTCCTTCCAATTCACCAGGAGCGGCATTTACAATTACCGGGATATGGGCGAAAATTCGATGAAGGGCATCGTGTACGTTGGGAATGTGGATGCGATTTGCAAGTACAAGAACAACAACTACTTTGCGCAAAGGTTCGTTGGCCATCTCACGAAGGGACTAATCGGCCAGCTCGAGCCCCAGGCGGGAAAATCAAAGCAGGTAGCATACAGCAGCTTTTACAAATTCTACGTTTATACCAACGGCATCCAGGCAGTTAAAAGCCCCGGGCTTGCGCAGCCTGCGGTTTACGGCCAGAATTTCAACGGCTTCACGAACAGCTGGAACCCGGCAGCTTCGCAGAATATGCAGTATTACCAGCAAAACCAGCTGCAGATGGGGCCGTATTCCTCCCTCCAAACTGCGGATGACCCGGGGATTTGCGAAGTCGTTGGGAACGGCGCGGGCTTTAGCTGCAAGGTCCACCTCTCGCCTTTCCTGCCAATCAACGGCGCCGCATTCTCGATCATCAATGATTATGCGCTTGCATACGGCTCCGCCTCGAACATCCAATTGTACGACACCGGCGAAGAACTCAAATACCTTGCAGGCTACTATGCGGACAAGAACGGCCCAGACGGGAAGATCATCGGCGCATTGCAGGACCTAAACAGCATCATCGGCATTGCTCCCCGCTATACCACCTTCATTTTCACGAACGATCCGAGGAAGATGAAATACGAGTTCTCCGGGGAAGCGGGCTCAACGGAAGGCAGGCTCCTCTTCGATGACGGTAAGGAAACGAAGAAACAGCGGATAGTTATGAAGTTCGTGCCAACCGGGCAGGAGTTCTCAATCGAATTTGAATTCATCATCCATAACGAGGGGATCGGGAAATACGTGCTGCAGTCGGTGCCCGTTTCCTCCCAAATAACCGCAAGGAACGATGAAGGCACGGACGCCGTCGAGCCTTTCTATCTGGTGAACAACATCCCCGGCAGCAAGCTAGTTGATGTTCCTGATAACGGCGACCTGTGCAATCAAGCAAACCCAAACAAACTCTGCAGGGGAAATGACGATTTCTACAAGCTCTATTATTTTGAACAGAATTTAAAACTGGGAACGGAACGGACGTTTGATTTAAGGAGGATCCGCGACGAGGACCCTTTCCCACTTGCGCTTCCCTCGCCAACAACCCTGGATTCGGATGGCGCATACGACGTGATTGGCAATCCGGGCTCCGAAGGCGATGGCGGGCTTCAATGCAGCGGCAATAATTTCTGCTCGGAAAAGGATCTTCAGGAAGCTGCAGAGGAGGTTGCAAAGGACATCGAGGAGGCCCACGAGGACATCCGCATACAGAAACTCGATTTTGCGGGCTTTGGCGACTATGCGCTTGAAAGGATCGCCGAAGCAGCTGCGCTCACTTTGCAGGATTACATTGCAGACAAGGCGCAATACGAGCTTTGCAAGGGTGTCGAGGCTTTGACCGACGGCTTTTGCAAGCAGTCGGTTTCGAGCAGCTATGATTATAACTGCGTCGAGGGCGCTTACTGCGACCAGACGGTCACGGGCTCTGAGCTTTGGGCAGTTGAGAAGGATATGCTCGATGCCTCAGTTTGCGACTCGGAATTCCTCAACACTTTCGAGGCGCTTGCAGCAACGAACAATTTCGGCGCGATCAAGCAGGCGATGATGAACCGGATGATGCAAAAGGGCTTCCCCTTCCAGCCGCGCGTGCAATACGCAAAGCCAATAGTGGACACGAGGGGGCTCGAGGTTTCGGTCCTCTTCAAGACGGATGCTTCCGCGAAGACCGCGGGCTACGTGCTAAAGAGCTTTAGCGCCCTCACGGAAGAGCAGGGCTCAAGCAGCTCCGGAGGTTTCTTCACCCTTGACCAGGCGCTTTCCTCCGAATCAGTTGATGCGGGACTCCAAAAGGCGCTTTCCAAGAACAAGAATGAAGTATCCGAGAAGCTCAAACCCCAGCCAAAGGACCGCTTCATTGCAGTTTCCCTTGACAACTCCAACAATGCGCCAATATACCATTACCTGGAGAACCCCGTGATTGTGAAGCAGGATGCACCCGGTCTCCCGACGCTTTACACGATGAACAAGTATGCGTTCAGCACGGACCTAACCCAGGACAAGCTGAAAATATATGACGAATCCTTCGGTGCCCTTAAGGGAACTGGTGGAAATAGGGACATCAAGATCAAGAGCTGCAACATCGGCCTGAAGCAGCCGCCTGATTGGCTGGATGACCGCGGCCTGCTTCTCGATTACACCGGCATTGAAAACAGCTGTGCTGATATGGGGATAAAGCTCGACAAGGTAAATGATTTCAACATGCTCGAGCCGTTTTCATTCGTAATGCTTGATCCTGCAAACAAGGAGCTCACATTCGTGTCAGTGAAAACATTCTCAGCGTGCGATGTCCAAATCCCATTCGTGATGGCCACTCCCGAAAACTGCAAAATAAAGGACACCGTTTCCTCCGCCGACTTTTCGGACATCAGCGAGGAGGCTTTCAAGGCAGCACTGAAATACCTTCTGAGGGAGGGCGCGCAATTTGATCTGACCCACGATGGAAAACCCGTGGGGATGTGGGACATTTCAAAATACCAGGATGACGCCTACTGGCTGTTCACATTCAAGCCGGACGAATACGGCGTGAAGAACCAGCCCAAGAACCAATCAACGGAAATTTTTGGGGCGTCGATGGAAGGCACGGCCCTGGCAGAAGAGGCAATACAGCGCATCAGCCTAACCCCGGTCAGCACTGAGAATACTGATAAATGCCTGCCGGTGGATAAAGGCTCTGAAGAGGATGAATTTACGGCAACGAAGGATAAGGTTTGCGTGAACGCCCAGCTGGACCTGTCAAAATTGCCCCCCGGGACAAAAGCCAGGGTATGCGACAACAAGGATTGCACCGGCACGAAATCCGAGCCGGAAGACATTGGCGACAAGGAAACCGAATTATTCATCCAAAGAAAGCTCTTCGAGGGCAAGAACATATGCCTTGCGCTTGAAAAGCCCGACGGGACGATTTTTTCATCCCGGTGCTGGTTGGATGAAGGCAAGCTAGTGGAAAAACCCGCTGCTGCGGATGACACCTTCGTTGCGATAAAGCCCCTGCCCGAAAGTGCCGTTAAAGTTGCCGTATCGAATGAGCGGAATTGGTGCCCCTCCTACGATTCGCCAAAAACGAGCCCCAGCCCAACACCTATGGCAGAATATGTGCCCCCGATAGATGCGACCGATCAGGTAATGCATATGCTTTACCATTACTTTCTTGCCTGCAAGCAGGCGCGTAATTTAAATGGCAACTAGTTCCTTAATTACAGGAGTTATTTTGGTTTGCTAAGGATAATGGTGGAAAAATGCCCGAAGCGAAAAGACTGCTGGTTTTATGCGTTGATGTGGACAACGACCTTTATGAGAAGGCAAGGGTGAGGGGCCCGATCATCGGAAGGAAGCGCAACGTCGAGGCCGCCACCAAATTCTCAATTGCCGACCCGGGCGACACCGACGGGAACACCATCTTCCAGGCTGTGAAGAGGTACGATGAGCTGCTAAAGCAGAATTACCAGGCGGAAATAGTCACGATTACAGGCAGCAACAGGCTTGGCTACTATGCGGATAGGGAAATCGTGAAGCAGCTGGAAAAAGTGCTCGGCGATTTCAAGCCAGAGGCGTGCGTTTTCATATCCGACGGCGCAAGCGATGAGCAGGTGCTGCCGCTGATACAATCGCGCGTCAAGGTGAACAGCGTGCATACGTTAGTTGTCAAGCAATCAAAGGAGCTTGAGAAGACCTATTTCGTCCTGCTCGAAAAGCTGAAGGAACCGCAGTTCGCCAGGATCGTGTTTGGGGTTCCGGGCGTGCTTCTTTTACTGGCATTCCTCTTCCAGGAGGCGGGAATCCGGCTCTTCATTGGGCTTGTTGGCGGTTACCTCATCCTCAAGGGCTTTGGGATCGAGGAGGCGATATTGCAGCGATTCACCCGCGCCGAGCTTTCAACCGAAAGGATCAGCTTCATCTTCCTTTTCACTTCGGCTGCATTCATCATAATTTCCCTCTATCTTGCGGTGGACAAGGTCTCAACGAAGCAGGCTGAAGGCGTCGAAAACATCGCAAAGCTTGCCGCGGAAGGGCTCAAGAGCTTCCTCCTACTCTTCCCAATCGCGCTCCTCCTGATGATTGGCGGCAACGTGCTCGAGGCGTGGAACGAGCGTAAGCATTACGCACTGCCCAACTTTGGGATTTCTGCTGCAGCTGTTGTTCTCTTCTGGCTCATTGCGAACAATGCGGCCGAATGGGTCATTGGCAGCCAGAGCTTCGAGAACTTCTTCTATTCGCTTCTTTTCACGATCATAATAATGTACCTCGTGATCTACCTCTCGAAACAGTTAAAGAAGAACATCATCGCGAAGATGAAGCTCGAGGGCAAGGAGGTTTACACGGAAATAGGCGGCTACCTTGGCAAGATTACGGGCGTCGATAGGGAGAAGGAAGCGATCATCGTTCAGACCGAGAGGGGGCAGAAGATCGACCTTGGCTTTCCTAGCATCTCCAACATCGGCGAGAAGATTCTGATAAAATACTAGGAATCCAAAAAATTTCAGGAGGGTTTAATAAATCTCCCTGCGTAAAATACCTTTCCTGATTTTATGCAGCTTACAGTGAGCGATATGGGCAAGGTTGACAAGGCGGAGCTGGAGAAGATCTCGGGCATGCTCGACTTGCTTGTTGGCGATACTTCGATCCCGCGCAACGTTCGGACGAACCTGCAGGCCGCGCAGATGAAGCTCAAGGACAACACGGATACCGACCTTGCAATCGGTTCAGTGATCTACACGCTTGACGAGGCGAGCAGCGACATCAACCTGCCGATGCACGCGCGCACGATCATCTGGAACCTGATGAGCGAGCTCGAATCGATGAAGGGCTGATTTAGGGGGGTCGCATATATTTTTATTCTGCCTATTCTTACCAATAACATATTCTGAATCCTTCTTAGTAATTTGTGCTTCGGAAACTCCATTTTATGGGTTTTTTGGCGCGCTTCCAGAAAACTTTGGGTTTCCTGGCATGCGAAGAACCTCCGGGGGTTTCGGCGCGTCCGGCAAGACTAAGGGGGATGTGCTCCCTTGGGATTGCAATGAACATCTGTATGCTGAACCCTTTCTTCCACCCTTACCAGGGAGGGACGGAAAAGCACGTCCTTGAGGTTTCGCGCCGGCTCGCGAAAAGGCACGATGTCACGGTGCTGACTTCCAGGCTGCCAAATACCCTTGCTTACGAGGAAATCGATGGCGTGAAGGTGAAGCGGATCCCTTGCAGGATCTTCTACGATGCGCCCCATCCACTGCCCCCGCCAGTTCCGCTCTCGCCCTTCTTCCTCACTTCGCTAATTTCCGAAATACCGCGGCACGATATCTTCCACATGCACAACCGGTTCTTCTACAATCTGCTGGACATGGCTCTCATCAAGAGGTATGGGAGGAAAACGCTAGGGCTTACCCTCCATAACGCAAGGCTTCGGGCCGTGGAGCCGGTCACGGATTTTTTTGGCGATGCTTACGACGACCTTTTCGGGAAGCCGATGATGAATGCGTGCGATGCGCTTGCAGCAGTAAGCAGGGATACGCTCCAAAACACCGCACCGCCTAACCTGCACGGAAAGTCCCGCGTAATATATAATGGCGTTGACATTGAGCTCTTCAACCCCAAAAATGGCGAAGGGAACATCCGTAAGAAATATGGCCTGGGGGAGGATCGCCTCATCCTATCCATTGCAAGGCTTCAGCAGCAAAAGGGCTTCATCTACCTGCTGCAGGCTTTCGCAGAAATAGTGAAGGAGGAGCGCGACGTGACCCTCGTGATCCTGGGCAAGGGGCCGCAGGAGGCTTACCTGAAAAAATACGCATCGGATTTGGGGCTTGGCAAAAGCGTCATTTTCATAACGGAGAAGATCACCGAGGCGGACATCACTGAAATGTACGCTGCGTGCGAATTCTTTGTTCTCGCCTCGGTATGGGAGCCCTTCGGGATGGTTTTGTGCGAGGCGATGGCAAGCGGGAAGCCGGTCATTGGCACGAACGTGGGCGGCATCCCTGAAATCATCCAGGACGAATCGGGCTTCCTTTTTGAAATTCGAAACGCTGCGCAAATGAAGGAAAAGATGCTAATCCTGCTAAGGGATGACAAGCTCCGCAGGCGGATGGGAGTGAATGCAAGGGAGCGGTGCGCGAGGAACTTCACGTGGGACCTATCCGCAAAGGGGTATGAGGAGCTTTACAAAGATGCCGTGCAATGATGCCCCCTCCTCCCAATGATTTTTTTAATTTTTCCAGCTGAAACACCCTATGGCAGAAATTCGGACTTATCGCTGTGCGGGCCGCATCCTAATATCCGGCGGAAAAATCCTGCACGCTCAAAGGGAACCGCACGATTCCCCAATGGCAGGAACCCCCGAATTCCGTAGGCTTGAGGAAAAAATGGGGGATGCGACGCACATCGGCTATCAGATTTCTGCCTTGCGGGAGAAGGGAGGCCGCGGTTTATTCCATTTGACGATACGTTATCTTTTCAACCCATCCGGAGATGCCCGGAAAATGCTAGGGGACCTTGTGGATGCAATTTCCCTTCTTGGAGGAAGGCATTCGAGGCTGGGGCCCATGACAAGGATTTGGATCAAGCGAACCTGGCTCATCAATCCGAAGAATTTCCACCTTTATCGCAACCGTGTCCGCAAACTAGGGTGGTTGCTAGAGCCGGTCCTTAAAAGGAAAGCCCTTGATTACTCCAAACGCCTCCAGCACGGTGCAAGCAGGTTGCCTGACAGATATGCCCGGCTCACCTCGTTTTTGACTCTTCCCGGCAGCAACGATTACCTTGAGCTCTGGCTGAAAAACCACAAGGAAGCGATCCCAAGCATGGAAAAGTTGAAGGCATCCCTGGAAAAAGGAAATCCCGATGCGCTCTCGCACCGGAACTCCGCAATCCTTGCCCTGCTCAACAAACGGCTCAGGCCCGAAATTGCCTCGCGGCTATTCCGGGAAGCTTACGGCTCATATTCGATGGAACGGGTCCATTAGACTAGCGTTCGTGATGGTCCTGTATGCCCTTGATGGCCCTCTTTGCCGCATCCCTGGACATGCCCGTATTCATCATTTGTTGTATAAGCCCCTCCTCACTTCCCCCGCCGAAGGCTTTTTTTGCATTTTTTTTCAATTCCTCCCTTTCTTTCATCAACTGCTCCTGCTGTTTTTGGGTCATTCCGGAACTTGCCGCGTGATGATACATATGCCTTGAAGAATACGCCTTTTCGTCTGAACCCATTCGGATCACCTGCAAAAGTGGTTGTGAATATGGACGCTAGCGGGATTTAAAAAAGTTCTATTTTACGCGCACCTCCCATCCGCGCAGGTCTGTGAGGTGAACTTGCACGAGTAGCCAATTTCCCTTGAGGAATTCTCGTCGCAATACTGCTCCATTACCGTGTGGTAATCGAAGCAATAATCCCACGTCTTGTAGCTCCCGCTTGCTGCAACTCCCGTAACATAGCCTTTGGATGAGGTGTTATGCGAATCCGAATCGGTGCAGCTTTTTTGGACCGCAGGCGGCCTTGGCGTTGGGGAAGAGAAGGAGCGCGTTGGCGTGACATAATTCTGGATGGTGCTTGTTGGCAGGGATTTTTTTGTCACAATAGGTGAAGGATTTCCATAAGCGGAGGAATTTGCAAGTTTTGCCACGTCCGGCATCCCATATGTTTTGTAAGCATAGTAGCCAGCGCCAATTAGCATTGCGGCAACGAAAATGGAAACCATTACCGTAAGGAAGTCTGGCATATAGGTTCATACGGGTTAATTTCGGCCCGTTATTAAGCTTTTTCAAATTAGGGTGCGGAAAGAAAAAAAGGAAAAAAAGAAAAAAATCAGACGCATCTTCCATCAATACAGGCCGTGGACGTGTTCACCATGCAGCTCGTCGTGTAATTGTATGCGAGCGTGCCCCCGCAATAATACTCCAATAGCGTGGCATTGTCCGGGCAGAAGTCGGTGTAGGAGTATGGGGCGTTGCCAAAGATGCCACTGGCTGTTCCTTGCGTGAACAGGTAGAATCCTCCATCGGAGTCATTGCAGCTGTTTGGCATGGGGGAAGGCGATGGGCTAGGTATTGGCGAAGGGCTTGGATTTGGCACACACCTGCCGCTGATGCAAGTTGCAGTCCCGTTTGCATTGCAGTTGTATGTGGTGTTGTATAGCGATGATCCCGCGCAGTAGTATTCGTCCAGAAGGCTGGTTGAATGGCAGTTATCCGTGTAGGAATATGGGGCCCCGCCTTGATAGCCGTAAGCAGTTCCCATAAGGTTCACGTTGAAGCCGCCATCGGTATCGGAGCAGTTGTTTGGAATTGGCGTTGGCGAAGGGCTAGGAGAAGGAGAGGGGCTTGGAATAGGCGAGGGAGAAGGGCTTGGATTTGGTGATGACATGTTCGCATATACGTTTGTTGTCTGCATTGCATAAACCGTTGCGGTCGTTAGGTAATCCGGATAGCCGGAATAGGTGAATTTCACGGAGTGGATTCCAGGCATCAGGTATTGGATGGTAATTGGGGTTAGGCCCTTGGAAATGCCATCTACATATACCCTTGCCCTCCTGGGTGTGGATGTTGCGTAGATTTTCCCGGTTTGGTTTACGTGGGTGAGGTTGACGCTGACATAGGTTGTCTGCCCGCTGGTCACGATCACCGGTTGGGAGTGGGTCACGTACTGGGTCTTCACAAATTCAATCGTGTGCGTGCCCGGGTTTACGCCCGTGATCGTCCTTGGCGTGATGCCCTTTTTCAATCCATCAAGGCGTATCGTCGCTCCTTGGGGGTAGGTTGATGCCTGAATGCTTCCAGTTGTTGGCGTAGGGGTCGGCGTCGAGTTCCCTGCCTCATAAGCCTGCCCGACTGCTCCCGAGGGAGCCTCATTATTGCCATTGGCATAAGCGAAAACCAATGCAATTACTGCAATTACCACGACCACAGCTGCAACCAATTTCATCTTCTCACCTTCAAGCGCCATTTTTACCACCCTATTAATGAGTAAAAAGATTTTTTAATAGGATTAGCTGTTCGATGTGGGGCATCCTTTCAAAAAAAGAAGCAGATGGGCCTGCCGGGATTTTCACGCCTTGCCCCTTCCTTTTAATGAAAGGTGCGATTGCCCCGCGCGCCAAGGAACGGCTTTGATTTGCAAAAAAACCATTGCGGTGCACCACTTTGCCTTTTTATAAGGCAAAGCAAGTCATTTGAACCCGGGACATCCAGTTCTCCTAGTCGAACGAAAACGTGTTCCGTCGTCGTATAAGACGAACGCCGAACCTTTGATTTTCCAAACCGCAAAAAAGCCCCTTCTTTTTTTATGGAGGGCTTTTTTCTTTCGGGAAAAAAAGGTTCGTTGGCGCTCTAGACCAGGCTGAGCTTCTTTGATGCGGCTGCAAGCAGGCGCACCTACAAGCCCTTTGCAGAACTTTCATTTCTGCAGGCCCGGTTTATTTATGCCGTGTCGCCTTTTTAACGATTGGAGGTGAGCGGCAAGTGCGGCCATTTGCATCCAAAAGTCTTTTTAACCAAGTAAGGGTTAGCCTTACATGATCCACGACGCCCTTGAAATGCTCGAAGCAAAGGACTTTCTGACCCTTGCGAACGCGGCCTCCGGATTCCTCGCGGTCTATTACGCGCTCTCCTCGAACCCCGCTGCGGCATTCATCTTCATTGCGATTTCAGCCGCGTTCGATTACCTAGATGGAAAGGTCGCTCGTGAGACGAGGAAGAGCAACGATTTTGGCAAGCAGCTCGACTCGCTTTCGGACGTGGTCTCATTCGGCGTGGCACCTGCGGCGATTGTGGTTTCAGTTTCGTATTCCTCCCTGACCCTCGTTTTTGCCATCTGCTACGTGTGCGCAGGTATACTTAGGCTGGCTGCTTTCAATCTCCAGAAGGAGGAGGGCTTCTATTGGGGGCTTCCGATACCTGCAGCGGCCCTGCTTACCGTTGGCACCTTTTATTTCATAAGGCCCCTCGCGCCCTATGCAATGCTCATTGCAACAGTCTTGATGGTCCTGAAGGTTCGGATCCGCAAGCCCAAATTTTGATGATCACAGATGAACAGGATAAAATCAGGGATCCCGGGGCTGGATGAATTGATAGAAGGAGGCTTCCCCGAAAGCTCAAGCATCCTCGTATCCGGCGGCCCGGGCTGCGGGAAGAGCATCTTTTGCATGCAGTTCCTCTACCAGGGCGCGAAGGAGTACGGGGAGCGCGGCGCTTACATCACCCTCGAGGAGGGCGCGCACAACCTTTGGTGGAACATGCAGCGCTTCAAGTGGGACTTGCTGCCCCTGGAGAAGGAAAACCTGCTTAAAATCTACAAATTCGAGCCATCGCTTTCGATGAAGGACGACATCGAGGGCCAGACGAAACGCATCCTGGAAAAGGCCAGGGAGATGAATGCGAAGCGGCTCGTCATTGATTCGGTGACCGCTTTCTCCCTCTGGCTGGAGGACACTAATAAGATCCGGTATGCAATGTATTCGCTAATAGAGGAGCTTCGGAAGATGGACGTGACGACCCTTCTCACGTGCGAAACCTCGGGCAAGAAGGATGAGCTCTCGCGCTTTGGCGTCGAGGAGTTCCTGACGGATGGGGTAATAATGCTATACTTCTTCCCGCCCCACAGGTCGATGTTCGTCCGCAAGATGAGGGGCACGAACAACGACAAGGCCGTCCATCCCTTCGAGATCACGGACCGCGGGCTTGAAATAAACGCGAGGGAGGAGCTGCTTTGGGAGTCGCTTAGATGATGGGCGCATTGGCCAAGGTTAAGCAATGCTTGAATTCTAATGGCGTTAGATATCCGAAATAAACCTTCCATAAACGAACTCAACAAACGGCTTTTCATCCTTGCCTTCTACTGAGCCGATCAGGGCATCAAAATATGCCTGCGACTGCTTGGATATATTGAGCATCGGATAACCCGAATCCAAGAAAGCTTTGTTCAGCAAAAGCCTTGACATCCTCTTATTCCCATCCTTGAATGGATGGATCGTGTAAAAGCGCAGGTGAAAAAGACTAGCAAATTCAATTGCATTCATTTTGCCGACATTATCATTGTACCATTTAATCAGTTCTTCAAGTCTCTTCCTTATCATTTCCGGCGGAGTTGGCCTAAACCCGATTTCCTCAACTTTTTCATAGCTTTTCAAATAGATATAAGCAGGAATATCTCTTATGCTGCCGGGTCCCTTATCAGAATATTGGGACATGATGATATTGTGCAATTTTAGGATAAATTCATTAAAAATACCTGTTTTGCTCTCCTTGACGAACCTGATTCCCTTGATCATGTCCAATGCGACCCGAAGGTTTTCATCCCTTAGGTTTTTCATGTTTTTCTGAGTTAGTCTATAGGCCAGATTCGCATCTTCCTTAGTTATTGGGACTCCTTCCGTTGTAAGGGTGGTATAAACGAAGTTGACTGTATCCATTTCGTCCTTTTCATCCTGCCTTGCTTTTCCGAGAAGTTTTACTTTGGCTGCATACCTCCTCCTTCTCTTTTCAGCTTCGATCAGCTGCTCCTTTGTTAGGTAAATCCGTTCCTTTTCCCCTAATAGGTCATTGTAAATCTTGTCAACCAACTTTCGCTTAAAGCCCCCGATTTGGATCTTTTCGGGTAGTTTGGCTCCAAGGAATATGGAGTAGACTTTTGGCTTTTCCAGTCTTATCGTTTCCTCTAAGTAGTAGTATCCGTTGCCGTTGACGCCCTTTTTCCTTATCCTCATGGTAATAATATGGATTTTGGGCTTAATTAATCTTACCACACATTTGCCTGTTGAAATGTATGCCTAAACAAATTAGTGGCAAAGTTAGCACACATTTTGAAATAAAATGTAAGGTAAATTGGGTTGCGAATAATGACCGGAATAATAATGACGCCTTGGCCGAGCACTGGGGCCTCAAGCACTGCGCCCTGGTAAACCCCACTCTCAAGTGTTGCTGAATAGCTACGGGTTGGTAGCTGGTTGGCAACAACTTCTAAAACGACAATACCTTATCGCTTTCATTCACCAAATCATAAAGATCCTTGAGGCTTGAAATCGGGCAAACGTCACTTCCGCCCTTTTGCCTAATTTTCAGGCAGTTTCCGCAAGCCATGATGATCCCCCCTGCATTAAGCAGCTTTTTCGCTTCGCAGACAGCATCGAACTTCTCATTGCTCAATTTCTCGTAGTCAACACCTTTGCCCACAAGGAAAACCCGGACCTCGTCGCCCTTTCCCCTGGAAAAATTAGCCAGCCGGAAAGCATTCCAGACGGCTTCAACTTCATCAGTGCTTATTACAATTCCAAGTTTCATTTAATCAACCTGTTTTTTACGTTTTACTTTATTTTAGCGGCAAATATTAATACCCTATCGCCTTCTTTTTTTCAATTC
Organism: Microcaldota archaeon; assembly: GCA_041305345.1. Lineage (GTDB taxonomy): Archaea > Micrarchaeota > Micrarchaeia > Norongarragalinales > SBBD01 > JACRGC01. The sequence goes on along the minus strand of JBFYLP010000005.1, from coordinate 129,136 downwards.
CTCCATCACTTCCTTTAGATCAATCCCCCTATTCTCTAGCCCAACCAGCGTGAAGACCAGCAGATCCGCAGCTTCCCAAACAACTTCCTTGTCTGGTTTTTGCAGTAATGCTTCCTCCAGTTCTCCAGCTTCCTCGATCAGTTTATCTCAGATTTCATCTGTCATTCCGCTTGTTAACGATTCACTTGCTTTTGGATTTTTTCTTGTAACATTTTTCGCAAAGCGCCTTGTACCAGCCATTAATCGGCTTGGTTTTTCCTCCCCTTATTGCCCCGCAATCCTCGCAGATCCTAACGCTTAGTTCCTCCGCGAAAGCGATCATTGAATGTATGGCTGGATCAGTATCCGTGGTGTAAAACCGTAAAGCACCAAACTTCTCCTTCACCTGCTCTGCTACCGGCTGCTTGAAACCCTGGCGCTTTGAGTTGGCATTGTAATATCTCTGGATGATGTCGCAAAGGCTGTCTATGAGCCAATACCAGCCATCCCCGCATTCAAATCCGTAGCTCATGAGGCTTTCCTTATGTGCGCGATTCTTTTTTGGGAATATTTTAGGGTATTTTTCGAAGAGTTTTTGCGTGAGTTTGTTGTTCATTTTTTACCCCTCTGCCGATACTCTCTTGCCCTTTGCTTTTCGAACTCCTTGTCGTATCTTTCCAACTCTTTTTCCAGCACACCTTTCATTAGTTTCCATTCTGAAATTTGCATTTGCTTTCCCCTATATGTATCGTAATGCTTTTTCGCCAATAGCCTTGACGCATCCCGAAGGCGCATAAGTCGACCGTACCACCAAATCAAAGGTTCGAAATTACCGTTATGAAGTTCCATTTCAACGCTCCAGCCCCGGACCCTTTCTTTTTGCTCGCCATATGGGCTTAGCTCATCAATTTCCTTCAATTCCTCCTTTGACAAACTAGATAATTTACTGCTCAAATCATTAAATCTCTTAAAAAGAGTTGAAGTCCCCATGCAAACCGCCTCTGTTAAAAGTCGCTTAAATCATTCGCCAAATCCGCCATTTTTCAATTTTTGTTACTCATAAGGGACTAAATTTGGGCTTAAAAAGGAAATGTAGGGTCAGTTCGGGTGCTTTGTTTACTGGGCAGAGATCGAGCAATACTTGGATTCATGGAGGGTCATGTTGCCTGTTTCAGATTTCAGCTTTCTCCAAAATAAGCAAAATACCAGTAGGGAATGGACCTAGGCGTTAAAACCTGCAGGCGCTTCCATTCGATTAGTGGTTCAAATTCTATGAGCCGTTTTGAGGCTTCTTGAAGAAAACTTTCATCATCGGGCTTACTCAGCGCTTTTTTCCTAAGCCCCGAATAATCCGGATTCTCTCCCGTCGATAATTTCTTAAGCGCCATGCCAATTAACGCAATTTGGCCTCCTGCAACCCTCGCCTCGTTGGGTCCAAATTTGATGCTGGAATTCAAAAAGTTACCCAAGCCATCGATGCCATTCTTGATATATGCGATTTGCCCACCTATTTCTTTGTCTTTCAACTTCCCAACATCCTGCCCGGTCATCGTTAGCATCCTTGCAACGTAAAGCAAATCCTCAATCGAATTTTCAAGGGTAATTACTTTGGTTGGGCGGAAGATCTTTTGATCCTCAACCACCATCCCGTAAGCATCGTAAATTTCCTCCTGATCTGAAGCAAGGGGCAAAAGATGCGCAAGGTCATATACCTGTTTCGCATATTCGATGGCTCCTTTTTTCTCGGTTAACGCCCTCCCTACTGTCGAGGGTCCCAAAGTAGTAAGCTTATCCCCGATAATTGAGTGAAGGGTGGGCGTCCTGACTTTGATTGCAGAGATAAAATACGTTGTTTCAAGCTTCGTTAGCTGGGTTTTGTATTTGGGTTCTTTAAGGATAAGATCGAGGTAAAATTCGGCTTTGTTCGGGGCGGTTATTGTATATCTGATGAAAGGGAGGTTTGGATCGGGATTATCCGGCCAGCGCTTTATCTTGTAGGAATCCTTCTCGGTTTTACTTAGGGCGGTTTCAACTTCGATCTCATTACCATATGCAATATCAATATCGCCGCTAAGCCTTTGCTGTTTTGAAGGCAGGAATAGCTGGGCGCATGTTCCACCTTTGAATAAAGGCTTAAGGCCGTACTCTGTCAGGAGTTTTAGAAACGTGAAGGCTGCCGTTGCCTTTTCCAATATTTCCTTGCTTTTGAATTCTTCCGCCATCTTAACCAACCATTTGCATTACGGAATTTAACTGCTTCTTGCTTAACTTCCTTTTCCTTGCAAATTTTTCAGGAATTGACGCAAAGCGGCTGCTTTTCTTCTTGAACAAGTATAACGCGGTTTCGATTTCCGCAAGGACATTTCTTCGCATTGCAACCCAATTCAGCAGGGAATAGTTGAGTGAGTACCCGAATGCGGATATATTCTCAAGTACATTCCCAAGCTCGGAAAGCGGCAGCGAGAGGTATTTTCGGGTATTCAGGAAATAAACATCTACAAATATCCTTTCAAATGAAGGCAGATGCAAATTCTTATCTTTCTTGTCTGCATTCGTGCCCGCCTTGTCCTTTCTTCCCATCACCAATACGGGTGTTTCCATAAGATCAAAAATATTGCGGAGGTCAGCCTTGCTGTTGAAACTTATTGCCTTGACGCCATTCGATAGAAGTTTATCTTTTACGGTTTCAACTGCAAATCCTTCAGTTTCAACAAAAATCACTCCCTTCATTATAATGTTATGCGCATACCGGTTAAGGTCAAAGGTAGACCAGATGGTAATGGGCACAAATGGCATGTCTTTCCTTATCGCATCATAAACGCGTTTTTTTTCTTTTGAAAATTCGGGATAGTCGTGCCTTGCCTTCATTAGCATCTTTGGGGCCACCCTTGTTCCCAGCCCCAATTTCTTCGCCCGGCTCAGGTAATTCATTGCGGTAATTTCTGAAAACCCAAAACGCTTGCTTAGCTGCATAGCCGTAGTGACATCGCTGCCGGCAATGAACTCCCGAACTTCCTTGGGTATGTGTAATTTCCTTGTATATAGTTTTCTCATATTTTACAATTTTATGCTAAATCTATATATAAATGTATCTTTTGCGGGCTTACCATAAGAAGAATAATAATAAACGCCTTGGCCGGGTGTTCACGTCAAATCCGAGGTGCACTTTTTCTGTCCGCACTTGGTGCAGAAATAGCATCCGCCGGCAAAGCGCATCGCCGAGCCGCAGATGTCGCATACGATCCTTCCCGTGCCAAGGTCCATCCGGGGTTCGTCATCCGACCATTCGCCGTCAGGCATACTCGTTCATACCGCGTATTTTCAAGTAGGGCAGCGCCTTGCGCAATCGAATCCGCAGGTCATCGCCCTAAGGAAGCAGGTGTTTCCGGTGGCATTTTCCTGCGCAATCTCGCATTCGATGTCCTCGATCACATTGCCGCAGACGTAATTGTCCTGCAGGGTGTTCCGAGAGTCAAGAAGGTGGATGCCGTATTCGTTTCCCGTCATTGTGTTTCCAATGAGGCGGTTGCCATTGGAATCCAATATGTGCAATCCGATGGCCTTGTTGTCCACGATGTTGTTTCGGGTCAGCGTGTTGTCCGTTGATCCGCTCGTCATCTTCATCCCGGCGAAATTGAAGCTGATGTTGTTCGCCTCAACCTCGTTCCGTCTTGACTGCGATAGCTGGAGGCCAATGTTCATTCCATAAACGACATTTCTCCTGACGGCATTGCCGTTCGAGGCGACCATCTGGATTCCGTATTTCTTGCCGCCGTCCGCAAAATTATCCTCTATCGTGCTATCCTCAACTGCCGAGAGCATTATGGCGACCTCGGTGCTGTTATAAACCCTGTTTCCCTTTGCGCGTACACCCTTAGATTTTTCGATCACGATCCCGCCGATGTTGTTTGCGATCGTCGAATAAAGCACGCTGCTCCCATCGGCCTTCTTGAGCCATACGCCGACCTCGAAGCCGCCGATGTTGCAGTTCTTGATTGCTGTGTTTGCAAATTCGGAATATATCGCACTCGAGTTCTCAACCCCGCCCCCATCAATCACAAAGCCGTTGCAATCGATGGTCACGCCTTCGCTTATCACGGTAAAGCACGTCGCCTGGGCCTTGAGATCGTTTTGGAGCGTGATGCTTTGGGAAACGGCGCCGCAGGCGGTTTTCACAACTTGCTTGATTGTGGGTATCGGCTCATCGGTTGGAGTTGGAGCCTTTGTTGGAGTTGCCACAGTTGCGGAGGGTGTCGGGCTTATTGCCGGCCGCACAGTAGGTGTTGCCGTGGGAACGATGTCAATCTTCCTCGATTGGAAATATAATAGTGCGCCGATAACCAGGATTATCACGATGATGCTGATCAGTACCCACTGCGGGATCCCCCCGGAATATGCGGCAAGAAGCTTGGGTTCCTCCGGCCTCCTGTCCCGTTCCTGGTTCATGATTAAATCCACACGCTTCGGGTTTAAATAGTTAGTGAGAATAGTAGGGATATGGCCGATTTCATCGATTCCCAAACAGCCGTCCTGATTGCCGTTGGCGTAGTGATACTCGTTTGGATTCTTGGCTTCCAGGGAAGGAAGAAGCCGGCGAAGACGCCTTGGGATTATAGGTTCTGATCGGCAAAGAGGGTCCGTTCCAACTGCTTTAAATATTACTTGAAATCTTACCTTTCGGGGCGCTTGGGTTGATGGGCAAATCTTGCTTGCTGCTTTTCCTGCTTGCATTTTCCCTTATTCCATTCCCGGTTGCCGCAATCGATCCGCCAGGCCAGCCCCGGCCGGAATTCGTTGCGCCACCGGATTTCAAGCAGGATGATTCGTTCAAGACTTCCTTATTCACGGGCGCGTTCACTTATAATCACCAAATCAAGCTTCCCCCGGGCACAAACGGTTTGCAGCCTTCAGTTACCCTCTTCTACAACCACCAGAAAACCAACTCATTGCCTACGGTATTGGGCGCCGGATGGGAAATCTCGCTAAGTTACATCGAGAGGGCTTTCAATCACACTTTATACAATTTCTCGGACGATTCCTTCAAGCTGGTGCTTGGCGGTTCCGAGTTCGAGCTCGTTTTTTCTAATGCGGACAACCGCTTCCACACAAAGATCGAAACCTTCCTCTCAATTGAAAATCTTACTGCCTCAAGCAATGAGATGGGCTCTTACTGGCGCGTGCGCTCCAAGGACGGCAAAACCTATGTTTTCGGCTCGCAGAACAGCTCCGAAATGGTCTCACACACCGGTTTGTTCGCCACCCGCTGGTACCTTGATTCCATCACGGATGCCCACAACAACTCCATTTTCCACAATTATTCCGAAAATCCCTTCCCGAACGATTTGGGCTCGACCTACCCCATTTCCATCCAATTCAACAACGACAGAAAGCGCGATGTGCAGTTCATCTATGAAACCTCCGACCGCCCGGACATCTGGAAGGTATTCGATGCCTCCAACATCGTGCGGCTTTCCAGGCGGCTGAAGGAGATACAAATAAATGCAAACGACCGACTCGTCAGAAAATATGGTCTTGCTTACGCCAATGTAAGCTTCAGCCCCCGTTCCTTCCTTGCCAATATTACCGAATTCGGGAATAATGAAAACCAATCACTGGCTCCAATCAAATTTTACTTTATTGGTGCTGGAACGGGTTGGACTTACGAAACCTACTATGGTCTTTCTCCTTTCCCAGTAGAATTCGCAATTGAGAACAGAAGCGATCTAGGAGTAAGGTTGGCGGATGCAAACGGTGACGGCCTTATTGATGTTCTCCAATCCTATACAAACGCCCTGGGCGGCAACACGAACAAAGTTTTCCTCAACAACGGAACCGGTTGGGTTTACGATGCTTCCTATGGCCCAACCCCATTCCCAGTCGAATTCGCAATCGATGGGAGGGGCGATTTAGGGATAAGGTTAGCGGATGCCAACGGCGATGGGGCCATAGACCTCCTGCAATCATACACCAATTCGCTGGGAGCCAACACAAACCAGATTTACCTAAACAATGGCACTGCCTGGAACAACCAAACCTCGTATGGTCCTTCCCCCTTCCCAGTTGAATTCGCAATTGATGGGAGGGGCGAACTAGGCGTCAGGTTAGCAGATGCCAACGGCGACGGACTCGTCGATGTCCTGCAATCCTTCACGAATGCCGGCGGCGGCAACGCCAATACCGTTTACATAAACAACGGCACCGCCTGGAACAACCAATCCTCTTGGGGATTAGCCCCGTTTCCGGTCGAATTCGCAATTGATGGGAGGGGCGACCTAGGCGTCAGGTTAGCAGATGCCAACGGCGACGGACTCGTCGATGTCCTGCAATCCTTCACGAATGCCGGCGGCGGCAACACGAATAAGGTTTTTCTCAACAACGGCACCGCTTGGAACTACGATGCATCCTACGGTTTAGCTCCCTTCCCAATAGAGTTTGCCATCGATGGAAGGGGCGACCTAGGCACGAGGCTTGAGGATGCCAACGGCGATGGCCTTATAGACGTTCTCCAATCATTCACGAATTATGGGGGCGGCAACACGAATAAAGCATATCTCAACAATGGCTCCGCCTGGGTTTATGAAGCCTCCTATGGTTTAGCTCCCTTCCCGATGGAGTTCGCGATTGACGGCAGGGGTGATTTAGGAGTCAGGCTTGCAGATGCGAATGGAGATGGATCAGTAGACATCCTGCAATCCTTCACGAATGCCGGCGGCGGCAACACGAATAAAGCATACATCAACAACGGAAGCAAAGCATATTTGCTCAATTATTCCGTGAACCAGTTCGGCGGTAAAACCAGCGTCGACTACCTCAAATCCACAAAACTCAACAACACCGGCAACGACTCGTTTTCAGACCTCCCTTTCAACCTCTGGCTCGTCTCCTCGGTCACATTGAGCAACAGTCTGAACGGCTCCGCACACATAAACTCAACCACAAATTATTCCTATTCCGGCGGCGTGTGGTCCAACCCAGATCGTGAGTTCAAGGGCTTTGCCAATGCAAACATCACTTATGCGGACGGTTCAAAGGCAACCCACTATTTCCATCAGGATTCCGGCAGGAAGGGGATGGAATTCAGAACCGAAACCTATGAAGCAGCCAATAACCCCTACCTAAAAAAGGAATACAACTTCACGACCAATTTCTCAAACAACTACTACACAACCCATCTCCAAGGAGAAACATCCTTCACTTTTGACGGCTCCTCCTCAAACCCCAGAATCACCAACACCACCTATTCCTACGATGATTACGGCAACCCCCTCTCAATCTCGAATTTTGGCGAGAACGGCGTTTCCGGAGATGAGAAATACGAAATCTACCAGTACGCTTACAACACGAGCGAGTGGATAATGGATGAGCCATACTCGCATCATCTGATAGGTTTTGACAGCCAGATTCTACGCAGGACCAAATACTATTACGACGGCCTTTCATATGGTGCAGCGCCCCACAAAGGCCTCCTTACTAAAAAGGAAGAAACGCTAGAAGGCGGCACCAACCCATTCACTTACTACTCCTACGATTCCTACGGCAACCTCATCAACACCACCGACCCCCTCAACCGCACCACAAAATTCATTTACAACATAACGGATTCAACATTCACCTTCCCCGAAAAAACAATAAACGCCCTCAACCATACCACAACCTCCCTCTACGATTTAGGCACCGGCAACCTCCTCTCAACAACGGATTCCAACGGCTTTACCACCAACTACTCCTACGACAATTTCAGCCGCCTCATCAAAATCATCAAGCCCTACGACTCCCCCATCTACCCCTCAACCCTCTATGAGTACGAATTCGACGGCATCGCGCCTGAAAAAATAAAAGTCGTTCAGCGCGAGGAAAATGCCACAAATAACACTTATGATTCCATCTCCTTCTATGACGGCCGTGGCAACCTAATCCAGACCCGCTCGGAAGCCGAAAACAACCAATCCATCATCCAGGACACTTTCTACGACTCCTCATTCCGCGTCCAGCGAAAATCCAACCCCTACTTTGCCACTCCTTCCCAAAACTACTCCTCCCCCAACGCCTCCATCCCCTTCTCCAACATCACCTACGACCCTCTAAGCCGCATCCTTTCCATCAGGAACCCCGACAACACCACCAAATCGTTCAATTACAGCAGATGGAACACCACAACCACGGACGAGAACGGCAACCAAATCAAGCAGGTTCAGGACGCTTACGGTCAAATCACCGAAATCCACGAATTCAACTCAGTCACTCCATACGTCACCAAATACTCCTACGACGCAGCCTCCCAGCTCCTCAACATCACCGACAACGAGCAAAACACCTTCAAATTCTCCTATGACACTCTCGGAAGGAAAACCTCATTAATCGACCCGGATTTAGGCATCTGGAACTACTCTTATGATGCAGCCGGCAACCTCATCACCCAGAAGGACAACCGCAGCACAGCCATAACCCTCCAATACGACGATCTCAACCGCCTCATCCGTATAAACTCCACAACCGAATCCATCAGCTTCCTCTACGACCGCCAGCTCAACGGAACCCTTTCATCCATTTCAGCAGTTAATTTCTCTTTCAATTTCTCCTACGACTCCCGCTACCGCAAAACCTCCGAACTCAAGACTATAGGCCACAACACTTCCAGCACGAATTACACCTACGATTCCCTCGATAGGCTCAGAACCGAAACCTTGCCCAACTCCGAAACCATCACCTACAACTACTCCTCGCAAAACCAGCTCTCAACAATTCAAGGCATCCTCAACCTCACACAGCACAATGCCTTCAACAAACCCGTTCTCCGAGCTTACAGCAACGACCTCAACACCTCCTTCACTTACGACTTCCCAACTTCAAGGCTCACCAGAATTTACACTTCCAACCTCCAAGACCTCAATTACCAATACGACAACGTTTCCAACATTATGCAGATTCAAGACACCTACAACTCGATACTTCAAACGATGGACTACGACAAATTGAACCGTTTAATTTACGCTCGCAGGACCGATAATTCCCCCCAGAAGGAAGACTACCTTCTCAACTACTCCTACTCCTCAATCGGAAATATCCTAACAATCACCGAAAACAATGGAAACACAATAAGCAATTACACCTACCAAAACTCCCCAGTCCACGCCCCCAATTCCATCAGTCAAACCGGCCCCATCATTTCCGTTGAGAACCTCCGCCTCCTCTCCACAAACGCAACTTTGAAGGTTTTCGGCTTCCACATCAAGAACAATGGCAACCAGAACATCAGCAACATCAACTTCACTTTCTTCACGGGAGTTTCCCAAATCAACTCCACAATCCCAATCAACCTTTCTTCCCAAGAGAGCATCCTCGTTTACCTCGCTTACAATTACTCGAACTCGTCGGAATACAAGATCATCGCAAGAGCAGGAAACCTCACTTTTATTAGCCAGCAATCCCTCGCAATCGGGCAAAACACCTCCCGAAACGCCTCCAACCTCACCCAATCATTCCTCTACGATGCCAATGGAAATATGGTTCAGGATTCGCAATCCTATTACGAGTATAATTCGTTTAATCAGCTCTCGAAAATCCGAGATGGAAATTCGACTGGAACCGTCATTTCCGAATACCTCTACGATTCAGACGGCAACCGCATCAGGAAATCCGACAGAATCAAGAACGAAACCGTCTTCTACATAAATCCGAATTTCCTCCGAGTTATAAATGCGACTGGCACTTACGACACGATTTACTATTATACCGATTCGCAACTAATTGCGAGGAAAGACCCCGACGGCAAGAAATACTTTTACCATCCCGACCATTTAGGATCAACCACATTGGTTACGAATGAAAGCGGAGCAGTAGTGGAGGACACCAATTACAAGCCCTTCGGTGAACCACTTTACGATGCGAAATCCCGTTTCCTTTACACTGGGAAGGAGCAAGATTCTGAATCGGGTTTGATGTATTATGGCGCCCGTTACTATAGCCCAAACGTTGGAAGATTCTACCAACCAGATCCAATGATCCAATTCCCCTACGCACCGCAATCCTTGAACAGATACTCGTACGTTCAAAACAATCCGTACAAATTCACGGATGAAAGCGGGAATTTCATTACTTTGCCTGCGGCCGTGATTGGCGCCGTGGTTGGAGGCGCCTTGGGGGCTGCAATTTCTGCCGGCACACAATATATGGCAACCGGACAGGTAAATTTAGCAGATGTAGGCCGAGCGGCAGTTGTTGGTGGTGTAGCAGGGGGCGTTGCAGGATTAACAGGATGTGCATCTCTATTAGCAACAGTTGGCTCTAGCGTAGCCTCCGGCAGAGCGGCCCAAGTGGCAGAAAATGCTTTAACCGGGCAGGATTTAACCCAGAATCTGCTTGACCCGGGTGGCATAGGATTTGATATTGTCCTGGGAGGGGTTGGGCATGGGGTTGGGAAGGCCTTAAGCGGTTCTGGCAATGCAATGAGCGTTACCGAAGGCGAGATTAATAGTGGTTCCAAGTCAACTTTAAGAGGAGCAGCAAATCCAAACACTCGAGAAGCCATAGTAAAAGGTATGGCCGAACATCAAAAATTCTACAATATAATGGGAGAAAAAGGAATGATAACCAATAAAGCTATTCCCGGATATCGCATTAGACCAGATGCGATAGATCTAAATAATAGGGTAATTTATGAATTAAAACCTGAGGGGCGTGTAAATTTAAAAAGCACGAGGGATCAGGTTAGTGGCTATATTGATGCAGCAAAAAATGCCGACTGGAGTAAATATGGCAAACCTGCTGATTGGGGTAAATCCGGAGCGTGGAGCTTTGAAATTGTTCCATATAGGTAGGTGAAATATATGAATTCAAAAGAATTAAAACATGAAAATTGGAAGTCATTACAATATGGGTTCACAGTATATTTTCATATAGAAGTTCGTAAAGCCCCTCTTGAATTATTGACCCTAGTAAAAACAATTAATAAATATGCCGAGAATCCGTTCGATACTTATTCGTTTATGAAAAAGGAAACAGCAACAGCCGAACGATTTGAAAAAATATCCGCAAGGAATATTGGCAAGATAATCAATAAAATAAAGGATGACCGATTTTATTCTATTATTATTGAAAATCGATCAAAAAATCAATTTAAGGAAAAAAACCAAAATATTGGATTAAGTTTTCATCTTGACTTATCTCCAAAATTTGAAAAACCACAAAATTTAAGTATTAATTTTATAGACGCAAATTTAGCTTTTAAGATTAATGAAATAGTAAGTGAATCGCTTTTAAAAAACTTCGAATACGGGTTTATAACTTTTCATAATAATTTAGCGGATTATATGAGGCAAGCGACACTCTCCCCAATCACCTATTTCGATATTGATCGAGGACTTGTAGAAACCCCTTATGAAAAGAAACTTAATGACGAGGTCAGATTTTACCAAATAAACCAAAATCGGGTTTGTAAAAATATCTTTAAAGCCTATTGGGGCAATTTCCTCAATAAACATCATTTAGCCCGGCTTGGGGGGATTGAGAAAGTCAAGAATGAAGCCCCCGTAGCCATCGTCAAATCAGTCTCGAATGGAGCCTATCTACAACTAACCAATTACGAAATCAATCTTAACAACTATTTTGGAACTACTCGGTATGTAAATGACTTGAAAAAACTTAACGAGTACCTGAAACCATTAAGAATTGAGGGAGCTCCCGAATCAATATATTAAAAAGTGAAACCATGAGGAAAGATTTGATGTCTTCAAAATATAATTTTGATATTTACTATGGTTATTATGGCGGGTGATACTATATGAATCTTGAACAGAGATATTCTGATTTTTATATTCTAGAGCATGGTTGGGCAACTAAATATTTTTGGTTAACTGGAGAAATCTCAAATATAGAGTTAAATCAAAAAAGAAATTTTGATGAATATGTTAAAGGAGGTAAAATTACTCTTATTCCGCAAACAGGAACGACGTATGGGGATATTTTAGCTACTTCGTGGGCAACACAAGTATACTCTAAGAAAATTGTCTCCTTACTTAAGAACAACAATATTGGTGATTTTCATGTCTGGCCAATCCAAGTAAATTATAATAGTATACTGGCAAAATATTATTATATGGAAACAAAATCTGATCCCTTACCATTATTAATCGGCGAGTGTGAACCTGAATACTCGATAGACTCGGAAGGGAAGAAATATCTTTCAGCCATGAAGGGATTTTATTTTGATTTACATCATTGGAATGGCGAATATTTCTTTTCAGTTGACTCTAAGACAAGATTCATCGTTACATCTAAACTCAAGCAAATTATGGAAAAGGCTAATTTGAAAAATATCTGGTTTAGGAAGATTTCAGATTATACTTTTGGTAAACCAACCAAATGGGCAAAAAAAGGGTTTTTATCTAAGTTATCCGATGCATTGAAATTATAATTTTTTTCAAAATGCGGTCATTCCGCATAAGTCGATGTCAGTCCTTCGCCCAGACGCGAAGACGCAGTTCTTTTTTTCTCGCTTTTGACAACTGCACATGCCTTTTTTCTTTTTTTTCGCAACCAATACGAACAACAACACAATCAGCAATTACACCTACCAAAACTCCCCCGCCCATGCTCAAAAAACCATCTCCCAAACAGGCCCAATTATCGAGGTAAATAATCTACGATTACTCTCAACAAATGGCACTTTGAAAATATTCGGCTTCCACATCAGGAACAACGCGAATTACAACATCTCGAACATCAATTTCACATTCTTTACAGGAATATCACAAATCAACTCCACAATTTCAATCAATCTCACCTCCCAAGAGTCGATTTTCGTCTACCTCGCCTACAACTACTCTAACTCAACCGATTACAAATTAACCGCTCGCGCATCGAACCTAACGCTCTGGAGCCAGCAATCCCTCGCAATAGGGCAAAACACCTCTCGGAACGCCTCCAACCTCACCCAATCGTTCATTTACGATGCCAACGGGAATATGGTTCAGGATTCGCAATCATATTATGAGTACAATTCCTTCAACCAGATGAGCAGAATCAGAGAGGGAAATTCGAGTGGCGCAATCATCTCCGAATATTTATATGATTCAGACGGCAACCGAATCAGGAAATCCGATAAAATCAAGAACGAAACCATCCTCTACATCAATCAGAATTTCTTGAGAGTCATAAACACGACGGGAACCTTCGACACAATCTACTATTACGCCGATTCCCAATTGATCGCCCGCAAAGACCCCGACGGCAAGAAATACTTTTACCATCCCGACCATCTGGGAAGCACGACTCTCGTTACGAATGAAAGTGGTGCTGTTGTTGAGGACACCAATTACAAACCCTTCGGCGAGCCATTGTACGATGCGAAATCGCGTTATCTTTACACTGGGAAGGAAAGGGATTCGGAATCTGGTTTGATGTATTATGGGGCGAGATATTATAGTCCGGTGATTGGGAAATTCATTCAACCCGATACTGAATTGCAGGAGTACGAATATGCCCCGCAATCAATGAACCGCTACTCATATGTAACCAATAATCCCTACAAGTATGTCGATCCAACCGGAAAGTGGGCTTCCCCTACCGATTTCATGGATTATTTGAGCTTGGCGCAAGATATAAACGACATCAAAAATGATCCCGCGGGTTATTTCAGTCATTTGGAAAATTGGGTCTGCTTTGGCGCCGATATAATATCAACTGCGGCGCCTTTAATTGGCGGTGGAGGCGTTGTCGCTAAGGCTGCATTGCATACGGATGACCTTAATGATGCGAAGAAGGCGTTAGAAGCTGGAGGTGATTTTAAGAAGGCGGAGAGAGCCAATGAGGCTAAAAATATCGGAAAAGTAGCAGTTAAAGAATTATTACCCGAAGTTAAGGCAATCGACCAAGCGCATCAAGCACATATACTGGCAGATAAACACGATTGGGGGAAAGTTGTTAGCGATCCTAAAGATTGGGGCGATGTTAGTGGAGTTATCGATAAGACATTAAAAGAAGGGACGATTAGCTCTTATCAATCGGGAAAGGGAGTTTATCAGTCAACATTAAAAATTAATAGGGAAGTTGTAACTGTGACTTGGAAAAAAGAAGGAAGTGGAAGAACAATTTCAAATGCATGGGTGAATAAAAAATGAAAATATATGCCGAGGAGTCAAAATTAGAAAAATATATCTTGTCAGGAGATTTTTATAAAGCAAAAATACTGGTTAAACATTTAACAATTAAAAAATTAGACGAAATTCTTTTCAAGCTAACTTATCATGGAAAGAGTATTGCACCATATGGTTTCATTTGGTTTTTAATAAATGAAAATGAAAATGCAGAATATCATTCGATTGCATCCGTCCTACTTTCCAATGGAATTAATTATTTACCAAACGCGTATAATTTAGCCTTATTTCATGCAAGGCGAGCAGTTAATTTATCCCCAAAAAATATTGGTCACAAACAGTTTTTACTTTTTTTCTATAATTTACCAGAGAGGTTGATTTCCGAAAGTGAAGCATTAAAAATTGCAAAAGATGTCTTAAAAAAATATCCAGATGATCGAATTGCTTTAGACGTAATTGAAAAATTAAAAAATACCAAAAAGTGAAAAAAATGAAAATTATTGATCAATGAACATTTATTGGGAAAGGTGGATGATAATCCTTCGGTAACTGACAAAATGGGCCAAAAAAGGTATTTTGTCAAAGTTATTCGATGCATTGAAATTTTAATTTTTTTCAACATGCGGTCTTTCCGCATAAGTCGATGTCAGCCCTTCGCCCAGACGCGAAGACGCAGTTCTTTTTTTATCGCTTTTGACAACTGCACAGAGCCCTTTTTTTTCTTTTTTTAGCAACCAATGCTAAAAACTCTGCCGACACCTCTCCGAACTCAAAGACCTCCGCCTCCTCTCCACAAACGCCACCCTCAAAATCTTCGGCTTCCACATCAGGAACAACGCGAATTTCAACATTTCGAACATCAATTTCACGTTCTTCACGGGAGTTTCGCAAATCAACTCAACAATCCCCATCAACCTCACCTCCCAAGAGAGCATTTTCGTCTACCTCGCATACAACTACTCGAATTCAACAGATTACAAAATAACCGCAAGAGCAGGAAATCTCACTCTCTGGAGCCAGCAATCCCTCGCAATCGGGCAAAACACCTCCCGTAATGCTTCCAACCTCACCCAATCGTTCATTTACGATGCCAACGGGAATATGGTTCAGGATTCGCAATCCTATTACGAGTATAATTCGTTTAATCAGCTCTCGAAAATCCGAGATGGAAATTCGACTGGAACCGTCATTTCCGAATACCTCTACGATTCGGATGGCAACCGCATCAGGAAATCCGACAGAATCAAGAACGAAACCGTCTTCTACTTCAACCCGAATTTCCTCCGAGTAATAAATGCGACGGGCACCTTCGACACAATCTACTATTACGCCGATTCCCAGCTTATCGCGAGGAAAGACCCCGATGGCAAGAAGTATTTCTATCATCCAGACCATCTTGGGAGCACTACCTTAGTTACGAATGAATCTGGCGCGGTGGTCGAGGACACCAATTACAAACCCTTCGGCGAACCGCTCTACGATGCGAAATCAAGGTATCTTTACACTGGAAAGGAAAGGGATTCGGAGAGCGGTCTGGTGGGCGTTCGGAGGGTTATTAAAAAAGGGGCTCCATAAGGCTTGCGGGTTTAAGGATCGGCTGGTTTGCCGGTCGCATTCAACAGGGGATAGGAGTGAGGCCGGAATGAGGAAGACGGGTTCGAGCACCGTATTGCTGGCGTTATTGTGCCTTTTGTTTTCGTTGCCATCATCCGGGGCCAAAACTATCCTGACAAATGGCATTGATATTACCTCCGAGGACTTGCATTATTGCGATTTAGCCCCGGCAGGCTCGGACGAGTATGCCAAATGCCACAATTATGTAGGAATCTCAATGGCAGCAGGCCGGCCCATTCTGAGTGAGTATGTGATGCAGCCAGCTCTATCTGATTCAACGGGAACGCGGAATCTTGCAATAATGGAAGTCGGCCCGGCCTATTTCGATGAAACCGTGCTTCAAATGGATTGTATTTTTGATGAATTGCTAAATGCAACGATTTGCCGCCATTCTCCTGTTACCATTAGGAATGTAAGATTCGTCGATCCAAGGCCCTTGCCTGCTTCGCTTTCCCTAAGCCCGGAAAGGAGGTGGTTTGACATCTACTGGGAAATGCCAAACTCATTTGAGAGAACGTGGAACCTCACACTCTCCGGCGGAAGCGCACAGCCGGCAATCCTGGACCCGAACACCACTTCCGCCTGCGGGAACCTCGCATCCCCAAACCAGGTGTATGAGCTGAACCAGAGCATTTCTGCAGCATCAAGCTGCATATATGTGCTTGCGGATAACGTCACGCTGGACTGCAACGGGTTCATCATCAGCGGCTCGCGCGCTCCGGGCAGCGTTGGGATCACGATTGCGAACAGGAGGAATGTGACCATCCGGGATTGCAAAATCAAGAACTTCAACACCGGGGTGAAGGTCAGCGGTTCCCGTGAGGTGGAGCTGGAGGGTATCGACGTATCGGAGCAGTTCGGGTACGCTGTCGCATCCGTGCTCACATACGGCCTTAAGGTCGAGTCGTCATCGCAGGTGCACGCGAGAAACCTAGTCGCCAACTCCATCTATTCGAGATCGTTGGTCCAAGGCAGCACGGCGTTTGGCGCGTATTTTTACAATTCCACAAATTCATCCATTGAGGACTTCATCTGCTCCAACATCACCAGCATTTCCGCCTCCAATGTCGGTTACCAGTACGGCCTTTACCTCAATGGCGTGAATTCCTCCAATTTTTCGGATACATACGACGATAACAGGCACCATTTCAACATATTCAATTCCTCGCGCCTGAGCTTCAGGAACACGAGCTTCTCATATGACCCGCAAAAACCGGAATTCGAGTATTTTTTCAGGGTTTATGCATCGGAGAAAATCGTTTTTGATGGCGCCAATTCGCCAATCAACAACGTAAGCAACGAGATTTTCTATTTTCACCAATCGAAGGACCTGCTGGTGAAGAACTACGTGGTGAAATACGGTGCAGCGCCCAATACGAATATCAACATCCTCTGGCTGCAAAACGTGAACAATTCGCAATTCAGCAACAATTCCTTTGAGAACTTCAGCCAGTACCACTATGCCTTCCTGACAACAACCAGGGACTTGGCATTCAACGACAATGCGTTTGTCGGCACCTATGGCACGGATTCACAGGCGCTCTTCTCCTTTTCGGGCACGGTTACCAATTTATCGTTCATCAGGAATACGATTGCAAACATCAGCCTGGACCCGTCATTTGAGGTGTATTATGGGGATTCCCAGACGAAAAACCTCAACTTCACGGCAAACCAATACGTTAACCTTCGGAAGGGCCTTTATAGGGTTTCGGGCGAGAGCTGCGCCATTGACGAGATGTACGTGAATTCCACCAACCCTAGGATCGCGTTCCTCGTGGGATCGAATTTCACCTTCGTGAACTTTTCAAGCGCGGTTGTTTCCAACATCTCCTACTCCGGGCTTTCCGAGGCGAGGGTAAGGCATTATGCAGCAGTCAACGTAACCGATGAGGCAAGCAGCCTCGTATCCGGCGCAAAGGTGAACATCACCAACTCTTCCTCGTCATTCCCGGAATACCTGAACCTTGAAGCGGTTGATGGCATCACGAACCCCGTCCTGGTGACCGAATTCATTGGCAACAAGACCGTCAACGTGACCTATGCGCCGCACAATTTCACCGCAGCTAGGGATCCCGACTATTTCCCGGAATCGGTTTTGGTATATTTGAACCACTCCCTCACTGTCCGGATTGCCCTGGTGCAGAAATCCGTTAATGAATCCACTGGGAGGGCGGCCATCCTGGAGGGAATACGCAGCGCTATTCCGGATTCTGCGATCCAAGCCGACCAGAAGGTTTACCTTGTTGATCAGCAAGGCGGGCACTCCTTTGGGAGTTTTGACGAAGTTGCGACACTTGGGAACCAGGCTTGGGGTTTCAATTACCTGACGGGGAATGAGACCGCAACAGGCATTGGCAGCCTTTTCAATGTGGTGAATGTTTGGGAGCAGATGGAGCTTTCATATGCGCAGATTGTGCAGCAGGTGTCCGAATTCATTAGCGGCACCCAGGATTAGAACGCTTGTGGTCTTTGGAGTAAATGATATGTGGGAGTTGAAAGGCTTTGTGCTAAATGACTTGCTTAAAGCTCAATTGAATGCCCAACTTCAAGGACGTGCACCTGCGCCTTGGTCTCGGTTCGGGCGCGCTTTGCAAACTCGTAGGGGTTGGCCTTGATGTTGCTAAAAGTGTTGTAATGCATTGGGATTATGTGGGATACGTGGAGCTTCTTTGCCGCGGATAGCGCGCCTATCATATCCATCGTATAAGTACCGCCGATTGGAATTAACGCAACATCCGCCTTGATTTTGCTAAGCCCGTAGAAATCATATGTATCGCCTGCGAAGTAGACGCTCTGGAGGCCATCTGAAATGATGTAGCCAACCGAATATGCCGCCTGGGGGTGCTTAGCCTCGACAACCTGTATGTCGAATCCCTGGTAGGTGAACCTGTCGCCCAGGTAGGCTACCATCTTCCTGTTCTCTGGAATCTCGATCCTTTCAAACACGGTTTCCGGGGCCACGATATGCGCGAAGGTGCGCTCATAGATGCGCTTGACGTCCAGCGGGTCGAAATGGTCGAAATGCTCGTGCGAAATAAGTATCAGGTCCGCATTCTTCACCTGTTCCGCGGAATATGCGGGCTGCACAAGCCTTTCCTCCTTCGGGTGCGGGTTGAGCCACGGGTCGATCAGGACCGTTTTTTTACCGAAATTCAATTCAAATGCGGAATGGCCCAGGTAGGTAAGGTTGACCATGTTCACACCGGTATTAAACTGCGCTAGCAGAATTAAATACCTTGCCCCTCAACGCAACGGAAGCCTTTTATGCCTCGGGAACGCAAGGATGTTCATGAAATGGAATCTTTTGGAATATTTCGCATCCCAAGGGGAAAAACGGCGCTTTACCGATGCCAGGAGGAGCTGGGTCTTGGCCGGGGGAAAATGGTTTGCGAGGAAATGGGGCCACCTGCCGGTGAGCACAAGGGAGAAAATCGCGGGAATCGGCCTGAGCCTGCTTCCGGTTGTCGGGGGGTATATAATGGGCGCGCGTGCGGGCAGGGTGCGCGAGAATGCGGAAATCGACAAGCTTACGGGCGTGTTCACTAAATGGAAGATCAACGAGCTCTTGCAAAAGAACTTAAGGAAGGCGGGCGCCAAAGCGCCCCTCTCAATCATCAAGACCGATTTCGACAACTTCAAGCTGCTCAATGATGCGCTCGGCCACGAATTCGCCGATGGGGTGCTTAGGAAATTCGCGGTAGGTGCGAGGGAATTGATACGGCAAGACGACCTTGTCGGCAAGGGGGATTTCAATATGGGGCGGCACGGCATCCACGCCGGCGACGAATTCATCTTCCTTTTTCGGAACGTGCCTAGGGGGACTGCGGAGAAAATAGCCGATAGGATCCGCAAGCTTGGCGAACAGATGAATGGCGAGCTGATTAGCGCGCACGGCGAGGAGATCAATAGGCACCTTGCACAAAGGGGGATTAGCAAACCCTTCAGGTTCGGAGTAAGCGCAGGCGTCCATACGGAAAGCAGGCACGAGCCGTTGGAGCACGTGCTCAACGAGGTCGACAAACGGATGTATGAGGACAAGATGTCCAGGAAGGGGCGGATTTGGGAATGATCATTTTTGGGACGGCCGGATTGCCAATCAGGAGCAGGGGCACGACGCTTGATGGGCTGCAGTGCGTGCACGATCTGAAGCTGCAGGCGATGGAGCTCGAATTCGTGCACAGCGTGAACCTGAAGGAGGAGGCGGCTAGGAAGGTAGGCGAACTGGCAGGGAAGCTGGGCTTGGTGGTTTCAGCCCACGCGCCATATTACATCAACCTCCTCTCCGAGGATAAGTACAAGAGGGACGCAAGCAGGATCCGGATAATCGAGAGCTGCCGCATCGGCGGCCTTGCCTGTGCCAAGAGAATCGTTTTTCACCCCGCGTTCTATGGGAAAATGGAGAAAAAGCAGGCATATGAGGAGATGGAGGGGCAGGTTGATTTGATTTTGCAGCAGCTTAACAGCCGAAAAATTGAAAACACCATTCTTGCGCCGGAAGTGATGGGCAAAATTTCGCAGTTCGGCACAATTGGGGAGAATTTCTCCCTTGCGAAGGAATTCGGATTTGAGAAAGTGAACCCGTGCATTGATTTTGGCCACCTGCACGCGAGAACAAATGGCGGATTGAAGAAGAAGGGGGATTTTATAAAAATACTTGAAGAGGTTGAGCAATTCGGCAAAAGGCACCTCCAAACGCTCCACATCCATTTCGAGGGGATCGCCTTCACGGAAAAAGGCGAAAGGAACCATCTGCCAATCTCGAGCAAATCGCCCGATTTCCAGCTCCTCGCGGAGGCGCTCGTGGAGAAAAACTGCTCCGGAACGATAATATGCGAGAGCCCCGAGATTGAAAATGATGCATTGGAGATGCAAGAGATATATGGGAGGATGGCGGCCAATGAATAGCGATTCAAGGAAATTTTTATGGCAATGAAGCTTTCAACCCGCAAGCGGCCTTAACGCATTGAGAAGATTCTTTGAATTCATCCCGAATATAGGCGAAAAAAGGATATGGCAAAAAAGTTGGAAAAAATAGATGAATTTCGGAGGGATTTGACAAATCCGTTTTTTTTGAGGGGCTGCCCTCGAGAGGAAGTGTTCCATACTGGCAAGCCCCTTAATACCGCCGCACTTGGCATACCCGCATATTACGTAGACCCGCGGTATAAGATGGCCGCAGGCGAATGGATTTCCCGGTTGCAAGCAACAATTCACGGGGCAGTGGGCCGCGCCATAAGGAAAATCCCCCCGCGTGTGGATCTGACAAAATGGCGGGATGTTGAAGGAGGCAAGCTGCCTGCGTTGTTAGTGTTTGATTCCGCGAAACCGTTCAAAAATACTTCTGGGCTTCGCAGCTTCCAGATGAACGTAAGGTTTTCGAGGAGACTTATCCTTCCCAAAATCGCATTCAATAGGGCTTTCAAGCACTATCGCCCTGAATACGAACAGGCATCCGTGCACGGAATGCAAAGGCCAACGTTTACGGAGGACGTCCTCACCGGAAGCCATTTCGCCTATAAGAATGAATTGCATCTCGACAACAGGATGCTTTTCAAGGTCGAAATGAACAAAGAGGATTTTTCCAAGATCATGCGAACCATCGAGGGAAAATTAAGGGGGAGGAACTCTAGCATCGCAGCCCTTCGCGATTCCAGCAAAAGAACGGAGTCGTGGAGAATCATTAATTCCATTTACGGAAGGACGGAAACTGCATTATTTGATGAAACCACCCCCCTGACGCCAGATTTGTTTATTTTTTATTCGGAAGCGTCCAGATTCATGACGAATAAGTTCGTTAACAAGGCTCTAAGGTGGGCGAATAAGAACTTACCAAAAGGAGAATGACCATGGCACGAAAACTCAGCACCCGCAAGCGCCCGGAAAGGGGCGAAAAGATGCTCAAGGAGGAGCAGCTCAAGTTCTCCGAGCGCGTTTTCGACGATGGGACCATCCGCACGCTCAAATTCCTGATGGGCGGGGGCGTTTTCTCATCGCTCGATTTTCCCTTGCAGCACGGGAAGGAGGCGGCCGTTTACAGGGCTACTAGGGAAAAGGATGGAATGAAGGAATACCTTGCGGTGAAGGTTTTCAAAAACGAGGGGCCCTCGTTCCAGAAGAGGATCCAATATTTGGAGGGCGACAAGCGCTTCCCAAGGCCACGAGGAAGGCGCGATATGGTTAGGATTTTTGCAAAGAAGGAATTTTCCAACCTGAAAATATGCGCCGAAGCTGGCATCAATGTGCCGAGGCCGGTAAAGCACAGGGACAACATAGTTGTGATGGAATTTCTTGGCGAAGGAGGGGTCCCTTCAGCCCTGCTCAAGGATGTTTATCTCGAAAGCCCAAATGAAACGCTTTCCAAGCTTCTTTTGGACATGAGGAAAATGCACGCCGTGAAGCTTGTGCACGCGGATTTGAGCGAATTCAACGTGATCATCCACAAAGGCAATCCCTACATAATAGATGTGGGGCAGGCGGTTCTAATGCATCACCCGCAGGCCGAGGAATTTTTGAGAAATGACCTGATGAACGTGCTAAAATATTTCCGGAAAATGGGCGCGGACGTGAATTTCGAGGACGCACTGAAATATATTAAGGGGGAAGCAGCAAAATACGGATGAAACGGTGATTGATGATGTTAAAACAAGCAATTGTCATTAGGGCCGACTTGGAGATGGGGAAGGGGAAAATCGCAGCGCAGGCGTCGCACGCTTCCGTTGAGGGCTACATTGAAACCGCATTCCATTCGCCGGAAAAATCGGAGGAATGGTGGCGCCAAGGGCAGAAGAAGATCGTTCTAAAGGTGAAATCCGAAAAGGAGCTGCGGGAACTGTTCTTGAAGGCCAAATCCGGGGGAATGATTGCAATAATGATAAGGGATGCGGGGCATACGCAAATAAGAGCGGGCACAATCACGGCCCTTGTTGTAGGCCCCGATGACGAGAAGAAGGTTGATGCGGTTACCTCGAAATTGAAACTATTGTGATTTGAATTTGGCTTTTTTTTGGAAATTTCAGAAGGGCTCACTTGCGAATGCCACTGATGAAATCGTATCTCCTAGCCCAACAGTTGCCTTAGGCTTCACCAATGCAGTTGGGACCATTATCAAGAGGTGGTCCTCAGCTTCGAGGATGCCATTTAGCAGGAATTTCCTGGCTCGTTCATTGCTTCCGAAGAACCCAGAAGCAAAGCCCCTAAGCGCTTCAATCCCCTCTTTTGAAATTTTCAGGTTGTGCAATTTCCTAATGTCTGCAAAGGAAGGCGTCTTGCCGTAGAATGCGCGTCCATCCGCGACCCTCGAGGCAAAGAGCAATGCATTCACGAATTCCTGCGGCCTGATCCTTCCCGCATAATCCTTCCGTAGGAGCAGCATGAAATACCCAAGCGTGTGGCCGTGCAGCCGCTTTAATCTTAGCCTGTGGAAGAGCCTTAGCAGGGATTTGTAAAAGTTCAGCGCGGATTCATGGTGCTCGAGCCTTTCCGCATAATCATACTCCTCAAGACGCCTTAGGAAATGGATGGTTTCAACCTCGTTGATCCCAAGGCTGTCGAAATGCGGCAGCAAGGCGGGGTAAATTGTCTTATCGAGGAGCGGGTCGTGGATCGCAACGTACTCCAAATGGAACCTGGCGTTTTTATTTTGGTGCAGCTGCTTTAGCTGCCAAATCAGCTTATTCAGGTAGGAACGGAAATGTTTTCCCTCCATCCGCTGCTGGAACGACTGGAAGCCTGCAAGGAAGAACACGTCGAAGGAACTGGAGAGTTGGGGAAGGAAGCCATCCATTCCTATTGGGAAGAGGGGCAAGTATTTTTTCGGCCTTGATGCCACAATAATCCTATTCGAGCGCGGGCAAACGAGCCCCTTTTTGCCAAACCTGATCCTATCGCCCTTCCGGAACTCGAAAATCCAGTTGGTTTTCGTGGAATCGCCATCCCTGTAGCTCGCCCTAGGCTTCCTGAAAACGAGCCTTTCATTCCGGATGATAGGGAAATACAAGCTATTGTTGAAATACAGTTTCGACTGCTCCTTCGAGAGCACGGGGGAATAGCAGACCGTATTAACGCCCAATTTCGCCATCTGGTTTGAGATGATCCCGGCCTGTCCGCCCATCCTAATCTCTTCCTTGAAAATGCGCTTGAACCATACGAAAAGTTTCGGGTTGAAGGAGGGAAGCTCAATTGCCTTCCCGGCTGAGAACATTTTTAGCAGGGCAGCGAAGAACTCCTCCTTTGTTTCAATCGAGGAAAGATTGGGATTGGCAATGGCGGCCTTGATTTTTTCGTGGTCGCACTTCCTTAGCTCCCTTTCTAGCGTCCGCCTGTCAAAATGCACCACCGCATCGGTGATTGCGTTGAACGCGCAAAAAACCCTCTGCGAGCGCATATGCAGGTATGGATGCTCGAGTGCATCGATTAGCTTCCTGCTCCAAATCCTCTCCAGAATCGCACTATCGACCATCATTAGCCCTTCTGCTCATCCGATGACACTAGCCCTTCTGCTCATCCGATGAATATGCAATCAAAAAATCCGCCTTCTCATATTCAAACAATTCCGATTTCGAAAAGAACCTCTTCACCTCCTTTTCCGCAGTTTCACTGCTGTCGGAAGCGTGCACGATGTTGCTTTGCACTGACATCCCAAAATCGCCCCTTATGCTCCCTGCAGGCGCCTTCCTGGCATTCGTGGGGCCGCACATTGTTCTCACAACCTCGACGCATTCGAGCCCTTCGAGAACCATTGCGATTACCGGCGTGCTTTTCATGAATTTCCTAATGCCCGCAAAGAACGGCTTCTCCTTCAAATGCGAATAATGCTCATCGAGCAGCTTGTCTTCCAGCTGCATCATCTTCATACCAACGATTTTTAGGCCCTTTCCCTCGAAGCGCGAGACAACTTTGCCAACGAGCGACCGCTGCACGCAATCCGGCTTTAGCAGTATCAACGTTCTTTCCATTTCAATGCACCTTAGTTTGCTTTGGTAAGTTTGGAATTATTGAAATGGCTTGGAATTTAAGCCTTCCTTTGGCCAGTGCAAGGGGGCGCATCCTCCTTTCTTCCGGCCGCCATCCCAAACCCCCTTAAATGTTTAGCTCTTTATGCTTCCATGATTTCGGAAAAGCAGCTGCTATCGCTCTCAAGGAAATATGATTGTTCGCTTGAGCTTTACTGCCGGGTGGACAAGTCGCTCACGTTCCTTGCAGACACGCGTGGGGTGCATTCGAAGGATTCCGTAAGGGAGGAGGGATTTGCAATAAGGAGCATAAGGGATAGGCGGCTTGGCTTTTACTCGTTCGAGCGACCGACCGAAATCGAAAATGCGGTAAAGGTGGCGCTCAAAACATCGAAACTGCAGGAGAAGGCGGATTATTTCTTCCCCCAAACGCAAGGCCGCTCCTCCAAATACTTCGATCCGAAAGCGGAAAGTTTTCCGGAATGGGCGATGGATGATTTGCAGCAGATGATCGATGTGCATCTCGAGAAGAAAGTAAAGCCGCTAAACAACATTATTGGTTGTACGGCCTCGAGCGTCCAAATAACGAATTCTGAAAATGGCAATATAATGCAGAAGCACTCGAATTTCCTGGCAATTTCCCAGTGCGGCTACAGGGAAATCGAGGCCGACGATTCATACCAATCTTCCAGATATTGCCAATCCCCTGGAAAAATTGCCCGAAATTCGGCGGAGTGTGCCAAATTAGCAGCTGCACCAAAAAAAATTGCAGCAGGCCGTTGCAGGGTTGTTTTCGATATCGGGGCGCTAAGCGACCTGCTGCACCTCTTCTTGCCATCCAATTTCGGCGGGGAGTCGTTGAGGAAAAGGACGACAAAATTAAGGAGGCGAATGGCAGTTGCAGGGAAGGGAATATCCATTTCCGACGACCCGTCGATGAAAGAAGGCATTCTTCCGGCAGAATACGACGGGGAGGGCTTCAAGGGCAAAAAAATGGAGATCGTGGGCAGGGGAATTGTTAGGGATTTCCTTTTCGACATGCCAACCTCAGCCAAAATGAAGGGGGAGGAAGCGGGAAACGGGCTGCGCTCCTCGTACCTGGCGCCACCTGCGATTTCATTCTCGAACATCGAAATTTTAGGCGGAGGGATTTCGGATGCGGTTTTGGAATGCAGGAGCGGCGTTTATGTGCGCTCCTTCCTCACATCCGGCGCGAATCCCGTGACCGGCGATTTTTCCTTCCCGCTTCTCATTGCATACGAAATCCGTGAAGGCGAAATCGGGCGGGCAATCAAGGGCGCGATGATGAATGGCAACTTCTTTTCCGTCCTTAAACATGCGGATTTCGAGACGAACACGAGCGTGCATAACGGCTTATTAAGCGGACGGATGGCCGCCGATTTGGAGCTCATTTCATAACCCTTTTTAAAGGTTCCAATCTCTAAAAGTAGCGCTGATTTTTGATATTTGATGGGTGTAAAGATGGCTGTGGATGAGGAGCAAGAGGCAATGCAGGAGAAGCCCGAGGCTGTGCTCGAAGAGCAGGGCGAGGAGGGTGTTGATGCAGCTGAGGAAGCGAAATTGCCCTTCCCGAATGCACGCATCGTCGCGATAATTAGGGAAAACCTCAAGCAGCCCCACCAGATCAAGAAGGAAGTCAAGCTGTCGGCCAATTACCTGCTCGCGGAGATATTGAAGGATATTTCAATGAGCATGGACTCAGAGCCCTACAATTCACTCTCAATGGACCATTTCAACAAGGCAAGCCGGAAATACCGGGAGCTCGCGCTGCAGCAGGCGAGGATCAGAAGGATCCGCAAGGTGCTTGAAAAGCAGCGTGCAGAGTTGGATGAGATAATAGTTGAGATTGAGCTCGAGTCCGGAGCGGGAGCGCAGGACTGATTTTAGGAAGAGAGAATGGCGGAAGAAAAGCAGCTTGAAGAACTGAAGCAGGAAACCCAGAAGAAGAACCTCGAAGTGAGGAAGCTAGCTGAGGAAAACCAGAAGAACATCACCCACCTTAGGGAGACCCTCGACAAGGCGGACGAGGAGAAGAGGCTTCGCGACGAATTCAATGTCAAGGTGAAGGAGATCTCCGAGAAAAGGAGGCAGCTGATCGAGAAATCCAAGACAACGGACACGGAGCTAAGGAGGCTCGAGGCAGAGGCGGTTAAATACCAGACAAAGGACGAAGGCAGCCACATCCCCCTTGGAAGGCTCGTTAGGATGATCGAGCAGCTCGAATGGAGGCAGCAGACGCAGAGCGTTTCAATAAAGGAGGAGAATGCGCTTGCCAAGCAGATAAAGCAGCTATCGAAGGAGCGCGACATTATTGAGAAGTCCCAGCCCCTTAGGAGGCAGATCTCCGAGCTTCGGAAGCAACGGCACGACCTGAGCCTTGAATTCCGCGCATTGGACGAGGCGCAGGAGATGAACGCAAGGGAAAGCGACAAGCACCACGATGCGATGTTAAAATGCTACAAGAAAGCCGATGATTTGCGGCAGAAGATTTCGGAATACCTTGAGAAGATCGGCGAGAAGCGGAAGGATGCGGATGAGACCTATTTCAAGTTGAAGGAGACGCGCGACGAGATCCGTGACGAGTTCGAGAGGCATCACGCCGATGAACGGAAGGAGAAGAAGAAAAAGGAGGCCGACCGGATGGGCGAGCTTTCCGAGCGCGCGAAGGAGATCTACGTAAACTTCAAGGCCGGAAAGAAGATCACGATGGAGGAGCTCCAGATCCTGCAGATGTCGGGGCTGGAGATCTAATTTTTTTCATTGCTCGCGAAAATTATCGGGAAAGTCAGTCGATAATATTTTCTACCTTTACGTATCTGGCCGTCAAAGATAGATACATTGCATAGAAGTAATATAGAATCCAAACGAGCAATCCGATAACAAAAAATCCACTTACGAATATATATAATTCCTGCGGCGTGTTCGAATCCACATCCATCCAAGTGTTTGAAAAAATAAACATGATGAATGCCCAAACCAATATTGCGGCATCTAGTAGAAGGGCGAATTTCGCATGCCTCTTCTGAAAGGGGTTCCCGATAAAAAATAGGGCCGCTGCGCCCCAAACCTGAAATGGGAAATAAGCCAGGATAGCCCATTTCGAGGCGTCCTTCCCATCGACCTTCCTGATTTCCAGAAACGACAACAAAACCATTCAAACCAATATCAGTAGGTCAAATCGGTTAAAATATGTTTTGAATTCGGGGCTTCAAGCGCGTTCGTTGCCCCCAGATCGCAGCCATTTCGTTAGCTTATTATTCCCCGTTTCCCTCACCAATCCATGAAGCTGGAGATCAGGAGGGCGGAGAAGCTGCAGGACATCATCGATTGCCTAATGCTGAGAGTGGAGGTGTTCATCAAGGAGCAGGGTTTCAAGCCGGGGTATGAGCCGGATGAGGATGACAAGGCGGCTGCGCATTACATCGTTAGGTTCGTTGGGAAAACCGTGGGAACCGGCCGCGTCAGGGAGGTCGCTCCCGGCGAATTCAAAATCGAGAGGATGGCCGTAAGCAGGGATTTCCGGAATCTGGGCGTTGGGAAGGAGTTGTGCCTGTTTATGGTGAATGACATCAAGCGGAGGAGGCCGAAAAGGATCTGGCTGATGGGCCAAACCGCGGTGCAGAAATTCTACGAGAAATGCGGCTTCAAGCCCGTAAGCAAGCCTTATGAGAAGTACGGAGTGATGCACGTGGATATGGAGTACTCCGACAAGCCTACTCGACCATCTTGAATTTCTCGAAAAACAGCTTCGTGGGCTTCAGTTTCTTCGTATTCTTGTATTTTTCCCACGTTAGGTAGTTCAGGTCCACAAGCTCCTGCACGCCCTCGTAGATGTCGCCCTTGAAATAGTACTTCAATTCGGATTGCAACAGCTCCTTCTTCTTTGCGATGAGAGCTAGGATTTTCTGGGCCTTCCTGCTGAATTCGATTTGCTTGGATAGGTGGGACACGTGCGGCAGGTACTCTTCGCCTACATCTAGCTTTGCGTGGGTTCCCGATAGCTTCTGCGGATCCTCGGAAATGCTTACCCTAAGGGATAGGTTTGCGTTTTGCAAATCAGAGGCAAGCTCGAAGACGAGCCCTTCCGCATCCTCCGCCGAGCAGTTCGCGGCCTTCGAGATCTCCTCCACGTTCATTGGCCGGTTCGCGATGAACAGGGCTGCCAATATGACGTTCTTCTTCGTAATCCCAGCACCTTCCCCCGATGCCATAATATCCCCCTCCTGCTATCAGCTTTCCCCATTCACACCTTTTTTAAAGGTAAGTATGTATATTAAAAGAAGGATTTTAAAGCTGATTATCCTAAAATTTCCTTCTCTTTTAGCTATCCTTTTGGCTAATTATGGCAGGAGATGACACTCTGAGTGGTTTGAATGAATCTTTTGGTCCCCCAGGAAAAGTATCTCGGCGCCGGCGTGCACATAGGCACGCGGAACAAGGCCGGAGGGATGCGCGGGTACATCTACAAGGCGAGGGAGGATGGGCTCCACGTCCTCGACCTCAAGAAAATGGACCTTCGCATAAGGGCTGCTTCAAGGCTGCTTGCGAAATACCCCGAGGACAAGGTGTTCCTTGTCAGCAACAAGGAGAATGCGAAAGGCCCGCTTGCGAAGATGGCGGAGCTAACCGGATTCGTGCCGCTGATTGGGAGGTTCACGCCCGGGAGGTTCACCAACCCGCGAAGGAACGATTTCGTCGAGCCCTCGCTGATAATTGTCATCGATCCGAATGCTGATAGGCAGGCGGTGAAGGAGGCATTTGATATCAACGTGCCCGTTGTCGCCCTTTGCGACACTAACAACCACACGAAATACGTCGACCTTGTCGTGCCAACGAACAACAAGGGAAGGAAGGCGATCACTCTGATCGTATGGCTTCTCACGCGCGAAGTGATGAAGCTTAAGGGCAAGATTGCAAGCGACGAAGAATTCACGCAGCAGCCCGAGGATTTCGAGGGATGATTTTCATGGCAAGGAACAAGACCGAAACGCGCAAGAGGAAGCTGGTCAAGGCAGCGAAGCTGAATAGGCGCATTCCGGTTTTTGCAATCGCCAAAACCAACAGGAAAATGGCGTTCAATAGGTATTCTAGGAACTGGAGGACAAAGAAGCTAAAGATGGATGATTGAAATGGCACCGGACGTTACAGCAGCAAGGGAAGCGAAGTTCGTGGAACTGCAGGAGAAGAAGGCGGAGGAGAAGAAGCAAATTGAACTTGAGAAAATTGCCGAAAAGGCGAGTGAAGCCGCAAAACCTTCCGGGGAGGGGAAGGCAAAGGAAGATGCAAAGCCCGCGGAGGAAAAGAAAGCTGATGGAGGGAAGGTCGGGCCCAAAAAGGAAGAAAAGGGCAAGGAGGGCGGCGCAAAGAGGGAAGAGGGCAAGAAGGAAGAGAAAAAGGAGGAAAAGAAAAGGGAAATAACGCTCGAAAGAATTTATACCATCCCGCTGGTATCCGTTTACTCGAAGCCGCTGATGAGCCGGGGAAATGCCGCAATCAAGGTACTGCGGAAATTCCTTGTTAGGCACATGAAGGGCGATGAGAAGAAGATAAAACTCACGATTTCGCTAAACAACCTTATCAGGAAGCGCGGATCAGCAAGGCCCATGAAGAAAATCAAGGTCAAGGCCACGAAGGACAAGGAGGGCATTGTCCTGGCTGAAATTGCCGCATAATTTGTTTAATAAGGCCCTTCAGTCCTAGTTTTCAATGGGGATCTAGATGCCGATGCTGAAAACTTCATTCTACAACAACCCGCACATCGGGCTTTTCATCCGGGCAAACGAGAAGGTTGCGCTTGTCCCAAAGAACATCCACGATAAGCTAATCCCGCGCGTCCAGGAATCCCTCCGGGTGGAAATAATCCGGATCCTCCTTTGCCAATCGCCCATCCTTGGCATATTCTCCTGCATCAACTCCAACGGCTGCGTTGTCTCGGCGCTTGCGGAAAAGCACGAGGTAAAGCCGCTAAAGGAGCTCGGGCTTAACATATGCTTCCTGGATGAGAAGTTCGCTCCCGGAAACAACATCCTTGCAAATGACAAGGCTGCGCTCATCAACCCCAAGATCGCAAGGAAAGATCTAGGCAAAATTTCTGATTGCCTTGGGGTCGAGGTATTTTCCCAGCCAGTTGCAAACGTGCATACCGTTGGCGCGATGAACGTGGTGACGAACAGGGGCCTTCTTACCCACAGGGACCTATCCGATGTGGAGATGAAGATGTTCGAGAAGATGTTTGGAGTGCGCGGCACGAGGGGTACAGTTAACCTCGGAAGCACTGCTAACTCCTACGGGGTCGTGGCGAACACGAAGGGCGCGCTTGTTGGCGAGAGCACTTCGGGTGCGGAGATGCAACGGATCTTCGAGGGGCTGTTCGGGTAGCAATTATAATCATTCCTGATGATAATTGGTGGTGATTCAAATGGCGTCGAATGAGGAGGAATTGCAAAAGCTAGCTTACGAGGCGCAGTACCTTGAGCAGCAGATGCAGGAATTCCAAAGGCAGTTCCAGCAGGCAGCGGTGATCCAAGGCCAGCTGGAGCAGACGATCCAGGGCATCGGCGGGCTTGAAAAAGCAAATGGCGATCCGTACTTCCAATTGGGCTCTGGCGCGTTCATGAAGGCAACGCCCACGCCAAACCTAGGGGTCCTTGTTGAGATAGGTTCTGGCGTTTTCATCGAAAAGGCGCCCTCAGAGGCGATTTCGATCCTTGGAAAGCGCAAGGATTCTATCGAGAAGGCATTAGGCGTCCTTAAGGGGAACATCGAGAAGATCTCGAAAAGGCTTTCGGAAATAGACCTTAAGGCTGCTGATTTGCAAAAATAAGCGGAGAAGCGCAAGTGCAAAACATTCTAATTCCTTCGTTTTCTACTCCTACTGGTTAAAACGGGGCAGTTGCAGATATGTTCGATTTCCTAAAGAAGAAGATTAGCGATTTCGTAGGCACCCTTACCCGCAAGGAGGAAAGCGCCGTCCAGGAAGAGGCAAAGGGGCAAATTCCGGAAACGCAGCCGGCCCCGTTGCCCAAGCAAGAAAATGCAGAGGAGGCAAGGGGTCAAATCCAAGAGACGCAGCCAACGCCGTTGCCAAATGAAAAAGGCAGCCCGGATGAGGCAGTGGATCAAATTCTTGTATCGCAGCCAACCCCAACGGATGAGGAAAAAGGCGGGAAGGAAGAGGCGATGGGCTTAGTTCCGGAATCGCCGCTAGCCCAGTTGCCCGAGGAAAAAGGCGGGAAGGATGAGGCAAAGGGCCAAATTCTAGGAACACAGCCAATGCTTGCTGTCGAGGAAAAAGCGAGCGAGCCGGCTCCCGAACTGATTTCCAAGGAAGAGCCAATAGGGCCCAAAGCAGGGGAGGCAAAGGAAACGCCGATGACAAAAGCTGCTGCAGAACGAATTCTGGAGGAGCTTGAGACCACAAAACCCTTTGAAAAATGGGTCAGCGAGGCGAAAGCTCCTGGAATGATTGAAGCAAAGCAGGAAACGGAAGAACAAATAATCAAGGAAAACCAAGCGGCGCAAATCGCTCAAAAGGTCCATGAGAAGGGGGGCAAAGACGCGACCGATTTGAAAAAAGTGCCGGAGCTGCTTGAGCAAGCCCAGAAAGTAATCCCAAAATCCCCCGAAAAAATCGCGAGGGAAAAGGAGAAAATGAAAGAAAGGGAAATTGCCCCCGATTCGATGGAGGACGAGCACGTAGAGGAGGAAATCGAGGAGCTGGTCGGAGGGACGATGGAAGGCGAAATCAGGAAGGAGGCGCAAAGGGCCGAAAAACGGATCATTGATGAGAAGAAGAAAGAGGAAATATCAAGGAAAGTCTTCTCTAGCGGGAAGGAGGAATTCCTGGCAGCCGGAAAGGAGCGCGAATTGAAGCCAAGGGTGGGGTTCTTCTCGCAGATCAAGGGATTGTTCACCGGCGAAGTCGAGATCAAGCAGCAGGACGTTAGCGGGCTTTTCGAGCAGCTCGAATTGGCACTGCTCGAAAGCGACGTTTCATTCGCAACAGCGCATGCGCTCATATCGGATTTGAAGATTCGGCTCGTTGGGAGGAAGGTCAAGACCGGCAGGATCGAGGAGGAGGTCAAGAGGGAAATCGCCTTCGCGCTTGCCTCCGTCCTGCAATCTTCAAGGAGCGATTTTCTTGAAAAGGTGAAGGCCGCCAAGGCGGGTGGCAGCGTCCCATTCATCGTGATGTTCCTTGGGCCAAATGGCATGGGCAAAACGACCACGATTGCGAAAGTGGCCCATAAACTCAAGAAGCAAGGCATTTCATCGGTGATTTCTGCAAGCGATACCTTCCGCGCGGCTGCAATTGAGCAGGCGGAGCATCACGGAACGGTGCTTGGCGTCCGGGTAGTAAAGCACAAATACGGCGCGGATCCAGCGGCAGTAGCTTTCGATGCAGTCAACCACGCGAGGGCGCACAAGGTGGATGTCGTCCTCATTGATACTGCCGGAAGGCAGGATACGAACCTGAACCTTCTTTCCGAGATGCAAAAAATCGTGAGAATTGTAAAGCCCAACCTCAAGGTCTTCGTCGCGGAGGCAATTGCCGGCACTTCCCTAATCGGCCAGGTGAAGACCTTTAACGAGAAGCTCGGATTGGATGGGATCGTGCTCACGAAACTCGATTGCGATGCGAAGGGCGGCGGCACTTTGAGCATTGCGTACGAATGCAAGCTGCCGGTTTATTTCGTCGGTACTGGCCAGGAATATGATGATTTGCTCGAGTTCAATGAGGAATGGATCGTAAAGAACATAATTGCGGAGTGATTTTGTGCAGAATTGGTTGCTGTTTTCAAAAAAAAATTGATGATTCATATGAGGGAAAAGAGGCGTTACCTGCTAATCGAGGTCATTTCCGAGCGGAAGTTTTCGGAGGAGGATGCGAAGCGCGCCGCCTATGAGGCCGTGTTCCAGCTCCTTGGCGAGCAGGGCGCTTCAAAGGCAGCAATGCAGGCCAAGGCATACGACCCCGAAAGGCAGCTCCTGCTGCTCAAATGTTCGCTTGCTAGCCACCGGAATGTGGTAGCGGCCCTAGCACTCAAGGCAGGCTTTGGGGGCGCGAGGATTAGCCTTAGGCTCCGGAAAATTTACGGCACCCTTAAGAAGGCCAAATCCCTTTTCCCAACACTGAAAAGACCGAAAGGGTAAAAAACAACCGGCGGGAAAACAAGCATATGAGATCATTCCTCCTATTCGTGCTCCTTCTCTCATCCTTGGCATCTAGCCTTACCTACGTTGTGATCCAGCCTCTCCGCGAGGGCCCAGCAGAAAACGACGGGGGGGGGATCTCGGCAATGTCGATGGGTGCATTCCTTCAAGGAACGGGTTGCTCGAAGCACGTGAGCCAAAAGGAATGCGAGGACATCAAGGCCCATATAGCAACCTATGCAAGGGCCAACTTCCCATCGAGTTGCAGGGGCGAATTCTCAATCGATTTATTTGCAGCAGTGATAGATTCGCAAATCAGCCTCGAAAGCAACTACAATCCAAATGCGCGCAATTCCAAAAGCAGCGCAACTGGCATCAGCCAGTTCATCGATTCAACCGCACGCAAATACCGCCTGTACGACCGCTTTGACGCAAGGGAGAGCATCAGGGCGCAAGCAGAGTATATGAGCGATATACTCAACCTGCGCTGGATACGGTGCAACCTGCCCCTCGCGCTTGGCGCATATGTGGTTGGGGAAAATAATGCGATGATTAAAACCGGCAAAGTGCCTTATAGTTATTTGGGGAACAAGCCTTGCGAGTACTCCGCGAAAATCATGAACCGCGTGGGAGGCCTTACTGGCATCTATCAAAAACCCATCTGTGCGTGATTGGGGGGTTGCTCCATTAAGGCAAATTAATTTAGGCTCTATCCGTTTATTCCTTATCATAGCATTCCAGCAGTACCCTTACCTTTTTTCCCTGCCGCTCATTTTTTCCCGTGGAGCATTATCTGCGCAAGAAGGGCCTCTAGCTGGATGCGCTCATTTGCACCCTCCACCATCCGGAAATCGTATTCCCCAACCTTGTCCACGAGCAGCACCTTCTCCTTGTCGCCGATGTCCATCGCGGTTATTTCCCGAAATATCTGGAAGATTACCTCCTCCCCGGACATCCCGTATTTCAGCATTATCTCGTCGAGCAGCTTTCGCGCCTCCCCAAATGATCCCTTGAGCGCGGCCTTGACCATCTTCTCCACTTCCTCCGGCCGCGCCCTGCTTGCGATCTTGTATACCCCATCCGCGGTGATTTTATCGGAAAGCGAGGCGGCGCCCTGGAGGGAATTTATCAATTTCCTTGCATCCCCCTCGGAAACGTAAAGCAGCGCGTCCTTCCCCTGGCCATCGATTTTTAGCCCTTCCCTTTCTAGGATTATTTCCATCATCTTCCTAAGGTCCGCATCCAAAAGCCTCGAGAATCGGAAGACCGCGCACCTGCTTTGTATTGGCTCGATGATCCTTGAGGAGTAATTGCAGGAAAGCACGAACCTGGTATTCGTCGAATATTTCTCCATCGTCCTGCGTAGTGCCTGCTGCGCATCGCCTGTTAGCGCATCGGCCTCATCGAGGAAGATGATCTTGAATGGCACTGAGGCTAGCGAAAGCGTCCTTGCAAAATCCTTGATCTTCGTCCGCACGACATCAATCCCGCGCTCATCGGATGCGTTGAGCTCGAGGAAGCACTGCGAATAGCTCTCACCGAAAAGCTCGCGCGCCATCGCAAGCGCGCAGGACGTCTTGCCGCTTCCAGCCGGCCCCGAGAAAAGCAAATGCGGAGGATTTTTATTCCTGACAAATGCCTCGAGCTGCCTTACGATGACATCGTTCCCAACCACGTCCGCAAGTTTCGCAGGCCGGTACTTCTCGACCCAAGGCACGAAATCACTCATAGGATTCACCAAAAAAAATGATGATGATCATTGCACTGGCGCATTTACCCTTTCCAGCATTCCCCCCTATTTCCTAGCCTTCCCCTTCCTGGCAATCAAGATGGCAACAAAGATTATTAATGGAAGCAGGAAAACGGGCACTTCGGGGACGGTAAAGGTGCCGCTCCCAAACGATTCCCTTTTCACAAGGCAGGTATATTCGGAAGAGGTACTCGAGGAGGAGTTCACGATATATGCGGTGATGTTGTACTGCTTGTTTAGCGGCGTTGAAATCGAGATGCGCCAGTTGCCCGGATTTACCGCATCGTCGCACGTGCAAGCGATGAGGTCGGTTGCTTCCCCGTCAATTAGGATGCGGAATTGGGGGTTGGTGCCCGAATTGCACATGATCGGCGCCGAACCTAGATTTCCGCAATCTGCCACCGGCGGGCTGCCCGCACTTGGGCTTATGTACGTATTTGCGGTGATGTTCGAGATGTCGTCATTGAAAAGCGTTGGGCAGCTCATGAACACCGAATCCGCTGCTGCGGGCAATGCCAGGGCTAGCAAACAAAGCGAAACAACCAAAGCGCGGCTTAATTCCATCATACCCTAAGGAAGCAGAGGGGATATTTAAAGTTTACAGCTCGCCTACCCTGCGCTTGAGCTTCTTCCTTAGCCTGCGCATCTTTTTCCTGATCCATTTCCATCTCATATGGCCCTTCTTTGTATGGGAAACCGGTTCTTACATAGATGCGGTTTCATTCCATTTTCGGGGCCTTGATCCCATAAATGCCACCTCGTAAATTTTTTAGTTCGTTTTCGATAGTATCAATGATCTGCTCGGGATTTTGCTTGATATCAGTCTCCCAAAACCTCAAAACAGTCCATCCATTATTCCTAAGAAGCTTATTAATCCTTTCATCTTTTCGGGCAATATCGTCCCTTCTGTGCCAATAGTCGCCATCGCAGAAAACCGCAAGCTTGCAATCCGGGAAAGCCTTGTCAGCTTGGCATGCCCCTAGGATCGAATATTGGGAATAATGGCCAATTTCCCTTCTGGCAAGCCCCTCGCAAACCAAACGCTCAATTAATGTGTCTTTTAAGGGCAATTTCTGCTTCAATCGGTGTTCCCTCAATTTTTCAATTAATCTAGGGGAGGAAACCAGCATTCTTGTTCTTCCTTCCGAGATGTGTTTCCTATGGTCTTCGGTTTTTTTCCTGCCGCGGAGGTAAATTCCTCTATGAGCAACAACAATCCCAAACCTTTTCAAGTGTTTGGAGAGGGTTTGGCGGCGCAATCCATACTTGCGTGCTAGGCGGTTAAATCCAAGTTTGCCTTCGTAATATTCGTTCGCGATTTTTTCCAGTTCTTTATCTGATATAATCCTTGGCCTCCTGATTTGCCAAGAATCAATGATGCTCCTTCTCTCGATTCCATTCTTATTAAAGAGCTTAATAGTGGTTTTGAGGTCGATTCTGTAATGCGATGAAATCTCTCTTAACGAGAGCAGATAGTCTTCGTATAATTTTCTCAGTTCCTCCCGGGAAATGACTATTTCCTGCATGAACTCAGAATAATATTCGCCATTTATTATTTTCTTCGCGGGGTGGCTTCGGGTGCCTTGCAGAATACGTTTATAAGAGTTGCCAAACAAATCCAAATGCTGATTTTAAGAGGGTGGATTGCGATGGGACATATGGTCAAGGATTTGAAGCTCGCA
Source organism: Microcaldota archaeon (assembly GCA_041305345.1). Lineage (GTDB taxonomy): Archaea > Micrarchaeota > Micrarchaeia > Norongarragalinales > SBBD01 > JACRGC01. Next base: position 91,893 of record JBFYLP010000005.1, on the reverse strand, counting down.
GATGAGGGAAGGAAAAAGATAGGTTTTGCCGAGGAGCATATGCCCGTCTTGAAAAAGATCCGCGAGAGGTTCGAAAGGGAAAAGCCGCTTTTGGGCATTAAGATCGGAGCTTGCCTCCACGTGACAAAGGAGACCGCGGTGCTGATGCGCACCCTCAAGGCTGGCGGGGCCGAGGCTGCACTCTGCGCCTCGAATCCCCTGAGCACGCAGGATGATGTCGCAGCAGCGCTTGCGGAAGAGGGATTCCCGGTTTTTGCTATCCGCGGGGTTGACAACGCCGAATATTACAAGCACCTGAATGCGGTACTCGACCTTTCGCCGCAAATCACCCTTGATGACGGTTGCGACCTTATCTCAACAATCCATTCAAAACGCAAGGAGCTGCTAAAAAACGTGATCGGCGGCCAGGAGGAAACGACAACAGGCGTCATTAGGCTTCGCTCAATGGCAAAGGAAGGCGCGCTGAAATACCCCGTAGTCGCGGTGAACGACACGCCAACGAAGCACATGTTCGACAATGTCTATGGCACGGGCCAATCTACGATAGATGGGATCCTTAGGGCAACCAACATCCTGCTTTCCGGGAAGACCTTCGTGATTGCCGGATACGGCCATTGCGGGAAGGGCGTTGCTATGCGCGCCAAAGGGCTTGGCGCAAAGGTGATCGTTACCGAGGTGGACCCTGTTGAGGCACTACGGGCGCATTTCGATGGCTTCTTGGTGATGCCAATGAAGGAGGCTGCAAGGATCGGCGAGGTGTTCGTCACGCTAACAGGCTGCAAGGACGTTCTTACCGCCGAGCATTTCCCGCTGATGAGGGAGGGCGCGGTGATATGCAATTCGGGCCATTTCGATGTCGAGATAGACGTGAAAGCGATGCGGAAAAATGCCAAGAGCGTGGAGACGATTAGGCCCAACCTTGAAAAAATCAGTTTTGCAAACGGAAAATGGGCCTATCTCATAGGCGAAGGCCGGCTTGTGAACCTTGCGGCTGCAGAGGGGCATCCTTCGGAAGTCATGCAGCAGTCATTTGGCTGCCAGGCACTTGTTTCGGAATTCATTGTGAAGAATAAGGGGAATTTGAGCGTAAAGGTGCACGAGGTGCCAAGGGAAATCGACGACCAGGTCGCCTCCCTCGCCCTTGAAGCTTGGGGGATGAAGATCGATAAGCTCACTCCCGAGCAGAAGCGCTACCTGGAAAGCTGGCAGGAAGGCACTTAATGCCATGATCATTTAGGGGGTTTGGGCATCCGACCAAACTAAGGGGGATGTGCCCCCTTGGGTTGGTCCTGGAAAGCTGGCAGGAAGGCACGTGAGAATTATTCTGGTCTTCTAGCTTTTTTGTATTCATTTCGTACTTCGGGCACACCCCAACGACTTTTATCCTTATCCCTATAGAGCGAATAATAATCACAACATAAGCTCATCAACACTCTCGATGCCTGCCTCACGCGCTTTGGCTCAACGATTTTTGTTATGAAAGTAGCGATTGCATCGGGGATGCATTGTTGAGGAGTTTCACCATACAGGTTTATTTTTATGCGACTTGGGTCGTATCCGATTTCTTTGATACGTTTATGAAGATCCAAGTGGGTGCGCATAATATCAAGGATGCCATCCCTAATATCCTCTTTTACAATGACCCTTTCCTTCCCTAATTTTTCTTCTGCATATCGCACTAGCTCGGCTTTATGTCGTATGAGCTCATTATGGAATGGTGGTAGTTGAATTGCCAAATAGTGGTGCTTGTTTTTAGCGATTATACCTATTCGTTCTTTCCACATTGTCAATCTTTTTTCGGCGTTTGGATGAGTTGAATAGAACGGATGGCTCAAGAAGTCCAACTTCATAATCGGCGGTTTTTCAGGTCGTGCACATGGTGGCATAATGAATTTGGCCCCTATAACCAATAAATATCGGTGGGTTGAGGAAAATGAAGAACGAGGAAACCGGGATGAAGGCTCTGAAGCAGTTCTCCAAGGGCATTGGAGGATCGCAGGAAGGAACGTGATGTGGGCGAATGCGCCCATACTCCGTCAATAAGGCGGAGCGTGTTTTTTCATCTCTTCCAAAAACTTGCTGGTTCTTGAATTTTTCCAGTAGGACCTGATCAGGAATCTTACCGTAACGCCGTGGGCCGGAACCGAATCCATCCTGAAACCCACCCCGCCACCTTTCAATGCCGATCGTATGCCCTTGATTGCTTCCGCCTGCGAGATAGGAACATTGATTTTGCCTTCCAATCCGATGGCGCGGTGAACTACTTCCCAGGTGATCAGGGGCTTTTTATGCCTGCCGGCATTGCCTTCCTTGATCCTCTCGTTATGCCTTAATATCTCCCTTGCCGCAGAACTGGCCGTTTCCCCCATATTACTCCATCTTACTACGATAAGTAGCATTTAAATACTTTTTTCGGCTATTCTAAAATGCAATCCTGATTTCGGCAATTCGCCGTAAACTAAATCAAGTCTTAAAGATTAGTGGGTAGAGGCAAATGAAGCACGATGAAACGGGAAGGAAGGACGAGAGGCAATTTTCCGAGAGCCTCGAGGAGCTGAAGAAGCAGGAGGACGACTCGAAGCTGCAAGTGCAAAAGGCGCAGGGGCGCAAGGAGCAGATCATTGCCCAGGCAAGGGATGATGCACTGAAAATAATCGAGGATGGCGAAGACGAAATTGAGAGGGAAAAGGAGAAGAAAGTCGCCCAAGGAATCAAGGAAATAGAGAAGGATGTGCGGGCAATAATCGAGAAGGCCGAAAAGGACGCGGATAAGATTAGGAAGTCCGCGGACCCGCGGAAGGCCGGAGAAAGGCTATTGCCAATCCTTCTGAAAAAATAATCCGGCAAGAAGATCGGAAACACTATTCTTGGTTGAAGAAGTATGCTCACATTGGAAGAGATGCAAAAGGTGCGCGTGATTGCGCCCAAGGAAGAAATTTCTAGGGCAGTCCAGCTGCTGTACTCCTTCGGCGCGATCCAGGTGCAGGAATGCAGGGTAGCGCCGCTGGACATAGCGCTCCCGGATTTCCAGGCGATATCCGAGATGCTAATTAGGCTTCGGGCGGAGGAGAAGCAGCTTGGCTTGAAAGGAAAACCCAAAGCAGGCGAAATCAATGTTGAGGAAGCCCGCAGCAGGTTCGACGAATTCAATTTCGGGGAACTCGACCAGAAGCGCTCGCAGCTGCAGGACCTGGAATCCCAAGTGCAGACGCTCGAAGAGCGGAAAAGGAGCCTTTCCCCATTCCTGATGCTTCCTGTCAACCCTAAAAAATACCTATCGGATAGGATAAGCACCGCCTACTTCCAGCTGAAGGGCACCGAATCACAGGCCAGGAAGGCGCTTGCCAAGCTCCCTTGCGAAATCCTGATTGTGAATGACGAAAAAAAGACATTCGCGCTCGTTGCATTTGACAAGAGGCTTGGGGAGAAGTTACAGGCGGTCATTGGCAGGATTTCGGCAGCAGTCTATGATATCCCCTTCGTCGAAGGCACATATGCGGTGGAGGCAAGGGAAATCGGCGAGCAAATCATCAAGGCACGCGCTGAAATTGAAATAATTAGGCACTGGCTGGCCGATTACAAGAAAAACAATGAAAGCGGCATTCTGGCGCTCAAGAGGCAGCTGGAAATCTCATCGCTCAAATCCGAGCTCCCATTCAAGTTCGGGAAGACGGAGCACTTCTCGGTTGTTGAGGGATGGATAGAGTGCAAGAACCTTGGGGATTTCGAAGCCGGAATGGCCGTGCTTGAGAATGTGCACATCGAGACCGTCAAGACAAGCGAGGTACCGCCCTCGAAGCTTAGCAATCCCAAGCTCATAGCGCCGTTCGAATTCATGGTGGAGTTCTTCTCCCTTCCCAAAAGCTATGAGCTCGACCCCACGCTTTTCATTGCGATCACGTACCCGCTGTTCTTCGGTGCAATAATGGGGGATATCGGCTATGGCATCCTCCTGCTGTTCGCCGCACTTGCAATCAAGCTGAAAATGAGGGACGACCTCCCACGCAGGATCGGGGGGATGCTTGCGCTTTCGGCTTTCAGTGCAATCATTTTTGGAATCATATATGCCGAATTCTTCGGGCTTGAGCACATTTTCGGGATAGAGCTCCATCCGCTGATCCACCGCGTCCATCACGTGGAGGAGATGATCAACCTTGCAATCCTTGTCGGTGTTGCGCATCTTGCCCTGGGGCTTCTCATCGGTGCTTACACCTTCGCAAAGCATAGGCATTTCAAGCACGCGGTTGCGAAGCTTGCCTGGCTGCTCCTTGAAATCTCAATGATCGCATCAATCATCGGGCTTGTGGACATCTCCCTGCTGGAAATATTCGAGCCCCTAAAGCATTTGATGCCGCTCACTTTGGCCCTAGGAGGCCTGCTGCTTTCCCTAATTCTCATCGCAGTGCTGGAAGCACCGACCCACCTGTTGGAGGTCCCATCGCTGCTTGCAAACATCCTTTCATACCTAAGGATCGTCGCGCTTGGGCTATCGGGGGTCATCATTGCGCAAATCATCAATCTGCTTCCGGTGGATTTCGAGGGCTTCTTTGCAATGCTCACGCTGCAGAAATCATTCGACATCGGCGCATTCCTTGCTTTCATCGCATTTGGCTCAATGCTCGTGATAGGGCACGTTGTTGGTTTGCTGCTTGCAATCATCGAGTCCGGCGTGCAGAGCCTGAGGCTGCATTACGTGGAATTCTTCTCCAAATTCTACGAGGGAGGCGGGCTGCCTTTCATTCCATTGAGGAGGATCGAAGAGGAAAAGCAATGAATTTGAAATTTAGGGGGCGGAGGCGACCGTGAAGAATGCTTCGCGGCTCAGCAGACGAGCAGTCTGCGTGGCACGGGTAGGGGGAGATAATCCCCCATAGATGTCGTTAAAAAGATTTATGTCAAAAACAAGAATGCAATTCAATGTTCATGCTTCTTCAAAAAGAAGGGGCGAAGGTGATTTGAAATGGTGGATGTTGGAACTGGAATGATTGCCCTCGGAGCCGCGGTGGCAATAGGCGCTGGCGCAATTGGTACGGCATGGGCGCAGAAATCCATTGGAGCTGCGGGCATGGGGCTTATGGCGGAGAAGGACGGGAAGGAAGGCCAGGTCCTTTTGCTTTTGGCATTGCCTGAAACGCTCGTCATCCTCGGGTTCGTGGTTGCATACCTGATCCTGCAGATAAAGTGAGACAAATGGGAATGGAGGCGCTGAGGCAGGAGCTGAATAGGAAAACCCAATCGGAAGTCATGCGCATTGAGGCGGAAGCGCGCAATGAAGGTAGGCGCATTCGGGAAGATGCAAAAAAGGAGCTTGAAAAGGCCAAAGAGCATGCGGCCAGGGAGGCGAAGGAGTTCATCGAGCTTGAAAGGATGCGCATTCCGGCGGCAAGGCTGAAGGCGAAACGCATCATCCAGGATGCAAAATACGGAATGGTCTCAAAGGCACTGGAGGAATCCGCGGAATTGCTAGCAAAGCGCACGTCAAACAGGCGCGAGTACGAGAAATTGCTTGAGGATCTGATCCAGGAAGGAATCGGGAATCTGGGCTCAAAGCAGTTCGTAATTTCCGTGAGGAAGCAGGATGTTGCATTCGCAAGGAAATTCGGGAAAACATCCGAAATCGAGTGCAGCGGCGGGGCGATTGTCGCCTCCGAGGATGGCAGGATGCGGATAAACAATACGTTTGAGGCGATGCTTGAGAAGAAGCGCGAGGAGCTCGAGCAGTACGCATTCGAGCAAATGTTTGGGAGGGCATCCAAGTAGGATGGAATGCATAATGGCACGTTTTTTATTTTTGGCAATTTCTTCTCCAGAGGAATTTTCCATGTCTTTCGATTTCGAGTATGCAACGACCCGCATCAAGGGAATGAAGGCGAGATTGCTAAGTGAGACCAAGATGCGCGAGCTGCTGGGGGTTCGAAGCATAGCTGAGATGGTGCAGCTCCTATCCGAGACCGATTACCGGGACGAATTCATAGCGCTTTCCTCGAAGCATAAGGGCATGGATCTGATGATGGCGGGCCTTCACGACAATTTCAAGAACTCCCTGCAAAAACTCGTGAAGATCAACCCCGATGATGGGAGGTCGGCTTTGAAACTGCTTCTCCAGAATTATGAGATCCAGAACATCAATGCACTAATTACCGCAAAGGCCGCAGGAATCGAGCTCGCGGACACTGACCTTGTGATCCTCGATAGGGAGGAGCAAAAATTCCTTGACAAGCTAAAAGCGTGCAGGAGCCTTGAGGAACTCATCAAGCGGCTGAAGCGCTCTGAATACAAGGCCGCGCTGAAAGGTGCCGACAAGGAATATGAGAAAACGCAGGATTTTCGGGTTTATAGGAGGGGCCTTTCGGCTTATTACTTCCAAAAGCTGCGCACATTGAAGAAAGATGGCGACGACCTGCTTTGGAAATTGATCGAATGGCGCAACAACATAAGGAACATCATGATCGTACTTAGGATAAAACGGAACGCGCCCAATGAGGATGTGCAAAAATTCCTTGTGGACAAGGATGACAGGCTTGCGAAGGAACTGAACAAGATGGGGGATTTTGCAAGGATGCTCGAGAGGATCGGAAGGAAGTACCCGCGGACCTTGGCGGCAGTTGAGGAATGCCAGAAAACGGATTCGCTCATTCCCCTTGAAATCGCCCTCGAAAGGGAGTTCATCCGTAGGACGATGAGGATGCTACGCGTCGCAGTCCTTGATTTTGCGGTGGTCCTTGGCTACCTCTACCTGAAGGAGGAGGAGATCGGCACCATAAGGAAGATTGCTTATGCAAAGCAGTATGATTTTACGGACGAGCTGAAGGGGATGATATACAGCTTCAATGCATGAATGATGGAAAAAATAATGGGCATGAATGAAACAGCGGGATGATGCGGGCAAGGCATCGGATTGGAAGTGCTCAATTCATCCTGCTTCGATTTTATTTTCGTGGTGAACATGGACAAGATTCTCGTTTTAGGCGATAGGGATTTGGCAACGGGCTTCAAGCTAGTTGGCATCAAGGAGACGTTCGTTTGCTCCTTGGAGAACGCGGACGAGAAGCTCAACGAGCTGCTTACCAGGGCTGACGCTGGAATCGTGGTCTTCCAGGACGAATTCTACCCCGGCCTTTCGCACAAGACAAGGAAGCTGATCGAGACCATCCCCAAGCCGGTGGTCGTTAGCGTTGGGGTAAAGGCAGCCAGCAGCACCGAAAACCTGCAGGCGATGATAAAAAGGGCAATTGGCATATCACTTGACAAGCTTTGACTTGCCGCCGGGTTGCAGATGTGAATGGCCATTTTACCAATTAATCCTCCCGATCCTCGTCATAATGAGGCATCCGGCTTTCCATATGTGCTTATTTAAATAACACCTTAAGCTAATTTTTCATATGCGCCTCCTGCCCTTTATTGCACTAATATTGCTAGCGCTCGCAACCGGCCAGGAAACGCCTCCGGGCTTGCCTTCAGCGGGCGTGGACCAGACTTTTTTCATAATCGATTCCGAAAGGTCAATTCCCATCCGGAATTTGGTCATTTCCCTTGCGTTCACGGGCAATGGCGGTTTGCATAAATCGGCCCATCTGGTAAACGATGCGGGAGCCGTGCAGGTTCTCATTGAGCCGGGGGATTATGCGCTCGTTGCCGAGATAAACGACCCGGAAACCGCAGGCACAGATTATTTTGCTTTTGCCAATCTGAAAGTCCAAAAGGACTCCAACCGCACGCTTGCGATGATGCCAGTTGGCACCATCACTGGCTCGGTACTGGATGAGAACAAGACGGTAGCGGGGGCGCATTTGGCATTGAAATGCGCAAGCCCCTTCTATGATGCACCGGAGTCGCTTGGGAGAATGGCCACCGACGAATTCGGGAATTTCCTCCTCAAGAACGCGCCTGCTGGCAATTGCGAATTGCTGGCGCTTTCGAATGGCAGGAGGGGCAGCGTTAGGTTCAGGCTGGAGCGCGGAGAACTGCTTGCGGTGGACATCTTTCTTCGCGAGGAGATGAAAGAGCAGTCCAATGACAATTTCCTTGGAATCCTAATGATGCTTGCTTCGGGGTTGCTGGTTGGCATCGTTGTGTACGCCAAATATTTCAGAAATCCGGGCAAGCAAACCCGAGCTACCACGAAGGCGCCCGAACGCAGGGAAAAGGTGCGTACGCGCCCGGATGTGACAAGGGGCATCCGCACCGCCGATAAGAGCGCAGTGCACACCACCGTCAAGATGTCTTCCATCTTAAGAACGCTAAGTGAAAATGAAAGAAAAATCGTCAATTTCCTTCTCGAACAAGGCGGTAAGGGGAGGCAGAACCGGATCTACCACTCGCTCCTAATCCCGAAGGTTACGCTCTCCAGGGCGATTTTTTCACTTGAGAACAAGAACATCATCCAAACCAGGCGTATTGGGAAGGTCAAGGAGCTCGAACTTACCAAATGGTTCATGGAATGAAGTCGGGTACAAATTTTTGTTGCATATAAAGCCCGCCTTCCCAGCTGCCTAACTTTGCAAATACGATCCATCTTCCCAACTGACAAACTTGGTAAATACGGCAAAATTTGCCTCATTTTTGGAAAGTAACCCCAATTACCAATCAATATTCCAAAAAAAACCACTTTGGATGGTTTTATTGCGATTTCAAGCCAATTGGAACGAATGAAGCCTTTTCCGTTCCACCCAAATTATTTATATCCGGTTAAGCAGTAATACTGTCCGCATTGGCTCCAATGCGGATTTATTCAAGTCAAGGTGTGTTTGAATGATGAGGAAAATTGGCCTGCTTTGCGTAATAATGCTTTTGGCAGCTATGCCGTTTGCACGTGCGAGTGACGCTGAAATACCGGCCCTGCCGGATTCGTCCTTTGGGTATTCGTCCTTCACTATTAATTTCGAGAAAGGCTGGAACCTCTTCTCCGTCCCCATACATACTAATGACTTCGCAACGATCTTCAAGACCAAATGCGTTGGAAATCCATTGTATCACTTCGAACCCACCATCAATGATTATAATAAGGAAGGCACCATGACTGCAGGCGGAAAAATCGCTGCGGGAATGAAAGGCTACTGGTACAAGGCGGACCGCAGCTGCTCGGTCACTGTACGGGGATCCTCGCAGGTTGAGGTAGCCAGGGAGTTGAAGACTGGCTGGAACCAGATCGGCGCACCCAAAGGAAACGCCAAATGGGATGAGATAAAAGGGACGTGCAGCGCGACATCGGGCCCGTATAAATTCAATACTGCCGCCTACAAATGGGAAAAGTCCGAAAATTTGAAGGCCGGCGAGGGGCATTTCGTCAAGGTTTCATCCGACTGCACTCTTGGCTCGCAAAATCCGCCTAGTCCGCCTGAAACAGAGAATTTCGACCTTGGGATAACGAGCGTTCAATTTTCCAATTACAACCCATCCGTCGGGGAAAGCGTCACGATAACCGCCAACGTATATAATTACGGCTCCAGGGGCGGATACCTGAATGGATATGGGATTTCATATGAAGGGCCCGGTGTAGGATCCGCAGGCACTGCGCCCAAGGCCACCAAGCCAGGCATATACATTGGAGCCGGCCAAAGCCACCAGCTAACGTTCACTACCTCCTTCCAGTACGCGGGCAACTGGAGGGTTAAGGTCTCCCTTTCACCCGAGGACGACTACAACAGCGGAAACAATGAGTATTCGCAATCAATTTCAGTTGGGAACATCAACCTTTTGGGATTCGATCCTGCCATAAGCGATATTTCCTTCTCGAACACCAACCCCAAGGCGGGCGAATCATTCACCGTTAAGGTGACCGTCTTGAATTCCGGCGATACCGGCGGCTACATTTCCAAATTCAGCCTGAATTACTTCGGAGGTGGGGAAGGCACCAATGTCGGAGGAGGCTATGGCTTTTCCGAGGGCGGCAACAGGTACCTGGGCCCGGGCGAATCGCACGTGTACTCCGCTTCGCAATCCCTTCCAACAGGCGGATACTGGACGGCAACGGCATCGATAACTGCGCAGGACGACATCAACGCGGCAAATAATGTTTTGAATAAGCAGATATATGTCGCTCCGATGCAGCAGAATTGCGTCTATATCGGAGATGGCACATATTATTCGGTTGCCATTGATTGCAAGGTTATAAGTACGAGCGGCCATCAGCTAATGCTTAAGGATGTCTCCGCATTCTCGCCGCAAAGGGCGCAATTCGACATAGTGACGGCCGACGGCTCCCTCATAAAGCGCTTCTATCTTGGAGAAGGCGAAAGCACAACGGTTGCCGAAGCTGGCAATCTGAACATCCAGGTAATCAAGGTATATCCTGGCGCATTTGCCAAGAAGGGCCTTGCGACTTTTTCCGTCAAGTCAAATTACCAGCAAGGGACGCAATTTAGCAGGATGTTCTACGACCTTATAGTCCACCCCCAGCACGACGGCTCGCCAAGCTACATTTCCTTGTATGACTCGTCTCGGGTCAAGGGAACGCAAAGCGGCAACAATGTCATTGCGGCATATGAGGACTGGATCGACTGGGACTGGAACGACTTGAAGCTTTCGACAAGCCACTCCGTAAATCAAGATTACGAAACTTTGGACATCACATTGCAGCAATGCGAAACTGCGGCATTGGACAAGACGCTGGTTGCCTTCACATTCGACAGCACAAAGCAGGTGGAAATCCAAACCCTTCTTCCGTCATCGGACGCTTCCGAGAAATATATTGGCAAGTACGTAACACTTACGCTTTGGGAGCAGTGCCAGGGACACGTTGGCGAAGTGAAGCGCATAACGATCAAGAATCCGGTGCCCTCGTGCACCGAATCCGACGGCGGCGATGATCTCTACAATCGGGGAACCACATCCGGTCTGGAAATTGGCACTTCGAACCAGGTGAGCAGGACGGATTATTGCCTCAATACCAACCAGGTTGTAGAATATTATTGCAATGAGCTGTATTCCCCCAACCAACCGGGGTATGTGAACAACGGCGTCAAGAGTTGCCCTACAAATGCGCCCTATTGCGTAAGCGGAGCTTGCATTGCAATGCAAAACAGCACGCCTACGCCAAGCCCCCTGCCATCGGCCTTCACCCCCCAATTCTACGACATTTACGTGAGGAACAACTACTGGGCCACCCCTTCGCTCGTGCAGCTATTCAATCCGAACGACCGCTGGAGATTCATCGGGGCCCAATCGGGCGACGACATCGCCTTAATGGGAATGGAGGATTCGTTGAACATCGATACCGATTACAATGACCTTGCATTCAATGTCAACGCCGAAGGCATTTCGCAAGTTGATGTCACCCTGACCGCATGCGACACAGCAGCTGCCAATGCCCTAAGCCTCAAGATGGTGCTTCCTGGTGCATACTCGTTCAACGTGGTCCAAACCGGCGCGACCGTTACGGGCGTGAATAGCGAAATCCCGCTCTGGGCGGACTGCCATGGCCACATAGGCGAGACGAGGACCGTCCTCATTTCAGCGGCAAATTCGACCTGAATTATGGCCTGATCCTTAGCAGGTTGTTTTTATTTTTATTTTTATTTCCGGCTGGGTTTTACAATTTTTTTACGTAATTTTTTTCAACACAGCGTCTTTTCTTATGGGTGGTCAATGGTTGGAAGGAGCATTTTCCGCGATGATTCCGCCGCATCAATCGCATATCTTTAAATACCGCTTCAACTAATCATTTTACCCATCTTGCAAAAAATTATTCTTAGTGGAAAAAAGGTGTTTTTGAATGGACAGATCCGTCGTGATGTTCGGGCTATTGCTGCTTCTTGCGAGCCTTGTTTTCGCAACTGAAACCTCCACCACCAGCGGCGGAGTTGGCTGCTCAGAAACCATCGACGCCAACGGCTGCACCCATGTGACTTGTTCGGATGGATCGGCAAGCATGAGCTGCCCCTCCGTAGCGAGCGGTGGCGGCGGTGGCTCGGCAGTAGCCATTTCCAAAACCAAGGTAGCCGTGCAAAAAATTGAAGCCGAGGTCCCGCCGCAATTGCCTGGTGATGACGGTTTGCAGCAGTTCCGTTTTACCCTCAATCTGAAGTCCGGCTGGAACCTGCTCTCCTTCCCTTATTATTACTACATTGCCACGAGATGCGACGAAGGCAGGTGCCTTGGGGCGAGCTCTCCTGAAATTCGCATCACTGAGAATACTTGCTCCTTCAAGACGATTTTCCATTATGGCAATTCCAAAAGCTGGGAAAAATATTCCCTGCCGCTATCCGGAATGGGCGCCTACCTTTACGGCTATTGGATCCGTGCAGAAGCCGATTGCAAGATCACAATCGAGGGTGTTGCGGAAGTAATGGCCGACAACGTGAATTTATACCAGGGATGGAACCAGATCGGTGCGCCCTCCAAGAACGTGCTTTTTGAGAAGATCAAGGGCAATTGCGTTGTGACATCGGGCCCCTGGAAATACAATGCTGCTGCAAGAAAGTATGAAAAAACCGAGGTTCTAAAGCCCGGTGAAGGCTATTTCGTGCGTGTTGCAAACGGCTGCACCTTGGATGCGGATGGCGAGGACGACCTGCCGCCGCTTCCCGAGGAAAATGAGCCAATTGTTACCGTATACCCAATCAAGCCAACAAAAATTCCAACAGTCACGATGTTCCCAAAACCGGTTACTTCCAAGCCCGTAGTCCTGCACAGGACGGTCCGCGATTGCACAAGCGACAAAATCCTAGCCCAAAAGGAGTCGCTTGCGATTGATCCCTCCTCCCCGGAATATTATGGCTTGAAAATGGACGATGCGGTCCAAAACATTCAAACAATCGACCTTCGCACATTCCAATCGGGATCGTATGCCAATTATGCGTGCAAGAGCCGGAAAACCGAACAATGCGAAATCACTTCGGGCATCGGCAGGAAGCTCATACTCGATATGAATTTCGATGAAGGTTCAGGAACCACTGCCGCAGATGCAAGCCAGCAGTTCAAGGGGTACATCTCAAATCCCAGCTGGGTTGCCGGGAAATACGGATCTGCTCTAAGCTTCGATGGCAATTCATACGTGAGGGTCCCAAATTCCGCGTCATTAAGCCTTGGCGACACATTCCTCATCGAGCTTTGGTTCCAGCCAACCTCGGATCCCTCGACTTGGAAGGGAATATACCAGACTTTGGTGAGCAAGGAAAACGAATACATCTTCAGGTTCGCAAACGGCCACGACGAGAGGGGAAATGGCCGCATCCTAAGCACTATCGACTTCGGGGCTGGGATCGACCAGCACGCAAATGCGTACCTCCCCGGATTTGCCTATTCCGGAACCGGGTACGCGGGGCACGCGACCGGGGATGTTGCCTTCACTCCCGGCCAATGGTACAAGATGGAAATGGAATACGACGGAACCTACCTCATCCTTCGTGTCGATGGAAAAGTGATTTCAAGGACCAAGGCGGCCCGCCACAAGGTAACCGGCGTGAACGACCTGTTCATCGGAAGCCACATCGGCGGCACGGACCGCATTCAAGGCATAATCGATGAGGTAAAGATCTGGTCCGGAGGCAGTTCGTCATATGCGCCTGGCGATTCATATTATGACGAGTGGTGCGAATACCTGGTGCCCATACCCGCCAGGAAGCCAACTGCAATCCCGAACGTAACCATGGGGCCAATCATTACGGCAATTCCAACTGTTGCAACCCCGATACCTTCCTGCCCATATGCATATGGCAATGGCAGGTATTTGGAATTCTCAATTGGATGCACGATTGTTGCAAGCAACGGCTACCAGGTCAAATTTGTGGAAGCGTCCTCATCCGCACCTGTCAGGGCAATGTTTAAGATTTCGGATGCAAACGGCAACCTGGTAACGCAGCTATACTTGACAGAAAACAGCGAAATTACAATACCCGAATCGGGATATCTCACTCTCAAGACGCGGAGCATCTTCGTTGGCCTGGCCGCCTCCCAGGGGATAGCAGACCTGGAAATATCGGTGCAAGTGCCTACGCCAACGCCCTCCCAAGGAGCCGAGGAGAACGCGCAATGAGGCGAGAGACGATGAACGGAAAACTTTGCGTAATGGCGCTGCTGCTGCCCCTGTTGCTTGTGGGCTGCACCTCGGAGCCGCAATACGTCATGTGCCCTGATGGTACCAAAGTTTTGGACTTTAGCCTCTGCCCTAAAATTCCAACGCCTACTTCGACACCGATGACTACTCCGACCCCCATCATTTCCCCAACAACTGACGAGCTCCCTCCACTGCCTCCGGATAGCGATGCGCCTTCCGAATGCACCAGTGCTGCCGACTGCCACATAGGGGGCTGCAGCGGAACGATATGCAGCACCGATGCGAATGCTGTTTCCACCTGCGAATGGAGCGAGGAATATGCGTGCTATAGGCAGATAAGCTGCGGGTGCATTGAAAACAAATGCGTTTGGGTGAAGACCCCCGAATTCGAGCAGTGCGTGCTTGATGCATTGTCCGCTCCGCCGTATCCCTACACGAACGATGATGAGCTGCCGCCCATGCCCATATGAGCCGGCAATGGGGGCATCCTCCTGCGTGACCATTTGCGGGCGATTTTTCGATTGCCTTCAATCAGCCCCGAACCTGCGCCCTTATGAGTGAAAGTATCTCCTTTTCAAGCAGCGGCATAACATCCGAGTTGGCCCTCAAACTGGCAGCAGCAGAATGGCCGCCGCCCTCGTAAATTTCACTCCCAAAGGTTTTCCTTAGCTGCTGGATTATCTTATTGGCATCAAAACCCAATTCGAGGACTGGTGCATTTGCCCGAAATGAGATGCTGTCGTCAAGAATGCCAAGCGCAATTAGCGGTTTTCCCAAATCCCTTCCCTTCCTTGCGATGATCTCGTTCATCACCTTCCCGCGTGTTGGGAATTCGCCCTTCCTCACGATCCTTGAAATCCTGGAAATGATTATCGCATATGGGCCAAAATCCATGACTGCCGTAACCCTTTCCGCAGCTTTCAGTGCGGCATCTATCCTTTCCCTCGCCTGCTGGTACGCCTCATCCACCATCTCCCTGCTCTCAAGCATCTTCTCATAAAACGGCAGCCCCAGCTCCTCCCTGTTTGCTATGTAGTCTATTGCCATCGGCTCCTTGTATTCGTGAGCCTTGCTTGCGAATTCGCTTTTATCCCCCTGCAAAGAGAACTGCACGATCTTCCCATCAACGCATTCCGGATCCATGATCCGTGCAAGCTCGTAGCAGAGCAAACCTGCGGTATGTGATGACGTTCCGCCGGCCGCAATGGGATTGATGAAAAACTTGGGCATTTTCGTAGCGCGCCTATCGTATGGGTGATGATCGATGATCACAATCTCAACTCCCGCAGCCTTGAGGAATCCAAGCGCCTCGATGCTTTCAAGGTTAGCTCCGTGGTCGACGATAACCATTACCGTTTCCCTTGCATCATTTAGCTCATTCAGGTCGTGCTGCGCGTCCCGAAGTGAATAGATCGCGGATTGGGAGGGGAAATAACTTATTGAAACGCCCTCTGCTACCGCATTCAGCGCCTTGTACACGCAAAGGCCGGCACAAATGCCATCGCAGTCATTGTGGTACCTAATCGCAAAATACTTCCCATCATCTACCGATGCGATGAGGTATGCCGCAAGCTCCCTGAGCCTTGGTTCAAGCGCCCGCATGCATACATCGTCAACCAGTAATTCGGGCATCCGCATCCTCCTAAAACGACATCTTTATAATCCTTCAACCTTCCAATAATGGAGCTACTTATATTGCTTGCAATATTTAAAACGGGTGTTACCATGAAGGCTACCATAAGCAATTACCGGGGAAGCACGCACACGCAGAAAACCTCCCATATAATCCTGCTTCCGGAGGGTGTAAATTCGAGGAAGGACGCCGAAACGCTCAAGGGAAAGGAGGTTGTTTACATTACCCTTGGCAAAAAGCAAATAAAGGGAAAAATTGCGGCTGCCCACGGGAACAAGGGCGCGGTGAGGGCGATTTTTGAAAGGGGGCTTCCCGGGCAGGCGGTTGGGACCAAGGTCGAGATCGTATAATCATTTCCCTCCGAGAACTATTATCATATCCATCACATTGCCAAGCAGCAGCCCGATCACCAGTGCAATGAATATGTAGGGCCCGAACCTCGGCAGTATTTTATTCACAGGGAACAATTTCATCTTCTCCTTCTTCTCAATAAGCTTTAGGATTTTTATTTGCGCCTGCGTCAGGACCTTTTCCAGCTTATATTTTTTAACAAGCACTTGGGGCATCCTCTCGATTGCCAGTATGTCCTCATCCTCTATTTTTGAAATCGGGATCTTTTGCACTACGATCTCCTCAAGGATCTGTTCCCTGAATGCGAGGAAGAAAGCGCTTGCAATGAAGAGAAGTAAGAACAGGCCGCTTAGAAGATTGACTCCAAATGAAACAAACAGGAATGCGGTTCCAAGAACAAGCATAATCAATGCTAGCGCGAGATGCGCCCTGTTTGGCCGAAGAGCCTTTCCTGAGAGGAGCAGCATCCTTGCATAGCCAAAGGAGCTTCCTAGGGTTGCAATGAATGAGCTTACAAGGAAAATCGTGATGAAGAACAGCAGGTGCTTAAACACGTTAACATATTCGACGAGGTACCAGCCAAGGTCTGCAAAGGCGGATGCATCCGGGATGTTGAATGCTGGCGGGATGATCCGGGAACTTAGGGGTGCTAGCGGAAGGAGCTGCTGGATCGCAACGAATAGCAAAACATCGCCCATCCCAAGCTGGCCCTTCCTGTAAAACACGTAGCCGAGTAGCAGGATGATTATTGAAACGAGGGTCGCATAAACGATCAGCAAATCGCCCGTAAGCAGGAACGGCAGAATGTTGAGGAAGAGCCCCGCAGCGAGCATCAGGTATATTATTTTCTCGTCGATGAATGATGTCTTGTAATCCTGGTACGCGGCTGCTCCGGTGCCAATGAGGGCGATTGCGATCCTTAGGAACTCTAGATTGAGTGCTTCCATATTTTTCAGCTCAAATCGTAAGTCTTCCCGTCCTTTTTGAGGTAAACCCCCTCGCGGTTAATAACCTTGCCAATTTTCCAAGCCTTGAATTTGCGCCTCCTGCAAATTGACAGCACCTTTTCCGCATCCTTCAAATCGCAAATGACGCAAAAGCCCACGCCCATGTTGAACGTGCGGTACATCTCCCTGTCAAGGATCGCGCCTTCCTTCTGCAGCAGCTCGAATATTGCTGGTGGCCGAGGCATTCCATCCAAAAGGAACCCCTTCCTGGCAAATTTCCCAATCCTTTGCAATTTCGAGAACGCGCCGCCGGTGATGTGCGCTAATCCGTGGATTGATTTTACGTGCTTAATGATTTCAAGCACCACATTCGAGTAGATTTTAGTCGGGATGAGCATCTCCCTAAGCCTTTCCCTGTTGTATTCGTTTTCCCCCTGCAAAAGCACCCTGCGTGCGAGCGTATAGCCGTTCGAGTGGATTCCGGAACTCTCAATCCCGATTATCACATCGTTATCGGCTAGCCTTTCTCCGGTGATCACTTTTCCGTCTACTTCGCCGATGCAGGTGACGGATAAATCGAAGCCCCTTCCATCAATTCCTTTTATCAGATCCGGCACAATTGCGGTTTCGCCTCCAACAACTGCGCATTTAGCCTCCTTTGCGCCTTTTGCGACTCCCTGCATAATCTCAAGAATCATCGAATTATCGGTTTTCTCGACCGCCAAATAGTCAACTATTGCAATCGGCCTTGCGCCCAGGCAAGCAAGGTCGTTCACGTTCATTGCGATTGCATCTATCCCCACCGTATCATATTTCTGCAGCGCCTGCGCAACGAGCACCTTGCTCCCAACCCCATCGGTATGGATTGCAATTATGTGGTTGCCGATCTTCACCAAACCGGCATAATGCCCAGCTCCCATGATGACATCCTTCGAGAGCGTGCCCCTAAGCAGCTCCGCGACCTGCTTTTGTATTCCTTTCACCTGATCGACATTCACACCTGCCTTTGCGTAAGAATATCCCATTGAAACACCCACAAACTAATAGAAAGAAGGGAGGGTTTTTAAGCGATTTCTTAGATATATCCTCTGATATCGATGGTTCTTGAAGGATGGAAGCACTTCCATGACCGTATAGTAGGAAAGGCATCACCCTGGTCTGGCCTATCCATTGGCCCCGCAAAGTATGCTAAAAAATTGGCGGGCCTTTTTGGGAGCGCAGAACTCAAGCTTGGAGGGCCCGCATTTCCCGCTATTTATTCTTCAAATATTCGAGAGCTTGTCAGGCAGAAGCCTCGCTTGATGGCGGGCATCTGCCTTTATAGTACCGGTGTCATTAGGGCGACACAGAAAATTGGCGGCAGGGAATATTCACTTGATATAAGTCAGGATATTCCAGTGGAAATCGATCCGGGAAGTAAAAGCTCGTATGAGGAATGGCGTAAGCAAGGAAAATTCCATGCGAAATTGCCTCGATTCAAATTCAAAGGCAGATGGAAGTTATCGGAGAAAAGCAAATACGGAATTCCTCTTGGCAAAGTCGCAAAAATTTTCAGGTATTTCGAGATTGCAAAGGCAATGAAGTCCCCAATTACATTTGTAATACCAACGGAGGAATATTTCATTTTGGCAAATGATAATGCAAAGAAACTTGGGATAAAAAGCCTCTTTGTAAAACGAGCGGTCCGTGCATTCGGCGAAGAATATAGGGAGGCGATAAAGAAAATCGGGAGGCGCTTTTTCCAGGATGTCAAGATCGACATCATTTCAACTCACGAAAATCAAGCGAATTCCGCAATAAAAATGAAAGCGGATTCTGATAAGTTTGTAAGTGCTTACCGGCAATCAACCAGCTCATATATGGGCTCGGCTTTCTCAATTACTCCTGCAATGGACTTGTTTGAAAGGCGATCCATTTCCCAGTTCGCCGATGCCTCAAAACCCACGATTTGGCTTCTTAGCGGCAGGGACTTAGCATCGGTTTTTCCCTTCAGTTTGAAGATCGCTGAAAGGATGGGCGTAGACTTGAAAAAAATTGGCGTGATCGGCCTGCCGGGGGGGCCTGCGATAAACGAATGGGGTTGGGCAGAGCAGGAGAAGGATTATCTGGAATATACGAATAAATTTGCGGAGTTGGATGATTACCTTGGGCGCTACCCTGGTCAAACGGCAAACTTGAAAGGAACGCTTAGAATTACTAGGCCTTTGATGGACGATGAAGGAATGCCTAGGTACCGGGAATTTTTACACACTTTGGGGCCTTACGTTGGCATAATACCCAAGAAAGGGAGGGAACGCGAGCAATTCTTCGACTTGCACCGCAAATTGAGGGCCGAATTGGGGGTGACAAAAATCCACCGCTACGAACCCTAACCTCCCATTGAAGCACCCACAATCTTATAGAAGGAGGGGATTAAGCGGTTTTATTGCTCTCCCCACTACCGTCTGATTTTGTCACCCAAACGCATTTTAAGAAATATATTGGGGTTGTAATGACTATGAACCAAAAGAAAAGGGCTTAAACCCCACCCTTTTTAAATTCATTTATCCGTATTAATGGTACAAAGTTGTGAGCTGGTTGTTAAAGGGCTTGAGGGATTTGAGTACGTTCATTGAGGATGGTTTCTAATTCTCGTAAAGTTTCCTTTCAGCGGCAAGCTTCCACAACGCATAAAGCATAGGTGAAGTAAGGTATGGGTTTTAGAGACAGGGGAGATAGGGGAGATAGGAGAGGCGGCGGCGGTCGCGGCTTTGGCGGCGGCGGAGATAGGGGCGGCTTTGGCGGAGGCGGTGGCTTCCAGCACAGGGAGGCTCCGGTCAAGTCCGGCGAAGAGTACGACGTCGAGATAACCGACATCGCTGCAAAGGGCGATGGGATCTGCAAGATCGAAGGCTTCATAATCTTCGTTCCGGGCACCTCGAAGGGCGAGAGATGCAGGATTCGGATAAACGAAGTGCGCAACCGTTTTGCAATCGCGCAGAAGTCCGGCGAGGCGCAGGCTGCTTCGGCACCAGCCGAGGAGTCCGAGGCACCCGCGGAGGATACTGCTGCTGACGATTCCGGAGACGAGCAGGCGGCTTAAGCTGCTTTTTTTTCCTTTTTTATTTTTTTTTCCTTTTTCCCTGACGACTAATTTTGCTGGTAGCAATTTTTCCAAATGAACATTTCAATATTCATTACTCCATTCTGCACCATTGGCCTTTTTTTTACTACGGCAAACCGCGAAAAGCGATTTAATTGAAAGCGCTTAAAAACCTTCCCGGCCAATGCTTTCCTAATTTCGGGTGGTTAAATGCTTAGGGTTGCTGCGAGGGTTCGGAGGGCGAATTATGCGATTCGGGACCAGGATGTTGCAAGGAAGGTTAAGGAGCTCAAGGGAAGGGGCAGGAAAACTTACGAGCTAAACATCGGCGATCCGGGCGCGAATCTGGGCGAATACGGCTTTCGGATGCCAGGGCACATGAAGCAGGCGATGATCGATGTCATCGGAATGGGTGGCAAATACGATGGCTATGCGAATGAGCAAGGTGAAATTGCAACAAGGGAAGCGGTTGCGGAATATTCGAAAAAACTGGGAATCAGGGATGCAAATGCCGAAAATGTGGTGGTTGGGAACGGCCTGAGCGAGCTTCTCGATTACCTATTCGGTTGCATATTGGAAAAAGGCACAAACGTGGTGCTGCCAAGGCCCGATTATCCGCTTTACACCGCAAGGGCAAACTGGTATGAGGGCGAACCTCGGTACTATTCGCTTGACCCCGAAAATAATTGGCAGCCGGACGTGGATGAAATGCGAAATGCGATTGATGAGAACACGGCCGCCGTGGTGATTATCAACCCCGACAACCCCACCGGGGCGGTTTTCGACGAGCCCCAACTTAGGGCAATGATCGATGCCGTCGAGGAGAAGGGCAGGGGTGAAGTTGCGATCATTTCGGACGAGATTTACCACCTTCTAAGATTCGACGGAAAGCTGCACGTCCCAACCGCATCCCTAACCGATTCCGTTCCGGTGATAACGATGGACGGCCTTTCCAAGGGATATTATTCGCCTGGCTGGAGAATCGGGCACGCGTTATTCTCGAATTTCAGGGATAATGCGGTTTTCAATGCAATGGTCAAGGTGTGCGCCTTTAGGCTTTCTGCCAACAATGCGGTGCAGCACGCTTATGCGAAGGCAATGAAGGAGCGCGAAATGCATATGGAAGAATACCGCAGGTACCTGGGCTGGCTGAAGGAAAGGGCAAAATACACATCCGAAAGGCTCAATTCAATCGAGGGCATCAGCTGCAATCCGCCCCACGGCGCGTTCTATGCGCTTCCTAGGGTTTCAAAGATGAAATGGAAAACCGACAAGGAGTTCATAATGCAGCTCCTTGATGAGGAGGCCGTGCGGGTTGTTCCAGGAAGCGGCTTCCAGATGCCCGAAAAAGATGGCTATTTCCGGGTCGTGACATTGCCGACCGTGGAAGTGCAAAAGCAGGCTTATGACAAGCTCGAGAATTTCATGAAAAAAAGTGCGGGAAAATCCGGATAATGCCTATTTTTACGAGCAGCACCTGAACCCAATAGTCGCATCGCCTTCAAGCGGCACCCCTACTTCGTATGCAAAGCAACCGGCCTGCGATTGCGATTTATAATATCCGCCCATCGCGATGCCCTTCCCTATGAAAAGAATGCTATTCGGCTCGAGGTTATGGTAATAGTCCTGGCCGTGTTTTTCCGTATTGGCATTTGCCTGCCTCGGAAGCGGGTAATCCTTCCCCCAGGTCAGTAAATCGTCCCGATCCACCAATCCCCCGCCGATTGGTGTCTTGGCATCAACCGCATCCGCAACCCATTCCCACACATTGCCGATTTGGTCGTGCACTCCCTCCGTTGAAATGCAGTCCGTTGCAAGGCCGGTATTCAAGTATGAGGTATTGGCAATATTGCACTCCTTATCCCCCACGTGCGAGCCGTATTTTTCGCCGCGGATATTGCACGCTGCGATGAATTCCCTTGCTGTGCAGAGGTGCTTTCCTGCCCCGATGCACGCCTTCTCCGCATTGGCCTTCGATATTAGCGTCGTGGGCGCGGTATTCGCGCTGGAATATGTTACCCCGTTGATTATTGCCGCCTCGAAATTATCGATGCAGAAATCGCCCTCCCTGATGTAGCTCATCCCGGGGCCGCATTGCTTGTGGGAGGTTGTGAAGTTCGTGACATTGGATTTGACGCATTGTTCCCCGACGCACGATGCAACCCTGTAAAAATATTCGGTCAGGAATGCCAAGCCGGAAATATTCGTGGCGTGGCCCGTTACGTTGCCTTCGATCCCCTGTATCTGCCCAAGTGAGGGCGTTACGCCCCATTCCAGGATCGTATTAGATTTCAGGTTCGTCGTCCAGCTGATCCTTGCGCTGAGATTTTCGATCTCCACTTTTGGCCCGTTCGTGATCAAAAGGGGCCTTGGTGTTGCCGTTGGCAGGATGGAAGGTGAGGGCGAGAGATCATCCGGCGCGATGCCCGTTGGAATTTTCTTTGGGGAAGGGGAAGGCCTTGGCTGTTCTTCTGTGCATCCGGCTAGCAGCATCAGTGCAATCAAAAGCAAAAGGAGCGCATTCCTCATGATGGGGCTAGGGGCCCTGCAAATATAAAAGTATGGGGGCGGGGTCAATCCTGCGCCTTCATCACGATTTTGATAAGGCCCGTGCCGCAGGGGATCGTCTGGCCAATCAGGATGTTTTCCGTGATGCCGCGCAGCTCGTCCTTTTCCCCAATGACGCACGCATTTATGAGGTGCTTTGCTGTTTCCTCGAATGCCGCACGCGCGAGCACGGATGCTTTTTCGCCGGCAAGCCCGTGGCGGCCTATGCTCTTCACTTCGCCCTTGTATGTCATCACGTCCGCAATGAGTGCTATGTGCCTCGGGTCGACCTTGAGGTCCTGCGCCTTCAAGACCTTCTGTATCTCGGCAACGATCGCATTCCTTCCGGCCTCTATGCCAAGAACGCGGTTCACTTCCATTATGTCGTTGGTCGTGGTCCTGCTTGCATCCACTTCGGGAATCTTGAGGACCTCCTCGAGGTTCGTGCCCTCCGTTGCAATCGAATATGCGCCCTCCCCCTGCTCTAGGATAATCGCGCGGTTAATTCCCGCAATGCCCCTAAGCACGATTTCAGAGAGGCGCGTTGTTGTCTTGCGAATGGTCTTCAAGTTGTCCTGCTTAGGGATGACCATTATCGTCTCCCCGCGCCGCTCAAACTCGGCAACAGCCTTGATCGCTTTGAGCAAATCCTCCTCCTCAACCTTCACGTTCTTAAGCTTCTCCTTGTCGAAAATAACCTTGATCCGCTTGCTCTCGAAATCCTCCCTTATGGATGCGATCTTATTGAGGGTCACCTGCTCGATGCCTGCAGCAATGTGTGCGACCTTCTTGTAATCCTTTGCGAATTCCGGCCTTAGGATGATATCCATGACCGGGCTTTTTGGGGTTTTTCGCGCATCCACGATTTCAACAAGGCGCGTGAAGCCCAGTTGCGCAAGGGATGCAACTCCCGCATAGTGGAATGTCCGAAGCGTCATTTGCGTACCCGGCTCGCCGATGCTCTGCGCAGCTACGACACCAACTGGCTCCCCGAACGTGATTGGCCTTCCGCAGGAATCGATGCCATCGTCCCCGTACAGGAACTGCGCTATGTTCCCTTCCGCATCGCGGACGCTAAGATCCTCCCTTACTATAAGGTCCTGGAGCGCATTGATAAGACGCCTTTGCATATATCCGGTCTTTGCAGGATTGACTCCCTTGTCCACGACCGAGTCCCTGCCTCCTGCCGCGTGGAAGAAATATTCCAGCGGGTCCATCCCGATCTTGTAATTGTTGGCGACAAATCCCTTCGCATAAGCGCTAAGGTCGTTCCTCTTGAAGTGGGGGAGTATCCTGGACGTGTAGCCCGCGGTCATCCGCTTCCCCCTTATTGCCTGCTGGCCAACCAATGCGGCCATCTGCACGACGTTAAGGAGCTTTCCCTTCGCGCCTGCCTTGCTCATCATTATTGCGGAGTTCTGGTGCAATTCCGCCCTGCCGAAAAATACCCTTTCCTTGTGGATGTATTTCAGGATGATCCTGCCGCATTTTTCACGCGTATCCTCGAGGATGTTCATCATCTTCTCCTCGAACGTGTCCTTCAGGGTCTTCCCGGGCTGCCTTATGAGCTTGCCTTCCCTTAGCTGCGTCACGACCGCCTTCTGGCCCGACCTGCTTTCCCGGAGCACTCCTTTAATTTCCGACTTAGCTTCGGGCGGCAGCTCGTAATCCGCAAGGCTTAGGGATAATCCGTAATGCGCAAGCAGCTTCGATGCGATCTTCGTGGACGCATCAATGAACCTCTGCGCCTCCTTTGAGCCGTACTTCATGAACACTTCGCGGGTTATGGCATCGTTCGTCTTGCTGTCAATGTGGCCCGAAACGAGCTTGGAGTTTTTTATCTCGACCATCTCCTTGACCTTGTTCGTGAAAGTGAAATTGAATTTTTCCGGCAGCATATGGCTGAAGAGCTCCTTGCCCGAGATGTCCTCCTTCACATCCACGACTATCCCGCCGCTATCCAGCAGGTCGCACGCCTCCTGCTTTGAAAACGTCACTCCGGGGAGGGTCATTAGGTAAACGCCGGAAATCTGGTCAAGATCCGCGGAAATGATGGGTTCGCCGTTCCTTTGGGAAAGCACGTGGTCTTGCACCTTCATTAGGATTTCCGCCTCGGCCTGCGCCTCCTCGTTCTGTGGGACGTGGAGATTCATCTCATCGCCGTCAAAATCCGCATTGTAAGGCCTGCAGTCCGCGACGTTGAACCGGAATGTCTTGCCCGGAAGTATCTTCGCGGAATGGCACATCATGCTAATCCTGTGCAATGAAGGCTGCCTGTTGAAAATGACCGTATCCCCGTCCATCAGCTGCCTTTCGAGCGTGTACCCTACTGCGATCTCGCCCAGCACCTCTTCGATGTTCTCCTTAGTGGTCCTCTTCCTCCTGCCATCGGGCCTGATGACGTAATTGATCTTTTCCGTATTCTCCTTGATTAGCTCCTTGATGTATTCGAGGTTCCATTCATTAACCGTAAGGGGCAGGGTAAGTTCCGAGGCGATGCTCTCGGGTATCCCAAGCTCATTGATCCCAAGGGTTGGATCGGGCGAGATGACCGTGCGGGCGGAAAAATTCACGCGCTTCCCTGAAAGGTTGTACCTAAACCTTCCCTCCTTGCCCTTTAGCCTTTGGAAGAGGGTCTTTAGCTGCCTTCCCGAACGGTGCCTTGCAGGCGGTATCCCCGCGGTTTCATTGTCGAAATATGTGACGACGTGGTATTGCAAAAGCTCCCACAGATCCTCGATTATTAGCTGTGGCGCGCCGGCATCGATGTTCTCGGCAAGGCGCTGGTTGATCCTTATGATGTCGACGAGCTTGTGCGTGAGGTCATCCTCGCTCCTCTCACCGGTTTCGAGGGTGATCGAGGGCCTAACCGAAACAGGCGGCACAAGCAGAACCGTAAGCACGATCCATTCAGGCCGGAAGGCGACGCCAAGGCTGTGGAGGTCGTCATCTGGAATCCTTTCGAGCCTTTCCCTAATCTCCGATGGAAGCAGCTTCCTATCCTCCTCGTAGAACGAGATTGGCCTTATGAACTTGATTTGCTTTTGCTTTTCGCCGCAGTGCGGGCATTCCGCGATCCTGCGCGCCTTGTCGAGCGAGTCAATCTCAAGAAGCAGTTTCCCGCACCTGCTGCAGGTTGCCTTCAGGAGCTGGAACACCATCTTTCCGAACCCTACGTGCACAACTGGCCTTACGAGCTCGATGTGGCCGAAGTGGCCCGAGCAGCTCTTCATCCTTCCACCGCAGCTCTTGCATTTGAGGCCAGGATCGATCACTCCAAGATGCTGGTCCGCAAGACCGCCGGCGATCGGGTAGCCGTCCTCGTCGTATGTGTCCGGCACCGTGATCTTGGCTGAAGACAGCTTCCTTATCTGCTCGGGTGAAAAGACCGAAAACTCAATGCTTTGTACTTGTCTCATTTTCTTACCAGCTCAAGAATTTTTTTATCCCCTTTCCCGCAAATTCATCTTTGGAAATATCCCAATGGATTTCATTTCGTCCATAAGCAGCTTGAACGCATAGCTCATCTCCACCTCGGAGATGCTCGTGCTTTCGCAAAGCGGGCAGTACGTCTTGTTCTTCAACTTGTCGAAAACCGCTGCAGCCCCGCATTTGTTGCAAACAAGCTCGGTTGTCTTGTCGGAGCTTTCGATCATCCTCTCCTTGAGGAGCGAAGCTGCGCCAAACCCGATGAAGCAGTCCCTTTCCATCTCGCCAAGCCTCAAACCGCCTTCCCTTGCCCTTCCCTCCGTTGGCTGGTGGGTCAGCATCTGCACGGGCCCCCTGCTCCTTGCGTGGATCTTGAGCCCAACTAGGTGGTGGAGCCTTTGATAATATATGACGCCAGTGAAAATTTTCGCTGCAAGGATCCTGCCGGAGTAGCCGTCGTAGAGGTACTCGTGGCCCGAGGGCTCGAATCCGTATTTCTTTAAGATCTCCTCGTAATCATCCTGCGAATCGCCAGTAAAGCTCGTCCCATCGCGCAGGCTGCCTTCAAGGCAGGCGGCCTTCCCTCCAAGCATCTCAAGCAGGTGGCCTGCTGTCATCCTTCCGGGTATTGCGTGGGGGTTTATGATAAGGTCGGGAGTGACCCCTTCCTTCGTGAAGGGCATATCTTCCTGGTTGACAAGCAATGCAATGATGCCCTTCTGGCCGTACCGCGATGCAAATTTGTCCCCGATTTCAGGGATGTTGGTCTTCCTCACCCGAACCTTGACGAACTTGTTGCCCGCAATGCTCTCCGAAACCATCACCGAATCCACAATCCCATCCTCGTTGCTCCTTACGGTTACGGAACTTTCCCTGCGCTTTTCCACCTCCACGTCAAGCGCGGAGATTTCCTTTAGGAACCTTGGCGGGGAGGATTTTCCAATAAGGACGGAATCTCCCGGCACGTAAACCTCCGGGGAAATAAGGCCATCTGGCTCGATGTTTTTGTACGATTCCTCGCCCAGGAATCCCTGCACGTATTCGGGCGGGACCTCGAATTTGTCCTTCTGGCCGCCCGGATAGCGCCTTTCCTCGGCGGCATAAGTGCGGAAGAAAGCGCTCCTTCCCAAACAGCGGTCAACTGCGCTCTTGTTTAGGACGATCGCATCGTTCATGTTAAATCCGTAGTAACTGAGCACTGCTACAACGAAGTTCTGGCCGGATGCGCGCGTGAAGTTCCTTAGGTTTTCATAAACCCGCGTTTGCACAATTGGCCTTTGGGGGTAGAAAAGCACATAGCCCCTTGTTTCGCCCCGAAGGTTGAAGTTGGCGGTATACAGCCCAAGAGCCTGCTTTGCGTGCTGCGATGCCATAAGTACCCTGGGCGCCATGTTGTGCTCGAGGAATGGGATCTGGTTGGAGACGTAGCCAAGTATCCCTGTCGAATCCACCTCAAGATGAGTATGCTGCGGCATAAGGTCCTCTTCCCTTATTGCAATATACGCATTTTCCTCCTCTTCGGCATCAAGGTATTCGATGATGCCCTTCGAAACCAGGTCGTTCCATTTGACCTGGGAGTTCCGAAGCTTTTCAATGTGTTCTGGCAGCAACGCGCTTTTTCCATTCCTGACAACAATCAGCGGCCTGCGGGCCCTTCCCTCATCGGTGTTGATGAAAATTTCATTGGTCTTCTCGTAGAAGCATACGTTCAACTGGGAGTCGACCTCGGCCTTCCGCCTCCTATCCCTTATTTCCTCGGCGAGCTTCCCGCCGTTGTCGTGGAATCCAACGAACCTCCCGTTCAGAAAAACAGAGCTCTTCATAAAAATCACGAATTTTTTTTCATTACTGCCTTCCGAATTTTTCAATCCCTTTTCAAAGCGCCTGCATCGTCACGCCAAGGGATTTCAATGCCTTCTCAATTGGCTTCTCGTCAGCGCCACCGGGAGTGATCTCGCAGAATAATGACAGTGACTTGATGAGCCCGCAGTTTGGCCCTTCGGGCGTTTCGTTCGGGTCGAGCCTACCAAAGTGGGTGCCGTGCAGATCCCTTGCCTTGTGGTGCGGGTGCTTTTTTGCAAGGGGCGAAATCACCCTGCGCATGAATGCGATGGATGAGACGAAATTATACCTGTCAAGCGGCTGGCATACGCCGGTGTGGCCGCCCATCCAGTTGCCTGTTGCCATCGAGTATTTTATCCTTTCAGTTAAGGCATCTGGCCTTACGATGGTAAAAAGCGTCATCTTCCTCCTACGGATGTTCGCCCTCTCAAGCTGGTAGGCGACGTCCTTCACGAAGAATTGGAATGCGTACCTGAAAAGCTCCTCCATCAATTTGCCAGCGATCTTGATGCGCTTGTTAGCATAATGGTCCTTGTCCTCGGGCTTCCTCTTCCGGTAAGCGGTCAGGATCGCCCTTTCCGCCATCCTGCATAAGTAGTATCCCTTTGCGAGCCGATCCTTCTCCTCAACGCCGATGTGGGGAAGCAGGTACCTGTCTATTAGCAGCTCTGCACGCTTCAATTGGTAATCTACGGGCTGGCCCGGCGCAGCGCGCTTTCCTATTGCTTCAAGCGCGTCCCTCCTTGTCTTTATGTCCGAATCGGCCTCCCAATTGAGCAGCAGGTCGTTTTGGATGTCGGGCGATTCCGGGAATGCGGCAAAAATCTTATCCTGCCTATCCAGCGCGAGCGCTTTTAGCAGCACGAGGAGCTCGATTGATTTGTTGAATGATGGCAGCGTGACCGAAAGCCTTCCTTCCCTCGTCCGATCAACAGTGATCCTTCCCCGAAAGCCCAGCCTTGTCGAGAACACCTTTGCCTGTATGAGCTGCTTTTCCTTCTCCCTCGAAACGAATATCCTATTCGGCGCCAAATCCTCGATGCTGATAAGCGCCTTCTCGGTGCCGTTGATTATGAAGTACCCGCCGGGATCCTGCGGATCCTCCCCCGCAGCGGTGAGCTCGTCACGGTTCATCTGCGAGAGGTAGCACGCCTTCGATTTCAGCATTATTGGTATTTCGCCAATGAAAACCGTTTCAGTCCTGCCCTCGCTCCCGGAAAACAGGGGTGTTATTTCAAGGAACAGCGGAGCCGTATAGCTAAGGTCCCTAAGCCTTGCCTCCTGCGGGTAGAGCACCCTCCGGGTGCCGTCCGCCTCGGTAATCGAGGGCTGCCCCACGGAGATCTTCCCCAGTTTGAGCACCAGGTTCTCCACCTGCGGCTCGATCGTGCCCTGGGAAAGGACCACTTCCTGCAGCCCCTTTTCCATGAATCCGTTGTAGGAGTCGATGAACTGCTTCATCATCGATGTTTCCTGCAGATAGTGCTTTGTAAGCTCCCCGTTTTCCATTTAATCGATCACTAACCTATAGTATAGCTCCTCCCTATTCGTAATTTGCGAATTCCTAATTATCTTGACGACATCCCCTGCCTTTGCTTGGAGCGCTTTCGCTGAAGGGTCATCAGACCTGATCACAGGAAGCCGTTCCTTCGTGATCTTGTATTTTCCGAGCATTTCCTGCACCTCGTCCTCGGTGGCAATGGAATGCCGCGGCAGAAAGATATGGCTAAAATTAGAATCCATCTTATCGACCAATAGCTACAGGATGTAATAGGCCCAACTTCGAGATTACATTTTTAACAACGAATATTTAAAAAGCTTTCGTCAAGTGGCGATGAACCCTTTGATGAACAGCTGGCTGCCAAGACCAAAATCGACGAATTCCGGCAAAAGGCCGCGATTCCTAGAACTTTGTAATGCCTGCTGCATCCGTCCTTGCCAAATTCCTTAAAATCAGGCCCTTCGCCTCCGTTCCCAAATCCGGCAATCGCGCCTTCTTATGATCCTAATCCATAAATACGCTTGTTCCCCCCATAATTATGCGGATGTTGCGCTGCCTTTTTAATAAAGCTTAAAAATACATCGTGCATTAAACATTCCGTAATTCTACTGTTTGGGTGAGACTTATGGGAATCTTCTCTTCTCTGAGCAAGGCACTTGGCTTTACCAAGGACATCAACGTCGAGGAATTCATGTCCGCTGCTGAAGCGGAGGACGTGGACGTGATGCACAAGTCCGCTGACTACTACGTCAAGCCTATTGCATTGCAAAACGACAGCGACGTTGCGATAGTGAAGGACGAGCTGCAAAACCGAAACCATGTGCTCCTCAATTTTTCACCGATAATGCGCAACCCAGCAAAGCTAAAGCAGGTCGTTGGGGAGCTGCGCTCTTTCGTTCACGGGATAAACGGCGACATCGCAAGGATCGATGAGGACAAGATCCTCCTGACCCCCGCGAACGTCAAGATCGTAAAGAAGCGCAAAGGTTGATTTTCCCCTTTTTATTTTATGGCAATAGGGATAGCTTCATCCCCCAATTCCCATATTATTAAAATCAGAACTTCGAGATCCTCATCTGCTTCAGCTTCTGCTCGAATGGGACCTGCTGCCTTTGCCCCTTCTTCCTGTGTTGGAGCTTTTTTGGCAGGTTGCTTTTAAGGAATGATACGAGCTGCTCAATTGCCTCATTCGTGATGATCTTGTTGTAATTGATTTGCGGCAAATCCTCCAGCTCGCTTTCACTGCAGCTGCTAAAAACCAGGAAATCGCCCTGCTCCGAAAGCAGCAGATAGTAGGGCGGCTCCCCGGGCTTCGAGAAGTACTTGATCCCGGAAATGCGCCTTGGGCCAAGCAGATGCGCCTCGAGCCATTCCTGCTCCGTCTCATCGAAGGGCAATGCGGATGCATTCAAAACGTCGAGCGAATGCCGGAAGTAAATCTTGAAATGGTCGATTAGCGGCACGTCGGAAACGCCAAAGAGCATTCCTCCAAACTTCTCCTTCCTCTCCCTTACCCGCAGTTCCGCAACCTTCCCGATGTAGCGCGCACTTAGCAAGGGCGTTTGGAAAATTATCGGGTAAAGGAACTGGTCCTCCTCGGGAATAAGCTTATGATACTCCGCCTTTTGCAGGATGAAATGCTCCACTACAACCCCCCCAATAACCAAGCGCAGTCACATATTAAAATCCAGCTTTCAGGGCTTTTCACCCTTGACCTGGGTTGCCACAAAATTCTTGATCGCTTTTTTCAGTGCGCGCTTGTATTTCAGCCTGATTTCCGTTTCGGGGTGGATTACGTATTTGCCCCTCCATATTTCGAGCACCGTATCGCGGTATTTTTCCCTTGGATGCCGCAGCTCAAGGAAGCCCGCACCATGATAGTGCTGAAGAAGGAGCCAAAGGAAGGTTGAGGCGCGTGCTTGCTTTAGCAGCTTTGCGCGCTCTTTGGTTGGAAGGGCGGTGATGCCAAGTTTCGTGAATAAGGAGTGGAGCGGAGGGATTTTTCCGCCCCTCTCCCACGCTTCCTCCTGCATCCGCTGGGTGCCGGCGTGTATGATTGCAGCGCGTACCCTGCGTATTTTTTTAACTCCTGGTTTTTTGCAATTCAGGTCGTAGTAGTTATCGTACTCCTCCCCAAATCCGCCCCTTGTGATGAGATCCTCCAGTTTTGAAAAGGTCATTTTTTCTTCCCTAGGCTGCTTTAGGAGCAGGTTTAGCACGTATGCGGCTAGCCCTCCGTGTTTATGGTCTAGCCCCTTTCCCGCCACACGTATCCTTCCTTCCTCGGTCAACCGTTTAAGCGGCCATCTCCCGACTCCCATATCCCAATTGAATGAACGGCCGCATTTAATTGGATTTCCTCCCCAAACAATCAGCCCCAAACGAAAACTAAAACAATATAAATGCGGGCGGGCGAAAAGGTAATTGCGGATGACCGGGGCCATTTTCGAGGGGAAGGGGATGACGAAGGAAGCATTATTTGGCAATGTGGAAATTGAACGCGAAGCAAAGCGCCTTCATGCGAAGCTTTCCAATCTGGGATGGGGCATTGGCACGTGCGGATTATACGCCCCCCTCACGCTTGAGATCAACAAATTGAAGAAGGAAAGGAATGCCCTCATCCTGGCGCACAACTACCAGCTCCCGGAAATAATATTCGGGGTCGCTGATTTCGTTGGGGATTCATATTACCTCTCGGTCAAGGCGGCGAATACCGATGCGAAAAGAATAATCTTCTGCGGAGTTAGGTTCATGGCCGAAACCGCCAAGCTGCTCTCGCCGAAAAAGGAGGTGCTGCTTCCCGCGCCCGATGCGGGTTGCTCGCTTGCGGAATCGATAAGCGCCCTAGACGTGAGGAGGCTCAAGGGGGAGCATCCCGATGCAGCCGTCGTGTGCTACGTAAACACGTATGCTGACGTGAAGGCGGAGTGTGATGTTGTCTGCACTTCAAGCAACGCACTAAAAATCATTGAAGCGCTCCCCCAGGAAAAAATCATCTTCCTTCCGGACAAATACATGGCACAGAATATCGCAGCTCTCACAAAAAAGCAGATAATTGGGTGGGACGGGCTGTGCATTGTGCACAAGGAGTTTTCAGCAAAAAAAATGGGGGAATACAGGAAGCGGTTCCCGCAAGCGAAGGTCCTTGTGCATACGGAATGCTCCCCTGCGGTTGTTGCAATTGCCGACCTGGCGGGCGGAACTGGCGACATGCAAAGTTATGTGCAGGGCTCCGATGCGAAGCAGTTCCTTCTCGTGACCGAATGCGGGCTCTCGGACAAGATGAAGGTGGATTTTCCCGATAAGGAGTTCCTTCCCTCCTGCGGCATCTGCCCCCATATGAAGCGCAACGACCTGCGGGGAATTCTTGGGGCGCTGAAAAATCCCTCGAAGGGGCAGATAATCAAAATTCCCCGAAAGGTTAGGGGGAAGGCAACTGCCGCCTTGAAAAACATGCTGAAATTCGCGAACACCAAGGAACGATGATCCGATGGAAAAAGGTTTTCTGGTTGGATGGCGAATTAACGAATCAAAATGACCTGATCACATGGAAACCGATTTTCTCGTCATTGGGAGCGGCATTGCGGGGCTGAGCTTCGCATTGAAGGCATCGGCGGCTGCCAATGTTGCGATAATCACGAAAAAGGGCGCGTTCAATTCCAATACCGCCGATGCGCAGGGCGGGATCGCGGTGCCTTCCAGCAAGGCGGATGCGGAAAGGCACATCGCAGACACCCTTGCAGCCGGCAGGGGCATTTGCAGGAGGGAGGCAGTTGCCCTCATGGTCGGGAATGCGGAAAGGCGCGTTTCCGAGCTTGTTGATTGCGGGGTAAAATTTGAAAAGGAACACGGGAGCTTGAAACGCTCGCTTGAGGCGGGGCATTCTGCTCCGAGGATCATATACAATGCGGATGCGACCGGGAAAGCCATCGAGCACAAGCTGGTCGTGATTGCAAGGGAGAAACCGAAAATCGAGATGATGGAAAATTCGTTCCTTGTTGACCTTATGATCCGAAAGGGCAGATGCACCGGGGCGAAAATTCTGCGGAATGGCATGCTTGAGCCGATTTTCTCCAAATCCACCATACTAGCAACAGGCGGGCTGGGGCAGGTTTACGAAAAGACGACCAATCCGGAGGTGGCTACCGGGGATGGCTATGCAGCTGCAGCGCGCGCAGGCGCAGCCCTTGAAAACATGGAGTTCGTCCAATTCCACCCAACGAAGCTCGATTTCCCATCAAGCCACCCGTTCCTCATTTCCGAAGTGCTACGGGGTGAAGGTGGAATGCTTGTGAATGCGCAAAACGAACCGTTCATGCAAAAATATGACAAGGCCGGCGAGCTTGCGCCAAGGGACGTCGTTGCAAGGGCGATTTACCTAGAAAGCCTCAAGGGGAAGGTTTACCTTGACATGACGCATCGGCGGCGCGAATTCCTAAAAAAAAGGTTTCCCACCATTTATGCGAAATGCCTCGGGTACGACATAGACCTAGCAGAGGACCTCGTTCCCGTGACCGCAGCTGCGCATTATATGTGTGGCGGGGTAAAAACCGATTTACGCGGGAGGACGAGCATAAGGAACCTGTATGCGATCGGCGAGGTCGCATGCACCGGCGTGCACGGCGCCAACAGGCTTGCATCGAATTCGCTACTTGAGGGGCTTGTGTTTGCGCACGAGGCGTTCCTTGATGCAGCAGGAAGGGTCTCGAAGCTAAGGATCGAAAAAAACCAAATCCCAACCCTTTCCATTTCCGAAAAAACCATTAATCCCGAAAACCGCTTCAGGATAAGGAAAATTATGTGGGAAAAGGTCGGGCTCGTAAGGGACGCAAGGCGCCTTCGGGAGGCCGTGCTTGGGCTTAGGAAGATACTCGCCCGCTCTCGATCGGAACTTAGGACTGGGGCCAGCGCTGGAATCCTCGAGCAAAACAATATGGCGAGGACCTCCCTCCTTGTTGCTAGCGCCGCTCTCGCAAGAAAGCATAGCCTTGGATGCCATTTCGTCAAATAGTCTGATTTTTATACAGGTTCAAACAATCATTGGTAGGGGGGAGTTCAATTTGAAGAAGAAAGGGAGGAAGCTCGATCTGCGTGAAATGGACATTTTCGGCAGGGGCTCGAAGGAATTCGAATCCGATGCAAGGGGGCCGGGGTGGTCCGAAAACCGCGTGTCAACGGGGATCCCCGGGCTAGATGAGCTCGTGGAGGGCGGCTTCACCAAGGGAAGCGTGATCCTGATTGCGGGCGACACCGGTACGGGCAAGAGCACGTTTGCAATGCAGTACCTGGTGAATGGCGCGACGAAATACGGCGAGCCTGGCATTTACCTGACCTTCGAGGAGAAGAAGGCGGACGTATTCAAGCATTTCCACAGGTATGGGTGGGATTTGGAGAAATTGGAGAAGCAGAACAAGCTCCTTGTATTGCAGTACCCGCCGCACGACATCGACCGTTTCATCCTGGAAGGGGAGATCATCGAGGATACGATCAAGGACATGAAGGCGGGAAGGCTCGTGATCGATTCCATCACGTCATTCGCACTGATTTTCGAGAACAGCTACAAGAGGAAGATGGGGATCATCAAGGTGCTTGAGATGCTCAAGAAATGGGGCTGCACCACGATGCTGACTTCCGAGGCATCGCTCACCGAGGGCGGCGAGATCCGCGCGAGGTTCGGTCTTGGCTACCTTGCAGACGGCCTGATACACCTCTACAACATACGGCAGGGCGATGAGAGGCAGAAGGCGGTCGAGATCGTGAAGATGCGCGGGGTTGCGCACAGCAACCTCATCGTGCCATTCGAATTCAAGCAAAACGGCATCGTGCTCTACCCAAACCAGCCGGTTTTCGGAGGGCTGGAGAGGAAATAGTTTTCTTTCCAGCGGAGCCATCGCCGCTTTCTTTGGAGGAAAAGAAAGGGGCAAGGCACCTTAAACCAGCCGGTTTTCGGAGGGCTCGAGCGGAAGTAGCTCAATACGTTTAAATACGCTGATTCAGTTTTGTTATCATGCGCTACGGGGGGAAGGGGAGGGGGCAGTCATCCATCGAACTCCTGATAATTCTGGCCGTTGGATTGATAGTTATCGGCATAGTCTTTTCCATCTCGCAAGAGCGCCTTGGAAGCTCGCAGCAGGTGCTTGCGTTCTCAGTTGCCAAAAATTCGGTTGCCACTCTAGCAAGGGCTGCAGATGCGGTCTATTACGAAGGCATTGGCGCGAGGAGGCAGGTACGATTCACCTTGCCCGAAGGCACCGTTGGCTCATCGATCTCTAAAAACACCGTAAATATCCGCATAGCAAGCGGCGAGGGGCATAGCGATGCATCCGCAAATACGAAGGCGCAGCTTTGTCCGAACTCCAATTTGCCAACCAAGCCCGATTCCTATATGATCTCCCTGGAAAGCCTTGAATCCTGCGTCCTCATCGGCGAAGGCTCCAACCTTTCCGTGAGCACGACTCTCATATACGAGAACACGAATCCCAACTCTACTAGGTTGCATTCCTTGAATTATTCCAATCTTGGCGCGATGCCAATTTTAGTGAACCTGAACCTAACATTCGAATCAACCGATATGCTCGTGGCCTTTGCAAACCCAACGGATTTAGTTTTCACTCTTGGGGCCGGGGAGCAGAAGGAGGTTATGCTAAAAATCGATGCGCTTCCAACAGCACAAGGGAGCCATTCCGGCACATTAAGGGCAAATGGGAGCAATGGGGACGTCCTCGAAACGAGCATCATCGTTGAGGCTGCAAGCGGTCCTTGCGTGCAGCAGTGCACATACGCAACGCCCGTTTCATTTATTGAGATCCGGACCTTCTCATCCGATTCATATTCGCAACGAAAGGAAATTTTCGATCCTTCCGAGGAAATTATCATCTCCGGAAGCGATTGGGACCCGAATTCCGAAGTAATTCTTGATTTGAGGGACCCTGCCGATTCATATTCCCTTCCCAACTATCCGAAGGTGCTGATTGCCGGTGGTAGCGGTGCCTTTTCCGATTCCCTCCTCTCAGGAGGCCTTCTTGCGCAAAACGGCTATATCATACGCGCATCTGGAACCTTGGGGGGGATCCCAAAAATCAAAACCGCAAATTTCAACATCCTTGCTTGCACGTGAATGTAGATGGTCATGCATTTAAGATTCTGGATCGCCCTTGCAGCGCTTTTGCTATTGCAAAATCCAGCATTGGCAGCCGAAGCAGTCTACGGCCAGGACGGAAATCCTCATTTGGCGAATGGGTCCGCCACGACGAGCATCACCCACATCAATGCCCTGGATGACGCATCGTACAACATCACGGGGGCGCTCATTGGAACTACGGAGGATGTTTTTCAGCTGGTGCGGAATGGGAATTTCACTGGCGGAATCGGCACGAATTGGAACTATGATGAGTACGATCCGAATGGCAGGGCTGCCTCCGCCTTCCTTTCAACTGGCGGCGACATCGAGCCCGGTAGGTGGAGGTTTACGATGACGGATAACAGCAGGTTTGCGGGCTACAGCGCATATGGCAACCTTACCAATGCCGGCACCAATTGGGATGGGGGCGTGCCGGATGAGTCCGTTCTGTACTTCTCGTTCTACAAGAATCATAACAATGCACCGACAACGAACACGTTGTCCGCATTTCTGCTAAGACCCGATGGGTCGCTGGTGCTTGTTTGGACAAACGCAACGGTATATTCATCGACGACCTATTCGCGCATAGGGATTCCCATAGGCCCTGGCAATTTCTCCCAAGCCGGCATATACCGCATCCGATTGTATAATTACGTGCAGACGCCTGTCAACGGCCGGCCTACGGTCAACAATTATTGGGACCAGGCTTCCCTGGAACTGAAAAAAGGCTCGAATTTTTATGCAATGGGCGTATGGCACAACTCCTCCTCCATATCGATTCCGGCAAATCTGGACTGGATCAATGCGATCAATATTTCGCTGAGATTCATTTCTGATGGTGCCATCACGCCTGCGCTCCAAATTTTAAATTTTGCAGCTGAATCGTGGGAAAGCTCTGGCTGCACACCGCAAGCGCCGATTCACGCAGCGGAATGGCAATTATGGAATTGCCAAATCAGCGCCTCGCCCTCGGATTACATAAGCACCGATGGGAACAGGAGGCTTCGGGTCAGGCTGTTCACTCCAGATGCGCATTCCCCTCAAGCGGTAATTTCCGAGGATTGGATCGAATACAGGGTTTTTTTCGGAGCCGAACCTTCCCTATCGGTTGGGAAGCCCTCCTATTCCGCGTGCGGGATGGTTTATTACGAGGCAAGCTTTTTTGATTTGGATGAGCAGCCCCATGCCCCTGATATCGGTGTGAACATTACCGTACTTGGCCCTTCATCAACAATGAGTGAGAGCACCATTGCCGCAAGCGGAGGAGTTTACCGCGGTGCTTACCAGCTTCCTGCATCCGCCCCTTCCGGCAACTGGCTGATAAAGGCCCTTTCGGGCGCTGTTGGGAAACACCAATTTTTTGTCGGGAGCGGCAATGCCGACGTTTGGAGGATCGATCTGCTCTTTAGCAATACGAAAGGCGCGTACTCATCCCAGGAAACGGTTCCCGCTTCATTCACGGTCTGGAATCTTTTAGGCGCAGGTGCCACTAGCCTGGCACTTGGTTCCAACCTATGGCTTTTCCGGGACTTGGCGCCTTACTCCCCATCAATCATTAATCACAACAATGGCACCTATTCTTTCGAAATGGCATTTTCCGGGCTTGGGACCAACGCCGCGCATACGCTTAGGGTTGTTGCAAACACGGGCTTGGTGGATGTTTCAACAATGAGAGGATTCTATGTTGAATGATTTGAGATATCCCATTTATGGCATTGGGCGCGGAAGGGCGCAATTCAGCCTCGACCTGATAATCGTTGGGGGCATAATGCTGCTGCTGTTCCTCTCGCTTTTCCAGTTCTATTCCTCGAAGGCGGAGACCGCGAAAATCATACGCGCCAAGGCGAGCGCGAAGGAGATAACTGAGGTGCTGGGAGGAAGGATCGCAGCGGTTTTGCAGGCCGGTAACGGTTCAGCGATCGGTTACCCGTTGCCTGCCTCACTTGCCGACGGGGAGGATTATTCGATCTCCGTACGCAGCAGGCGGGTGGAAATAAGCGCTTTTGGTTCGACGATCTCATCGCTCATTCCTACAAGCGATGTTTTGCCATCGGACCTGAATGCCCGGAAGGGCTCGACCATTTTCATACGAAACGATGACGGGACCATAACTATGCAGTGATCTTGATGCGCGGCCAACTTTTCTCATTCGATTTCCTAATCTCGATCTCGCTGATCCTATTCGTATTCGCGACCGCATTGGCAATTTCTGATTTTACCGCAAGCACGATAAACGGGGCGGAAGAACAACGGGAACTGAAAATCGCTGCAGCATCGGCGCTTTCGCAACTTCTGGAAACGCCCGGCAATCCGGCGAATTGGGATCATTTGGAATTCGCGGATGCGGGAGTGGAATCCCTCGGGCTTGCATCGGGCAGGAATGAGCTTGATTTTGAAAAAACTGTTAAATTTTTTGCAATCGCCAATTCCAACATCGAAAATCACGTGCTCGCAAAGCGATTGCTGGCCCTTGACTATCCCGGCGCGGATTTTTATCTCTCTATCCAAAACACAACCGATTCCTTACTCCTCGAAACGTCATTCCGGCCGATGGCAAGCGGCGAGGTTTTTTCCGGCCAGAGGGTGGGGTTGCTAAAGGGGGAGCCGGTCCGCGTCACTTTGAAATTATGGGTGGAAAAATGAGCAGGGGGATATTCTTTAGCATCGATGGAGTGCTTGCGCTACTGCTCTCGATGCTCCTGATTGCATCGATTTTCCAGATCGCATCGGCCCTCCCATCCTCCCCCGACAGCGAAAACGAGCTTTGGAAAATCGGCCAGGATTCG
Source organism: Microcaldota archaeon (assembly GCA_041305345.1). Taxonomy (GTDB): domain Archaea; phylum Micrarchaeota; class Micrarchaeia; order Norongarragalinales; family SBBD01; genus JACRGC01. The sequence continues at coordinate 52,659 of JBFYLP010000005.1, read as the reverse complement.
CTCGCATCCATGGAGAAGGCAGGATTGCTGGAACGCGGCATTGGAACCTCCTCGACAAGCGAGATCACGGAGTTCCTCCGGGTATTGCCGAAAAATACCTGCCATCGCATCATGATTGAAGAGATTGGCGAGGCGCACCCGCTCCTAGGGGCCGAGAACTGCGCGTGCAAGCTGCCCGTGGTTTCGCGGAGGAGTTTTGTGGTCTCCGGCCCAATGGCGGGTTTATACCTAGCAGAGCTTGGCTTATGTTACAAGTGATCAAATGAGAAAGGGGATTTTCTTCGCATTGCTCTTCGGCGCCTTCTTCCTACTGCTGTTCACGCTCCTTGCATATTATTCTGAAAACCTCAACTCGCGCGACCAGCTTTCGCTTGAGGATCGGAAATTGGCGAAAAACGCATTCATTGCCGATGACGTCGCAACCGACCTGCTATCCCTCCTGGAAATTTCAAAATTAAGGCTTGATGGCAACGCTGGAAAAAGAACCATCCTGATATCCGAGGAGTTTTCAACTGGCATCCCATCCCCCGGGCTTGCGGCATATGCGGAGTTCATTGAGGGTGAGTATGCCAAAAGGACGGGAATGAATGGCAGGCTGAAAATGCACCTCGAAAAATTCGAGGAATCGCCCCGCATCATATTCCCCAATTCAGGATTCGATTATTCGTACGGCTCCCTTTCGAAGGATGAGGCCACATTCCGCGGAGGCAGCTCAATTGAGGGATTTTTCCTGGGCATTGCAGCCGCCACCCCCGATACTTTTACCGATTGCGGCTGGGAATCGCGAATTGATGGCGATTTGCAAGTGAAAATTCTGCTCGACGCTCAGGGTTGCGCACCCCAGGAGCTGTTCTTGGACAAGGATGCGGAGAATAATTTCTGGGCCAACACTTCCTCCGGGAAATACATCAACATCACCTTCGGTTCAGTAGATGGCAAAAGCCATTCATTTAAGATGCGCCCAGGCCTTGTGGGATTCCATTTTGATTTCAATGTCACTTTTGCGGGGGCGCAGCCGGAGGCGGCGATCCTGCCCGTGGGGGTTGAATTCATCGGCGAATACAGCCTTGATAATCTTCAGCTTCAGGCGGATTAGCCCCCCTTTTTCCTAAAGAAATCCGCGTCTACCTTTGCAAAGCCGTACGTTTTCGAGAACCGCATTATCTCATAGGTTATCTTGATGAAGCAAAGCGCGATCACTGCGGAATAGAGCGACCTGTAATTCTCGACGAAATTCGGGCCGATGTAGCTCACAAGGTCGAAGCTCGAAATGTACTTCAGCCCGTTGAATATCAGCTGGAAGAAGAAGAACAGCACTGCCGTGAAGTAGATCCATTCGACGATCCTGCGGAATTCGCCCCGATCGAAGCGGCTTTTCGCCCTGAAAATGAATATGGCCGCAAAGAAGGACACCAAAATCGTGATCGCATTGAAGAAGATCACGCTCTCATTCGCCAACCTTTATCACCTTGTCGCAGAACTGGCTCAAATCATCGATCAATTTCCTATCCGTTTCCTTCTCCAGCGAAACGAGCACCATCCCGACCTTCCAGAGGCGCATCTTGCTGACCAGGAAGTGCGCGAACTGTGCGACCGTGCCCGAATTGTTGTATATCAGCATTGTGGATAAGGAATCCATGTATATAAACCGGTTCGTTTGTTCCATCCGTTCAATGAGCTGCGTTAGCGCAATGCTTAATTCCGTAAGGTTGCGCGGCGAGGGCAGGAAGATGCAATTTTCGGTGCGCTCGCCCCTTTTGCCGGTCGTTTGCGTGATGAGGTCAAGGAAGTAAAGCCTTTCAAGATCGATTTTTTCCTTTCCGAGCACATAAGTCAGGCTTTCATAAGGCCTGTTGAACGTCACATATATGCCCGCGGAATCCTGCGGCGCCATCAGCAGCCGTAGCACCGCAAGGTTTCCTTCGAGGTATTTCGAGGAGGGCGTGACGAGCATCACAATGTAATGCTGCGGAAGGCCGGTAATTTCCTGCCTTAATTTGAGGAACGGATCTTGCATATTTACGGTAATACCGAACCAGTTTAAATAGCATTTACCCCCTTCGAATGCGGGCTTTTTGGGAAATCAAACCTGTTAGATTTTTATACCACCGGCGATTACTTGCTAAGTGACTCGTATGAGGAGGGAGGGGCACGGGCAGCTTAAGGGGTCCGAGTTCGTTGAGAAGGCGCACCATTGGCTATTCCGAACCAAGATAACCGATCTTTGCGAGGTGCTGGAGCGCGAGGCCGGGATGGAGGCGGATTTTGGCAGCCTTTCCTCGAAGCTTTCGATCCCAATAAACGAGCTCGAAAGGCTTGGGAAGATACTGCAGGACCAAGGAGTAGTAGAAATGGCCTATCCGGTTAACATCCTCTCAAAGCCATCCCTGAGGCTCGCTACAAAGCTATCGCAGCCTTACATTGAAAGGACAAGGGGCGAAAAATTGCTGCTCTCGTACGGCCTTGAGGCAAACAACGTGCCCGCTTTCGTCGAGATATGGCAGATGCACGATTCAAGCAGGCCGCTTTACGTGATCGAATTCCCGCGCGTGTGCGCATACACCGAAAAATTCCTGAATTATTTGCGCGATTCGCTAGCCAGGACTCTGCCCGTCGAGACGGATGAGATCGTCGATAGGGGGAAGTTCGCAGCGCTCAAGGAACGCTTCTACAAAGCAGCGCTCTCCCTTGTGCAGGATGAACTCCCCTCGCTTTCCGAGGATGAGAAAAAGGTCGTTGGCGGGATACTTCTTCACAGGATGTACGGCCTTGGCTCAATCGAGCTATTGATGGCCGATGACAACCTCGAGGAGGTCGCAATAAATTCCTCGAGCTCTCCAATAGCCGTGTACCATCGGAAGTTCGGCTGGCTCAAGACCAATTTGCACATGCTAGGCGAGGAGGAGATTTACAATTATGCCGCGCAGATCGGGCGGAAATCCGGAAGGGAAATCTCCACGCTGGCTCCGATCCTCGATGCGGCCCTCGTTTCGGGCGACCGCGTTTCCGCAACGCTCTTCCCGATATCCTCCAACGGGAATACCATAACGATTCGGCGTTTTGCGAGGAACCCCTGGACGATCACCAACCTGATCGAACAAAGCACGCATACGATGTCCGTCGAGATGGCCGCATTCCTGTGGCTTTCGATCCAATACGAGATGAACATTCTAGTCGCCGGAGGTACCGCATCCGGTAAGACCTCGACGCTAAACACCCTCACCGCGATGATGCCTCCATACCACCGCATCATTTCCATCGAGGACACGCGGGAACTTTCCCTCCCCTCATATTTGCACTGGAACTGGGTCCCCCTCCTTACGCGCGCATCAAATCCGGAAGGCAAGGGCCGTGTCACGATGCTTGACCTCATGGTCGAAAGCCTTAGGATGAGGCCCGACCGGATCATTGTTGGGGAAGTGCGCAGGAGGCGGGAGGCGGAAGTGATGTTCGAGGCGATGCATACTGGCCATTCGGTTTATGCGACGATCCATGCGGATACCGGCGCGCAAGTCGTAAGGCGGCTTACAGAGCCGCCCCTTGAGATACCAAAACTGGAACTTGAGGCATTGCAGCTAATCGTCGTCCAGTACCGCGACAGGAGAAGGGGGATCCGGCGCACCTATGAGATTTCGGAGCTCACTGCAGGCTCCTCAGAATTTTCGGGCCTGAATTTGAACACGCTATTCAAATGGCGGCCCAGGACGGATACATTCGAGAAGGTCAATGACAGCACGCGGATATTCGCGGAACTGAACCTGCATACTGGGCTTACCGTATCCGAAATCCAATCGGACCTTGAGGGCAAGAAAAAGATTCTTGAGTGGATGCTTGCACGGGGCATCCTTACTGCAGAGTCCGTCGGAAGCACGATGAACCTGTATTACAAGGATCCTTCGGCAATATCGGAAGCAGCAAGGAAAAATTCGAATCCAAGCGACATCCTCAGGGCAGCTTGAATCACTTTATTGCAAGGGGGTTTTGGCAAATGGGCGTTTTCCTTTTCAAGTATGGCGGAGTGCTTAATGGCTACCTTCGGCGCTTCGTTGGAATCGGGGGGCTTATTGGCCGATTCGTGCCGGGCCTGAAATACGACCTTGCAGAAGCAGGTTATGCCTCCACGGTTGGCGAATACGTTGCGGTCTCCCTTGCAAATTCATTCTTCTACTCGCTTTACCTCTTCTTCCTGATAACGGCGCTCATGCTCTACCAATCCCACGTTGAAACCGCTTTTTTTTCCGCCCAAACGGCAATCAACCTCATTTCGATGCTCCAATCCCTAAGGCTCGCATTTGCCGCATCGGCATTCCTCTTCCTGGTTTTCCTTAGTTTCTTCCTGTTTTATCCTAAAGTGCAGGCGCGCAAGATCGCCGAAAACGTGGACCGCGACCTCATCTATGCCCTCAAGGACATCGAGCTTCAGATCTCTTCAGGGGTCTCGCTTTTCGATGCAATGGCGAACATCTCAAGGGCGGATTATGGCCGCGTTTCTTGGGAATTCGAAAATGTCGTGAAGGACGTGAATGCGGGTGGCGCAATCGACAAGGCGCTTGAGAGGATGGCCATCAACACCGAGTCGGAATTCATGCGCAAGACGATCTGGCAGATGATCACAGCGCTTCGGGCCGGAAGCAGCCTTGATAACACGCTAAAGAGCACCATTGCGACGCTTAACAATTACCAGAAGCAGCAGATCAAGGAGTTTTCGGGCGAGCTCAATACTCTCGCGCTTGTGTACATGCTTTTTGCGGTCGCAGTTCCCGGCCTTGGTTCAACGCTCCTGATAGTGCTTTCCTCCTTTGGCGGGGTTAAGGTTAGCGAGGTGTTTTACATTGCCCTGATATCGGGCTGCTTCTTTGTGGAAATGATCATAATTGGCTTCATCAAAAGCAGGAGGCCGGTGGTGCATGCGTAATGGATGATGCTGCAACGGAAGTTCAAAGGATCAAGGAGGAAATCCGCAGGCTCGAGGCAGAGATACGACGGGAGGAGGAATCAATTGGCGAGAAAGGGAGGATGGGCAAACAAGGTCGCCGGCAAATCCAAGGAAAACCGACACCGATTCCCGGGCGCACCCCTGCATCCTCCAGGAAAAAAACGCTTCCTTCCAAGGCGAGATTATACGACCTCAAGGAGCGTCACGTTGCACTAGCTTCGGAAGGAAAAATACCGCCGAAGGGATCGCCCATCCTGCAGGAGCCGGCCCCGCCAACCCCTCCAAGGAAAGTTAGGGCCAGGCGCTCATTCACGAATGGCATTTACTTCTTCCTTGGCAAATTCTCCTCCCGGTCCCAGAAGAACAACCTTAGGAAAAAGCTCGCTTTCGCAGGCGTGGAAGAGGAGGCAGAGATTTGGCTGGGGCAGGTTCTTTTGCTTGCGTTGCTCTTTTCATCCGCCACGTTCCTTGCATTCTGGGTCGTTTTCAAGGAAGCCTATGTGTTCACCCTTTCCTTCTACTCCGGCCTCGCCTTTGGCCTTACGCTTGCAGGGGCAACGATACACCTCAACGTGGAAATCGAGGAGAGGAAGCGCCGGCTTGAGGAAGTGTTGCCCGATGCGATGCAGATGATCGCAGCAAACATTGCAGCAGGGATGTCGCCAATAGTCGCCCTAAGGTCGGCTGCCAGGCCCGAGCTTGGCCCCCTTGAGGAGGACATCAAATTCGCGACCACCAAGTCCCTTGGAACCGATTCATTCCTCGATGCGCTCTTTGAGATGGGCCATAAGACGAATTCCGAGATTTTCCGGAAGATAGTTGCGCTTTTCAGCGCGAGCCTTCGGTCGGGCGGGCATCTCTCGCAGCTGCTTGAAAATACCGCAGCTGACATCAGGAACGGCCAGGAGCTACGGAAAGACCTCATCTCAAATACCAGGCTGTATGCGATTTTCATCCTCTTCACCGTTGCAATTGGCACCCCCCTCCTCCTTGCGGTTTCGATACAGTTCAGCACGATGGTTTCAAGCCTGCAGGGCAAGACCGACACAGGAGGAATAGCATCGCAAATATCTTCCGGCCCCCTAATCAGCACCCCCCTTCCACTTGATTTCCTTGGTACGTCGGCGCTCGTAATCATCGTAATAACGTGCCTGCTTGCCTCATCCCTGCTTGGCGTGATAAATACCGGCAGCTATTCCTCCGGCCTTAAATATTCGCCCTTCCTTGCCGCATTTGCCGTCCTGTTCTTCTACTTCCTCAAGGATTTCGCCCTGAAGGCGATAATGCCGATGGGTTGATTTTTTATTCCCGATCCTGCTAATACCTCTTGATACAAATGCCCGTCGAAGAGTTCATCGCGCACGAAAGTAAGGGGTTGGTATACGGCCACGGCGTCCTTACTCTTGACAAGGCGGAAGGAGTCCTCCAAATCATTTTCGTTCCCAAGGTCAAGGATTTTGCGGGCCAGCTCCTGATCGAGGGGTACAAACGGAGCAATACCGGCCTCATAAGGGGGTTCGAGGAGGATTTGGGCGCATTCAAGTTATCCAAACCTGGAAAAAGCACTATCGTTTTCAAGCAGGGCGATGCGTGGGGGTACCAGCTGCATCACAAATATGCCGAGGACGAGCTTCCCAAACTGTTAGATAAATTGAGGCAGGCGGGCTTCAGGGTTTCGCCGGTTTCAAAGAAAAAGATCCCCGAATGGGATAAAAGCTTCCATATAGAGCGAGCAAAAAAATAGGCCGCCAATTCGAAAGCTTTAAATATCGCCCGAAAGTAATGCATAAAATCTTCAAAAGGTGGTTCGATGAGATTTAGAGCACAGGCGGCAGTTGAATATCTGATGATTCTGGCGGTGGTCATTATCATCGCACTTGTGGTTGTCGGAGTTCTTGGCGGATTTCCAACCCTTACGGCTGGGATTTCCGAGAAGGAGAGCGCGGCATACTGGACTACAACGGACGTAGGGATAGTACGGTCTGTCATTTCCGGAACGGGCGTTTCGATGGTTCTTAGGAATAACAAGAACTTCCCGATCGAAATCACGCAGGTGAATGTCGGGGGAACAACCGGCGCTGCGATTTCACAGACCCTCCAACCGGGCCAGACAACCTCCCTGATTTCAGTGGCAACTCTTGGCGCTTCCTGCACGTCGGGTTCCTCTTATTCGCACAACATCGTGATAAAATACGATGACGTGACATACGGGACCAGCTACACGTTCACCGGCGCAAAGGCCCTTGTAGGCACCTGCCAGTAATTTTTTCCTTTTTTCCTTTCTTTTATTTATCTGCCCTAAGCTGCACCAGATCGATGCCCATTAATGCCGGCATTTGCCTTCGTTTGCTTTTTAACCCTTTACCGCTTAATTTTCCCGTGATCCGATGGGGAAGCGCGAAAAACAGGAGCTGCAGGCGAGGCTTGATTTGCTGGATAGGAAGCTCATTGAAATAAAGGGCACGCTCTCGATGCTCATGTTCGTGGTCATCATCATGTTTGCGTTCCTTCTTGGCGCACTTATCAAGATGTTTTTCGGTTGATAAATATGAAAACTCCGGTAATTGCGCTGAATTTCAAGGCGTATGCGGAATCAGCAGGGAAGGAAGGGATAAGGCTTGCCGAAATAGGAAAGGCTCTTGCGGAAAAGCATAGGAAAACCGTGGTAGTTTCGCCCCAGGCTCCTGATTTGGGCCTGATTGCAAATAAACTTGCCCAATCGCAATTTTTCGGGGTTTTCGGGCAGCATTATAATAGCAATGAGCAGGGCGCTTACACGGGAACGATTACGCCCGAAGCGCTTGTCGCATCCGGCTGCAAGGGCTCCATTCTCAATCATTCGGAGAAGAAGATAAACATCGCCGAACTGATAAACCTAATTCCAAGAGCGAAAAAAATCGGGCTCGATCTCATCGTCTGTGCCGATGACGTGCACGAGGCGGTAGCAATTGCAAGGTTGCATGCCCCGTGCATCGCAGTCGAACCCCCGGAATTGATCGGAAGCGGGATTTCCGTATCCACTGCAAAGCCCGAAGTAGTCCGCAATTCGGTCTCCGAAATCAAGAAAATCGACCCAAAAATCAAGGTGCTTGTTGGCGCCGGAGTCTCGAATGCGGCTGATGTGAAAAAATCCATCGAGCTGGGCGCCGAAGGCGTACTGCTGGCGAGCGCGTTCGTCAAGAGCAAGAACCCTGAGAAATTGCTTGATGAGATGCTTTCAGAGCTTTAAATCAAAACCCGACCCCTGCTTGCCCGTTCCCTAAACCGTAAATCCGATTCCCCCTATTTCAACCTTCCCGCTTTTCCCATCCACATCTATTTTTGCCTCCGGAATGAACTGCTTGATTGTGTATGCATTTGTAAGCAGGTGATTCGTTATTTTCTCAGCAGTAAAAACCGTTTTCCCTTCCGCAAGCACGGCATATGGCAAAAGCTGGTCGGCAAGGTGCGAATCCACAGCTGCTTTCGATTTCTCGAATTCAATCAACTGCTCCGCGGCCTCGATTCCGACGATCTCCGCCTTTTTTCCCAGTTCTCCAAGATCGAAAAAACCGGCAACGGAATTGGCGTGCACTGCCTTCAAGAATAACAGCGTCCCTTTCCCAAAAGATGGTGCGTTCTTCGTTTCGATTTTCTTCTCGCAAGCATAACCAACCAGTTTTTTCAATGCAGCGTCCTTCTGCCTCCTTGCAATGTCATCCGGTAGGTTGGCAACGACAGAAATGCCGGCAATTCTTTGAAGCAAATCCGGTTCAACTTGCTCCAACGCCGTCAATTTGCCAATTTTCTTAATTCTAACCTCGATTTCCCCGCCTCCTATTGGGTAGAAGCCGTACCTGTTGATCTCCATTCCCGCAAGTAAGCCCATTTTCCCAACCGTCGGAATAAAAATCTCCTTCAAATATTCGAAGGACGGGCTCCAATTGACATGCGTACCCCCTCTTAGAATGACGTGCGAATCAGCGCCGGAAAATGCCAAAGGCAGCAAAATCGCCTGAAGCACCAGGCTTACCGAACCCGCGGATTCCTTCACTTCCGAAACGTCAAAAATGAATTTGCCAGAATTGATGGTTTTGGGGGAAAATGTCAGTGCTTGAGAGTGCAATTCCGCTCCTTCCACAAAAGCATCGGATATTTTATGTAGAGCACGAACCGCGGTTAAATGCTGGGGCTGTAAGCCCGGATTCTTCCTCTTCGCCCTGATGTTTTTGATTATGAAGGGCTTATGGAGCAAAACTGAAAGGCTCAAACTGGTCCGAAGGATCTGCCCGCCCCCTTCCAAATAGTCGCCGTCAATCTCGATCATGGCATCTCCAAATTAATTAGACTTAAAAAAAGGCTACCCCCAATTCTTCCCGCACTCATTCCTTCTTCGCCTTCAATATGGCCTGCGCAATATCCCCTGAGGCTTCCTCAAGTGCCTTCCTCGCCTCCTCCCTGCCCACCTTCGCCTGCTCCGCGACCATTGCCACGTCATTTTCGGAAAGCGTTTCGGGCGTTTCCTCCTCCCCCTTCTCAATCGCCTCATCCATTTTTTTTGCCTCCCCATCAGCTGCTCCCGAGGAAATTTCCCTTGTTGCGCCCGAAATCTGGAAGCTCCTGTCGCCCTGCATGTCAATTGCAAGCACGTTGGGGCTGTCAATGATCAGCTTCTTCCCGCTTTGCAGCTCGATAACGACCCTGCTCGCCTTCAATTCCTCGTTCTTGATGCCAAATTGCCGCATCAAGCCCGCCATCTGCCTTGGATCCATTTTTGGAAACATTTTAATTTGCACCCCATTAAACACACGTAATTACTCGAATTTTATAATTTTGTTGGTAATATAGATTTAATAAGGCAATTGAAATAATCTGCAATATTGCATACGGGGTGGGTTGCATGCCTCTACTTACCATTGAAAAGGCCAAATTCGTCTCATTGGGATTTGCTGCAACATATGTACTTGCTTTTATTGCCTTCGTTTACGTCACCATTAATTCAAAACCTCCCGAATCATTATCTTTGCTTGCATATTCCTCAGCGTTCGGATTTCTATTTGCGGTTACTGCGGCCGGATATTATTTCCTTACTAAAGGAAAATATGAGTATTCGAAGTGGCTGCTTGGCATTGCAGGTCTCTTTTCATTCCCTATTGGGATAGCCCTCATTTTCTGCGCCCTTACCGCTCATGATGAGGAAACAAAATCTGCCATAAAAACCGGGTGATACGCATTGGCACTAATCAGCATGCAAACGGCGAAAATTCTATCGATTGTGTATCCCATTTTCTACGGTCTAACAGCACTCGCATCTTTTCTGTTTAATGAATACTTTTACGGATTTGCGCTAGCAATAATTGCCTTCATTGCTGCCAGCGCAGCATATTTCCTCAGGAACGAAAAACTGAAGTACGCCGAATGGCTCTTTGCCATTGCCGGAGTACTTACCCTTCCAATAGGCGGCCCATTGGCTGCTTGTGCCATGACCGTTCACGAGGAGAGACAGAAAATAGTACCGGTTAATTCAACTAACCAGCAGTAAAATCATCTCATTATCCATATCAATAATCCGATGGCTAGAAGAATGGATATTGCTGCAATTAATCCCGACTTCCAATCCTCAAACTGGTGCACTTCTTTTACTGAAAGGAACACTAAATAGGTCGCATACGCTGCGGCGAGCAGCCCCACGAGCCAAATAAATAGCAGCCCGATGATCGGTATCAATAATGGGAATAAGACAATCACGAAAAGGGGTGAAACGAATATGGTGTATAAGTAAAATTGCTCCGAGAAAGTCCCTTTTCCGCCGAGAATTTTCGCCACAATGAAGTTAATGCAATTAGCTATAAGTGCAAAACCAGTTAGTAGTAAAGAGAACATGAAAAAATAAACGGCACCTCCTAAAATGCCAATGAGGCCTAGGCTGGAAAGGCCAAAATTTTTCGGGACGCCAATGTTCATACCAATGGCAATTGCACCCATCATCACTATAAATAGTGTAAATATGATGCCTCCAAGTGCGCCCCCTATTGCCAAGTTTTTGATTGCGGAAGGAAAAGACGCATTTTTTTTCTCACCCGAGAGCGTCTCCTTTGGAGTCGTTAATGCATTTTTCCAAATCCCAAGCAAGCCCATAATGACGCCTATAGAAATCCAGTTCTCACATTAGGCATCAATAGGTTTTAAATATGCGCTTGACGTGAATTAATTCCTGAAGTGATCAAATGCCGCCAGTTGACAACCGCACTCCGCAGCAGAAGGTATTCGAGTCGATGAGGCAAGACATCCATACCCTCGATTCCAAGATATCCCTGATTGCGCAAAAGCTCCGGCAGATTGAGCAGAACGAGGAGGTCATCGGCCGCACGATAGTTGCGCACAACGAGAAGCTTAAGGAGTATGATGAGAAGGGCGCGGAAAGCGGGGAAGCTAAAGTTGCGGGAGGGGCAGATTTGCAGCGAGTAGATGATCTAAAAAAGCAAGTGGACGACCTGAGGAAGGAGGTGTCGGAGATGCGCTATGTGCTAAACTCGATAAATCCGCTCGAATTTGCGACACTCGACCAGGTAAAGGAACTTGTGAAGGAAAAGAAGGGCTAAGCGGTGTGCTTGATGCTACTTGCACTGCTGATTCTGGTTTGCGTTTTCGTCCTAGGCTACGGGATTGCCTGCAGGTTCTTCAAGGATGAGCTGTTCCCCGCGTCGGTGTTGTTTGGTATCCTTATTTACACTTGGGGCGTATTTTTACTCAGCAGCGTGCTGGGGTTTTCAATGATTTCAATCTCAGTAATTGCATTTTTCTCAGCCATTGCGGCCTTTTTCCTTTTGAAGGATCATTTTTCACTTAAGGACATTCCAGCAGCCCTCTTCGAAAAGGATTCGCTTGCGGTTTTCCTTGTTTCACTCCTGATTGCGGGTTACGTCTCATTCATATCGATAAGCTTCTCAAACGGCTTCTCGGTCGCCACCCAGGATTTCGCGCTTCACCTTGGAATCATCAATACGGTTGCCAACGGGAATTTCCCCCCGCATTACCCGAATTTCTCGGAGCAGCCCCTGAGCTATTACTATTTTACCGACCTGTTCGCCTCAACTCTCGTGACAGGCGGGCTGAACCACATCTTCGCATTCCAGCTTGTGCTTTCGCTGCTTGTGGCCTCATTCGTAACCGCATTCTATTCCCTTTCCAGGAACCTGCTAAACAGCCGGATCGGAGCGCTTTTTGCCATTCTTCTGATGTTCATCGTATCGCCCTGCACCGGCTGCCAGCACGGCGGTGCTGCGTGGTTTTCGCCCTTTTATCCCCCCCCAATTGAAAAAATAATGGTTAGCGGACCGAAAGGCTTTCCATTCGCGCCCACATTATTGTCATTCCCCTTCTCCCAGCCGCCGATGGCTTTTGGCTTCCTGTTCCTGTCAATATTTGCCTCATATGTGACCGGAATGCGCGAAAAAAACCACCTGGCATTGGGTGCTGCAATCGGCCTTTTGCCAATGTTCAACGCATTTTTCTTCATTGCATTGCTCGCAATTTTTTTTGTTTTCATTATTTATTACCGAAAGAAGGGATGGTTATCTGGTTTTGTCGCGGCCCTTGCCATTGCTGCGCCCCAATTCGCATTCCTATTGTCAGACAAGCTTCAAAATACCCTCGCGCAATCCTTTTTCAGGCCCGAATTGTTTGCGTATTCGCAAAATTTGTACGATTTGGCAATGTTCTGGCTGCTCAATGCCGGCGGCCATATGGCTCTTGCGATCCTGGCATTTTTCCTGTGGGAAAAGGCGAACAGGGACATTGAGCTGATTCTCCTTGGCGTCCTGGCCTTGTTTGCCTTTGGCAACTTCTTCGTCATTGCCCCATACCGTTGGGACAGCAACAAGCTCTTTTTACCCTTGCTGCTCTTCGTTTGCATATACGCCGCCTTCGGAATTGAATGGCTTAGGAGGGAGAATATTTTCACCAAGGCCGCATTTGCAGCAATAGTGCTTTTAGCCCTTGCCTCTTCCTATTACCAGTTTTTCATATTTTTCAATCCGGTTTTCCCCCAAGCACCGGTGCATTTGGCCGATGGCGACTTTACCAAAAGTTGCCTTTGGATCGCAGGCAATGTGCCGAGCGGTTCAGTATTTCTTGCGGACTACTCGTTGGAAAAGAGCTCCTGCATATATTCGCTTGGAGGCAGGCAAGTGTTCCTTTCCGTCCCGTTCTGGGCAGAAACCCACGGTTTCGACACGAATTTCGCAAAATCCGAGCAGCAACGGATGCTCTCTTACGATTTGGAGGCAATTCGGCGGAACGGAATTACCCACATACTTGCTGACGAGGGGCTTTCGAAGCAGATTTCGCCGGCTTTAAGGCAGCACCTGAGGCTGGCGCATTCCGAAAATGGCGTTTTTGTTTACGAGATCGTGCAGGCCTGAGGTCCCCCGCCCTTTTAATCCCGTTTTTCTCGTGCTGGCAGCTCAAAACCTATTTAAACCTATCCGGCGATAAAATAGATGCTGATTTTCTATTGCAGTTAAAAACAATCAATGAAAATCGTAGGTGAGATTGTTATGGCGAAGGAATACGTTAAATTCGAGACTCCGGCAGATATCCAGAAGAAGACACTGGACTTGCTGGCAGATGTGAAGACCGCCAATGGGATATTGCGCAAGGGCACGAACGAGTGCACGAAAGCGATCGAGAAGGGCGAGGCGCAGCTTGTCGTGATCGCGGAGGACGTCGATCCGATGGAGATCGTGATGCACCTTCCCCAGATCTGCTCGGAGAAGAAGGTGCCTTACATTTACGTGAAGGAAAAGGCCGCCCTTGGGAAGGCTGCTGGCCTTAACGTGGGTTCGGCTGCCATTGCCATCCAGAAGGCGGGCAATACTTCGAACGAGGCCGCATTGAAGGACGTGGTAGCAAAGATGGCTGGCAAGTTCGCATTCAAGGCCGAAGAGAAGAAGGCCGAGGCGAAGGAGGAGAAGAAGCCCCCTTCTGCGAAGAAGAAGCCAGAGAAGAAGCCGGAGCACAAGCCTGCAGAGAAGGCGGACGAGGCGCACAAGCACCCTGAAAAGGCTGAAGCGCAAAAGCCCGAGGAGAAAAAGGCTTAAGCCCTCTTCCATTCCTGCTTAGATGCAATTCAATCCGTGATTTTTATGGGTGGAGTCAAGAAGAAATTCAAGGAAATGACCCTCCAAGTGAAGGACGAGGGGAAGGAGTTTCGGCCATCCGAGGGCTACATCGCAGAGGTCGTGGAAATCGTTGGGAAGACCGGCGTTTTTGGCGAAATACTCCAAGTGCTCTGCAAGGTCATGGAGGGCAAGGACAAGGGCCGCGTGATCCGCAGGAATGTGAAAGGCTCGGTTCGCGTGCACGATTACCTCATGCTTCTGGAGACGGAAAGGGAAGCGAAGCCCCTGAAGAACAAAAGGCCCAAGAAGGACCTGCGGAGAGGAATGATGTAGGATATGGTCATTTGCACTTTTTGCGGCAGGGAGGTCTCGATCGGCACGGGCCTAACCATTTTCAAGAGGGACGGCAGCAGCATGCACTTTTGCTCGCGCAAATGCGAGAAGAACCAATTGAAGCTCCACCGGAATCCGGCGCACTTCAAATGGACCACCAAGTTCGCGAGCTCGGCGAAGAAGAAAAAGTAATCAGCTGATTTTTTCAGACAACCTTCTTGCCAATGCATAGTGCTCGGGTCGATCAATGTCGAAGCAGAGATCCGGAGTGTTATGAATCCCTATCTCGACATTAATTCCTAGCCTCTTTTTTAACAACGGCCCAATCTCTGAAATTGAATGTGGCTTCACGATTGGGAATCGAGCAAATAGGGGGGCTTTCGGATGAGCCAACCTGATAATATTCATGATTCCAAGCTTCCTAATTAACCCAAACGTTGCCCCATAAACGCGATTATTTTTTAAAAGGCCGGCAAAACGATCTACTTCTGCCTCAATCTTTTTATTTTGAAGCAGCCTTGGCGATATCACGACGACTCCTGCAGGAATAAATTTTCCTTCCTTGAATGCAACCGGACTCCGGGCTCTCTTGGCAAATTCGCTTTCCAAATAGTCCCCGTATTTAACGAATGGAATGTAGATGTCGAAATCCTTCTTTTTGCATCCTTCAATTATTTTGCGAATGGAATCGCTACGTATGAAGGGCGTATCGCCAGGAATAATTACTATGTAATTATCCCGCCCCAATGCGGAAATGCCCTTCTTTATGCTATCGTAGACGTTTTTTCTACCAGCAACCGAAGTTACCCTTATATCGGATACGCGTAGGTCAAATTGCGCATTCCCAACCAGGGCTATCCGGTCCATTTCGGGTATTTGCGTCAATGCGGAATAAGCATGGGAAGCTAATGACTGCCCACGAAAAGGCAGGGCACCCTTCTCCTGCCCATGCACCTTGCCCTTTTGATAAAGCTCGCCGCCGGCAAGAACGACTGCTCCATATTTATTCGCCATGTATAAATTACCCGATGATGTTTAAAAAACGGACCGAATCCGAAAAATATGCATTACGCCAATGAGAAAAAACCCGGGCTCACGCTGACATTTATTAGACAAAACAGAAAACCGGCTTACGCCAATAATTGAAAAAAAAAACAAAATGCATAAAAAAAAGCTCACGCTCAAGGTGTAAAATAAAAATGCGAAAAGTGCTTGTTTGTATTTTACGCCGTATAGGAAATATTTCACTGCGAGTATCCTTCAAACATTTGGTTTTCACTTCATCACAATCCATGAAAGACGTTTGAAAGAGTGTGTGATATGGCCTTTAGTAGCGGTTAGCTCACAAATCGCTTGCGCTTTTTGCTTACACTCCCGCCCTATCGAACTCATCTGCTATGAGCGGCCTGTGCCGTTTCGTTTTAGGCACGGCTTCGTCCTTAGCTAGGCGGCGGAACCAGGATCGATAATGGTTTGCCCGATTCCGCCTATGCCTTCAGGACTTATCCGTTAGCGCGTAGCTACGCAGCTTGCCTTGGAAGACAGCTGCAATACCAGCGGCGCCGGTTCCCCGTTCCTCTCGTACTCAGAGAACCTTACCCTCAAACGGCAATGCACTTCTAGGAGATGCCACCGAACTGTCTCGCGACGTTCTGAACCCAACTAACGTAGGTCTTTAATGGATGAACAACCCAACCCTTGGCGGCTCCTGCACCGCCAGGATGACCTGAGCCGATAGCGATGTACCAAACCGCGTGGTCGATTTCTTCCCTCACGGAAAGAACCTCCCGATCATGGTTTTTACAAACAATTGAATCAGGTTCAGCTTGCGCTGACATCTACATAGATACGAGGAACATTCCACGCACCAGCATTAAATGCCAGTGCAACTGAACGAAGACTAATTGCCCAAAAACGCATAAGAGAGATCAATCCTTCATTTGCCTTGCGGCAAAGGGAGATATGAACTCTAGCACGCGACGAGCCTGTTACCCCCGGGGTAGCTTGTCTGACAGAACAAGGCCTCATTAAAAGGCCATTGTTGTTCGTTAACCCCCACTTTCGTGTCTGCGACCCATTTTGTTAAAGTCACAGTCAGGCCAGCATTTGTGTTTAACCCTCTACAGAGCATTTCTGACGCTCATGAGCTGACCTTTGGGCACCTTTGTTTCCTTATCGAAGGTGTACCGCCCCAGTCAAACCACCCACCTGCAGCTGTTTCTTTTGCAAGATGAGACTCGTAGTCAAATATTAGCAGTGTCACACTTTCGCCTATCCGCACCCCAGAAGGTGCGGCATGACGGCTCCTGCTTACGCTTTGAACACCCAACCGCGAATCAACAACAGGCTATGGTTAAGCTCCACGGGGTCTTCGTTTCCCCCTAGAAGTCCTCAGCATGTTCACTGAGAAGTAGGTTCACCAGGTCTAACGCAGGGACAGTGGGACGCTCGTTACGCCATTCATGCAAGCCGCCAATTAAGCGGCGAGGTATTACGCTACCTTAAGAGAGTCAGAGTTACTCCCGCTCTTTGCCAGCCCTTGACCAGGTTGAAACCCGGTTTCAGGTATTGGTAGTGAGCAGGCGTCAGCCATCGTATGCAGCCTTTCGACTTATCGATGACTTGTGTTTTTGCTAAACAGTCGACATCCCCTAGTATACAGCCTTCGTCCGAAATTAGAAAAATCCGTCGCTATCAACCACATCATAGATCAGAGGTTGTTCGTGTTCGTCATCTTCTCTTCCTTCCGGAAAAAAGTTACTGCGACCTACAGATCCCCATCGATAAATCTTTGGAGAGGTGTAGGCACCCATTATACCGAAGGTATTGGGCCATTTTGCCGAATTCCCTTGCGTCAGTTCTCCTGTCACGCCTTAGCTTTTTCAGCTAGGGGCACCTGTACTGGTTCTCGGTACGGACTCATGGAAAAAATCATACACCCTTTTCAGGGGCTTTTGGAATTGGCCCAACTCATCGCTCATCGCTGTTTTTTCTGATGCTCCTCTCAACGAGACTTCTCAGAAATGTCCAGCTTGAATATTATTGCTAATACTGGGCTGATCCACAAGCGTCAGATGTATGCTTGCGTTGCCGCGTTCATCCACAAGGCAGCCGAATATTAACGGCTTTCCCTTTTGACATCACGGTTACGTTTAGTCTTAGGACCGGCTAACTCTTGGCTGATTAGCGTTGCCAAGAAACCCTTGCCCTTCCGGCGTCCAGGATTCTCGCCTGGAATAGATGCTACTAGCACCAAGATATTCGTTACAAGCTGGTCCATCGGACTTCACAGCCCGACTTCTGCCCAGCCCGTACGCCCTCCTACCAAATATGCAGCTCTGCTGCATTTCCACGGTATCGGTGGTTGGCTTGAGTCCCGAC
Organism: Microcaldota archaeon; assembly: GCA_041305345.1. GTDB lineage: Archaea > Micrarchaeota > Micrarchaeia > Norongarragalinales > SBBD01 > JACRGC01. Next base: position 34,908 of record JBFYLP010000005.1, on the reverse strand, counting down.
AGTTTGCGACGCCACGAACCTTGACGGGTCCGTTGTTACACGTTGTTTAAATGATGGGTACTTCTGATCCTACATCCCCGCTGTCTGAGATCCATGACATCTTGCATTTACACTTAGCCAACTCTTTGGGACCTTAACCGCAGTAGGGGTCGTTCCCCTCACGGAACCCGCGCTTACCTCGGGTATCCCAACTCCCGGCTTCTACGACGATATTCGCTTCGGAGTTTGACAAGGAGGTGAGGATGTTACTCCCCGCTCCCCCAAATCAGTCGCTCTACCGAATATCTGTCTCAACCGAGGCTGTACTAAGATACACTTCGGAGGGAACCCGCTAACGCCAAGCTCGAATGAACTTTCATCCCTATGCGCACGTCACCCGACCGGATATACCAGGAGCGGTTGCGGGCCTCCACCATTCGGAAGAACGGTTTCACCCTGCGCGCGTATAGTTCGCTTTGGCTTCGGGTCTCTAGGCAGTGACTTGGCGCGAATTACCACGCAAGGCCTCCCATGTTGCCATGGTGCGCCTTCCTCGCTTTCGCTTCGCTTTATGCTCGCCACTCCCTAGAACTCCTTGGCTCTTGCTTCAAGAAGTAGGTTGCAACCTCGCAGTCCCTTGCGGTCATACCTGCTTAAAAGCCGCAACTTTATGTAGCCGGTTCAGTTTCATGCACTTTGCACTGCCATTTTTTGGCTGCTTTTCAGCTTTCCCTCTCGGTACTTAATGCGCTATCGGTCTTGGGGTATGTTTAGGGTTGGAGGTTAATACCCCCGAATTCAGACTCGAAAATCGTCGAGCCTTACTCTGGAACTCATCACACCCGGAATCATCTTCGCCTACGGGGCTTTCACCCTCTATGACAATGTTTTCCAACACACCTCGGCTGATTATCCGCGTTAAAAGACGAGCCCGAACACCACATGTGCCTCTCCCTTGCGGGGAGGATTCGGTTTGCCCTATGCCGGGTTCACTCGCGTTACTACCGGAATCTCAATTGATTTCTCTTCCTCTCCTTACTAAGATACTTCAATTCAGGAGGTCTTCGATCCTCTCGGATCAATTCGGGAATCCCGGGATCAAAGGCTGCATGCGCCTACCCCGGGCGTTTCGCCGCTTGCCGCGCCCTTCGTCGTTACCCAAGCCAAGCAATCCACTGAACGGCTTGTAGCACTACTCTCAGTGAAATAATTTCCTATACAGCTTCATAAACGGGATTTTCCTTGGGAGGAAAATCCCTCAGCACTTTCATTCCGAAACGCCGCACAGGGTCTTACTTCCGGAACCGCATTTTGAACGCCTCCTGCAGGATTGAACCTGCGAGGGGACAAGAAAATCATTTATCCTAAAAATTTACCTGGGGCGGCTGTTTTCCTACCCAGATGTTGTGTATTTTCCCCAAATAATCATTCACGTGCCTTCCTACCGCATCAATCTGCCTACGCGACAGATTCCATTTTTTCTTCCCCAATTCCGCCAAAAGGATTCTCCTTCCCTCGGCGACCGATTTCCTCTGGCCCCTGCCGTACATCGCCGCAAGGGCGGTCTTTTCCACGGCCTTGAAGAAATGCTGCTTCGCAGGCTCCTTATGCCCTTTTGGCAGCAGATTCTTGTCAAAAGCGGAATCGAACATTTTAGTCCCCTGCCCTACGAACGCCTCCGCTTCCCTTTCCGACAACTTCCATTGCCTTGCAAGTTCCCTGGACTTCAGTTCCATAAAACCACTTGAATGGACTCGGTGGGATTTCCAAAAAACCCCGCGCACCGGTGGGGCCCTTTTTGAACCCACGGCCTCGTGCTTGCAAAGCACGCGCGCTACCACTGCGCCACGAGCCCAATGATGTTGTTCTGCCAAATTGACAGAAACGAAAATATAATGTTGCAAAAATTACTCTGCAACTTGCATGCAAAATTGATAGAAAATGATTCAGGTGCTGAGAGAATTACAATCCATAGGAATTGCGGGAAAAGTCTTTTTCCCATAATGCAACTCGCACAAAATTGTCAACCTTAGTTCGTCGTTTGGCAAGATTGTCCACCGGACAATATCGCTTTGCGATTAATTGAGGTGATCTAGCCGCAGGTTCCCCTACGGCTACCTTGTTACGACTTAATCCACCTTACAGAGTTCTACCTCGACTTAACCCGAAAGCTAAGCCTCAATAGGACCCCGCTTGGTTGACTTGACGGGCGGTGTGTGCAAGGAGCGGGGACATATTCACCGCGCGATGATGACACGCGATTACTAGGGATTCCAGCTTCATGGGGACGAGTTTCAGCCCCCAATCCGAACTTGGGTGGAGTTTTTGGGATTACCTTCGCCTTTCGGCGTTGGGACTCATTGTCTCCACCATTGTATGCCACGTGTGGCCCAGGAAATTCGGACCATACTGACCTAGCGTCGCCTCTTCCTTCCTCATACTTAACGCATGCAGTCCCCACAGAGTGCATTCCCCGTTTCCGGGTAATTAGCAACTGTAGGCAGAGATCTCGCTCGTTGCAGGACTTAACCTGACACCTCACGGCACGAGCTGACGCTGGCCATGCAATACCTCTCAGCTTGTCGGCCAAGATCTTCAGTCTGGGCTTCATTCTGCTGTCTTTCCTGGTGAGTTTCCCGGCGTTGAGTCCAATTGAACCGCAGCATCCACCCCTTGTGGTGCTCCCCCGCCAATTCCTTTAAGTTTCAGCCTTGCGACCGTACTCCCCAAGCGGCAGACTTAAGAGTTGGACGATTCGCTTTGAAAAAAAATTTTCCAAGCGGATCTCTTCCCTGCGGCCCTGCAACAGCTCGAAGCCATTGCAATGCCTAGTCTGCATAATTTACTGCTAGGACTACTCGGGTATCTAATCCGATTTGCTCCCCTAGCCTTCGCCCCTCACCGTCGGACGTGTTTTGGTAACGCGCTGTGACGCTTTTTCTTTTAGTAAAGTTTTTCTTTTTCTAGTAAAAGAAAAAGTTTCGCTACTGAAGGTCCGTTAAGGATTACAGGATTTTACCCCTCCCCCTAACGTACCCGTTACCTCCCCCATTCCCTAGCCTTGTAGTATCTCCTGCACGCCCCCTGGTTGAGCCAGGGGATTTCACAGAAGACTTGCAAAGCCGGCTACGGGCTCTTTAGGCTCAATATTCGTGGATACCACTCGGGCTACCTGTATTACCGCGGCGGCTGGCACAGGATTTACCCACCCCTTATTCTCCCAGAGATTCAATCTGGGCAAAAGTTCCTCGTAAGAGGAACACTCAGAATTCCCCCGTCACGCTTTCGCGCATTGCGGAATTTTCGCGCCTGCTGCACCCCGTAGGGCTTGGGCCCTTGTCTCAGTGCCCATCTCGAGGCTCCTACTCCCATAGCCTCTACTGATTATAGGCTTGGTGGGCCTGTAATTTCCGCAGGAAATTACCTGCAGGAAAACTTTACCCCACCAACTACCTAATCAGCCGCACTCCCATCCTACGGCGGAAATGCTACGTTTTGCATTCCTTATTGTTTTGGCGTCGTCCCAGACATCCAAGACTACGGCGTATTACCGTCAGTTTCCCGACGTTGTCCGCCTCCATAGGGTAGGTTAAGTACGTGTTACTGAGCCGTTCGCTACGTTAAGAAGTCCCAACGTAGAACTTGCATGGCTTAGTCGAATTCTGATAGCGGTATCCTCCAGCAGGATCAACTGGTATTACAGCTTCCCTTCCCGAAGAAAGGAAAGCTGTACAAACAGCGAATTGCTGAATGTGATACGAATCGCAAGAACTAATGGCGTTTGCTCTCTCAGCACCTGAGTCGAATCTGAAGCATTCTATCCTGCCTACTCAAATTCCCATACTTGCTGCAGTGGAATGAAGCGTGCTGGGCCCTAATCATCGAATCATAAGGCGCACAGTCCGTTCAAGATCGGTCATAGCATCAGAAGCTCCGATTTACCGGGTCTGCAGCGATTAAAACGCACGATTGCATGCCAATTGTGCGGAGCATTATTTTGCACTTCGGGGTATTTAAAGCTTCCCTCGTACCTGGTTCTATAAGTAGAAAGGAATTTTGAATGGTAATAGTCGGCCATTTTGCAGCTAAAAAACGTCCCGGAATACGATTTTGGGCTTAATTACTGCTTATTTTGGGATTTCAAACAATAATTGGCATTAAAATAGAATAATTATCGGTCGATAAATGAATAATCAACCCCGATTTGATTCCTTTTCTACCAAGCGCATATATTCCGGCTTACGCGAAGTACTTTTATGAGGAGGGCATTTGTGTTCACCCTTGAAGCCACGGTTACTTTGCTATTTGCAGCTGTAGTCGTTTCGGGAATTTTTTATCTGAGGTTGCCTACTTATTCGGACGCATGCCTTTTCGAGCTCGCAAGCGATTTCCAGCAGATTGCAGCCAAGAGGTATTATTCGGAGTTTGCGGCATTTTCCAAAGGCGATTTAATAGCGAAAAAACGCATCGAATCCGATTTTTCCAAAATCATGGGTTCGCTTGGGGATTATTGCCTTGAAATTTATGCCCGTTCGAACGAAATCAAAATCAATTGCGCGGATTTGGGTTATCGGACCAAAATCCCAACTGACCGCCTGTTTTACGACGGGAGCGGGTTCTTCGAACTGAAGATGGTCTTGCTTGCCTGATCACCAGAACCGAATCGTGGTCGAATTTTTTCCAGGATTTATTACGATTGCCTTATTTACCTTGTATTTTTCTGAAATTTCGTAAAGCCTCAAAACAAATTCTTTGGGGTTCGAAGGTACGAGTTTTGCAATAATATGTGATGTATTCGCGTCTTGGAAATAATTGATGTTATCCCGCCCCTGCATTATGCCCTGTTTTTTAAGGTACCATTCCCTGACGTGGCCGAGGACGGCGTCCTTCCTTGGCACCTTATCTTGCATGAGGGCCTCAAGCGCCTCCTCTGCAGCCAATTGGTGGCGGGGTTTTTCCGGTATTTTTTCCTTGGGAGCCATATCCGATCAAGAGGGAGTGCGGTCGCCGGGATTTTCGTGCCTTGCTTTTCTTTTCTCAAAAAAAAGCGATGGCGCCGTAAAAGAAAAGGAAATTTGATATGCGCATCAAAAATATTTTCTTTCCAGCGGAGCCAACGCCACTTTCTTTTACAAAAGAAAGGGGCAAGGCTTTTCGAACCCGGGCCGTAGGCTTGGAAGGCCCAAATCCTGACCATTGCCTTGCTGCCGTCAATTTGCATTAACGGACACCTAGACCACGACCGCGTGCGCATAATTTTTGGTAGAATTAGTTAAAAAACCGCAACATGCCTTGTCCTGTCAGAGCATACCGCCTTTTTGCTGTATTTTCCCAAGGATTGTTTTCGCTTCGGAATAATCCATCGCAGCTAGGCGGTCCTCTCCCCCCTGCGCCAAAAATAAAGTAATTGCCCCCGCTGTGGCATATGCTTTCGGCCGGATTTGGTAGATGATTGCCTATTGTCTCCTTCGTGCCGCTTCAAGCAGGAATTCCCTTATTTTTGCATCGGCAAATGCCTTCTTGACGCGATCCTCCCCCTGTGCAGTAAGGCCTCCTTGGGGATGTAACAGCCCTTCGGTAACCATTTCTTTTCGCCAGCGCCTCAATTTGAGTGCGTCAAGTTTTTTTGGGGGCAGCGCCCACATCAGCACCAATCCGTCCTCCCCATGCTTCCTGTACACGCTTTTGACATTCGCATTCCTTAATACTTGGGCAAAATATTGGGGCGCAAACCACAGCGAGTAAGCGCCGAAAATCGTAATTGCTAAAGCCGGTGATTTTTTTGCTGCAGCAATTATTGATCCGACCAAGGCCGGATAAATGCCATACCATTTGGTTAGGCCCATCTGTTCGAGGGATTTGGATGCATTTCCCTGTGATGGCGTAAAGTTCGTCGGTTCGGACCACTTCCTTCTCAATGCCGTGTATTGTTTGGTAAACCGGATTGATTTGATGAAATCCTTCAATAGTCCTATCCTTTCCGTGTGCCTTGAAAACACCTGTTTCCAAAGCCTCTTGTCGAATAGGTGGAATACCAAGTATTCGGGGTATATTGGAGTAAAACGGCGTCTTACCCTTTCATTTGCCAGGAACTGTAGCCCGTGTCTAAGCTCGTGCGGTTCGAGCTTTCTTCTTTCCTCCTCCGAAGGGTAATTATAATGGGCGTGGATTTCCGGACTGTATATTGCCGCATTTTGGAGGGATCGGGCCCGAATCCTCACGGGCCTTAGGGCTTGGGCTGAAATGCCGCTCAATTCGGAGAATCTTTGGTAAAGTTTGGATGTTAATTGTTCTTCCGCCTCCTCTTTCCCCATAATGGTAGGATGGAAGTTCAATTATATTATACTATCGCCTTTGGGAAAAAATGGGGTCGCCGAGATTTGAAGTTCCGGGCGTCTTTTTCCAATTCGCGGGACAAAATCCCTTTCTTTTTCTCCCAAGGGTATTTTTCTTTCGGGAAAGAAAAAGAGGCTTCTCGGATCGCTGCCACTTCAGCCCTCATCGCAAACGCTAATGCTGAGCGAGGAAAGTCCCCAAGGCAGTAGGATGACCAGGTTACCCCACGACCCCATTTTGGAATATGTTTAGGGATGGGCATAAATAAAAAGCAAACTAAGGGGGGGTCTTGACGCTAATACCTGGGGTAGGGGCCAATCTCATCGATGAGCTCTTCTTGTGAAAGAAGCATCCGGCGGCAGCAGTATCGGTCGAAGCCCAATTTGTCAAGTATTCTGCCTACATCGCCTTCCTTGTGCAGATGCCTGTCCTTTCCGACTTCCTCCCGGAATTCGTAATATTTGTCCGCGACGACCTTTCCGCACGAAAAGCACCTTACTGGAATCATCATGGCAACCTACCTTTTTTTCTTTCCAACCTTTTTTTCCTTCGTCGAAGCATTTTTTGAACGCTTTGGCCCTGATGCTTTGTCCGTCTTGCCGACAATTTTTTTTTGCATTTCCTGGCGGGAGGCGTTGGCCTTTTCTGCCTTTGCCGGGCTTTCTATTTCCTCTTCCGCTTCCTCTCTCTCCGAATCGGCATCCTCATCACCCGGGGCCTCGGCGACACCGATGAGCTCGCCCTTGTAGCCGCACTCATCGCACTCGTACTTGTCCCCGCCTGCCGTGTCCATCTGTTCCTCGATCGATGCCCATTCATCAACGACCTTAGAAGGCCTAACGGATGTGCTTCCGCAATTGGGGCACACTTTCAATACCCGACGTTTGGTTCTGGTCACCGTTATCCCCCGCCTTACCTATACGATTTCGTGAACCGCGCACGCGCTTTCGGGCCCTTGAATTTCTTCGGCTCAACCCTTCTTGGATCCTCCACGAGCAGGCTCCTGTCATACTCGACGAACTCGTGCCTGAGCTTTTCGTCCTTCGTGAACCTGAGCACTGCGCGCGCGACCGCGGTCCTTGCAGCCTGCGCCTGGCCTGAGAATCCTCCTCCGCGCACATTTATATGGATATCGAAATTCCGGTTTGGCACGAAATTGAGCGGCTCGGTCACGACCTCCATCAGGAACGGCGAATCGTATGAGCCAAGCATCCTGCCGTTTAAATAGATTTTTCCCGTGCCTTCCCTGATCGATGCGCGCGCCTTGGCCTCCTTGCGCTTGCCCCTGACAAGCAGCGCCTTCCTGCGCTTCTTCCTATCGATCTGCGCCTGCGTTTCCGCCAGGGCCGGTTCCGGATTATTTTCCATTTGTCATCCCCTTAAATTTTCGTGACAAGCTCGCCAAGGGTAATGAACCTGTTTGCGAGCTGCTCAACCACTCCTTGAATTTTTTGCGCCTTTCCCTCGTAATTCTTCGGCACTCCAAGGAACGCCTTGACCCTTTCCTCTGCCGCTTTGCCCCTTGGCGAATGCTTTGGCAGCATGCCACGGATGATGCGCTTGAGCAGCAGATCCGCCCTCCTTGGCCATTTTGCGGCATTCTCGGGGTTGGCTTTCTGGGTCATTCCCCTCCTCCCGGAATATTTCCTGACCGTATTGAGGGGGTTGCCGCTGATTAACGCCTTCTCGGAATTGACTATGATCACTTCCTCGCCCTGAAGCGCCTTCTTTGCGGCAAATGCCGCAAGCCTCCCTACGATCGCATCCTTCGCATCGATTATCATTTCATACCACTATCCTGACTTTGGATCCCGACGGGTTATCCGACAAGAGCTTTTCAAGGGTCATTGTTGCGATTCCCGCCCTTTGCAATTTCACGAGGGCGGAACTCGAGAACCTGAAGGCTGCGACTTTGATTTTCTTGTCTGCGGTGCCAATTCCTAGCACCTTCCCCGGAATCGCAACCAAGTCGCCATCCCTAGCTATCCTGTTGATCCGGTTAAGGTTCACCTCCGCCCTTTGCCTTGCGGGCTTGGAGAGAAGGAACGCAAACCTCTTCCAAATCGGCGCGTCGCCCTTTTTCCCGGCCTTCTCAAAAGTGATTATGAGCCTCCTCATGCTCTCAATTTCAGTTCCGTGATCCATCTTCAAAACCTCGTGATAATAATGCAGGGGCTGGGATCTGTTCTCGCATCGCCCCCTGCGGAAAATGAATGCAATTTTTTCTTTCCAGCGGAGCTATCGTGCAGCTTTGCTGCGCGATAAGCAGACACTAAGTCTGCGCCACCGCCGCTTTCTTTTTTAAAAAAGAAAGGGGCAAGGCGAATTGAACCCAGGCATCCCTAAGGAACAGAGACCTCAACCCTGCGCATTTGGCCAAAAATGTCCGAGCCGTTCTGTCCTTGAGGCCGGCTTCTCATTTTTTTTGACCAGGCTCTGCCACCCCTGCAAACAAAATTATTGCCTCGTCGTCTGTCAATCCCTCGAAAGCGATTTCCTTCTCCCGAGATTTCGTGCCGCCGATCAGGTATGCCCTGCGTCCCGCAATCCGCTTCATTTCACGGAGCAACTCCTTGTTTGCCTCGTTGCGTTCGGGCTTGCCCCTGAGGCGCACGATCATTTTTCCTTCCTTGAATGAGATCCCAAAACCACCTGCGCTTGGGATCGCCTTGACCTTCATTGCTTCAATTCCTTCGATTTCAAGAGCGCATCCGTCCGGCCTTCCAGGAGCCTTAGCGCACGCATCAATTGCTCCTCCGCCGCCAAGTTGTTGTAGCTCTCTACGAAAAATTCAAATTCCGGGTTCCTCTTTTCCGGATCGTAGCTATAAGAAGCGATTCCGCTTTGGAATTTGGCGTGCTTCTTTGCCGTGCCCCTGCCAACCTTTGCCTCGAGCCGGAGCTTCTGGTTCGCACCCAGCTTGATTATCGGGATGTTATCGTTGAATACCTTGATCCTCTCATCCGAACTCTTAAGGTCGCGCGAGTAGACCATGCACGGGCCCTCAGCATTCAGCGAAAGGGTTATGTCAATGCCTTCGCCATAATTCTCCTCGTAAGTCAGCGGTATGAGGCCAAGCCTATTGGCAATGTACTCGTTGAACATCGGGGAGTTGTTCTCGTATATGTCCACTTCCTCCGCCGCAAATGCCTCCAGCTCCGAGATGACCGCCCGCCGAAGCGCGTTCATGAATGCGAAGCTTGTTTCCTTGACCTTCAGCCTAAGTTTTGCCCTCTCGTTTTTTTGGATCTCGATTTGCATATGAAAACCTCCTTATACTCTCCTTCCCCTCTTTCCGCCGGGCCTTTTCGTGGTGTCCGTTGGCACGGGCGTCACGTCCTCTATTTTGCCGATCTTAAGGCCGCTTCTCGCAAGCGCCCTTATTGCCGCCTGCGCGCCGGATCCGGGCGTCTTTGTGCCGTGCCCTCCTGGTGCGCGAACGCGGATGTTAATCCCAACCAGGCCCCTTTCCTTTGCCTTGTCCGCTGCCCGGAATGCCGCCTGCATTGCCGCATAGGGCGATCCCTCCTCCCTGGAATTCTTCACGATCATCCCGCCGCTTCCGATTGCAATCGTCTCCGCGCCGCTCAAATCCGTGATGGTGATGATGGTATCGTTCTTTGATGAATAAATGTGTGCCACCCCCCATTTTCCTTCCTTGGCGATGTACCTCTTTTCATACCGGTCGTCCCGCCTTCCAAACCTGCCATCCCTCTGGGGCTCGGCTGCTGCAGCTGTCTCTACCCTAACTGGCACCTTCACGGCCACTATCGGCTTCACTTCCGCCGTCTCCGATTTTATCTCTTCTGCCATATGATCAGTTACCGCCTTTTGCCTGCACTTCCGTTGCATCGGAAATGCCAGCACCAATTACTTCCTCCTTTCCTGCCTTTTCCCTTGGGGCGCTGCCAACAACAACCGCGTGGCCATACCAGCCAACGCGTTCCTCCTCTTCGAACCTAACGAGGTAGGACGGGGATGAGATTTTAATCCCTTGCACTGCAATCTTGCCGTGCGTGATGAACTGCCTTGCCTGCTTCATTGTCTTTGCAAGATGCTTCTTATATACGACGGTTTGGAGCCTCCTTTCAAGCACATCCCGGATGTTGAGGGAAAGCACGTCATCGAGGCTCACGTTCTCCTTCCGGACAAGGAACCTGTTTATCCTCTTGAACAATTTATCCATGCGATCGGCTGTGTCGGTTCCCTTCCCCGATTGCAGCCGCCTAGCTTCCCTCCTAAGCTTCCTCAATTTCGTTTGCATCTTCCAAACTTCGCGCGCATTCTTAAGGCCGTACTCCTCCGCAAGCTTGCGCTCCGTCTCGATCCTGTTCTTCTCCCAGAGCTTCTTTGGCTTTTCGTAGGATTTCCGCAAACGCTTTGCTCCCATAAGAGATGCTCACTTGATGATTTCTTGCATTTTTTGCCCTGTTGGCTCCCAATCAATTCCCTTGGTTTCCATTTCCAAATTGTGTTTAAATTCCGGCTCCTTTTCCAGTCCATCAACACTTACTTCTTCTTCTCCGCAGCGCCGCCCTTGCCCTTGTCCTGAGCGCCTGCAGCTGCAGCAGCCTTCGCCTCCTTGATTGCCTTCTTCATGACCCCTACCGTGAATCCGCTCCTTCCGGTTGTCCTGCTATGCTGCCCCCGTACCCGCTGGCCAAGAGAGAACCTCCAGCCCTTGTACGTCCTTGTGTCCTTTTCCATCTGTATGTCCTGCTTGTTCACGAAAATGAGGTCGTTCATCAGCAGGTGCAAATTTTTTCCGGTATCGCGGTCCTTTTGCCTGTTTAGGGAATACGGTTTTACTCCGTATTGGCTAGGATTCTTGATTATCTCATCAATCCTGCCAATCTGCTCCTCGGTAAGGTCGCCGACGCGGGTTTTTCTTTGAAGCTTAAGCTCCCTCATGATTGTCCTTTCAAGAAGCCTTGCAAGAGTGGTGCCAATTCCTTTGACCCTAAGCAGCGCCTTGAAAACCGTGAAATGGCCATCGAGATCCTTCCCAGCGACCCGCACGATCCCCCTGAAATTGGGGTTTTCCTCCTTCTGCGGCTGGGCAATTGGCCTGCCTCCCTGGAACTGGGGCCTGCCCTGCTGGCCCGGAACGGGCTGGGGCCTTGTCTGCGAAGGCTGGGCTGATTTTTGCGCAGGCTGCGCTGCAGGCGTGCTTGCCACCTTTCCCTGTTGATTGTCCACCATGCTTCGACCTTATGAAAATTGACGCCGGGACTGGGAGCATCGTTCCCCGACACGGCATGAATAAATACAAATACTTTCTGGAATTTACCATTCCAAAATATAGTTGTCAGGCAACCTCGTGTAAGAGGAATTTCGAACCCAGGAGCCCTTGCGGGCACCAGCTCTCTTCATTTTTCTGCCTTAACGCAGAAGAAAGCTTCCAGGCTGGCGCTTTGACCACTCAGCCATCCCGGCGAACCTTTTTCTTTGAAAAAAGAAAAAGCCTCACCAAAAAGAAAGTCCTCGAAAGACAAGCTTTCTCGGACGGTTCGTAGTCTAAAGTTACCGAGTTTATGGTTTATAAGCGTTTGTTTTCCACCCCCCAAACCCTTTTTTAATCCGGAATATGCACATTTGGCAATGGATCCCGATTATAAACTGAAGCTGCTGAAAAAGACGCTCCTCGAACTGAAGAACGGCCTGCTGCTAGTTGAGGGGAAAAATGATTTGAAGGCGCTCCACGAACTTGGGATAGGGGGCAACGTCCTGACTGCAACGGGCAGGAACGAGCAAATCGTAAGGAAGGCAATCTCAAGCCTTGAACCAGGCCAGAAATTGGTCCTGCTATTCGATTATGATGAGGAAGGCGAAAGGAAAGCAAGGTACTTTGGAGATATGTTCCTGCATGAAGGAGTTTCCGCCAACACCGTGATCCGTAGGAAGTTGCGGATGCTCCTTGGCATCAATACCATCGAGGACCTTCCAACCGCTTATTTCGATGTCATTTCCCGTTCTTGACGAACCAAACCTTCATGAGGGGCGCCTTTTGCGCCTTATCCCCCGGTATTTTATGCTTGAAAAAAGTTGGCTTTATCCGATGGCTCCAACCCAGCTTATCGTATCCGTTTACCTCGAGAAATGCCTTCATGAGGGAAGCCACGAAAACTAAGTCTCCAGACCTTGGGTTTTCGGCTGCGGAAATAAAAAAATTATCCTTCAGCACAAGCCTTTGCCTGCTAAGAGAAAATATCGACCGGATTGAGTTATTGCCAATCGATTCTTTGAAATGCTTTAGCACATCCTTCCTGGTTCCCTCAAAGAAAAACGAAGGGACGAGTTCCCCGTATTTGATCGTGATGAACTCCTTTCCGCTGGGGTCCTTTCCCCGCATTATACCTAGTTTTTCCATAAAGTCCACTTCATTTTCCCAGTAAATGGCGCGGGGAAATTGAAATCGCAAATTCCGCCTGCGCCGGAGTGAGGCAAAAAATGGTGCTTGCGATTGCGATTATCTCCTGCGGGCTTTTCAGTTCATATGCGTCCCTAGCCCTGCTGGTGAAAAGAAATTTGGCGCCCAATTTCAGGCATCTATTGAGGAAATTACGGGTTTGGTTGATGAGTTTGGCACGGTAAACGAAATTGGTTTTCAAAAATTCGGTTATCGGGATTTCGAACACCGTTTCCCTCTCAACGGCCTCCCGTATAAGGCCCTCATCCCTGTAGAAATTCGCAGCCGGAAGCGGATTGCACATAATTGGTTTTTTTTGTTTGATGCAATTCCTAAGCAATTCGGGGTTGGAGGATTCAACAGCAATCATTTCCTTCGAATTCACTGAATTCATATCCCGGTTATCCCTAAGCACGATTATTTTTGCTGTTTTTACCTCGGAAAAGCCGAGCTTCAGCTCCTGCTCTTTTAGCTGCTGGTTTTGCAGGTTCAGATCGAAATATTCCATCTCAATTGGCCCTAAGAAGCGTTCCGATCCTGCATTAGCACTTCGAAGTATTTATGCATTCCGTCCTCCCCGATCAGGTAGGAGTTGAACACATAAAGGTTCGGGAAGCGTTTTTGGGCCTTCCGTTCCGCGTATTCCTGGATGGAGCTGCCGGGGTTGACGTATTTGCGGTTCCTGCCCGGCTTCCTTCCCTGGTCGGGCTTCCCGCGTGCGCGCTTACCCCTTTTGATCCTCACGATTGCAACCGAGAAATCCTTCCTCGCCTTGAAGCCAAGTTCCCTCGCCCTTACGGGGTTGGTTGGCTTATCAAGCTTTTCGACCGTTTTCTTCCCGCGGAATTTCTGCAGCCTGTTCCTGAATGAATCCGACCTTTGCCGAAAGCTGTTTTCGAAAGATTCCTTGATGTACTTGTATGCTCCCATCAGATCCACCTTTTTCTGGGCCCCTGGACTGCAGGGGTTATCCAACATGTTATTAGGTTCGATTATTCTGCAATCGCTGATTTTTAAGGGTTTGGATGTTCGTAATGAAGTCTAATCAATAGGGTTAAATACCGCATTTGAGTGCTTATTTCAAGACATTCATAGGTGGTTGTGAAATGAGCTATAAGCTGGAACAGTACTGGGGCAATATCGATCCGTTCCTTATCGGCGCGGTCGTGATTCTGCTGAGCACTTGGTATGCGCTGCCAAAATACCTTGGGGAATCCTTGGAAATGCAGGTCGCTTTTTATGCCACGGCAGCATTCGTGCTGCTCTTTGATGCTTATGCGAGGGGGCTCTTCGAGCTCCCCAAATCCCTCTTCCGAGGGCCGCTCGCATCGGTCCTGATAATTCTCAACGGAGTCGTGATGTTTGTTGTGCTCTTCCTTTCGATTCCGTACCTGATAACCGGGGTGCTTGAGGATCTGCTTGGGATGTTTGGCTTCGTGCTTAACCAATCGGAGGTCAGCTGGGTTATATTGGCCCTTAGCCTCGTTGGCGTGCTTCTCTTCACCTCATTCCTGAACAGGACGATACAGGGCCATATGCAAGGATCGGCGTTCAAGGCCGAAATGCCAGCGCCTGCAAGGCCGCCGGCTGCGGCAACCAAAACCGCGAAAAGTAAAAAGCGGCGCAGGTAACGCAACGCTTTTAAACTGAAATATTCAGAACAATTGACGCATGGGGAGTAGGCGCGTTGACGCCTGAGAACCATCTCATTCTGAGAGAGTTTGTTTTCCCATAGAAATAAGCAACTGCATTATTCATTGGTGTTCAATATGGATCTCAACAAGGCAATCCGGCTGGTCGTGGATACGGGCAAGGTGGAAATGGGCTCGGACAAGGCGAGGAAGATAGCGCTGCTCGGGGGCGCGAAGCTCCTGGTGCTTGCAAGCAACCTTCCAAGGCCGGCAAGGCGCGACCTGGAGCATTACGCAAGGCTCTCGGGCATCCCCCTGCTCGAATTCGACGGAACGAGCATAGAGCTTGGGACCATATGCGGAAAGCCGTTCCCCGTTTCCGCACTCAGCGTGCTTGAAGAGGGGAACTCGAAGATACTCTCCGCGGTAATTGGGAAATAGAAAATGCAAAAGCTTACGATGGAGGACATCCAGTTTTTGAACCTGCTCGAAAGGATAACGGGCGCCAAGGCGAATGACGTCATCCTTGAGGGAGACGGGATTATTTTCGCCGTTCCGGATTCGGAGTTCGGAAGGGCGGTTGGGAAGCACGGCGCGAACATCGAGAGGCTGCAAAGGGCTTTCAACAAGCAGGTCGAGATCGTGAAGAGCCCGAGCACCAAGGAGCAGTTCTTCGGCTCGCTTTTGCATCCCGCGGTCGTGAAGGACCTTATCGAGAAGGACGAGGCCGGAAGGATGGCGCTTGAAATCCTTGTTGATCTGCAGGACCGGGGGCTTGCAATTGGCAGGAACGGGGAGAAAATCAAGCGCGCGAAGCTGCTTGGGAAAAGGTATTTCGATTACTGCGATGTGAGGGTCATTACGAGAGTTGGAAGGTGAATTGAATGGCGCGGGGATTGTTTGCTGGGAGAAAATTGAAGAGGGATCGTCAGAGGAAGCGCTGGCTCAAGAAGCCGTGGAAGAGGAAGGCGCTTGGCCTGAAGGAAAAATACGACCCGCTCGAGGGCGCGCCGCTGGCCAAGGGAATCGTGATAAAAAAAGAAGGCGCTGAGCAAAAGCAGCCCCACTCGGGGATCATCAAGATTGTTCGGGTCCAGCTAATCAAGAACGGGAAGAAGGTGGGCGCGCACGCGCCAAGGGACAAGGCGATCAATTTCATCGATGAGCACGACGAGGTCACGATTGCAGGGCTTGGCGGCTCGCAAAGGGGCCAGATGGGCTCAATACCTGGAATCCGTTACAAAGTGGTTGCGGTGAATGGGATCAATCTCGACCAGTTGAGGCTGAAGAAGAAGGAGAAACCCAAGAGATAAGCCTTAATTTGAGGTAAACCTGGAAAGGGAAATATTGCATTTGGTGAGCACAATGACTGAAACGAAATTATTCGGCCTGTACGAATATAACAATCTGGAGGTTAGGGACCTGAGCCTTGCGAAATACATCTCGCTCAAGCCCCAGATCTACCCCCACTCCTTTGCAAAGCACGCAAACAAGCAGTTTGCGAAGGCCAAGGTGAACATCGTCGAGCGGCTAATCAACAAGCTGATGAGGGGAGGCACCGGCGAGAAGATGGGCGGGAAGATTATCCGGACGCATGGGAAGCTGCAGGGGAAGAAGACGAAGGCAATCCACATCGTCGAGAGTGCATTCGAGGAAGTGCAAAGGCGCACCAAGCAGAATCCCATACAGGTTCTGATCAAGGCGCTCGAGAACTCGGCCCCCAGGGAGGATACCACGAGGGTGAGGTTTGGAGGAATGAGCTACCAGATCGCAGTTGACATTTCTGCGCAACGGAGGCTCGACCTTGCCCTTAGGAACATCGTGCTTGCGGCGATTTCAGCAGCTTTCGACAAGAAGCTCACGCTTGAGGAGGCGCTTGTAAACGAGCTTGTTCTTGCCGCAGCGAATGACCCTGCTTCCTATTCCGTGAAGAGGAAGAATGAAATCGAGAGGATCGCAAGAAGCGCGAGATAAGAGTAAACCTTTCGTTTATTTTTTTTCTACCAAGCCAATTCCCGCCCATAGCTGCGCCTTTGCAGCAGAAAAGCATTTTTTGGATGCATCCGCCTACGATGCACCTTGGCCTTCCTTTTATAAGCGTCAATTTGTTTATTAATAACTTGGAAGTTAAATAGACAAGTGCATTCGCGATGAACGACCTTGAAGAATTCGGGAAGGGGAAAATACTGGAATTGGAGGCAAAACTCTCCAGAATGATATTGTATGTGGAAATCGCGGTCTTTATAGCCGTTGCAACAGTCGGTTTGCTGCTCGAGAATTGGCTGTTGGGTTCAATTTCTTCATTGGAAATAGGCTTTGCGCTGTTGATCGCGGTTTTTGCCGCTTATCTTACTGGCTCGCAGTTTTGGAGAATATACCGCGAAATTGAGGCAAGTGCCATCAAATTTGTGGATGAACAGCGGAAAAAGATATCTGGGCATTAAACTAATTTTTTGGAATAATCACTTATTTTTGAAGAATCCATAACCCGCAATAATTATGCCAAGTCCCATCCCGACCTGGGAAAGAGTGGTCTGGGTACTGCATTTATTTTGCATTTCAGCAGAAATGGCCTGGTTAATACTGCCCCATAGGGTATTGCATTCTCCGGCAAGGTTGCCATTCCAAACTATGCAAATTACGAGAATCAAAAGTCCCAAGCCGATAATTATTACGTTCGCCATATTTACACCTTATTTATCCCTATACCTATGTCGGGTACAATCCGGAACCTACCGGTTTAAAGCTTGGTTTGCAAATTCAATGCCAAAAGGCAATCAACGAGGAGATCTCGTTGAAGACAAAAAGATCCTTCATTTAAGTTCTCATTATGTTGCGTCCGGCTTTCCTATTCTTAACGCGGCCTTTTCCGCCCTTGCCTTTTGCTGCGCGTCTTACTGCACCCGCCATTCTTGTTCCTCTTGTTTTCTTCATATACTATGCACCTCTTATGCTTTTTCTTGAATTACTCCGCGTTTTAGGGGGGCTAAAAACCCAAACCTGTTGCGTGGAGCAAAAATACAAGTATTACCCCCAAAATTCCGCCTATTGCAACTACCCCTACCGATAGCCAAGTTATCGGTATTCCCGAATTAAACGCCGAGTTCGCAACTAAGAAGACCACGATGCCCAAAATCGAGTTGGCGATAATATGCATCGGGCGGAGCATGAATTTAAAAAGAACATAAATAAGGAACAATGCTACGAGCACCGCACCAACCTCAAAAACTATCGCCATAAACCACCACCTCTAATCATTTTTTTTATTAGCCTTTCTTTAACTCTTTAGATTTTCTCTATAAACTTGAATGACATATTGCCTGCCCCATAATTATGCTGGGAGGCAAAGGGGAATTGGATCATTACAACGTAATTTTCTCCTTTTAGATTACTTCCAAAATCCCCTTCAATCTCCCCCCAACTTATTTTTCTTCTAAAAAGCACCTCAAATGAGTTTGGTTTCAAGAAAAAAAGATTGAACTAATCCTTGGGTTTACCAATGAAGCCGCCTACGGCCTTTCCAACTTTACTGCCAGCTTTGCCCACTGCCATTTTACCTGCGTGGGATGCATTGCCCACCATTCGCGTTGTCTTTCCGGCAACATCTCCAGTACCTCGTACGGTCTTGCCTACTGCCCAACCCGCTGCATTCCCTGCTTTTCCAACCAAATTGCCCCCGCTTTTCATGGCCTTGCCTGCGGCTTTTACTCCTACCCTAACTGCCTGGGCGCTTCCATCCCCAATCGATTTCATACTTTTTCCAATTTTCATATTAATCACCAATTATCCGTCTTTTTCAGTTCCCTTCGCTCCTTGAGGTTTTTTGTGTCCTTGTCTGTTCAACATGCCTGCCTGGCTGATACCTGCCGCTCGATCCGCTCCTATTGGGAGTGCTCGTCGTCGTGGTAGTTTCGCTGCTGCTTCGTCCCTCCTTTCCATTTGCATAATAGTAACCTGCAATGAACATCAGAACCGAGAGGACTATCAGTATGCCGGGAAGGCCGACATAAATTGCGGGAAGCAATAAGCCCGGTACATCAGCTTTTAGCTTCAATATCTCCGCAGGATAGGTGATTCCGCATGCATCGAGCTTATTCAAATGCTCCGTGGTTGTAAAATCCACTGCCGCGTTCAAAATCCCTGTGCTATATGTTACAACCATATAGGTCGAAACCGCGATCATCAAAATACTTGCTATTACCAAAGTAACGGTAATTCCATTATTTTTTCCCATATTCAATCCCCTTTTTTATGCCAAATCCGAATGTGCCTTTTTTCCAAATTGGAAAAATTCAAAGCGATTGGCCCCTGACGAGCCTTACTACAATGAGCACTACTGCAATCACAAGCAGGAAATGCAATAGGCCTCCCGCTGTTGCTGCAAAAAGAAATCCTATCCCCCAAAAAACAAGCAATACAACAACCAGTATTGTAAGCCAATCCATATTCAACACAACTGTTCTATTTGCCATATCGACCACCATTTTTCAAAAAATCTTCCTTTAAACGGAATGCACCTAAAATCAATTCATTCTGCCATGTGCAAGCTTTGCGGTGAGATGAATCACTGTACCTACCGCTAGCACGCCAAAAACCAAAATCAGAAGAACCAATGTATCCATATCCGCCACCCCAGATATTATAAAAGTAATCCCCTATTAGGAATATAATAAGGTGATACCTATATATAAAGCTTTGGTTTTAGGGATACTAAGGCTAAGTACATTATGGGTCCGGCTTTCCCCGAAAGAAATATTGTTTTAGTATTCCTTCAATCCAATTAGAGATAATATTTGAAGTTCTTCTCGAAAAGGGAGGTGTATTTCTTGTAATCTACCGGATGTGCATTTATCTGCTTTGTGTATAGTGAATCAATCGTATCGTATGCCTTTTTCTGGTTCGAGTTAAGCGTTTCCATTAACGCAGGTTTTCTTCGGTAAGCCTCTGTCTTCCAACCTATTGAGAGCACGGCATCCATGATTTTCCAAATTTTATCCTTATCCAAGGCATCGAGCCTTTCTGCGGGCTTTATCGGGTTCGCCTCATTCTTGGCGCAAAGGAAATAATAGTTGAACGATGAGCCCACCAGCTTGCAGAACTCGGGCGAACTTGTCACGTTCCAGATTCCCGCTGAAAACGGCGTCAGGAAAGGATCGTTGACAAGACCATGGCGCGCATCGTGATGCACGAAATACTGGCGCCAAATGGACTCCAGATTATCATCGGTTAGGTAATACTTAAGAATTGGCGACCCGAAGAACAATTCCCCGGCATCGAGCTTTTCGTACGAGATCAGGTGTTTTTCGGCCAGTTTCTCTAATCGCTCGCGCCAATGTTTCTGCCCAGCCGATTTTATCCCCAAAAGGCGGCCTATCTGGCCTTTGGTCAACCTTTTAGGCATAACCCAGATTAACGTAAGCAAAATCTCCTCATCCGCGTAATTTGGCGCTTTTGGCATAATATTACCTTTTATTTATAGCCTATTACTTAATGAATGCATTGATTTAAGTTATTGGAATAATATAAATGACGGATCCTTTAAAATTTTAACCTATCTGTTGAACGCGTAGAATAACGCACCCATAACCACAAAAATAATTCCCGTGATCAAATACCCGAATCCCGGGGCATGAATCATATTTTCTAGTGCAATGCTTAATCCCAATGCGAACATGAACAATCCGACTAAAAGCAATGCAGAGATAAGAGCTAGCCTGACTAGGCTTGGGGCAATGCGGGCATAACCGCTTTGAATGCCTTCAGCTATAGATGAAGAGACAACTCCCTTTACGAGGCCCGTAACGTTCACGACGCTTTTAAAGCCTTCAATAAAGGAAGCAATCCAATCGGTCTTCATAGGTTTAACGCCTATCTGAGATCATTTTGCCAAGAAGCATGCCTCCGATGAATGCGCCTCCGACAAATAACAGCGGGTGATCCCCGACAAGTACGTCGAATTTGTCCTTCTGCTCTATTGCATAGTTCCTTGCATCGCCGATCTTTTCGCCTGCAAATTCCTTTGCCTCTCCGATTTTCCTTTCTAGCATCCTGTCTTCTGTTGTTTTCATTGCCATACTATCTACCCCTTTTAATCAAATACTAACAAAATTAACATCTTATTAGCTATTTAATAAGGTAATAGGTATTAATATACCTATGGTTATATCGCTGTCCGATAATTAACGGGTGCATAAATTATTATGAATCTAACACAACGGCATCAACTCCACAATTATCTGTTTTGGGCGATAGTTCTTGGCCTCATATTATTTTCATCCCTGCTGGTTTTACCATTTGTCGGCGCAATAATTTCCGCCTTTATCCTAGCTTTTTTAGTCAAACCGATATACCTCAAACTCAGGCCAAGGCTAGGTAATAATCCGGCAGCATTGCTATGCCTGATAATTTCAATTTTTCTAGTTGTAATGCCGATCATTTTCATTTCCCTTCAGATACTAAACGATTTGGGAGGTTTTAGGGGCGAAGGTTTCAATAAAATAGTTGATGGGTTCCTGGCACAACCTTTCCTAAAAACATTCAATATCGACACCGTTGGGCTCAAGACTTATATCACTTATACCTTAGATGCAGTAATAAGCTCCTTTTTCCAATCCATCCCCACCTTTTCCCTTGCGCTCTTCATCACACTAAATGGCATGTTTTATCTTTTAATTAGTTGGGACGAGCTCATTTCCCATCTGCAGAAATATTTGCCATTCAAGAACAAGGATCGCATGATTACAGAACTTGAAGGTACGACCAATGCAATCATCCACGGCCACGTGTTGGTCTCACTGCTGGAGGGGGCAATCGCATTCGCTGGTTTTTCATTATTTGGGATTCAGGGTGCGCTCATTTTCGCAGTACTGATCTTCATCTTGGCCTTTGTGCCAAGTGTAGGTCCGTTCCTTATCTGGGGGCCTTTGGCTTTATATTATTTTTCCATTAACCAATACGTTACCATGTTGGGGGTAATTGCAATCGGCCTGTTCTTAATGATAGGCATTGAGTTCATCTTCTATACGCGTTTTGTCGGCAAGCGCGCCCAAATCCATCCATTCATAATGCTAATTGGCGTTCTTGGCGGAATTACCTTATTTGGGGTATTCGGATTCATCATCGGTCCGCTGCTGCTGGCGAATTCGATAAAGATAATTGAACGGGCAATTGAGACCCCGGAAACTGGGTCAGTAACCAAAAAAATGGCAAATAACGAACTAATTACCGCAAAAAGGATAAACCACTAACTTATATACTCCTAGCATCCTATTATATTATTAATAAGGTGATTTGTATGTCTGAAATAAGAGGGGAGAGTTTGAAGATCCCACAAACTGTGGAGGTAATGAACGTAATGGGAAAGAAGGTTCTCGCCAGCAGCGGAGAAACCATCGGCACAATTGATTCGGTGATGATCGATCCGAGCCATCTTACAATCGAGGGCGTGCGGATCAAGGTGCAGCAGGGTTTTTTTTCTTCAATAAGCCACTATATCGGAAAAACCTATATAGATAAGCTCAACGAGGAGGGCGCAATTCTGAACATAGTGCCCGCGCATATGTATATAGGAAAGGAGGTTTACGATGCCGAAGGGAAGAATATCGGAAAGGTAAAACATATCAAGCGCGTAGAATCCACCAACAAACTATCCGAAATGATAGTGGAAAAGAACGATGGCAAGGAGGCTTCTATCAAGGAAAAGGATATCAAGGATATTGGGACGAGCGTGCTGCTCAATATCAAATCCTCGAACCTCTAAGGCGAGAATTTGGGGCAGTCATTTTGATTCCCCAAATCTCGGGTAGGGGGTGGATTGGAGGTTTAAATGGGTTTTGAGCAGAAGAATAATAATAAACGCCTTAGCCGTGCGCAAGAAAATCAGTTCGCCTGCGCCCTCGCAACGTACCTCCCCCTTTTTTCTATTTCGGCAAGTTGGCGAATTACGCCTTTAGCATTGCTGCATAATTTGCAATATCCCTTCAAAAACAATTTGAACTGTCTTCCATCCGTGCTTTTCTTGAAGACCAGCAGGTCGGTCGCCTTATCCTCGAGGGAAGAGGAAAAATCCGAGAGCCCGAAATCAATCACCGTTATTTCGCCATTTTTTCCAACCATTACGTTAGCGGTTGAAAAATCGCCGTGAATTATGTTGGCGTTATGAAGTTTGGCAAGTTCCTTGCCGATGAGGGGCAGGCATTTTTCAGCCGCCTTCCCCTTTTTGTGCAATAATTCCCTTATCCTCTCCCCTTCGATCTTCTCCAGCAACAGCTCCGTTTTTTCCAAGTCCGCATCGTAAATCAGGGGGCACAAGATGCCCGCCATTTTCGAAGCAAAAAGTATTTTCGCCTCCCTTTTAGTGCGCGATGACCTAAGCCGCCTATCCAGCTCCTCCACCCTGTACCTCTTTTTGACCCTCCTCTTCAAGATGGCGCTTTCCCCATTCCTTTTAGTCAAGAATATTTCGGCTTCGGCGCCTTTCGCAATGAGTCTCATACGCACCAACTAAATGTCCGGAAGAATCTTGATGGTCCATTTGCCCTTCTCGTGCCTCACGCTTGCCTCGTGATGGGTGATTGCCTTCACGTACATCCTTCCGAGCTTGTGGGCAGCAGGCTGGCCAAAAACCTCCACTTCAATCTCGAATTTTCCTTCCTTTCCATCAAATTTCCTTGCCTTCATTTTCCGAAACATCATCTCGCGCGCATCAGCCTCAGAAACAATTTTATTCAGGAGGTATGTGGTGAGCTGCTCGAGTGTGGGCGCACTTTCACTCAAAATGATGCACTTTTTTTCCTTCAATTTTTTCGAGTCTGAAATGGTCTCGAATAATCCTTCGGCTACGTTTTCGAGGGCTTCAGGATAGGTTTTTCCATACGCCTCGATGAACATGTCGGCCCTGTGGTCCAAGAACTTGAATTTTTTCATTCGCATCGCCAATTAAGGGGGGTAGAGGCGACACGAGTAGGGGAGGTACCTCCCCTGGAGGTGTCGAACATGTCGGCCCTGTGGTCGAGGAATTTGTATTTTGCCATTTTTTCCATCTGATGGTGTTTTTCCAGTATTCCTTTTTAACTTCCCTGCTTTTAACCCATATCATGTCTGGCAAGGGCGCGAATTACGAGAGGCAGCTAAAGAAGATGTTCGAGGCCAGGGGGTTCCTTGTGGTCAGGGCTGCAGGGAGCGCGCACGACCACACCTCCCCGGATTTATTGGTGCTGAGTTCGACGAAGAAATTCGCGGTCGAATGCAAGGCGTGGAATTCGGGCAACCTGTGGATTGAAAGGGAGCGGATGCAGCTTATGCGGGATTTCGAGAGGCGCTCTGCGATCCCCTACTATGTTGCCTGGAAGGTAAGCAGGGAGGAATGGCGGTTCTTCCCCCTGATGATGCTAAGGGAGACGGAAAAGGCGTTCACATTGTCGGACAAGGAGCTAAATTCGGGAATTAAAATTGAGCAACTAATTTTGGGCTGATTCTGGCCTTTTGATTAATGTATGTAGCTCTGCACTTCCTTCTTTGAAGTGTCAATCGAGCCGGCGATCTTCTCCTCCCGCATTGCCTGCTCCTCAATCTTCTTGATCACTTCCTCCGTCTTCTTCGCCTTGCCCTGCAAGTCGGAGGTGTCTATCCTCTCCTTCACGACCTTGGAAATCAGCTCGAGCAGCGTGGTTGCGCCAAGGGCGTCTATCGCCTGGCCCTGCGTTTCAACGAGCAGGCAAGATCCCCTGATTTTGAAGAGGCGAGCAATGCCCGGGACCAGGCCCGCCATCCCCACTATGGGGACGATTGCATCATTCTGCTTTGCGCCTTGCGAAAGGAAGTACTTGAGGTGCGACCTGCTGTTGGATGCACAGTATATTGCGGGTTTTTCGGACTTCTTGTTTATCGCATATCCGGCCATTGCGATGACCTCCTCGCCACCCATCCCCCGGAAGAACTCGAGCATCCTGGCGGAAACCTCATACTGCCCTTCAACGGTAAGGGGCTGGACATCGCCCTTCACGATGATCGCATCCCTGCCCTTGAATTTCTTGTAGAAGAAACGCATCGAGAATAGTTTGAGGTTGCCTGATTTCAGGGCAATCACCTGGTTTGGAAAGTTTGGGGAATAAAGGGTTGCGAAATGCTGCGCTTTAGTGGTTCTTATCATATGGTCCGCGGCGAGCTTGCTTACAAAGCCAATTCCCGGCAATCCGACTATGAGTATTGGCTTATCGGGCTTAACCTGCCTCCTGATCCTTATGTGCGAGTGAGTCATCGATAGCTTTTCATCTGCATCAGTTTTCATTCATACCAACCCACGGGAATCCGTAAGATAGATCGGCGCCCGTCATTTAATAAATTATCATTTAGGTTAGGCCTGCCCGCTAAAAAAACGTGGGAAAAGCTCCTTCCTCCTGTAAATTGCGTATTTGTCCTCCTTGGAATATTTTGGCGGATGCGCAGAATTCGTCGTTTTACCGCAATCCGAGCAAATATCCTTAAGCGAATATTTCCCGCACGACCTGCACACCCTAAGGAGGTTTGCCATCCTTTCATCCCTTCGTCTTTTGAAGTGTGTATTCGATCCCCTTCACGCCCGAAAGGACTTTCTCGATCTTTGCAATCGTCTTATCCACGTCCTTGTGCTCCTTTACCTTGAAATCAATGTAATATGCGGGCGCCCCAATGTATTGGACCTCCAGACCGGGAGCGCACTTTGAAATCTTCTCCAGCACGCCCCGTATTATCAGGATGCCCTCCTCCTCGTAGCTTTGCATCCTCAATTCCGCGCGCGCCTCAATCACCTTCTCCTTGATCTCGACTTCCGCAATCTCCCTAAGAACGGCGAGCCAGTCGTTTGGGATTTTGGGAGAGACCTCGCCCGCCTTTATCCTTTCAAATGAAGAATAAAGGTCCCCGTATTCCGCAATGAGTGTGTCCCCGACCTCCTTGTATGCGTCCTTCAGGTTTTTCTTGAGCTTCCCGCCAGCACGCTCAAGGAGCTTTTCGGCGCGCTTCCCCAGCTGGTAGCTTTCCATCTTCCTTTTCCTGTCGGATTCGGAAACGCGCTTGAGGCTCAAATCGATTTGGTGCTTATCCAAATCCACCCGCTGCACGACCGCGACGATCTTCTGGCCTTCCTTCACATAGTCGCGTATGTTTTTCACCCATCCGGAGGAGACCTCGGACACGTGGAGGAATGCCTCCAGGTTCCCGTACTCCTGCAGGGTGCAGAAGGCGCCGTAAGGCATTATCTTGTTGATGTTGGCGATTACGAATTCGCCTCCTTCAGGGTAATTAGCCACTAGCAATCCCTCAACTAAGCACTTCCACTACGCGTGCGTTGATCCTTGCACGTCCACCGGTTGGGATTACAAGCGGGTTGTTGCACTTCGCGCAATTCCTCGCCTGCTTAGAATCCCCGTAGACGATCTCGGTGTCCGCACCGCATTCGCATTGAACTTTCAAGAACCTCCCCATAATATCACTTCGCCAATTCGGATTTCTTCTTCATCCTTCCGGTCGTGACCGTTTCGTGCTTCTTGTGGCAGGCGTTGCATTCCAGCATCAGCTTATTCCTGATGCCCTGCTTCTTCACCTTTGCCTTGCCCTTCACCTTGCCGTGCATTCCTGCAAGCTTCCTTTCGTGCTTCCTTGTTCCCCACGCCAGGCTCCTGCCGGCCTTGTACTTGCTTGTGCTGACCTTCACCTTGTGAACCTGGTGCTTCCTGCAATACGGGCAGTACGTCCGGATCTCTTTTGGTACTATCATAACGACCCAACCTTTCTTGGTGCCTCTACCCTTCTAATTCTGAATAATCAGAAAAGCGAACATATATTCTGTGAATAAGGGTTTTTAACCTATTCCTTGAGCTTGATTCAGACCGTAATGAACATTGCAACCATTACGATCGCAAGCAGCACGCCAAGCAATATCAGAAATTCCCCGAGCCTTAATTCGGCGCCGAAAATTCTTGCGCGGAAGCCCCCTCCACTATTTAGAAAGTAGCCGACAATTATCAGTGCGGCGGGGATTAAAAGAAGGAAAAATCTCGAGACGCTGTTATTCAAAGCGGGGTCGGTATGAACTATTTCGATTGTCGTCGGATTTTGCCCGCAGTTGAAGTGCAGGGAATCATTGTATTGGGCGAGTCCGTACAGCTTGAAAACAGATGCGCAACTTGCGGCCACACCGTACTTGGCGAATTCAAGCCCAACTACATCTGTCTTCCAGCTACCATCATTGGCAATACAATCCGGAACCGAGGCGACTTGTGCCAAGCATTGGGCAGATGAATCCTGATAAGAAGCGCCTGCATTGAAAATAAAGAAATTAGCGAAGATGGCGGCTTCCAATAAAAGAAGGGATGCCCCTTTTATTCCGGTTTCCATCTTTTCACCTTATGTCGGCTTCTCGCCGCAGTTGAAGTGCGTGCTGTCGTTGTACCAGCTGGTGCCTTTCAAAGTATTCGCGCATCCTTGCGATACGCCGTATTTTTCAAATTCCAATCCCTTCAGTTCCAATCTCCAAGTCCCGTCCTCGCCATTAATGCATTCAGGCACGGCAATAATCTGCGATTTGCATCTAGCTAGGAGGATTGCCGGGGAGGGTTCGCCCTCGATATGAATGACTGTTATGAAAATGACAAAACCGATAATAATTATTAGTACTATTACAACTAGTATTGCAGCTCCAGTACGAATTGGATTTGCCTTCCAGTCCATTAGTACCCCTAATTCATTATAATAGTATCCGGCACCTCCTTCCGTTCGGCAGCCATCTCCGGTTCCTCGTCTTCCGGAGAGCCGGTGTGCTTGGCAGCGCCCTTTTTCACAAGCAGTTCGGCGACCTCCTTTTCCATGCTCACAATTTGCGCTGGCTCGAAGGGCCCATAAGTGTTCCCGTCAGGGGCGACGAATTTGCTGATCGAAACCAGCATCCTGATTGAAAGCAGCTTTTCCCCCAATTTGGCCATCTCCTTCCGTTCCTCCGCCTTCAATTCCGGCTTCTTCTCCTTGAATTGCACGACCGTCTCCTCGAAATCCTTTGCGGTTGCAAGCAATTTTAAATAAAACGTTTTCTCCTCCTTGCTTAGTCCTGATGAGTCGATCGAGTTGCTCCGTAGATCCTTCAATGCCTTAAGCACGATCTTTTGCTCGCGCTTCTCGCTTATCTCCTCGATTATTTTTTTCGCATTCTCGTATGCCTTCAAAGTCTCGATCCGGAATTCCGACTGCAAGAGCCGTTTCTGCTCCGCGAGCCAGAGGTTATACCTCTCGTAGAATTCCTCATCAAGGCTTGAGAGGGCGCCAAAGTTCCTCTCCTGCAGCTGTACCTTCCTTAATGCCTCATAAGAGATTTCGCTCATTTTTCATCCGCCTTTTTTTCCAATGCATCCCGCTCCTTCTCGAGATACGCCTTCTTCAGTCCCTCGAGAATCTCATCATACTTCGCCTTCCCGCTTCCGCCCTCGATGGCATTTGCGATGTTTGTCGCGAGCCTCGAAAGCTCCAGCGGGAAGATGATCTTGTTGCTCTTGCCCTCTGATATGCGCCTAAGCGCGTCAAGGTATAAATACGTCATCGTTTTATCGCTCATCTTGCTTGCTGCCTTGTCGAGCACCTCCAGGGCGATCTGGCGCGCGCTTGCCTCGATCTCGACCTTCTCCTTGTATTCCTTCGCTGCCCTCGCCCTCGTCCGTGCCTCAACGAGCGCCGGAGGCAGCTCGATTGTCTCCAGCTCCACCCGCAGCACGACAAATCCCCAATCCTCCTCAACTTCCTTCAGCTTGCCAAAAAGGTTTTCGTTTATCTGCTCGGTCTCCTCGATCACTTCATCCAGGTCGAGCTTGCCAACCGCCAACCTGATTTCGCCCTCCATCAGCTTGACGATGGAATGCTGGAGGTCCCTAACTTCCAGAACCGCCTTCCGAGGGTTGGTAATTTGAATGAAGCTTACAACATCGACCTTAAGGCGGACATCATCCTTGGTCTGAACCTCCTGCGGCTTGGTGTCAACGGTCTGAACCCGCATCTCAACGGTTATGAACCTTTCAAAAATTGGGAATATCCAAACCCAGCCGGGCCCCACGATGCGGCTGTATTTCCCCAGCCGGAGGACAACTGCCCTCTCGTACTGCTTGAATTCATAAATCCTCGGGAATAGGACAAAGAAGGCGGCCAGCGCCACGAGAATCAAGGGGACCTGTTCCGTTGGTATTATCTTAAGGTTGATTATTCCGTAAAGTGCGGCGGCAATGATAAGGAGGATCGCTGCGAACACCACGACGTCCTTTTGTGCCAAGTAAAACACCTCACTCGTTCTTTTGGAATTCTTCGGTCCATTCTATTTTCTTAAGCTCGGGAATGAATTGGAGCGCGGATTGGATTATGGAATACTTTCCCTGCAGGTAATCCTCCTGCTTCATTGCATCCTGCGTAACGGAAACCGATGCTGACCCTTCGGCAAATTTAGCCGTGCACCTGCCGTTGAATTGCTCCGCAAGGAGCGCGTCAATCTTTTCCTTAGGCGTTTCCAATCGCGCGAGGACCTTGAACTTGTAGATGACGTCCTTCCCCGCAAGCTCGTGGTTGAGGTCGACGCGGACCCTCCCTCCGGAAACGGCCTGAATCCTGCCCTTCTTGCCATCCAGTTCGACAACAAGCCCCACTTCCGGCCTGATGCTTGCGTCCTCGAATTTCTTTTGTGGGACGAGCACCACGAGGGATTCGTCCCTGTTGCCAAACGCATCCTCCTTCTTGAACGTTACCGTGCTCTCAACGTTGGGCGATGCCTCCATCAGCGCCTTGCGGAAGCCCTTAAGCAGCCTTTCATCCGAAAGCATTATGAGTGAATATCCGTACCTGGCGTGCTCATTGAAAATCCCAGCCGCCTTCGCCTCCTGCTCGTCTGTAGTTTCAACCAGTTTCCCGAATTCGTCCTTCACGGAGAATTGAACCTTCAGGAACGCGGTCCCCCCGTCATTTTCAGCCATTCCACCAGCCTCTTTGAAAATTAACAAAAAGAAAAAGTTATAAACTAATGCAAAGATATTACTCTCCTTTTATTTTCTAGATGGCAATTTATAACGGTTGCCCTTTTGGCGTTGTCTTAGGAGCGCTGCTACCTTGGCTGATCCATTTGAAGGTGCATTTATGAAACTGGAAAGGAACGATCTCATCCGATGGGGCACGATAGTACTCATCATCATATTCGCCATCGAGATAGTGGCCTTCCTCTTCACTTCGGATCCCTACCAGGGCAGCGAAGCCCCAACGCCTAGCGCCCTGCCAAGCATCGAGCCGGCATCGTTTGAGGGGATGAATGCAAGCGAAGGGTACGTAATTGCGATAGCGCAGCAACTGCTTGTCATCTGCAACACCACGCAGGATGTGGGCCCCGAATTGAGGGCGATTTTAGGGGTGGATGCCGTGTCGATGGATCCCACCTACGGCCGTATCGAGATCGAGGCTAGCGGGAATGCGAGCATCGAGGCAATTGCCAAGGAAGCCAAGGGCATCTTGAAGAATTATTGCACACCAACGGTATACAAACGCGCATTCGTGAGGGTAGATGGCTTGCTCAACTTCACTTCCCAGGACGGCCAAACCAAGCTGCTTTCGGGCAGCAACCTGCAATGCCTCGAACGTGCAAGCTTTGCGCAATGCTTTGCCTACGTGCAGCCGGAAACGAGCGAGAACTCGACAATTGGGCTTTTGATCTACATCCGCACAACCGGGGATGAGGTGACATTCGTGACCGCCGAGGAGCCTCCAAGTGCGGTTGCCAACCAGCTTGCGTTTAGGAGCGAAAAATCGAGCGGCACAATTTTGGAAGTTGGAATCGGCGCTGCTGCATTGGTGAAACTTCCTTGGGATAAGCGATACGATTTTTCAGAGGAGGATGTGCGCAGCTCCCTGAACTCTACTCTCAACATCACGGAGCTGCAGATTTCAAGGCAGGATTCGATCACTCTGAATGCCACGGACAACGAAACGCTTTTTGCGGTCCAGAACCTTTCCTTCGTTTTGAGCGCCTCATTTGGCGAGAATGGCATAACCTTGGAGCCGCAGGCAAACCTAACCAACAAAACAATGGTACTCTTGGAACTTGAGCCGATACTTGATTTGGGCAAGGTGAAATTGCCCGCGACTACAATCAATCTTGCATATGACCATTCGGATGATGCAAATTTTGCGGTCGAGGACTACTTCTCTTTGTTTGAAATCGCATTCAAGAGGCAGATAAGCGTAGAGCTGAACGAACCCGCTGAATTGGAGGAAATATTCGATGCACCCCTTCCGCAGACGCAGTTCACCTTGTATGCGGCCAATACTACGGTCAATACGAGCATAGATTTGTACGTGACCGCGATCACGCAGGGAGGGGAGATGACCTACGTCAATGCATTCGAGTATGAGGAGCCCGAGTAAGAAATGGCAGTTGGCTTTTTCTCTCCGCAATTGCCCATCCCATAGCAAATTCATTCATTCCTATTTGCCAATCCGCTTTTTCGCTTCGCTCCTCCGATGGCCATCCTTGCCGTACTTCGACTTGAAATATTCAAAGCTCCTCTCGCTGATCTTTCCTTCCAGAAGGAGTTCCTCCGCGCGTTCGACCTTGCCCTTCATCTGCTGCAATGAAGGCGCATCCTGCCTCCTTGAAACCATGTAGAAATACGCACCAAGCAGTACGACCAATGCGGCAATGCTGAACGTGACCAGGTCCCTTTGGTAGTTCTCCTGCACCGCAACAAGCTCCACCTTCATTTCCCTTTTTGGCGTTGCAGTCGCAGTGGGAGTGGCTGATGGTTGGGGCGGATTGCTAAGGATGGCAAGAGCCTCCTTCCTCACATCCGAGAAATGAGAGCTTAACTTGAGCAGCTTCATCCCATTTATTAGTGAGAGCGAATCCCTCGTTCGGTTGCTTTCCTGGAAATTGTAAACCGCGTGCGCAAAGTAAAGCTCCGACCAGAGGGAGTCGAATTGCCTCTCCCTGAAAACTTTGCACGTGACCTCGAATGACTCCGCATCGCAAAGCATCTTCACCACATCCCCGTATCCGAGGTCGCCGATCTCGTCCAGCGCCTCCGAGTAACCGATCGCAAAGCCTGCATCGAACGCCGCCGAGAGGTACTCCGCTTCCTCGAATTCCCTTATTGCAGTCCGAAGGTGGTCCTTTGCCTCCTCGTCGAGAAGGCCATCTTCATCGAGCGCCTTCGCCTCCTCTATCTTTTCCAAAGCGTATTCCCTATAATAGTAATCCTTCATTTGCCTGCCGGAGGCCTTCTTCTTTGCCACCTCATTTAGCGAATTCGCCGCCCTAAGCCAGCTATTTGCGAGTGCAAGGTCCTCCGCTGCAGTTGAAAAAGCGCCTATTCCGATTTTGTCCTCCGCGTTCTCCAACCTTTCCTTGGCCCAGTTGTAGCGCAGCTTCCCGCCAATGACCCACTCGAAATTCCCTTCCGTTTGGTTTGTGAAATTGATTCCATCTGCGAATTCCTTAAGCTCGCCAAGCTTCGAGCGCACATCCCGCCTGGATGCATTCGCAAGCCCTAGCTCATCTAGGGTGATGGTTGCCAAGAATGCGGTGTTTGCTCCGGAGTAGAAATAATTCCTTGCAAGCAGGGTCCTTGAAAGGTTTAGCATCTCCTCCACCTGCACTAGCAGGTCCTCCCGGAGCCCCGAGTGCTTAAGGCGTTTTTCAGTTTCGCTGATCTCATTTGCTGTGATGTCCCGGAATGCAAAGGCCTCATCGCCTGGTTTGAATGGGATGAGGTTGAGGCTTGGCAGCACCCTTTCCTTAATGGTTACTTCCGTCCCTTCGCTTGTGTTGAAAGCGAAATTGATCGCTTCGTCGATGGTCTCTACCTCAGCTACCTGCAATCCCCACTTCTCCATCGCATACTTGTTCAGGTCGATTCCATTCTGCGTTCGCTGCCCCCTCGGAACCAGGAACACCTTGTAAGTGGGGGTTTCACTTTCGGCTACAGCCCTTGCCTTCTCGAATACGCCCCCTATCTTGCCAATCCTGCCATCCACATCTATGGTGCCCGTGATCGTAATGTCTTCCCGCATCCTTTTGCCCGAAAATTCCGCATATGCAAGGAGCGCAAGCGCGCCGCCGGCCGAAGGCCCGTCAACCACTTCGGCTGAAGACTCGATCTTGAAGAGCATATTATAGTTGTCCTTGTTGATTTTCGCCCTGTTTGCTGCGACCTCCACCGCAACCCTTTCGGAGTGCTGCGTGTCTATGCCAGTTAACGGGGTGATCGAAACGAATATGTCGCCATCGCCAGCAGTTGCGGTGACGGAAATCGTGCTTAAAATCCCAGTTCCATCCGCTTCCACAGCTGGCACTTCTAAGGAGCTTAGGGCGGATAGGGGAAATGCAAAAACAAGTATCGCAAATAAGAATACGGCTATTTTTTTCATTATGGTTTTCCCCCCAAGCCACTAACACAAAAAAGGGAAAATAAAAGGATTTGGTTTTGCTGAACTTACTTCCCAAGGGTGCCCTTGAACGCCCGAAAATCAGCCTCGCGCATTGCGAACTGCAAGGTTTCGGTCCCGCCGAACATGTCGAAGTATTTCATCTGGACGCCGACCTTGCTTAGCGCGAGATCGCCAGTCTTTGCGATCTCCATCACGTGCGACCTGCTAAGCGAGATGTTCTTCCAGCCAATCATCCTCACCTTGTCTTCCGTGATCTCCCAAGTGCCGCTCCCGGAATTCGTGAAGAAAGAATAGCCCTCCTTCGTTTTCTGCATCATAAGCGTACCACCCCAAAGTGCTCAAAACTGATAGTACGCAGATGTTTAAAAAACGTGGCAAAATCAGGGGGTTGGGCGCGTTCAGTCATAAGAATTAGGAAATCAGCCTTTTCACGCGTTCGAGGAAGCCCCTTGCGGAGTCAATTGCGGCTTTCGCATCCTGGTCGTTCGATCCGGAATTTTCCAAGCCGTAGAGAAGTTCATGCCTTTGCAGCCTCAAGTTTCCCAGCTCAAGCAGGAATTTCCTTTCAATTGCATTCCCGTATTTTTCGTTCAGGTAGACCCACGCTGCATAATGGCTCCTTTCCTTGAATCCGTCCTTGAACAGGATTGCCCTCGCACAATGGAACATCGCCGAATAGGCGCTGATGATTGCGGATTCGGCAATCTTTGCATTCAGCTCCTTTTCAGCTATTTGCAGCTTGTGCTCCGCCATTTTCAGGGATGCCCTTGCCTTTTCCTTGTCCTTTTCGGTTTTAACCAGCAATCCCTGCTGCAAGCATTCCTCTATGTTCATAATACAACCGGCCTGTTACCGAACAAGGGTATGGAGTCGTATATTATGCTTTCGTAGAACACGCGATCAACTTTTACTTTATTTTGCCATTGCCTCAGCTCAAGAACGGTGCAGTTTGCCTCCCTTCCAAGCTTGCTGAAAACGTGTTGTTCAATCCTTTTTGGCTTGTGCGCGATTACTAGCAAATCGAAATCGCTTTTTTCATCATTTGTGCCCTTTCCGCAGCTGCCATATAATAATATGGAATGCACTTCGCCCAGTTCTGCCAGCAGTTTTCCCACGATCCTAGCCTTCTGCAGTTGTTCAATATTGAACAATATTTTCCACTGCCTGCATAACGCGCTTTCCAAATCCGCCTTGAACAGATGCGACCTGCCTATCACCTGCAGCTTCACCAGCCCTGCACTTTGCATATAGTCCAGCGAGATTTTCGCTGCTCCGGGGCTAAGGCCCGCCTGCTTTGCCAGGCCCCTGACGGAAAACTGCCTATTCGGCTCCGAGGTCACGGTTTCAATGGCCTTCACGACCGCATATTTCTCTAGCATATGCCGCTCACTACCGTATGTATAATGGAATGTTATTAATTCTTTAAACGCATAATATATTAAACATATGTATAATGTATTGGACATTGAATAAAGGTCCAATCTCCCCTTATCCTTCCTTGACGCATCCATTTCCCCCAATCCATTCCCCTGCTTCCCTTTTTCCCATCCGTTTTAAAAACTCCGCCCTCATTCCCTTTCATATGGACGAAAAGGCGCAGGGCTCATTCGAATACATCCTGATGCTCGGGGGAGTGCTGCTATTGGTTTCGATAGTATACGTGATCATCCGCAGCGATGTCCTTGAAGGAGGCAAGCATACCGTAAACCAATCCTACAATCAATGGGAAAACGCCACCAACACTTCCGGATACCTTTGAGTTTTCCGGCTGATTTCACTCACGGGAAAGAAAACCTTTATATACCCCTCCTGATTACTTATTTTACTTTTAACATTTGTGGATTTGTAGGTGATAAACGATGGGAAAGAGAGGACAAGGCGCGTTTGAGTACATCCTGCTTCTGGCCGGAGTACTGTTGATCGTGGTTTTGGCCATTATAATTCTCAGGGGGACTTTAACCGGTGCTGGCAAGGGAGGAATTGACTCCGCCACGTGCAGAACCGCTCTTGCAAATGCGCCATTATGTTATGGTTCCTCGGGAGCATGGGATGCCACAAGGTGCACAGGTTCTGACACCTGCACATGGAGCCAAACATTGGTCGATACTAAGTGCT
>JBFYLP010000004.1:0-22097 GCA_041305345.1 Microcaldota archaeon | reverse complement strand
TCCCTTATTCGTACACCGATTCCTGCCTAAATGTGAACCAATTGTCCGAGTTCTATTGCGCAGGCTCCCAGGCCTATAATACGACGTTCAATTGCAACGCCAACGGCTCCGCAACCTGCTTGGATGGAAGGTGCGTTCCAAATCCAACTCCGAACCCCGGAATGTATGAAATGACAACATACGTCCACGATGATCTTGACTACCAGCCCGATTCCGTAAGGTATACGACCGAATCCAGCAGGTTCGGCTCAACAACTTCCTCATTTGGGCCAAATCTGGGACCAAAATTGGTCACTAAGGATATGACCACAATTCTGAATCCAGCTTCCGGGCTGCCTGTTGATGGAAGGATCACTTACCCCCTGGGTACCGTTGTTACTTATGAGAACCAGCGATTGTACCTGTTCTCATACGTCGCCTACGACGAGACTGTCAAGCGGGTTCAGGCAAAATATTCAAAAACCGGCTACGAAGCTCTATTCGACCAGCCAATCCCCATCTGCCTCATTGCCTCGAGCAATGCGGAGAACTGCCCTTCAAGCAACCTCCTGAAGAACAACAACGTTGAAATCACATTCCTTGGCGACAAGTACCGCATCTACGACCACTCCGTTACTGCGGGAGCGGTCTCTTCAATCACCCTAGGAAAACACATAGGCTCGGATGGAGCTATGGCTATTGGCGATCAAATTACCACTCCCAACGGATACGTGGTGAGGCTTACAGACATTGGGGCATTCGCACCGGTGAGGGCGCAATTTGACGTCCTTGATTCTTTCGACCAGCTTTTAAGAAGGATATACCTTGGAGCAGGGGAATCTGCGATGGTTTCAGAGGCAAACAACATCGTAGTCAAGGTCAATTCGATCAATGTGGGCAACTCACCTGCGCAATCCTCCGCAGCCGTTTTCGTATTTGAAAATATGCTCGTGATCGCAAACGACCAGCAAATCTCGGGTAGTGATTCGCACCTTTATTGGAAGGGCCGGATCGTCTCGAGCGCTATTGGCGCTTCCGAGGCTATCTACAAGATCCAGCTCTACAACGACATTGACCAGGTGTACAAGACCCCAATCACCCAAACCCTCGAAGTTGGAGAATCCATAAGCATCATCCGGGGAACGGATAACTACAGGCTCAATT
This sequence comes from Microcaldota archaeon, assembly GCA_041305345.1. GTDB lineage: Archaea > Micrarchaeota > Micrarchaeia > Norongarragalinales > SBBD01 > JACRGC01. The sequence continues at coordinate 20,954 of JBFYLP010000004.1, read as the reverse complement.
TCCTTGGCCTTCAGGATGTTGAATATGATACACTTCAGTTTGCAGTGCACAAGAACCAATACCTTCAGCTCGAGAATGGCTACGTTCAGGGCGATTTCATCAATGTAATCTCTAGCCTGCCCAATGCCTTCCTGTTCGGCTCGCGGACTGTCAATGAGGCATACATCGCAATGCAAGCCAATGGCACAACTAACAGTTCGAATGGCAGCGGAATGGGTTCCGTGACCCCCGGAGCAGTTTACTACATAAACCTGAACGGGCAGTATGAAAGGAGTTCAGCGAATTTGATTTATTACTACCCTGTCTTGTCAGCAAATCCAGCAACAATGGGTGTAATAATTCCGGATTTACCCGGCTCGCCCATAGGCATATACCTTACCGAGAAGACGGAGGACTCCCAGACTGGAATTGCATATGTTTCAAACAGCTGGCATCTGAACCTGCTATATGACCGCAACCTGAGGCAATTAGTGAATGTGCCCGGTGCAACAACAGTTGACAAGATCGGCTACGGCTTTGGAACCGCAATCGGATATCCTACCAAGGAAACCGGATACATTACCTATAGGGGAACCATTTTCGCTGGCATTTCCTCAACCCAAGCAACGCTCTTCTACCCTAAGCAGATCGCTAAGGCGAGGTTCTCCCTCACATACGCCTTGGCAAGCTCCAGTGCACGCGGAAGCGGGGGAGGCAGCGTTGTTGCAACCCCCGTACCGACGGTTTCCACCTCCAACATAAACCCGGCCGCAAGAAGGCAGCCAATCCAATCCGGTCCGAAAGACCCCCTAAGCCCCCTTTATGATCTCATCCGAAGCATATTCGGTTAGGAGCAAGTGGCATTTTCCACGCAGGCAGCAGCGTATTGGCAGCCAATGGATCTGCAGCATACCGGCTAATCTAAACCCAAGCCTTTTATATTTTCGAGTTATGATTTTTGAAGGAAAGATCGCTAGCGGGTAATTGGGCCTATGCAAAGGAAACGCGCCAATTTGAAATTGGAGAAAGTAACCGGCAAGGCCACCTATGATTTCGACGGCTACGTTTACAACGTCACCACCGAAACCGGGAATTTGTTTGCTAATGGTATCCTCGTCCACAATTCAGGCGGCCTTGGCACTCCCCCGCACCTCCGGATTGAGGCTGGCGCGATCCACAAGGCGCACAAGGGTGTGCTCTACATTGACGAGGTTTCGACCCTTCGGCCAAAAGCGCAGCAAGAGCTCCTGACAGCAATACAGGAGAAGAAATTCCCAATAACGGGGCAAAGCGAGCTCTCCTCCGGCGCGCAGGTGAAGACCGAAGCCGTCCCTTGCGATTTCGTCCTGATTGCAGCAGGCAACTACCTCGATGTTAGGCATATGCATCCGGCACTTCGTTCCAGGATAAGGGGATATGGGTACGAGGTCTATATGGATGAGACGATGCCCGATACCTTGCAAAACCAGCTAAAGTTGGTGCAGTTCATCGCGCAGGAAGTGAAGAAGGATGGCAAGATACCCCATTTCGACCAGAGCGCCATTCAGGAGATCATTTACGAGGCAAGGAAGCGGGCTGGAAGGAAGAACCGACTCACATTGAAGCTGCGCGAGCTAGGCGGCCTTGTCCGTGCTGCAGGTGACATCGCGCACGAGCAGGGCGCAAAAGTAACCTCCTCAGCCCACGTCAAGCTCTCAAAGAGGCTTGCGCGCACGCTTGAGCAGCAGATGAGCCAGCAGTTCATTGACGTGAAGAAGGATTACCGCGTTTTCATTTCGGAAGGCTACGAAATCGGAAGGGTAAATGGCCTTGCGGTGATGGGCGATTCGGGCATCATGCTTCCAATAGTTGCGGAAGTAGCTCCGGCTGCAAGCAAACTTGAAGGGAAGACGATTGCAACCGGAAAATTGGGCGACATCGCAAAGGAGGCAGTGGAAAACATTTCGGCACTCATAAAAAAGCACATCGGTAAGGACACAAGTAATTTTGACATCCACATCCAGTTCCTGCAAACTTACGAGGGTGTGGAGGGAGATTCCGCAAGCGTTTCAGTTGCAACGGCAGTGCTATCCGCGCTCGAAGGCGTTCCTATAAGGCAGGATGTTGCGATGACCGGCTCCCTATCCGTACGAGGGGAAGTGCTTCCAATTGGCGGTGTAACCCAGAAGGTGGAAGCTGCAATTGAGGCAGGCATCAAGGAAGTCATCGTGCCCCAATCTAACGTTGGCGACCTTGTTCTTGAGAAGGAGCAGAAGTCGAAAGTTAAGGTAACCCCCGCGCAAAGCTGGGCGGATGTGCTTTCGGCCGCATTCAAGGAAAGCGCCGCAAAACGCAAGCTGATTCTAAAAATTAGGCGGGAGCTGAAGGGAACCAATGGCAAGAAGAAGTGACGATCCCAAACCGCATTCCCATAAGTAAAAAAACACCTACCCGAAACCCGACTCCGATTCCTCCCGCGCATAGAGCGAATAAATGACCAGTATGCCGATAATGAATACGCCAAGGAGGAGGCGGTTTTCCCAGATTATCTCCGCGAGCGCATAAATTATGTTCTTCCGCCCCCGCATCTGCTCATCCGAAACCGAGGGGATCAAATTCTGCTGCGGGGTTGGCGTATTAAGGATTACGACGGTTGGCTTCATTGCCTTCCCGGTTTGATTCGACCTGATTCCTATGGGGGTCGGAGTTGGCACGTACCCGAACTCTTCCATCACTGCCAACCTCAATTGGGTTAGCGGTCTTGGAAGGTTCAGGCCATCGATTTCATTGAATGTTGAATTCAGCCTTTTCAGGTGGTTATGGTACGCATTCTTATCCCCGGAAAGGTATGCCTCGTATGTGAGTGAGTATTCGGCTTTCAATTTTTCGAACAGCTTGTCGCTTGGCCTTTCCTGTGAATTTGGTTCCGTAGGCCCGATGTTGAAGGTTCCTGGCTCGTCGATTGCAGTATTCGGCTGCGAGAATGCATTATTGATGAATCTTAGATTGTTCGCCCTGACATTGAACTCCGCAGGCGTCAATTCGCCGGCAAATGCTGCGGATGCCAGGCATAGCAGCAAGACGAACGTCCTAATGTGCATATTTCCACCGTCTAAGCGTCAAGAAGCACGCCAATGTGATAAGGATGATTGCAAAATCCGTCTCGGGAACGGCAACCGCGGGAGGTTCGGGGCTGATTACCGTGATGATTTCGTATTTATGGTTGTTTGCAAGAAGCGAATCGGTTTCCCCAACCAATCCCAGGTCCGCAAGCACTAGTATGTTTTCATTACCGGCATTTTCTATGTCCGCAAATGCATTGCAGCCAACCTCCTTGGTTTCCCCAGGCTGCAGCAAAATCGTACCTTCGATCGGATCCCCTCCGCAGGAGTAATAATAAATGCCAAGGCCGGGCATGCTAAGGTTCAGGGTGACGTTTTGCGGGAAAACCCCGTTGTTCTTGATTGTCGTAGTAATATCTACCCTCTTGGTTTCCTCGGGGTCGTAGATGAATGCCGGGGGTTTCAGGTTTATTTTGACTATTTCGACGTCAAATCCAACAACCTCTATTGTCAGTGTCAGGAAATCGAATATCAATGGATTTGTAACCTGTGTGGATTCCAGCTTGAAAACATAGCTATCAAGAGGCGTGCCTGCAGGCACATTGATGTCCAAAAAACCTACTGTCTGGCCAAGGCCGTTCCAGGCAGAGGGTCCGACGGTGAAAGACGGCGAGGATGGATTTACGGAAATCGGGGAGAGCTGCTGGGGATCGACGCTGACCTCGAATACCGATGAAGTTGAATTCGAGTTTTGGATGAACAACGGAATCTGGATGTGCGAACCAGGCGGCAGGCGGATAAGCCGGTCATTGAAATAGCCAGTCACTTCGAATAAATATATCAATCTTGCAGGCGAAAGCACAATGTCCCTTTGCGAAAAACTATAGCCGTCCATGAAGCAGCGGCCATATGTATCTGTTAGGGTGTTTTCCGGGCAAACCGTATCGCTTCCCGTGCAGGGGATGGGTGCATCACTCCTGCACCTTCCCCATGCCGAATCATCGTACACAATATTGGCAATCCTATATTGCCCGTCCGCATGAGCTTCGTCCGCCATCGGCTTGTTTGGCAGGAGGTACGACCAGAACATCGAATTCTCGATCTCGGGGTCCCGCGCCGTCCTGGATACCATTTTGTAAGGGAGTACCTCCCAATTGGGCATGCCTTCAACGTACCATTCGTCAGTGTCATCGTAATCCGAAACGTTCAGGCTTTCGGCTGGCGAATCGAGAGGCAATAGGGCAGTTCCTGCATATAGTATTTTCCCCCCGCCGCCAATTATCATCCAGCTGAGGTTGGCTTGGGGCGCGCCGGTTGCATTCGTGATGTTCTTATCCCCGCTATAAAATATGCCCATCCTCCGTGCCCATCTCGTAAGATTTACCTGCACGGCATAATCTATGTCCGGGATGATCCAAAGGGTCTCCGGCTGGATCATTGTAGATGTGAACTCATAGGTCGAATTCGGCGTATTGCCCATCGGCGGGCACCATTGGCCTAGCGGGCCCATGTATAAGCTTCTGATGATTTCAAAATCATAATTAGTATTGTGGATATTCACAAAACATGCGTACTGGCCATTGCGGGCAGGACACGAAGGAGTATTGACGGAATTATTCGTTGCATTCATTAATTGGCAGCTCAAATTCCTGTTTTCATTTTCAGTGGAAAATGTGTAAGACCCCAGTATGCCGTTGCAAACCGGGTCCTCGAAAAATCCAGTTCCGTTTCCCAAAATATCGCTTTTCCTGCAGAAAGGCGATGCTTCGATTGTGATCATCCCATTGGGTATGTTTCCCCTATACGTCAATGACAAATTCGTGAATAGGGTCCAATTTTGCCAATCGCCCGGGATGGCCGGAGTGGTCCCGTCCAAGGCCCTCTCATACCAATAAGGAACATTGAAGTTCGTAAAACTGAAGTTGTTGACCTCCACCGCGAAGTACTGGCCTGGGTTGTCGATGGGTACCTTAATTGCCCTTTTGTCTATCCTGCTGCCCTGCTGGGTGGTTAGGGGTTCAATGTACCATTCTCCCGGAACCGCATATTGCGAGACGTTAAACGCGAATATGAACCACCTGTAGGGGTTTGAGAATGACAGCGTTTGCCCCGTAATTGGGAATGGATCATTGGTATATGGGAAATGAGCCAATATCCTTCCGTGGTAGTGGTCGTAGTTCCCATAGGGATCCCGGGTGTCGATCATTAAAAAATTACTAGAATCGCCCACAACCGAGAATTCCCCAATGTCCAGCAGGCCATGCTGGTAAACCGTCAGGTTAAGGAAAAATTGTTCGCCCGCTGTTATGTTCCGAATGACCTGGTAATGTTCCATCGGCTGGAATGCATGGGTGTTAGTGCACTCCTGGGTCGGGTCGTCCATCCAGGAAACAGCGGCCAGGTTTGCAGGAGCAACGCCGGCGCTTGTGTAGATTTCCGCCCTGGCGATATGCACCTCGCTCGCGGAAATCTGGCAGGTTGCAAGCAGCACGAATAGCAGCAGGGACGATTTACTGACATAAACCATACAACATCTAATGCACCCGTGTTAAAAGCTTTTTCTTTTAAGGGCCCTTCGCTTTGCTGCCTATATAACCGCCAGCTTTTACACACATTGGCCCTTAACTGATCCTTCAGCTAAGGATTTTTAAGCCCGGCAGCTTTTTCCTTCCATGCGCTATTTCCTCTCAACGTTCGTCTCGATCGGATTGCTTTTCGCAATGCTGCTACTTCCGCTGCACCTTCTGCTTTCGCTGCTTGGGTTTCCCGGCCAGTTTTCCATCCTTGTTACTTTGCTTCTGATGCTATTCCTTTGGTGGTTTTCCAATCGTGTCTATGATTCGGTCCTTAGGATCGCTTACGGCGCGAGGTGGGTTTCCATAAAGGAGCTGCAGGGGATGCATCCAAGCATTGCGATTTTTCTTCAGGACGCCTTGCATAAGCACGGCCTTTCAATATGGAGCATTTGCCTCATAGAGGATGCAAGGCCAATTGCAGCAACTTATGGCTCAAGCCCCAAGGATTGCCGTCTCATCATCACATCTGGCATCTTTCATTCCCTCGATGAAAGGGAGCAGCAATCCGTGGTCGCACACGAGCTTGGCCACATCCATTACCGCGACATTGCAGTGCTAAGCACCGCCTATCTTCCCGCTTTTGTTCTTTTCGAGCTTGCAAGGGTCTTTTGGAGGAGCGAGCGCATTTCGCAGCAAATGAGGCGAAACCCCTACCTTTACGTGGTTTACTCCCCCCTCTTCATCGTGGGCTTTTTCGCCTACTTGCTCCATCGTGCATTCTCCCTGCCCGTTCTCCTCCAGAGCAGGGTCCGCGAATATTTCGCCGACGAGTTCGCATCCGAAATCACGAACCCAACGGTGCTTGCATCCGCCCTCTCAAAAATTTCCCTATCCTACATCTCCTCGCAGGAGGATAAGCGCAAGAACCCAAACCTGATGGAAGCCCTAAGGCCCTTTGCGCAAATCGACTGCCGGGGCGCCCGCAACCTGGGGCTTGCATACCTTAACAGGAAGGAAACCGGGAGCTGGAGGCTCGTTGAATACCTAGTGACTCTTGATGTATACAACCCCTGGTCCGCAATATATGAGCTTTCCGCATCGCATCCGCTCGCAGGCAAAAGGCTATTGCAGCTATGCATAAAAGCTGAGAAGCTGCACCATTCGCCCCTCCTTGACATGGAAAGGATGTTTGCTGCTAACATTGCCGTCTTTTCCTTAAAAATGGAATTCCTCCAGGATTTTGCAATCTATTTCCTGGGGCGCGCGGTCCCCTTCATAATCGCATTGCTGGTTATAGCGCACCTTGTCCCAAACCCGATGCATCCAATTGGCGTGATCCTGCTCCTTTACGGCCTTGGGGTCGCCCTCATCTCGCTCTACTCTTTCTCGTACGTGCAGTTCCGGCCCGAGACCGTGAAGTCGCAAATGGAAGACCCTAATGTTTCGCCAATACGGGGAAAACCCCTAATCCTTGAAGGCGTCATCCGGGATCGGAGCTCTCTTGGGCTCGACATTCCCGAAGAGCTCATTTTCGCGGACCATTCGGGCGAAATTTTCATCGGCTCGCGGAGCCTGATGCCACTTGTGATCTCGCCCTACATCTCCATTTCCTCCCTGATGAAGCTTCGGGACCAGCGCGTGAAGGTCAGGGGATGGTATTTGCGCGGGAAATACCCCAAGATCATTATTGATGAGATCATTACCCAAAACAGCCGCATAAATGGAAGGCAGCGCCTTTTTGATCTGGGCCTTGCGTGCCTCATATGTTCGGCAGGGATCCTGTTCATAATGGCCTAAGTTTCAATCAAGGAATTTCCCTTTGCCGATCTCCCAATCTTTATAAACCTGAACCCTAATAAATAAGGGATTACCATGGCAAGGAAGAAGGTTTTGAAATCTGAAAAACGGCTTTATGAGCGGGTTAGGTCATTGAAATCGCATATGCGCCATCCCCCAAGCAAAAGGGGGGGCACGGATTGGGAGGGGGCAATGCGCCTTGGCTTGGCGGGGCTCATCACCGCGTTCGTTGCGCGCGTGTTCTACGACACGTACATAATCGGCGAGGTGCCCGATTACAATTTCGCTTTATACCACGGAATAATCTTTGGTGCAGTTGTTGCATTGGTCTGGAGATTCTGGCCGTGGGCCAAAAAAGGATGAACTATGGGAAGGGGAAAGGAACGCACAATAATCTGCGGCCAGTGCGGCCGCCGGACCAGGAAGGACAAGGCCGTATGCATACAAAAGCCCATGCTGCAAAACCCCCTTGAGCGCAAGGAGATCCACGACGACCAGTTCTTCGTGAAGCTTATGAAGGAAGTCTGCTATTGCCCTTCCTGCGGCAAGCACCTTCGGATCTATGACAAGAAGATCAAGGAGAACATCCGGAATGCGGAAAGGCAGAAGGGCTGGGGCTACCAGCAGTATGCGCCTCCCGTCTGATTATTTTCCCGATGGTTTTTTTAACCGCCCAATCATACCCATCCTATGAAGCAATTGCTAGCCCTCCTGCTGCTTGCAGCCTCGCTTGCTGCCTTCACCCCGACTTTCACGAACAGCACGGAATGGAACCATCTCAATTGCCCCCCATCCGAGTTGCAAATAGAATGCCTTACTGTCGGGGACGCCAACCGCGGGGCATTCGATACTTGCCTTCCCCTCAAGAACAACTCTGATTTTTACTTCCTCGCAAACAATTCGGGCGCTTTTGGGGGAATATGGAGGTGGTGCAAGCTTGCAAATGCAACCGGCTTCCTTCCATCCGGCTACATTGACATCACCACGGTTCCAGCAGGCGCCTCCATTTACATCAGCAGGGACCGGCAGGCGCTCTACAATTTCGAAGGAACAACGCCACTATCGAATTACCTTTACTTTGAGGGATTCCACGACCTCAAGATAAGCAAGCTTGGGTTTGCCGACTATTACCAATTCGTCAAAGTAACCCCGGGAAATATCACCTACGTTAGGGTGACGCTTACTCCCTCGGCAACCCCTTTTCCCTCGGTTTACCCCTACATCCCAAAACCTTCTGAAAATACCTCTACAATCTCATCCCCTTCAGTTTCAATTCTGCCATCCCAGCCTCCTGCTTACGCCTCCCTTCCAAATGCCACAAAGCTCCCCTACCCATCCGATGCAATTGAAGCGACGCAGGAACCGGTTTCACTTCTTGATGAGTCGCTTCATTTTGCCGTTGTGACCGCGATTTCAGTACTAGTTGTCGTATCCGGCCGCTATGCTTATTCGAGGTTTTCCAAGCAGAAGCCTAAAACCGAATGATTCGGGAATTTGATCAAGCGTTCTTTATCCTTCCCTTAAAGAGTCTCCCGATTTTTTCCTGCGCCTTCCTTCGTTCCCCCCGGAACCTGCTTGCATCAACCGCAGCCCTTAGCGTATTTAGGTATTCTTCCCTTCCGGCTCTCGAGCCCTCAAGCATTTCGGGCAGTTTTTCTACGATTTCCCTGCCGGCTTTTGAGTCTATAAGGTTAAGATGGGCAATTTCCGCCAGCTGCTCCCTTACATAAAATTTTGCAGGCCTAAGCGCCCTTAGCCTATGGCCCAATTCGCCCTCCGCACGTACTGCAAGCCTTATTCCCGCACCTGTCGCTGCGCCAATAGCCCCCGCTGCAGCCGGATCAATTTGCGCCTTATGCCCCAAAAACGCGCCTATTGCGCCAAAGCCCAGCATCATTCCCGGGTAAGTATTAAGCGTATGCACTGCCCTTGCCGCGCCCCTCCAAACCATTGAATAGTATTTTCGGTAATGCATTGCAACCTGTTTCGTAACCTCTTCTCTTACTACCGGAGATGTGATTGCATAAACCGATGCGGCCCTTCCCACCATTTCGGGCGCATTCTCGTAGAACCCAACGCCCTTTGCATACGGATTCACGCCCTCAAGCAGCCTCCTTCTCACATCCGGGCTGCGGAGTTCCTTTAGCATCAGTTCGGAAATCCGGATGTTCCTTTTTGCATTCCACATCCTAAGCATCTTGAAACTTGCCTTTGTGCCAACCGGTGCCGCAAACGAGTGCCTCTCCATTAGCTCCCTTTCCAAATCAGGCGGGGATGCCAGGCCCCCTATGCCGCGCTTCCACGCTCCCTTGATCTTGCCCCAGCGGCCCAAAGCCGGAAGGTCACCTTCACCCATTTCGCGTTTCCTGCTTCTTTCAATGATCGTTGTCATAGTTACCCTTAAGATGGGAAATTATTAAACGGTAGCCTATGGCAAAATTGCGCTTCACCCGAAACCATCCCTCAATCCGAATATAAACCAATTTCCACCTCAAACTTGCTATGGAATCGCAAACAGCTATTGAAACCCATCCCCCTTCCGACCGTTCGCAGATGGAACAACAAATCGCTGCTGAAAAGCATCCCCTAGGCGGCATCACAATTGCAAGCAGCGCTTCCGAATGCCTCGAGCTCTCCGTGAAACTTCAGAACATCTCAAAAGTGATTTTCATCGACGCCGGCAACGTGTTCAATCCCTACTACATCCACCGCACCTTCCGTGGGGAAGTGGAAGTGCGCGAAGCGCTCTCAAACATCAGCATCTCCCGGCCCTTCACGGTTTACCAGTTGAGGCAGGTGATTTCGGATTTGCTACCCGAGAAGGGCCATTCCGGATTTGGAAATGAGGCCGCTTCAACAATTTCGCTTCCCAACGGTTCCAAGGTTCTAATCATCCCCTGCATCGATGACATGTTCTACGAGGACGGGCTTGACCGGGAGGAAGCGAAAATGGTGTTTATGCAGACAATCGGGAAATTAAGGGAAATCGTCTCGCACACAAATTGCTATTGTTTCATCTCATTCATCGGGAAATATTACCGGAAGATGTTTGAGGGGGCGATTTGATTTCTGTGGCAGGCGGAATATTTCCTCAAGAACGCAGAAAGCTTCCTTACGATGGTTGAGCGGGATCTTCAGGGCAAATGAGTCTTAAACCTCAACTTTTATTGCGTTTTCAGCTTCCTTATGCAGCCTGCCAAGTCTCCACTTTGTAAACAGGATGGGGATTTTCGATCTCCATTTGGTCATGATTGGCAGTTTTGCAGTTGCGGCAAAAGCCTCGCCAATTACCCTTTTCGCATCAGCCATTTCCTCATTCGTGGGCGTATCGAACGGCCCCTTTTTTTCTTTCGGGTCCCGGGCTATGACGCGCCTGAATTTGATTGCCGGCCCATGGCCCAAGCTGTTGGTAGGGTCGAATTGTATGCAATAATTCTTCTCCGTTTCTGCGATGGAAACAAACGTCGGGTGTGATTTGGCAATGGTTATGAAGTAATTCTCGCTAGATATTTCCATTAGGTCCTCGTGCTGCCCCGCATGGTTAATATTTCCTAACTTCTTGCCAAATGGCCTTTCTTCCTTCGCCATATTGAGCTTTTGGGAAATCCTGTTTAAATATTGTTCGTGCTACCTCAAGGGTGCATGGTGTCACCCGCAATCACCCCTCAATCCGGATATAAACCGCCAAATTCTTTTCTTAGCTGGTGCTTATTAATGGGCCGAACAGTTCCATCTTACCGCGATGTCATTGACGATGAGATCTCCACTTTGAAGAAGTACCGCGCTGCTCTCCGGAAGGAGGATCAGGAGCTCTTCGATGAGATGATGAGCTTTGCGAAATACCATATTTCCGCTTCCAGCTATTCCAGCCGGCTCAACCCCTTCGAATCAATAGTGCTGAACATAATTCTCGAGCAGCAAAGGCAGATCCGCGAGTTGCTTGGAAATGAGAAGCTAGCTGTGAGGAGGGCGATTGCGGGAAGGCAGACCGCACTAGCTACGGATGCAGGCGGGGAAGTTTGAGCGCTGATGAATGGGGAAAGCAGGTTGTGCCGATTGAACAGGGGTAATGGCCGAAGGTGGCAGTGGAATAGAGGGCCTAAGTGAACAATGGCGATTTATTTCTCCAAAAAGCTTTCCCTATGCTCCTCCCATCTTATCAATTGCCAGCGACTGTGCAACCAGCCTATAATCTCTTATCCGGGTTTTTTCGGCTTTGGCAAATGTTTCGGTGAGGCTCCGTCTAATCACATCGTCTATGTATCGGAATGCGCCTTCAGGAGAAATTTTGCTTTTAGAGAGCATGCAGTAATGCGCCAATGCAGCAGCGCCGCAATTCGCGATAAAATCAGGTATGATCAACACTCCTTTGCGGAGAAGCGCATCTTCTGCTTCCCTTGTTAGGGGTGCATTTGCGCCTTCCACTACGAGCCCCGGGCCGATCCCAATGCAATTGTCTGCATTGATCAGCTGCGAACCGGCAGCTGGCACTAAAATATCCGCATCAACCAGCAGCAGCTTCTCCCTTTCTGAAAAGTTCACATCGCATTCGGTTTTCTTATTTATCCACTTTCCGTCAATGCGCTCATCTAGCAATTCTGGGATATTCAGCCCGTTTTCATTTGTTACTGCGCAAAATTCGTCCGAAATTGCAACGATCCTAGTTCCCATTCCGTGAAGGAATTTTGCAGCGCTGCCGCCTACGGCGCCGAATCCCTGAATCGAAATCCGCGCATCGTGCAGCTGTTTTCCGGTTAATTCATAAAAACATTCAATTGCGGACGCAACTCCCCTGCCCGCAGCATAATCCCACAAATGGCCGCTTTCGTACGGTTGCATAAGGCCTTCATCGGCGCCAAGCGTTCCAATGTTCCTCAATTCCGGCGTGTCCGTCCTCCGAAGCCCTTCGATTATCCCTTCCTGCGGATTTTTGATCCCAATGCGATCCAGGCTGTTGAGCAATTCGGCTTCGCTAACGTTCATGTCCCCCCCTGTTCCATAACCCGCCTTGAAGTGCGGCTCGAGGAACTTCACGAATCGATCCAAAACCTCCTGCTTTTTCCCCGATTTCGGGTCGAACCTAATCCCCGATTTCGCACCGCCCACGCGCGGCTCAAGCAGTGTAAATTTTAGGCCCATTGTCTTTGCAAGAATGGCGACCTCCTCAGCTGTGCATCCGCTTGCCATCCGGATCCCTCCGCCGCATACGCCGTTTGCCTTATTGCTTATTACGAGCCATCCGGTCGCACCAGTAGACGGGTCCGACCATTTTTCGGTCCTTAGCGGCGGAGCCTTCCAGTATTCGTTGATTTTTTTTTGCATCTCCCCCTTTATTCCAAATGAGCTTTCCATGTGAACCTAAAGGAGAAATACGAGGGCAATGATTATGAATCTTGCTATAAGCCCGTTGATTTGTGCCAGGGAGTGCATTGCACTATGGACATTCTTATCCGCAGTGTCCCGGATCCGAACTAGCTTGTACATCGCGACCAGGTAGGAAACGAACAAAATGAAGAACATCTTTTCCAATAAGCCAAAATGGATCGACAAGGCAAGAAGCAAGTAAGTGAGGCTTATGATTACCGCCTGAAGCCGTATTGCATTCCTCTTCCCATAAACGACCGGCAAGGTTTTTTTCTCGAACGCCATATCCCCATCCACGTCGGAATAATCCTTGGTCATCGCATAGCCGAAGTCCATAAGTATCAGGAAAATGATCAATGGGTAGTATTCTGATAATGTCGCAATTGACGGGGATCCGCCGAAGAATCCGATGAGGAACGCAAGGCCCGCATATGCGATGGCTATTGTTACGTAATTCAGGATAAACTTGTCCTTCAGTTTCAAAAACGCAGAGTAGAATGCGCCAAGAACCACGAATATAACAATGACTGTTGCCAGGAGGTAATTGGCTTTCAGGTAGGCTAGCATCATGGCAAGGAATATCAGCGTTATTGCATACAATCCCAACAGTTCCTTTTTTGAAAGATGCCTGTGCATCAGCGCCCTTTTGTTATTCCTGGCATCGATATCCCAGTCGAAATAGTTGTTTATGATGTTTGCGCTGATGTCCGCCAAAGTCGCAAATAGCAAGGCGGCAAGGAGAAGCAGCGGCTCTCTCGAGCCCGATGCCAGAAAGCCCATCAATGTTGTGGGCAATATGACCAATAATATCGGAGGTATTATTGCCTGCCTTATTGCCCGGAGTTTGTTGCGAGTCATGCCTTTTTCTCAACCGAAAATGTAAGTACGAAGCTATTGGGCAAGCTATTTGCTGAAACCTTTTCTATCTGCGCTATTGCGCCGATATGGCCCTCGAGGAAGCCCATAATTGCGCCCCTAATGAAGGGAAATTCCGTCTTTTCATATTCTGTTCCTATCCACGGATAACCCCTGAAAATGATTATGTCCCTTCCTTCGCCCTTCTCGAGTTCCACGTACCCGAAGCCGAATGCGGTCAGCATCTGGGTTATGAACATCATAGGTTCAGGCTGCCTCTTCACTTCCTTGCCGATTTCCGCAAAGGTTTCCTTTGCAATATCCCTAACCATCTCAATCCCGAATCTTGCCTCAATTGCATACAGCCACCATGTTTCAACTGGCACGAACCGCGTATCCGAGATTGCAAACTTCAAGCTGCCTTCCTTATAGGAGAAAAGGCCCGTTGCCATGAGTTTTTGCATATTGAATGCAGACTGGGGAATGTTCAAAGTGGGCTGGTTCATCCTTCTATACGCATTGTCATCCAGCGTTTCCGGCTTTTCCGTGCAATTTAGACTTTCCAAACCCAATTCGGCAATTTTTGCAGGTAAGGCAGCTGTAAGCGTATATTCGCCCTCCCCTATCTTGCTAATCCCGCTTTCAATTGAATAGTCATCGAGCAGGTACGCCCAGATCCCGGCGCATCCGCCAACTGTTATGCAATAGCCCCCTCCTTCCTTCCTTGTCACCGCCATGTCCTTTGATTTCAGAACCATTGTCTTTTTTTGCGCATCTGGAACCGTCTCGATCTTTTCCGCATACAACGTCTCAAAAAACGAGAAAATATTGACCGCGCCCATTGCTGGATCCATTTTGGGGAAATGGTTCAGGTTCGAGAACCTATAGCCGAATTTTTTCCCTATCGCATACAGCGCCTGCTTTCCATCCATGCCCTGCTTTTCGACGACTTCCCTCTCCAGCTTTACGAAAAACGATTCCGGAATGAACACGTTCCTGACGAACGCATCCTGACCGCCAAGCGGATTCCTGCCTAGCACAAATCCGGGTATGCCGATTTGGAAAAGGTGCGGTGCCAGTATGCCCAATACCCATTTGTTTATATCTTCAAACATCTCTCCTACCGGTAAAATTATGCCTCCTCCTATATTTAATCCATCCGACAGCCGTCCCTATCGGGGGCATTTGCGCTATTTGCAAAAAAAAACGAATTGATCAAGGCCAGTGTGCAATATGGGCCCGTACGTTTCACTATGGGTTAATTTATACAGCGACTCAATACCCAGCTTCACTTCTATGAATTTCGCCTCGACCGGTTTCAACTGCAGATAAACCGCAGCTGACAGTAGCAGCAGCGCCTGATACTGGAGCTGCTGGGAAATGAGAGGCTCGCAGTGAAGAGGGCGATGCAGGGAAGGCAGGTTGCGCTGATTGAAAAGGAGGAATAGCCCGCTATGAACGGAAGGCAGGAGGCGCTGGTCGAGAGGAAGAAATGATTTTCACTCCTCCTTGTACGTCTTTATCACAAGCATGCTTTCGCTTCGGAACTGCACCGGGCTCCTGAGAAGCCCCTTTTCCTCGTCGTAAATCAGCTTCGTGATGTCAGCCATCCTCTTCATCCTCACTTTCGCGATTATATCCCATCTTCCGGCAGTTGTGAAAACCTCTTCAACTCCCGGCACGCTTTTCAGGTACTCCGCGAGCTCTTCGTAGGATTTGCCTGTCACATGGGAGGTTTGGATGTGGAAAAAGTTGCAGAGCGGGAAGCCGAGCTTCTCCCAATCCAGCATCGCCTTGTAGCCCTTTATTACCCCTGCTTTTTCGAGCCTCCCGATGCGATGCTTGACTGTTGTGCGTGGAAGCCGCAAATGCTTTGCGAGTTCCGTGATGTTCCTGCTCGAGTCCTGATGCAGTTCTGTCACAATGCGCTGGTCGATTTTATCCAAAGCGTCCATTTTTCCTCACCTTCCTCTGAAATTTAACTATTAATGTCATTGTTTATGGTCAAAATATATTTTTTTCCCCATTTTTTTGCCAAAATAAAATATCGATGTGCATGCTTTTGCTCATATAATTGAAAACATATTGGCAAAATAACCCCAATTTATGGTCAAAATGCCAATATTTATACAAATTGTTATTAGAACGGCAACTATTTAAACCTTTTGTTAGCATTAATGATGGGGGCAATGCATTTGGGATTCTGCTTCTTAACGTTCCGCATTATTCCGTATGCTTTGGGAAGGTGGGTGCATGAGTATTAAAAGTGTGGTTTTTTTCCTGTGTTCTTTTTCCCTGCTGTTTTTTTCAGTTGGCGTTTCCGGCGACCCGATTGCCATTTATCCCATTGAGGATGCCGTAGTGAAGGAATATTACCCCGGTGTCAATTACGGGGCGAACACTACGCTGATTGCGGGAAGGGATCCGGCGTATTACCAGAACCTCCCCTACATCAAATTCAAAACAAATATGGTGGATGTCGGCCAAACAATACAAAGCGCAACGTGCAACTATTTCATTTACGGGAAACATTACGAGGGCGGGTACATGAAAATTAACCTGTGCTCGCTCGTGAGCAACGGATGGACGGAAAACGGGCTTACTTGGAACAACCACGATGCGCAAACCAGCGGGAACTGCGCACAGGGAACCCAATGGAACACGGATTACCAGATTCCGTCGGGTTACGTTTCATACGATTGCAAGGACCTGTTCTTCAGGGCGTACAATAATGGACGGGTTGATTTAAGCATCCTCCTTGATTCCGCATACACCAGCAACGGGAACTACGTGAGCATTTATTCGAGGGAAGGCCCGTACAAACCATATATCTCATTGGAATATTATTCGACGATCGTGCCGCCTGTTGTAAGCAGCCCCACGAACATCGGCCAGACTTCGATGCACCTGAGCTGGAGCCAATTCAGCCCATCTTCGGAGTTCCTGAGGTATGAGCTTCATATGGGCCCCAATGCCGCGTTCATAATGGATTCCTCGAATCTGGTTTGCAATGTTTATGCCTATAACACTCCATACTGCGACGTCACCAGCCTTACTCCTGGCACCACGTATTTCTTCAAGGTGCGCGTGTTCAATACACACGGCGCAAGCGCGGATTCCTCGAATACGGCTTCCGGCACCACCCTCCCCCAATGCACTCCGGGCTGGGTTTGCCTTAACGCAACGGAACGGATTTATAGGAATGCCGACTGCAGCTATGGATCCTCTGAGGTTTGCCCAACAAATTATGTATGCAGCACCGGCAATTGCATCCAAAATCCCAATCTTCCGGTCATTTCGAACGTTTCGTACTCACCTGCAACTGTTACCAATGCGGATGTGGTGGCCGTTTATGCGACCATCACCGACCCTGATGCGGATTTGCAATCGGTGAATTTCGTTTATGACCTGAACCATAACGGGGTCTGGGCAACTGTGCCGATGGTTTTGCAGAACGGGAATGTTTACCGGGGAACATTCGGCCCCTTCAGTGCTGGGAACCTGATCCGGTATCAGGTGCAGGCATGGGACTCGACCGGCTATTCGGTTTCGCTATATGATGAATTCACTGTGGCCGGGCAAATCGCATGCAATTCGGATTCGGGTTGCCCTGCAGACGAGTGGGTTTCTGGAACCGAATATTGCACGGATATTACGGATATCGAGTTTTATGAAAAGATGGTGAATGCAACCTACATCGATAATTATTGCCTGAATCCCGGAACGCCACTTTCCAGTTGCCAACGGGCAACCTCGAATAAGACTAAATTCAATTGTTCCCTCGATTGCTGGAGGGGGCAATGCCTAAATTATACCGTATTCGAAGTGGAGGTGGAAGGAAACCTCACTTTCAACAAGAGCCTTTCCGATCCAGGAAATTTGAACCTCAAATTCGGGCCTTCCGGCTGCAGTTATTTCATTCACGGAAGTTCTTGCACCCCCCTGCAATTCCCGGTGCAAGTTGACAATTTCACCAGGGTGTATGTTTATTCCTACACGGATACGAATATTACCTCCGGGCTGATAACGCAAAATCCGTTTTACGAAAAATACGGCATTAATTACCGGATGTTTTGGTTTTTGACTGCGGACGATGTGTTCTCCCTGGTTATGGCCGCTCCAACCTCCCATCTATCCACTACCTTACAGTCATCTACTGGCCGTTTAAGTTATGTGGGAAAGGGAATTGACATAATTGGCGGCATTAATGATTTGTTGAATCCGCCATTTGTCGGGAAAGTTAGGATGAAGAGGGCGCTTGCCCAAATCCCCGGAATGCCCTATAGGACGGTGATCCAGGAATATTATGATCGCTGCTACGGTAATATTCAAAGACTGGTCAATGTTTATGGATGGAAGCCGGAGCATTTGAGGCAACATTCCGAAAAATGGGCCATGCAGGTGCAGCTCAGTTCAATGGATGACCGATCCAGGATGCTATTTTATGACCATATGTGGGCGTTCAACAGGAGCTTGGGGTTGGGAGACCTGGGAACCGCTGTTGCGAATCTTTGCGAAATGGAAGTAGACATGCATATGGGCGGAATCATGGATGTTGAATATCCCTCGGGCTTCCCCCATATGATCGAATCTGATTATTTCGGCTATCATTTTACTACCGAAAGTGGGGCGTGCCTGCTCGATAATGAGAAAACGACCATTTGCACATATGGGCCGTATATTTATCGGAATCCGTCCCTTTCTAGAATCAACAACATTCAAATAGTCAAACCTCCCGAGCCCAGAATGACCTTCGGCAAGGGGGATGGGAGGATCTACATTGACGGGTCCATGAACTATGATGAGAACATGTATGTGCGCCTAGTCGACGAACAGGGGCGGGTTACATATATGCTCAGGGGCATGCTCCCCCGCAGCCCCAGCAAAAGCACCACCCAGAAAATCACAATTGAAAATATGATTCCGACGAGCGAAATGCCCCCAACTGAGACAACAAGCTCTGAAACGGTGCCGTTCTCCATGAGCATCGATGTGCCCCTTAGGACAAACTCGCCGGAAGGCGCTGTGCATAATTACGCCGTTGAAGCGTATATCGTGCCGAACGAAGAATATGGCGCATTTTATCATGACCCCATTTCACCTTTGTCCAAAACATTCACTGTCGATATGGTCGTGAATATGAGCAGGAGCTACATCCGGGAAATGGAGCTGAGCAGTAAGGAATTTTCAACAACACGATGGGGAATTGTTACGGCTGCGGTGAACACTACGGGATACATTAATGCTCAGGATGACGTCTATCTGGTTGTGCTTGATGAATATGGAAACTGGACCGCGCCTAGGTACTTAAACAAGATACGCAACGGGGTGAATGGACACTTCTCAATGGTTGTGCCTGTCAGTTTTCAGGTATTGAGCCCCGTAGGCGGGAGATATCACTATCTGCTAAAGGAAGTTATAGTCCCTTACAATCAACCTGTCACAACTGAGGATTTCGTAACCAAGACGACGATCCCATTCTACATTACTGTTACATCGAATTGCACTAGCTATTGCGTTGTAAATACTAAATTGTGCGAAGCGGGCAACAATTACCTCTTATGCGGCGATTATAATTCGGATGGCTGCTACGAATGGGCTGGCAGCCTGCTGGGCTGCGGAACTCAGGCGGTTTGCAACAGCGAGATTATCCCGCACGATTGCGCATGCAATTCGAATTACGGGAATTGCAATGCAAATTGGAATGATGGATGCGAAGTGAGTCTGTTCAATGATGACGGCAATTGCGGCTATTGCGGTAACGTGTGCACTCAAGGTCAGTTGTGCACTGCGGGCATCTGTACGGGTTCAGTTCCGGTGTCATTGGTGCTTTCCTCCCAGATGAGCCCCCTTACAGCTAACCCTTTGGCAAACGTCTCCATTTCCGGCCATCTGGGCTTGAGCAACGGGACGAGCATTCAAAACAACAACGTGACCGCGGAAATTTTCGGGATTCTTGGCGCAATGCAGAACTTGCAAGATACATCCTCTGCGGATTTCAACAGCGGTTCTAAAAATATTGTGGACGCTTCGAACAACGAGCTCAAACTCGCCCGCACGATCAATGATACTGCGGATTTCTTCAACGACCTCTTGTGGTATCGGACGAGCGCAGATTGCATCTACCCATCCGGAGGTTGGCTTATGCTGAACACGACTAGATGCAACGGGGACGCAAACCTCAGGACGAGGAAGACGTTCAGCCGCAATTTCACCATCGAATATGATTTGGTGCTGTTGAAAACAATCAATTCAAGAACCTTCATCTACACCTACGCAAAAAGCTGGGCGAACAACGGCACGATCTTCGGGACGACTTTCTGGGGCGATCCAGATAACTGGCAATTGGAGCACTACACGGGCACAACGAATGATGATTTAGTAGGCTACAACGGTTTGACTCCCACGGTAAATGTCCCTTACCATGTCAAGACGGTGATGAATCCTTTCGGTGGTTCGCAATATTTCCTCAACAATCTTGGCAGCCCCGTCATCAGCTCAGGAATCGGCACCTACTCCGACAATTATATGTACTTCATTGCGCAATCAATAGCGAGTTGGGGTTGGTTCAGCGAATTGAAGCTCGATAATATATACATTAACAGCGGAAGCCAGTACCTCTCGGACAAAGGTGTTTTTACCTCACGGGTTTTTGATTTCAATACGACCGTCCTTCTTAACAATGCGAATATTTCCGCAGTACTGCCCAACGGCACCAGTGTATTGCTCTCAGTAAGGACGCGAACGGAAGTAAGCAACTGGACCGCATGGCAGGCCGTTGTTCCCGGATCGCAAATGAACGTGTCGGCAAGGTATGTGCAGTATATGCTGAACCTCTCCACGAATAATGTCTCCATATCCCCGATAGTGAGGGATGTTTCAATTGCCTACCAGCAGATAAGTGGCACGCAAAAATATGAGGCCCAGACAAATTCCGTGGGAGACTTTCTTATGAGATTCTATGCGCCCCAGCAAACTGGCAATTACCCAGTACAGGTGAAGTCGATTTATAGTAACCTCTCGGCAAGCAACAATTACACTCTGCAGGTAAGCGACGCCGTTCCCACTCCCACCCCCACACCAACACCAACAGCAACTCCAACTCCGACGCCAACCCCCACGCCCACTCCTTCTCCCAACCCCACTCCCACTATTTCACCGACTCCAACGCCGACTCCCACCCCAACACCCACTCCAACTTCAACGCCAACCCCGACGCCTACTTCTACTCCGACGCCAACCCCCACATCGACCCCGACACCAACTCCCACTTCGACTCCTACTCCCACACCGACTATTTCACCAACACCGACTTCCACACCTTCGCCCTCGCCAACAACAACTCCCACGCCCACCCCGACAATTTCACCAACTCCAACACCTCCAGCAGCAATTATTTTCG
>JBFYLP010000003.1:0-44364 GCA_041305345.1 Microcaldota archaeon | reverse complement strand
TGGGAAAGGCAGCGGAAATTGCTGAGATGAGCGTGGACGAATTGCACCAGATGCTTGAGCATCATAAGGTTTACAGGGAAGTGAAGGCGGAAAAGGCCGATTTGGAAAAGATAACCGAGACCGGATGAGTTGGATGGAGATCGTAATAGACAAGGCATTGCTAAAGGAGTTCGAATCCTCCGATGCGATGCAATTTATCAATGAATTGTTCGGGGAGCCCGTATGGGCGACAGTGCCATCTGCATCAAAGACGCGAGGTGGCAAAATGGACGGTGTTGCCCTTCAGCAGCAGGTTAGCGTGAAAACATTGCACTACAAGGAAAGGGAGCTCATTTTAAAAGCAAGGAAAAAATTCTTCGCGCTTTCGCGGGAGGAGCTAGGAGGCATTGCCATCGCAAAAAATCGCGGGCTCATCTACATCGCTTTGGAGCCGCAGGCAAGGGAGGCGTGCAAGACGATGGGGGTAAGGTACATTACGCTGCCGATGCTGATGAAGGCGCTTTGGGCAAAGAAGATCCTGACGAAGAGGCAGGTGTTGGAACTCATTGGCAAAATCGAGAGGAACGGAAAAATGAAATTCGGCAAAATTGAGCAGATCCTTGGGGAAATGTGATCATCATCCAAAAATTGCACCAAAGCCGGACGCTGCGTTGTCCTCCTCCGCCTCTATCTGGGCGATCGCTTTTTCACGCTCATCAGCCGCGAGCTCCTTGATTGTTTCAAGCGCCTTGAGCTTTTCCTTCAGCTTGTTTATCAATTCCGGATCCTCCGCCTTGAAAAAAAGCACATAATATCCGCCCTTGAGGCCAACGGTCTTGCTATCCTTTAGAGTGTACCCATTAACCGCAAACGAGTCCTTCTCGAAGGGATTTGCAGCAAGAAGATCCTTAAGTTTCCCATACTCCTTCATTTCGACGCTGTAAGCGCATTTTTCCATTATTACCACCAGCCTTGAGCCGAAAAATATTTACCCTCGACAAGAATAATAAATCCATAGGGCGTTATATGGAACGATCCTGATGAAATTAACCAATAAGCAGGTAATGGTTCATTCGTTTGAGGGCAAGGCGAAGCTGCGGGTGGAAGAGACGGGCAAATACGATTCCTTATTCACGCCCGAAAGGCTCTTCAACGATACGAGGAAGTCGGGGGAGCGCGGCTGGATATACGCCAACGTCACGAACAAGGACCTCTCCGCCTACATCACCCTGGGCTATGACGATATTCAAAGGCACCTGTTCCACGAGCTTCGGTATAAGGGGAAGACCTACAAGATAGGCGAGGAGTTCTGCAATGACAGCACGAAATTCGGGGATGGGAAATTCACAATCAAGGAGGAGGATAGGGATGTTGATTGGAAGGGGCTGCCTTCGGAATACGAAATATCCGCGAAATTCAGGAAGAAGGGGCCGACTAGCGAAGGAGAGCTTGGCCTCACGTATAAATTTGAGAAATTGTCGGACGAAATCGGGAGGAACAAGTGCATTTTCAACGAGTATGGCCAGATCCTCGCTTACTGGATGATCTCGCCTTGCCGGGGAACGCTGGATATTGAGGGAAAGGGCGATGTTTCGCTTTTTAAGCTGGGGGATGCCGAGGAACTTATCGGGAAGAACATCGCGAGCAATTTTTCATACAATGAGAACATACACATGAGGACCCCAATGATTTCCGAGGGGTGGCACTGGACCATCCTTGACTGCTTCGAGGAGGACGAGCAGAAAATCGAGAAGTTCGTGAGCTTCATGCATTTCTTCTTCCAGAAGGGGAAAATATACATTCCGATATTCGTCCAGCTTATTACCTGGGATCCGGCAACAGGGGAATCCGAGGTATATGATGAGGCGGACATCAAATTGAAATGGGAATCTCCCAAAACCCCGCTCCTGTCCGTTAAGAGCAGGGATGGTAAAATCGAGCTGAAAGTGACGCCTAAATACGAAATCGACATCCACTCCATAAAAGGCGCGAAGCTTGCAAACCTCATCCTGAAGACGGATATTGATTACAACACATACCCTTGCAATGCGGAGGTCGTGATTGGCGATAAGAAGTACAATGGGATCGGATCGTCGGAGATAACCGGCGAGGGGCGTACGGGGTACTGGCTATAGCCTTTTTGCCATATAAACTCCTTCCAGCGCATACCCCCGCTTCCGGTAATATTCCCTAACCCCAACGCCGGAAATGATGAGCATCTTTTTCGCATCGAACTCCTCCTTGGCGATTCGTTCGGCTTCCTTTAGCAGCTGCGAGCCGTAGCCCTCGTGCTGCACCGAATCGAACTTGTCTGAATCGTGCGTTCCTAGGGGCAATTGCTCGCCGTAAACGTGAAGTTCGCGAATGCCAATGGTTTTTTCATCCATTTGGGGCATGAAATATTCATTGGAATTCTTTCTTAATCTTATGAATCCCATCAAGGCATCATTTGCCTTATCTTCAAAACTCAAGAATATTTCCCTGCCCTCCGAGGCATCGTATTCCCTCCTGACAAGCTCGACAGCACCATAATCCGGCGCGATCCTTTCCTTTAGCATTTTGATCCCAATTTCCCTGCACCTTATGCACCTGCACTTGATTTTTTTCTTCTTTAGAAGTTCGGCAACAAGCTCGCGCAGATTGCTCTTTTTCACGCCCTTCGCAATCAAATTCGCCGGTATATCGCGGTTCACGCGCATGATTCTGCACCACTCAGGCACATATCGCTTCGCTTCTGCGATCACTTCCGCAGCCTGCTCGGAAGTGTAGGGCTCATATTCCCCCTTTTTCCACATCTCATAAAGCTCGGTGCCAGGCATCACGAGCGTGGGGTAGATTTTAAGCATGTCTGGCCGGAAGGAGGGATCGGCAAAAAGCTTCTTGAAATGCGAAACATCCTCCTTGGGGGTCGAAAAAAGCCCGGGCATCATATGGAAGCAGATTTTGAGGAGGGAATCCTTGCATCTTCTTGTGGCATCAACCACTTGCCCTAAAGTATGCCCGCGCTTGCTTTTCACCAGTATGTCATCATTCAGGCTTTGCACCCCCAATTCGATCCTCGTGGTGCCGAACTCTAGCAGTTTGGAGAGCTGATCCTCGGAGCAGAAATCCGGCCTCGTTTCGATGGTAAGCCCAATTACCCTATGTTTTGCACGTTCATTCAATTCGATTGCCTTGCCCAATGATCCGCTGATTTTTCCATTGAACGCATCATACGCTCCCTTGATGAAATCGGTTTGGTATTTGTAGGGAAGGGCATTGAGCGTGCCACCCTGAATTATTAGCTCGTTCTTTTCTGTGGAATGGCCGATAATTGAGAACTGGCGAAGCCTCGCTTCGACCTGCCCATAAGCATCGAAATCATTCTGCTCTGCACGCCTGGCAGCCGGTTCCTTGCCGGTATAGGATTTGGGGGAATTGAAAGCGGGGCCGCCAGGGCAGTAGATGCATCTTCCGGGACAGGGAAGCGGAGCGGTCATTATTGCGATGTTCGAGATTCCAGAAAGGCTACGGATGTGCTTGATCTTGAGCGCTTTCCTTATTGCGGGAGTAAGCTTGCCCTGCACCTCCAATTTCCCCAATATTTCGGGATTTTTCATCGCACGCGATTGCTCGTATTTGCTTGCGAGCTTGTTCTTCAGGCGCAGGAGCTCCTTGGGCGATATGTCCGGGTTTTCCAATAGGGCCTCGTAGATTTCGGCGATTATCTTGTCATCGTTTTCACTCATCCGAAAAGCCCCCTATTGAAAGGAAAAGATCTCAATGCTCCTTGGGAAAAGTAACTATTCCCGCGAATAGCAGTACAAGGCCGAGTATTCCATCGATGATTGCGGTCATCAAATACGAATTGTTCATGGTGCTGATGGATTTGTCTATAAGCGCCCTGGCTTCTGCGGAGGTCTTGGCGATCTCATCTGCCGATTGCCCGTAGCTCTCCGCAAGGCTTTCGCTCGCGATTATCTGCGCCTCCGCAACTGGCCTTGCTATCTCCGATTGCGCGCTGCTCACGCTCATCTGGTTCAATTGGCTAAGAGCAAGAGTGCTGAACGCGACTCCTAAAAGGATCAATGCAATGCTTATTGCCTTTCTGTTCATATCTTCAACCCACCTCCCCTTGAAAGGAAATAGTATATCAAAATCGCATTTTATAAACATTCGTTAATGCTTGACACTCCATAGGGAAAGCCATCCCCTACCACAGGTTTCCGCCTTCCCCTTCTTTCTGTTGCCTTTTATAAAAATTGATAGGCTAAATTATCCATCATGCCTCCGTAGCTCAGTAGCAGCAGGATAAAACTATGGGGAAGATCCCCCTACTTTTGTTGGATCGTCACCCCCTCTTTAAAAAATTGCGTACCCTAATTTATCAACTGCCTCCGTAGCTCAGTAGTAGAGCGTTCGCCTTGTAATGACCGCAAGGTCATCTGGAAATCTGCGGTAAACTGCGCCCTTAAGGGAGGGGTCAGGAAGACCCTCAAACTGGGGGAAACGTCGTTTCCCGCGGTTCGGAGCGAAAGGTCGCGAGTGCAATCCTCGCCGGGGGCTTTATGGTCGAAATAAGGGAGGCGAGAATCGCGGATTTTGAGGAGATCTATCCGCTTTTCCAGCAGCTGCACCCAAAAAAATTGCTGGAAAAGCCGAAGGTTTTCGGATTCTTTCGCAGGATGCTCTCATCCGGAAATAATAAGGCGTGGGTTGCACTTGAAAATCGTAAGATTGCAGGCTACATCGACGTGGCGTTCGGCTCCCCGCATACGCAATTCGAATTCAACGCACTTGTTGAAACTACCGTCGTGGACAAGGATCATCGGGGAAGGGGCATCGGGACGCAACTGCTGAAAAGATGCGAGGAGGAAATGAAAAACAGGGGGTACGGGATCATCGAGATGGACAGCGCTTTCGAGAGGGAGGAGGCGCACCAATTTTACGAGGAAAACGGCTATAAAAAAAGGGGTATCTTATTCTGGAAAAAATTATAAGTACCTTATTTTGGGGAATTCTTTCACCCCTCCTTCCTCATCGATCACGACCGGTATGAAATTTCCGATATTGCATTCCTGCAGTATTGGAGAGGCGAAATCATTTTCATAATTGCCGGAAACAAGGTCCGTGCCGGCCGCAAGGGGGGAGAGGGAAGGGAGGACGAGCAGCTCCTTTCCGTTGCATTCGCCTTTCAGCAAGCAGGGGTACTTATGGGGCACGTTGATCTCATCACGGATTGAAACCGCCGGATGCACATGGCCTATAACGAGAGTGGAATATTGCTGCATTTCGGGAAAATTGCCGTATTCTCTTAGATTTTTATGCCCATGGGCGAATAGGATTCCCTTTTCGTAGAAATAATCGTGCATTTTCAAATTTTGGTTTCTAAGAATTTTTTGAACGTAATTGTCGTGGTTGCCACGGACTAGTACGAGTTCTACGCCTTTTTTCTTGAAAAAGCCAAGCAGGCGCAGCACCTCGTCCCATTCCTGCTGGAGCGGCTTTGAGAATTCGTGCTTGATGTCGCCGTTGATGAGAACGCGGGAGGCGCGGGTCTGTTGCAGCATCGCTTCCAGCCTTTCGATGATCAGGGGGAATTGCCCATTTGGGACGTCTATTCCCCTGCCATGGAGCACTGCCTCTTGCCCCAGCTGCAGGTCTGAGACCGCAAGCAGATTCAAATTGTCAAAATAGACTCCGCCCTCCTTCAGTACGCGGATTTTCGCGGTGTTTTTATTTTTTTTAAAGAAGGGAAGCATGCAAATTTTACCCCGGCAGCATCGCCCATTATTTAATCCGACCGATCCTCTTTAGGACGAGCGTATGCAACTGTTCCAAAACAGCCTTCCTATCAGCCATAAAAACCACATCAGAAATGCCCTGAGTGATTAGGAGCTGAGCAAACGGCGAGGGGAGATCGTAGGAGGGAAGGACAGTAACTTGCATTTCGCCATCCTTGAGCCATTTTGTCACATTCTGCGCATTCTTCAGGTCCATATGGTCTTCCAGTATCTCGCGGTAGGTTTCCGTTATCACGGGGAAATCGGGCAGCCTCGTCGAAATCCCAAGCATCACGTGCGCGCTCATCTGCTGCCTTCCAACAGAGCGCCGCTTTCCCATGTAATTGCGCAGGATCATAAGTGAGCGCACCGCCACGTCCCGAAACTTGCGCTTCAAGGTCTCCGTTTGCTTGATCGCCTCCCTTGCTTCTTCCTCAAGGTTCAAATTAGCAAGGAGGAATAGTTCCTTCTTTATATCGATTTCAACAGCGCGGCTCATTGTGAGCACGAATCCGTTGTCGTTGAAGGAGATGATGACGTTGCGGTTGATGCGGTGGGAAATCCGTGCGGCGAGAACCTTTGCCAGCACTTCATTAACCCTCCTGCCCAGCACCGAATGGAAAATGTTGTGCCTCTTCCCCTCCGAAAGGAATTCCTCCACCACCAGTTGCTTGTCGGAATGGAAGGCGTGGCTTCGAAGCAGGTTGAGGAAGGCCATCTGCTCTGAAAAATAATTGTAGATCGCATTTGCGGCATCCGGATTGCAGCGGCAGCTTTTCTGGATGAAGGAAAGCGCCTCCTCCCTGCTCTTATTCCTCATCACTTCCGCAAGGGTCCCGCGGAATTTTCCTATTGCATTTGCAAGGTCAAAACTCAATGGAAGCATCTCGGAGAACCATTGGGGGATCGTTGGCTTTAGCCCTGCTGCAAGCGAAACGTAAGCGTTCATCCCCTTTGCATACTCATAGCAGTATGTTTTTCCCCCGAGCACGAACCTATCGCCTTTCCGCAGGCGCTCAAGGAAACCTTCCTCGATATTGCCAATATGCCTTCCAAGTGGCAGGAGCTGGACGGAAACTGAGACCTCGTCGGGGATCGTGCCGATGTTCGTGGAATAGAGTACGCGCAGCAATTTTCCACGCCTCCCGAATTCCTGCTTAACCTCGTCGTACCAGATTTTGCCGTAGACGCGGTATTTCTCAAGCGAGGCATAACTGCCAGAAAGGAAAAGGAGTACCGAGCGGAATTGCTTCTCCTCCAAGTTGCGGTAGCAGTAACTCTGCCTAACAAGCTTTAACGCTTCATCAAAGGTCCAGTGCTTCTCGACGGCCATGCCGATTAGGTGCTGTGCAAGGACATCGAGGCAATTCTTTGGGATCTGGACCTTGTCAATATGACCCCGGTATGCTTCCTGCATCATTACGCCCATCTCAACAAGATCGTCGCGTTCAAGCGCAATGAGCTTGCTCTCCGAAACCTTGTAGATGTCATGGCCGCTCCGCCCCGTACGCTGCAATGCCCGCGAGACGCTTTTTGGCGAACCCATCTGGATGACGAGGTCTATGTAGCCAATGTCTATTCCCAGTTCGAGGCTCGTGGAGGAGACAACGACCTTCAGCTCTCCGTTCTTGAGCTTGTTCTCGACGTCCCTCCTTTCCTCCCGCGAGAGGGATGAATGGTGCGCCTCTATCCGGTCCAGGTAGTTCTTTGGGAAATATTGCTTAAGATGATGGACGAGGCGCTCGGTGCCGCTCCTTGTGTTCGTAAAAACCAACGTGGTGTGGTGCGTTTGGATCAGGTCGTCGAGAATTTTGTAGGTGCGCTTTTGCATCTCATCTTGCGGCGTATGGACAAGGTCATTTGTTGGGGAGAGCAATTCCATCCTCATTTCCTTTGCGTATTGCGCGTTCACTATGATGCAATCGCGCGTTATCCCCTCCTCATAGCCGACCAGGAATTCCGCCACCTGCTCAAGGGGCGCAATGGTGGCTGAAAGGCCGATCCGGCCGATTTTTTTTTCATTCATCGCCTGAAGCCTTTCGAGCGAAAGGGAAAGGTGGACGCCGCGCTTTCCGCTAGCAAGTTCGTGGATCTCATCGACAATCAGCCATTTTACCCACTTGAAATACTCTATGAATTTCGGGGATGTCAGGATTATTGCCAGGGATTCCGGGGTTGTGATTAGGATGTGCGGCGGCCTTCGCATCATTTTGGCCCTTTCGGATTGCGTGGTATCACCCGATCTCATGGCAACCCGTATCCCGTGCCCCTTGCCCGCGTTTTTCGTTCTGATTTTTTCGATTTCGCCAAGCGGGCCGTTCAGGTTCTTTTCTATGTCGGCAGCAAGCGCCCTTAGAGGCGACACGTAGATGCAATAGATGCGGTCCTCAAGATTTCCTTCCTCTGCAAGGCCTACGAGCTCGTTGAGGACGCTTAGGAAGGCGGTTAGGGTTTTACCGGAGCCCGTCGGGGCGGAAATGAGGACGTTTTTTCCCTCGTGAATGAGCTTGATGCCGTATTTTTGCGGCAAGGTGAGGTCCTTGAACTGCAAAAACCACTCCCTGACGCTGGGGTTGAGGAGCTGCGCAACTTCCTCCCGGGTATTTTCCGTATTGGCAACAGTAATCATTTCGATGCCCCTAAATTGAGCGGCTTATCATTCTGAAAATTAGGCATTATATGGCTTCCGTTTTAGGTGCACCAATTGGCAAAGGGGCATTGCTAATGCCGTTCCTTGTGCTGGTCATCATCCTGGGCAGCCATCTCCGCGTAGTATTTGCGCATGAACAAGTTGACGTCCTCCATCTTCGTTACCTTATTCTCAACAAGATAGGAGAGGAGCTTCCTTCGGGCATCAATCTCCTTGTGGATTTCGGAGGGCGATTTCCCAACCGAACGGCTCATGCGCTCCATCGTCTGCATCGGAAGGTCGGTACGCTCCGCAATTAGCTTTTCGAGCTTGAAGAGGAAGATCTGGTTTTGCGTGACTACATTGTCAAGCCAATCGAATTCGGCGATTTCCGTTATACGGCGGACCACCCCCTCCTTTTTCGTGTAGATTCGGTGCTGCACAACGACAAGGTCGATTAGGGGTATTAGGTTGGCGGGCACGTTCATTGGGAAATTGATGAGCCTCTGAATGGTATCGCGGCCGTCCTGGGCGTGCAATGTTGCAAGCATCCCACGATGGCCTATGTTCATGGCCGTGAACAAAGGATGCGCTTCGGTGCCCCTCACCTCGCCGATTATGAGCCTGTCGGGACGCATCCGAAGGGAATTCTTGACGAGGCTTTCCAGGTCCACCTTATCCGTGGTTTTCATCGGAACCCAGTTGTCCATATCATAGAGGTTGATTTCGCGGGTATCCTCCATGCTGACAATCCTCTCGTTTGGGGGTATGAAGCTGCTTAGTGCATTTAGTGTCGTGGTTTTTCCGCTAGCTGTCTCCCCCACGATGAGTATGTTGAGCGGATGGAGGCGGAATCCCTCGATTGCGGTCCAAAGGAAAGCGGCGATGTCAAGGGACATCGTCTGGTTAGTGATCAGGTCGATTATCGTCATCGGCTGCTGCTTGAATTTCCTGATGGTGATCGTGGTGGCATCGACCGCTGGAGGGAAGATCACATTGCCCCTGCTGCCATCTGGCATACGGAGATCCTCGAGCGGTTTCCTCTCGTCGGGAAGGACCTGCTGCATCAGCTCGAGCAGCTGCTTTTCACTCTTGAATTGGAGATTAGTTTTGCACATCCCAACCTTCCTGTGGTAGACGTAAATTTCACTCGGGCCGTTTACCATTATCTCCTCGAGCTCGTCATCCTCGAAAAGCGGCTCCAGGACGGCGAGCCCGTAGAGCTGGGTAAGAAGCTGCTGGGAGAGGATTTTTTGTGAAATCGGGTCCGGGAGCACTTGGGAGAAAAGCACAAGGAACTGCTCGCGCATCCTCCTCCTGTCATCAGGTGGCAGCGGCCGGCCAAGCCGGGTCTGGTCGAAGGTGCTAAGGAATTCGCGGAAGTAGCGCTCCCGCTCCTCCAATTTGTATGCCCTCGCAAAATCCTTAAGTGCGGTCTTTTGCGTGATAAGCTTAACGAAGTCGTTTAAAATGTATTCCAGGTCCGCAGAAAGAGGCTTCTCCTCGACGACGTAATGGGAGAATGGGTAATCGATCTCCACGCGAGCGGAAAACATGCATTCAATAATGCGAGACTGTTTAAAAACATTCCATCGTCTGCGTCGGGGGAAGCATCCCCCTTGAGCAGAGTGCTCGCTCCCCCTCTTTTCCTTAGATCTTGAATAGCTTTATAACCGATGACTCCCAAAAGAATAACGCAGCCATCCAGCTAGCCGGGGAGCTAAGGGTTCCCTACAATCGCCAATCCCTTTGAGGCGAGTGAAAGCTGCAGGAAGGGCGGGAAGCGTTCCCTCAGCCCGTTGCGGTGCCGTCGAAGCGTTGCCTTGCGTTATGCGTTTGCCTGTGAAAGAGCCAGGCCGGAAGGAGCAACTATAAATGGGCAAATGCATGCTCGGAAGATACAACGTGGAGGCGCCGCGGTGGACTTAGCTGAGGGGGAATTTCCAGTTCGACCTGCTGCGCGCTGGGGGGCTGCACTTTGACACGGCTTTTCTTTCGCAAAGAGCAATGCTCTTTGGGGCCGCTCAGACCTTATCTGCTCGGTTTCCGAAAAGAAAAGTAGTGCCGCTACAAAGGAAAAAGGATCCAGTTCTGCGAATTAATCAGGAGATCAGCTTCTCAATCAACTGGTACGCCTTCATCGAATCCTTCTTCTCCAGAATCAGCACCGTATCGCGGTAGCTGCTCAGGAACTCCTTCAGGTTGATGCCGTTTTCCGCAAGCCGATCGGTGATGAATGCCACAACACCGGGGGTGTCCTCGATTTTTTCGGGAGTAATCAAGGTTATGGAAACGAGATCCCGGTTCTTGATGAAATAGTCGTGCCGGTGTATTTTTGCCTCGATTTCCGGCAGCTTTTCGTCCGGGAGGGATATGGTCACCCCGGACCTGCTTTTTACAATTGAAAGCGCGCATCGAAGCCTCAACTTGACCGTTTCGTAGGCGGAATTGTCGAGCACAATTACGGAAATTCCAGTGGCCATGTCGAGCTCGCTCTCCCGGAGCAATTTCAGGATGCTGGCTTCGCTGATGATTGATGTTTTCTTTCGTGATTCAGAATACCGTTTGACTGCGGCCCGGATCGCGACATGGGAGGGCTTTCGTGCCGTTCGCCCGAATTCCTCCGAAATCTTCCTTGCAACTTCCGAAATATTTGCGAAACCGCCATCGAGAGCCTTGAGCAGGTATGGCTGCGACTCCAGGAATTCCTCTGTTTGCCCCGCGATTGATTTTTTCATATATCAGATTTGGACAATAATGTTTAAATTTGTTTAGTTTTGACCGGAAGGAAGATATATGCGAAAACGAACATGAAGGAGGGTGAATCGAATGCCAAAGAAGCATAAGAAGAAGAAATGAATCTTGATGCCGCCGTAAATAGGCGGCACTCAATTTTTTCATGATTAAATTGGCGGATGGATTGAATTTCAATTTGATCGCCAGTTTCCTTCTTTTCAATCGGTTCTAAGGTGGGAAAATGGGATTATATTCTAGCTATGAGGCGAAGTCGGCTGATAAAATAGTGCTGCTATATTCGGGAGGTCTGGATACTTCCTGCATGCTTAAATGGATCCAAGAACAGTATGGATGCAGGCTGATAACGCTTACGGTGGATCTGGACCAGCCGGCAGATTTTAAAGAGGTTAAGATAAAAGCTGAGAATTTGGGCGCGGAGAAGGCATACGTTATTGATGCGAAGGACGAGTTTGCGAAGGGTTATGTCGCGAAAGCGATCAAGGCGAATGCAATTTACGAGGGGGAATACCCGATAAGCACTGCCCTTGGCAGGCCGCTTATTGCCCAGAAAGCCGTTGAAATCGCACTAATTGAGGGAGCGGACGCTATCGCGCACGGGTGCACCGGGAAGGGAAATGACCAGGTCAGATTGGAAACGGCTATTTTGGCATTGGCACCGGAAATGAAAATAATTGCGCCAATACGAAGCTGGAAAATGAGCCGGGAGGTGGAAATGGAATACGCGAAGGAAAACGGAATACCCATTCCCCCAAAATCAAAATACTCTACAGATGAGAATTTGTGGGGGCGAAGCATTGAATGCGGAATATTGGAGCATCCGGAAACCGAACCCCCTGCGGATGCGTTCGAATGGTGCAATCCTCCGACTGATGCGCCCTCTGAACCGGAATATGTAAAATTGGGGTTTCAAAACGGGATACCGACCAAGATGAACGGGGAGGTGATGAAGCTGGCCGACCTGATTCACAACCTGAACATCGTCGCCGGAATGCACGGAATCGGAATCATTGATCATATGGAAGATCGGGTCGTGGGCTTGAAGAGCCGGGAGGTATACGAATGTCCGGCAGCAGTTTGCATTCTGAAGGCGCACAAGGATATTCAGAAGGCGGTCAGCACGATCCATCAGAACCATTACCTTCCTGCGCTCGAGGATAAATGGGCTCAGATGGTTTATTGCGGCCTGTGGCAGGATCCATTGAAGGAAAATCTTGATGCGATTTTCGAAAGCGCGAATGCAAAGGTGGATGGGGAGGTTAGCCTGAAGTTGTTCAAGGGCAATGTGATGGTGGTTGGAAGAAAATCTGAAAATATGCTATATGATTTGAACCTTGCGACCTACGGCGGAAAACAGACGTTCAGCCAGCAGTGCTCGCCGGGTTTCATCGAACTGTATAGTTTGCAGACAAGGATGTGGAAAAAGGTGGAGAAGAATGGCGATGTGGGGAAGCAACGAGAATATGCCAAAGAAATTTCTTGAATTCTTGAACAAGGAGAATTGCAAAGCCGATGAGAAGCTGCTTCCCTACAACTGCAAGGTAGTTTCCGCGTACTGTGGCGCTTTGCATGAAGCAGGAATAATCAATTTGAAGGAGCTAAGGGAAGCACAGGCAGCGCTTTGTGAGTTGGAGGGAATGGCGATTGCCGGGAATGTGAAGATTCAAATTGAAGAGGAGGATTCGCACACCAAAATCGAGGGCTATTTGACGGAAAAACTGGGCGCAATCGGAAAAAAGGTCCACATAGGCAAATCCCGGAATGACGAGGCGCTTGCAGTTTTGAGACTATACGAAAAGGAAAAACTGAAGGAAACCGAAATCCTATTGGATGGACTGATCGGACTGCTTTCGGAAATGGCGATCCAGCACCAATCAAAGGCTATGCCAGGCTACACCCATATGCAGAAGGCAATGCCCTCGACATTAGGGTATTGGTGCGGAGGTTTCAAACTGCTTTTCGAAAAAGGGCTTGAAGGGGTAAAATTTACGATTTCGCAAGTCGATTATTGCCCACTCGGAACAGCCGCGGGATATGGTTCGACAATTGATTTGGATTGGGCGGGAATTGCAAAAGAATTGGAGTTCTCGCATTTGGAAGGGAACGGAATTGCGGCCCAAAATTCCAGAATGAAGGAGGGAGCGCTTATTTGCAGCGTCCTTTCACAAACAATGATGGATGTGAATAAGATGGCGACCGATTTGATGCTCTGGAATATGGAAGAGTTCGGGTTCATTGAATTGGCGGATGAAATAACCACGGGAAGCAGCATCATGCCGCACAAGAAAAATCCGGATGTGCTTGAATTATTGCGAACAAGCGCAGGAAAAACAATTGGTTACCATAATCAGATACAGATTATGGCCCTGAATTTGCCTTCGGGCTACAATAGAAACCATCAGGAGATGAAAAAGCCATTGATCGAGGCATTTGAAGTTAGCATTGCGTGTTTGGAAATTCTAACGTTGGTTCTCACTAAATTGATTGTAAATGAAGGAAAAATGACCAACGCACTAAGCCCTAGGATGAATTCGGCCAAAATAGCAGCAAATCTGGCTCTTGAAGGAAAACCCTTTAGGGAGGCCTATCATGCCCTGAAAGAAGCTTAAAAAATTCCCATCACCTAGCATTTTCAACTAATTATTTGAGGAGGATAACATGGTTCGTCATCTGGTCGGAATGGGGGATCTTTCGCCGCAGGAAGTTGGCAAAATCATCGACAAGGCGATAGAGCTCAAGAAGAACAAGGAGAAATACTACCACGAACTGGACCATAGGAGCCTCGTGATGCTGTTTGAGAAAACCTCAACGAGAACTCGGCTTTCTTTTGAGATAGGGATGACGCAGCTTGGAGGGCACGCGGTTAATTTCACCGGTTCGCAGCTTTCCGCAGGGAAGGAGGATATTGCGGACACGGCGAGGACGATGGCGGCTTATTCGGATATTGTGATGGCGAGGGTGCATAAGCACCAAACGGTGGTCGATCTTGCCAAATACTCCAAAGTGCCAATCATCAATGCGCTCTCGGATCTGGAGCATCCCTGCCAGGCGCTTGCTGATATTCAAACTGTAAAGGAAGTGAAAGGCTGGAAGAACGTGAAAGTGGCGTATGTGGGAGATGGAAACAATGTGTGCAACTCCCTGATGCTTGCGTGTGCGATGGTGGGGATTAATTTCGCTGCCGGAACGCCGAAGAATTACGAGCCGAATAAGGAATTGGTGATAAAAGCGGAGGAGTACGCGAAAAAGAGCGGTGCTAAATTGCAGTTCGCCAATTCCGCATTTGAGGCGGTAAAAAACGCGGACGTGGTTTACACCGATGTCTGGATCTCGATGGGAGAGGAGCATTTGAAGGAGCAGAAGATGAAGGAGTTCGGGGAGTTCCAGGTGAACGGGAAGTTGATGAAGGCAGCGAAACCGGATGCGATATTCATGCACTGCCTGCCTGCGAATAAGGGGTACGAGGTAACGAAGGAGGTAATTGAGGGCAAGCAGTCGGTTGTTTTCCAGCAGGCGGAGAATAGGATGCATGCGCAAAAAGCGTTAATGTTATTCCTGCTTGGCAAATTATAATTTCGATAAAACCTTTGCTGAATGCTTCATGCATAATATTTCGATGCTGTTTTTCCTCACAATTTTGCTTGAAATGAATTCAAAAATGAGGAATTTGAAATGATGGATATACTGATTGGCACAATTTTGGGCATTTTGGGAGTTGCCTTGATTGTTAAGGGCGCGGATTGGCTTACGGATTCCATTGCACCTCTGGCAAAGGCGCTTGCAATAACCCATTCGGCAATTGGATTAATTTTGGTTTCGGCACTCCTTAGCCTACCGGAGGTGGTGGTTGCTGTTTTTAGCATTTTGAAAGGATACCCCCTCCTTGGCCTTGGAACTGTGCTGGGCTCAGTGATAATCAATCTGGGGCTGATTGTTGGCTTAAGCGCGCTCATCAATGATTTGAAAATTTCAAAAAGGACCATACTTCGCGATTTGAGCTTTATGTTGGCAGCAACAATAATAGTATCGCTCCTGGTGCTAGCCGAAGGCGAACTGACAAGGGTCGATGGGCTCATATTAGTTTTGATTTTCATTCCCTACGTGCTTAATGTCTATCAGCAGGAAAAATACATTAGCAAAAAGGAGTCCGAAAAGGAAGCGAAGGATGCGGAGGAAGCACTCAGGCTTGTCGGGAAAACCGGCGGAATAATAAGCGAACATCGGGGCTTTGCATATTTTATCGCGGGCGGGGTTATGATGATCCTAGGAGCGCTGCTTTTCACGGATATGCTGGTGCAGTATTCCAAATATTTTGGCATCTCGGAAATGGTAATCGGAATAACCCTTGGGGCGCTTGGGCCAAGCATTCCAAATCTTGCAGCAGCCTTGCAGGCAACCAAAAAGGGGCATTCGGATCTGGCGATAACCGAAACCGTGGGCTCAAACATTTTTACAATGCTGGTAAGCGTAGGCATGCTTGCAATAATTGCACCCATATCAATCGAGCCAAAGGTTCAGGCAATAACCATTCCGGCCCTAATTCTGATAACCCTCGCATTCATGTTCATTTCAAGGAAAGGAATAATCACAAAGAGGGGCGGAGTTGTACTGCTCGGCATATATTTGGTCTCGGTTCTTGTTGAATTGTTCGCCTAATTATGGAAATAAGTTTGTTACCATTCAGCTATAAATCAGCAACCATTTGGTAACACCTAAGAGTGAACTTTTCCAAGGCGCAGTGCTTCAGGCCCCCGTGCTCGGCCAAGGCGTATAGGTATCTAAACGATCTGCGAACTCCCGGGAAGCATCTGGAGCATCTGCTCGAACGCCAGCTCCACTCCGGAGGCGCCGAGCTTGGAAATTATCGACTTGGCAACCTCTTTCTTTTCGGTTTCGCCGGGCACCACTGTTATTTTCTTGATGATTGCACGGGGGGAATGAAGCAAGTCGAAATAGCCTGGAACAACGGAAAGCTTTTCCACATTATTTATCCGTTCCAGAATGATCACGAGCTTCAATTCCATGTGCTTGAACCATTTCTTCTCGCCTTTGATCATGAATCCGCCTTTCGGGACGTATTCTCCGGTCGAGTATTTGCTAACGTGCTCCTTGTCCGTGTAGAAAACATCAGCGACGTTGATACCGGCCTTCCAGGCTGAGGAATAGCACGCGGCGAATTGCGCTGCTTCCTTGAGGGACTGCTCCTTCGCATCCTTTCCCTTCTTCACTATCAGTGCAGCTGCGCCGTGGATGTCAGCGTGGAAGAAAAGGTCGTTACTCTCGAAATGCTTCGAAAAAAGCATATCATTCTGCTGCGCATCCCTGCCGGCAATCACAAGGAAGCCTTCGGAGGTGAAGAAGGAGTGGAATTTCTGGTACCATTCGCGCTGCTCAAGGATCCTAATCTTTTTCTTGAAATCCTCCTTTTCCTTGTCAACGGCGAATTTGAGGCGGTTTTTCTCGCTCTCAAGCGCTTTTTGCGTTTTTGCTATTTCCTTCTCCAAGTGTTCACCCGCCTTTTTTGCCTCTTTCGCCTTCCGGAAAAGCTCCTGCGCGTTCTCATTGGCTGTTTTAGTGAGATCTAGTTCGACTTTCATGATGGATCAGCTTCGTTAAGAGAAGTAGGGATAAATTAATTATGCTTTTTAAATGTGGCAACGTATCAATTTTCGGAGTTGTTATGGAGTTCGACCTTGATCTGATGAAGCAGCTGTTCCCCCAGGCAAAAAAGCCGGCGCACACGATGAAGTGGGGCTTCCCGGAGGCGCGCTATACTGCTCCGGTGGACGATATCGAAAAGAAAATCCCTATCCTTAAAAAGAGCTGCAAATTCGCAGGCGGAGGGGAGTTCAGGGAGGAAGTGCACGCGAAGGAGTATGGCCAGGGGGTTTATGCCTATTTCGTGGTCAGGACGGACGTCAAGACTGAGGAGGAGACGATTTTCGCGGACGCATACATGCTTAGGGAGGAGGAAAAATTGGGATTTGACATCCAGCAGGCGTACAAGATTTCCGAGGATCTGGACAAGATGGGCTACCAGCACGTTTTCGATCGGGAGATCACGGTTTGGAGCTTTCGATCGGTGTTGAGGAATGTGAATGCGTTTTCAGTGGCAGAGTTCGGCGATTTCATCGAAGTGGGATTGCCGGCTACTAAGCTACAGAGCATGAGGGATATTGACGAGAAGTGGGTTTTCCCGTTCTTTGAGAAGCTGGGAATCAAGAAGGAGGATGCGATCCCAACCGACCCGATAACATTGCAGCTGATGACGATGCTCCAGGCGCAGGAGGAGGCCGAAGTGCAGCAGGCGAAGGGGAAGGGCAGCGCCGGCGTAAAGGGAAAAAATCTCGGGATGGGCGGCGGGAAGGGGAATCTATTTTAAAAAAAGCGCCCGGATTAGGTTCGAAAAGAAATAAGAGTATTGTAATTTTATTCCTTTTATGCAGCAACAGTCTTTGCAGCCTTCTCAAGCAGTTTTACGCCGGCTTTCGCGATTACCCTTCCAGCCTTGCCCTTCTTGATGAGCCCTGCCTTTTCAAGCTGCTGCATTGCAACGCGGATCACTTTTCCGCCGGCTTTGCGGTGGTGCGCCCTTCCGACCGTGTGCTGCGTTCTGCCGCCGTATTTCTGCTGCAGCCTGCGCACGCCAATCATCGGCCTTTTTGCAATGAGAAGGATGCGCAATATTGAGGCGCATCTCATATAGAAGAAATCCTCATCTTCCGGCACGCGTTCATTGTGGGAGCCGCTCTTGACCATGAGCACCCATTCGGGAGTCTTGATCTCTGGCACGGATTTTAGCTCTTTTGCAGTAGCTGCGACGAGCTTGTTTGCAGAAACTTCCAAACTTTTCATTGTCATATATAATCTACCTAAAAAATAGGAAAATTAGGACTACTTTTGAGGAAAATAAGATATTTAAAGGCTCGGTTTAGGCATCTGGCGCTCGGATTTCTTGTGCTTCGAGAATGGGTACCTTTTCTCTGATTTGCAGTTAGTGCAGATGTAGACGGCAGCCCCCTTTGATGGGGAGATCCTAACATTGAGCGTTTTTCCGTGGATGAAGATGATGCCGCACTTCTTGCAGAACTCCTTTGAGCCCAGGGGTATCCGGTGGCGCATGGCAATTTTCCTTGCGAGCTCCACATACCTCCTGGAGAGGGCCTTGTCTTCCGGGAACATTTCCCTGGCGAGTTCAAGAAGCTTTTGGCAGCGGCCAAAGGCAATATCGTCTATATTCATGGATTTATGGAGCAGTTGAAAAGTTAATAAGGCTACCAATCCATTCTATCGTCATGCGCGAGTCGTTGGAAAGGGTCTTCAAGAAGCCGGAAATTCTGGATCAGCACAGGAACGATAAAAGGATAGAACTGTCCGTCCGCAGGCTTGGGGAGGGAGGGATTGGGAGTATCATTAAGGGCGAACTTGGCAAACTTACGGATGAGCAAAAAGCAGCAGCGATTACAATTCACGCATACCACATTTCCGGGGAAGCACGCACGTTCAGGGAAGGGCCGCATTATCAACGCGTTCTTGAAGGAATCAAAAAGGGACTTTTAAAATTGCCTTTGCAAGGCCCCAGCCACTCGTTCGATACCCCCGGAAAAATGAAAATCCTAAACATAGCAAGGAAGCGCGATGATTTCACTCTTGAGCACTTGTACCCCCTAGCCGGCTTTCTTGACGCAATACGCAAAAACATCCTGAAAGGAGGCAAACGGCCCGAGAAGGGAGAAGGCGCTAACTACGCGGGGTTTGCGGACTCTTTTTTCGAAGCGGATAGGGAGTTTGGTCTCACCGGTAAAGCGGGTGGCGGCAAATTCCTATCCTCCATCTACCTGGTCAATTCCCAATTTTCCAACGATGCCAACCGCCATGTTTTTGAGGCGCATCCAATCGAGTTCGTGCGGCTGCTTGCGGTTGCAAACAAGAATAAAAAACAGTTCCCCTATGCCGTAAAAATATTCAAACGGGGCAAGCTGCGCGGGGGGGAATTCAACTTTGCACGGGCCTTATCGGACGTAATGAAATCAGACCCTTCCAAATTCCGGGCCGTATTGGAAAAACTCGTGCCGGTGCTCGGAACCAGGCAGGGTGCGCAAGCATATAGGGAGTTCATTGGAAAGGAAGCAATTCGGCTTGGCCAAATTGGGCTGAGCCGGAGCACCAAGGTCAGGTATTTGGGAAAAAAAGAAGAAGCAATCAAGTTCATAAGACGGAAAGGGGCAGGTATGATTGCGGATGAAATGAGGGGGGATATTGCGGATTTTACAGATCGGTTTGTCAGCCATTATGAGCGCAAGAACTTGCGGCCCGCCTAGTGCCTAAAATGCCTAATGCCGGTTATGACCATCGCAATCCCGTGCTCGTCCGCAGCTGAAAATACCTCGGAATCGCGAATGGAGCCTCCGGGCTGTATTATGGCGGTGATGCCCGCGCTTGCTGCAAAATCAACCGTGTCCCTGAAGGGGAAGAAAGCCTCCGAGGCCATTACGGCTCCGTGGGTGTCGAATTTGGCGCGCTTAGCCTTTTCAATGCAGATAGTGCAGCTATCGACCCTGCTTTGCTGCCCGGCACCAACAGCCAAAAGCCGGTCGCCGGTCGCGAACACAACCGAATTGCTCTTGATGTGGCCCATGAATTTCCACACGAATTCGAGCGCTTTTAATTCCTCCTCCGAAGGATGCCTTTTTGTTGCGATTTTGAATTTTCCAAGGTCGAACTCGTGGTCGATGTGGTCGGGAGTCTGGGCGAGCATCCCGCCAGTGATGGAAACCAGCTTTTTCCCGGCATAAATGTCGGAATTCAGGAATTTGTCGGCCTTCATTACGCGAAGGTTCTTCTTGGAGCGGAAAACCTCGAGCGCACTATTTTCATAATCTGGTGCAACCACTATTTCCACGAAATTCTTAATGACATCCTCAGCGGTATTTTTTTCCACTTTTTTGTTGAATGCGACGATGCCCCCGTACGCGGAAAGTGCGTCTGCGGCAAGCGCCAAGCGGAATGATTCAAGCTGCGATTTTGACCTCGCAGCTCCGGTAGGATTGGTGTGCTTGAAAATGATCGCAACAGAATCCTTCTCATCGCGGAAATGGTGGATCAGCTCAAGGGCTGCTTGGATGTCTAGGATGTTGTTGTAGGAGAGCTCCTTCCCGTTGAGCTTTTCGAGATCCTCATATGTGAGCGCGGCATTGGCAAATTTGTAATTTGCTGCCTTCTGGTGGGGGTTTTCCCCATAGCGAAGGTCCTGTATTTTTTTCAGATGGAGAAATTCGTGATCTGGGAAATTTGCGCTTCCGTTAATTTTGTTGAAATGATTTGCGATTGCAATGTCATACGCAGCTACGCAGTTGAATGCCTTAGCTGCAAGGATTTTCCTCTCCTCGTAATCAAATGTGCCCTCCTTCAATTTAGCCGCCACATCGCCGTATTGCCTAGGGGAGGTGACCACGATCACGTCCTCGAAATTCTTTGCAGCAGCGCGCACAAGGGCGGGGCCGCCGATGTCTATTTGCTCGATGATTTCCTCCAGCTTGCCGGTTTTCCTTATGGTTTGCTCGAAGGGGTAGAAGTTGGCGCAGATAAGATCTATTGAATGGCTAGAAGCGATCTTCGCGTGGGACGAATCCTTCCGCTTGTATAGGATGCCGCCGTGCACCTTTGGATGGAGGGTCTTGACCCTTCCCTCGAGAATCTCGGGGTATCCGGTGAAATCGGACACTTCAACCACGGGAATTTTTGCCTCCCTTAGCGCCTTGGCGGTATTCCCGGATGCAAGCAGCTCCCAGCCGAGCTTATGGAGGTCAGTGGCAAAAGGCACGATGCCCTGCTTGTCGTAGACGGAAAGAAGCGCACGCATATTTTGACGCAGCCCCCCCTAAACAGTTAAGTTTATAAACCCAAATGATGTAGAATTGTCACGACAATGTCATGACAATAAACAAACGTTGTCATGCGAACAAACGCACAACATCAGCCCACCTGAATGGATACGCAATTGAGGTTTAAAAGAGTTATGGACGAGAGGAGCGAGTTTGCCAAAGTGACCGAGGAGTTCTTGAAGTTCCAGGAGCAGATAAGGAATCCGGTATTCGTCGCGACATTGATGCACAAACTAAGCGAGGAACGGAGCTCCACTAACCTGCTGTTCAAGGAGCTGAATTCGAAGCTGGATAGGCTGCTTGCATTGGAGGATAGGATCAAGGCAATTGAGCAGAAGATTGGCAGAACTGAAGCAAAACCTGCAGCACGTGATGCATTGCTTTTGCCGGAAATTGATGAAACAATCCTGAAATACGTCAATAAAAAGGGGAAGGTTTGCGCGGAACAGGTGCAGATGAAGTTTAAGTACAAAGGTTCGAACGCCGCCTCCTCGAGACTAAATAAGCTCGTGAAGGAAGGCGTTCTTAGGAAGCAGCAGGTTGGAAGGAAGGTGTTCTTCCTCCCGAATACGGCATAGGTTTTTTGAATTGGTTGCAGGTTTGGAAAAAAGGTTTTCCATTCCGGAGTTAGGAAAACATTGACACCATAGGCTTTGATCATCTAATTGAATATGATAAGCCGACGGTTCAACCCACATGGGGGCGCTTCGGCGCCCCCACCCCTCTTTACGCCCCTAGGGGAACAAATATACCCTAACGGAAGTCGTCCTACCGAATCTTATTGGCTCTGTGAATCAGTCATCTCTGCTTTTTCAGACTAGCGGCGCGTATCAATTGAGTATGGAGGACCAAGTCTCTATTGCCACGTACCTGTCACAAGTATGCGACTGTTGCACCCAACCACCAACGCAACCGGAAGATGGCGGGGTTTCACTGCACACACTACCACAAGGAGCTGAACAACCGGTCTGTGTAAAATCATCAGTATAAGGGCAAAAATATTCAGTATGGCAAGAAATGAAGCAAGGCAAGGGACGCGCATATGGCGGCGTAGTTGTTGGAGCTGAAGCCCCCACAGGTTTGATCGCATAGCCGATATTTGTATTGCCGAAGATCCCCATCAGATAGGCAATGACCAGAACGAAAAACAAAAATGCAACCACTATAATTTTATTGCAATTTCGTTCAAGGAAAGGCAAGGCATCGGTTGCTTTTTTCTTCATTTTTACCACCACTAATCCTTTATTGATACT
Organism: Microcaldota archaeon; assembly: GCA_041305345.1. Classification (GTDB taxonomy): domain Archaea; phylum Micrarchaeota; class Micrarchaeia; order Norongarragalinales; family SBBD01; genus JACRGC01. The sequence goes on along the minus strand of JBFYLP010000003.1, from coordinate 22,103 downwards.
GATCCCGAGGCAACATAAGCCGTGCACCAGTTGTTAGCTAAAATCCAGCCAGCAGAACAGGAGCCAGCAGGAAAACCAGGGTTACAGATGGTACCATCAGTCGATACACAAGAAGTTGTTGCTTGAGACGACCCGGCATCATCCGAATAGCAATAGTATTGCCGATAACAAATGACAATCCTAGGAAGGACCGTATTTACCGGCTGGTTTTGCGCATCTTTTAATAGCGCATTGGCCGGCGCGTAAGCCTATCCCGTATTATTCGAATACGTTAAAAAAACCGCAATAATAGCAAAAATAATCGTCATTCCTATTAAAATTTTCACGCAATTGGAATTCTTTGCCATTAAAACACCCGCAAATAGGACGACGCAAAAAAATAAAAACAGGCTAGGTGATGGAGGCGGGAAAAATTCGGCTTTGAAGGGGCGCATCGCAAGAAAAAACGCAGCGCCGCAAAATTTCCTCCCTCGCAACCCGCATCAAACTTGGAATATCGGAACCGATATGGAAAAATGGTTTACGAGCGGGAATTTTGGTTTTTTTTGGAAAACCGCCCTTTTTTGCAATTTTCTACGAGCGCCGCAAAAAGGTTTAAATATCCATCTATGGTATGTACTCCGGGTTTGAAATACAACCTATAGTATCCGAAGAGGCAACATACACCAACATTTAGTACCCCTTATGCCTCTTTTTTGGTGGTTTGGATGAGATGCCCGTACTGCGCGCATATGGAAACGAAGGTGCTCGATTCTAGGGACGCGGAGGACCTTGCGGTCACAAGGCGCAGGAGGGAATGCGAGAAGTGCCAGAAGCGGTTCACCACCTACGAAAGGGTCGAATTCCTGGACCTTGTGGTGCGGAAGAAGGATGGCAAGACCGAGCCTTTCGATAGGAAGAAGATCGAATCCGGGATAATGAAGGCGTGCGAGAAAAGGCCAATCAGCCACGAGAAAATTGAGGAAACGGTGGATCAAATCGAGAGGGAAATACGCAAGAAGGAGGGCACGGAAATAAGCTCATCCGAGATCGGCGCCATGGTGATGGAAAACCTCAAGAAGCTCGACAAGGTCGCATACATCAGGTTCGCGAGCGTTTACCGCGAATTCGCGGATTTGGATGAATTCGAAACGGAAGTGAAAAAGCTTTTGAAAAAGGGCGAGGGTAGGAGTTTAATTGGTGAGAAGTAATGAGGGGGTTGCTTCGAACTGCGGGGGAATATTGGCACTCCCCTAAAGGACGTTTCATGGAAAAAAATTGCAAAAAAATGAAGGAAAGCGGGATCGGGGCCCAATGAGCAAGACAAGGAAGGCCGTCAAATGGAAGATATTGAGGGGTTATTAATTATGTCATATCATTTTTTGAGTCTTGGAGGTGGTGGCGTATGCCGGAGAGGAAGGTCGTGTATTTCAACGTACCAGCAGGTGGCAGCGAAATGAACGGGAACGCAAAAAGCACCATTCTTCGGATCAAGAAGCGCGACGGCCGCATCGTCGAATTCAACAAGGAGCGCATCATCAGCGCGATTTGGAAGGCCGCAAAGGCCGTAGGCGGGAAGGACAAGGCGCTTGCAAACGCGCTTGCGGATACCGTCGTTGACCAGCTGGAAAAGCAATTCCGAAACGGCGAGCTTCCGGGAGTCGAGGATGTTCAGGATACGGTAGAAAAAGTGCTCATCGAAGGCGGCTATGCAAAGACCGCGAAGGCATACATCCTCTACAGGCAGCAGCGAGCAGAACTTAGGGAGGAAAAGAAGCGCGTTCTCGAGAAGGACGAGATCGACGAGGTCGACAAGGCATTCGACCTGAACGCACTTAGGGTGCTAAAGGCACGCTACCTAAGGAAAAGCGAGGATGGCAAGCTAACCGAATCCCCCAAGCAATTGTTCACAAGGGTCGCAATTCATACGACCCTTCCGGATCTCCTCTATGATCCGTTGGTGTTCGACCTTTCTTGCAGCCAGAAGGAGCAGCCCGCCGAGGCATTTGATGCAGCATCATACGATGGCAAGTTCTCGATTGGGAAATACCAGCTAAACCGCTTCCACCTTGAAGCGCTGAGGCGGATGTACGATAGGATGAATGCGCAAAAACAGATGCGCGTGCCCTTCAGCAGGATGATGGAGATGCTGGGGAACGCAAAGTTCGCACAATACGAAAAGGCGATAGATGCAAACTACAGCGTAATGGTTTGCAAGAAATTCATGCCAAACACCCCTGCAATCGCAAACTTTGGGAATTCGCTAGGAATGGGGAGTGCGTGTTTCGTGATTGGAGTTGAGGATTCGATTGAAAGCATAATGGAAGGACTCAAGAACACAGCAATCGTTTTCAAGTCGGGCGGAGGGATGGGCTACAATTTCTCGCATCTTAGGCCCGAGGGCGATTTCGTGAGCAGCACCTCGGGGATAGCAAGCGGCCCAATAAGCTTCATGCGGCTATTCGACACGATGACCGAAGTGATCAAGCAAGGCGGCATACGCAGGGGGGCGAATATGGGCATCCTCAACAGCAACCACCCCGACATCGAGAAGTTCGTGAAGGCGAAGGAGGGCAACAAGGCTCTTAGGAACTTCAACATCTCGGTACTTATAATGGACGATTTCTGGGAATACTATGAGAAGAACGAACCCTATCCTCTCGTGAATCCGCGAACGAAGGAGGTGGTCCGGACGGTCAACCCGCGCAGGCTTTTTGACATGATAGTGTACCAGGCGTGGGAATCAGCAGAGCCGGGCGTCATCTTCCACGATGCGGTAAATAAGTATAATCCGTTTTACGAGCACCTGGGCCCCATCATCACAACAAATCCGTGCGGGGAGGTCTTGCTTTACCCGTATGAGTCGTGCAATCTTGGCAGCATCAACGTTTGGGCATTCGCAAAGGAGGACCAGGAGGGCAAGACGTATTTCGACTGGGAAGGCTTGAAGCAGGCGGCGATGCAAACTACGGCGTTCCTTGACAACGTAATAGACGTCAGCAGGCATCCGCTGCCGCAGTTCGAGCAGATGACGCTTGCAACGAGGAAGATCGGTCTTGGCGTAATGGGCCTTGGCGACCTGCTTTATGAGATGCGCATACCCTATAATTCCGATGCGGGCCGTGAATTCGCAACAAAACTGATGGAATTCATCAACTACTGGAGCAAGGTTAGGAGCATAGAGATCGCAAGGCAGCGAGGAAGCCTCCCCTTCATCAGCAGAAGCTTCTACCCGCAGGGCAAATTGCCAATTGCAGGGCCTTATTCGAACTCGACGCACGTTGACTGGAAAAGGCTCTCGGAGGATGTGAAAAAGCACGGGATAAGGAACGGCTACACGACGGTCATCGCGCCAACTGGGAGCATATCGATGATCGCAGGCTGCAGCTCGGGCATCGAGCCCGTTTATTCGCTGGTCTTCGAGAAGAACGTGAAGGTCGGCAGCTTCTTTTACGTGGACGGCGCATTCGAGAAGGCAATGAAAGACGAGGGCCTTTACGATGAGAAATTGATGGCCGAAATCAACGAGAGCGGCGGGAGCGTGCAGGCAGTGGCTTATATGCCCCCCATCCTGAAGAAGGTATTCGTGACCGCAATGGACATCAAGCCAGAGGACCACATCCGGATGCTTGCCGCATTCCAGGAATGGACGGATTCCTCCATCAGCAAGACGAATAACTTCCCTGCCGATGCAACAGTTGATGACATGCGCGAAAGCTACCTGCTAGCCTACAAGCTAGGCTGCAAGGACGTGACCGTTTTCCGAGACAGCTCCATAAAGGACCAGGTGCTTGTTGCGCCGCCGAAAAAAAGCATTCCGCAGCAACAAGGCGAATCCGAGGTGCACACGCAAACGCAGCATGCAAAGCCACCGTCATATGATGGCTCCGCAGCACCCGCAAGCATCACGCCCGAATCGTTGCTGGAGCGTCACGAAACGACATTGAAGGTGATGAGCCAAAGCAATGCCGCAGCTGCAAGTTATGCAGCAAGGAACGCGCCGTTTGCGGACGTGCAATTCGGGGACAAGGCCATTAAGGAATGCCCAAGCTGCGGATCGGAGCAGCTTGAAAAGAAGGAAGGCTGCCTTAGCTGCGCGGAGTGCGGATGGGGATATTGCTCCGCCTGAATCCGTGAAGCATTGCGGTTTTAAATATTGAACCCCAGAGTGAAAACGATGCAAAACAAATGCGGCGCATTGATGCCTATATTGCTTCTTGCGCTGATGCTTCAAGGCTGCATGCAGCAGGCGCCCGCACAAGGGCAGCAGCTATCAGTCGCCACTCTGGGCGCCAATGCCAATTCTACGCACATCAGTGTCCTTGTGATCATCAATGACGGGATCAACACGACCGAAAGGCTGGTTTCTACTGAAAGGGGAACAAGCGCACTTGATGTGTTCGCCAAGGCAACCGAAATCTCCTACAAGAAATACCCCTTCGGCTCCTATGTTTACTCCGTAGGTGGCTTGCCTGAAAACAAGGAAGGCAACCACAAATATTGGCAATACTATGTTGACGGGAGGATTGCAATGATTGCTGTGGACAATTATAAAATCGAGTCCGATGTCTCGCTGGAGTTCAGGTATGAAACACCGAATCATGAAATCAAATGAGTTTGAAACACCTAAGGCCTCTGGGGGGCGTATGGGATATGAATAGGTCGTTTGGTTTATTGGTCCTGTTCGCATTATTTGCGTTCATCTCCATGGCTGAAGCTGCTGCTGACGTGCCCTCGATGGCCGAGTTCATTAGGGCAAACCAGCAGCCAAACGGCGCTTTCGACCCGTATTCCTCGCCCCAAACGGCAATGGGCATTTTGGCCTTGCATAGTTACGAGGGGAATTCGCAAACGGTCATTGATGCACTTGGCTGGGCAAAGCAGGATCTCGAAAGCAATGACTCCTACTCGTGGGCCGAGGCGGACATCCCCGGCTTGAATCTATACGCATATTCAATAGCGGGCGACATCAATCAGATTGATCTGGGTGCGATAACAGGCAGGCTGCTTGCAATGCAGGGAAACGGGGGAGGCTTCAAGGGCTATTCGCAATGCATTGAGAACTGCACCGAATCCGACTGGACGCTTCAGGTTTGGGCTGCAGGCGAGGATTCGATTAGCACCTCCGCGGCATTGCTTGGCCTTGTCGGCATCGGAGGCATCGACGAGGGGATGAAAACATCCGCATTGAATTCCCTCCTTTCCTTGAGAAATTCGGATGGGAGCTTCAACCTCACGAATACCACCACCATCGGCACCTTCTGGTCCCTGGGGCCGGACATGTACTCGCAGACCGCTTTTGTGATCCTTGGAATGGAGGCGGCGGGGGCTTCTGAAAACGAAATTTCAAGTTCCCTCGATTTCCTAAGGGATGGTGCGGCAAGCAGGTTCGGAGGAAACCAAAGCATCTTTGCCGCAGCGCTCTCAAGCCTGGCTTTTGCGGCATATGGCGATACGGATTATTCCATCCTCTCTCTAGAAAACATAAAGTGCAGCCAAAATCCCGATGGCGGTTACGGGGATGCGAGCAGGATGGCTGGCGGCTCGAACGTACTTGATACCGCTGCAGCATTGCTTGCAGCCGTGAACTCCACTGCCAACCTGGCGTGCCCGGAGAACATCCCATCGCCAACTCCAACGCAGACGCCAAGCCCCAGCCCATCCATTACATCGAGCCCTTCGCCTTCACCGGAAGCAAACGCTACTGCTAGCCCTAGCCCTTCCCCATCACCTTCCACCGATGCGTGCACCGAAAACTGGGAATGCGGGGAGTGGAGCGAATGTTCAGGGGGCTATGAGACGAGGAGCTGCATTGAGCTAAATGATTGCGGCACAACTCAGAATACGCCCGAGGAATCCCGCAGCTGCAATTCACCATCGGCAACGCAACCGGTTTCCACATCGGGATATTCCATAGATTACGATCCTTCGGATGAATCCGCCACGCCAACACTCGCCGCTTCACCATCGGCAAATCCTTCCCCGGCACTTTCGCAAGGGATTGCCATCAAAGAGGAGGAGGATGGGAGCAGTCTGGCAAGGCAACTGCTCTCAGCCGGAGTAAGCAATAAAAAGGCAGCGACTGAAATCAATCAGACCAAAATAACACCCATTCCAACCATTCAGGCCTGGACGGCATTGTTGAGTTTGAGGGAATATGGCTGGGCGGTTGCGGTATTCGCGTTCTTCCTTATGATCGGCCTTTTTTTGGGCTACAAAACCAGTGAGAAATGAATGAAGCTCTTAAATCCAATCAAGTTTGCAGCCGGGCTCGTGTTCGTCATCGCATTCCGCCTCATCCAAATGCCCCTCCCGAACGCCGAGCCGATAATGGCAGCGATGCTCCCATTCGCGAAAAAATACGGCAAGCTTGCGGGATTCGTTTTCGCTTCACTCGCACTCGCATCATTCGATTTCATCTCAGGAAGGCTTGGCTGGTGGACCCTTTATTGCGCTATTTTCTACGGGGCAATAGGCTATGCAGCAGGCAAATACTTCGCAAATAAAACCACACGCAAAATGTTGCACTATTTGGGATTTGGCATCATCGGCACCCTTTTTTACGATGCAACAACCGCCCTTGCGTTCGGCTTCCAGTTCGGGCAGCCGCTGGGAATGACGATTATCGGCCAGATACCCTTCACAATCTACCACCTCGTCGGGAATATGGCGTTCATCCTGGTGCTGACTCCCGCAGTAAACAAGCTGATTGTTGAAAATCGCGTGCTGAATTCGAATTTGTTTTCAGAACCGGATCCTTTTTAGAGGGTTGGTTGCCGGGGTCACGCCCTTCGCTTCCAGTATGCTCCGGAGTTTTTTCTTTGCTCGGCCCAACCGGTAATAGATGGTGGATTGGCCCTTGCCCAGTTGCCTTGCCGCAGCTGCCTCAGTTAGTCCATCGATATGCACCAGTTTAAACGTTTGATGGCATTTGGGATCTGTTTTTTTCAACAGCTCGAGAGCCGAGTTTATTTTGTCCCTTAATAACCAGTCCTGTTCATACTCCACGAATGGTTCATAATTAGCATCTGCTCTTCCCAGATGATTCTTGTTCGTTCTTAGGGTATCGATTATGGCATTATTTACAATTCTGCTAAGCCAGGTCGTTCCAGGATTCCTGCCGTCGTAGGAGGCAATAATCCTATGCGTTTTCAGATTAATGTTGCTTAAAACCTGATCCTTTAAATGATCGGGCATCGGATTGGATCCGACAAGTTTCCTTGCGTGTTCCATTATTGATGTTGCGGCTTTGTTGAATGATTTTGGATCGCCCGCCTTCCCATCCAACATCTTCCGCCCTAGCTCGTCGGGTTTTTTCACGTTGCCCATTGAAAACGCCTCATCCTTTTGGATGCTCTTGTTCCTTCCGTTCGTCCTTAAGCTCGATTCTTAGCTCTTCCCTTGGCGCCTCCTTATGAATGGCTTTCTGCTCCACTTTTTGGGGAATAGGCTCCTTCCTATCCATCAGCCCGCCCTCGGCCTTCAGGTCGATTACGATGTCGGCTGTGTTCTTGAGCGCTGAGGAAAAGTCGGGCTCCGTGCCGACAATTATGGTATCCCTGCCGTGCTCCTTCGCCTTTGTTAGGACCGGCTTGAAATCCGAATCGCGGGATACTATCGCGATCGTATCGATGTGGGGGGAGAACATGTACTCCGACGCATCCAGCGCAAGCGCGACGTCGACATCAGAAGGGACGATTACGACCTCATATCCCTGGTTCGTCACCGCCTCAATAAGCTTGTCGGAAGCGAACTGGTCGAGGAAAACTTTAGCGACCTTGATTTTTCCATATTTCTGGAGCTTCTTCTTGACCTTGTCAAGATCGATGCCCAGCTCCTTCCGTATCATGTTGGGGCCATCGACCAGTATCGCGATGTTTTTCTCCTTTGGCTTCTTCAAGATGTCCTTTACCTGGTCCAAAACATTAGGCATTGCCATACGAACCACCTTATCGAAACTATCTAGTTTATGGAAATTATGAGATAATGATGAAGTCGAGATATTTATACAGATGGGTTTTCTTAGAATCGGAAAAGCATAGGCCATAAAAGCTCTTGATCAGCTTGCCATCGCGATTATTGAGATCGCATTGAACATCATGTGCGCAAAAATTGGGGCAGCTATGCTCTTGTTCTTCCAGGCGTAAAGCCCAAGCACGAAGCCGAGAATAAGCGCGCCGGTTAGCTCGGCAATTGAGCCGTACCCTGCGTGCGAGAGCCCGAATGCAATTGCGCTAACCAAAACGCCAAGCTTCCTTTGCAGGAATCCCCTGAAAAAGATTTCCTCGGAGATTGGCGAAATGAAAATCGCAATTGCAATCACTGCTGGAGGCTGCCGCAGGATGATGTTCTGTACTTTCCCTATGTCCAGCATTCCAAGAAGCGCAAGGATCGAAGTTTCGAGGAATGCCACTGCCAGCATCACCGCAAGCAGCAAAATCGCATTCCCAAACGTTCGGCTAAATCGGGCAAGCCCCCTGAAATCCTCCTTGTTGAGCAATAAGTATTTCAGGGATTTTCCAAGGGAGAATTTTTGAATCCGTTGGTAGGCGAATGGGACAAGGGTCAGGAATAGGGGCGCAGCAAGCAACTTCAGTATCGCTGGCAAATCCCCCATAAACATCGTTGCTAGTGAGGGAAAGGGCGCAGATTACTGTACCCGTCTCCCTTAGTTTAACGCGGGCTCATTCGGCAAGGACGATCCGCACGCCTGCGGGCTTCCTTGTTATGTTCCCTGCGCGTATTCCAACTGCGAATTTAACGCCCTTTTGCTCGCACAGGTCAAGGAGCCTTTGGGTCACGATTCCATCAAGCACAACCCCAAAGACGGCCTCCGTTTCCGCAAGCGCCTTCATGATCTCCCTTATTGGCGCCTCGCCAATTGGCTGCATCTCCGAGCTGAACATCTTTGCCTTAAGCGAGCCCTCGAGCTCCTTTAGCGATGCCTTGAACGCATCCGCTTGTGCCTGCTCTTCAGCGCTAAGGGGCTCCTCGGTTGGAGGGGCCTGCGGCTCCGGAACGGCCGTAACTTCCGCCTGCTGCTCTTGCTGCACGCGCGAATATGTCGGCTGCCCGCCGTTGCCTGGCATCACCTTCTGGTACCAGCCCTCCTCCTTCTTCTCCGCCTTGCGCTCGAATTTCTTCTTGTAATCGAACCTCGACTCGCGGCCCTCTATCTGCTCCTTGAGTTCGGCGCCTGCCTGCTCAGCTGGAACCTTGCGCCTAAGGGCCATTATGATCTCCTTGCGCGTAAGCTCCTCGACCTCCTTTCCTGCTGGCGCCCGTGCGACATAATCAATGCTTCCGGCGTGCATCATCTCCCGAAGTATGATGTCCCCGCCGCGGTCGCCATCAAGGAACAGCGTTGCGTCCTTCTGGCCGGAGAGTTCGACAATGGTTTTGCCCACATTCGCGCCTCCTATGGCAACCACGTTCTTCATGCCGTTCCGAAGGAGGTTCACGACATCGGCGCGGCCCTCGACGATTATTATCGCATCACTTCTTTGCACTTCTGGACCGCAAGGCAGCTTGTCCTCCCCGTAGGTGTCGACTTCTGCGATCTTTACTTCCGCGCGGACCATTTCCGCAAGCTCCTTGCTTTCGGGGATCTCGTCCACGATGACGTTTTTCAGGAGCGCTTTTGCCCTGTCAAGCAGCATCTTCCTCTTAAGGTTGCGCGTATCCTCGATTTTCTCGGTATTTATCCTTGCCTCGCAGGGGCCCACACGGTCGACTATCTCAAGGCTTGCGGCAAGTATGCTGGTTTCAACCATGTCGAGGCTCGAGGGGATGAGGATGTTCCCAAAGCTCTTGCCCCCACGCATCTGGACGTTGACTTCAATCCTTCCGATCCTGCCGTTCTTTTGCAGTTCTCGCAGGTCGAGCTCGTCTCCAAGAAGGCCTTCCGTCTGCCCGAAGATCGCGCCAACGATGTCGGGCTTCTCAACGATGCCGTCAATTTCGAAGTTCGCCTTCACCAGGTACTTCACAGTGTCTATGTAAGTCTTTCCCATTTCCTTCCACCTTATTTTTTGTTTTTTCCACTTTTTTTGCAACTTTTTATTTGGGCATCAAAAAAAACCCCAAAATGACATTGCCGCCTTTCTTTCGGATATGGAACGCTTGGGCGGAAAAAAAATCGAGAATTAGTCCCTTTGAGCCCTATGCATTGTTGACTCTGCTTTCATCCTTGACGTCAGAGAGCCATCCATGCATATGGGCTTCCCACGTGGAAAAATAAACGTAAACGTGAACTAATTCTTCTATTTCAAATGCCCTTCGACTTTTTCCGCAATCAGGTCATATAAGCTCGGGGAAATCTTGACGATGTCCCTCTCGGAAAGGATGCCAACCACCTGGCCTTCCCGGAAAACGACAACTCTCCTCAGGTCCTCGTTTCCCATCAGCCTTGCAGCCTCGGAGATGTCCGCCTTCGGCTCTATTCCAACCAAGGGCGTGCTGACGTATTTCTTGATCGGCGTTCCTATTCCTGCACCCTTCGCGAGTGCCTCTTCCACCAAGTCTCGATCCGTCAGAATGCCATAGATCCGCTTGTTTTTGTCCTTCACAAGCAGGCTCCCGATATTCCTGGATTTCATTATCTTTGCCGCCTCCTGGACGGTTGCAGAGTCATTGATGGCGATAAGGGTAGTCTTCATGATGTCCCCAACCTTAATGCCTGTTTCCATGGCAATATTGTGACATTAGCGGTTTAAATAGGTTGCGCGGAAATTAAGTATTCTGCACCTGACGAAGTGATGACAATGGATGAGGAACGCAATGAAAACACAAATTTTTCAGAGGCTGCAAAATTCAGAAGGCGGCTAAAAAAATTGGCGGACCAAAAGACGGACGTTGATGGGCATTGGGTACGGATCCAAAAGCACGCAAATGAACAGCAGGCATTCACGCCATCCAGGCTGGACAATGCGCTAAGGGACATGATCGCAGCCCTTAGGGAAAAAAAGGATATCCTCGAAAGCCTTCCAGGCAAGCCCGAGGGATCGGTGCTACTGGAAATTCGTAAGGAAATCAGGCAGCTGGAATTGCATCGTAACCTGCTTCTCCTCGAATTCGGCAAAAGGAAACCGCGCGCATAGTTATTTATACCCCTTTGGCAATTATTATGTGCTAATTCTGTTTTATTTTCAGGGGGCATTTTACAGAAGTTACAGGCTTGTCCATAAATGAGTGGGGAAACATGATAATTGTTCTTGACTTTGGCGGCCAATCCGTTCACCTGATTGCCAGGAGGATCAAGGACCTTGGGGCAAACGCGCAGGTGCTTCCCTATGACGCGGAATTCGGCGAGATAAGCAAGCTCGAGCCTAAGGGCATCATCCTTTCAGGCGGCCCGGCGGCTATTAGCGGCGCGAATGCGATTTATCCCGATATGCGAATATTCGATTTGAAAGTGCCGATTCTTGGAATTTGCTACGGGGAGCAGCTGATTGCTACCCATTTCAAGGGCAAATTGGCAAGGCGCGGCGAGCAGAACGAGTATGGGAAGGAGATGCTGCAAAGCAGGAAGGGCAGCGAGCTTTTCAAGGGGCTTTCCAAGGAGGAGCAGGTTTGGATGTCCCACGGCGATGCGGTGACCTACCTCCCGAAGGGGTTCGAGGTCGTTGGAAGCACGCAGAAATGCCAAGTGGCCGCATTTGAAAACAACGTGCGCAAATTGTACGGCTTGCAATTCCATCCGGAAGTTGCCCACACAAGGAACGGCTCGAAAATGCTATTCAATTTCGTATTCAACATCTGCAAATCAGGCAAGGATTATTCGCTAAGAGGGCTTGATTCGAAATTGATTGAGGAAGTGCAGAAGAACGCAAGGGGAAAAGGCGGGGTTCTGATTGCGGTTTCCGGCGGGGTGGACTCGCTTGTGACGGCAATGCTCATCCACAGGGCACTACCCGACCAGCTTTACAGCGTATTCATAGATACGGGCCTTATGCGCGAAGGAGAGGTAGTTGAGACCGAGCAGTTCTTCAAGCAGATGGGCTTTAGGCATTTCGAAGTCGTGGATGCGTCCGGAACCTTCATAGGTAGGCTTAGGGGCGTTGCCGACCCGGAGCAGAAAAGGAAAATCATCGGCCATACGTTCATCGACGTTTTTGAAAGGAAGGCAAGGGAGCTTGGAAGCAAGGCGAACATCAAATTCCTCGCGCAGGGAACAATCTACCCCGATAGGATCGAGAGCGCGCAGGCTTCTCACATCGCCGAGAAAATCAAGAGCCACCACAACCTTACGCTTCCTGAAAAGATGGACCTGAGGCTCATCGAGCCACTTAAGGATTTGTACAAGGACGAGGTGCGAAGGCTTGGAGAGATGCTAGGCCTTCCACACAAGAGAGTATGGAGGCAGCCCTTCCCGGGCCCGGGGCTTGCCATTCGCATCCTTGGGGAAGTAACTCCCGAACGGATCGAGATTGTAAGGAAGGCGGATGCGATATTTCGGGACGAGATTGCAAAGGCGGGGCTGGATGAGAAGATCTGGCAATATTTCGCAGCGCTGCTTCCTGTCAAGGCTGTTGGGGTGATGGCCGATGAGCGCACATACGAATACATCATCGCACTAAGGGCGGTTACAAGCAGGGATGCAATGTCCGCGGACTGGGCAAAAATACCATCGGACGTGCTTGAGAGGGCAAGCACGAAAATCTCAAATGACGTGAGGGGCGTCAATAGGGTCGTCTACGACATTTCCCAAAAGCCGCCCGCAACGATCGAGTACGAATGAGATTTAAGGATCGGGTCATCCTACTTCTTGAGCTTGTCCAAGTCCAGTTTTATCCTTCCGGCAGCGTCATCCCTGATAAAATCAGCAACATTGTCCTTATCCGCTGCGTCAATCCCAAGCTGCTTCTTGAAATCATCGATGCTCGATTGCGGTGCCTCCGCTCCTCCTGCATCCATTTTTTCATCCGGCGAGTCCTGCATCCCATCCAGGGGCGCTTTTTCGATCTCATCGGTCTTTTTCTGCGTAACCTTCACGTAATAGACCGCATACAGCATCAGGAAAGCAAGCAAAGTGAATGCAAAAACCCACGCTATGTCGGCCTTCTTTCCCTCGACTTTCACGCTCGCTTCCGCCATTTTCCTCTTGGCATTCCCAAGCACCTGCATCGCCTGCTCGTACCTTCCCTCCTTCTGTAGCTTTTCCGCCTGCCGCAGGTAGCTTTCAATTTCAAGCCGATCCACCTCTTCTAGCAAATTGATGTCCTTCACTATGTCCTCTCGAAGCTCCACATATTGCGAGGCGGGCAGGGGAGATGGTGAAACGGAGGCATTCGGGGATGGCGATGGCCTTCTTGAGGGATCGGCGCTTTGCGGATTTGCAGGTGGATTGTAGGGCGAGCCGGGACTTCCCGGGCTTCCGGGCCCGCCGGGGCTTCCCCCGCTGACGCATACGTTGTTTTGGCAAATGAGGCCAGATGCGCACGCAGGATTGCCATATGCGCAGCCAGCTGGGATTGCCGTAGTATTGAATTCTCTTTCAGTTGAAGAATCGCATCCAACATCATTGCAGCTAGTGACGGAATAAAAGTACCTCTGGGAGGGTCCCAATCCTTGCAATGTGACCGAATGGTTTTCCTCTTTGTCATCTACACCCTTCGTGATGTTCAGCTTTCCGGATTCGGTCCCGTGCCTAACCGAGGAATTGCTGGCAACTCCCGCAGTATTCCAATTGATCACCGCAGAATTGAAGGAAGGAATTGGAATCACGTTTGAAATTGCGGGAAGCGTTCCCTCGCCAACTGTCGTGAAAGAAAGCTCATCCGATGTGCTGCAAGCAAGGGAGTTGCAGCTGACGACCTTGCAGTAATAGGGAACAGCCGAGCTAAGCGCCGTTAGGTAGATCGAGTGGGCGGTTACTTCGGCCGCTGTGCCATTGGAAAATTCATATGAGCCGCTTCCCGAACCAAGAAGGACTGTTGAATTGCCAGGTATGTCGGTGCTCCAATCTATTCGCGCAGCCGTCTGGTAAGTGACTGCGGCGACGCCCGATATCTGAGGAATGCCAACGTAATCCACTGCAGCCATTTCAAATAGGTTTACATCAAACGCCTTGGTTCTTGCAATCCCTAGCTCGTAAGGGTCAGATTGAAGCCCCAGGAATTTGAAGCTTAGGTTCAAAATGGCGCCAGAGCCCTTTCCGATTGGGATGTTTTGGGTTGGCGAATTGTAATTGTAGATGGTGAATCCAATCCTGTCGGGGTTGACCAAAGTGCGGCTGTCCACATATGATTGGGAAATCCTTCCGGTCCTTTGGAAGGAATTGAATTGGAGCACATTTGGGTCGTATGCCACTTCAACCTCAAGAAGGGCAATTGGGCCGTCGTTGGAAATTTTAAGTTCAATTGGCAGGTAGGTGCTGCTTTCATTGGGGAAAGGCGGCCCTGGAGTCAGTGCCGAGCCGTGAGTAAAGGGCGATGCGGGATAAGGCTCGCAGGTCGAGGGAATTCCCGAAAGCTGATTCATCATCCGGAAAATGTCAGCACGGGTAATTTCGCCGCTCCCATCCATATCGGCAGCACGCCACCAGGGCGGCATTTGCCGCGTGCCTGCCAGGACGCCGGTTAGGAAATTTATATCCAAAATATTGAAATTTCCATTGCCGTCGGCGTCACCGCAAAGAAAATCCCTTCCGGCGTAAATGTCCAGGTTGCCATTCCGGTCATCCTGCCAAACCAAGTAAGATTGGCTTAATTTTGGAGAAGTCTGGTTGGCATCGCTTAAAGTCATCCTCGTTTCCACGCCCGAGGGTATGCTTTTAATATAGATGTCGCCATTACCAGTGCCGCTACGGTAATCCGTCCACGCAATCCTGCTAGACGCCTCATCAACCGTTGGCTCCAATTGGTCCGAGGGATCGCTTGTGATTTGGTACGCCTGCCCGGACAGGGTGTCATTCAGGAAGAGGTCGAAGTTCGAGCCGGCATAAACCGCCCACGCAACGTACTTGCCACTTATCGCAGGATAGATCTGTGCTGGCGAATCCAAGGTTAACCACGAGGTAGCGCCGGTAGTTAGCTGTGCCTGCCTTATGTCCACATATATCGAGCGCCTTTGGATCCATACGGCGTAAGATCCTGAGATTGCAGGCCAGCCACGCAAATAAGAGTCGGTTTCAATTATGCTCGCTTCCGAAGTGGCCAGGTTATATTTTGAAATCCCATATTGGGTGGTTCCGACGTTGTCTTTCCATACCGCAAACTCGCTTGAGAGGTCGTGGTGCCCCCTTGCGCTGCCTGAAACGTCGCTAATCTTCAGCTCCTGCCCCGTTGCCAAATTGTAAAGATATAGGGCCTGCCCCGACCGGTAGTCAAGGCAGGTTACGTATTTGCCGGATATTTTCGGGTCGATCTGGTCAGCAGTGCTCGTCGTTATTTGCCTTTCGGTTTGCGTTGTGAAATTGTAAAGGTAGATATCCCAGTTCCCGTTCCGGTTATCCTCATAAACAACTGCGCTTCCAGAAGCCGACAATGCAGGTGAACGCTGGTTGTTAGTATCGTTCGTTACCGGGAATTCCACCCATAACGCATTGGAGAAGGCGGTTAAAGCGAGAAGCAACAGCAGGATACTCGTTTTCATGGCGGGTTTCCCCTCAAGGTGAAATAAACACCTTCCCCGCCTTAATTAACATTTCTTTCCGTTCATTTCTTGCGGATTTTCAAATCGACGACATCGCCGAAAGTGGTGCCGCCTGCCTTCGCCTGCCGATGCATCTCATCAAGCGCTTTCTTTTGCTCCTCATTTGCGCTGGCGCTTCCCTCAACCTCTATGAGCCTTATCTTCAGGAATTTTTCAAGCTTCTCGGCGGTCCTTATGTCCGGCTTTAAGAGTTCATCTTCCAGCCTCTCGATCACATTTTCGGAAATGAACAAGGTGTTTGCAAGCTCCTTCCTGGTGAGGTGCAGCTGTTCCCTTGCATTCCTGATTTTATCCCCAAAATCTTCAACCGTGGCGTGATCCGAGGGCCGCACAGTTGGCTTCGAATAAGCTAAGGGATGATGGATTGCTTGCAGATTCACCTGCGTTGCGCCCCTTGGTTGCACCGGCTGTTCAATGCGCTTTCCGAAGTGCAAGCAATTTTCACAAAGAAATACCTTCGCACCCTCTACTAGCGCCTGAGCTGAAGCTGGCTTCCCGCAAATGTGGCATTCCTGATGCATAGACCCACCGTTTTGAAATTCGACGTACAAAATACGAGCCATACGTTTAAAATGACTCACGCGGATTTAGATTAGGCGGTTTTTTTGGGAGTTGCAATAAGGGACATAATCGAGGCAAGGAAGCTTTCCTTTGAGGAAATGCGCGGAAGGATCGCAATTGATGCGTACAACGCGCTCTACCAGTTCCTTGCGATAATCCGGCAGCCGGATGGGACTCCCCTAATGGATTCGAAGGGCAGGATCACCTCCCACATATCGGGCCTTTTCTACCGCACGTGCAACATGCTCGAGAAGGGGCTGCAGCCCACATTCGTTTTCGATGGAAAGCCTTCCGAGCTCAAGAAGCGAACCCTCGAGGAGAGGAGGGAGAGGAAGCAGGTCGCTGCGGAGGAATTCGAGGCAGCAAAGGAAGCGGGAAGGACAGAAGACATGAAAGTATATGCGCAGCAGACATCGAAGCTGACAAGGGAGATGGCGGAGGAGGGCAAGCATCTTTTGCAGCTTCTTGGGATTCCGGTAATACAGGCAAAAAGCGAGGGCGAGGCCCAGTGCGCGGATATGTGCAGGAAGGGGCTCGTGGAGGCAACAGGCACGCAGGATTATGATGCGCTGCTGTTCGGAACTCCTATCCTGCTCAAAAACCTAACCATTGCCGGCAGGCGGAAATTGCCAAGGAAAAATACTTTTGTTGAGGTGGTTCCAGAAAGGATCGAATTGCAGCCAAACCTTAACCGTCTTGGAATCACCCAGCAGAAATTGATCTGGATTGGGATCCTTGCGGGCACCGATTTCAACAAGGGAATTTATGGGATAGGCGCAAAGAAGGCGCTAAAGCTCGTGAAGGAGCACGATTCCTTTAGGGAAATCTTGAAAGCGATCAACAAGGAGATCGATTACGAACCAGTCGAACACCTCTTTCTCCATCCGGAAGTGGCCGATGTCAAGCCCTCTGAGATTGAATTCTCGCAGCCGGATAGGGATAGGCTCATCGAATTCATGCTCGATAGGAATTTTACGATCGAGAGGGTGCAAGCAGCGCTCCAGCGCGCCTATAAGGAGCCCTTTGGGACAAGGCAGAGCAGCTTGCAGAAATGGTTCTAGGAAATGATTGCGGCTATTTGCCAAAAGACCATTCCCATCAAAACGTTTCAATTAGCCAATCGTCGAATTTTCCGGAAAAGCGAAACGATATATAAACATTTCCGCCCCTACTAATTTGCCTTTGTTTTTTTGGTGTCGAGTGCAAAAGTGTTTCACCCAAGAGTAAATACGCGAGTGGCTAGGATGGACGCGAAGCAAGTGCAATTGAAAAGGAAGAAGGAGGCTACGGCGGTCATCGAAGATTCGCCCGACGAGCTTTGGGATGAGGAGACCGTCGAGAAGGAGGACGACTGATTCTACTTGATCCTTGTTATTCCCCTGATTTTATCAAAATCCGAGTCAAATGAGGCTATCTTTGAGATTCCCATTTTTTTCATAACGGCAACGCTCATGGAATCGCACAGGCTGAAACCGGCGTAGGACTTCAGGACGACTAAGGATGCCTCAATATCCGCTTTGGAGACGATAATCAATTCCACCTCCCTCTTGAATAATATTTTTTCCGCGACCGCATATGCTGCCGAGGCGCCCTGCCTTGCGGCAATGAATGTAACGATTTCCTCCAGGTTGTGGTTAGTAATTGCAAATGTTTCGTCCTTGAGCTGCCTCATAACCCCGATAGCATCGGAATGCCTTTCATCCGCTTCAACGTAAAGCGCGATCAGCATGCTTGAATCAAGGAAAATCATTTCAATCAAGCCTCTCCCGTGATATCAGGAATTTTTCCAAATCGTTATCTGAAACCTGGTGCTTGCCCTTGATGAAGCCGGCCGATTCGAGCGGATGGTGCCGCTTTGCCGCAATGCGCTTGTTCTCCCAATCGCGCAGCGTCGTATCGATCGCCTCTTCCAGCACGTCCATGTCGGGCACGTTCTCATTCCTTTCCGATATGATAGCCGCCTTGAGCTGTCTTAGTTTTGGGAGCGCAGACCTGCGCAGCTTGGTTGTGATGTATGGCGAACCGCCCCTTTTCCTCCTCAAATATGATTCCACAAATACCACCAATTACACTAATTACACTTATTAGTATAAAAGGCTTTCGCAACCTCATTTCTGCTGGAAAATAAGCACTTGCCTTTAGATTACCAACCGGAGCCAGCCTGCCAGGGGGTGCAAATCTCCGCAATTAGTAAATAATGAATCTTGAGCACATCTCTTTGACTTCCTCCCTGACTTTTTTCTTGGACTCTGCATCGGTTCTGTTTCTCAGAGTCTTATCTATCAATCTCGCAGTCTCCTTCATTTCCGATTCCTTCATCCCCCTGCTGGTGATCGCAGGCGTACCGATTCTTATGCCTGAAGGATCAAGCGGCTGCCTCTTGTCGAACGGGATCATGTTTTTATTGCAGTAGATTCCCACTTCATCAAGAACCGTTTCCGCCTCCTTTCCGGTTATTCCCTCCTTCCACACATCAATTAGCATCAGGTGGTTGTCCGTCCCATTCGAGACTAAACGCCAGCCGAAACCCATCAATTCTTCCGCCATTGCTTTGGCGTTTTTCACAATCTGCTGCGCATAAATTTTGAAATCAGGCTGAAGCGCTTCCTTGAACGCGACTGCTTTTGCAGCGTTAACATGGTCGTGCGGCCCGCCCTGCAGGCCCGGGAAAACCGCCCTATCTATTTGTTTTCCGAACTGCTCCTTGCACATTATTATTGCCCCCCTTGGGCCCCTGAGCGTTTTATGGGTGGTCGTGCTGACAACATCGAAAATCGGAACCGGGTTCTCGTGCACTCCAGTTGCACATAGGCCTGCGATATGCGCGATGTCCGCGAAGGAGTAGGCGCCGATCTCATCTGCGATCTCCTTGAATTTCCGGAAATCGAGCTTCCTTGGGTATGCGGAAAATCCTGCCAGGACCATCTTTGGCTTTTCAGCAAGTGCAAGCCGCCTTACCTCATCGTAATCGATCAGCTCCGTTTCGGGATCAACCCCGTAAGGGATGATTTTGTAAAACCTACCAGAGAAGTTCAGCGGATGGCCGTGCGTCAGATGCCCGCCCATCGAGAGGTTCATCCCTAAAACCTTATCGCCGATTTCGAGAAGGGCGTAATAAACCGCGAAATTCGCTGGGGAGCCGGAATAAGGCTGCACGTTCACGTGCTGCGCCTGGAAGAGCAATTTTGCCCTTGCAACCGCAATATCCTCCATCTGGTCGATGTACTCATTCCCGCCATAGTAGCGCTTGTGGGGGACGCCTTCCGAGTATTTGTTGGTCATTATGGAGCCAAGGGCCTCCAGCACCGCCTTGCTCACGTAATTCTCGGACGGAATCAGCTCCAGCCCCTCCATCTGCCGTTTCTTCTCCAGCTCTATCGTTTTGGCAATCTCCGGGTCGAATTTCTCCAAGTACATATTGACGCACCCCACGATAAACAGCAATAGCTACCCACACGAACAAACCAGACTACGGGAAGAAAATTAATAAGGATTCGCACCGTCCGATTCAGGGAAATTACATCGGGCATTATGTTAATTCGGGCCGGGTAACAGATGCCTCATTGCCAACGTATTCCGATCCATTCGAGCAGCTCGCTTGCCGTATCCTCGAATGGAGGAGCGTTCCTTAGCAAGACGTTCATTTCCTTTTCCCAGAGCTTCCGCTTATCCAGGACTCCCTTCTTGAATTGGGGGGCTTCATATCTCTTTCCATAGTATGCAAGCTTGCCATCCGCCAAATCGGCCCTGAAAACAGCACCCTTCCGGGAAAGGAACCACGCGTCGTAAACGTCCCTGGGTTTTTCACGCGTAAGTATGGCGCGGATTTTTTCCGCAAGGATTTCGTCCAAATCCATGCATAGCGCAACGTACGCCCTTAGGTCGGGATATTGCGGCACAATCCGCCTTGCTACCGGTGCCTTTAGGATTTTCTCCCGAATGCTTACCTCGACAAGAAGTGTTTGAATGCTCTGCGCATTCCCCTCAAAAAGGGGTCCCTTCAATTTCAGCCTTGCCGATAGGGAATCCATCTTTTCCTCCCTTTTGGAAATGGTTGTTTCAAACTGCTCATCCATACCGTTGGCAGCTTTCTCAATGAACCCAAAAACAACCGGTTTTCCATTCGAAAAGGTAAAATCGAGATCCTCTGAAAACCGGTCGAGTCCATACGCCTTCTGCAGGGCAGTGCCGCCCTTGAATACGAACTCGCTCGATGAAACGGAGTAAAGGGAGGCCAAGAACGCGTGCTGCAGGTAATCCTTTTCCGCCTGGTATGCATTAAACCCGAGCATTTTCCCCTTTGCCTCCAGTTCCTTTCTTGTGATCATTCCAACACCTCGTTTACCTGGATCATCCATTTCCCATTTTTTTCTCCTTTGGCCTTTAGGAACGGATTGAGAAGTACATAGCGGGTGGACTTCCTTGGCAGGCCCAGCCCACTGGCTCTTATTCCGGCTTTTTCGAAAAGCAGGCCTAAGCGCCTCTTAACTATGGATGAGCCAAGCGTTTTGGCATATTCGCAAAGCCGCCCGACATCGATCCCCCCCTGCTTCAGCGCGAAATGCACTTCAGATATGAGCAGGCGTTCAGGAACGTAAAGAGCGTCAACGATGGCCTTTTCTGGCTCAGCCACGAATGCATCCCCATAGCGCCTGAACCCGAACATTGCCCGCCTTTTAAGCTTCACGAATTCGATTTCCATCCCTTTGAAGGTGACCGCTTTTTTCTGCCTTGCGACCGCAACCTGCATCCTCACAGGAATTTGCAGCGTCAGTTTGTGGTATGCAAGGGCTGAGATGAACGACACATATGATGGTTGGACCAGATTCGATGCGACTACCAGGATATCCGTGCTTTTCAGGCAATATTTCCCCCTCTCGATGCGCAATATTTTCTTCCTCCTTGCAAGCCTGCTCAGGTACAGCCGCACATAGGTAGGCGGCTTCCTTATGATCCTCGCTGCATCCCTTATGGAGAAAACCTCGATGCCTTCCCGCTCCAGCGCTTCTAGGAATCCGTCAGCATCCATGCAATGCTTTATACTTAGGTATTTATAAAATTATCATTTTTGATGATTATTAGCATTCGTAAGTAGATTACGAAAACTTGGCGGCATAATTGCGCTTGGAGATTGCTTTTGTTTGGCCTAGGAAGCTGAAATGAAACCCGGCGCCCTTCCTGTTCCCGACTCAATTCGTTCCAGCTATTTTTCCGGATCGAATTTCTCAAGGTACATGGATGCCACCCCTTAAAGACAGGAAAAATCAGAAATAACACCGTAATATTTTTTGAAACGCGGAAGCTATTCAATGGTCGTGCTATGCTGGGGGTTGGTTGGTGCAAATGAATTCAGAATTATCCCCTATCGGAAGCCCCCCGCTGTTATCCCAAGGCGAATTTGCCAAGGAAGATTGATCGCCATCATAGCACTTTTTGTCTATCCTTGTTTGCGACCATATGCACGCATCTCCCACTTTGCATTTCGTCTGAACCCACACTCCTTCGGAGTTCCAGCACATCTGCGAATTTGCAAGCTGATTCCTGCAAAAGGCGTTGTCAATCTGATCGGCTCCTGTTCCGGTCAGGGAACTGCGCATATAGAAGAATACAACAGTCATAAAGAACAGCACTCCGCCCACCATCAGGATGTATTCGAATGCGCCCTGCCCCTTTTTCATTGCATCATCAGTAAAAATAGTAAAACCTGTTTTAAAAACCTGTGCTTTATGCAAACGAACATATAGGAAAAAGAAAGTCGAATAAAGCAACTTATCCGGGTGCACTATTAGTGCATTGGAATTGATCTCCTCCATCTAACAATGTAAGAGAAGAACCTCCAGCGACACCTCCAGCCGCATAAGCACTTCCATACATCGGGGATCTCTCAGTAGTAGAAGTATCCGTGTAGC
>JBFYLP010000002.1:0-297668 GCA_041305345.1 Microcaldota archaeon | reverse complement strand
GCACGAACTGTTACATCAATTTAACTAACCAGCCAGACGGCTACTGGAACTACACCATCATCGTAAACGATTCCGCCGGCAACTCCGCCACAAACGGCACATTCTTCATCTCGATGGATGGGAATGCGCCGTCGGTTTTGCAATTCGTGGCGCCTACACTTGGCAACTACTCAAAGACTTATGAGAGCTGGGTTTTCGTCAATGCATCCTTCTCCGAACTGAATCCGAATGTCTGCCTTCTCCAATATTCGAACGGTTCCATCGCGAACATCACAATGGATAGGGAGGGAACCAATTGCTACGCAAATCTGACAGACCAACCGCTGGGGGCACACAATTATACCTTGATAGTTAATGACACTGCGGGCAACTCCGCTTACAACGGCACGTTTTACATCCAGATCTGGGCGCTCACGGACCTCAATTACCTGCAGGCAAACCAGTCGTATTCCAAAACCGGCAACCTTAACATCACCGGAATTTATTCCAGGAATGACCGGAACAATTTCACTTCAAGTGAGGACGCAGCGGCGTTCAGCCTGGGAAACGGAACCAACATCACGATAAACGGCAACAACATCAGCCTTGATTTCTCCGACCAGCCCACGAACTCCACCTATTTTAGCGCTGGGATTTTCGAGCGCACGATTGATGCGGGCTATTCGAACGCGCATTGGAATGTCTCCTGGAATTCGAGCACCTTCATTAATGCGACCCTTGTCCTGCAAGCAGCCACATCGCAAGATAATGCCACGTTCGGGGCATTCGAGAACCTCTCGGTTGCTGAAGGGACAATAATCAATGGCACGCCCGCACGCTATTTAAAATACCGGGCATTGTTTGGCTCCAACGGAAGCGTCAGTGCGTTCCTCAACCAGATAAACACAACCGCATACTATGGCATTGATGGCAACATTACCTTCAACTTCACTAATGTGGGCAACGGCGCAAACCAAGTCCGATCGTGCACTTCGGTACAGGGCAATTGCACTGTTGGCTTGATGATACCTTCAGATCTGATGGCCGGTAATTATTCGATCAACATTTCGGCAGCAAATGCATCTGCTTACTACGAAAGCGTTTCCCTCTCATATTACGACTATCTCGAGGAAGCTGCTGCTTACGGATCATTGCATGCCCCCCACTACTATACGCCACCTGCAACGTGGTTCCTTTTCAATGCCACGTTATCCAATAAGCCGAATTCGACGATGGCCCTACCCTCCATTAACTATTCAAACAAGGGCCAGATGAGCCTAATTGAGCGCCTCTCAACGGAC
Source organism: Microcaldota archaeon (assembly GCA_041305345.1). Lineage (GTDB taxonomy): Archaea > Micrarchaeota > Micrarchaeia > Norongarragalinales > SBBD01 > JACRGC01. The sequence goes on along the minus strand of JBFYLP010000002.1, from coordinate 296,388 downwards.
TGCGGCGCCACCCTCCAGTATTCCCAAAGCTGCAACGCAACGTTCAATGTCACGGTGCCAAACCTGCCGCCTGGCACGTACGCCCTCACTTGGAATGCAAGCTGGATGAACAACAACGGCACCAATACTACTATTTCCAACGGCACGATGCGCGTCTATATTACGGGCACTCCCTCAATAACGACAGACATCCAATCCATCAACGTTTCAACCGGCCTGAGTTCCGCCAACGTAACCGAGGCAACGATCACAAATGACGGCAACATCAACCTTGAAAACATTACCGCGTCGTTTATTTCCGATAATCTCAACCCTTCCTGGGTTGCGCTAGAGGTCGGCCAAGCAAGCCTTTGGCCTACTTTCACCACAACACTTACCGTAACCATCACTGCCTCTGCACCCTACACTCCTGGAGCATACGCGGGCAGGATAAACATCACTGCTGATGACATCGTGGTTGGGAAAAATTCCACGAGCACTTACATCAACGTAACTGTCATCCTTGACCCGCAAATACAGCCCATACCTGTTGCCATTACATCAAACGCTAGCCTTTCCATTTCGCAAACTCCGAACATTACCCTTGAAAACACTGGAAATGCGCCGCTCACAAACGTTACCGTTTCACTTGTCAACAGTTCCATTCCAAGCGGTTGGATATCTTTCGACTCATCCTCCCCAGGTTGGGATGCCCTAACCAATTCCTGGTCGCAGATTTCCGAGGGTGCGGATGCGGTGCTTGATATCGTGATCACCATACTGGACTTCATCGGAGGCATCTTTTCCGGTTTGATACAGTTCACTTCCAACGAGGGCGTCACCTCCTATGTGAACCTAACCATCGACGTCACGCCAGAGTTAACCGCAGCAGATGCCATCAACCTTACAACCGGCCATGGCGGGACGAACGTGACCGAATTCTACCTAAATTCAACTGGCAACATAAAGCTCGTAAACGTGAGCATCGCGGTCACAAACGGAAACCTTCCAGCCGAATGGGTGGCGCTATCCCACACCAGCCTTGCCAACATCACGGAAGGCGTTAATTTCTCCATCGGTTTAAACGTCTCCATCCCCTGGGGCCAGATGCCGGGCAATTACTCTGGCGAGATCAACGTTTCCGCGTACAATGCGAACAAGACCATTGGCCTTACCGTGCACGTGCCAACGGATGCTTCGTGGTACTACCTGCCCTACGGCGACCAGCACTCGACTTTCGGGCTGCAAGAATCGGGGCCGATCGGCTCGATCACGATAAACAATACCGGAAACATCGACCTGTTTTTCACCGTCGGATATGACGATTTCGAGGGCAAGGCAAGCTGCATTGGCGGGCCCCCATATTCCCTTGATTTCTGTTCCAATGCATCGGGCCCATCCAATCCGCTTGACATCCTTGCGCAGAAAAATGCAACAACGCTCCTAACCATAAGCAAGACCACCCAGGGAACTGCGAACAAGACCGATGGTTATGCCGTGCAGATAACCCTTTCCAATGCATCCGCGTCCCCAACCGCGAACTCGACCGTCCTTTATTTCAACATCACCAATGCCTTCCCAAAATTCAGGCAGGCAGCCGCTTTCGTTGGCACACTCGACCGTACAAATGTCGAGTACAATCGTAGCCTGTACCTGAACGTCACTGCAACCGACGATGAGCAAATGGGGCTGAATTTATCGACGGCCATTTTCAATGTTTCCAGGCCAGATGGAGTAAATGACACGATCTATGCCTCCAACCTTACTCTGAATCCGTTTTCCGCTTGCGGCGGCACGTGCCAGGAGGCACAGAGCTATCTGGCACTTTACAATAATACGAACGTTACCGGCAGGTATAACATCACGTTCCAGGTGGAGGACATCCAGCTTCAATTGAATATGACCTCCTTCTACTTTGACGTCCATTCCACGACAAACTTGACGCTATCCGCCAATGCTACGAACGTTTCGGGGATGGTAAAATATGCAAACAGCACCCTTTTGCTGAACGTTTCAATAAATAATACCGGGTACGTGAACGCGTATTCCGTGAATCTGTCTGGAATTTTCACAAGGTTGGGCAATGCCTCGGATACGCTTTCCAATTGGTCATTCAATCCCATTACGACCATCCCCTTCATCAATGGAAGCCTTCGCAACATCACAACTTTCAATATCACTGTGGGAATGCGCTCATATGGCACGTATTACTTTGCCCCATCTGTCACGTGGACGCAACCAAATGGCACCATTGAAACGAACTGGGGGCCAAACATAACGATCCAGGTGCTTGCAAACAACGATTTCAACCTTACAGCCTCCAACCGCTCACTTTCCCTCCACCACGGCCTCAACCAATCGGAGTGGTTTACCATCACCCCCCTTGGCAATGTCAACATCACGGATTACAACATCACGTTCTCAACGAATTATCTCAATTTCACCGTCCAGTTGAACAATACCTCGGGAAGCGTCGACCTTTCAGAAGTCGCGAACATCACCATGAACATATCAACCGCACACGCGGCGGTTTCGGGATTTAGGAACTTCACAATCAATGTCACGGCATCAAACATCACCCGCTCGTTCGTTTCCAACCTGACCATTCCGTTCAACGACACCTGGTCGCTTGGCCACTATATATTCACTCTCGATGGCATCGCCCTCGAGAACCATATCGACAGCCGCACCGTCATTTCGCACAACGGCACGAGTGATGCATTCCTCAATTTCACCTTCAATCTTACGGGCAACATGAGCACCTTCTCCAACCTCGTGAACTCATTAAAATACCTTAATGCCAGCCAGAGCTTCGAAATACCAATCAATTACACCGCGCCCGACAACAACAACCACTATGTGGGCTTCCTCAACATTACCGAAAGGAACGGCTCTTCGAGCAGCACGGTGAACATCACCTTCCGCTCATTCACCGTTGAAATCAGCGTCCTTAACATCTCCTCCCCCGCGGAAGTAATTGCGGGTGACATACTAAACGAGAGTGCGCTGCTAATTTTCGGGGGGCAGAACACCACGGCCAACACCACCTGGAGGATGCTGCTAGGCTCCACCGAATGCACGTTGCTTTATAATTACACCTCGGGGAATGAATCGCGCATTTCTTGCACCGCGCCCGCACTCACCGATGCAATCTGGTATAACCTGACGCTAATTGCAAACTATTCCACCGGCATTAGCAACCTCGTCAAGAATATCACGAACGTTTCCGCGATCTTCTATAAGGACATAACCCCGCCCGTGCAGCAATGGGAGCAATCGAATGATACGGAAAGGTACTCGAACATCACCCTTGCCCTCAACGCAACTGACAATTACCGCATAGCAAACACGACCGTGCAAATCACGTTCCCCAACACGACCGTTGCAAATTTCACGCTTTTCTACGTTTCCTCCGCACAAATATTCAACCGGAGCCTCAATTTCACGGATCTTGGTTATTATTCCGTCTTATATATTGCCAACGACACCACGGGCAATTCCAACTCTTCGATGGCAGGCGGGTTTGAGGTTTATTGGACGCGCCTGTTTTCCGGCACCCTAATCAATCTGGAAAACCAGCCGCTGCAGGTAAATTTCTCAATTCGCAATTCAACAGAAAACAATCTGGACACCTTCGCAACCAACTCCTCGGGCTCCTTCAACAAGAGCCTACGGGCAAAATGGTACGAATTCGGGTTGAAGTTCAATTTCTACAATATCACGGTTTCGGCGCTCGATTTCAACACGCTCAACGATTCCATACTCGTGCTTGACAATTTCACGGGATCTGATATCTCATCGCAGATTTTAGGGGCAAAGTCGGGTTTTGGCATCACCGCAAATATGACCGAAAATTCCACGATCGTGATTGATTATGCGGCACTGCTACCTAGCATAGACGATGAGACTCTGCTCCGCATTTACTCCTGCTCCAATTTCACCTTTGCTTCAAGGGCCTGCCCCGGCAATTGGACCGAGGTTGCGAATACTTCCGTCAACCTTATCTCCAACACAATAACCGGCAACCTTAGCTCATTTGCCAACGGTTCCAACGGCTATGCACTCGTCCAGTACACGGTTGCTACGCCAACCCCTACCACGACGCCAACGCCGGCCCCGGTTGTTTACGGATCAACAGGAGGCAGTTCGGGCTACTATTCCCCTCCCTCAAACCCCTCGCCTGCAGCCACTCCCACTCCGGCTCCAAGCGACAACGTCTCGGAGCAGATAGAAGAAATCAAGAAACTGCTCCAGCAAAACAAGTCCGTTGACATCGGCATCGAACCAGGCGTCCAGAGCATTTCCTTCGAGCTCTTCCCCGGTGAAAGCTCGCAATCCTCGGTGCACCTCAAGAACAAGCTGAACATTTCCACGAAATTGAACGTAACTGTAACGGGCAATGCAGCGCCCTTCCTGAGCGCGGGCTTCAAGAGCATCACCCTCCACAAGCTTCACGAAACCGATCTCCTCGTTTTTGCATCCATACCGGAGGGTTCGCGTGCCGGCACTTACTACGGCGAGCTGCACGTCCGCAACGAATTGGGCAGGCTTGCAATCCCGGTTTATCTGCGGATACTTGAGAGGAAGGAGGAACGCCCAATAGACCTGCGATTGCAGCCGCTTGTCGATACGCTTGACCCGGGCGAGACCCTTCGCGTTGAAGTCAACCTCTACAACCTCGGGGAACCAAGGGAGATCGCGGGCGAGTTCCACCTTGAGCTTGTCGATCCAGTGAGCGACAATGTGCTTGAATCAAGCCAGGTGGAAAAAATTACTTTCCAGACAAGCCATAATGCAATCAAGGCAATCAGGATTCCAAGGGATACGAGGAACGGGAGGCTGGTTGTGCGCGGCGTATATGAATATTCCCTTGGTGGTTCCCTGAAATCCTTCCCAATAACCGCAATCTCATATTTCAGGGTGCAATCCTCGATATGGAGCTCGAAGCTGCTTGGGACGCTATCGGTATGGCAGCTGCTGCCGCTTCTGATCATCCTTTCCGCTGCTGCAATTACCTACTACCGCCAGTATTCCGTTGCGAAGAAGAAGAGGCGCTATGTTGCCAAGGTCGATTTTACCAAGCTTCCAGAGCCTGGAGCGCGCTCGGGCTTCATCGGGCTTGTGGCTGAAACGAAGATACGGGCGTTCTCGCCCATCGACAAATTGCAGACGCATACCCTGATAGCCGGTGCAACGGGATCGGGGAAGACGGTTGCGGCGCAGGTTTTAGTTGAGGAGGCGTTGCAGAAGAACACCGCTGTGCTCGTTTTCGATCCCACTGCGCAATGGACCGGCTTCCTGCGCTCCCAAAGGAGCCGCGAGATGCTTTCTGCATACAAGAACTATGGCCTGAATGCCGACGAGGCCAGGGCGTTTCGGGGCAATATATTCGTCGTTAGGGACCCGAACATGCCAATAGACATAAAGAAACTGATGAAACCAGGCGAGATCACGGTTTTCGTGATGAACAAGCTTTCATTTGCAGACCACGAGACGTTCATTGCCAATACGGTCAAGCAAGTGTTCTTTGCAGGGCTTCCAGAATCGCCCCAATTGAAAATGCTCCTCGTGTATGATGAGGTGCACCGGCTCCTCACGAAGTTCGGAGGCAGGGGCGAGGGCTTCATACAGATTGAACGGGGAGCACGCGAGTTTAGGAAATGGGGTGTTGGGATGGTCCTCATCTCCCAGGTGCTATCGGATTTCGTGGGCGAGATCAAGGCAAACATCGGCACCGAAATCCAGATGCGCACAAAGTACGAGGGCGACCTGGAGAGGCTCAAGATGAAGTTCGGCGAGGATGCCGCGCGATCCATCGTGAAGGAGAGCATAGGCTCAGGGATGGTCCAGAATTCCGAATACAACAACGGCCAGCCTTTCTTCGTCTCCTTCAGGCCGCTTCTGCATAACGTGATGCGCCTCTCCGACACCGAGCTCGACCAATACGAAACATATAACGCCAAGGTGGAGAAGCTCGAAGCGGAGATGGAGCGGCTCCGGGAGGAGGGGCAGGACGTGCTCGATCTCGAGCTGGAAATCAATCTTGCAAGGGATAAGGTTAAGAAGGGCGCGTTTAATATAGTTGAAATATATTTGGAGTCGCTGCAGCAGAAAATCGATGCGATGAGGAGGAAGCCTGCTGCGAGGCCATCGAAGGTAGACTTCGCTGACCTTGGAATTGGCGATTTGGGTTTGGGGCGCAAGGAGGAGGGATCTGGGGGCGGCGAAGGGAAGAAACAGGATACCGAAGGAAAGGGCGGCATTGATGCGTGATTTTCAATCGTAGTTAATTTGGATGGGTTTGTGCGAAGCACATTGGGAACTTGGCGCAAACCAGGAATTCTTTGAAGAGAAAAGTGGTTATATGGGCGTTCTTGACCGTGTCTTGAAGAAGGAGCCAACGGAAGATGAGCTGCAAGCGAAGGAGGACCTTATGATGAAATCCTCCGAGGAGAAGTATCAGGAGGAGGCCGGAGGCGGAACGCAGCAGGAGGCGCCAAGGCAAATTTTCCAATCGCCGGATAGGGCGTTTGTGCAATTGGAGAAGGACATCGAGCTCCTGAAGGTGCAGATGGAGCTGATGAAGCAGCAAAAGCAGGTTTCCGACGAGAAGTTCGCGAGGTTTTCCGAGCAGATAGGCGAGATACGGGCGACCGTCCTTGATTCCGAGCGCGATGCCGCGACCATAAAGATGCAGGCGGAGAAATCCATTGAGCTCATACAGATGGTGCAGCCCGAGAGGCTTATGCAAAACGTCAGGAAGCTCGAGGCGCGCGTTGAGGAGGGGACGGCGCTCGAGGAAAAGTACAACGCAATGCAGCAGAAGATAGTTGGCGAGCTAAAGGACCTAAGGCAGAAGACCGAAGCCATACGCGGCGCGGAAACCATAATGCGGCTAAACGAGGAGGTGAAGTCCGAGCTTTCAACTGCAATGCAGGTGCAGGCAAAGATGGAGCAGAAAGCCGACAAGGTTGAAGCGATCTATGCGGACTTCCAGCAGCATTTCTACGAATACCAGAAGGTATTCGATCGCCTAAAGGAGCTCGAGGGTGAGTTCCGGGACGTGTCGAAGGAATTCAATATTTTCAAGGTCAAGATCGAAAGCGCGGCCAGCAAGAACGATTTCCTGAAACTGAAGAACGACCTTAAGGAATACGGCACGGAACTTGATGGCAAGATCATCGAGATCGACAAGGAAATCGCGAAAACCGAGATGCTAAAATCCGACGTCCTGCAGGAAACGGATGAAAAATTGGTTGCAGCCAAGGCGGAAATACTCAAAAAAATCACCTCGGCTGAGGAAGCGGCGGATAGCATACGCCGGCTTGGCATCGAGCTCAAGAAAAGCATCCTGGATGAAAGCAGCCAGATGTCAAAGGCCCTCCTTGGAAGGATCACCTCCCTCGAAGAGGAAGCGGAGGAAATGAAAAAGGGCTCCAAGCGGCTTGCGGATGTCGAGACCCTTGCATCCGGCCTGCCCGCGTTAAAATCCGAAGTGGAAAGAAGCAGGAAAGCGGTCGATGCACTGGAGGTCAAGATGAAGGATTTATCCGGAATTAATGCGGATATGGAAAAGGCCGGGAAAACGCTTGAAGCTCTCGGGGATGAATTCAAGCAGCTCGCGCTCAAGGGTTCGGAAACGGAAAAAAGGCTCAGGTCAGTTGAGGTGAAGAGCGAGGATATCGTAAACCGGGCCAATCGGAAACTCGATGGCGTTGTTTCAGATGTTTCAGACAATACCGCCGTCCTTAGGGATGTTGTCAAGGAGGTCTATTCGCTTAAAACGCATTCAGCCAACATCCTAACGAAAAACGACCTTAATTCGCTGCAAAAATCGATCAACGAGAAGCTCATCTCATTCGACATGTCCCTCCTGAAGCTTGAGCACCGGATAACCGATTACGAATCGGAGATCCGTGAATTCCGAAGGGAGATTTCACAGGTGCAAAAGGATGTTCGGGAACGGCTTAGGGACATCGGGCTCCTCAAGGAGATCAACTTCGGGAAGGAAAGGAAGGACATCGCGTGAACCTATTAAACTTTGCCGGTTTAATAATGTGGGTTGAGGTTTTATGAAAAAAATCTTACTTGTCGCATTGGGAAGCACTGCCAGGGCGGATTGCCTTGCGGAGGCAATACAGAAAAGCGAGGATGCCGAACTTCATTCCTTCATCCAAAGCCCTAATCCATCGGTCATCAGCCGTTCCAAGGACCATTTCCTTGGCAAGATTGACGATTTCGACGCCCTGAGGAAATATGCTCGCAGGGTGAAGCCGGACCTTGCGGTAATTTCGCCCGATTATGCGGTTGCAATAGGCGTTGCCGATGTGCTTTCAGAGCTTGAAATACCCTCGTTTGGCCCGAAGAAGACCCTTGCAAGGCTCGAGAGCAGCAAATCATTCACCCGCAACCTGATGGATAGGTACGACATCGAGGGCTCGCCCGAGCATAGGGTTTTCGATTCGATGGAAGAAATCAGGGATTACATGCTCGATTTGAAGGAATTCGTAGTAAAGCCCGATGGCCTAACCGGGGGAAAGGGCGTCAAGGTGTTTGGCGAGCACTTGAAAACATTGGACGATTCACTCGAATACTGCAGGCAGATCATCGACGCGAAAAGCAAGGTCGTGATTGAACGTAAGCTTGAAGGCGAGGAGTTCAGCGTGCAATTCTTCACCGACGGAAAGACCGTCCTTCCCTCCCCGATCGTGCAGGACCATAAGAGAGCATATGATGGTGACCGGGGGCCGAATACCGGCGGTATGGGATCCTACTCTTCCCAAAACCACCTTTTACCCTTCATCTCAAGAGCAGACCTCCAAGTTGCGCAGCACATAACCCATAGGGTCGCATTTGCATTGAAGGAGGAACTCAACGAGCATTACCGCGGGATAATGTATGGCGGGTTCATCCTCACCTCCGAGGGCGTCAAGCTGATCGAATATAATGCGCGTTTTGGCGATCCAGAGATAATGAACGTGCTCCCGATATTGAAGAATGATTTCGTGCAGGTTTGCGAGGCAGTCGTGCACGGCGAACTATCGAAAATCTCCCTGCATTTCGAGGAGAAGGCAACTGTATGCAAATACGCGGTCCCCGAAGGCTACCCCGAAAGCCCAAGGAAGGGCGAAATCATCGACATAACCGACCTTGCAAATTCCTCCAACAAATATTATCTGGGAGCAGTCGAGGAGGCAGGCGGCATCGAGCAACCCTGGAAATTGAGGATGGGAACTTCAAGGGCCGTTGCGTGTGTTGGCATCGCCGACACCATTGAGGGGGCCGAGGCAATTGCCGAGCATTCGATCCGACAGATCCGCGGCCCAGTTTTCCACAGGAAGGACATCGGGACGAAGGAACTTATCCAAAGGCGAATTGCGCATCTCAATGCCTTGAAGAAAACGCGTCGTTGAAAAAAACCTGAAAGCTTAAAAAGCAGGTTCGTATACTTCTTGAGGTCTTACTCGTGAAAATACCCGCATTAGTAATTTTGATTTTTTCCATCCTTTTACAGCTTGCAAATGCAGCCATCGTCGCTGACCATAATGCCGTTAGGGAATTCGACCAGATTCCCGCCGAATGGCTCGCTGCTGCAAAGCAGCTTACAATGCAATACGCCCACAGGTCCGATGGGAACAATGTGCTTGAAGGCGCATATTACCTGCGCACCCAGGATCCTGTGAAATACAACCTTCTCGAGCTCAATGTCGGTACCGGCGGCGTCCCTTCCCTTCCCGCCCAGCAAAATCCGCCAGGCCTGCGGCTGATGGATGGCAACCCGCCAACAAACCCATATTCCTACCCTTCCCGCTATTGGGCGAGCCAGGAGGGCATCGATGCGACAATTGGCAATGCGAATTCGGGCTTGTTCAACATCTCGATGTGGTCTTGGTGCAACGAATTGGAAACCTACACGACCGCCCAGATAACGCCATATTTTACCCAGATGGGCCTTTTCGAGGCGCAATTCCCCAGAATGAAGTTCATTTATATGACTGCTTACCCCCAATATTCCAACCCGACTGTTGCTATAAACAATCAGTTCATAAGGAATTATACCGTTTCGAACAACAAGATCCTCTACGATTTCGATGACATCATCAAATATGACCCGGATGGCGTATACCACGCGGATACTGACCGCGGCTGTTCGTGGTGCCAAGTTTGGTGCACGAACCATCCATCGGATTGTGCAACCCTCCCAAGCTCGTGCTCGCACAGCAATGGTGGATATTCGAATTATATGTGCGTACTACGGGGCAAGGCATTCTGGTGGCTGATGGCAAGACTCGCCGGTTGGCCTGGCGTAAGCCCCACCCCCACTCCATCACCAAGCCCTTCAGCTTCCCCATCGCCTTCTCCATCTCCAAGCCCTTCCCCTTCCCCTTCTCCCTCTCCAAGCCCCTCACCTTCCCCAAGCCCGTCACCCTCCCCTAGTGCAAGCCCTTCCCCAAGCCCCTCACCATCCCCTTCTCCAAGCCCTTCGGCTTCACCCTCGCCTAGCCCTACGCCATCTCCTTCCCCAAGCCCGTCGCCTTCTCCTTCACCCTCTCCCTCCCCCAGCCCCTCCCCCTCACCGAGCCCATCTCCCTCCCCAAGTGCATCTCCAAGCCCTTCACCTTCCCCAAGCGCATCGGTTTTACCATCCTCCAGCCCCTCAGCTTCGCCAAGCGCGTCACCTTCCCCGACAATAGAGGCATGCACCAATGAAAATGAGCAGCGTGCGTGCACCATCGGAATATGCGAAGGGAACGAAACGTGTACCAACAGTTCATGGGGTGCCTGTGTGAAATTCGATTTGTGCTGCGATGTCAGCTGCAATGATGGGAATGCCTGCACCTCGGATTCTTGCAGCGGAGGCGCTTGCGCATATTCGGCCATTCCTGGCTGCGGTTCTTCAAATGTGCCAAGTGGCGGCAGCAACTATGTACCTCCGAGCAGTGGCGGTGATTATTCCTCCCCGTCTCCAAGCGCCAAAGCGTTCGAAAAATCCACGCCCTCGCCAATTCCCGTCAGCCTCCAGGTTGTGCAATTGCGCAGAGAAATTTCGGAAAACATCGACTTCATCGATCCAAAGGACCAGCTCGACATTGAGAATTATATTTCGCAGGCAGAAAAGATGCAAAAAGAGGGGAGGCTCGACCAAGCGCTGCTATTAATGAAAAGCGCGAAAACAAGGCTCAACGAGAAGCTTGCGAAAACTCGATCTGCAAAAATTTCCTTCACGTGGCAGCTTGCCGCCCTCTTGCTTGGTATTTTGGTGACCGCAATTGCCTATTTTGTAAAGACGCTTCCAGGGAAGCCCCCGGCCAATGCCATACCGCTTTCGGCTCCAATTTCCGATGCAAAATCAAAACCGCCGGCGGCAGCACCTTCGGCCCCCGCAGCACCTCAGACGGACAATAAGCGGGTGCTGATTGAGGAGTTCAAATAATCGACACCTATGGGGGTAATATTCCCCCCACTCGTGTCACGCAGACCATATGTCTGCTGAACCGCGAAGCTTTGCTTCACGGTCGCCTCTCCCCCCTTTAATTTGCTTTGCGCATTGATCAAGAAGAGAATTCCATCCCCATTTGTGTAGCCGCCTCCCGCCTAATGAATTCTGCGCATCAATCAGAGGGGCATGCGTCCCCAGCGGTTCAGATTCGCAAATCAAATTAGGAGGGGTCAGGAATACCTTAAAACTGGGGGAACCTGGGTTCCCGCGGTTCAGGGTTGCTTCCATTCAATCTCGTAATATTCGTATTTTGACTTTGGCAATTCGACCCTCTTCACCCTGTAATAAGTGATGCTGGTTTCCCTGTCGCAGATCGCAAGTATCAGGTCAAGCCCGAAATTTTTCGCCTTCTCGATGGATTCCGCAAGTTCCTCCCCGCCAATCTCCTCCTCCTCGCTGAGAGCAAGCATCACGAATTTCGGCTTGTCCTCCTTGGGGTTCTCAATCAGCCCGCCCTTCTTCCTATGGTACAGGACAAAATCAAGCTCGCCCGCCTGCTGCTTCTTCTCCCCTGGGATGGCAAGGATAAAAGTTTTCTTCACGCCGTGCGCGACACGGATCGCGCGGCTCCACTCCGAAATCAGCATCTTCGCATTCCTCGGGAATACGTGTATCACGTGCTTTGAATGCATCCATTCGTCATTTGCTAGCGATGGCGATGCGCCCGGGAAATATAGCCTGAAATGGGTGCCGAACTTGAATCCGCTCTTCACAACAAATCCCCGCATCCTCCAATCCTCGTAAACCTCGTACAATGCAAGGAAATCGCCGCGCCTCCTGGAGCATTCCTTTATGATTTTTTTCTCCCCGATGTTAGCCTTCATCTGTCCGTGCCTCATCAGGAACACGGTTTCATACGAATCCAGTTTCAGGAACCTGCCGTGCTTCTTCGCCTTGTAGGTGCCGTGCTGCCCATACCAGCTCTCGCCGTATAACTTCTGGCCTTCCTCATCATCATCGATTATGCTCATCAAATCGTCCGAGAAAAACAGCGCCTTGCTTTTCACTTCGGGGATGCTAACATCCTTCGAGGGGTACTTTACAACCGGGCTCCTTCCGTAATTTCCCGATGCCTCCTCGATCCCCCTTGCAATGATGCCCCTATCCCTCCAGTCCCTGTAGCAATAATATCTTGCAAGGAATTTTTTTTTGTTGATGAATTCCCTAGCGACCCTGTTGAACGTGACCTCCTTTCCCTTGTGATTGGCCGTTGCGTTCCTAACGTCCATCAGGTATAGCGCTTCCTCAGGCATCAGGATCAGTTGCGCTTTTGTGTGTGCGGGCTCCTTCCCGAAAAAGCCCCTATCGAGCGCCTGCACTGAAATCAGGTCCTTAACGATCAGCGATCCGTCCTGCTCCAACTCAAAAGTTACTGCCATTGGTATCTCCTCCGGATTCGCCCATCCATATGGCTGGGCAAGCCCGTTTAAAGCACCCTACTCGTAGGAATGAACAAGTGTTAGGAGGGGCAAGTGTTTTATTTCCTCCTTTTTTGCTTCCTCTCCCTTGAGGGTGGCTTCAAGGCCGCATTTTCCGCATCATCCAGCTCCCTAGCGATGTGCCTTAGGCCCAGGAAGAATTCGCCCTCGAAAATCATGCCCACCGAGATAATGCCAAACAGCGCACCGATCATGAACCAGTTGAATATTTTCTCGCTCAGCCAAAACGTCTCGCCGCTTGGCACTTCCACGAGCCAGTAGTAATCCTTGTTAATGCCCAGGTACCAGTAAATGAAAATGATGAACGCTATTGCAAGCATGACCACAACCGCACGCCATTTTACGTTGTACCACTCCTCCCTGTACTTATGCGCAACGCGGTATGCCCTCATCATCCTTTGCATTTCGCCCATACTTCTCCACCCTCCACACAGATTAATTTGACGCCCTTTTTAACCATTTTGCCAGTCCCCCCCAATGGAACTTTCCTAATTTCCCCCCCTCTAAATGAATCCGCATCCTTGCAAATTCATACCTCCCGCCTTTCCAAAAATGACTGCGGTGCTAAAAATAACCTAAGACCCCTTGATTCCTCCTCAAGGCCTTCTCTTGAAGAACGGGAGTACCAGGGGCAGCAGGAACAGCAATCCGCCGTATATCAGCGTGTATGTGATGAGCCCGAGGCTTCCAAGCCAGGGATATTGGAAAACGAGGAAAAAAATCAGGATTGCCGCGACTACGAGTGTGAGGATCGGAGAGAAGCCAAGGTGGTCGCGCGCCCATGCATAATAGAAGTACGCCACGACGAACATCCATAGCCACCAGAACGTCCCCCCCCAGAAAATGATGTCATCCACGATGTTCAAAATTACCAATTGCATAGAAACGACCCTGTAAACCATATTCCAATGCCAACAAATCCCTTCTGTCCGCCTGCGGCAAAATCATCCGCCCATTGCCTTCCCCAATATTTGCGCCATATCAGGTATAATGCCTCATCATCCTCTCCTGCATCTTCTTCTGGTAATCCGCCTCCCGCTTCTGCACCTTATCCAGGAATTGCTCCTCCTCGTTATCAAGCTCGAGGCCCTGCCGGAGCTTCTGCTCGATTGCATGTATCTTCTGCTGCTCGGCCATCTCGGGATGCTCCATTTCCACCCCGAATATCCTAAGCAAGGGGTAGAGACCGAATTGTATGAGGAATTGCAGATGGTAGCCCATCGTGATGAAGATCACGAATATGACGACGAGAATGGTCGTTGCAACCGGCTGCACATAGATGAAAAACGCCGCGACCACGGTGCCAAGGCCGAATAGGATCTGCGCATCGCGGAGGTTGACATACAGCCAGTAGACCATGTATGAAAAGACGAATACCCTAACCACAAATTCCATGTCGCCGAAGAAACCCCCGCCGGGAAGAAGCGATAGCAAAGTTAAGAACGCCATTTCTACCGGATATTCTAATGATTATTTGGTTAAAAAAGGCTTTTACTCAATTACCAACCCGAGGGCGCATCGTTCATTGAATATTTTGGAGAATCCTAGGCCTTCAGGCCCTTGGCAGTTCAACCATTTGCGGCTTTTGGTTACAGAAAAAAACCAAAAAATCCCCCCTCGAAAAAACCATATTAATAAAAATCAAAAGGTCTTAAGGAATCCATGAAGGTAAAGACCATCCTCACGCATCCCAAGGCAAGGAATTCGTTTGGTCTTGGCACCGGTTTTTCCCATCATTTAAAACCCGTTGAACCCCTCGATCTGGACGGGATCAACGATTTCGATGACATGGCCCTGGGAATGAAAAACACGGCATTTGGCGGCCGCAGCCTCGGGGAGGCAGCCGACGTATTGGAATCGATGGTGAGGGACAGGAAATGCTTCAAGGTATTGACCCTTTCGGGCGCAATGACCGTTGCGAAAATGGGGCTAGTGATATGCAAGATGATCGACAAGGGAATGGTTGATGCCGTTGTCTCGACAGGCGCGCTTGTTGCGCACGGCTTCGTCGAGTCTGCTGGAATGAAGCATTTCAAGTACGAGGGGCATATGGATGACAAGAAGCTCTATTACGCAGGATACGACCGCGTGTACGACACGCTCGAACTCGAAACAAACCTCGATGATGCTTTTGTCCTTTTCAGGAAGGTCCTCGATACGTTCGATCCGAAGGAGACGGTTTCAAGCCAGGAAATCTGCAGGGAACTTGGGAAATTCCTGCACGAGCATTACGATGGGAAGGGGATATTAAAATCCGCATACGAGAAAAACGTTCCCTTCTACATCCCAGCATTCACCGACTCGGAGATGGGGCTTGATTTCGCATCGTATAACCGCGTCCGGAGACGCAACGGAAAAACACCATACCTTTATGACGGCATGAAGGACCTCGAGCATTACGCGGAAATAATATTCAACGCGGATAGGCTTGGCATTTTTACCGTCGGCGGGGGTGTTCCAAGGAACTGGGCGCAGCAAGTCGGCCCATACCTGGATTTGGCATTTTTCAGGCAGATTAAAGCAGGGATACCTGAGAAGGAGCTGGGTGAAAAATCAAGGTACTTCAAGCGCTTCCAATATGCCGTTAGGATCTGCCCCGAGCCGGCGCATTGGGGCGGGTTATCGGGCTGCACATATTCCGAGGGTGTTTCGTGGGGCAAATTCGTCCCTCCCGACGAAGGCGGGATGTGGGCCGAAGTGCTATATGATGCCACGATCGCCTGGCCACTTATCGTGAAGGCGGTTCTTCAAAGGTTCGAAAAAAGCCCGCGGAAATAGGCCTTTTCATAATCATATGCTTTAGGCATTCGACATTCTTTTTCTATTTTCCAAACGCGGCCTTCCTCGGAGACCTCAATGCGACCGCTTCCTTTATTTTCGGTGCGATTCTTGAAAGCACGAAATCAGCATCATTCTTCCTTAAATCCTGTGGCCCCCTATAAACCGATTTCAAGATGTTCAGTGCTTCATTGCGCGTGATTGCATTCGAATTCCTCCCTTCCAAATCGTGCACAAGCAACCATAGTTGATTCAATTTTCCGTTCCTATCCAAAACCCCCCTCCCGGATCTGGAAAAACTCACGTGTTCGCTTGGATCGAGATAGGGCATATCGAGTTTTTTATAATATTTATCAAAAACCAGCAATCTCCTCCGCCTTGAGTCCAATTCCACAAATCGTGCCTGCTGTTTTGGTGTCGTTTTTTCCAATTCTGATAATATCTTCCATCTCCTGAATATATTTCTGCTGAATGGATCTACTTCGGCAACTATGTACCTTGATTTGCTTTTTTTTGCGAGCATCCGCCTTTTTTGGAAAAGTAAATCATATATCCCCCGATTCCGGTATTCATTCTTGACAGCGGCATATTCGGCAAGCGCTACGGGAGTTGGGAGATCCGCTCTAGGAATTGACGCGTGTAGGGTGGAATAACCCATCAATTCGGGTTTATGCCTTGTTCCTCCATATGCGGCAATAAAATGGTAATTGGCATCATTCGTGCCTTTGAGATTCTGGCTAAAAGACCCCCGCCAAGCGCTGAACTTCTGCCTTTCTTCCAATGGAAAATCTTTCCTCCACATCCGCAATGTTTGTGCGAGCAATGAGCGATCAAGCCTTGACCCGCCTGAGAGGCTCCTCATCAATCCCCCCCTTTGTGAGCGGGAAAGCCTTCCCCACCTAGTCGATTCTCTCGATAGGATGTCCGGATGTTGCAGTATGTTGCGGATTCGGATTTTTTCACCGCCCCGCAATATGGCTGGTTTGTCGAATTTGGCTAAATTTATCTTTATACGGCCGAGCCTTGGGCGTCTGCCTCCCTTTGGCAAGAGCATCACCTGGTATTTTTTTTATTATTTTTAACATCCTTGCAATTCAAGAGTGCCTTTTTCGCCAGCCTCATCCCTTCCTTCGCCCTCTCCTCGGTTTTCGCCTCGGAATTGATTCGGATTTTGGGCTCGGTGGTCGATTGCCGAATCAAAAGCGTAAAATTCTCGAATTTCGCCCTTACTCCATCAGTTGTTTCAACCCTCTCCGCCTTTTCCTCCAGCAGCCCCTTCAATTTTCCAAAATCCGCCTCGTAAAAAACCTCATCCTTGCAGGTGACGTTCCGAAATTGGCTGCCAAATTCGAAAAATTCCCCCGCTTTGTTCCCGGAAAGCACTGCCGCAGCGTAGATCCCATCCGAATTTGGGGCGTGGCTGTAGAACGTGAAATGGCCCGAGCGCTCTGCGGAAAAGATGGCGCCCGTCTGCAGCGCCTTCTCCACCACGTATGCGTCCCCCACCTTGGATGTAATCGCTTTGAGCCCCAAATCCTCGATGAAATCAAACACTTCCTGCCTGCAATCGATGCTAAGCACAATCCGGTCGCCGCCCTTCATATGCCTATTTGCAACGAATGCTGCAGCCACATCGCCTTCGATCAATTTTCCCTTGTCCACCACCTGAAGCCTATCCCCATCCCCATCGAATGCGAATCCCACGAGATTGCGCTTGATGGTCTTCTTCTTCAGCCCATTCAGCGTGTCATCCTTCGGCTCAGCAGAATGTTTCTTGTACTCCGGATCGGGCGCATCGAAAATTCGTTTCGGGAATATTTCCTTCAAGGCGCAAGCCGCGCCCCCGCACAGATCGAATACCCCGCCCTGAATTTCCGGAATCGAATCCAAATAGTGGTTTACGAGGGGGATGCTTTCAATGGTATTGAGTTTGGTGGGCGATCCGCTTTTCCTCCCCCCCTTCTTTTCAATCCCCTCAAACTCTTTTTTAATTTTCCCCATCTCCTCCTTCGAAATGTATGTCCGGTTCCTGAAAAACTTCATCCCCGCGTATTCCGGAGGGTTATGCGATGCGGTGAACATTATCCCAAATCCCATTGCTGAGAAGGCGAGCGCAGGGGTTGGCACGTTCCCCAGGAAAATCATCTCCTTCCCATACCCTTCCGCAAACGCCCTTAGCAGCACGCTGTTGTTCTTCCGGTAATCCATCCCTGCGATTATTTCCGGGGCCGATCTGGAAATAGCTTCCCCTAAGATCCGCATCTTCCTCTCGTTTATCTCCGTTGGGTATTTTCCCCTTATGTCGAGTTCCTTGAACATAATTATTCCACGCTGGTTTGGCATTTATTATTATGCATAATCTGATAAGCTGAACTGCTTCACCTTCTCATCCTCAAATATACTCTTGATCTCCCTTTCAATCAACATCAGCCTTTGCTTCAGGTAGTCCGGTAGCTCGTACTTCTGCGCGAGCGCCTTTGAGAGCTCGAGGTATTTCGTTATTCCGCCCTTGTTAACCGTGAGCAGCAGCTTTCCGCCGCATTTGAAGCACTTGCCAACCAGGGGCACCCGCCGGAATTTCATCCCGCATTCGACGCACCGGAATTTCTGCTTCGAAAATTTCCGCAAATTTCCATAGAGGTCGGGGAAGAAATGTGAAAGTATGATTCGCTCGGTCGCATTCCTGACGTCCACGGCCGCTATCCTGCCCATCAGGTCGAGCTCCTCTTGCACCTTCTCCTTCATGTTTGTAAGCTGGACGTACCTGGTCTCAATTGGGCCTTCAAGCCAAGCGGAGTGGGTGTATGCCAGGCCCTCATACTGCGACTCCTTCCCAAGCCTGTCCGCTACCTTCTCAATCTTCACTTCGGAAGGAGCCGCGAGCCTTAGTGTCGCCTCGTAAAACTCAAGGGGGTAGTACGATGCGCAATCCATCGCGTGCGCCTCATCATCGATTTCGTTCGGATCCAGTATCGTAGTCAAAACCAGGAGCGCATCCATCTGGCCGCCCCTCGTCTCGGGCAGGTAGTGCTTTGAAAAATTAATGAGCCCATCCAGTAGGAGTATGTATGACAATTCGTCGCCGTCGCAGTTCCTGCGTGCAGCGCAATGCAGGTACGGGTGCGCGATTACGCCCCTGATTTCGGAATGGCCAATTATCCTGCACAGTATCCCCGCAGATGTGTGCGGTGCGATTCCTATTGCCAATTTGCCAAGGAGGTCGTGCGGGGTTTTTGCATTGTAAAATGCCTTCAGCCCGTATTGGTAGACCAGCAGGTCGTCGATGAAATTCGAAATCCTAACGAAATAATCCGCTGCATAATCCGAGAGGATGATGTCCTGAGGCCTCATCTCCACAACCTGACCAAGGTCGGTTATCGGCCTACCCTCGATGTCCTTTTCGTATCCGAGCGCCTTCAGCTCCTCCAGGCAGAGGTTTATCTCCGAAGGGATGAAATGCGTTGCCGGTATTTCCGTTGCATCGAAGCGGCAGGTGCCGTCCCTGAAGACTGAAAGCGAATGCTTTGCGCGCAGGATCCCCTTTTCAAGCGGTTCGGGCGCCTTCGTTGCGGATATCAAGCCCTGGACGGCCTTGACCTCCTCCGGAACGTAACCAACCTTCCTAACTGCGCGGTCCCATTCATCCGCAAGATTAATGACCACATTCTCGTATTTTTGCATCTGCGAGCCGCACTTGTGGCATTTATCCTCATCAGTCCCGCCCATCCTGTTGCATTTGGGGTTTGGGCACTTGCTCCTTCTCTCAGCATACTCGTTGCAGTTCCTACATTTCCTCCCAACCACCCTCCTTCCGCAAATGGGACAGATTGAAATCTCGATTTCCGCTTCGAACATCCCGCCTCCCTTCTGCTTTAGCATCTCAACTGCCTTGACGATACCGCGGGTTTTTCCGCCCGCAAGCCCTATTGGAAACAAAGATTGCACCGGCGGCTTCATCTTCCTCTCCTTAGCTTTTTCGGGCCTTCCCTGGCTTGCGCCGATGTAAATCCCCGCCTTCCTTTGCACCTTCGTACCGGATAATTCGCAAAGAAGCTCCATCACTTCCTTTTCCTCGTTGAAAATGGAATCGAACCTTTCCATCGTGATCCGGTCCCTTAGCAATCCCAGCGTCTTAAGGAGGGAAATCGCATGGTCCTTTTCAAGGACCACTTGCGACTTTTGGAGCTTATGGGGGATGCATATCCTCTCCAGCAGCTCCTTGCGGTTCTTCGCGCCTTCAGCCATGTCCAAAGTGAAGCCCTTGACCTCGAACCATTCCTTGGCAAGCTTTCCTGTTGAGAGCCATTCTGCTAGCTGTTTGAGCTCAAGGCTTGAGAGATCGTGCCAGAAATAGGTGTATTTGGGCGCAAGCGGAACCCCGGTTTTTTCCGATAGGGAAAATGCCTCATCCGCGGCCATCCTTGCGATCTGATCCATCGATCGGTTTTCGCCCTTCAATGCAAGCTCCTGCGAATACCACTCGTCGCACCACGCCGAGGGCACAAGCGGGTGGTTTGATTTCAGGAAATCACCGTAATTCACGAGGAGGTCGCCAAGGGAAATGATCCTCTCTACTTCCCCCTCCACGGCAAGCGCATCCTTCACGCTCATTATCTGCCTGACCTCGCCATCCCGCAATTTCACGGTTGGCCCATCGATCGTGCTGCAGGGCGTTACTATGCAGCCCTTCCCGGGCCGCTCGATTTTCATCTGCGTTCCGAACGCGAGGAACGAATCCAGGATGAGCATTGTTGCCGGGTGAACCGCCTTGCTTGCAATTCCGGTGAATCTCGTGCGGCCGTACCTTAGCCGAAAGCCGCCTCTTGCCATCGGATAGGCAAAAATTGGCCTTCCTGCCACGATCTCATCAATGTATTTCTCAACTGGCCTTAGCTCCATTTTTGCAGCGGCTTTTTTTGCGACCTTGATTAGCGTTTCGAGCCAATCCCATTGCAGCTGGTTCTTCCTTGCTATCTTCAGCACTTTCGCGGCCTTGAGGCATATCCCCTCGGACACGACAAGGCACATCCCCCCCCTCACGCGGTTCGTTTCCACATTGTACGTATCCTTGTGCACATTGATCTCATAATCCTCTGTTGGCTCCCCGGTTATGCATATGCTGCAATTGGTTACAATGTGCCTGATTTCGTCCTCGGTTGGAACGTACTGCCCCGCCCTGGTCTTGATCGCATACAGGTTGCTTTCCTCGATGTACCGATCGATTTCGGTTTCAGAAGCCCTGTAATTCCCAATGTGCATCAGCTGCCTGCAATAATCCGCGAGCAATACGGAGAACGCCTGCCCCGTCCCTCCCGCGCCCCTGATGGGGCCTGCAAAATAAACCGCCACGAAGTCGGTTCCATCCGCATTCTTCTTGATCTTCACCTGCGAGATCCCTTCAATCGGGGCGCTTACGACCCCTTCGGTAAAAATCGCAAGCCCCGTCCTTACCGCCTGCTCGACCAGTAACTCCTTCCTCTCAAGCTCGGTTTCGAAATGGGGCTTGTAGAGTTTCTCCTCGCAAATTTCCCTTGTAATCTGGAAGATTATCTCCTCGCGGCTCTTTCCCTCGTGTATCTCCGCAAGCCTTTGCGCTATTCCCTTCGGGCCAACCAATCCCTCCACCCTGCTAAAGATGTCCCGTGCAGGCTTCGTTTCTATCTCATCCTTCGGGTCGAGGTGCATCCCCCTCGCAGACGAGGCGACGGCCCACGCGTCCCCGAACTTCTGCTCGATGTCTGCAAAATACCTCTGGAACGGTTCCGATGCAATTGGCATAAATTCCTACTCTCAAGGGCAAACGGCCCAATTTTCCCCCATCCCAAATCCGCTTGGGATGCAACTCCGCACGCCTATTTATCCCCTCATTCATCCTTTTCCGGTTGATCCCCTTCCTTGCACTTCATCCCTCCCTGAAATTCATATGGTTCAATTTTCCGGTGCTCAAATTGTAGTAAGGCAGGATGCATGGCGTTGGTATGTGGCCAAGCCTCACCTGGAAATCCGTCCTATCCTGCCACGTGCCCGAATTCACGATCATCGTGCCGTTGTAGTTCTCGATATAGCCGTTCTTGTGGACGTGGCCGAAGTGGAACATGTCCGGCGTTTCCTCGATCACCATGAAATCATTCCCTTCCGGGACCAGGGGATCCTCCCCGTAGAGGGGTGCTAGGTGCTTCCTTTGCAAAAGGCCAACAGCCACCTTCTCCGGATGGTCGTATCCGTCCTTGTACATTGCCGTATGGGAAATGATGCCATCAAGCGATGTGCCGTGGTACATCAAAAGCTCCAGCCCGTGAACGAGGTGCGCCGAGGGGTTTCCAACGAAATGGATGTTGGAATAGCCCTTGAGGCCTTCCCAGAATTCCTGCGGCAATGCGGGCTGGGGTTCGGCGGTCCTGACTGCGTCGTGGTTCCCGGGCGCGATCAGGACCTCGATGTGCTCGGGTATGTTCCTCACGTAATCGCAAAAGATGTCGTATTGGGTGTTGATGCTCTTTGTCACGAGCTGCTTTTCCTGCGAGGGATAGACGCCTATGCCATCAACGAGGTCGCCCGCAAAGCTTATGTATTTTATCTTCCCCGCAACCGCCCTTTGCTCCTCCGTTCCCTTCCCGTTTATGAATTCGATGAAGCGCGAGAACTGCTCTTGCATGAAGAATTTCGAACCGATGTGGAGGTCCGAGAGGAATGCGATGCATATGTCATCCTCCGCAAGCTTCTTCGTCCTTTCCTGCAGCAGCCTTCCGGGCCGAAGGAAATTCCTGCATATCAGAAGTGCGGAATCCGTCCTGCTCACATCGAACGCGACGACCTCGTCTTGCAATATCTGCGATGCCTCGTAGAAGATCTGCGAATCCTTTGGCACCAAAACTCCTGCATTTCCCTCGTCATCCTCGACATCGAACATCAGGTGGCCGTTCTTTGTTAGGCGTTTCTCGTAGACCATCGCAATAACGCGCGCATTCTTGATTTGCGCATTCGCCTTCACTTCCCGAAGCGATGTGAGGGCACCGTTGGAGGTTGCCATCCCCCGCAGGCTCTTTCGGTGCTTCTGGAAGCGGTCGTTGAAATATTTGACGAAATCCTCAACTGTCCCCGTGCAGCGGGATTTGTTGGTGACATCGTTGCGGATTGAAAGTTCCAAGCTTGCCTTGACGCCCCTTGATTCCGGCGCATACGCGGTTTCCCTTAGCACCTCGACCTGCACGACCTTTTCGCTTACCCCCCGCGATTCGATGATGCCGTGCACGTGCTCGAAATCAACCACCATCAGGTCGCGTTTTGCAAGCTCCTCTATGATCTGCTCGGGTCTATTTGCCTTCGCCAGCTCGTCGAGCGCCTCGGGCGATGCCATCAGCTCCCTTTCCTTAAGCATCAGGAGGATCTGCGCTTTTTCGAGAGGCATAATTATTCCTAGGCGTGTGCTTGCCCAATTCCTTCCCACAAATTGACGGATTTCCCAACCGATTTTAATTGCCTGCGGAGATTTAAATAAGGTATAGTGGGTAGATTCCTGCTATGTTCATTCTTGGATTTGAATGCACGGCCCACACCTTCGGGGCTGCCGTAGTGGAAAGCCGGATCGATAGGGGCAAAAAAGCCAAGCTCTCTAAAAAAAACACGAAAATCGTTTCAGAAATTGACATCAAATATCCCTCCCTCAAAGAGGGTTTCATCCCAAGGAAACTCGCGGATTTCCACGCGAAAAATTTTGATTCGATCATTTCCGGCGCCCTCTCCAAGGCGCACGTTGCCATTTCCGATCTTGATGCGGTTTGCTACTCGTACGGTCCCGGAATTGGCCACTGCCTCCATTTGGGCTACATTGCAGCTAAAGCCCTATCCGTCTCCCAAAAAATCCCGCTGGTCCCGGTCAATCACGCCCTTTCCCACATTGAAATCGCACGTTTCCATTCGGGTTTTGATGACCCACTAGCAATTTACGTCTCCGGCGGCAATACGCAGGTGCTTGTTTTGGAGGAATTATCGGGCGACAGCAGGAGATACCGGGTCCTTGGGGAAACATTGGACATCGGACTAGGAAATTTCCTCGACCAGCTCGGAAGGCACCTCCAACTCTCCCCTCCAGATGCGGTTGGCGTGATGCGGGAAGCAGCGAATGGAAGGAACCTGGTCGATCTGCCCTACGTCGTGAAGGGAATGAACGCATCCTTCTCCGGAATACTCACTGCCGCAAGGAAAATCGACACGCAAAAAATTCCGATACCAGACATATGCTATTCTTCGCAGGAATATGCTTTTTCTGCATTATTGGAGGCATCGGAACGGGCGTTTACCCTAACCAGGAAAAAGCAAATAACGGGCGTCGGCGGGAATTACCGCAACAAACGCCTGCAGGAGATGACAATCGATTTGGCTTTGGAGCATTCCATCCCCTGTTATTTCCCGCCTTTCGAATTACTGGGGGACAATGCGGGCATGATAGCAATTACCGGCGCACTTGAATTCGCCTCGGGCTGCTTTTCGAAAAATGCAGAACCGAACCAGAAGGCGCGCATTGACGCAGAGGTTGTTGGCTGGTAGGTGGTTTTATAAATCACTTATTTGATATTTCATCCTTGAAGGGGGGTTCATATGGCGGAAAAACAAACTCAGAAGTCGGACCATCCGGAAGCGCGGGAGAGCTGGGACCACTATTTCATGAGGCTGGTGGATGCGGTTGCAACGCGGGCCACGTGCACGAGAAGGAAGTTTGGCGCTCTCCTTGCAAGGGACCATTTCATCCTCGCAACGGGCTACAACGGCTCTGCGAGGGGCCTGCCGCACTGTACCGAGGTTGGATGCAAGCTCATCCACGGCCACTGCGTGCGCACGATTCACGCGGAGCAAAATGCGATCATATCCGCAGCAAGGAACGGGATAAACGTGAATGGGGCCACCCTTTATTCCACGGCTTTCCCTTGCCTCATTTGCGCAAAAATATTGGTTAACCTTGGGATAAAACGCATTGTTTACCGCGAGCTCTATTACCGCGAGGAGTACAAGGAAGAATTCGAGTTCACGAGGGAACTATTCTCGCAGGCGGGAGTCGATACGAGTAAAATCGAGTAATTACCGTAAATGCGCCGCAACCGCCCTTATTTTTAGCATGGCAGCCATCTTGATACGCTTAGCCAATTCGCTTACTCCCTTCACATAGCGGTCGCTATGATTGTAGGAATACAGCGCTTTCTTTGCCCTCGCCCCGCTAATATTTGGCTTCCAGCCCGCTCGCTTGAGGAAAAGTGCGATCAGCTCCGCCGAATCCATCCGATTGAATGGATCCCTTTCCCTTCCCTTATGGAAATATCCATCGTTGAGGTTCGATGGCAGGAATTGCGGCACGCCAATGGCGCCTGCATACGAACTCTCGAAAGAATAGACGTCCTTCCCCACGCGTTCGGCATATTTTAGCAGGTGCCAGAGTTCATTTGCGGCAAATTCCCTCTTATCCGGAACATATTTGTAAATCGAGGCAAGGGCATTTACGGCCTTGTGCTTTCCCAGGAACCCGCCATAGTCGCTTTCAATTCCCATGATTGCCGCAATGTATTCCATCCCAACTCCGTGCTTTTCCTGGAATTTCGATAGTTCGGGGAGGTGTTCAATGATGAAACTGGCGCCGTTCTCGATCCTATCTTGATCCAGCACCCTTGCCATATATTTCTCGCGGCCGACCTTCACCGGCTCGAAATGTTGCCCTATACCCGCATCGAGGGCGAATCTCCCATCCTCCAGGAATGCGAGGCTTTTTTCCTTCACGCCCCTCCGCTTTAACTCGTTTTTCAGCTTTTCAATAACGGAATCCCTGGGCTTGGGTGCCAAGGTGCCCTTTACTTCGGGCAATGGCGACATCCTGTCAAAGGCCGGGCCAAGCCTTTCGATAGGCAATAGGGCCGAAAAAATCGCAGCCTCACCCATAATCTTCAGGAATTTCCTCCTCTCCATGAGGTAATTTCGCAAATCGCATTTTTATTCGTTTTGTAATCATTGGCGGCCGAATAAATGCTCCTGAGCCCTTCTTGTGAATTCCCCGTAATCAATGATGCCCCCGTTTAACCATCCGACGATTGTCTTAACCCTCGCCTCCATCTCAAGAAAAAGCTCCGATGGCGTCGTCCTGTAATTTTGGCAGATTTTTCTTAGGATTTTGCTTTCCTTAAGGCCCTTCTTCCTAAGAACGAGGGCGTCCGACAAGTGGTCGTATCCGAACAATATGGCCGGCTTGCCTTGATCGCTAATTTCCGCAATTTCGACAACGCGCCTGATTTCGGTTTTTTTCCGCGTATGTCCGTCGTATATGGATATCCGCCTGAGTAAAACAAGCAGGTCGACGGCACTCAGGTCTTCCGCGGGAATCCCAAGTCCGGATAGCCGGTTGACCGCCTCCCTCGAATTTTGCGCGTGGAACGTGGCGTAGCTCCCCTTTGCCTGGCCCGCCTGGAGCGACTCGAAAAGGGAGGCCACCTCCTCCCTCGTGCGAACCTCCCCGATGATCACCCTATCGGGCCTCATCCGAAGGGTGTTATGGACGAGCGCAGACATTCCAACGCCCAAATGCTCATTTGCGACCAGTTTTATCTTATGGCGCTGCATGATTGAGATTTCGGGCGTTTCTTCCGCGATGACGACCCTCTCGCTTTCCGGGATGAATGAAAAGAGCGCGTTGAGGAACGTCGTCTTTCCCGATCCCGTGTTGCCGCCAATCAGGATCGACGAGTCCGAAAATGCAACAAGCCACAGGAAAGCCGCAGCCTCGACCGTGAGCGTGTTGCCCCTGATAAGCTGCGCAATTGAAAGGGGCGAAGAAGGGAATTTCCTTATCGTGATCTCAAAACCGCCAGCATTCACCGGCGGCATTGATGCATGGAGCCTCGAGCCGTCGGGGAGGCTTGCATTGAGCATCGGCTGCGCATACGTGACTTTCCTACCAAGATCCCTAGCCATCCTGTTTACGAGGGCGATTGCAGATTCCTTTGAGGTGATGTAGCAATTCGTATCAAGCCAGCCTTCTCCTCTTCTGAAGACGCGGATTGGCAAATTCACTCCGATCACGCTGACCTCTTCGAGCTGGGCATCGGAAAGCAGCAGGTCCAGAACGCCAAGCCCGGCAATGCTCATCCAGGCGATTTTTTCTATAAGCAGCGCACGCTCCATCCTGAGGGGCAAATTCCTCTCCTCGCACATCGCCCTTAGGATGGAGTGCAATTTTTGATGTGTGTTTATTTTTTCCGCTGAATTGGCAGCAGCCTTCCGGAAAGCGGCCATAAGTTCCCGCAGGAGTATTTCCTCAGATTCGTTTAGGGAATAACCCCCCGCTACCCTGTATCCGCATCCTTTTTCTTGGACCACTTTCCAGCCGATTTCAAGCATTCCGAAGGCTCGCCCCTTTGAGCCTCCACGACCATCAGAAAACATGACAATGGAGGAATGCAGTAAAATTTTCCGCATCCTCCAAAAGTTTTTCAAACGAAAAAAAGAAAAAAATCAGAGGGGTGCCTTTTTCCTTTTTCTTCCCCTTTTTGGCTTAACCGGCTCCTCCATGGATTCCTCCTCAGTCTCCTCCTCGGATTCCTGCTCGTCCGTTTCTTCCTCCCTATCGCCGCGCTTTAGCACGAAGTAAAGCGCAGCCACGATTATGAGGAATGCCACGAGCAGCAGCGGTATCGAGCCCAGGTTGCCAGCAGCCCCAGCATCCCCGATTCCCGTCTGGTTTCCGGTGATGTTCACCTGCAGGGTAACGGGCTTGTATCCCGCCCTTGAAAGCGTTATCAGGAAAGTTCCTGCGCCAACCTGCGCCTCGAGCTCGCCCTTATCATCGGTTTGTACCTCGATTGGCTGCTCATCCTCCGGCGTGATAAGCACATTGGTGCCTGGCAGCGACCTGATCATAAGTGTCTCATTCGTATAGTTCAGCTCGGCTTCAAGCTGCTTGATCTCGCTGATGGTCGCAGATGGCATTGCGGGCTTGGTAGGAGTAGGCGTTGCCTTCTCCTCCGGCTCCATATCTACCTTGAATTGCTTCGAAACCGAGATGCCCCTGCTTTCCGCCTTCATATCGACATTGAATTGCGTGCCGCACCTAGAAGGCGACGGGAATACGACAAGGAAAACCTCCTTGCTCTCCCCCGGAGTCAAAAGCAGGTTGTCGGGCGTGACCTTCGAGCCCTGCGTTGCTGAAAGTGAAACCGCGGTTTCCTTCGTTCCCTTGTTAATCACCATTACGCTTTGGCTCTTGATGCCGCAGGGAGAGTTGATGTTCGTTGATGCGGGCCTTAGCTCGATCCCGTAGCACTGCTCCTTGCTCCTTACCGTAAGGTCGATTTTCAGCTTGTCCTCAACCGACGGCATTGACTTGGATTTTGCGGAAATTATCGCGTTATACTTGGTGCTTTCGAGATTGCAGGAGCTTATTGTGGCAGACAATTTCGCCTTTTCCTTGCTCCTTATCGACACCTGCGAATCCTTCAATTCAAGGAAGTCGCTTTCGCTCGTAAGAACATACGTATCGTCCTTTATCCCGAAGTTGATCAATTCGAAGTCAACGGCAGCCTCCTCGCACGGGCATAATTCCACGGCCGGACCAGTTAGCCGGAAATCGAAGCATTTCTGCAGTGAGATCTCCTTGCTTATCGAGTCCCTCGCATCCTTGGACGAGGCGGTTATGGTTGCAGAATAGGTGCCCGAAGCCGCGTCCTTGGGGATCGTGAATTTCAACGTTTCCGTCTGGAGCTTTCCAAGCGTTACTTTTTCCTTTGAAATCTTTGCATCCAGGCCCGAAACCGTTATCGCATACTCCGCCGCATTTTCGCGGTTCTTCAAAACCAGGTCGTATTCCGCCCCGTATTCCGAGCATATGACCTTTTCCGCCTGCATTTGCATCTCAACCCCGAAGCATTCCCTCGCATTCACCTTCATCTCCTTCTCCACTGCCTTGAGGTCGGATTTCGCGTTGATTTTAACCACGTGCACCCCTATGGGTGCATCAACAATCAGTTCTATGTCGGCAGTCTCCTGATAGTGCAGGATGCCGGATTCGGGCTTTATCGCAACGTAATTGGAGTCCGTCGAGAGCCGCACGCTTGCAGGAGCTCCCTTGTTGATAAGTTTTGCCTTATACGTTGTAGGTACGCCTGCGCACACATCGACGCTGTCGGGTACGATGACCTCGTATGATTCGCAATTCTTCACTTCGACCTTAACAAGGGTCGAATCAACGTCGGTTGTTGGCACATCCGTCGCTTCATAAAGCGCCTGCGCCTTCAGGACATACTCGTAGCTGCCTACATTAAGTTCGGTTGCATCGATTGAGAAATCGATGGATTTTTCTGAATTAACATCCACATAAACCTTGGGTGGAACGGTCACCGCGGCCGCCTTTGCACCCTTCGATGTTGCGGTAATCACATAGCTCCTTCCCTCATCGCGCGCGATATTCCTAATCCGAATCGAGGATTTTGCAACCTCCCCCCTGCAAAGCTCCATTTCATATTCCGGCTCCATCTTCACGCACGTCGATACGTCGATGCCAATTGTTGCGGTTGCGCTGCCGCTTTGTGCCTTCGCGGTAACGCTGGCGGAATATTTTCCAGGCACTGCAAAGCAATCCGGAGTCACGAACGCGGTCACCTGCTTAACGCTCCTTGGAAGCAGATTGTATTCCTTGGGCCCGGGGATTATCCAGGGCTTCTCCCCGGATGCGGCCATGACAACTGCGTCTAGGTTATCGGATGGATTGGTTGCCGTTAAGCCCACGAGATTCGTCTCGCAAATGCAGCTAGTGATAGAGGATTTCTCGGGTTCAAGCGTAAGGCCCTGCGCGGGAATGATTAGCTGGATTGAGAGCGCAGCGATCAAAAAAACCATTCTTGCATATTCGAAGACTGTCCTCATATCGAATCCCCTCGTAAAACTTGATATAACTTGGTAGTGGTAATTAATAGGTAAATTTATAAAAAGGTTTCCTACGCATCAAGAACCGTTTAAAATGGGAAGTTATGCGGTTATGGGCCGGTAATCATCGATCCTTTGCCATTCAAAAATTAGCGATTTGCCTCTTAAAATGCCCCGAAATCAGCTTTTCGCTTCCGAGAAAATCAGATTCATTTTTTCCTTTTCCTCTGCTTGAACCTATCGATCAGCGAGGTAGGCTTCTTCTCCTCCCCCTTTTCCGGGATTACCAGTTCCATTGTCGATGGCGCGGAAGTGCTGTTTGGCCTTATGGCGCCCGCAACAACATTGAATTGGGGCGCGGATACGCGCTGCGCCTCCTCGCTTTCGAGCGCCTGCATCGATGCGACGATCAGCCTGCCAAGGGTTTCCGCCTCCCTCTCCTCCTCGTAAAGCACCTTCACCTGGGTCCTGCCGTCCTTCAGATCATACAGCCTTGCGACGATGAATGGATTTACGCTGATGAAATTCGCGGGGTAGTTGAATTTTGTTCCGGTTAGGTATTTCTGCAAGACGATTACGAGATACCTTTCGATGCCGAACTCGAAATTGTCCACTTTGGTGAATGCGACGTTCTTGTCGATGAAAATCTTCGCAACCCTCGCCTTCGCCTTCTCATAGTTCATCTTGTACGTATCCGCTTTCTTGGCGGAAAAGTTCGTGGAAACGTCGAGTGCGAGTATGAGCAGCAATATCACGCCCTTGAAAATTAGGTACGGCAGGAAAACCATCAATATGAGGCCAACAGCCTCGCGCTTGGTCACGCCCTCTTCAATAAGCGATGGATAGAGGACGACCCCTCCGGCGATCCCTACAAGGAACAGCATTATCGTGAATGCACGCTGGTTCAGCAGGTTCAGCGCTGCGGTCGAGCCCTTCACGAATTTTCCGATCATAATGCCCCATCCTCACTCTTCAGGCGCCTCGCCCTTGTTTAGGAATTCGAGGGAATTGATCATAACCTTTGCGAGCACCTTCGCCTCTCCCGTCTCCTCAGTGAATATCCTAACGCCCACGCGCTCGCGGTTTTCCACCTGCGACATCAGGTTGGCGACTTTGGGCGAGCCTATGGCGCGGAAGATTTTAATCACAACAAACGGCCTATCCGTTGCAACGTATATCAGCGGATACCTCCAATGGAATGTTGCACGCACCCATTGAAGGAAATTCCTCTCAAGCCCCAGGGCGATTGTTTCCAGGGACTGGTATTTTACCTTCCTTTCGACCATTACCTTAGTCACCCTCGCCTTGACCTTTTCCACATTGACCTCGTAAACCCGGTCATAATCGGTCATCGCGATTAGTATCGCGTCAAATAGCGCCAGCAGGAAGTAGAGCAACGCCTTGTACAGGAGGAACGGAAGCAGCACGAGCGTCACCGTAAGGAGGAACTGGTGCTCCACCTGCGGTGCGTTGACGTATTCCCGAAACACGTAAACCGTAATTGGCGAGCCTATTAGTATCGTTAGCATCAATGAATAGCTGTTGTTCACAACGCGGAACAACCGTGCGAGCAGCTTCAACACACTATCCATTACTTTCATGGAATGATTACTTGCAAGCGATATAAAAACGTTTCAGAACAGACCATGGGCCAAATATGCGAGATCTTGGCATAAAAAAACGGCTAAAGTGCAAATACCCGGCATCAACTGGTTGCAGTGGCGTTTATGGCTAAGGGGGGAAGGGCAGGCTTCGCAGCTTCAGGTTTCAACGGAATGTTATTAAACCGGAACTCGCATTGGTTATTCCCGAATGCTTTATGGAAAATATTGGGCTAGGGGTCTCCTCGGAAAACAACCTTCTTTTCCCTTCCCATTCGCCCGCGCCTTTTTCACCAATGCTCAAATCCTCCGATTTCAATTCCATCCTTGTGCTATCCGACGGCTCCCATTTCCTTGGCAGGCATTTTGGCGCCGATGAGGAGGCTCTTGGCGAACTTGTTTTCAATACCTCGATGACCGGCTACCAGGAGGCCCTCACCGATCCCTCATATGCCGGCCAGATCCTAGCCTTCAGCTATCCGTTGCAGGGGAATTATGGGATCAACGGGGAGGACTTCGAATCGGAAAGGGTGCAGGTGCGAGCAGTTGTTGCAAGGGAAGTGTGCGGAAGCGGCAAAAGTACCCACCATCTCGCCTCCCAGGAGTATTCCGATTACCTTCGCTCATTCAACGTGCCAGGGATTTCAAATGTCGACACGAGGGCGATAGTTAGGAAGGTGCGTGAATCGGGCGTGATGCCCGCAATTCTTTCACCGCTTGGAAAAAACCTTTCGAATAAGGAGTTAAACGAAAAAATTTCCGAATTGCACATAAGGGCAAGAAAATTCGATTATGGGTCCATCAACTTCGTCTCCGAAGTGTGCCTAAAAAATAAAGCGACCTATTCCCCAAAAAAAGCCGAAAAAAGAGTCGCTCTGATCGATTGCGGGGTGAAAAAGAGCATCATCCGTGAGCTGAATGCAAGGAACGTCGAAGTCATTGCTTTCCCCCATGATGTTGACGCGCGTTCGATCCTATCCGATGGTTTCGACGGCCTTCTTATCTCAAACGGACCCGGCGACCCCGCCCTGATGGGAAAAACTATCGCCACTGTAAGGCATCTCATCCCGAAATTGCCGATGTTTGGCATATGCCTTGGCCACCAAATCATCGGGCACGGCCTTGGCGGAAGCACCTACAAGCTCAAATTCGGCCACCGCGGAAGCAACCACGGCGTGCTGAACCCCAAGAGCGGTAAAATTTTCATCACCTCCCAAAACCACGGATATGCGGTAAAGGACGTACCAAAGGCAGTTGCGGAGGAGCTGTTCATCAATTGCAATGACGGCACGAATGAAGGACTGCGCCATAGGGACCTTCCCATAATCACCTCCCAATTCCATCCCGAGGGATCGTGCGGCCCGAAGGATGCGAGCTTCCTCTTCGACGAATTCGTAAAGATGTTGTGATGAATGAATGGCAGTAAAAATTGGCTGAAATAAATGGAAAAACAAAAAGAAAAATCATTGGAGGCAAAAAAAACATCGCCCACAGCCAATGGTCCAAATCCATCCTATTGGAAGGGAAGGAAGGTCCTGGTGATTGGCAGCGGGCCCATTGTCATAGGCCAGGCGTGCGAATTCGATTACTCCGGCACGCAATGCTGCAAGGCCCTGTTGGAAGAGGGCGTTAGGATCGTTCTCGTAAACAGCAATCCCGCAACCATACAGACTGACTTTGAATTTGCGGACCGGATTTACATCGAGCCCCTTACGCCAGAAACAGTTGGGAAAATAATTGAAATCGAAAAACCGGAAGGCATTATTGCCACCATGGCGGGCCAGACCGGCCTTAACCTTGCGATGCAATTGAAGGGCGCCATTGAGAAATTTGGCATTGAATTGCTTGGCACCTCCCTCGAAACCATCGATTTGGCAGAAGACCGGGAAAAGTTTGCCGCACTTATGGTGAAAATCGGTGAACCCATCCCGGAAAGCGTGAGGGCTACGGGGATTGAGGAAGCGCGGGCCGCATCGGAGAGGATCGGCTTTCCCCTAATCATCCGGCCGGATTTTTCGCTTGGCGGAAGCGGCAGTGCAATTGTCCGGGATGCAGAAGAATTCCTCGCCGCATCAGAAAATGCCCTACGCCTTTCGGGAACGCACTCCTGCCTGATTGAGAAATCTGTAGAAGGGCTTGCCGAGCTTGAGTACGAGGTCATAAGGGATTTTGGCGACAACTGCATCACCATTTGCAACATGGAAAACATAGATGCGATGGGCGTGCATACCGGCGAAAGCATCGTTGTTGCACCCTCCCAGACATTGTCGGACAAGGATTACCATATGTTGCGCCGCGTTGCGATAAAGGTCGTCCGTGCCTTGAACGTAAAGGGTGCGTGCAACATCCAATTCGCGCTCAACCAGGCAACCGGTGAATACTATATAATAGAAGTCAATCCCCGCACCTCCCGCTCATCCGCGCTTGCCTCGAAGGCAACCGGATACCCAATCGCGTGGGTCGCAACGAAAATCGCATTGGGCTACAAGCTTAACGAAATCAGGAACCGGATCACCGGGAAATCAGCGGCATTCGAGCCCGCCCTTGACTACTGCGTTGTAAAGATACCCAAGTGGCCCTTCGACAAGCTCTACAGCACGCGCACCCTTGGAACGCAGATGAAAAGCACGGGAGAAGTGATGGCGATTGGCAGGAATTTTGAGGAGGCGCTTCAGAAGGCCATCCATTCACTTGAGCTAAAGCAAAAAATTAAATTCGATTTCGACGATGAGGCCGAAATTTTAAAAAGCCTACAACCAAGCGAGCGCCGCCTCTTTGCCATAAAGGACATCCTGAGGCGAAAACTCCTAACCATCGATCAGGTAGCAAAAATTTCCAAGATAAACGGATGGTTCATCGAAAAAATCAACAACATAGTTGAGATGGAGGAAAGCATTTCCGGTATAAACATTTCTGATGTGCGCACCTACCTAGCCATTTCCCAAGCAAAGCGATTTGGCTTTTCCGATACGCAAATTGCGAAATGCGCCGCCATTTCAGCGGATTCCATCTCCTTCATAAGGGGCCAGCAGGGCATTTTGGCTTCATTCAAAATGGTGGATACGTGTGCCGCGGAATTCGCGGCCATCACCCCCTATTACTATTCCACTTACGAGCAGGAGGACGAATCAATGATCCTTGATGCAAAAAAAACCCCCAAAAGGAAAGTCATAATCCTGGGCAGCGGCCCAATCCGTATCGGGCAGGGCATCGAATTCGATTACGCAACTGTCCACGCGGTTATCGCATTGCGGGAAATGGGATTCGAATCCATAATAATCAACTCGAACCCCGAAACCGTCTCCACGGATTTCGATGTTTCGTCCAAACTCTACTTCGAACCCCTCACACCAGAAAATGTGATGAATGTGATACGCAAGGAAGGCGAGATCGAGGGCGTGGTGGTGCAGTTCGGAGGCCAAACGGCTGTAAACCTTTCCCTTCCCCTTGAACAGAACGGCGTGAAAATCCTTGGCACATCCGTTGCCTCCATAGACGCCTCGCAAAACCGGAAGAAATTCAAGGCTCTAATGCAGCGCCTTGGCATACCGCTGGTGGAGAGCGGGCTTGCATTCTCGAAGGAGGAAGCGCTCGATATCGCCCGCAGCATTTCATATCCTCTCCTCATCCGGCCTTCCTACGTTCTTGGCGGCAGGGCGATGGAGGTCGTCTATGACGAGGCCCAACTCCTGCGCAAGGTCGATGAGGCCATTTTCATTTCAGGAAACTGTGCGATAATAATGGACCGCTTCCTTGAGGATGCGGTTGAGGCCGACGTCGATGCCCTTTGCGATGGCGATAGGGTAAAGGTCGTTGGGATCATGGAACAGATCGAGGAAGCAGGCATACATTCGGGCGATTCAAGCTGCGTTATCCCGGCAATCAGGTTTTCGGAAAAGGCTCTAGAAAAAATACGCAACTATGCCAAACGCATCCTGCTGGAACTACAAATCATCGGCCTTGCCAACATCCAGATGGCGATAAAGGGCGATGATGTTTACGTCCTCGAAGTAAACCCACGAGCAAGCAGGACCGTTCCCTACCTCTCGAAGGCAAATGGCGTTCCGATTGCAAAAATTGCCGCGGCATTGCAAGTGGGAAAAAAATTAACCGAATATTTTGAAGATTTTGAAAACGAGCTCCTTCCAAAACACGATTATTTCGCAGTCAAGGTGCCTGTTTTCCCATTCATCAAATTCAGGGATGTCGACCCCATCCTCTCCCCGGAGATGAAGTCGACTGGAGAGGTGATGGGCATTGCGAAATCTTTCGAGCAGGCGTACCTAAAGGCGCAACTCGCAGCAGGCAACAAATTCGGCGATTCAGTTTTCCTCGGCTCCTGCGGCAAATGGAAAAAAGTGCTCTCCCAGGCATTCAACAAGGCTGGGCTCAAAATATACGATTCAGAGCGCATCACCCAAACGCAGGCAATAAACCTGATCCGGACGAATGCGATTTCCTTCATCGTGGATGGAATTAGGGCGCACGGCAACGATCCATTGGAAATCCGCAGGACGGAGGATGTGAGAAAAACAGCCATCCAGAACAAAATCCCAGTCATCTCGAGCTATTTCGCTGCTCTTAAGATTGCGGAATCGCTATCAAAAATGAAAAACCGGAAATCAGAAGGATTCGAACCGGTTTCGCTCAACGTATTGAAATAAGCAACGGATTTTATCCCGAATCATTATTTCATTCGATCTTGATCTCCTTCCCGTGCTCGTGCTTCGGCTTCGACACCCCCAAGGAAACCAAGGTTTCCTTCCACGTGTCGCCGCCATCCTTCCTCTCAATTGATCTTTATCTCCTTCCCGTGCTCGTGCTTAGGTTCCATTCTCCTCAACTTTACTTCGAGCACGCCGTTGTTGTAAATCGCCTTCGCGCTCTCGCTTTTTATCTTGCACGGGAACCATATCTCCTTCTTGTAATTTTTATGGTGATACGGGGTATGCAGGACCATCGACTCCTCCGTGCAGTTGATGTGGATGTCCTCCTTCTGGACTCCGGGCAGCTCGGCGATGATGGTCAACTCCTCCTTCCCCTCAATCATGTCTATCATCGGCTCCCTTGAGACCTCGATTTCCTCCTTACCCTTCCATTCCTTCTGGGGGGGCATCGCAGACCCGAACTCGTGTATTTCGGGCTTCCCTCCAGGGCTTACCTTCATTGAAAAGCCATAAACATAAGGCGAATGCTTCCTTGCCTGCTGCTCATTCCTGAAATGCAGCGTCAGCACGTCGTTCACCATCCGCTCCATCTCCTCCTGCATATGAAGGAACTCCTCCTCGAACGGATCCGGCCTTTTCCTAGTTTTTTTCATGTTGCTCACTTATTTCTGTTCATATTCCGGCAGCAAGACTTATACGCCTGCCTACAATTCAAAAAACCTATTTTTTTTGCTCAGCTTTTCTATTCCGTCCTTCCTTATCAGCACATCGTCCTCCAGCCGGACTCCGCCGACTCCCGGGACGTAGATTCCGGGCTCAACTGTGAAAACCATCCCTTCCTTCAGCAAAAATTTCTCATTCCCTATTGTCTTGCCATCGTGCACCTGAAGGCCAAGCGAATGGCCCGTTGAATGCACGAATTTGTCCTCGAATTCGGTCTTATTTATGAAGTCCGACACCGCCGCGTGCACCCTTGCTGCATCCACCCCTTCCTGCATCAGGTCAAATGCTACCTCCTGCGCATCCTCCACAACTTTCAGCATCCTCTCCTGCTTATCATTCATCTCCCCGAAAACGAACGTGCGCGTCAAGTCGCTGTTGTACCTACCGAATTTCGCTCCCCAATCGATTAGCACAAAATTGTTCTTCCTTATTTCCCCATTTCCGGTAAGGTAATGCGGCTCCGCGGAATTCTTGCCCGCTGCGACAATGGTGGGGAATGATGGTGTTCCGCCCATTTTCTGCATCTGGTATGCGAGCTCCGCTGCAATGTCGCATTCCCTTGCTTTCTCATTGATTATGCTCCCCCCGGCAACCCTTCCGAACGCGTTTTCCGCGATCTCAATTGCCCTCCTGATTTTTTTGAGCTCAATTTCATCCTTAATCGCCCTCGCATCCCGTATTGCGGCCCCGACGTCAATAATTTTTGCGCGTGATTCGTTCTTCAGGCGGTTATGCGTATTGACGCTCAATGAGGAAAGGTCCGCGCCCACTATTTTTTCGCCTTTCAGCCCCTTCCTTAAAAATTCGATGTGTTCATTCCCGCTCTTGAAAACAAGAATGTCAAGATTCAGCCGGCCCAGCTTATTCTCCTTTATTGCCGTATTCTCCTCCAGCTGCGGAATCATCGCAGTGCAGCTCCCATCCTCCCTGATGATGGCGCTGCTCCCCTCGAACGACCCGCCAGTAAAGCCGGTGACATAGAAAAACGAGTAATCCTTTACTCCGCCGTAATTGATGAATATGGCTTCCGGTGCTTTTTTTCCCAAGTTCCCGAAGATGCGCTTGATTCTTGATTTCATATTGTTCACGTTTTTTTCCACATCCGCCCGTATGCGTTCAATTCCCTTGATTTCATTTTACACCTACCCATTTTTTAAAGCGCCATTTCAATTATGGTTTAACCAATCAAACGGGGTCGTCCATATGAGAAGAGTGCTCCTGCTTCTGGTTCTCCTTTCCGTCGTCTTCTTTTCCGGCTGCACGGAACAGAAATCCGGCGGGGCCGTCCGGTCCCTTTCAACCGTAGTTCCTTCAACCATTGCTCCTACTTCCACTCCCGTCCCATCAATCAACACGTACTTGCCCGAAACCGGGGTATGCAACGGCAAGGATAGGGGCACCTGCAAAATATATTCGGACATGTATAAATTCTCCGATAAGGCGCCTAACCCCGTCGTGCAAACCGAGTATTCGGAAACAGTTTCCGAGCAACAGGAGCGTTTCGACAACCTTCAAAAATACCTTAAAGGCGACAAATCCATTAAGGAGCGGGATTTTGTAGCTGTTACGAGATGGGCCGGCCCGAAAGGGACGAGACCTTTGACGAAGGCGGAGGCCGAGGCTGGAAAAAAAATAAGGCCTTTCAGCAGTGAAAAAAGATATTCCAATGGAGATAAAGGAAGGAACAATCTTGTGTACGTCCTGGTTAACCAAGATACCTACGGCCCATTGGCCACAGAGCTAGCGCAATTTGTCCTAGACTTAGAAACTGACGGTTATGATGTTGAATTGTACACCGTAACCTACAGCAATCCCGAGGATTTGAGGGCTTTCCTCCAACAGGCACCGGGATTGAAAGGCGCAATCCTCATCGGGGACCTTCCAGCAGCGTGGTATATTGAATATCTTTGGGGTGCTGAGGAGTTCCCTC
The DNA here is from genome assembly GCA_041305345.1 of Microcaldota archaeon. Lineage (GTDB taxonomy): Archaea > Micrarchaeota > Micrarchaeia > Norongarragalinales > SBBD01 > JACRGC01. The sequence goes on along the minus strand of JBFYLP010000002.1, from coordinate 257,875 downwards.
TGGACCTGTTTTATATGGACCTGGATGGTACCTGGAGCGATTGGGATCAGGACGGGCTTTATGATGAGCATTCCGGAAACAAGGAAGCCGAGATCTGGATTGGCAGGATAGACGCAACCACTTTGAGCGGGGATAAAATCGGGCTTTATAAGAACTATTTTCGGAAAAACCACGAATACCGTACACAAACCCTGAAACTGCCAAAAAGGGCTTTGGCTTATGTTGATGATGATTGGTATAATTCTGGGGAGCAATGGAAAAATGATCTCCAATCCGCCTACCCCTACGTCCATTTAATTAGGGATAAGCTTGGGACGAATAGGGATGATTATATGGAAAGGCTAACCTGGGATTACGAATGGGTATCGGTTTTTGCCCATTCGTGGCCGGGGGGGCACGGGTTTGCAAGCCATATTTATGATTCTGTATACTCGGAGGACATCGAGGCAATAGACCCCCACGGCCTGTTCTATAATCTATTTGCATGTTCTGCTGCAAAATTTTCAGAGTACGATTACCTTGCTGGAAAATACCTGTTCGCCAACTCCTATGGGGTTGCGGTTCTCGGATCGACGAAAAGTGGCAGCATGCTCGAATTCGATGAATTTTATTCTCCCTTATCCGGGGGCGAAAATTTGGGTGAGTCCCTCAGGGATTGGTTCAACGCAGAAGTCGTGAATACTTCATTCACTAATCCATATGTATTGGATTGGGTAATCAGTTGGCATTATGGGATGGTATTACTCGGAGATCCAACTTTAAGGCTAAAACCCAACGAGTATCCAATTGCCGAAATTGGAAATATGCCCGATTATGGGAGATTTGGGGGCAATCTGGAGATCATTGGCACAGCTAAGGGGGGTTTTTTAACTTCCTCTAATTTCAGCCACTTCAACCTTTCCGCAGGTTACGGCCTAAAGCCGGACAATTGGTTAACCCAAGCAATAAACCTTACGCAAAATAACACTGATGAAGTAGTAAACGGCTTCCTTGGCAGCATAGACACTACTCGGCTGTCTGAAGGGCTTAATGTTGTTAAACTTGCATCGGAAGGAAGCGGATTAAAAACAGATTATCGGACCGTAATTTTTGTGGATAACGTTTATTTGAATGTTTCGAGACTATTCTATAGGCGGGGGGACGTAGTGCCTTTAATTGGTACTGCATATGGAACAAATTTCCTGCATTATGGGGTTGTTTGGGGAACAGGGGAAAATCCCTCGCAATGGTTTAGCTCAGGAATAATGCTTGTCGGCAATGGAAACACCGAAGTTCAAGATTCGTTGCTGGGTTATTTGGATACATCCCAAATTGATGCCGATGAGTATCTTTTAACAGTTAAATTGCAGGTTTTTTATTCCGGCAATGGTTCTGTTGGCGTTAAGGAGGACGTTATTTCAATCGTTGTAGACCCGGACTATGTAGCCGGTTGGCCGCTAAAAACCGAGTATGGTTTGATCAATGTTCATCCATTGCTCGTCGAGGACATTAACGGGGATGGGTTAAAGGAGATAATGTACCAGGAGTGGAGCGAGTTTGGCTTCGGGACAAAAACACACGCTTTGGGCTATAACGGGCAGGATATTGCAGGCTGGCCTTTGGATAATTTGGAGCCACTGCGAACAGTACCCTCGGTTATCGATGTGAATAAGGATGGGAGGAATGAGATTGTCTTTACCACCTATTGCACCATATATTGTTTTTCCGGAAACGGCACTTGGCTGTGGAGTGATTCCACTGCCTGCGGTGATGGTTACCACTTTAACCCCCCATCCGTTCCGATCGTTTCCGATCTAGACCAAGATGGGGCGGATGAAATATTCGTCATTGCCTGGGGATCCTGTGGGGGCAATACCTGTTCCCCATATATTAAGCTCTATGCGCTTAACAGCGACGGCAGCTTGAAATGGTCCAGGGAAATTAATAAAATTAACATTCCCGATAATAACCCGCCCGTGGTCGGCGATGTCGATGGTGATGGCTCTAAGGAGATATTTTTTGGGGGGTACTCGTCTGTGAACGGAAAAATCATGTACTATCTGATAAATCCTCAGGGGAACGATTATCCTTCCTGGCCGATGGAACTTGACGGGGTTTGGGGGGGAGGCTTCCGTTTGGCTGACATCAACGGTGATATAAAGGACGAAATGATTTTTTCAATGCGCAATGATCATGAACCAAATGGCCAAATAATTCATGCATTGGACCATGCCGGAAATGAACTTCCAGGCTGGCCGGTGCCGACCGATAATTATTCGTACATAAAACAATTGATAATTTCAGATTTATTCGGATACAATGAACCCCAAATAATTGCATACGACCCCAACGATAGCGGCCGTTATGAAATTTTCTTTTCAAATGGAACCAAATTTAATGAAAAAATTTCAAAAAGCGGGTCTTCTTCAATAACCCTTGATCATGATGGCGATGGCATTAAGGGTTTATTTAAAGTCAACTCTTATTATTATTTCTACGGACCTGACGATAAATACGAATTTATGGGATTCAATCTTTCAGGGAATGATGTTGTGGGTTTCCCAAAATTGGTTGGCAATTACAGGCCGCATCAATATGGCAATTGGGATTATACTGAACTAATTACGCCAATTGCATCGGATATTAACAATGATGGATGGACGGATTTAATCGTCGGTACTGGCGAGTACATTTACGTATGGACCTTTGATGATGTTTTTCGCGAGGAAAACTCGGATTGGCCGCAATTCCATCACGATTCCCAACACACCGGCCGCTATGTTCTCCAATCAATCTCAAATGATTGCGGCGACGCCAATTCAGACGGCGAGGTCAACCAGCTCGACCTCCTGATGCTCACCAACGCGCTCCATTCCGGCGAGACGCACCAGGCGTGGTGGAGCGCAATGGATGCGGACGGGAGCGGGGACCTCTCGATCGCCGATTATCTGAGATTCCAGGAATATAAGTATTTCGGGGGACCGAAGCCCACCTGCACTTCCACGGACTCCTCAAAATTCTCGGTTGGATACGAGGAAAGCATCAGCGCATACGGAAACCAGACCTCCAACTTCACTGAGCTGACAATCGAGCTCGTGAACAACGGCAACGTTACAACCGCAGAATTTGAAATTGCCTACAACCCCGTGGCAATGAGCTACTCCGGCTTCACGAAAGCGGGAAGGCTTTCGTTAATGAATGTCGATGCCATTCCGCTTCCGGAAAAATCAAAGTTGCGAATATTCGTTTACAACTACAAAAGCCAGCAGAATCACCAGTCAATCGTGCCGGATAGGGGTGCCATTTTGAAAATACAATTCGAGAACGGCGGCTTTATACCTGGGTCTAGCCCCTCGGTTTCCACCATGAAGGCATTTGATGGCCTTCTGCTAAGGATGAGGGAATCGCCCTACCAAAGCTGGTGCGGAACCGTGCCTTCGGGAAGCTGCAACGGCTACCTGCTCTGCCAGAACGGTGTGTTCGTTGCAAATCGGTGCGAGGCGTGCGGTTGCCCCTCCGGGCAGCAGTGCGTCAAGACCAGCGGGGTTTACAAATGCCTCAAGGAGACGAGCACTGCTGTGCCGATTCCAAGGTAAAATTGATGATTAAAAAGGGTTACGCTGACCTCCAGCTCACGCTCCCATCCGGGTTATCCTCGAGCAGGATGCCCTTCTGTTTTAGCCCGTTCCTTATTTCGTCCGCCTCCTTCCAATTCTTCGCTTTCTTTGCGGCGTTGCGTTTTTCAATGAGGGCTTCAATCTCCTTTTCAGGAATTTTCATTTCCCCTTTTTCCTTCTGCTCGAAAATCCCAAGAATGCCTCCGAATTCCCGAAACAGATGCAGGCATTCGCCAAGCACTTTATTTCCCTCGCCATCGTCCATCATCTCGAACGCATAGTTTTTCAGCTCGAACAAAACGGATATTGCCTCCGGCGTGTTGAGGTCGTCATCCATTGCCTCGATGAATGCACTTCTGATCTTGAGCAGGTCCTTATCGGTGATCTTTTTTATTGCGGCATTTTTTTTGGTGCCGGATGGCATTTTCCCCTCGGATTTTATTTTTTCCCCCAATCTCCAAATCGCGTTTTTCAATGAGGCGAGCGATTCCTTTGCCTGAATAACCGATTCCTCAGAATAGTCCAAAGGTTGGCGGTATTGCGTTGAGAGATAGAAGAAGCGGATTGTTTCCCCGTCAAATTTTTCCAGGAGCTCCTTAAGTGAAATTATGTTCCCAACCGATTTTGCCATCTTCTCCTTCTTTATTGTAACAAAACCGTTATGCATCCAGTATTTCGCGAACGGTTTCTTCCCGCTCGCACCCTCTGACTGCGCAATTTCATTCTCGTGGTGCGGGAAAATAAGGTCCATCCCGCCGCAGTGCAAATCGAACTGCTCCCCGAGGTATTTGGAACTCATCGCGGAGCATTCGATATGCCAGCCGGGCCTTCCCTTGCCCCAGGGCGAATCCCACGCCGGTTCGCCTGGTTTGGCCGATTTCCAAAGCGCAAAATCAGCAGGATGCCTCTTGTTGGGGTTGATTTCAACCCGCTTCCCCTTGATTAGCTCGTCAAGGCTCTGCTTGCTTAGCTTCCCGTAATCCTTGAACTTCGAAACCTCGAAGAAAACATCGTTGTTGTTAGCGTACGCATAGCCATTTGTCATCAATTTCTGAATTATTTCCAATATTTCCCTTATGTGCTCCGTTACTTTGGGGTAGTTATCCGCTCTCCCAACATTAAGCGCATCGAATTCCTCGAAATATTCTTTGATGTGCCCCTGCGCCAATTTGAGGGGCTCCGTTTTCAGCTCGGCCGCCTTGTTGATTATCTTGTCATCAATGTCCGTGAAATTCTGGATGTAGGTTGTCTTTAAGCCTTCAAAATCAAGGTACCTGCGCAGGGTGTCCCAAACCACGTAACACCTGCCGTGGCCGATATGCGAGCTGCTGTAGGGGGTGATGCCGCACACATACATATTCACTTTATTCTTATGGATGGGTGCGAATGCCTCAAGTTTGCCGGTAAGGGTATTGTGGATTTTCAAGACCATAATGTAATCACGAAACACTCTAAAGCCATTAATCCCGTTTCCCGACCTTTCTGCTTATTTTTCCCATAACCCCTTTTTTTCCAAACGCTTATATACGCCTTCCAATTACTACTCTAAAACGCGCAGGTTTAAAACGCTTTTTTGGGGGCATTGGATGATCGAGGTAACGCTCACCCTGCTGGAGAAACTGGCGCTAGCAATCGCCATCGGAGGCATAATCGGGCTTGAAAGGGAGCATACGAAAAAGCAGACCCTTCTTGGGCTTCGCACGTTCTCCCTCATCTCCCTTCTTGGAATGCTCCTAACGGACCTCTCAAGGGATAACTACTATATAGCATCCTCGATTGGGCTCGTTGGCATTTTCGGCCTGACGATCTCCTTCTATTTCTTCAAGGCGACGCACTTCAAGCACTCCCTTGGGCTAACAACGATCGTGATGCTCCCGCTCACCTACATCCTTGGGATGCTGATAAGCTTCAACTACATCCTTGAGGCCATTGCGGCAACCGTCCTTGTCACATATGTTCTCATCGAAAAGGGCGAAGTGCATCACCTGGTGGAGAGGATTTCTAGGCGCGAAATCGTTGATTTCCTCATATTCTTAGTGATCGCATTCGTCCTCTATCCGCTCGCTCCCTCCGAGGGCAACCATCTCTTCGGCCATCCGATCAACATCCAATCCTTTGTGCTTACCGTCACCCTGATCTCCCTCCTAAGCTTCGCATCCCACGTGATAACGAGGGTTATTAGGACAAATGCGGTCCTTTACGCATCATTCTTCGGCGGCCTCATCTCCTCGCTTGCAACGGTAATGCTTTTCGCGCGCGACCGCAAGGTGAACCTCGATGCGCTAAAGCTCAGCTTCACGAGCTCCTCTGCTGGCTCGATCCTAAGGGACGGGGTCCTTCTTGCGTTCCTAAGCATCACTTTGTTCATGAAGGCAATCCCCATATTTGCGGTCCCGATGGCCGGCTTCCTCCTGCTGACGCAGTACTATTCAAAGGGCGTCAACCTATCCCATTTCAGGTTCATTTGCAAGCAGCCGATTTCATTGTGGTTCGTGGTAAGGTTCGCGGCTTTGCTTTTCATTGTGACCAACGTGACAAACGCCCTGTTCGGGGTTACGATTCGTGAAATCTTCTACCTAGCCCTGTTTGCAGCCGGGCTGGTCAATTCCGCCTCGGTGATCGCAAGCGTCGGCTTCCTTTTCAACTCCTCAAGCATCACCTCCGAGATGGCAACAAATGGCATATTGCTTGGCCTGCTTGGCTCAGCCGCTTCGAAGCTCGCGGTCGCATTGAACAAGGGGCAATGGGAGAATTCGGGAAGCATCGGCCGCCTTGTAATCATAAGCATCCTGCTGCTGGCTGTTGGCTATTTGCTTTCCGGCACCTTTGCGATCTGAGCGCTTCATTCGGATACTAGGCGCAGTATTCCATAATATTTCTTACGCACCCTTCAGCAGTTGATAGAGCCCTGCTGCTATCAAGCCGCCTGCGAGGGTGGAAATCAGGTTGACCGTGTCATTGGTGATCGCCTTCCAGCCCTTGTGGTATTTTGTTTTCGAACCGCATTTGTGGATTTCCCTCTCGGTTTGCTTCCTGCATTTGGGGCACCAGTACATCAGCTGAACGGTTGCACCTAAAAAGGAATCGATTAGCGCCCCAAGCAAGCCAGATACCGCCGGAATGACAATAAGATACGCAGGTTCAATTGCCGAGGCGCTGAATGGGCCATCCAGGATGAAAGCGAGAATGCCAATTGAAAGCGCGCCAAGGAACGAGACGCCAACTCCCAGCCTTGAAATCGCACCCGAAGCTCCCTTTTCGACCTTCTTTAGCGTCGTGATCAGGTATGCATTGCTGCTCAGAACGCCAATTTCAGTTGCTAGCGTATCCGCCAAAGCAGTTGCAACCACTCCCAGGAATGCGAAATACGCGGTGTTAAGCGGAATGAAACTATTGATCACGGCAATGAGCGCCGCAAGCGCGCCGTTTGCAGCGACCTGCCAGAAATCCCTAATCCCGCCCTTCGCAAATTCCCTATTGACTTCGGCCTTCTCATCGCTCCTATATCTGGTGAACGCGCTCGCAACCACGAAGAAGAAGCCAAGGATGATGAACCAATTCCAGCCCCCAAAGAAGAAGATTGCAAGGCCCATCAGAATTGCCGCAAATATCCCCCCTTCCGAAAGCAGCTGGTATTTCGCCGCTATGCCTGCAAGCGTGAGCGCACCGATGATTGCGAAAAAGACCGAATAATCGTACATCCAAATCCCTGATGATTGAGGAGGAAAATCATTTTTAAGCGCGCAGGTGCGGGGCCGCCTCGCTTGTTCCCCTCCGCCCATAATCCTTCAGGTTAAGCGCCTGCTTTGCCAGTTCCGTGCCTCCCAGTATTTCGGGCATCACGATGATGTCCGCGCCCGCGCCGTGAAGCTTCGAAACCGATTGCTCGGAGAACGCGCGGCTTGCAATTTTCACGTGCTTGTTCATTTCCTTTGCCGTAAGCACGAGAAAAACGTTGTTGGAATCATTGTTCAGGGCAGCGACGATAAGCTTTGCCCGCCCGATGCCAGCCTTCCTTAGGGTTTCCGCCTGAAGAGCATCGCCCTGCACGTATGGCACATCCGCATCCTTAAGGTTTTGAATCGCCTTATCCGAAAGGTCAACGACGACGAACTCCTCTCCGGCGTGCTTGAATATTTCCGATGCGGTCCTTCCCAAATCGCCATACCCGCCGACGATGATGTGGTTTTTCATTCCCTCGATTCGCTTCTTCATCCTCTTCTCACCTATTTCCCAATTCACGACGTAGCCCGTAATGAATTCAACAAGCACCGCAAACACGAGCCAGCTCGAAAGTGCCAGGAAGAGCGATGCAATCTTCACGGGGAATTCGTATTCCAGGCTGCATTTCCCAAGCGTGAGCGAGCAGACCGTCTCATAAACCGCATCGAAAAAACCATATCCCTGGAAAAACATGAACGAGATAACTGCCCATCCGCTAACTGCGAGCAGGAGCACGAACAATGCGTTCCTTGCGCGCTTGCGGATGCGATCCTCCTTCGTTTCCATGGCCTTCGGAATGGATAAAGGAGGGGCAAATAAAAAACCCGCTGCTCTAAGATGATAATGATCCTGGTGACGGGCGCAACGGGCCGTGTGGGCAAGGAATTGGTTGCCGTATTGCGAAGGAAAAGGAAATATGCTAGCAATCTGAGGATAATTACCCGGGATGCCAATTCCGGAAGGAAGCAATTCGGAAAAAAAGTGCAGCTAATAGAGGCGGACCTCTCCTCCCCGGCGGATTTCATCCCAATTGCGGAGGCTTGCAGGGGCGTTGATGCAATTATCCATATGGCTGCGCTGATTGATTATTCTGCATCCGAGGAGGCAATGATGGATGCGAACCTTGGAAGCACCCTTCGGCTCATCGAGGCTGCAAGGCTGCAGCAAAAACCACCGAAAATCATTTTCATTTCCTCCACATCGATATACCGCGGCGTTTCTGAGAGGAAAATTGATGAGCGCACCCCTCCAAGGCCCACCAACGCTTATGGGAGGGCCAAATTCCTCTCAGAGAAGGCAATACGGGAAAGCGGGCTTAAGTACGTGATCCTTCGGCCACCCCTTGTATATGGGAAGGGATTTCGCACCGGCCTTGAGCAGGTTGTCCGCCTCATAAGGAAGCGCAGGATGGCCCTAATCGGCCCCGGGGGCAACTACATCGCGCACATCCACGTATCCGATCTGGTTGGGGCAATCCTCCAAGCACTTGAAACAAGGAACGTGAACCAGGCATTCATCGTCTCATCGGGCGAATGCCTGACCCAAAAGGAGCTCTTTAGCATGATCGCAAAGCAATTGCACGTTCCCGCTCCATCCATTCACATTCCAAGGGCGCTTGCTTATGCCGGCGCTGGCATTGGAAACTCCCTTTTTGTGCTTTTTGGCAAAAAGCCAAAAATTTTTAAGGAATACGTTCATACCCTAGCCGAGAGCAGGGTTTATGAGACCCTGAAAGCAAAAAAAATGCTCCAATTCAAGCCGAGGGTAAAATTCAGGGAAGGGATTAGGGATTTGATTGCCGGACTTGGGTGAGATGGGAGGGGATGATTTAGCGAAAAATTGGCATTAATAAAGTGAAATTTTCAAATCAATCCGCATTTCAAGCAAACGAACGTGATTATGATGAAATATGAATGCGAAAACTGCAAGCTGCAATTCGATTCGGACGACCCCCAGATCTGCCCAAGATGCTCGAGCAGGAGGATAAAGCGCGCGATTGAACGCAAGAAATTCGACGACAAGGCGGCAAGTGGAGGGCCCCTAAAGGAGCGCACAGCTTTCTCGCACCAATCCTTCATCGGAAGGGACGGCAAGGAAGGCTGGAGGGATTTCCACAAGACGGATGTGCGCGGCTGTGCGGATTGCGGCGGGACGGATTTCGAGCTGAACTGGAAGCACAAGGAGAAGATTTGCAAGAAGTGCGGCGCGATCTACCCGCTTCCCAGACGCATGGGATGATGCTGCCAATTAAGAAATGATGGCATCGATGCGTGCTTTGGTGGCCAGTGCCCTTTGGATTCGTCCACTAATAGAGCTCGGCACTACCTATTCGCAAAATCGCAAGCGCGAACATTCTCATTTCATCCTGATTTTCGGTTTTTGGTTTTTCGCAATCCTTTCCATTATGTTCCTAATCACCAAATCGACCCTTTTCTTGTCCGAGCGGATCGTCCCTTTTTTCGGATCCATTTTTATCAACCCCGCCGCAGCGAGCACTCCGATGTTAAACTTGTGGTCTTCAGCATCCGAATCATTAAGTTTCTTTCCCCCCGAGTTGACCTTGTGATAGTTGCGAATGAACCTTTCAATGCTTACCGGGCGTTTTTTGCCGTGCAATAGCACCAGCATCTCGAGGGCATTCCGTGTAAGCATTTTTTCAATAGGAAGCCCTTCCAATCCTTCAAGTTTTTCCTCTTCCTCTCCCATATGGACTCTCTTGGCAGCGGAAGAATAATAATTCCTATGTCCTTGGCTGCGGACGAGGGAGGCCTCTAAGCGCACTCTTTTATTCCGGCGGTGTATTCCTTTTTGCGTATGGTAACCAAGCACGTACGGAGGCTGAAATACCGCCTGAAGGGATTGCTTCAAGACATACGGGCGGGTCGGCCCAAGTTGAAAACAAGCGGGACTGCGACAACCCATTACCACAAGGCCCAAATAAGCAAAAAAATCCAAGCAAGCGCGCCACGCGATACTGTTCCTGATCATCGAGGAAGGAAAATCGCGCCCGTGCAGCAAGAAAGGCGGTCCATTGTACGTCCTCAACCCCAACCACTTAGCCCGAAGGAAAAAGACCTTTCGGGAATGCCCTATTCTTCCGGCAAATACTATGGCCAAAGCTTCCATCCTTACCGGAAGGAGCCAATGCTGCAGAAAATTTCAAGGCTCCTAGGAGAAAAGGGGCTGCCTCCTCTGCCGCTTTTGTTTTTGGTCGTGATCGTAATAATTGGGGCAATCCTGCCCTTAACATCCGTCTCCTTCCTTTACTTGGAGCCAAGGGAAATCGATTTGAGCATTGCAGTGCAGGCGCTTGATGGAAATGTGCTCAAAGACGCGACGGTATACCTTCTGACTCCGGACCTGAGCGAAATAAAATATTCGGAAAAAACCGGGCCGGATGGCACCGCATCCTTCAGGTCCCTTCCCGTGAACCAGAGGTTTGTGATTGTCGTGGAGAAGGACGGAAGGCGGATTAGCATCGAGGAGCGGGAGCTGCGCGTGCCCTTCCCGAAGGGAAGGAAGGACATCGTGATTGTGAAAAGGGCGGTAAGCTGAGTTTGGCATAAAAAAAATCCGCCGCAACCGGGCAAATGTTTGAAGAAAAAAGATGTGTTTTTTTCCAAGAAAAATATCGAGCTAGGCGATTATTTAAATAGGTGCATATCCCTACTCTTTTAAGGTAGATGCGCATGGGGTTGGCTGAGATCCTTTCGGAGAAATGGGAAGCATTATTGGAATGGTCCGATGAGAAGGGCCTGCCCCTCCGCGGAATTTCCGAATCCCTCGAGGAGAAAGGGATCCCGGCAATGCCTTTTTTCGTTTTCCTCCTGCTCCTAATCATTGGTGGCGCCCTCTACTTCGCCCTCGGCCAGACCACCATTGGCTTGTTCGAGCCACGGGATGCGGACGTTGTCTTGATGCTTAGGGATTCCACGGGAAAGCCAATTGCCAACGCCGACATCACCCTTCATTCGGAGGAGCAGTCAAATCAGAAGCAAACCACCAATTCAGAGGGACAGGCGAAATTCGAAAGGCTCCTCATCGGGGGATTCTTCACTGTTTCTGCAATTGATTCCGAGGGGCAGGCCCTCGACCTTGATGATGACTCGGGGGAATTCAACGTCTTCAAGGACACGTCCTCCTATGACCTTAGCCTTTCGGCACCCATCATCGACACAAGGCTTCGGATCCAGGTGACCGTAAAGGGGCCGGAGGTTGCGGAAACCGTGAGCGTGAAACTCTCGAGGCTCGAAGATGGAAGCTATTGGACTGAGGGAAAGCAGAATGGCCTGACGCCGATTTTCACCGACCTGATGCCCAATACCGATTACCTTGTTACTGCAGATGCGCCCGGCTTTAGCCCCGGGAACCAGACCGTAAGGCTTAAGGATGCGGAGCAGGCGATCATCATAACCCTATTGCCGCAATCCACGAGCAACGAGGCGACTTTGCACGTTCTTGTGCAGGACGCTGCGACCAACGCGCCATTGAAGGATGTTGTTGTCGAGGTTCTAGACGAGAGTACCAACGTAAAGCAAATCACCCTTAAAACTGGTGAAAACGGATACGTGGAACCGCAGACATTCAGAAAGGGGAAAACGTTCAAGCTTGTGGCAAGCCTCAAGGGGTACCAGACTTCCTCCGAATCAGTTGCAATTGGCAATCTGAATGAGATAAAAATTGAAATGGACAAGATTCCCGAAGCCGAGCTCAAGTCCATCCGGGTGAGCGTGACCGACCAGAACGGAAATGCGCTCATCAACCCGATCGTTAAGCTCTACGACGATAGGAACACCAAGCTTGCCGAGCAGAACCCCGCAGAAGGCGCGGCGCTTTTCAATAATGTCGGGCCGGATTCATACTACGTAACCGCATTCAAATCGGGTTACCTGCCAACACTCCTAAAATCGGCATCCCGCGGGAACACCTATTCGATCCAGCTTGAGGCCGCTTCTAGCACGAATTCGGGCAAGCTCCGGGTGCAGGTTGAGAATCAGAATGAGGAAGCGGTTTCGCTGGCTGCGGTTGCACTATTAGACGAGGAAGGCTACCAAATCGGCGTTCCCGACAAGATTTCCGGGAATGACGGAATCGCTTCTTTTGAGGAGCTTCCATTGGCCAGCATCTATGCGGTCGCATCGGCAAACGGAAGGAAGGGCACTAGCGACATCATCGAGCTTACGGTTGCTGGTAATTCCGACGAGGAGAACCTGAATTTTCTTAAGATCACAATGACACCCGCCAAGGGCAGGGCTGCTGTAACAGTCAAGGACCACTTCACCGGAAAGGTAATCGATAACGCAAAGGTCGAATTTTCCCTCTCGGACTTCGAATTTCTTCCGGTTGCAAGCTGCATAACGAAGAATGGTCGGTGCACTGCGAACATCCAGGAGGGGTTCTACGTCGCTGCAATATCGGCTGGCAAGTACGACCTTTTCACTTCCAGTGAATTTGAGATTAAGCCGAACACCGATAACAAACTCAACTTCCCGCTAATCTCATCCGACATAGCTGCAAAGACAAGGGTCGCCTTCGGTGGCGTTTTCAATCTGGATGGGGACGAGGTTAATTCCCTCTCGCCTTCGACCATTTATGTTGCAAGGTTCACAATCACGCGGCCGAGCATCAAGATCACGAAAGCAGAGCTTCAGGTTCGGCTTGGGAGCATTGCAACCCCATTGGAACGCGAGGACGCGGAGATTGTTGGCTTCGAGGCAGGGGATGCGGTGGTTTCGAGCAGCGATAAAGCGGAAGCGGACGTACGGACCGCTTCATCAATTGATGAGGAAGAGTCCCCGACTGCCGAGGCTTCGCCCTCGACGCAACTAGCAAGCGAGCTTCCAACGGATGCGTTCAAGGTGGTCCATTTCGATTTCGCACCATTCGAGGGAAGCAGGGAAGTTAGCGTGCAGTTCCGGACGCGCGCAATCTCGGAAGGGAAGGTTGACCTCAATTACCGCTCCGCATTCTTCACGGATAGGGAAGTCCTCCGGGATCCAATTGACAACAATGCGCCAACGGGCGCATTCATAGCCAATACCCTCCAGAAATCATTCCCGATCTCCTTCGAGGGCGTTTGCGAAAACGGCATATGCGTGCAGGCGAATTTTGAGGGCCGCGGCGGCACAACGGACAACAATTACGAATCGCAGATATCCGAAACCTTCAAGCTCAACTTCAAGCTGGTTGCGCCTAAGGGCACGGTAATTGAGCTCTCCGCGCCCGCAGCTGATCAGACAATTGCCCTAACCGAGGGCGTTTCTGGCAACTCAAAGGCGGTCCTCAAGCAAACCGAGGATATGCAGATACTTGCGCTTACCGCCTCCGATGAAAATGCGCAGGGTTCATTCACGTTGCAGGCAAGAAGGCTCGCTAACGACGTTGGTCTGACGCTCCTTATTTCGAACGCTGAAAACATCCTCGAAAAATCACTCTTCCTAAGGATCGTTGGCGAGAAGCCCGACCTGAAAGTCTCTTACAATGTCATCGTAGACAAGGGAGGGGGCAAGACCATCAAGGCGCTGAAGGAAAATAAACTTGTGTTCACGGTGACGGATTCGCTCGATCTTCCCCTGAAGAATGCATTCGTGACAATTGGCAGCGGCGCGGATGCGCTTGGAGGCAACATTGTGGAAGCGGAGTTGCAGGAGGCAAAGGATGGGACCCTTACATACGTCGCAGAAAACGTCAATCCGCCGTCGGTTGGTTCGGTCAAATACAAAGTGAGCGCGGAAGGCTTCAAGCCAAAGTCGGGCACGATCCCAGTCCAGGCAACGACCCTAATATCCCTTGATACCAAATCGATTTCTCTTACGACTTCGGAGGAAGAGGCCGTGCAGGAGCCGTTTTCGATTCAAAACCTCCTCGCTAACCAGGTCAAGGTTTCCTACTCGATCATTTCGCCCTCCCCGAAATATACGGACCTCGAATTAGAGCTTGTTTCAGCATCCGTTCCTTCCAGCGAATCGCTTCAAAATTCCCTCTCAGCCAGGTTTTCCGATTCTATCCTAAAGATTTCCTCGAGCCCGCAGAATTTGAAGGAGAAGATCTCGGGCAAGATACACATCACGGCAAAGCTAGGAAGCACGACCCAGGAGGAGGACGTTCCCTTTGTTGTCAATTCGAATTTCAGGCAGCAGGATTTGAACAAGCTTTGGAGCATCTCATCAGACGCTGCTGATTTCGCCCTGCAGCCCCCGGAAACCAAAACCGCAATTGAAACGATTACCATAGCAAACGAAGGCCCCGAGACCATACTAATCAACCACCAATCCTCTCTCTCCAACGTCTATATGGAGCCCCTCTCGCAGCCAATCGAGCCCGGCGCAACCGCCGAATTCACGATTACCGCGCGCTCCATTTCCCAAGATGCGTGCAGGTTCGAAGACGACAAGAAAGCCGGGAAAATCGATTTCTTCGCCTCAACCAACGGCGTCATTTCCAAGAAGTCAGTCACATCCGAGGTTTTGACCTCCTCATCTGAAAACTGCGTCCTGAAAGAGGGCCTTAGGGTGAGCCTTCCAATAACCTTTACAGCGAGCCTTCCCAAGGATACGAAAATCAAGTACAACAATGATGGCAGCATCCTAATCCAGCTTCCTTCGGGGGAAAGGTTCCTATTTGACTCGGGCGCAACGGTAACGAAGAGCTCCGACCTATATGCTTCCAGCTATAATACAGCAGTTTTCCCAGCTGTTTCTGCCAGTGGCAACGTAATAGTCGTGCCTCCAGGGGTGTTCATCGAGGCCTCGCCAAATTACGTCAAGCAGTCGACGCTAGTTGAGCCAATCGCATATTCGGGGCACAATTACAATTCACTCTCATCCTACTACCAGACATTCGCCAGCAGTTCCTACACGCTCACCTTCCCATTTTCCACCTACCTTGATTTTGATTCCGAAACCGAGTTTTCCCAGATAGGGGGCCAGAAAATTGCGAGCATCGAGGATTTTGACGTATACTTCCCTGCAAGCGCGCCGCTAATCAAGGGTGCGAACGTAAAGGAGAGGCGCGCGAACCTTCCCGCAAATTCGCCAATCACCATACAGCTAACTCCCTTCATAAATTCGCAGCAATCGCGCGAGGTCACTTTCCCAACCGATGCCACATTCGTGATCCAGGAGAGGATCCGCATCAGGAATGATGATTTTTCGGGCTCGAAGGCAATCCAGTTACCAAGCGGAACAACAATCACCCTTCCTGCTGATGCGACCTTCTCCTCCGATGCGTCCGCTGCCGGCGGAAGCGGCGACCTTACGAATGAGATCAGGAGAGTTACGATCCCGGCCGGAAGCATCCTCAGGATGCCCGCGCCTTTCGTGATTGAAGGAGATTATGGGATGCAGCGGGTTGTGCTTCCCTTCAAGGTGCAATTCAAGGTTCCAAAGGGCGATAGGGTCACACTCAATCTTGATGCCGACGGCGTTGGCGCCAAATCCATTTCAACAGAAATATATGAAGTAGTGCTAAACCCAATCAGCACCCGCGTTGGCTTCGAGCTTGCGGACGGATCGCGGATGGTGGAAGTGGTTCCAAGCGCGCCGATCACCATTCGGCCAACTGATTTCGGTGTCGTCGGAATAACAAAGAAGCTGCCCGTGCCAATTACGATCTACCTCTCATCGGCGGATTCCCTAAAGAAGAAAGGCAACCTTAGGCAAATCGAATTCGCAAACGGCCAGCGGATGCTGCTCGAAGGAGTGGAAGAAAGGGAGGGCGCTTTTGGCGCCAAGGAGCTTGCGATCCCTTCAGGAACGCCAATCACCTTCTCCGCTAATTACCAGCCCCCAATGGCCATCATTGAGAAGAGCGCCTATGGAACGGAAAGCTTCACCATTACGATCCCGCAGAAAACAGTCTACCACTTCCCGCTTGCGAACGCTATGCTCGTTCCTCCAAATGCGGTCGAGAACACGGTAACCGGCTACAAGGCCGAGTTCGGCTCTGGGAAAATCCTTTTTGAAAGGAACGATGAATATAACGACGTGGTGCTAACACCCCAGGAATCGATGGCGGGTGTTAGGTTTTCAGGCATCGACCCAGCCCTCGATGGCCTTGATTTCGAATTCAGGTTCTCCTTCCCGATGACCGTGCAGATCCCAGGGGCAGTTTTCCAGGCCCCGAGGCTTGAGCCCTACAAGCAGAAGTCGAAGGAAATAATGAGCTCCTTTAGGCTCCTCGAGCCGGATGAGGTAAAGATGGTCGATTCCGAATACAACGACGAGTTCACGTTCACCGGAACGCGCATCCTTGCTGGCAGGTACGAATCCTCCACAGTTGATTTCAATTCCGACCCGAAGACTTTTGTGGCCCCTACGGACACTCTTCTTGTCCCCCGGATCAAGAAGGCGCAGGATGGGAAGTTCTGGATGGATGCCAAGTTCACATCGGAGGTTTCCATTTCACTTCCCTCGGGGCTTAATGCATACGACGAAAAAGAGCATATTGCAGACCTTGGCGATTGCCAATATGTTGAAATCAAGGTGCGCAACAGGGAGTATGGCCTTCCAAACATCAGGGCAATCAAGTTCCCCCAGAATTCGCGCCTCCTTGCTGCAACTGACGCTTCCGAGTTCGAGGATGGCTACCAGCAGATACTTGTGAACAAGAACGAGCAAATCTCCCTGCAGCTCTGCCCCGGCAAGCCAAGGAAGGATAAGGGCGCTGCAGTCGAGGATGCGGTCCGCGCGATGGTCGCATTCGAATACGACAAGGCAAAACCTATTGACATAAACGACAACATCATAGAGCTTGATTTCAATGACGGGAATTCGGATGGCACGCAGGAGGCATTCATCTGTGTGCAGAACCATGGTTTTTCCGTTCTCAACGTGGAATTCAGGCTGGATGACAACCCCTTCAGCTCTGAGAGGCACTTGAATTACCTAGATGAGGGATACGTCGGAGATTCCGTGAGCGGCCCGCTTGATGGCGCCTTGAAAAGTGCAATCAAGCCAATTGCGTGGGAGACGACCCCCCAGATGCTCCTAAAGCCTGTCGAGATCTCGAGGCAATCTTGCGAGAGGCAATCATTCAAGCTGGAAATTGGCGTTCCTTCCCAATATCTAGACCAGGATGGCTGCATAGAGGAAGAATACAAGGATTTCCAGACGGACCCCAAGGATACGTTCATCACTTTGTTTGGGACCTATAACGGCAAGACGACTTCGCAGCAAATTGGCGTAAAAATAAATCTCAAGAAATATTCGGGAGGCGCTGGCTGCAAGGGCAGCGTAGCCCAGCAGTTCCGCGAGATGCTTGGCAACGTTTTCGTGAATTATGCTGATGATGACCAGCTTCGGAACGCACGCGACAAGGAGCAGCGGATGAAGCTCTTCTTCAAGGGGCCAACTGAGAATCACGAACGCGCTTTTGCAATAATCAACAACCTTGACGAATCCATCTCTGTCACAATAAAGGGCGATGGCCTCAATTACGTCAAATTCAAGCAGAATTTCAAGCCCGTTCTGGCCCCTGGAGATGGCCAATTAATTTCCCTGCAGGCAACGAAGGCAGGCAAGGGCGAGCTTGACATCCTCGCGATTGGGGCTGATAGCAAGAAGGAGTTCAAGCGCTTTGTCTCCCTTGAGGTATTCCCCCTCGAGCAATCCCTGGCGCAGGTTTACGCAAGCACGCCCCTTGGCGAGCTTGCCCCGCAGCCGGCTACGGGCGATGCCTCGCTTTCCCCCGAAAATGATGGGAAATCAACAATGACCCAGGCACCTGCAGAAAAAAGCCCAATTATATTATTTGCAGATCCCCAAAGCGAAGCATCCGCCTCTGATGCTTCAACTGGCAGCAAGCCAACCCTCCCAACAGCAGTGATGGGTTGCCAGACCAATTTCTGCTCATCCTCCCAGGTGGAGGCGGCATTCCAGGGATTTGCGCAAACCTATCGGGACGTGATGAATCGCGTCGGCGGGGGCAATGATGAAAAATTCATGTCCGAAATCAGCAGGTTCTGCGACCGGCTTGGCGTTGAGAAGGTTTATACCAAGTCGATTGTCATACAAGCGGCGAATGCGCGAACAGATCTTGATGCCAAGCATTTTGAGGACCTGATCCGGCTCAACGTTTTCCAGGAGGAATTGCGCATTTCGGATAGGGCCTTCCAAATCAAGGTAACGGGGGACACCATTGATGGCTGCGGGATTTACATCGTGAGGGGAAGGTTTGATGGCTGCAAGACGATGCCCGGAAACAAGGAGGAATGGCTGCGGACAGCTAGCCTCGAATTCAAAATAACGAACTCATACCCGTGCGCCGAAACGGTTGCTAATGCGCCGCTTCTTCTCTCAGAGCGCGTTAATGTCGAGCCTGTCATCGGCAGGGTGCCGGCAGGTGGCCTAGAACTGAGCGCAGCAGACCGTGAGGATAGTGGCGCCCCCGGAGGATTGGTTGGTGCTCTCCAGTATGTGCAATTCATCAATATAGGGCCCTACAAGGAGGCTGCGAATGTGGAAGATCTGGAGGCAGTGAATGCATACTACCAAAGCTTTTATGGGGAAGCCAGGAACGAGCCGGTTTCCGTTGCGGAACCTTACGAGGACAAGGCCTACTGCAGTACCAGGTTTGCGGGAATAATGGCTGCGACCCAGGCTGCTGGAGTCATGACAACTGGCCTGATAATGGCTTCAGGAGTTGCCGAGTCCGTATCGGTCATCGGCGGTGTCACGGGAGCTTGGAAGATTGCAATGGGCGCCAAGGCAGCATTCGGGCTTGCTTCGACTGCTGCTTTATGCACCGTTGGCGCCTCAAATTTAATTATTACGGGAACATCCTTCTGTACCTGGGGCAATGATTGCATTGCGGGAGGCGTTGCGGGCGTGGGCGAAAGCCTGCTTTCTGCAGTGCCAATATCCGGCTCCGGCTCGGCCGCTCAAATCCTCCTGAATAAGTTCAAGAACGAGCTCGTCCAAAATTTGGTGGCAGTTGGATTGATTGATGCTGGCATTTTCGGTTATAATGTCGTTTTCGACGATGATCTGCCCGTTTACGCTCCAACGCCCCTTGTTTACGGCGCTGCAAAATTCCGGCGTACCTGGGGCACGCAGGCATACCTGACTGATTACCTGATCAGGGGAGGAATGGGCCGGTCGGACGCGATTGCTGCCTCGAAAAGCCTGGTCACCGAATTAAGCCCGAAGGGCGGGGGGCTCGCAGCTGCAAAAGCACTGGGCTTTGATGATGAAAATAAGCTCCTTTCGAAAATCAATAAGAACCTGAAGGAAGGCGAAAAAATGACGCTGGACCAATTGAATGCAATGCAAAGCCACGATGAAATGCTGCAATTGCTTCCCGATGAAGATATGCTAGCTGCCTACCGGGCAGTAAATCCGAATGAGGAAGCTATTTACAAACAATACCGGACCATCATAAATGATTTAAAGAAAAAAGAGAACTTATTGGCAACAAAACAACTAACCTACCAAAATTACGGGGGGATCCTCTCACCAAGCACGGCAAAATTAAATGACGAGATCGAAGCACTCAAAGTGGAGATAGACGATTTAACTCCTATAAAGAATGATGTTTTAAGCGATATGCGCCGAAACTTGGAGATTAATCTTGAGATGGGTGGCGAAAATCCAAAAATTCTTTTTGAGAATATGAAGAAGCCTAAGGAGGAAAGCAAGCTTGTAAAAACCCTCAAAGATTTGAAGGATGAAAAGCGAATAACCCCTGAACAATACAATGATCTGATTGCCAAGCAGAAGGCATTGAATGATGGGAACCTCGCGAAGATCAAGAAGAAACTCGGAGGCGAATTCTCAAGTTTGGAAAAACACAAGAAGGCACTCTCGGTAGTTCAGATGCTCCTTCCGTTGCTGTTCCACATCGACATCCGGCCAGTTGAGGGCGCACTTGATTACCGCTATCCCCACCACATCGTGGTTTTCGGCAATAGGGACGGCGGCGATTCGATGACTCGGATTTGCGTCAGGAGCGGCGATGGCGCAGATGAATGCGTCAATGAGCTCGATGCTGGCGCACTGTGCGACCCCTCAGCCAATTCCGCTTGCATTTATATGGTGAAAGGCACCCAATTCTCGACCCAGCAGGGCTATTCGATAATTTCGGGCTTCAATGCAGGGCTCGATTCGCCAAGGCTCATCGAGTCGCTTTTCATTGCAAGCACCAAACCGCTGACTTCGAAAGAAATTACGCCAAGCCGGGTGAAGGTGGAATACCTGGATACTGTAAATGCGCTTCCCGGAGGCGGAACGGCAATAACGCCGATCGAAACCGACCCAAGGACGCTTGCAACCCAGACCTACGAATCCCTAATGAAATCCTGCAGTGTAACCGGATACTGCCCGGGCGACTTGACGGAATCGAAGCTGCAGGAAATCCAGAAAAAAATTGAGACCGACCCCAAGGGCGCCATGGCCGAGATGCTGAAGCTTTCGAGAATAAAGTGATGCGGTAGGATGGATGGGCGCGTCGTGGCAATTGTAAGCGGGGAAGTGCAGGGTGTTGGTTATAGGTGTGCTGTCCAGCGGCTTGCAGGCAGGTTCAATGTCCGTGGAACAGTATGCAACCTTCCTGACGGCTACGTTGAGATCCGTGCGGAGGGGGATCAAAAAGCCTTGAGGCTCTTCCTTGAGGCGATACGTATGGACGATGGCAATATCCGGGTAGAAAAGATCGACATTGTTTGGGGCAAGCCAAGAAATGAATTTGACGGTTTTAAAATAATCCGGTCCGGCCGGTAGGCATCAATTAAAGTTTTAAAGGATGGCGGACTGTTATTTGAGTGAGGCAAATGGCTATGAAGCAATCGGCTCCGAGGAAAATCCCGTCACCTGGCTGGAATTTGCTCCTTGTTTTCCTGATGCTGGCATTATTCGCTTATGCCATATACGCACTATATAGTGAGCGCAACACTCCAGTTAACAAACAGATCGTGATATTCGGAAAAAGCGCGGGTGAGCAGCGGATTGCGAGGCTTGAGGCATTGAGCCGGATATATGATGAACAAACCATCGAATACCGGGATCCTGCCTATGGTTATGCTGTCAGGTACCCGATAGGATACATTGCAGTGATGAACCCCTACCCGGGCATCCACCAGCGATTTGCCGCAATGTACCCGCCATATGAGATGGAGCTTTTCGAAATAAGGATTGTTGAAAAGGATTCGTTCACTCCCTCCAGTTTGCAGGCAGCTGCAGCTGAGGAGAAGTTGTCATTCAGGAAAGAGACGATCAACGGCAGGAATGCATTCCTGTTGGAATCAGAGGAGCAAAATCCGGTTGATGAGAACCAGACAATTTACATCAGGCAAGCCTTCTACCAATGCATCGGCCCCGAAAAAAAGGAATATTGGCTCTCATTTTCTGCTGCAATCACCGAGGCATTAGTTGCGGATCTGGAGCTTACAGAATATATGGTCTGGAACCTTAAATGCTGACTTACGTGTTGGATTTTTTCCATTTTTAATTATTAAAATTCAATAAGGGGGGTGGGTTTTGTGGGAATGATGTCTGAATTCAAGGATTTCCTTAGGAAATACCAGGTATTGGGTCTTGCAGTTGCTTTCATAATGGGCGCCGCTGCCGGGAAGCTGGTGACGGCATTGGTGAACGACCTGATAATGCCCATTGTCGGATTCATATCCGGCAGCGGCGCCGACTGGCGCACTGCTGCTGTGAACTTTGGCACCTGCACCAAGGACGCGGTGACCCTGAAATGGGGCGGCCCTGGCTGCCTGAGCTTCGGAGTTGGTGATTTCGTAGGAAACCTGATAGATTTCCTAATCGTCGCCCTCGTGATCTTCCTAGTGGTGAAGATGATAATGAAGGAGGATGCGACGCAGAAGCGCTAGAAACCCCCCCTCCTTTCATTGTTTTATTGAAACGCTTACGTTCGCGTTTTTATTGGCCCCTGCCAGCAACTTGCGCAGCTGGGCGGCTTCCTTCGATCTGCTTTTCTCAAGGATAGTGATGAACGCAAGCGTTTCCTTTTTTGTCAGCAGTATCCCACTTGGCCGCCTTGATGCCTGCTGTTGCGGAACAACCTTCACATTTGCCGCATATTTCCTAAAGGCAGCTGAAAGCTGCTTGATCTCCTCGGCAGTAACCCCGGTTCGGCTATAAGTGCTCGTGACTTTCCTGTTTATTTCGGGCCTATTTGAGAATGTGGGGTTGTATCTTGCGGAATTCGTGGGGCTTATCCTCGGTGAAACAATCGGATTGGAAGTGCTTGTCGGATTTGCCGTTTGCGTCTGATTTGGGGAAATGACCGGCGAAAACGTTGGTGAGACATTGATCACTATCGGACCTTGTTTTCCCCCCTCCTGATGCTGTTGGAATTGCCTAAACATCTCATCCAATCCCTGATTTCCGCCCTGCTCCCTCTCTTCGCCGCCATAAATGCCTCCGGGCGGGGCGTGATGCACTTCGTGACCCACTTCTCCGTGCTCAGCTGATGATTGCTCCTCGGAGGGAGTGTTGAAATGCACTGCCCTCAATGTTTCAAGTATCCTCTTTCCTGCGTGGTGGCGTTCATATACGTGCATAAGCGCCTGCGTGATTCCCGGCGAATGTTCATCGAAGATGCGGTTGATCTTCCGCCTGCTCATTGCTATGCTGAACCCCCTTAAGTTCTTGAACGCATTCAGGATGGACGAATCATTTGCCTGGATATCCCGCACGAAAAGGTTGCGAAACAGGTTGGGGTTGGTTTCAAGCAACGATGCGATTTGCCTGTATTCCGAGGCGTGCTCGCTTCCCGCATCCGCAAGGCGCCTAAAGTATCCGACGTTGTGTTCTGCAGCCTCGCTGATGTCCCTGGCGTGCTGCAGGCTTGAAACGTATTCCCTGCTCCTTGAAAACGAGTCGAAATGGCGCTGCCTCCAAAGGCTGTGGGCCTGCGATTCCAAGGCGAGGTATTCCCTTGTGAACTTGCGCTGCCTTAGCCCAAATAGGTTGCGTGCAAAGTTGCCAAGCCTCCCAACGAAAGTACCCCTCATCGAAGGCATTTTCCTTTCCTGTTCCTCGATTTGAGGCTCCTTCCAGGGTTTCTTGGTGAATTGTTCCACCTTACGCGCAGCGGAAGCAGGCATATGTACCTAGAGTAAATTGCTTTTGGGATTTATAAAACGTCGTCTTTGGGCGTAAACCAATCGGCAGGTAACTTTGGAAAACCTCCAAAGGCTCCGCTAACATATGAAAAAAAAGAATCAGAAGGAAAAAAATCAACCAAATAGGGATGCCAAACCAGCAGCAGCCTCCTCCTCTCTCTTCTCCTCGCTGACTTCATCCTTCTTCTCAGCGGGCTTTGCGGTAGCGCCTGCAGCCGGAGCAGCAGCGACAACAGCGGCTTGCTTGATCGCCTCGTCGATGTTAACCCCTTCCAGGGAGGAAACGAGCGATTTCACCTTCGCCGCATCGGCCTGCACGCCAGCAGCGCTAAGCGCCTTCTTCACGTTATCCTCGCTGATCGGCTGCTTGTTTGCGTGAAGCAACAATGCTGCATAAACATATTCCATACTAAAACACCTTTTTCGAGATCAATTTCTTGTCATTAAAAATATATAAAATTATGCATTCGGTTGGGGGTCGGTTTTGACCGATTCATCCGGTTTTAGTTCCTCCTTCGCTTCAGTTTTTCCGCCCTTGCCTTCAATCATCTTGCTTAGCGCATTCGCCTCCCTTGCAGCCTTCTGGATTATCAATTCCGTTGAATACCTGTTATAAATCTCGCGGGCAACTGAAAGGTTAAGCGCCTGCTGATGTGCAAGCACGAGCTGCTCGAGCCAGAACTTCTCGTCGATGTCAAGCACATCCTGCTTGTAAACGAGGCCATCCTCGTACGCTGCGGCCATCTTAAGGCCCACGTCCATCGGCTCGATTGAAAGCTTCACGAGTATTTTTGCAACCGCATCCGAGATCGGCTCGCCCTTCCTTGCAACTACCGCATCCTTTGCAATCACTACCTTCGGCCCCTGTATTTTCGCCTCGATTTTCGCCTGCTTCAATTCCGTAAGCACCGGGCCCGGCGCAAGGCTGGTTTCGCCCGCCTGGACGACGATGTCTGTTGGCGCGATCTGGCCGGCCTTTGCAAAGGTCTTGCTCTTGCTCTCCCTTAGGAGTTTTGCGAGCTTAAATGCTGAAATGTCCGAGAACATTATGGCGGTGCTTCCCTTGAGGTAATCCTCAAGTTCCTTCAATTCGGGCCTTCCCTCCTCGATCGCCCGAATCACAAGCGTCTTCCTAGTAAGGAATATTTCCGCATTCCCCCGAATCCTCTTCCGAATCGAATCATAATGCTTTGTCGGGAGGTTCTGGACGCTAGCAATGGCAACCACCCTGCTTGCCTTGAGCTTCTTCTTGAGGTCCTCCACCACGGCTATTTTTTCGTTCTTGCCTAAAACCATTTATTTTCAACCATTACGCGTTGTACTTTATTTTGAAGGGCCTGCCCATCGTCAGTTTGATGTAAAGCGCATCGATCTGCTGGTCCTCGAGCTTCTTCTTGAGCGCTTCTATCACCGCAAGCACGTTCTCCGCAATCTGCTCGGAACTCATCGTCTCCTTCCCGATTATGCAATGAAGCACCGGCAGATACTTGCCCTTGGTCTTGATGTTTATTGTCTTGCTGACCCGCATTGCCAGATCCTTCAGGTTCGCATTCGGGGGAATGGGCTTTGGAAGCTTCCCTTTGGCGCCCAGAAGCTGGCCGAGCACCTTTCCTATGGTGGTCATAAGCTGGGGCTGTGCGAGAAGCGTATATTGCATCAATTCCTTCTGCTTCTTCTTGTCTGCCCCAAAGGAAGCAATCTCCTCGCTACCAATCACAAGCGGCACAACTTTCTTGGCATCAACTGCAAGCTGGCCGTCGGCGAAAATGGCAACCTTCGCTTCCCTTGGCGCGAATGGCAGCAGTACGTCGACATTCACCCGATTCTCGGGCTTCTTGAAATCAACGTCCCGCAGATTTATCGCTAGATCGACGGACTGCGCGAACTTGCGCCCACCCTTCTCCTTCAATATCTCCTCGATTGCTGCAATGAGCTGCTTTTTTTCCATAAAAATTCAAATCCTGTATTGGCGAACTAGCTTCATATTGCTAGCCCTAATTATGCTTATTTTTCCATATTTTTTTTTGCAACAATTCCGTTGCATCTTAATCCCTCCTGCTCAATGAGCAGTCAGACGGGAAAAATAGCCCATTTATACCGCAATTAAGGTTTAAAAACGCTTTCTTTAGGCGCCAAACATCCCGCCATCCGATTGGTAAAACTAGTGCTTCGCAAGCTCATCCAGAACCTTCCTATGCACCTTGAATACACGATCTACTGACTCTTTGAACTCAGGAGTGACCTTGCCATCATATATCTGTTTTTGCCCATTTGGTTTAGTGCCCATATCCATCTGCATATCTATTCCCCTTCTTTCTTTATTATGCTTTCTCCTACCCATTTTGCGATTTTATTGATATTCGCCTTTCCTTGCGCTATCAATATGATGAAATCAACAACTTCGCCATAGTTGGAGTAACTCATCCCAAGGCTGTTTTGGTCTAGAAAAACAGCTGCTGCAGAATAACCCGTCCTTTTATTGCCTTCAATAAAAATGTGCCCTTTACCCGCAATCAGGTCTAATAGCGTAGAAGCCTTCCATATTATTGCCTCATCAAGCGGTTTATTGTTGAATTTGTGGGCATGTGCTGTAACGGCATATTCCAAATTTCCCTCGTTAAGGATTCCGAAGGGATCGCCTGAAATTTTTACCGCTTCCCGGTTAATTTCGATTATTTGTTCCTTTGAAAATTGCTTAATTTCCATTTATTCAAGAGATCCTATTGTTCCTCCTTTATTAGCATTCGGTATATTTTCAGGTAAACATCCAGTTGATTGCCGGGCCGCCGAAATAATCCCACACCCTTTAAAAAGGAGTAGCGCTTTCTCAAATAAATAATGCGGATTAAGGGTGTTTCCAATGGTCAAGAACATCTACTGGTTCAATGAATTAAGCCGTGCTTCCCTTCCCATAGCGGGAGGAAAAGGCGCGAATCTGGGCGAGATGTTCAACCACGGCTTTCCGATCCCGGAGGGCTTCATGGTCTCGGCCGAGAGTTATTTCGGTTTCATCAAATTGACCGGAATTGACGGGATCATTGCAAAGGCGTGCGAAAACATCGACGTGCAGGATACCGCAAAGCTTCAGGAGATCAGCAAATACCTCAAGGAGGTTATCTCGAATGCCAAGATGCCTAGCGACATCCGTGCCGACGTGGTGCGCGCATACAACCAGCTATGCGGCGCAGAGCTCCCAACTTCTGAGCAGGAGGTGTGGGTTGCCATCCGATCCTCCGCAACTGCTGAGGACCTTCCGGAAGCTAGCTTTGCCGGCCAGCAGGCCACCTTCCTAAACATCAAGGGCCAGGATGAGGTGGTAAACGCAGTCAAGAATTGCTGGGCGTCGCTATTTGAGGCGCGGGCGATTTATTACCGGGGGGAGCAGCATTTCGACAATCTGAAGGTAGGGATTGCTGTCGTGGTCCAACGGATGGTGCAGTCCGATAAAAGCGGAATAATGTTCTCGGTTGATCCCGTTTCAATGGATCCGAATATACTCGTGATTGAGGCGGGTTTCGGCCTTGGCGAAGCGGTCGTGAGCGGTTCGATCACTCCCGACAGCTATATGATCGACAAGCGCACGATGAAGCTTGTTGAAAAGAAAATCTCCAAGCAGGATTTCATGATCACAAGGGTGCAGGGGAAGGATGAGACCATACGTGTTGAGGAGGAATTGCAGGAAGCGCAAAAGCTCTCCGAGGACGAAATAATGGCCCTTGCAAGATACGGCGTTGCAATCGAGCAGCACTACCAGTCCCCGCAGGACATGGAATGGGCAATCGAAGGCAGGAAGGTTTACATCGTCCAGAGCAGGGCGATTACGACTTTGAATAAAAAAGGGGTGAAGGAGTCTATGGCAGCATCGGGTGAAATGACCGGACCTAAGAAGCAGATAACGGATGATCCATTCGAGGTGCAGGAAATACCGGCGGATAAGGCAGTGCAGTTGCTAACTGGCTCTCGCGCCTCTCCTGGAATCGCCTGGGGGCCTGTAAAGCTTATTTATGACATCAAGGAGATCTCCAAGGTCTATGAGGGCGACATCCTAGTTACGATGATGACCACCCCGGATTTCGTTCCTGCAATGAAGAAGGCAGCTGCAATAGTGACCGATGAGGGCGGGGCGACGTGCCACGCAGCGATCGTATCAAGGGAGCTTGGAATTCCGTGCGTTGTTGGAACCAGGGAAGCCACCAAGAAGCTCAAGGAGGGGCAGATAATCACCGTTGATGCAAAAAGGGGCATCGTTTATGATGGAAGGGTGGCGATAGAGGATAAGAAGGCTGCCTTGGCTGGAGGGGCCGCGTCTGCGCCTGCGCATACATTTACGATTACCGGCACAAAGCTCTATGTTAACCTTGCAGAACCGGAGAAGGCGGATGAGATCGCGGAAAACTACGTGGACGGAGTTGGGCTCCTTCGCGCTGAATTCATGATCGCCGGTTTGGGGAAACATCCAAGGATGATGATCGAGCAGGGAAGGCAGGAGGAATATGTTGAGGCGCTAGCCAAGGGCCTTAGGAAATTCTGCGCGGCCTTCCACCCACGGCCCATAATCTACCGGGCGACCGATTTCAAGACAAACGAATACCGCAATCTTGAGGGCGGTGAGAAGTTCGAGCCTAAGGAGGAAAATCCGATGATCGGCTATAGGGGCTGCTTTAGGTACATAAAAGAACCCGAGGTTTTTGCCCTGGAACTAGCCGCGATACGGAAGGTGCGCGAGCAATATGGGATGAAAAACCTGCATCTTATGCTCCCGTTCGTGAGGCGGGTCGAGGACTACAAATTATGCAAGCGTCTGATCGAACACGCAGGGCTTGAGCGCAACTACGATTTCAAGCTCGGAATTATGTGCGAGATTCCTTCGAATGTGCTTTCAGCAGAAAGGTTCTGCGAAGCCGGGGTAGATTTCTTTTCCATCGGATCAAACGATCTCACGCAGCTAACCCTCGGAGTGGACCGTGATTCACCGCTTGTGGCCGAGGATTTCGATGAACGAGATCCCGCAGTCCTGGATTCGATAAAGCACGTGATCGAGGTCTGCCACCGCTACGGGGTTAAAGTAGGCATCTGCGGCCAGGCTCCTTCCGTCTACCCTGAGTTTGCGGAGGCGATAGTCCGGTTCGGAATCGACAGCATCTCCGTGAACCCCGACGTGATTGACGTCACTAGAAGGACGATTGCATCGGCGGAGCAGAAAGTGATGCTAGAAAAGCTCTCCGAGAAAAAAGCGTGACGGGTCTGCAAGATGGCAAGCACGCATCCGTTCCTCCTTCTTTTCCTTTTGGCAACCATATTCCTGGCAGGATGCACCTACTTCTCGAAAAAAACGCCGCCACCCTCGGATAACGTCACCGAATACATCGCATGCGGCTGCGGCTGCTGCCCGGGTGCCAATCCGGTCATACACTGCATCTACAATTGGAAGAATGAAAGCCTGATGGATGTGGTTGCAGATGACGAACGGCAATCAAAAAGCATCGAATGCGAAACCGCAGGCTGCTTTGTTCCTATTAGGTATATCTATTGCGATTAAGCAAAAAATCAGTCCTTCTTCGTTGAATCCTTTGAGAACATATAGAAAAAGGTGATTAAAAGGAGGAAGAAAACTCCCGGTAATAGCGTCGCGTATAGGTTTGCACCGGTGAACAATCCGGTTGCGGTGCTTGCGTTTTCCCCGGACTCCGATGCGAAATTCCTGCCTATATTGAGGGGATCAAGGCTGACGGCGATGAACATCCCAATCAGGACGACTGCTGCCAGAATTATCCTTCTGTCAACCATACCGATCAGATAAGTTGCGAGGTTTTTAATTGTTTCGTTTATCGCCTAAGATTTCGGCCCCCCGACCTAAAAAAATTCGAAATACGCCCCCTCATTCTCATTTTTTCATATTATTGTAGGCATTCCTATAGAATCTTTTTTCGGCTGCCTATAATAAGCTTTAAATACTGCCTTTGAGTACTTAAAGAAAACTTATTGCCCTGTTGGAGGTTGGTAGCTATGAAGATGTATGGAATTCTGGTTGCGTTTGCCTTGTTTGTTTGCAGCGTCACTGCTGCTGAAATAACTTCATTCAATGCGACCCCCGGGAGCACTACCGTTGGTGGTGCGGTTGATTATACCCTCAATTTTACCCTGCCGACTGAAACCAACCTGAGTTCGGTCAACATTACATTCCCTGCGGGGTTTGACATCTCAAATGCGTGGCCCTCATCTTTCGAGGTAATCAATAACACGGGCACAAATGACAGCATAGGCCAGATATTCAGGTATTTCATCGATCCGGAAGTGTACCCGGCGGATTCCGTTATCCAGATAGTCGTTTCCAATGTCGTGAACAAAAACACGATCGGAACCTACAACCTGACCCTTACAACTTATGACAACGAATCCGCGAAAGTGGACGAGGGCGGATCCGCCACGTTCACACTGACGGCAGGAACGGCAACAAGAGTGGATGCTGATTTCACTACTGCCGCGCCTACTGCGGGCATAAACTTTACGGGCAACATCAGCATATCGGATAAGTATGGCAATCCTGTTGTCGGTAACCTTAATTTCGGTTCAAATGATCCACTTGCGGTACTGCCGGGAAATGGCACATCCAATGGCACAGGCATAAGCTTTATGCTTGGCACTTCCGGATCATATGTTATTAATGTGGTTGCAGCCACGAATGAATCGGCTGTTAACTCTACCACATTCACAGTGAGCGCAGGCGCCGCCCATTCCGTGCTTGTTGCCGTGCTAGGTTCCCAGACCGTCACCGCGGGCGATTCGATCATTGCACAATTCGTCAGCAGGGACAAATTCGGGAACCTGAAGGCAGACACCTATAATTTCGCTTCCTCCGATTCGCAGGCGACGCTTGAGGGAGACGGCCTTGCGAACAACACCAACGGCACTTTCATCCTGAAGACCAGGGGCTCGAAAACCATCACTGCAACGAGCGTTGGGAATTCCTCTGCAACAAACGTCACCACCTTTACCGTCAATGCTGCGGGCATTTCGTTGGTTAGGGCCTACTTCACATCCACATCCGTCACTGCGGGCACCGCATTCAACATCTCATTCGTTAGCTTTGACCCATACGATAATGAAATTTCCGACACCTACAATTTCAGCTCCTCCGATGGCTCGGCAGTCCTGCAAGCAGACGGCCTTGCGAACAACACCAACGGCTCGTTCACCCTCATCACGATGGGTGCCAAGACGATTACAGCCACGAGCCTGACGAACGATTCGGCAGCAAATACCACCACATTCGCGGTCGCGGGTGCAACGGCTGCGAGCGTGCAATATGTTCTCGCCAATTCCACGTCGCTCACCGCAGGCCAAGGAGTACTGATGAGCTTCACGAGCAAAGACAGGTACGGAAACGAGGTTTCCGACACGTACACATTCACGAGCTCAGATTCGCAGGCCAACCTTTCATTCGATGGCATCCCAAACAACACCAACGGCACTTTCATCCTGAAGACCAGGGGCTCGAAAACCATCACCGCAACCAGTGCCACCAATACTTCGGCTTCCAATACATCCTCAGCATTCACAGTAAGTGCTGCAAGCTTGTCCCGCGTCAGGGCCTACTTCACATCCACATCCGTCACGGCCGGAACCGCATTCAACATTTCCTTCAGGAGCTTTGACTGGTATGACAACGAATTAAGCGACACCTATAATTTCACCAGCTCAGATGGCTCTGCAACGCTACAGGCGGACGGCCTTGCGAACAACACCAATGGAAGCTTCACATTGGTAACCATTGGGAGTAGGACGGTTGTGGCGACGAGCATTACGAATGCCACTGCAATCAACACCACGACCTTCACGGTAGCGGGCGCAACAACCGCGACAGTCCAATATGTGTTATATAATACAAGTTCCCTAACCGCAGGCCAAGGAGTACTGATGAGCTTCACGAGCAAGGACAAGTACGGAAACGAAGTGGCAGACACCTATACTTTCGCTTCCTCGGATTCACGCGCAGTATTGGCATCCGACGGCCTTGACAACAATACGAATGGCACCTTTGTCCTCAAGACGAGGGGGTCAACTACCATTACCATTACCAGCGTATCCAATTCCTCGGCCATAAATACCTCTGAAACATTCACAGTTGTTGCATCGGGCTTGGCAAGGGTAAGGGCCTACTGGACCATTGCTTATACCACATCGCGCCAAGCCGGAGTCTCATTCACCGGCTATTTCAAGAGCTTCGACCTTTACGACAACGAAATAAGCGACACATATAACTTCACCAACGATACGACAGGAACCGTGCCCGCAAACGGCTCGCTCGCTAACAACACGCTTGGTACCTTCACCTTGGTTACTCTTGGAAGCAGATCGCTTACTGTCACAAGCCAAACGAACGAATCCGCAATGAATACGACGCCCCTTAATGTTAGCGTCGGACCCGTCAACAAGGTGAAAATCTGGTGGGTTACGCCGGATAGCGTGATTGCTGGCAACAACGTCTCGATCAATGCAACCTCTATGGACAAATACGGCAACTTGGTGCCAGATAATTATACCTTTACCTCGACAGATGCCCAAGCAGATCTTCCCAGTTCGCCAGTAAACAACACCCTTCATGGAGTAACATTCAAGACAGCAGGCTCCCAGACCATTACGGTAACGAGCAATTCAAACTCATCCGCATCGAACGTCTCCTCAACAGTCAATACGACTCTTGTTAACGTTTCGACCGTTGCGCAAATCTGGCTAACGCCATTCGCTCCCACGCTTGCATATGGCGGCACGCAGCAGTTCACAGCAACCGCGGTTGATGCATATGGCAATGTGAACATCACCTACAATAATTCCGTGGGCGTGTTGATGAACTTCACCTACGCGAACGGCACCGCAAACGGAAGCATCAACTCCTCCGGATTCTTCGCATCCTATTCGGCGGGCACCGTCAATGTGACTGTCAATTCCACAGGAGGCGTCTCAAACACGACAACGGTGACGATCAGCGCTGCAGCAACTCCCACGCCAACTACGACTACAGGCAACTCTGTCACCGGCGGCACCGTAAGTTCCTCTGATCAATCCGTGCCCGAAGCAACACCGACAACAGCAGCAACTCCAACGCCGCAAGCCGATATCCCAACTGCCCCCAAGACCGTCGTAATCGATGAATCCTCCGCAGTAACGGGCACGTTCACCGCCACAACAACGACATTGCAGCTTTCTTACAGCGGCGGAAGCTCGGGATTTGCAGGAAGCGTCACCTACACCTTGCCTCTTGATTACGACGATTACATGAACGGAAAGATCAAGATAACCCCCAAGCCCAAGAGGGTAAGGCGGGGAAGCCTGATTTTGGAATGGGATGTGAGCCTGCAGCCAAACCAGGAATTCAAGGCAACCGTAAACGTCGAGAAGCCAGTTGACCCGAAGATACTGCAGGAGATAAATTCTCCCGTTGCGAAAAAGCTGCCTTCAACAGGCTCGTCAACACCAGCTCCAACTGGTTTCGTGCCAACCTCAACTGCAAAGGCATCGGCTGCTGCGGCAGCTGCGCAGGCAGGCAAGCAGGACAACTCCGGCTACATAATCCTGGTGGTTGCAATAGTCCTGCTAGGCGTGTACCTGTACTTCACACAGATCAAGGAGAAGAAGCAGCATCGTCTCTGAGTTTTTTCTTTTTTATTTTTCATTAAATTAGCGTTCGCTCTGTAAATTGTGGTATGGGCGACTCTAGGGTTGTAAAAAAAGTGGGTCCGCCCGGATTTGACCAACACCAATGGAGGCAGCTTCGTTTTGCGGCAGACCTTGTCTGCGCACGCCTTGAAACTCGGAGTTTCAAGAGCGTCCCCCACTCGTGTTGCCTCTCCCCCTTTTTGTTTGCATTATCGTATAACCTTATAAGTTCAATCAAATCTGTGTCGATATGATCATAGCAGCTAAAATTCGGATCCTCAAAATTTTTTCCTTTAATATTTAACCAATGCTTAATAACCCCGGGGCCAGCTACTCCTTTATCGCAAATTGGGTGGTACTTTATGGCAAAAGGATATGTGGACGGGTATGTTCTAGCTGTTCCAAAGAAGAATTTTGGCAAATACAGGAAAATGGCTGCCGATGGAGCAAAAGTTTGGAAAAAACATGGCGCGCTGGATTATTTTGAATGCGTTGGGGATGATTTGCATAGGGATACTGGCGGAGAGAAGGCGTCGAGCTTTCCAAAGTTGACAAATTTGCAGAAACATGAGGATGTATGGTTTTCCTTCATCGTTTATAAGAACAGGGAACATCGTGACAAAGTAAACAAGAGCGTAATGGCATATTTTACAAAGAAATATGGCAATGTGAAAACGCCGATGCCCTTTGATATGGCTCGGATGGCATATGGCGGGTTCAAGACGGTCGTTGAAGGCAAATGATGCGGAGGAAAAAGGTATATCCTGTAAAGGTAAAAATAAATATCGGAGCTCAAGTTCCCACAAGGCTAATTAAAAAAAAAGAGTGGGCCTGCCCGGATTTGAACCGGGGACCTTTCGATTATCAGTCGAACGCTCCAACCAGACTAAGCTACAGGATTCAGCTTTGCGATAAATCTTTGCGAAAGTCCCTGACTGTAGAGGCCCACGTCGTAGCTTTTTGGAGCCTATCATTTTTATACCCTATGTCAAAGCCAATTCTTTCGGTAAAAATAGCAATAGAACCTGTTTTAATACCGAAGCAAAGCATAACTGTAATTTTCCCATCCTTCTTGCGTTTTATTTCGTCCATCTTCAAAATATTCGTGGTTTCAACACCCAATTCCCGCATCATTCCTTTCATTTCCCCCAAAAAGGAATAGCCATTGATTACTATGCCGCTTTCCTTGCCCATCGAATATTTTACTTCCCAACCAATCCTGTTCTTCTTGCAGACACAACCCTCGCAGGAGAATGCCCTCCGTAAAAATGCAGACTTTATTTCGGGTGTTCCGTTCATTATCCAATCTGGAATCCCGTATTCTTTTGTAACCTTGTCTCCAGTTGCCGCCCCACAAAGCATTAGAATCCTCGATAATGCGGCATTGCAGAGTATTGCCCCGGTGCTCGATCCATTCGTCCGCCGTCCCCAACTCCTTATTTTTCCCCTCACTCCAAAAACCGTCTCAAGCATGCAGTTGAAATGCTCCAAATCCTCGACGTTTTTTGAGAAATACCCGATATAATCATACTTGTAATGGTCTTCGAATTTCCTTCCTTCTAAATGCCCATCTGTCGGTGGGCTGGCGATTATTTCTGCCAATTCGGGAGATGGCACAACAGGAAACCAGTTCCTAATCTTTTCAAGCGCCTTTTCCCCGAAAACAGGGTATTTGTAGGTGCCGATAAATGAGTTTACTTCGACTAATGATTGCATATTTGCACCCATTTTTTCCTGAAAAGAGAAATATAGCTTTTGTTGAGGGTGATTTCGGGTGCTTTTGGCAAATCTAAAACCTATTATAAATCGTTGCACCAATGTATAGGACTTGGTATGGAAAAACTCTTTTCGACATCAATCGGGGAAAGCGCCATATTCCGCAACCGGAACGCGCTGCTCCCGGAATACGCGCCCGCAGAGCTGCTTCATAGGGATGTGCTTCTCCGGGAAATCGCGGACGCCCTGAGGCCTGCATTACACCACTCCAAGCCGCAGAACATTTTCCTCCACGGGCCCACAGGAACGGGCAAGACGAGCTCCATCAAGCACGTTTTCTCCGAGCTGAAGGATTACGGGAACAAGCTCGTATGCATATACGTCAATTGCTGGGAGCACCCATCGAAGCAATCCGTCCTCGCGGTGATTGCCGAGCATTTGAAGGAAACTCTCCCTCGAAGGGGGCTTGCCGACGACGAGATCTTCCACCGCGTCATTGAGAGGCTCAAGTACGACAAGAAGGCAGCCATAATCGCGTTCGATGAGGTCGACCGGCTGATGCACAAAAGCGAAAGCGAAATATTGTACAACCTCTCCCGCGCCGGGGAAAATTATGGGGTGAATTTTGGCGTAATCGGCGCAACCAACGCGCCGGAAATATTCTACTCGCTGGATGAGCGCATCCGGAGCTCCCTTGGCTTTAGGGAAATCGAGTTCCCAAGGTATGCGCCGGCGCAGCTCAAGGATATTTTACACGAGAGGGCAAGGGAGGCTTTGAAACCGGGAAGCTGCGGCGAGGCAGTCGTTGCGCTCTGCGCGGCCCACGGCGCAAAGAACAAGGGCGATGCGAGAATTGCGATTGAAACCTTGCTCCAGGCTGCAATTAAAGCGGATAACAAGGATAAAATCAAAATCGAATTGGAGGATGTTCGCGAAGTGATTGATAAATCGGCCGAAGCGTCCCTGATGAAGAACGCGGACCTAATGGGCGAGAACGAGAAAATATTGCTTGAGCTGCTAAAAACTGCGAAAAAGGAAGGAAAGACGCTTACCTCGGGCGAAATTTACCAGAAATTCAACAAAATGAGGGAAAAGGCCAAGCTCGAACCCATCTCCGAAAGGCAGATCATGAATTACCTGCAGATGTTCGAGGCATCAAGGCTCATCTCAGCCGAACTCGCGGACGATCCGAGGTCCAAGAGCGGCAAGACCAAGCTGATTCGGCTCATTCGATAGAATCCTGACACTGCCTCGCCAAAGCTGCAATATCTATTCCGATCGAATGCCGAATATTTGAACATATGTTTCCAATCCCGGACGGACCGGATTTTTTTGTTTGGTTTTGAAACCTCCAGTTTATTCAAAAGGCTTTTAAACAAACGCGGCAATTTATTGTACCGGGTACATTGATTAAATGGGGTGGCATCGCTTATGAACAAGACGTCCAGATGGTTTTCGGGCAGAGGGATCCTTTTCATTGCAGCATTTTCCCTTGCCGTGCTCCTTGCGGACCAGATCCGGTTCTCCGCCGTATGGGGCGCTGAAGGGCAATATTTCACCCTATTCCAGCTGGTGGGCCCGATTGCAGGAGGGTTCATCGGTGCAATCGCTGGAACCATATCGGTATTGTTTGCCGAGCTCGCAAGCTTCATTTACCTCGGCAAGGAATTCAACCTCATCAACATCTTCAGGCTCACTCCGATGCTTTTCGCAACATATTATTTCGCAAAATTCGGATTGAATAAGGGCATCAAAGGAAATTACGCTTTGCTAGCCCCGGTTGCAGCGATCCTGCTATTCATCATACACCCGATAGGCTCCCAGGCATGGTATTACTCGCTCTTCTGGATGATTCCGGTTGTTGCTGCACTGTATTTTGATAAGCACCTTGCTGCCCGCTCCCTTGGCGCCACATTCACTGCGCACTCGATTGGCTCGGTTGTTTGGCTTTACACATTCCCGACAACCGCAGCGTTCTGGGCCGCCCTGATTCCGGTCGTTATTTTTGAGCGCATCGCATTCGCTGCAGGAATTGGCGTTTCTTTCGTCGCATTCAATTCCCTCCTGAGTAAATTCGAGCAATTGCTGCCCTCCCGGTTCGTCAGCATCGATGGGAGATATGTTCTCGGAGGGGAAGCGGTGCCTGCCAGGATACGGAAGTGATTTGGTTTTTTTCCTTTTTCCCTCTTTTTCTCCTTCTTTTTTAAAGCCCAGTAATGATAATCTGTGAGTGTTATCCATGCCAGAGCGTTACCTAATCACTGCCGCGCTTCCATACGTGAACAATGTGCCCCACATAGGCAACATCGTGGGCTCCCATCTGCCAGCGGACATATTCGCACGCTATTGCAGGCTCAAGGGAAGGGAAACGGTTTTTATTGGTGGAACCGACGAGCACGGCTCGCCATCGGAAATCGCAGCGGAAAAGGCGGGCATCCCCGTTACGGAGCTGTGCGATACGTTCTACGAAATTCACAGGAAGATATACGACTGGTTCGAGCTCTCGTATGACCATTTCTCCCGCACGAGCAGTCCAATCCACCACGAAATCACCAGGGAATTCT
This sequence comes from Microcaldota archaeon, assembly GCA_041305345.1. Lineage (GTDB taxonomy): Archaea > Micrarchaeota > Micrarchaeia > Norongarragalinales > SBBD01 > JACRGC01. The sequence continues at coordinate 220,535 of JBFYLP010000002.1, read as the reverse complement.
TTCTGGAACTCAAAAAGAATGGCTATATCTCCGAGCAAAAGATGAAAATGCCCTATTGCGTGAAGGATGGTCGTTTCCTTGCTGACCGCTTCGTGGAAGGAAAATGCCCAAAATGCGCATATGCAACTGCGAGGGGCGACCAATGCGAGAGCTGCGGCGCGATGCTCACACCCTCCGAGCTCATAAAACCATACTGCGTATTGTGCAAAACCAAGCCAGAGATGAGGGAATCCACGCACCTGTTCCTCGACCTCGACAAGCTGCAGCCCAAACTGGAGGAATGGCTGAAGCATAATGCGCATTGGAAACCGGCAGTTATGAACCTCGCCCTTGGCTGGATGAAGGAAGGCCTGAGGAGGAGGGCGATAACCCGCGACCTCAAATGGGGCGTAAAGGTGCCAGTAGAAGGATACGGGGACAAGGTGCTTTACGTGTGGTTCGATGCGCCAATCGGATACATTTCCTCGACGAAAGAATGGATCTTGCGTGACGACCGAATCGAGAACAAAGAATATGAGTTCAAGAAGTGGTGGATCGATCGGAAAACCAGGCTATATCATTTCATCGGGAAGGACAACATCCCCTTCCACGCGATTTTTTTCCCTTCAATGCTCCTTGGCGTTGGGCATTACATTCTCCCCTACCAGGTTTCCGGCTACCAATACCTGAATTACGAGGGCGGGAAGATCAGCAAGAGCAGGGGCCACGGTGTTTTTTGCGAGACATTCATAGAGGATGCAAAGGACGCTCTTCCAGCTGATGTCTGGCGCTTTTATCTGGCCCTTAAACTTCCCGAGGCTCGGGATACCGAGTTCACCTGGGCCGAGTTCGAAAGCCGCAATAACACGGAGCTGATGGGCAACCTGAGCAATTTCATCAACCGCGTAACCAATTTCATCGAGACGAAAAAAGGCGGGATGATCAAAAAGCCCCCAAGGCTGCTGGCGGAGGACGAGGAGATGCTAAAGCAGGTGAGGGAGCACGTCGAGAAGGCCGACAAGCTGTATGATGGGCTGGAGATCGTGCACGCACTGCACACCATTCTCGATCTTTCGAGCAAAGGCAACTCATATTTCCAGTCCGCGGAGCCTTGGAAGAGACTCGATCGGCACGAGGCGGTGCTCTGGGTGAGTGCCAACATCTGCAAGGCGCTTGGAGTGATGCTCGCGCCAGTCATTCCCGATGCAGCTGCAAAAATCAGGAAAATATTGGATTTGCCTTCGGATTACAAATGGAACGATGCGGAAAAGCTTTTGCCGCATGAGCACAAGATTGGAAAGAGCGAAATCCTCTTCTACAAGATTGATCCGGCAAAGCTGAAGGAACTCAAGGAAAAGACCACCAAAATCGGGAAAGTTGAGGACAGAATCGGGAAGCACAAGGCGCATGCTGATTAGGGGGGAGCGAATACTTTTTTCAATGGGCGAATTCATAATGAATTCGGACATGACTAGGGCGAAGCTCTAGGAAAGGGGGGCAAAATCCCCCGACGAAAAGGCGCATTCCGACTGGTTCTTAGGTCGTGAAAACAACCTTTAAATACCACCTCTGATTACTGTTTTCCAAGAGTGGGTTTTTTTTAGGGAAAAAGGGGTAATGATTTATGGCCGAGAAGGCGGACGATAAGAAAGAGGCTAAAAAGGGGGGAGAGTCGGTCAAAGCGGGGGAATCTTCCCCGAAAGGCGCCGAGGACAAGAAATCAAAGCAGAAGGAAGTGATCTCAAAGCTCGCTGCAGAGCAAAAGCCCGTCGAGGGCGCGCCTGCGATGCCTAGGGGCAAATCCAAGATCAAGATCAACGTCAGCTTTGAACTGGACAATGCGGTAAAGAGCAAGCTGCCCTTCCTGCTTGGCGTTCTGCTTCTTTCGACTCTCGCATATGTCATGCTCGCGAAAACGGGCTTTTCCTTCACAGAGCTCTTTGATTTCAACCGTGTTTCCAACAACCTCGAAAAACTCGTATCCATCTCATTCATCCTGTTTGTCGTCCTTTACTCGCTCGCGCTCGCGCTTGCGGCCTATTTCGGCAACAACCTGCGTTCCTCGAATGCACTGCTCTTCTCAATGCTGATAATCGTGCCCGCTGGAATTGCATACTTCGCCGAGACATCCATTACCGGGCTTCCGGATCACCACTACACCCTCGTTTACGTATGGCTCGGATTTGGCACCATAATGGCCGCGCTGTTTGGCACCCTTATGGAGTCGCTTAGCGTCGGAAGCATCTGGAGCTCCCTTGGCCGTGTCATACTCGTCCTTCTGATACTCGCCGTTGCATTCACCTACGTGAAAGTGGGCTCCGACAAGGAACTCTATCTTGGGAATTTCATCAGCAGTGTTGCCAATCTCGACCCGCAGCTCAAAGGCCAGGTCAAGGAATCCCTTAGCGATTACATAGAGAAGCTCAAGCTTACCGAAGACCAGAAATCAAAGATGGTGAAGGATCCCGCGTCCCATATCTCCAAGGATTCGGTGCCGCCCCTTGTCAGGCTTCAATACGCCTCCTTCAGGAAGGTCAGTGTGGATTCATTCACTAGCGCAGATGACCGGAAATATGTTTCTGAAACGATCCCTGCCACATATGATTCCCTTTCCTCTTCGGAAAAGCAGAAGCTTGTCGATGACACCTATTCCTTTTTGCAGCGTTCGGAAACCGAACAGCTGGTCGCAGGCCCTGTCAAGGCCACCGTTCCTGAGCTGCAGGCATCCCTGGCGGAGCTCATCCGCGAGTCCGAGACCAAGCCAGTAGAGTCCGGCGACCTGGCAGATATCCGAAAGGAACTCGAGGATAACTCGCTATTCGTGCAATTCGAGAAGGATTTCGAAATATACATGGCATTGCTGGTTTTTTCCGTCCTGTCGCTTGGAACGATGGTGGTCCGGATACTCTCCACCCTTTTCTGCTACGGGATCGCCAAGATCCTTGCCATGTGAGCGTTTAAATATTTTCGGCGTTTTTCTATATCTGATTAGTTGAACAAATGGGAAAAACCCCCAAGCGCCAATTCCAAGTGCGGTTTTTGGGGGATGGGTGTTTGCGAATGAAGACAATCTTGCTTGCTGGAGGATATGGGACGCGCCTCTTCCCACTCACCTTGCGCACCCCAAAGCCTCTGCTGCCAGTTGCCGGCAAACCCATCATCCAATATACCTTAGAACTCCTAAGGGAGGCGGCGATGGGCGAGATAGTGGTATCCCTCAAGGAAAACCAGAAAAAAATCGAGCGTTGCATCGGCAATGGGTCCAAATTCGGCGTAAAAATATCATACATTTACGAGCCGGAAACCACCGAGGAGGGTAAACTGGGTTCGGTTGGCGCGATCAATTACGTGCTCTCTAAAATAAACGCCAAGGGCGATGTGCTCGTCATCGGCGGCGACAATTTCATCGTCGGCCTCAATGTGAGGGAGTTCACGGGTTCGCATTCGAAGGCAGGGGCGCACGCTAGCATAGCGCTCTTCAACCTTCGCTCGCAGGAGGATGCGCGGCATTTCGGCGTTGCGAGGCTTGATGGAGGGGGCCGCATCATCGAATTCCAGGAGAAACCCCAACCCGAAAAGGCTGTGAGCAAGCTCGCATCAACAGCCGTATACGCGCTGAACAAGGCATTTGTCACCGAGCACCTTCCTTCGTATGCGGAGCACAAGCACAGCAGGGGCGAAAAGGCCGACAAGATAGGCGACCTTTGGATCCATTTCGTTTCGGACCTAAAAATCGCGGGCCACCCATTCGAGGGCATATGGGGCGACATCGGGAATTGCAGGGATTACCTTGAAACCAACAGGCTCGCATTCGACCATCAATCGATGCAACGGAACGGGTTTTCAGGGACCATTTCCAAAGTCGCGAAAATAGCAAAAAATGCGGAGATAATCCATCCCGTCATCATCGAGGACGATTGCGAAATATCGGATGGCGCCAAAATCGGGCCATACGCGCACATAATGCACCATACGGCAATCGGAAGGAATGCCACGGTCGCGAATGCAATCGTGTTCGAACGATGCCGGGTCGGTGAAGGCTGCAAGGTCGAGAATTCCATCCTGGACGGCAGAGCTGAAGTCTCCTCCGGCTGCACCATAGGGGAATATTCGATGGTTGGCTTTGGATGCAAGATCCACGAGAATTCGAAGCTTACAAGCGCCAAAGTGTACCCGGGAATGCGGGTGCAGCGCAGCAGCGACATCAAGGGAGAGCTTGCGAATTCGACAACGCCTTCCTCGAGGGAAATGCAGGAATCCTGCTACTGGGAATGAATTTTTTTGCCTTAGGGTTGGATCCGCCGGCTGCTTCCCCCCTAAAACATCCCCACCTTCCAAAGCAGGCCGCCCCCCAACAACCAATAATAAACTTCCCCTTCTAATTCCCGTCATACTGTGCGTGATCAATTATGCATTGGGCAGATAGGCTTGCTGACAAGATCATTGAGCGTTGTAAGCGCGAAGGATATGTCCCGAACGTCAAATGCGAGCAAACGCCCTCGGGAGCCAAGCACATCGGCAACCTCAATGACGTCGCACGGGCATATTTCCCCTATAAATCGGTCAAGGAGAAAGGGCACGAGATCACATTCGTCCACCTCACTGATGACCGTGATCCTTTGAAGGACATCCCTTCGCAGCTCCCCGACCTTGAGGGCGTATTTCGGCAAACCGACAAGCTTTCGAAAATGGATGAATATTTGGGGATGCCCCTTTGCAGGGTACCGGACCCTTTTGGCTGCTGCGGAAGCTGGAGCAAGCATTTCACGAAGGTATGGATGGATGGCGTATATTCGCTTGGGATGAGCCCATCCCTCCATTCGGTTGACGAGCTTTACAAGCAAGGCAAATACGAGCCCTACATAAGGATGGTTTTTGAAAACATTGAGGCAGCAGGAAAAATCATCGCCAAACATCAGTCTACAAAAAATGATGCTTACATTCCCTTTGATGCAATTTGCGGCAAGTGCGGCAGGCTGGCAAACGTGGATTCCTTTGACCTCGAAAGGCATTCGGTGCACTTCAATTGCGGAGGGAAGGCAATCAAGAAGAAGAAGAGCGAAGGCTGCGGCTTTATGGGCGAGGTAGACTGGAGCGAGGGAAAGCTGCAATGGCGCTTCGAATGGCCCGCCAACTGGGGCATCTTCCATACCACGTATGAGCCATTTGGAAAGGACCACTACGAGGGAAGCTGGAAGTCGGGCGTCGACATCATGGAACAGATTTACCATCTGGAGCCGCCTATCCCGTTCGTGTACGAGTTCTTCACGGTGAACAATGAAAAAATGAGCGCGAGCAGGGGCAATGTGCATATCGTTCAGGACATGCTCAAAATCATGGAGCCGGAGGCGTTCTCCTTCTTCTACGTAAAAAGGCCCGAAAAGCAGCGCGACCTTGAGCTCTCGCGCATATGGGCTTTGGAGGATGAATTCGACGCAGCAGAGCGTGTTTATTTCGGGCAGGAGCAGGAGCGCACCGAGAATAGGGAGGAAAATACCAAAAGGATGTACGACCTCGCAGTAGAAAACAAGCCTAAGGAATATGCTCGCCGGATTTCCTACTCGTTTGGCGCCAATTTGGCGCAATTATTTACGGAGGAACAATGCATCGCAATTTTGAGGAGGATGGGCCACATTGAAACGGAAGCCGAGGAAAAAATGGCAAGGCAGCGATTGCTGCTTTGCAGCAATTGGGTCGATTCATATGCGCCAGCCGATGTCAAAGTTCACATTCTTAATGTTGAAGGGGCGAGTTCAGAGTTCGAAAAAATCTCAAAATCACAAAAAAATGCGCTCTTTGAATTCGGCGGCTTTTTCAGCGCTGAGAGGGATCCGGAAAAGCAGCAGGAGGAGATTCGGAAAATTTGCGATCGCAATTCCATCACCATCCAGGATTTCTTCAAGGCCGCATACCTTGTTTTCATCGGGAAGGAACGCGGGCCCAAATTATTGCCTTTTTTGGAGGTCCAGAGCAGAAAGTTCGTGGTCGATAGGCTCAAGGGGGACGCATAGCGATATGGTGCCCCTGAAAATTTCCGATCAGGCCCGATCTTAAAATCCGCGCAAATATTTAATCGCCTCCCTCCCATCATCCGTCATCATTTTTTCGCTCCACGCAGGCTCCCAAACCAATTCCGCAATAACCTGTTTCACTCCCCTTAATTTGCCAACTTCCGCCATTATCTGCTCCCTTATCTGCGGCTCAAGCGGGCAGCCCGGATATGTGAGCGAGAATTTGATGTGCGCCTCCCCCCGGGAAACCTTCACTTCATACACGAGCCCCAGATCAACGATGTTGATGCTTATCTCGGGATCATAGCATTTCTTCAATGCATTCCTAACCTGCGATTCTGTTACCATTTTACCACTATTTCCGCCTGCTGAATACGAAGGCGCCCATAAAAAGGAAAAGGATGCAAAACCCAAACAGGAATCCCACATCGTACCAGACGTCCGCGGCATTCATTCCAAGGATGATGCCCCGGAAAGCATCCACCGCGTAAGTCATCGGGTTCACGATGCTTAGGGGTTTAAGGAAGGCTGGCAGATCATCAACCGGGAACAATGCCCCGCTCAGGAAAAACATGGGCATATTGAGGAACGTCATGATCAGGTTGAACCCTTCGAAACTTTCCATCATTGAGCCAATTGTCAGCCCGATGCTAACAATCGTAAGGGAAAGCAGGAACATCACCGGCAGGACCGCAATGACGTGCATAGGGGTTAAGTTAAGGTCCAACGCGAAGCCCATCAGAAGGATCAGGGTGCCTTGAATCATCGATGTTGTCGTGCCGCCAAGCGCCTTTCCGAAAAATATCGTTATCCTCGATAGTGGAGCAACCAGGATTTCCTTAAGGAATCCGAACTGCCTGTCCCAAATAATGGAAACGCCAAAAAAAATCGACGTGAACAGCACCGTTATCCCGATGATGCCCGGGAAAAGGTAGGCCTGGTAGCTTATGCCATCCCCGACATTCGCGATGGCGCTGAATCCCGCACCAAAAAGGAAAAGCCAGAGCAAGGGCTGCACAATGGATGTTACGATCCTCGATCTATGCCTCCTGAACCGGATGAACTCGCGCAGCCATATCGCCTTCACGCCATTGAGTTCCTGCATCATCGTCATGATTACCGCCTCATTCTAGCGCGCATCATCGGCCCCTGGCCTTCAGCTTCCTCCCTCCTAAGCTCCCTGCCCGTGAAATGTATGAATACGTCGTTCAAGGAGGGCATATGCGTTTCGATGCTCTCGATTTTAATGCCGTTCCTCGCTGCCAAATCCAGGATGAGGGGGAAGGCAATCCTTTGGTCCGTCACGGAAAGGTTCAGGCTGGTTTTGGTCATCTGCAATTTAATCACGAATTTCTGCCCCTCGACCAATGATTTGAATTTTTCCAGCTGTTCCTTTTCGGGCACAATGGAGATTGCGCTCTTGCCATCAAGCTTAGCCTTCAGCTCACCAGGCGTCCCAAGCAGTATGATTTTTGCATGGTCGATTATCGCAATGCGGTTGCACAGTTTTTCCGCCTCGTCCATATAGTGAGTCGTAAGTACGATTGTTACGCCCTGTTCCTTGTTGAGCTTCACGATGTATTCCCAGATGTGATCCCGTGTCTGGGGGTCTAGGCCGATAGTCGGCTCATCGAGGAAAAACACCTTCGGGTAATGCATCAGCCCCCTGCCGATTTCGAGCCTCCTCCTCATCCCGCCGGAAAATGTCTTCACCAAGTCGTTCTTCCTATCCGTCAGTTCAACGATCCCAAGCACCTCGCCTGCCCTTTCGCTTATCTTTCCCTTCTCCATGCCATACAATCTGCCGTGCAATTCGAGGTTTTCCATCGCCGTCAGCTCCTCGTCGAGGCTGCCGTCCTGGAATACTATGCCGATGGATTTCCTAACCCTGTCCTGCTGCATATCGATATCAAAGCCGTTCACGAAGGCCGTTCCCGACGTGGGCCTTAGTATCGTGCAAAGCATTGATATGGCCGTTGTCTTTCCCGCACCGTTGGGGCCAAGCAATCCGAAGATCTCCCCTTCGCTGATTTCGAGGTTAATGGCATCAACAGCGGTCAGGGTGCCAAACTTCCTCGTCAGGCTTTTTGTCACGATTATTGCCATTTCAATCAACAAAAGCAGCGTACATCAAGGAACTTGCTCCGAATAAAATCATTCCTTTGGTATATTAACTCCCGGTTTAAGCGCCCGCCCTCACTCGTACCTCAATGCCTCGACAGGCTGGAGGCTTGCAGCGTGCTTTGCCGGGAAGTATCCCGACAGTATGCCTACAACAAGCGATATGACAAGGGAGAATGCGACCAATTCGAGGGATATCTGCAGGGGCGCCCCAAACGATTTCAACGCTTCTGCAATCAAAGCCCCAAGGAGGATCCCTATTGCCCCGCCCAGCCCGCCTAGCATTCCTGCCTCAATCAGGAACAGGTGGGTGATGGTGTTGCTGCTTGCGCCTATGGCCTTCAGGACCCCAATTTCCCTGGTCCTTTCCATCACCGATGTGAACATCGAATTTGCAATCCCGATGCTTCCGACAAGAAGCGAAATCCCCGCGACCATCCCAAGAAACACGGAAAGCAGCTGGAATATCACGCCCACTGATTCCAGGATGCTATCGGCCGTTATCAGGGCGAAATCCTTGTCATCAAGGCTGACGCGGTGGTTGTTTGCTATCACTCTTTCCACCTGCCTTGCAATCGGTGCGACCTCACGGTCCTTTTGAGTAATAATGAAAAGGGAATAAATCCTGCCCTCCTCCGCCGTATCCGCAATGAAGGACTTTGCTGCATCGATGGTTACATATATGTCGGAATCAACAGCAGCAGCAGGGTTCAATATGCCCTTCACCTTGAATGGCTGGTCGTTGATGTAAATCGTCTTCCCAACCTGCACCTTATCCTTGAAGCCCGTTTTCGCGACATTATTGCCCATAACAACCCCGAAGCGGTCGGCATCCCTTAGCCACTCACCTGTTTCCATCCCGAATGTCCCGTAGTAGCCCCTGACTTCATCGGGTTCTATCCCCGCAATGATGGAGGTCAGGGAGCTGTTTCTATATGTCAGGGTTGCGAAACCCGGGGAAACGATGGAGGTCGCACCTTCGACGCCGGCAAGATTCCTTACCGATTCCGTATCCCTCTCATATAGGGCGCCGCTTTGGGAAAAGAAGCTTGTCAGCCCGAATGATGCGCCGGGCATCACCTGGATGTAATTCGTTCCCATTCCGGTTATCTGGTCCCTCACCGCTTTGTCCAGCCCCTGCGCAAGTGCTATTAGTATTACGATTGCAGCAATTCCTATGACTACGCCGAGCACAGTAAGGACGCTGCGCAGCTTCCTATAGCGCAATCCTATCAATGCATAACGGATGTTCTCAGCAAAATCCATAACCCTTCATACCTTGATTGTCACTCATACCTTAGCGCCTCAACAGGCTGGAGCTTTGATGCGTTCAATGCCGGCAATGCGCCGGATAACAGCCCCACCACGGAGGACGCGATGAGGCATATCAGCACGAAATCAAATGAGACCGAGGAAGGAACGCCGATTTTCGATAGGAGCATCGACAAGCCAACGCCAATAAGCACCCCGATGAGCCCGCCAACCAATCCTATCAGGCCGGATTCGTAGAGGAAAATTTTTATGATCGTGCGTTCATTGGCGCCAACCGCCTTCAGGATGCCAATCTCCCTTGTGCGCTCGAGCACCGATGTGAACATCGCGTTTGCAATGCCCACCATCCCTACGATAAGTGAAATCGTGGCGATCAGCCCCAAAAAAATTGAAAGAAGGCTCGTGATCTGGCTTATGGAATCCGATATGCTCTGGGGTGTGGTCGTCTGGAAATCCCGCTTCTCAACCGGCAGCCGGTGCCTCTTTGAGATTTCCTTGATGATACCCTGTTCCAAGGCCGGCACCTCTTCTGCGGAGGTTGCGATCGAAAAAATTCGGTCGATCCGCTTGCTTCCAACAGTCTTCCCAAGCTCCCTGGCAACGCCCTGGTCAATGAACACGAAACTGTCGAATTGGCTAAACGAGCCGCCCTTCTTCAGGATGCCCTTCACACGGAAATCCCTTCCATTGATCTTTATTGTCTTCCCATACTCGACTTCATCCGGAAAAAGAGTTTTTGCAACATTGTTGCCAAGCACGACGCCTCCGATGTCGCTTTCATCGAGGAATTTTCCTTTCTCATACCCGATCGTGAGGAAATCCTCCATCGCATACGGCTCCGCGCCGACCGCAACGGTGCTTGCCTTCTCGCCCTTGTATTCGAGGTTTGCAACCCCGATTACTACCGCGGATGAGACTGATTTCATCCCCGGAAGCCTGCGGATGGCGTCGGCATCGGCCTGGTACAGCTCGCCTTTGAATGTAGGCGGCCCGAACTGCGCACCGCTTTCATACGGGCTCCCCGGAAGAATGATGATGTAGTTGGTGCCAATTGAGCTCAATTGGTTCTTTATCTCCTTGTCGAGGCCCTGCCCGATGGAAACCAGCAGCACAATGGAGGCGATCCCAATCACGATGCCAAGCACCGTAAGCCAGCTCCTTAACTGGCGGTGCTGCATGTTCGCAATCGAATATTCGAGTACATCGACGTTCGAAACCATAATATCCTGCCATCCAAGCGGGCTTGGCGCAACTTTGGAAATGACGGCAAGGGAAGCCGCAAGATCCGCCCGTCCTCATTTCAATTTCAGCTTCTGGCTCATCTGGCTCCGGAAGAAACGCTTGTACGCGAAGTATGCGACAATGAGGATGACGATGCCAATAGCCACCATCACCATCGGGTTGTTCCCGTTCTGCTTGCTGGCGAGCAGGGCCACCTCCTGGGAATAGATGTCGTATTCCACGTACTTGTTCTCGATGTGGGGCGTGTTATACGAGTCCTTGTATGAGAGTTCGACTGCCATCCTGTACTTCCCAGGCGCAATCCCCTTAGCGACGACCGCATCGAATTGAACCGTGCTGTAATCGTCAAGGCTCAGGGTCCCGATGAAGGAGTCGGCTGCGCCAAGGATCTCAAGCTCCTTTGCGCCTGCCTTAAGCGAAAGCGCCCTGACCGCGGAATTGCCGGTATTTGCGACCTGCACTGAAATCGAATATACTTTGTTGTCATTAGAAATCACAGCCGGGTTCGAGCTGAGGTAAACCGATAGATCAGGTGCCCCGCCGATTTTCACGCCAACCGTTTTTTCAGCTGTCTGGCTCCCGCTTTTCGTCTGGTATGTGGTTGTCAGCTGGAGCTGGTAAACCTGGGGCACGATGTTCGTCCCGATCCCCACGTCGAAATCAATGGTCTTTGTTTCGCCCGATTTGATCACATCAATTGTTTTTTCCGCAAAATCCAGGGGCGTAAAGAATGTGGCGCTCTGGGGCAGTGCAATCTTGAAATTCCTAAGGTCGTTGGTTCCCGTATTTTCCACTGCGATCCTGAAGATGCCCTTGCCGCCGGGCGTTGCATCAATGGCTTCCGCGGAGATCGCGAATTTTGCTGTGTCCTGGATCGCCGTCACCGGGCCGAAATAAAGCGTGTCCACATTCCCCGCCGTGACCGCATCATCGAACGTGATCGTGAATGGGATTGAATAATACCCTCCCGTTATGCTGTTGCCCGCTATTACCGGTATCCTGATGCTTTTCCTCTCCCCTGCTGCGAGGTTTCCCACGTCCAGTTTTGACGTCCCCTCGAAAGTGTATGCCGCGGTTGCCGAATAGCTGAGGACCGCATTCTTGATCGGGCCGCCGGAATCCTCGATGACCGCATCAATTGTGAATGAATCCCCGGGAAAAATTGTGTCCTGGCTGATTTCCACATCGGTGACCTTCAGAAGGTTGGTGGCGGATACCGTGAGGGGGATAGAGAAGGACTTATAGTTCCCGCCTTCGCTTACGCTGCTCGTGTATGACAACTCCAGGGTAACCGGAATGACCCCCGGATTGGTGTTTTCCGCTACTGTGAATGGTATCGCGACAATGGTCGTACCCTCGGCACCAAGGTCCCCGATCTTGGTTTCGGGGACAAAATTTATGCCGTTGGCCCGAGCTTTCAGGTATGCGGCCGTGATGAACTCCGTTGCACTGGGATTGTTCAATGTCAATGAGATGGTGCCCGACATTCCGGGCTTGAGGGTCGTTGGCGTGATGCTGAAGGTCGTTACCTGCACTCCCGCGCTCACCAGTGGCGCGATCAAGAATAAAAACATACCAAAAGCAATTACCAAAGCATTTCCGTTCATTCAAACCACCTATTTTTTAAGACGAATATTGCCCATATGGGTCAGAAGGCGCTTTCCGTCCCCAATCACCTTCTCGATTGCGCCGTCCCTTAGTAGTATTACCCTCTCAGAATGGCGCACCAGGTCGGGATCGTGGGTCACAAAGACTATTGTGCGGCCATCCTTCTTGTTCAATTCATCAAATAATGCCATTATTTCCGAGCCGGTTTTGGAATCGAGGTTTCCCGTTGGCTCATCCGCCATTATTATTGAGGGATCATTTGCAAGCGCCCTTGCTATTGCGGTCCTTTGCCTCTGCCCGCCCGATAGCTCTGATGGAAGGTGGTGCATCCGGTCGCCAAGCCCCACCTTTTCAAGGAGTTCCCTAGCCCGCCTTGCCCTCTCAACCTCGTCGATCCCAAGAAGCATCATCGGCAGCTCCACGTTTTCCTGTACGGTAAGGGAAGGTATGAGGAAGAAAAACTGGAATACGAAGCCTATCTTCTTCCCCCTAATTACCGCAAGTTCGTCGTCATTCAATGTCGAGGTCTCGATCCCATCCAGGTAAAGCTTTCCCTCGGTTGGCCTATCCAGCAGTCCGAGGATGTGCAACATCGTGCTCTTCCCGCTTCCCGAAGGGCCCATTATGGCGACGACCTCGCCCTCCCGGAATTCGAGGTTCACTCCGCAAAGCGCCTTAACCTGCGCATCGCCCTCGCCGTATGTCTTGCATACGCCCTCCAGTTTCATTACGACCTTATGCGACGTCATTTTTCCAATCCCAGTTCCGTTTTCATCAATTCTATTTCCCTTTGTGCCATTTTAAACAACCTTATGAAGCGCCTATGCCTCAATTCCCTTCTGGGCTCGGCCATCATAAGCGTCCGCAGGTCCATCATCGCCTTCCAGAATCGCTTTGCCTCCTCCAATTGCTCCCCGTCGAATTCGTGCGCGATCCGGAATAGGATCGGGTTCACGGCTGTCAAAGTGGTATGCATGCTGCTTTCGAGTTTTTCCTTGCCGGCCTCGAGGACGGCCTTTCCCTTCCCGGTGATCGCATATGCTATCTCGCGCCTCCCCTTTTCCTGTTTCCTAAGGGACGCCTTTATCAGCCCGCCCTTCTCCATTTTCTGCAATAGCGGGTATATGCTTCCTGCTGAAGGCTTCCACGTGCCATCGGATAGCAGCGTGGCCTTCGCGACCAAGTCCTTCCCTGAGGAAGGCCTATCCTTGCATTCAACAAGGATGAACAGCTCGAGCATGCCCCGAATGCCGCATTCGCCCATCATGACATATCGCCAACCTTCTATATCGGTTACGATATAGGTATGGGTTAATATATAAAGCTGTGGTCTAGTCGCCCTTCGAAGGAATTCCGCCCACAATTAATAACCCGCGCACCTTTTTAATTTCCTGGTTTAATACTTCCGTTTCAAAGAGTGATCCCATGCCACTGGCCGTTCAAAAGATGAGCAATCTCGACTATTCCTTCCTTGTCGAGGAGCTCCAGCCGTTGGTAGGCGGTTTCGTAAACAAGATTTTCGAGCTTCGACCCAATCTCTTCCGCTTCAAGGTCCGCGGCGATAAGGAATACAACCTCATCATTGAGCTGGGGCTTCGCGCGCACCTCTCGAAGTACATCGAGGAATCCCCGGAAATGCCCTCATCCTTTGTGATGCAGCTGCGCAAGCACCTTGAGAATGCGAAAATCACCGAAATAAAGCAGGAGAACGACGATCGGCTGCTCGTTTTCACCTTCCAGAAAGTGGATGAGTATCACATAATTTTTGAGATGTTTGCCAAGGGCAACCTAATCCTTACCTCCGCTGATTATACCATCATTTCCCCATACAAGGCGGAGCAGACGGGCAAACGGGCAATAAAGCGGCTCGAATCCTACATTGCCCTTCCGAATCCAAACAGGCTCCCTGAAAGGCCCAAAAAACAGCCCACAATTTATTATTCTGACGACCGCCCTATCGGTTTTGCATCTTTTGCAAGTTCAAAATTCGAGAACGCTAAGGAGAAGGCCTTTACCACAATTTCCGAGATGGCCGATGAATATTATTTCGAGATATCGAAGCAAAAGGATGTCATTGCCGCAGAAGCGCAGGCATCCGAACAAACAACGAGCGGTACTGCGCAGAAATTGGAAAACACCCTGAAGCAGCAGCAGCAAGCGATGAAGAAGATGGAGATTGATTACGGCGTCAACCAATCTGCCGGCAATTACGTCTACTCGAATTTCGACCTCATCAACAATGTCATCCGGTTTGCGAAAAAAATGCTTGAGGAAGGGAAGAAGGAGAAGGAAATCTGCGCCGAGATAGAGAGGCAATTCAAGCTGAAATCCCATTTCAATAACGGCAAATTGACAATCGAGCCGCCTTCCCCGGATGGAGATTTGCCAAAGGAAACAGCATAGCGCGGCTCAAACCTTAAATACAAGGAAAAACCGAATTAATTCCTGTTTTGGCGAGAGATGGGCGGATTATCTTCCGTCAGATATTTTTAATCGGGGGTGTTCTTCCATATGGTGCAATTCGTGCTGCCTTTTAAGAGGCTGGACAAATCCTGCGTTTCCATTGCCGGAGGGAAAGGGGCGCAGCTTGGTGAGATGTATAATGCGGGGGTTCCCGTCCCGCCTGGTTTTGTTGTCCTCACGGATTCGTTCGAGGCGTTCATCAAGCAAAATGGTTTTTATGCGAAAATCGCTTCCATCCTCTCGAAGGCCGACCCCAAGAAAACGCAGACTATTGATGCGGCCTCAAAGCAGATACGCACGCTGGTCTCAAAGGGGAAAATCTCCAAGGAAATTGAAAAAGCCGTTCTTGCCGAATATGAACGGCTAAATGCAAAACTGGTGGCAGTGCGCTCTTCCGCCACCGCGGAGGATGCAGCAAGCGCTTCGTGGGCCGGAGAGCTAGAATCGTACATGAACATCTCCAGGGAAAATCTTCTGGAGACAATCCGCTTATGTTGGAGTTCCCTCTTCACCCCCCGCGCGATTTTCTACCGAATTGAGAAGAAGCTCTCGAATCAACGGGTTGCTGTTGCTGTTGTTGTGCAGAAAATGGTCCAATCCGATGTCGCGGGCGTCGTGTTCACCGTGCATCCCGTAACAAAGGACCGCAATCAAATGGTAATTGAGGCCGCTTTCGGACTTGGGGAATCGGTTGTTTCCGGTGCAGTCACCCCGGACAACTACGTAATTGACAAAACCGACCTCTCCATCGCGGATATAGCGGTCAATGAGCAGGAAAAGATGATTATCAAGCAGATGAAGGGTGCAAAGATCGAAACGAAAACTGTGCCGGTGCCCGTAAACCAGCGCTCAAAGCA
Source organism: Microcaldota archaeon (assembly GCA_041305345.1). Taxonomy (GTDB): domain Archaea; phylum Micrarchaeota; class Micrarchaeia; order Norongarragalinales; family SBBD01; genus JACRGC01. The sequence goes on along the minus strand of JBFYLP010000002.1, from coordinate 204,982 downwards.
AAAAATGGATGGAAAAAGCATCCTTTCACTCGCAAAAATCTGCATCGGCATAGAAAAGCATTACGGCAAGCAGCAGGACATCGAATTCGCGATTGAAGCCAGCAAAATCTACATCGTGCAGAGCCGGCCCATAACGACAATCTGATACTTTTTTATTCTCACAAATTCAAGCTTTACTCATGTTCCGTAGCGACTATTGGACAACCGTGCTCACGGCCATCCTCTACGTGCTGTTCCTTGCTGTGGATTGGGTTGATATAAGCAATTTGAACAACCTCTCGCTTTGGCTTGTGATCGCCTATCTGCTGGTTCTGCTCATCTACCCATATTTCAAACTCATCTTCTTCCCAAAGGCGGTGATTTTCGATTTCGTCGGGGTGTTTACTGCAGGCGACGCCGATGAATACTACAAAGGCACCATCCAGGAAAGGAGGGGGATGCGCAACCTGATAAGCCGCCTCAAGAAAAACAATAAGGTTGTGCTGTTCACCAACAACAACTGGGAGGCGCACGAGCCCTTCTCAAGGCGGTTTGGCCTTGCCACGTTGTTTGATTTCGAATTCGCCTCAAGCATAATCGGGATGAAGAAACCCGACGGCCAGGCATACCGCGAGATTTGCAGGCGCGTTTGGGTTAGCCCCAAAAATGCGGTCATGGTCGATGACACCGCCGAGAACCTTGCTGGAGCCACAACCATCGGGATGAAAACGGTGCATTTCCAGAGCCTGGAGCAGTGCGAGAAGGAGCTATTAAAACTCGGTTATAGGTTGCAGTAGGGTGCATGAAAAATGGGCCTTCCACCAAAAAAATTGGCAAGATATGTTGCGTTGGAAAACCTACGGACCGATGCATGGAGAACGAGTGATGCGCCTAGGGAAACCCTCGATATCCTCCTTGAAAAGGGGCTCATCAACAAAAGCAGGGTTGCCACTAGGGCCCAAACGCTCAAGGCAATGCGATCCAAGGAATTCTCAAGGAAAGTCAATCATATCGGTTCCAAATTGGGCATTCCCGGAATTACGGAAATGGCCAAGGCTCAAAAAGGCGATATAAAAATCGTCGATCAATATTGCCTTACCGAAAAGGGGGCCAAATATCGGTCTCTCCTCCGGAATAATGCCGGGCCTCTTTCCAGGGCAGTGGTAAAACTTTTCCGGAGAGTATGACACTGGGAATGCCATTCCAAATTGTGATCGCGCGCGTTCCATCAATGAACCTTTCCCCGTTTAGCTAATTTCGCTTGTACGGAATTTATTTGGATGAACAAGGCATTTTGATGATCCTTTCCGATGGAGGTTGAAACGCATGTGGGTCGCTGAATTCAAGGTGTGGCACCAGGGATCGGCGCTTTTGGAGCTCACGCGCCTGTACGACGCCTCGATTTCTATCTATTACCTCAATTCCTACGAGGAGGATGGCCGCGAGTACATGTTCAAGGTGTGCATGGTCTACGGGAAGGAAAAGGAAAAGTTGCTAAGGCTTGCCAAGAATGACGAGCGGATGCAAATCATAAAAGTTGAAAACGACCAGATATTTTACCGCGTCCCCTCGAATTATTCATTCCACCACCTACTCCTCGACAAGACGGTCTTTTTCTTGAAGCCAATCTATGCAAAAGGCGGCTGGGAGTATTGGACGCTGGCTGCAATGGATAAGGCGCATCTGACGAGGCTATACCATAACATAAGGAAAGTCGGGCTGAAGGCCAAAATCGGGATGCTTTCATTAAAGCAGATGCCCCTGAATTTCTTCACGCCTGCGCTCTTCACCAACCTCACGGCCCTGCAGAAACACGCAATTGATTCCGCCTTCAAATACGGCTATTACTCCTACCCGAGGGAGATTTCTGTTGAGGAGCTCGCAAGGAAGCTCAAGATTCCGCGCTCAACCCTGCAGGAGCACCTTCGGAAAGCGGAAGCCCGCGTATTTTCACAGGTTTTTAGCCAAATTGCCGGGAACATCTAAAACCGGCACATGCCGGCTAAATCCGTTAATACGGATTCCCCCATAATCATTATGACGGGGGGGTTGAAATGGAATTGCTACAAATGGTTTTCGGATTGCTGTTGATTGGAGGGATATTTGGCAAGGACCTGCCATCCGATGGAATCCCGATGTTTCCATAAAATTATAAGCCCGTAATGGGTTTCTTTGTAGGGAGGTTTACACATGAGGAAATGGAAGAAGTTCGCAGAGGACCACGGCTCCCCGTATGTGCACGGGATATGCTACCTGAAAGGCGCTCTTCGGCTTAAGGAAATACTTGGAATCAGCAACGACACCCTCCTCCTCGACATGCGCGATACGCATTGGTATTTTTGCGCGGCAATCGAAGGCGGGGAGGCCAAGTGGGATCGGCTTGGGAAAGAGATACTGAAAATGCTTGAAGAACCCGCTTTCCTAAGGAAAACATACGAAGGGCAGGTAAGTTCCGCCAGGGCGGTCAGGGACTTTTCACAAAAATTGCGGGAAACGGATTTGAAAAAGATTCCCGATATGCAATTATGCGATTTGTACGATTCGCTGATTGAAAAATGGGAATGGATGAACGCCTGGGGCGACATCGTCAACCTCTCGGATTTCGGCCATTTTTTGCTTACGGATCGGATAATGAAATTCCTGGAGGAAAAAATCGAGGAATCCGACTGCGACATTTCCGCAGGCGAGGCATTTGGCATCCTTGGCACCCCGCTTGAAAGGTCCTTCATGCAGCAGCAGGAGGTGGATTTTTATGGCATCCTCGAAAAAATCCAGAAATCGCCCGAGGCAAAACGCGTATTTTCCGGAGAATTGGATGCGATAATCCCAAAATTGAACAAACTACCGATGATAAGCAAAATGCTCGAGGAACAAGTTCGAAAGTACGACTGGATCAATTTCCATTATGACGGCCCCGACCTTGCCGATGATCGCTTTTTCTGCGACCTCCTTCGGAGCGAGTTGAAGCAGGGAGCGGATGGAAGGCGGAAAAAAGAGGTATTGTTGCGGCATTCTGCAGAGATCAAGGATAAGCAGGCGGAAATAGGTAAGAAACTTCATTTCCTTAAAGAGCACAACCACTGGGCGCTTGTTGCGCGCTCATTCTCCTACCTCAAGGGGTTGCGAAAGGATACGGTTTTCATTGGCTCGAGGAATAGTGATGGGCTACTCAGGGAATTTGCCTTCCGGCTTTCGCTTTCTCCCAAGCAGGTTAGGCATGCAAGCAATATTGAGCTGAGGGAATGGCTCAATAACGGAAGCGCAAATGTCCCATTGCTGAATTCACGCATCAAGCATAATGTGATTTTGCCTTTCGATGATGGCATTAGGATTTTGGATGGGGCGGAAGCTGAAAAATATTCCAAACTGGTCGTTTTTGAGGAGGTATCGGCTGATTTGAAGGAATTGAAGGGCACGCCCGCATACCCGGGCCATGCTTCCGGCATAGTGAAAATAATCGGGAAGGCGGGGGATATGCCCAAAATGAACAAGGGCGACATCCTGGTTTCGATGGCAACCAACCCGAACATCGTGCCTGCGATGAAAAAGGCGGCTGCGATAATCACGGATGAGGGCGGTGTCACCTGCCATGCAGCGATCGTAAGCAGGGAGATGAAGATTCCCTGCGTCATCGGCACAAAAATTGCAACGAAGGCGCTCAAGGATGGGGACCTGGTTGATGTCGATGCAACTAAGGGCTTGATTAGGAAGAAATAGTTTTGGGGAAAAAATCAGCCAACCTTTATGATGTCCCTTTGGTACCCCAGTTTAATTAGGTATTCGACCGTTTTCTCCTTGTGGTTGCCCTGCAGGACGATGAGGCCCTCCTTTTGAGTACCGCCGCACGCAAGCTTATGCTTAAGTTCCTTGGTAGCGCTGGCAAGCTCCCCGCCCTTCAAACCCTCCACTATGGTGACAAGCTTTTGGTAGCGGGATTTGGTGGTATATACCCTGATTTGGGCAACGGATTCCTTTCCTATGGTTTGGCATGCGCAGATCTCTTTAGGCAAGCCACAAATCTGACAGATTGCAGACATCAGTTCGTTCCTCTTTGAATCGTACCTTCCTTAAGGCCTGCCGATTTAAATAGTTTTGGTTGCCGTCCTTAAAGCCTAACCCCCTTCTGGGAAAGCAGCGTCTTTATGCGCGCTCTCAGTTTCCGCAGGGGCTTGTACTTGATCTGCTTTTGCCGTTTTCCGGACTTGATGTTGGCCCTCTCCTCAATGAAAGAGATCTCGACCTCTTTGAGCTTGTTCTTGAGGTCCTCCACGCTCATCTGCTTTAGTTCATTCTTCTTAATTATTGCCATAACATCACGATGGTGTAACTAAAATATTGCTTTCATTTACCTTCTGCGGGGGTTGACTCAGCAGGTTGCGCGGGCGCAGTGCTAGCCGCTTTCTTTTGCAGATTTTCGCCCACTTCCGCACTCTTGATCAGGTTCTCCGCTTCATAGGCCGGTTTCTTCTTGATAGGCCTTGTGAACTTCTTCCTTTTCTGCGCCTTCTCCTTTGCCTCCCGTTTTGCCTGCTCGATCTTCTCCCTCAATTTCCTCTCGGCCTCATCCAGTGCCTTCTGCTCTTCCGTTTTCTCGCCTGTTGGCTCCTCGAATTTGGTAGTTGCAAGGCTCGCGTAGTCGATGCTTATTGCATCGGGAAATACCGTGCCCGGCCTTACGATCTTCACCGTTACCCCAATTGCACCTGCCTTCAGGTATGCGGTGCTGGTTCCCTTGTCGATCAATTTTAGCAGGTCGCCCGCCTTCTTAAGAAAGCCGCTGCGAACCCGTATTGCCTTTGCCTTCCCGCCTTTTCCAACGACCTTGCCGGAAACCTGGATCTCGACTCCCACGCCCCCGGCCTCAATCACGTCCCTTAGGTTCATGCGCATTATCTGCTTGATGTTGCCTTCGATCTCGATCTGCCTTGAGATCCTTTCGGCGACCAATTTCGCATCCAGGCTTGCATTCTCGACCTCGATGATGTCCAGCTGGGGATTATCGATCCCGAAATCCTTTTCCAACTTCTCGGTGATGTTCTTTACGGTTGCGCCCTTCTTCCCAATCACGAGCGAGGGCTTCTTCACCCTGATTGCAATCCTTGTTGCCAGGGGGGTCTTTTGTATCACGATGCTTGAGACGCCAGCATTCTTCAGCTCGCCTTCCAGGTACCCCTTTATCAGGAGGTCGTTTAGCGATTTTGCCAGGAATTTCTTTTCAGTTGCCACCGTATCTACCTCTCAATGCAAAAAAGATCATTTCTTTGTCTTGGTTTTCTGCTTCTCTTTCCCTTGGGCCTTTGCCATCCTTGCAAGGTCCCGAGCGCTTCCCTTTGCCAGCACGATTTCCGCGCGGCACGTCTCGTAATTTGCCCAGATCGCCTGCTTCCCGTATCCGAGCGTGATCGAAGAACCGAAATGCTGCCTGTACCTCCTCATCACATTCTGCTTGTATGCCGCAGCCTGCCTTACAATGAGCACGCTAGCATCGAGCCCCTTGAAATTCGCATTCCCTTCCGCGCTTTTGAGCAGCGTCAATGCGATCTTTGCCTCCTTCCTTGGATACCTGCCCTTCCTGCCGCCAAGCTCGCCCCTATGGCCAAGGTGCTTGTTGAATTTCCGGTACGGGATTGCCTTTTTCATCTTTATGCAATCGTTGAGGACCGCCTCGGCTTTCCCAACTGTCTTCCCCTTGATTGCGGCCAGCACGTTGGATAGGTCCTTGTAGCTTGCGTCCATGTCGTACGCCTGCGCCCTTGCAACCTCCCTCTCGTCCTTCACTTTGAAAGAAAATTTATACAAACCCATAGGTACTCACTTAAGTTCAACTGACTTCGAACCCCTTGTTGCGCCGATTCCAGGTCCGGAATGCTTGACCAGCTTGATTGGAATGGAAAAATCGCCAAGACGCTTCCCAAGCATCTGCGGCGTCACGACAACGATCATGTAGTCCTTCCCGTTATGCACCTGGAATTGCCGATCGATCATTTCGGGGATGACGACCATTTCCCTCATTTGCGTCCTTATGGGCTTTTTTGGGTCGCTTGTCCTAAGCTTTGTTATGAACTTCTTCATCTTTGTTGCCATCCGCCTGATGCTCCGGCGCATCTTGGTTGGTATCAGCGGGATGAATTTATCCAAGGGGAGCCTTTTTAGCTCCTCGGATTCTAGCCCCTTGAAAAGGAATTTCTTGACCATTCATTTCACCATTATTGCTTCTTCCCGGTTTCCTTAGCCTTGTCCTCCTTGCCCACCCTCCTGCCGGTCCTGCTTGCTGCGCGGTGCCCGACATATTTGCCAGCAGGGGTTCCGCGCCTTACCATCGAGCTCTTCCCGAAGCTCTTGCCTCCGTGAGGATGGTCGTACGCGCTCATTGCGCCTCCTCTTACAATTGGCCAGTACTTGTTCCTGGAATGCCATTTGTAGAATGCTGTGCCCGCCTTTTTCAGCGGTTTTTCCGTCCTTCCCCCGCCGCTGGCAATTCCCAAAGTGGCAAAGCAATCCTTGTCTAGCATTACCGTCTTCTTTGATGGAAGCTGCACTTCCACAAGCCCGGTATCCTCGTCGTGCGATACAACGGATACGAATGCCCCCCCCGCCCTTGCAAGCCTTCCGCCATCGAATGGCTGGAGCTCGACGTTGTATGCAACCGAGGAATCCGGCACGTTTTCTAGGGTTGTGATGTTGCCGATGTTGATTGCCGCGCCCTTCCCAAATTCGATGATGTGCCCCCTCCTTAGGCCCTCGGCTGCAATAATGTAGGCGTTCCTCTTGTCATCGAGCAAAAGCCTTGCAAGCAATACGTCCTTCGAGGGATCCTGCACGAATCCAATTACTTCCGCGCGCATCTTCTCCGCCTTCATCCTTGGGTATTTCGCATCGGATACGTACCTGTGGGTGGGCGCCCTGTATGCCGGGCCTCCGCGCCCCCTTTTTTGAACGACCAGATGAGTTCCCATTAAAATCACTTAGATGAGTTTCAGTTTTGCAGCCACGTCGGGTGCCGCACCCTTCCTTTCAAACTTTACAATCGCCTTCTTCTTTCCGGAGAAAGCGTTGATCATCCGGACCTCCCTTACCTTTTCATTGAAATTCTTAAGCAGGTCCGCCGCCACCGTCTTCTTCGTATCCGAGCGCTCCACGATGAACGTGAGCTTGTTCTCCTTCTCGATCATTGCCACTGATTTTTCGGTTGTCAAAGCGTAAAGTATTGCCATTCTTATCACATATATAGGCCTTCGGCCTGCATTTTTTGGACCGCTCCCTCGGTCCATATCGTCAGCCTTCCAGCATTCCCGCCAGGAGCTAGCAGCTCAGCTGTCAATTTTCCAACGATGCACACGTCGACTCCGGGAATGTTGCGTGCCGCCTTCCATATGCCCTCATCCTTCCCAACAACGATCAGGACGCTTTTTGGGGTTATGTACCCTCCCTTCCGAAGCCTTGCCCTTCCGCTCCTCATCTTCCTCCGAACCGCAGCACGTTCAAGGTCCTTCCCTACGCCCAATTTCCCAAGTATCTCACGCGCAGCCTTCGCCTTCTTTACTCCCTCCAAAGAATTATCGACGATGCAAGGAATCACCGCACCATCGAGGATGTGGCCCCTTGCTGCCACCATTTCCGATTTTGCCGTTGCGGCAATTGCGCTTCTTATTGCAAAGAATTTTTCCTTCAGGTTGATCCTCTCAATTATTCGCGTTTGCGGCTTTGGCGGATGTGCCCTCCTTCCCTTCACCGCGTGCGGAACCCTAAGCACCCTTCCGCTCCTTCCGCCGGGAAGCTTTTCCCTTGGCAGCCTGCTCCTTCCGGTGTTGATCGTTTGCCTCCAAGCGTGCCTCCTTCCGTAGTATTCCGCGGTATTCTCAAGGCCTGCGCGGGGGTATACGCCCTTTGGCTGCAGGAAGTAGCTCCTCTCGGATAGGAACGCGCGCCTAACCAAATCCGGCCTTAGCTCGCAATCGAACTGGGGCGGGAGGCCTACCTGCCTCAATTCCTTTCCTTCCAGATCAAAAACCTTTGCCTGCATTTTTACCAACTTTCCTATGAATTATAATTGCAACCCAATTCAGCGGATTGCACGAGTTCACTCCTTCGCATTGAAGAGCAACTTCCGGACATCGGGCTTCTTCGCAGCCTTCCCTTCGAAATTCTTCCTTACGATCATTGCCCTTTTCTCCGGCCCGGGAACACTGCCCTCTACCAGCAGGAACTCGGCCTTTACGACGCCGTATCCCTCGAAGCCAGCTGCCGGCGCAATTCCCTTGACTATTGAAGGATCCCCGATTTGCAATATGCGCTTGTTGGAATCGGTCCTCCTATGGAAACCCATCTGGCCTGCGCGTGGAATGGTGTACATGACCTTTGCCTGCGTTTCGGGCCCAATTGAGCCGCCGTGCCTTCTCCTCTGTGTTGCCTTCCTTGGCCCCAAAGCAACACCGAATCTTTTCACTATTCCCTGCCAGCCTTTCCCTTTAGTAACGGCAATAACATCCACGAAATCGCCATCGACGAATACGTCCGATGCCACAAGTTCCCTCCCAAGGACCTCCTTTGCATACGCAAGCTTTTCACTGGCATCCTTTCCGGCAATCCCAATCTCCGCCACCTCGGGCGTCTTCTTCAGGTCGGCTTTCCAGGGCTGCGCAGAAACGATCACGCGCACATCAGCTAGCGCCCCGGCCTTGAGCTCCTCCAGCTTCATCTTTGATTTTTTCGCAAGGGTAAGCGTGCGTTTCAGCTGCTTTGGGGCATTGAATGCAGGTATCTCTGCAATTTTTCTAAGGCCCGTTTCCGAATTTTCATATGCAGTGACGGCATAAACGTAAACCGGCGGAACCTCGAGTACGGTTGCTGCCTTCACAACCTCCTGGTTTTTGAAAGGCGATTCCGAATCCTCGATCATCATTACCTGGCCCATCCCCGCCTTGTATGCAAGGAAGCCCTGCAAGCCCTTGCCGCCTCCTGCCCACGCGCGCACCCTTGGGACTAGGCTCGATGCACGCTTCCTGTGCCAGTACGCAACCGATCCCCTGCGGGGTCCCTTGTCTCCCATAATCCCACTTCAATCAAATAAGCGCAATATGCCCTAGTTCTTGAAGAAAAAAGCCACTTGGCAATCGCTCTTTTCCGAATCCTCCCCAATCGATAAACTAATCTGCATTCACCTTGTGCACGATTGGCGGAGTGACCTTATACAAGATCTTGTTGTCGCAAGAAACGCATCTTGTGAACTCAAGCTCGCTGAATTCCTTCCCGCACCTTCCACATTTGTACATATGCATCCCTTCCAGAGAGTTATTTTTTATTCCAGAATAGCTTAAAAAGCCTATTGTTCTGCCTCCTTTTTGGAAAAATGGTTGGTTTCCTGCCTTTTTTGGGCAATTCCGCACCTACGATTTGGCTTCAACATCCCCTTAAAGCCGAGGCAAAATCATCGCAGCTGAATAAACAGCGAGCACCAATATCAGCATCGTTGCCGACAGGTTCCAGCCATACGAGCTCGATATTGCCAAGCCTAAAAGGAGCAGGATTAAAAGGAATGCGGAGCCGCTTTGGCTCATTGCCGCTACAATCGAAGGCATGAAAATTATCCCCACCAATGCGATGATTGCCGCCTGGCCGAAATTGTCATAGTCGAACCCGGTCCTAAGGAAAATCCATATGAGCATCGTGAGGAAAATGTAGCCTAGGAGGAATCCCTGGTTGAAGAAAATCTCCGAGAGGTAATACGCGTCCATTCATTCCACCTAAAGCGCGGGAAGCAGAATCGAAGCCGCGATCAATGCGATGAAGCACATAAGGATGCTTGTTCCTATTGGCCATTTGTATGCCTGCGATATCGCAAGTCCTCCGAGTATGAGAACCACGAAAAATGAAGTCCAAATCTGCGTAGCTGTGAAAATGAAGGGCAGCATCACCATCGCGAGGATCGCAAACACCAGCGCGTGGTTCATCGAATCGAAATTGAATAGGAACTTCAATACGAGCCAGATTGCAATGGTCAATATGAGGAGGGCGAAGAGGAAATCCGAGCTGTAAACCATGTCGCCAAGGTACGTAACTTGCATATCGACCACATCAAACAAAGAAGCATGCCGCCCCGGAATACGGCTCGCCCAATTCAAAAATCGGTCCGCGGGCCAGGACCATTATTTTGTCCATGGATGTCACTTGCATTTTATTCATATCATTCGGCAAAGGGAAACATGAATTGGCTGATTGCAGCAACGCAAAGGACGAACATCGCTCCCGCCCTCATATCGACCTTATAGGCCCGCATTGCTAGCAGCCCGCCTGCGATGAAAACCACTGAAAAAACGATTCTGCTTGCACCTTCCATCAGGAAGAGCATCATGATTCCCAGGAATCCAAGAAATATTGCTTCCCTAATCGTTCCAAATCCAAACGTGAGATGGACGAATAACCAAATGGCTGCTGCTACCATTACGAATTGGTAAACTAGCCCTATTTCAGCATCCATGTTCCCCCCCACGTTATAGCTAAGTGCTATTTGGTATATATAAATATTCTCTTATTCGAAAAACTCCGGCAAAATGAACGAAAATACGGCCCGAAAACAAAAAATAAGCAAAAATCAGCCCAATTCGGCTAAACTATGTCAAAATATCCCTTATTATGTTCAATGAACGAAACGCAGGGGATGGTCTTGCCTTGCCCCCTTTTTAACAAAAAGGTGGCGTAGGCTCCGCCGCCAAAAAAACAAAATAAAAAAACGCAGGGGATGGGATTTTCACGCCTTGCCCCTTTCTTCAGAAGAAAGGTGCGTTGGCTCCGCGCCAAAGAACCATTTTGATTCGCGAATCAAACCTAGTTTTCTTTGCGGCGCCATCGCTTTCTTTTTCTAAAAGAAAGCAAGGCGGTTTGAACCCATACTGACCTTGCGGCCAACTAGATCTCGAGTCTAGCGCGTTACCGGATTCCGCCACCCCTGCAAACCTTTTATATCCGGGAAGAACCGGCAGTTCTTCACGGCCGTAAAGAGCAATGCTCCTTCCGGTTCCCCCAATGAAAAAAGCCCCCTAAAAAAAGAAAGGCCATTGGGAAATTAGGGAAAAACCGGCTTATCCCTTTTATTTCCCCTAATTTTTAACCCTTGCTTTCTGCCGCCGCTTTCCCCATTCCACAATCAGCGCGTGATATTCCTGAAAAAGAAGCACATCGGGAGGCAGGCTGTCCTCGAAAAACTTTTTCAGCTCGTCATACCGCTTGTGGTGATTTTTCTCTTTCAGCTTCACCAACCTTAGCTTATCATTCAACCTGAAAGTGTACGCATCCACCACAAATGAGGGTTTCTGCGCCGAATACAGAATTATCGAGTCGGCAGTTTCCGGCCCGATGCCGTGCAGTAAGAGCAGTTCGGACCTCAATTCGCTAGTTCCCTTGTTGTCATACATTTTACCAATAATGCCGCCATATTTCCCCACAATATATTTACAGAACATTTTCAGCCTGTAAGCCTTCTGCCTGAAATACCCGCTTGACTTGATGATTCTTCCCAAATCCGATTCACTCATACCTGAAATTTTCCCAACATCCATTTTTTTCCTTTTTATCAGTTCCAAAACGGCATTTTCCGCATTCCCCCAATTCGTGTTCTGCGCAAGGATGGCGCCGATTGCGATCTCAAGCATTTGGGCCTCATTCAATTGGGCCATTTTACCCCTGTGGTATTCGATCCTTCTGCTCCTTCCATCATAAATTGGCCACCAGCCCTGGGGGCCGAATTTGGAATAGAGCTGCCGGAAAAGCCGCATCGCTATATTCATTTTATCCCCAACTTATGCACACAATTTTCTTTCACATCCTGCGCCAAATTCCCGCATTTACCCTATTTCAATCCAAACCTTTCCACAACCGAATATTCCGCTCCGTGGGGGGTAAGGATGCTTTCCATCAGCACGAAATGCTGCGGCATAAATTGCCCAAAAGCCTCATTTTGTCTTCCCGCCTTCATTTTCACTAATTCTCCAATATTCCTTTTCCCCTTTATTCTTGCCAGCGTGACGTGGCCCGTGAAATCCTGCTCGGGTTTCCTGCCAAGGGCCCTGCACACCTCAAAATGCAGCGCCTCCAATTCGCCTTTCGCGGTTTTTGCGCCCGCCCATAATACCCGCATCCTTCTTTCATCAGGGAAGAAACCAAGGGAGCGGATGGCAATTTCGAACTTTGGGAATTCGATCCTACGGCAATTTTCTAATATGCCTTTTTTCTCCTCATAACCAACATCGCCAAGAAAAAGCAAGGTGACGTGCAGCTGTTCTTCCTTCGTGGTGGATGCCTCCAGCCCCATCTTCCGCAGATCCTTTAGAACCTTCCCCAGACACGCCCTAATCCCTTCCGGAAGCTCAATTGCGAGGAAAAGCCGCATTTGGATCCACCCCAACTAACACCAAAATAAGCTTTTTAATGGTTGGCGGGGTAGTATTGCGAAAGGGGGTTTGTGGATATGGCCAATTTGTTGCTTAGTGCGCCCATAAGGACCGGCATCCTTCTCCTATTCTACCTCATTTCCCTCGCAGTAGCGGGGGGCATTGCATTTTATTACAACGAGGACATGAACAAGGCGAAAGGGCAGGCGGATGCGTGGATGTCGCCGGTAATTACGCAGGAGGAGGAGCGAACGATGGAATGGATCAGGGAAAATACGCCCGAAAGGGAAGTATTCGTTACGGACATCTTCGGAGGCGAGCATATGATGGGCGAAACCCTGCGCGAGGGCACCGAGGGCGGCGATTGGGCGATCGTGCCCAACGTGGTTGAGCGGATGGGCGAAATAAACGAATTCTATAAAACCACGGATGCGAAGCGCGCATACGAAATAGCAAAAAAGTATTCCGCAGCGTACGTGCTCGCACCCAACCGGCAAGTGTTCGCCGGCTTCGAATGGATGCCCGTCGAGAGGAGCACCCTTAGGAACGCGCAATATTTTGAACTGGTGTATGATGAAGGGGATATGGAGATTTATCGGGTCAAGTGATTCTTATGCTAGGAGAGACGCAAAAAAAGCAGCCCATTGATTATGCAAAAACGGGGCTCAAATACATAATTGCGCACAAGGGAGCATTCCTGCTTTTATTTGCAATCATCCTCTCCCTCCACACCCACTGGATGGTGCTCCGTGAATGGCATATGCCAACCTACGGCAACACGATGATCCACGTTGCAAGCGCAAGGCACGTTGTCGAGCATGAAACTTACCCGCTAATAGACTATTCCTATGGAGGAGGTGTGCCCAACCTGTACATCCCCGCCTACCGCATCCTTCTCGCCGTCGTTGTCCTTCTTACGGGAATGTCGCTTGACCTTGCGAGCCGGTTCCTTGTGCTTTTATTTTCGGTGATGGTGCCCCTTGGTTTTTACGTCCTGGGGAAAAGGCTTTTCAACGGATCCGTCGGAGTGTTTGCCGCTTTCCTCTCAGTGCTCCCAGGAGAACTGCTCATTTATACGGTAAGGCCGCTCCCGCAGGCAATGGGCCTCATCCTGCTTCCAGTTGCATTCCACGCATTCTTCATCAAGCGCTGGGATCTCGCGCTTCTCCTATCCTTCATCGTTACGATGACGCATCAGGAGGCCGCAGCGTTCCTGGTTGCAGGTTTTGGCGCATACGCAATGTTCATCATCCTGCATATGGTTTGGAGGGTTTGGGTTGGCAAATCCTTTGACATAAAGGCCCATTCAGATGTGCTCCAGCTAGCTGTTGCATCCTCCTTCCTTGCTGTAATTGCATATCTGGTTTGGCAGTTCGTGATGATAGGCCATTTCAACGTATTCGAGCTTGCGCAGTTCAAGAACCACGAGGGAAACGTCGTCAGCATGGATTCCTACATCCTAAAGACGGGTCTACTCGTCGTTGCCTTCTCCCTTGCCGGCCTCCTTGTTGTTTTTTCATATTTCTTCAAGCGGATGGTCGAGGATCTGCCCCGAATCAGCGAAACTTACGCGATGGGCCTACGCACCTTCCTTACATTCCTCGCCGGGGCGTTCCTCACCTACCTCGTGCTCAATAACTTTTCCTTCCATGGTTCGCAGCCGCTGATATCGATCCCAATGCCAATGTTCGCCGGGTCAGAAATAATGGTAATTTCCATAATTGCAGGCTTCGCAGGAGTAGTAATTTCCCGGGTGCTCTTTGACGGCCCTAGGATCTTTACGCAATCGGAGAAGACCGCTTTCCTGTTCCTATTCGCGCTGTTTGCAGCAGGGTTCCTTGCAGTAAAAAACGACGCATTTGGCCCCATTCCGGGCCCACGCGTATTCATGGACCGCTTCCTCGTCTATCTCCAGCAGCCCTTAATACTCCTTGCAGCGCTTGGCACCACTTCACTCTACGAATTCCTAAGGCATCTCCACGACAAGCAGAGGGAAGAGTAGAACGGGCCGAATTAGCAAATTGCCAAACACATCCTCTCTTCCTATTTCCCGACGTATTTGAAAATCGCAACCGAATTGACCCTGTTCTCATAAATCCCTTCGAAATTTGCGCTGTTCGCAAATGCATTCACATTCGCGTGCCATTCCTCGTTCACTTCCTGCGGCCCAATATAGACGTAATCAATGCCCCATTTTTCAATGAGGTTCGAATCAGCCGTAGCATAGATTTGCCTAGCATCGCTTGCCTGCTCCGAATAGTCCAAACCGTGCGACCATAGGTGGCCATCGTATCCCGCTAGTATCTGCCTTCCTGCGAGGGTGTATGCGATGTGGTTGTGCTTCCCGGCAGTCAGGAAAACCGCATCCTTCATGGTATTTTCCGAAATGAATTTTGCCACCTTCTGGTCCTCCACGCTCCAGAGCATCGCGCCGCTCGTGTTCCAATAGGCAAACGTAAGCAGGCCCGAAAATGTGCAGAAAAATAATACGAGGAAAACCACTGCGGCTCCGAAAAATCTAGACGCATTCCTTCCATACTGGCTTTGGTATTTGCTCTCATTGGGAAATGCGCTTGCGCCCTCATAAATCGCCTTCACGAAATACGCCGCAGCAATGCAATTGAAGAGGAACCAATAAAGGAACACCTTCATGTTGTCCCATTCCCACGGCTGGAACCTGATAAGGTTGGCTGCAGCAAAGAGCGCTAGGAACGGGAGCATGAAAGCGATTTGCTCCCGCCTTAGGAGCACAAGGCCCAGCATCCCCAGAATCAGGATCACCCCTACATTGTTGATCCAGAACCGAATGAAATCCCCGTAATCACCCGCTTTGCTCATCCATCCGACCTGCAAACCAAGGAAATCCGGCGTCCTCCCCTGTTCGTTTATGAAAATAAGCTGGGGCACTGCAAGCAGTATGAATGGAAGTGCGAACAGCAGCCACTTATTGTCGATCCTTCGCTTCTTCACGATCGTGATGAGGAAAATCCAGCAGCACGCAATTGCAGCAATTGCAAAAGAGCTTGCGTGGATCAGCGGCAGCAATCCAGCAAGGACCCCCGCAAGGAAGTACTCCCATCTCCAAGCCTCGTTCCTTTGAATTCTTAGCAGCAAGATGAGCACCAGCATCACCACCGGGAAGCCCATAAGTGCCGCCCTTTGGGGTATGAAAATCGAGTAGGACAGATTCATGAATTGCAGGTTATCCGCCGGTGCCGAAAGGTATGAATACGCTTTTGGCAGCTTCGCAAGGAATGCCGCCTTGTCCGGCGCGGATCCGTAATCATTGAAGAACTGCACGAACCCCAAATTCCCATTGAGGAAAAACAATAGCATCGCAAGCGCCGCAAGTTCCCTTGAGTTCGTGAACCTCTTCAGGAACGCAAACACCAGCACCACCAGGCAGAACAGCAGCAGCAGGTTCGGTATGACCATCGAATTTATCAGCGAAACACCGCCCTTGACGAATATTGCGGAAAGGAAGTCCACGATGAAAGGATAGCGCATCTGCGCGCCCTCGAGATTCGGGTAGATGGGCGGGAAATTGTCCCTTAGCGCGAAAGAATTTATGATCCCCGCGTGGAACGCATAATCCGCCCAGGTATTTGAAATTCCCCAGACGTTGCCGTTCCCATCCGTATAGAGGGATAGGAAATTGAAATATGCGAGTAGGAGGAAGACTCCAGCAACGGAATATTCCGGCAGGCCGATTTTTCCCCTAAGAAAAGGCACCTGCTCATCCAGCCTGACCTCAAAGTACCTAACGAGGACGATCACGGCTGAAATGTTCGCAATGATCGTTAAAAGGATTGAGGAATCGGACAACGAATTAAGCGCAAATGAGATTGCAAAGCACACAAGTGTCGATATGGACAATCCTGTTATCACCGCAGCAGCAGACCTTTCAAAGACACTCTCGAAAATCCGCAGTTTAGCAGTCAGGGCATACCCCACCAGAATTGATGTGAGGATAAACAATGCAAGCAATATCATTCGTATCGGAAGGATAAGGTATAAAAGCTTAAAAACGGTTTTTTTTCGACCGCCCACAATCCGCCAGAATAATTTTCTTATCTGCAAATTCCGGATTTTGCCGTTTTTTAATTTCTACAATTCAATTGATCAAGAAAAATCCGGGACAGGGGGTTATTATTGGGTTTGTTTTGCTTGCCTTATCCGTCAATCCGCGTGTGCGCTTGATTTTCCCAAATCCGGCTGCAGCCCCGCTCGCTTTGGGAAAATAGGCGGTTATCGGTTTGGTGGCTTATAAGCGGAATTTAGCTCTTCCACCACCTGCTCATAACTCATCTGCATCTCACCTCCGCTGGAGGAGGCACTGCAGGGTGCTGGCCCATTCTTGAATTTAAAATCAATCAGGTAGATGATATCGAGCACGTTTACAAGGCCGTCGAGGTTCACATCGCCGGAAAGAACCGGAATAGGCGCCGGCCCTCCCCTGAATTTATAATCAATTAAGTAGAGGATATCCAGAATATTCACGATTTCATCATCATTTGCATCTCCGCAGACGTAGGATTCGATGATTGTGATGTTCAACTCGTCATGTGCGTTCCCCAGATCCATTAAATTGATTACCGCATTGCCAGCTGCGATCCCGGTGATCTGCGCTTCGCACCTTCCGTATTCATCCGTTTTTAGGATTCCCGGTTCGATATTCAAAATCCCCTCATCGCTGGTGAACGCGTTCAATAACGCCCCTTTTACAGGTTGCCCCCCCGAATTAGCTAGCAGGATGCTTAGGGTAGCGGTTTCATTTATTCCAATGGTCTGATTTGGCGTTTGCATCGATAAGTCCGCATCCCATATCCCGGCAATATGCAATTCAACCTCCTGTATTGACGAACTGTTGCCAAAAGTGGTGTTCAGCGTGCCTATGTACGTTCCCAATTCCGTACTATCGTTGATATTGTAAATAAAGGCGTAATGGTATTGTTCCCCTGCGCCAAGCCTGAATATATGGGTGTCCGGTGAAAGCCGCTGAAGGCTGTTGCCTTCGCTATCATTCAGGTCGCTTATTGTCGCACTAACTCCCTCTGCAGGCCTGAGGCCCGTTGCCTCGTAAGCCATCGCATTAAGCTCAATTTCGCCTCCCGCAGCCGCAAACCTGCTTATTTTCCCTGACATTACGAGCACGCTAGCTTCCTCCACTCCCGCCAAATCCTCGATCTCCAAAGTATGTTTGACCCCGTAGCCCGGGACGAAATCGCGCAGCTCGACCATTATCGTATAGCCCTTGCCCCCCGTTTCGGGTATTTCTATTGTTTCGGATATCGGGCTCCTTGACCATTTTGCAGGAATTCCGTAGACTACTCCGCCTGCTTCATAGTCATACCCCACGTGATTCCCAACCTCGTCGTAAATATGGAGATCAGATATTCCAAACGCTCCCGAATAGCTCCTTATTACCGTAGATGCCGTGCCATTCGTTACATTGTGAATATAGGTGTAATTCATCATATGCTCGTCGAGACTAAAACCGAGGGAATGCCTACCCTTGCTTGATGCCCTTCCCGCTTTGAAGTCCCTATCCTCGAGCATAGGATCCCTCACCATAAAAGTCATGTCGATATAGTCGTTGTACAGCCCGGCATAGTAGATATCGAGCCTCAAATACTGTTTCTTTCCCGCCCCGAGGTAACTTAGGGGAAGGTCGTAATCGACTGTTGTGCCATGCCCCTGGGCCAGAACCATCCGCTGCGGAGTGAGCATGAATAGGGTATCCGCATCCGGGTTATCCGTTATGGTGATTGTGGGCACGATGGTTATATCCGCATCCTCAACATAATTTTCAACATTGAAACTGATTTCCGCATATTCCGTAGAATTCCCAAACGAATTCACGTTATATGTGCAGATATCTTCCTCCTGGGAATCGCAAGCCTTGTCGATCCATTCGATTTCCGCCACGTAAATATTATCCCTGTGAAGGTATCTTGGCATTTTCGCCTCATTTGTCAGGAACCTTACTGACTCGTTCAACTGCGAATTAACGGCTGCAAGGTCCTTTGCCCATCCCCTCGGTACCGATTCCGAATAATAGAGCATCGCTTCCATTCCCGCCTTCGCCGTCTGGAATGTTGCAATTACGTCGGACGCATCCAATGCGAAGCCCACCCCTTCCGTTATCTTCGCCGCCTTGAACATTTTAGCCCGGATTAAAAAAACCGAGCCGATGTTTGCAGTAAGCGACCCAACACTAGTGGTCATATCCCCAACGCCGTACGCCTGCAGCTTCATTGAAAGGTAATCATAGTCTTGTTGGATTCCGCCCATCCTTATTCTGTTGACCGTGCCGCCGGGGATAACAAAATAATGCCCCTGCATCCCGAATTCCCGAATCTTCTTATCGGACAATTTCTGCTGGTTCACGAAATCGTGCGCTTTTTCCCTGGAGAAATCCGGGTCGATCAGATTGTCAAGCTGCGCGTCGAATGACGTCTTGACTATGTCGTGCCTATAAAGCATCTGCTGGTAATAAGGCGAGAAAAAGAAATTTGTGGGATTTTTATTCAGTATGTCATCCTGCAGCTGGACCATCAGGTTTTGCAGCAATACCATCTCCGCAGACGAGATGCCATTTAGCACCATTAACTCAAAATCCCAGGCATTTGCAATTTTATTTATTGCTTTTCCAAGCACCTCGATGCTTCCGGTTTCGAAATATTTGCCAAGCTTGCCTAAATTCCTCCATTTCGTGTTTACGCTCACGATGGGCGAAAAGACGTCGATTAGCGTTTCCGCCGATGTCATGGCGGGGTCGGGATCGAGATCATCCTTAAATTGCTGCGTAACCGAGTTCGCAATGCGGGTGACATCGAAATCCATGTTGAGGGCGTTGATGTGCAGGTCCCTTACCATTGGCGAAAGCGCCCTATATGTGTCCGTCAAAGCAATAAGGGTAAGGTTCTGGGCAACTTCTAACGCAAGCCCTGTCACTTGCACGGATACTTTGGATGCGTTCAGGAACGCGCCATCCGCTGCAAGCAGGAAGTACGTTCCCGGAATAACCTCCTCAAACTGGAAATGGCCATCGAAGGCCGTGACGCTCGCAACGGGCACATTCAAATTTGTTTTCCGAAATAGGAACACTTGAGCGCCAGGTATCGGGTTGCCGTCAACTGTGGTGACATATCCGCCAAGAGTAACCTGCGTGTTCGTGACGGAGTAATATTGGACCTTGGGGGCCGCGTCGTTAATGTACACCTCTATTGGATACGAGCCGTTAGGGACATAATTTGAGGAAAAATCGATGCAATAGCTCCAGATGCCGCCGCTTAGGTACGTTGCTTGTGCCTGCGGGGGTATTTGATCTCCCGTATTCATAATCACATATGCACCGTAGTCGATGTTATCTTGTGTTACGTACCTTCCAAAGAAGTTGTCATACGACCGGATGTTTCCGCAAACAGTGGTGGGGCCCGCCTTATTCATTGAGAAATATGTCGTATAGGAAGGCGCGTACTGCCTCGGGCTATAGTCCTTCGATCCCTTTTCGCCGGGTATCGAGTAATAATAAGGGTATCCCTCATTGCTTGAGTAATAGGCATGATTGTCTTCATCATATTCGATGTAATGGTAAGACGACCAGGTGTTTCCCATCCAATAGTTGGGTTCGCCGTATTTATCCCCTTCCTTGGAATAACATTCCGAATCCATCGCCTCATTCCATACGTGGACGAATATGTTGTTATTGAAATGATTATAGCTCCCATCGAATGCGCGGATGCCCCATCCCGGTATGTTCCTTAGGACGTTTCCATGAAAGTTGCTATGGGTTGGTCCATACAGTTCCATGCCGATGTTCATGCCGCCGTCCATTATCGTGAACTCGTTATTGCCAATGTTATGGTATTCCCCTCCCCGAATTAGGATTCCGTAATTATTGTGCGAGAATTGGTTGTACTGCAATGTTATCCTGTTGGAATCAAACGTTTCAACTCCGACTGTGAAATGGGATATTGCGCAGCCATAGATGGATGTGCTGCTCGCACCTTCAATCCTGATCCCCTGCTCGCCGCTTCCGCTTATCGTATGGCCGTTGCAATTTATCGTAACGTATGACGTATTCACATACAGGCCGATGCCGGGGCAATCGAGCAGGTCGCCCGAAAGAAGGGCATTGGCAATTACCGTATCTCCGCAGCTGCAGGGAATATACCCGCCGCACACCCCGCCTGAAAGTTTATGTTCCGGAAGCGCATTTATGGGTGTTTTTACCTCATTTGCGGAAGTGGGCATTTCCACTGCCTCTGATAGTTCGCCTGCTATCGTGATTCCTTTATCTGGCATTTTTGCCAAAACAAGCGCGGGTGCACATAGTAAAAACGCAAAAATCAGAAATGCCCTCTCGTAAGGAATTCGCATGTCGTTCCCACCCCCATGTCTTTCTGATAACCCCCTAATATATATTTTTGCATATTTTGTTGGGATATTGTCTAAAAACGTACAATTATTAACCTTTATTTTGGATAATATTCAATATGGATCGATATTTTTTGGATGAACTTGATTTGGAGCTACTCCAAACTCTGCGCGAGGATGCTTCCCAATCCTACAAGCAGCTTGCCAAACGTCTCCAAGTTCCTCCTAGCACGGTTTTTCACCGTATCAGGCAGATGAGGAAAAACGGGGTAATTTTAGGTGAGACCATCCGTGTGGACAACAAGAAGGCAGGCACACCGCTTGGAGTCCTGATTTTCGTCCGGCTGGACAACAGCCAGCTTAATACGGAAAAAAGGAGGGCCTTAACGCGCAAGATAATGTCAAATCCGTATGTTGATTTCGTTGCGGATGTGACCGGGCGTGCGGATCTAATCCTGAAGGCATACGTTCCATCGATTGATAAGCTGGAGGAGCTCATAATAAGCCAGATGCGCGAGTTTGAAGGGGTCGTAAACACTGAGACATTCGTGATCATCCGTGAGGGAAGGAGGTATTGAGGGAAAATGGCGATGTCAATCAAGTCTGTATCGGTGTCCTTTCCGAAAAAATTTCTTTCAAATAAATATCCTAAGGGTTATGCCGCCAAGAACTTAAAGCAATTAGCGGGCCCAACGGGATTTGAACCCGCAACCTACTGGTGTTTTCCTTTGGGAAGAGACACCGGGCCTCTTCCAAGATCGAAGCATCGACTCCCGATCAAAGCAAAGATCGGAACCAGTCGCTCTATCCTGGTTGAGCTATGGGCCCAAATGAGCAGCATTATTTGCCCGTTTCAATATTTAAGCGTTGGTCTAACCAGTTTAACGAGTATTTTTTAATCAGGGGCATCAAATTATTCGTGTTTGCCGGGGTGGCAGAGTGGTTAATGCGCCAGCCTTGAGTAGGATGGGGAATTCAACCCAGGGAATAATAATTTCCTAATCAATAAGTAAGCTGGTTTCCGCAAGGATTCGGGAGTTCGAATCTCCCTCCCGGCGTTAGAGGCGTGTAACTATGGCGGAATCGATCTATGACGTGATAATCATCGGCGGCGGTGCAGCGGGGCTCACTGCAGGCATCTATTGCAGCAGGAAGAAGCTTAGGAACGCGGCCATTACGGTAGATATTGGCGGACAGACCAACCTCACAAATCACATTGAAAACTACCCTGGTGCTGGCGCGCAGTCGGGGCCGGAACTGATGAGGAAGTTTGCGGAGGAGGCAAAGGCTTTTGGCACGGAAATGATTTATGAGAAAGTCGTGGGAATAGAGAAGAAGGAAGGAGCGATGTTTGGGGTCACGACTGAAAATGGGGGCGCATATGAGGCGAAAGCAATAATTTTGGCTTCAGGTGCGATGCCAAAAACGCTTGGTATACCGGGCGAGGATAAGTTCTTCGGAAGGGGCGTTTCAACCTGCACCACCTGCGATGCGCCCTTCTACAAGGGGAAGGTAACCGCGGTGGTCGGCGGAGGGAACGCCGCAGTCGAGGGCGCGCTCGAATTGAGCACGATTGCAAGCAAGGTTTATCTCATCCATCGAAGGGAGGAGTTCCGTGCCGATCCGATTACCCTGGACAAGGTGCGAAGCGCTCCCAACGTGGAAATCCTGCTTGATGCACTGGTGCAGGAAATCAGGGGCGAGAGGAAAGTATCCTCCATACTGGTAAAAATGAAATCCGGCGAGGCTCGGGAGATGCCCGTTGACGGCGTATTCATCGAGATCGGCCACGAAGTGAAGACCGATTTCCTCAAGGGATTGGTTGGGCTTAACGAGAGGAAGGAAATCATCATAGACCTCGCCAACCGCACGTCGACACCGGGAATATTCGCTGCAGGGGACATCACACTTGTTCCGTATAAGCAAACCATCATATCCGCTGGCGAGGGCGCGAAAGCAGCACTTTCTGCTTACAATTACCTGACCGGCGGGAAGGGAGGTTCGACGGATTGGAAATGAGCCTTCCGATGCTTTATAAGCGCTCCAAATACTGCCCCTGGTTTAATAATCCCCTTAATGATTAGATTTTGGATGCAAATGGGCAACGAACAGAAGGAAATGTACCTCAAGACCCTCTACGAGCTCGAAGAAGGCGGAAAGCGTGGCCGTATCACTGTCGTATCAAGGATTTTGCACGTGGCGCCACCTAGCGTTTCGGAAATGCTTGACAAGCTTAAAGGCGATGGTCTTGTCAACCACAAGCGCTATGGCGAAGCGACGCTCACGGGGAGGGGAAGGAATGAGGCAAGAAAAATCGTGCGGAAGCACCGGCTTATCATTACCTGCGGAATCAAGGTATTTGGGATGAAGGACCTTGAAATTGAGGCGTGCAGGATCGAGCACGCCCTTTCCGACAAATCAGCTGACGCGCTTGATGAATTCCTGGGGAGGCCAAAAAAAACACCTGATGGAAAGCCCATCCCCCAGCTTTCGGGTAAAAGAAGCACCGGCGGCTATATCCCTCGCAAAAATTAGGAAATAAGGATGAAAGCGAGCAGCAATGGCTGGTGGATCAAATAAATTGCCAGGGTGTTCCTGCCAAATAAGAGGGCCGTGTACAAAAGAGGAGACGGCTTGGCAGGATAGTTATGCATTGCGTGATGCCGGAGCAATTTCATTCCCATTGCAATCCCCAAAAAGAAAATTCCCGCCCACGGAAGAAGGGGGAAATAATCGAACGTGTACCAGCCAGAAGGCCAAAGCCCCAGCCAGAGGAGGACGGGGGAATCGAACGAGAAATTCTGCAGGTAAGACCCGGCCACCAGAATTGGGATCGAAAGAAGGATCAATGTTGATGTTTTCACCTGATTTTTTAGGAGGGGGTATGCCAGCAATGCACTGATCCCGATAAGATGGAGCACGCCAAACCAGATGGTGGCCTTCGGATCAAATAAATACGTGGCGATTGTTATGCAAACCCCAAATAAGAATATTTTCAGGCCGGATTTAAGGTATTTCCTCCTTAGGGCGCTGGGTTTCAATTTACGGGATGCATTTTCGAAGCTGATTGCCATCGACACGCCTGCAATGAACACGAAACCAAATGCGACCATTCTTCCAAGTGCCCACAGGGCGCCTGAATTGAGGTCAAAATCAGCCCTTCCGAAATAATTCAGGGCAAACGCCCAGTTGTATGCGATCATCCCGATTGCTGCTGCTGCCCTTGCAAGATCCAATTCCCAGAATCGGTGCCGTTCCATTATCTGAAGATAGGCGGGGAGGTATTAAAAAACTCCTGAAAGTGGAAAAAGGAAAAAAAAGAGTTCACGCAGCAGGCTGGATTGCCACCGTGACTGATTTGTTCGACGGGATGTCGAAATATGTCCCCCCTTCAAGCACCTCGAACTTGTCGAATAGGAACCAGCCGCTTGGAAGGATCCTCCCTAGCTGGTTGTATATGAGCATGAACGCGGGGTATTTGATTATCTCGGGCGAAATCAGCACTGTTGGGATTTTGGTGATGTTGAAATTCTGCGTGTAGTTTTTCCCAATTGAAGAATCAAAATCATAGTAGTAGGATTCGGCCGCAATGACGCCCATCCCTGCAAGTTCGCTCGTGTGGATCCTGTAATCGTAGCAATCGGGGCAGTAATTTCCGGCCTTGATATAAACGATTGTCAACAAGCCTTCCTCCTCCCCGCTCGTGATGTTGTAAAAAGGCGGGTTTAGCATCCTGATCACGTAATTGCCATCTTCCGCCTTGTAACCTACATTGTCCATCGCCCTAGCAAGCTCCGGGTAGGCCTCGATGTCTTCCGATAGGATGATTGCCGGCAGCCTTGTCAGGCCGTATTTCCCAATTATATTGATGCCCTCGATTGAATTCGCAGGGACTCTTACGTCCTCGCTTACCCCAACCCCAATCTGCCTGAACGCATCCCCCAAAGCGGAGTAATTTACGGCGGCGCTGCTTATCGGCACGGTTGCCGTGTTGCAACTTTCGCAGTCGTCCGTGTAAATAGTCTTGATGGATACCCTTCCCACGATTTTGCCCGATTCAACATCCAAATATGGCGGGGAAATGTCCCTGAGCACCCATTTGTCGCCTACCTTGGTGCCGGCCACATTGAGCAGCCCCTCCAATTCCTCTACCCGGTCGATCTCGCCAGAGAAAATTATCGTGGGCGCCTTCGTGATATTGTATTCCTTGACAATCTTTTTGCCTTCATCCGAATCATAGGCGAATTTTTCAATTTTTAACTCAGCGCCCTGCTCTTGCAAAACGTACGCGAACGCATCAATAGCAAAGCAATCCTCGCAAGCGGGGGCTGTTATCATCGTGAGCTGCAGCTGCGGAGGCTCAATGCTCGCCTGGGGGGTTACTGTCGAGATCAGGATCCCCGGACTAGGCGTTGCGCCTGCCTGCGGCCCCGCCATCGCGGAGCTGAATACCATATATGCGCCATATGCGACGACCACGACTAGTAGCGCAATTATCAGCTTCTGGAACATTCCCCTATAATCCATCCTCTCACCTTTCTGGAATAGTGAGTTTATCCAATGAAAAGCTTAAAAACCGAAGCAAATTCTTATTTCACGAGTGGAATGGACGAGGATGCTTCAATTAGGAAAATACTGATGGATTCCAGGCGCATTGCGGTAGTTGGGCTTTCGGATGACGAGGAGAAGCCAAGCTACATCGTTGCGGATTATTTGCAGAAAAACGGCTTCGAAATCATCGCGGTCAACCCCAAGCTTTTGGAATGGCACGGGAAATACGCCTACGAATCGCTTGAAAAAATCCCGCTTGCCGTCGATGTGGCGGTAATTTTCCGGAAGCCCGAATTCGTGCTTGACATCGTCATCAGTGCAATAAAGATCCGTGCCAAGGCGGTATGGGTGCAGGAGGGCATCGCCAATCAGGAAGCCGCCAAGCTTGCCTTGGAGGCAGGGCTGCTTGTTGTGATGGATAAGTGCATCATGAAAGAACATATGCGATTGTATAATAGGCGTAGGTAGAGGAGGCTGATTTGTTGGTGCAACCCCCCAATGGTTTCGATGTGGGAGCAAGAGCGATCGCACAACGAGGTATGACCGGCAATTTTTTCCTATTTGTTCAATTCTGCCTCGATCAATGAACTCAGCTTCTGCTCCGTAAGGGGCTCAACAAAGGCCTGCCCGTTGATGAAGAACGTCGGAGTGCCGTAAACCCCAATTGAGATTCCGTACTGGAAATCATTCTGTACGTGCGCCTTGTATTTTCCCGTATCGAGGCACGCATCAAATTGCATTACATCCAAACCAACGGACTTTGCAATCTGCTTCAATTCCGGCATTCCTCCATCGCGGACCTCCCCTTGCCTCTCAAAAAGCGCATTATGGTATTCCCAATACTTGCCCTGTTCGTTGGCACATTCTGCTGCCTCGCCAGATTCGGTGCTGTACGCGTGGTTTGGCAGCGGGAATGGCAGGAATGCAAATCTGATTTTCCCTTCGTATTTCTTCAATGCCGAGGTTACTGCAGGCTGCGCCATTTTTGTGAACGGGCAAGTGTAGCAGCCGATTTCTATCAGCATTACTTTTGCATCCGCAGGCCCTTGCAAATGATGGCCCAGATCAATTGGTTTGCGTAAATTAGTTGTGCTCGCACCCGGCAGGACGCATTCATTTGCTTGCTGTCCGCTGTTGAGTGGGTCGAATATGCAAAATCCTCCCTGCGGCCCGTTGCAGTTGCCGTAGACCGCATAATTATAGATGCCCTGGCCTGCAAGGAAAACCGAGAGGAAGAAAGCCGCCACGAACAGCCAGGAGAGCAATCCAAAATACCTGTTGACGTATTTTGCGAGCGTTGGATGGACGCGGAACGCCTTCGAGAGGATTTCCCTCCTTATTCGGTCCTCAAGCGTGCCCTGGCAGGGTCTTAGCCTTGCCATGTTCCAGACGCATCCGAACGCCTCCTTTGCAAGGCTGCGGTACTTCGCGCTGAATATGCCCAGTATTCCGAATACGACAAGACCAATTATGCAAAGGACCATTAAATCACAAGGGTGTGGGAAAGTGTCGGATTTTATCTGTTCTCCCACTCTTTACCTTTCCCCCTATTAATAGGTTAAGGTTTAATGAACACGGTCGGCATAATGTTTCTCAGATTCCCTTCCTGCCCTCATTCAAAGCCACCATATTGATTAGCGTATATTTCCTTAGGTTCGCTTCCTCCCTTGCCGTCAGTTTTTTTATCGCTGCATCCCAATGGAACGCCACCGTATCCCCTTTCTTTGGCATATTCCCAAAACCGATCCCGCCAAGGCCCAATGCCACCCGTTTCACAATTGGCGCGGAGAAAACCAGGTTGCCATCCCTGCGGATGATTGGCGTATATTCGACCAATGCAGCTTCGCCGTCCACCTCGCGGACATAGCCCCACGGAACCCTGCACCTATCCGCGTTCCGAAGGTTCCATTCGACCCTACCCGTAATGAACCTGATATAATAAACATGGAACGAATGATGCGGAAGGGCACCTTCAGGAATCCCATCCGCCTTCCTCCTTGCCCTTTCCAAATCCATTTTACCTTTTCCTGTAAGCCCCCCCAATATCATTTGCTGCATTTGCTTCCTCGTCACCTTCTCAAGCAGCCCATTCCCAAGCCAAAGCGCCTCCACCACGGGGTAATCAAACGGTTTCCTTCCATTAGCCTTTGCAATGAGCTTCAAATAGGGGTAATGCGCCTCGAATTTTCCAATCGCGGCTTTGAGCCTTCCAGTGTTTGCCGCGCTCTTATCGGCTAGGTATTTGCCAAACACCGATTGGAACTCAGCGGACCCGCAATATTTCAAACGATTGGTTACGCTCGCAAACCTTGCGGCCAATTCGACTCCTTCCACTGCGATCCCCTAGATGAATTAACCCTTCAACTCCTAGCCCGCCCTCCTAAGGAATTTCCCAAGTTCGATTGCAGCAGTTGCCGGCAGTTTTGCGATCTGGGAAATTCCAACGATTGCAGCAATTCCAGCTGTGATCAGGAGGAGCCCCACGCCTTCGAATAATGTGGGCGCCTTTCCAAGGAAAAGGAAATTCAGGGCGGCTGTTATGGGCCCGCCCAGGGTCAATATTGCAGTTGCAGTTGAGGCTTTGGCGTGCCTGAGCCCCGCATACCAACTGGTCACAAACAGGAGGAGGAATGCGGAAGTGATTAGTACCCATTGCCAATGGACTAAAGAGAGCGATGCAATTCCTGCGAGCTTGCCGGTAGCTGCCACATAGCCGAATATGGCGGCCCCACCGAAGAACATCCTTCCGAATGCGAGGATTTGGGGCTCAATTCCCCTATTTTCCATTGCCCATTTGGAGAGCACATATTCGAATGCCCAGATGGCGGTTGCAGCCAAAACAAGCATTTCCCCAATCCCTAACGGAAAGATCCCTTCATTGCCCAATAGCAGCACGTTGCCCGCAAGGACAATTCCCGCTCCGAGTGCCGCTTTCCGCGAAGGCTTTTCCCGTAGGACGAAAAAGGCGAATACCGCGGAAAAAATGAATAGAAGGCGGAAAAGGAAAGATCCCTTCAGTGGTGCAATGAGGCTTAGCCCCTGGAAGAAGAGCAGGAATGGGATGCTTCCGCCAACGAGCCCAATTACGACTAGCCATTTCCACTGGTTGACCGATAAGCGCGATAGTTCCTTCGCCCTGCCTACAAGGGCGGCTGCAGATAGCAGTGCCAATGCAACGCACGCGGCCTTCAGCGCCGTGAAGACAACGGGATCGAACCCCTTAACCGTGAAGCCGTTGATGAAAACCGATATGCCGCTAACAAGCGCCGTTATGAACGCAAGCAATATTCCTTTGTCCTCATTCATCATGACCACCACTAAAAACAGGGACCCCCACCCAAGCTTAATTCAACAACGATTAAAAAGGATGCGCTATAAATGATTCCAATGTAAATTCAAAAAATATTTTTCGGGAATGCGCAATGGCGAATAAATTGAAAGTCGGGCTTTTCTCCTTTAGCTGCTGCGAGGATTCATCCATAATTCTCGTCGAGATGATGAACGATCATTACAAGGAATGGTCGCAGCTGATCGATTTTCGGTACGCGCGCATCCTTAAGAACAAGAACGAGCTTTCGGATATCGACGTTGCATTCATAGAGGGTGCGGTTTCAACGGAAAAGGACAAGCAGAAGGTGCTTGAAATACGCGCGAACTCCAAAAAAGTGGTCACGATTGGCAGCTGTGCCTGCTCGGGGCTTCCAGCAGGCCAGCGCAACTTCTTCAATGACGAGACCAGGAAGGAGGTGCAATTCCTCGTCGACAAATTCCACCTGCTTGAGAAGGTTCTTTCCATCCCGCAGGTCATTCCTGTTGATGACCAGGTTCCGGGCTGCCCAATGGATGAGGAAAGGTTCCTGCAGGTGCTGAACAAGTACTTGGCTGAATTTGGGATTACGGGCAAATGAGGCGGGTTTTTACAACCCAATTTATCGTGCAGGAAAGCTGGCATAAAAAAAGGATGTGATTGCATGCACCAGGATTTCGACATCAATCTGGAGGCGATAAGCAAGATAGAGGGCCACGCAGCGCTAAGCCTGAAAGTTCGAAATGACGAAGTCGAGGATGTGGAGCTCAAGATCACGGAGAACAAGCGCTTCTATTCGCAGGCTGTTCGGGGGAAGCCCGCATTGAACGTCCCCCAGCTCGTTTCTCGGATATGCGGCACTTGCAGCATTGCACACCTCCTATGCTGCGTCGAGGCCGTGGAGGATGCGCTGAAGGTCGTCCCCTCGGAGCAAACACGCATATTGCGGAAACTTACCGCCTATGGGATGTATGTACGGGACCACGCAATGCATCTCTATCTCTTTTCACTTCCGGACGTCTTCAAGAAGGATTCCATTCTTGATTTCGTCGAAGACCACCACGACCTTGTGGACCAGGCGTTCCAGGTGAAGGCAGCTGGGAACAACCTAAGCAAGGTCGTTGCCGGAAAGGCGGTTCACGCGCCCTTCCCCATCGTCGGGGGCCACGCCCAGATCCCGGATAAGGAAAAAACCCGGCAGGTGATTTTGGAATTGAAAGCCGCAAGGGAGCATCTTTTCGACCTTATGCAGATCTACAAGGACTGCGATTTCTCATTGAAGCGGGACACCCGGTACGTGTCCTCGGGCAATTCCGATTTCAGCTACCTGGGCGATGAGATCATCAACTCCGAGGGCATTCCAGTCCAAAAATCGCATTATTTATGGCACCTCCAAAGGGTAGTTATCCCGTATTCCACATCGGTTGGCTTCCAATTCCGCGGGAAGGAGTATATGGTGGGCTCCCTTCCAAGAATGAATCTGAAGAAGAATTCCTTGCATAAGGATACGAAAAGGGATGCGGCAGGCTTCATTTCCCTCTTTCCAACAAACGATGTGTACAAGAACAATTTGGCGCAGGCAATAGAAACATTGCACGGCATAGACCACGCAGTTGAGCTTTTGGAAACGACGGATTTCAAGCCGGAGTCCCCCGTGCAGGTAAAACCCCAGGCGGGTGTTGGCGTTGCTGCAATCGAGGCGCCGCGGGGCACGCTTTATTACCACGTGGATGTCGATGAGTACGGAAAAATCCGGGAAGTTGAGCTCGTGATCCCAACAGCCCAGAACCAGGTCAATATGGGCTTTGACATCAAGCAGCTCGTGGAACAGAATCTTCACAAGCCCCGGGAGGAGATCGAATTCGAGATCGAAAAGCTCATCCGCGCATACGATCCCTGCATGAGCTGCGCGACGCATTTCCTCAAGGTCAAGTGGAAATGATTTTTTTTACCGGCCGAATTGCCGATCCCTCGCAAGCGAACATTTAAATTACGCCCCGATTTTTCTTATGCATGAACTCCCAGCTTGCGGCTTTGCTTCTGCTTTTGCTGCTCCTAACCGGCTGCGTTGACGTGAAATACACGCAAACTTTCGACCGCAGCGGCTCATCATACATCATCCAGGAAGTGAACACCACTTTGCTCTCAAAAACAGCAGGCTCCATCGACCAGAGGGAACTTCAGGAGGCGTGCGATGAGGTTGCGCCCGGAATTAGCTGCTCATTCGAGAAAGGTATTCTCAAAATCGGCGCAAATTTCCTTCCAGGCGAGAATTCCTATTCTTTCCGCAGCGACAACGGTTTTCCAATCGCAAGGTATGAGGCCGATATCTCCCATTTCCCGGATTTCAACTCGAGCGGCATGCAAAGCTCATCATCTGTCACGTCACAATTCGGCCAGAACCGCAGGTTTGACGACCCAGCGCTATCAATGATATCGGCAAGAATGAGGAGTTCGGGCGTCAAAATGACCTATGTCGTTGAGATGCCCGGCGAAATCATCGAGGCAGAAGGCGGCGAGATCCGTGGAAACCGCGCGTACTTCGATGTGCTCTCCCTTCTCGAAGGCCAGGGAGCCATCCGGGTGGTTTCAAGGGAATTGAATTACGTTTACATCGCCCTCGGGCTGATAATTCTCCTCATCGCCTACCGCCTCCTCCGGGTTTCCTTCATAAGGCCGCCTTCTGAACCTATGAGGCGTTCGGGAGGCATTTTTGCGCAGAAAATTGACGGCCAGGAAATCAGGTATGTCGGGAGATGATTTCCTGCAATTCGGCAAGAGCCTTCCTCGCCGGATATTTCAGCGGAACCCCAAATATCAGCACTGAGTCGATTTTTCCCATCCTCTTTAGCAGCTTCAATGTGATCCCCAAATCAAAGTCGTGCATCGTGTAGATTTTCTGCATCCTTATCGAATCCAAATCCTCGATCATCTCGATTTTCCCAATTCCGGAAACCGAATCTATTATTGCCAATTCCCTCCCCTCGTCCTCAACTTGTTCCGCAGCATCGAGCTCCTTGAACTCCAAATCAGGAAATGCCTTCCTCAGCTCTGGCAATATTCGTAAGGGCGTGCTGTCTTCCGGAACAAGCGGGTTGCCGAATACGAGGATTTTTTTTATTTTCACCAAAATACCGGATATATGCACCCCAACGATCTTTTTTAAAGGATCGCGGAGTAATCAACGGGATCAAGACATGCTCGAATTCAAGGCGCAGGTGCAGTCAATTCGGACCTACGTGGACAAGGGCGCATCGCCCGAACCCCATTCGCGCATATACGTGCTCAAAATCCCCGAGGGCATTGATTTCCCATACAAGCCCGGCCAGTTCTGCCAGCTGGCACTGGATGATTTTCCCTTGAGGGGGAACCCGGGCCTGCTGAAATGG
Organism: Microcaldota archaeon; assembly: GCA_041305345.1. Lineage (GTDB taxonomy): Archaea > Micrarchaeota > Micrarchaeia > Norongarragalinales > SBBD01 > JACRGC01. The sequence goes on along the minus strand of JBFYLP010000002.1, from coordinate 172,988 downwards.
TCTTCCTATTCGATCGCATCCGCGCCTTTCCAAAAAGGCATTTTGGAATTCTCGATCCGCCTGCTTGATACGCCCGGCTTCACCCACCATTTGAAGGAATGCTGCCAAATCGGAAAAACCATCAACGTGAGGGGGCCGTTTGGTGTTTTCACTATGGTTCCCTCCCCAAAAAGGCTGATGTTCGTATGCACCGGCACTGGCATAGCGCCCCTAATCAGCCACATACGTGCACTTCTCAATGATGGCTCAAAAATTCCAATCTCATTGTTTTTCGGATTCAAGAACCCCGATGTTTACCTTTTCCGGGAGGAACTTGAGGAATGGGCGGGGAAATTCCCCAATTTCAAGCTGGAGCCAACCATTACCGATGTGGGCCGTGATGACTGGGGCGGAAGGGTTTCCATTTTCCACGATTTCTTCCCAACATACCAATTTGAAGCGCCCTTCGAAACGGACGTTTTCATATGCGGCAACCCGAAAATGGTGGATGATGTAAAAGCGATTCTTCCCCAGGTTGGTTTTTTGCCCGAAATGATCCACGTTGAGCCCTGGTAGCGATCACAATCAAATTAAGCAATGATCTGAGGAGGTGAAAAAAATGAAGAAAAAAGCTGCTGAAAAGAAGCAAAAGAAGGGCAAGAAGCACGCAGGATGCTGCGGCTGCTGCTGATTCAATGCCTGATTATTCTTTCCATATGCCCGATAAAACGGCAAATTAATTAACCGCCTAATCGTTCCAATAATGATGAAAACCGAAAACGTCGCGGCCAACATCCTTGGGAAGCTCTACGTCCCGCAGGAGGGGTCGCACAAGGGCCAAAACGGGGTACTCACTGTCATCGGCGGCTCGAAAAAATACCACGGCGCCCCCCTTCTTGCAATCAAGGCCGCATCCCGCTTTGCAGACCTCGTTTATTTCCATTCACCTGAGAAAAACAACCTCAAGCTGCTCCAATTCCTCAAGGCAGGCAAGTGCACCTTCATTGCGATCGAAAGGAAGGAATTGGAATCGCACATCAGCAGCTCCAACTGCGTCCTCATCGGGAATGGGCTCGAATTGACGCCGGAAAACAGGAGGCTGCTCAACTCACTTCTGAAAAAACATGGCAGGCATCGGAAATTCGTGCTTGATGCGGGCGCCCTCCACCTCCTCGATAAAAAGCACCTGAATTGGAACGTTTGCATAACCCCGCACGTCATAGAATTCTATTCCCTCTTCGGAAAGCACGGCAACCCCCATTCAGTCCTTGCGATGGCCAGGAAATACAATTGCGTGATCCTATTCAAGCATCCGGAGGGCGATTTGATCTCCGATGGCAAGGCAGTATTTTTAAATTCCTCCGGAAATGAGGGGATGACCAAGGGCGGCACTGGCGATACCCTTGCTGGCCTCACCGCGGCGCTAGCTTGCAAGAACAACCTCTTCCTTGCAGCAAGGGCAGCAGCCTTCCTTAACGGGTTTACGGGCGACCTGCTGAAAAAAGAGCGCGGGGCCTCCTACGATGCGGACGATCTGGCGGACAATATGGGCATTGCATTCAAAAAGGCAAGAGAATGAAACCCTTTTTTTAAGTGCAAATCCTAAATTGCCAAACTAGTGCGATTTGTAGCTTTATGCATACGATTACGTCCGCCAACTTTCCCCATTTTTTTTAAGGAAGCCTGAAGGGCAGGTAGTTGTAAATCAGCAGGAGCAGCAGCGCAAAGAAGACAATTGGCGGCAGCGCGGGCCAAAATCCCTTCTTCTTCTCGATGAAATAGAAAAGCAGCGAAATGCCAATGGTTCCCCCAAGCATTGCAGCCATCCCGTGCCAGAAAGATATTTTCAATGCGGAAACCGCCAGCATCGCGGGAATTGCCAGATCGCCCGTTCCGAGCTCGACCGCTTCCATCTGCACCTTCTTATAGAATTGCCTGAACTTCTTCTCCTTCCCCCTCGGCACCACAACCTTGCTCTTGTAGTCTGAGGGAAACACGATGCTAAACCCAGCTTCCCTTTCCCCAAGCTCCTTTGCAAGAGTTACCATATGCTTCGTGTAGAAAACCGCGATTACGTCATAAACAGCCAGTCCCATCGCGAGCAGAGCCGCTGGCATCACGTCCAATGACGCCCCGAGCAGAGCGCCCACGATTGCGGTTGCAAACATCAGGAAAATGTTGCGGTAGGAGGAGAAGAATACGCGCAGGACGACCGCAGCCAATCCGATTATGAGGGGGATGTTGATGCAGAAAAGACCCTTGCCGCATTCGAGCAGAAATTTCATTCCATCAGTGCCAAAAGCGATCTCTTGGAATGGGAATATCCCGCAAAACAGGGTGAACGCGGTGAAGATGAGGCCCAATTCCAAAAGGTAAAACAGCAATTTGCCCTTGTAGTATTTCAGCACATAGTAAATAACAACCGCAGCAGCAAGGATGGAAAACATGAACACGGCTGAATTCCCAACGTCGCTAGGATCCTCGGTTACGGTAAGGCCTGCAATGATGAATAGCCAGCCAACAACTATGGCTAGCAATTGCACGTTAATGAACGACATCAGCATCAGGAATGATCCGATTCTCATTGGTTTAGCCCTTGCGCCTTGCACCGGCGTTCTTTTGGCCGTAGGCATAACTTGCGACTATTAGCAGGATGAATACCACATAGGTTGTAAGCGCATTGATTGGCATCCTGAAGATGAAATTCAGGAAGAAAATTACAAGGCCCGGAATGGATATGGAAAATGTCAGGCTGTAAAGCGCCCGCTCAATGAGGTCCGCTTCATCCTTCCTGAAGAACACGAGGGAAATGAAATACCCCGATGCGAGGAAAAGTGCCAACCCTACGATCAGCTGCAAACCCGAAATTAAATCCGCCATATTTTTAACCCTGGATAGCCAATTTACTACCAATAGCATATCGAGTATTTTAAACTTATTGATTTGCTTGAAGGCGAATTGGCCATGGGCGATAATGCGGTAGTCATCGGAGCGAGCGCAGTTGGGAGCATTACCTCGAGGGAGCTTGCCAGGAGGGGCATCGATGTTGATTTGCTCGAGGAGGATTCTAAGGTTGGCAAGTTCGGAAAATGCGGCGGCATCTTCTCGAAACACGGAATGGATTACACCGGCGTGAACTACCGCGACTTAATATTGAATGAGATACGTGGCGCAAGGATCATAGTTGGAAGCGAGCAGCTTCGTGTTAGGCGCAGTGAAGTGCAGGCGGTTGTCCTTTCCAGGCAGTCATTTGATGAACGTGCTGCCGACGAGGCGGTTTCCGAGGGTGTTAACCTCCATTTGAATACCCGGATTGGGGATTTTAAGACGAATGGGAAAATCTCAGCAATCTCAACCGACGGCGCTCTTTTTTCAACGAAAGTGCTGGTCGGCTGCGATGGCAACTCCTCAATAACCGCCAGGAAACTTGGCTTTCCTTCGATCAAGCTATCCGACTGCGTGATCGCCTACCAGGCGGAATTCACGAAGGCCGATGTGCCGGAGAAGGATGTTGTCGATCTGATTCTGGACAATAAAAAATACCGCAATTTTTTCGCGTGGACCATTCCCCTTTCAGAGGAAAAAATAAGGATCGGTGTTGCAACAAGCGACATCCAAGGGATCGAGGCTGCAAGGAAAGCCGCCTTCCTCGATGCCAATCTGGCTCCTATCCTGGAACACGGCCAAAAGACATTTGAATTCTACCACATGATCCCCCTTAAGGCCCGAAATGTAACTCAGAAACGCTTTGGGGACTCTTATGCATTCCTTGCGGGGGATGCAGCCGGCCAGGTTAAGGCAACGAGCGGCGGGGGAGTTAATTTCGGTGCGAAATGCGCGAAAGTCGCGGCAAGGGAAGCTGCGAATTTTCTGCTTAAGGGTACGCTTCCTGATTACGAAACCGCCTGGAGGTCGCAGCACGGCGAAACCCTGAAATTGCACTACCTCCTCCACCGTCTATACCGCCTGATGCCCAATTGGCTTTCCGAAATCGGGCTTGGCACCGGCAGGCGGATTGGCCTTGAAAAACTGCTCGAAAAATACGGCGACATGGATTACGTGTTCAAACTCTAGATGTGGCGGGGCTATGCGCCAGGGGGCTATTTCCCCCAGAAGTGCAAGGGACATGGAGCACGTGTTCAAATTATAATTCCCCTTGCAGCAGAATCAATAATAAACCATCTGTTTTGTATTATTATTATGCCTAAAGCGGAGCTAACGGAAAAAGCACACGAAGAAAATATAGATAATTTGCTAAGGAAGCTCCATCCAGAACATTACCAGCCGCATTACCTCCTTTCCCGGATGCTTGCCAAGGCGATCTTTCCCAATGATAAAATACTGCAGGATGCCATCACCTTTCATGGCATACATCATGCCACAGGCCAAAGGTTAGATTGGGCTGACCTGCAGTTGGAGGCGCTGGATAAAGGCTATGAGCTGCACGATAAAACCCATCAGCTAATTAGCCTTTTCAACAATGTACCGACCATTGGCAGGTATGATTTATTGACCCCTGCCATCCTAAAAAAATTCTATGAGTCGTATGCAGTTGATACAAAGGTTGCCCTCCTTGTAGGCCTGGATAAACTCGCGAGGCTTAAGGATCCTGCAACTACCCCTCAAAGGAAAAAGGAAATTGCTAGCGAGATTCTTAAGTATCACGCTGATGACATTCACACCCTAGACCCCCATTTTGCAGGCATCCTGAGGGATGAATCGTTCAAGGAGCTTCAACCCGAAATATCAAAAAAAACCATCGATATCGTAAAGAGGAGGTTTAAAACCAGATATAGGGTGACTACGGAAGAAATCCGGAATGAATTAGAACAAAAGGGAATTCGCGCGTTGATTTTAGAGGACGATAAGGGCACCTACAGCACCCTTGAAAAATGCTGCCCAAACATACCCCATCTAGCACAGTCCTTAGGCAAGATGAACCTTTCAGACCTGGAAAAAAAAATTTACCGTTTAAGCGACCTCCATCGATTCACTATTGTGGCGCCTGATGGAGTCGCTGAAAATGGCTTAGCACACTACGACAATGCCAAGGCTGCAATACTTGAATACCTCGAAAGAAAATATCCTGGCGTAGCGTTCACCAAGAGGCTGATAACCCAGCCGACAAAAACCGGCTTCAGGGCAACCTACGTGCAGGTCGGCAAAATCGGAGGCAAGCGCATGCCTCTCGAAATCCAAATTGTAAATGAAACCATTCACCTTCAAAACGAGGCCCTGAGCCCTCATCATCTTTATAAGGGAATCCCGCTGAAGCTGGCTTTCAGATTGAAAGCGGATGTGTTAAGCGAGTACGGAAAGGGATCCTTGGACGAAGTGCGCCTGAGGAAGAAGTTGAACGAAAAAATTTCGAATTTATCCAACCTTTCCGAAATCGTATATAACGGCAGGACACATCCAATCCCTATAAATTATTCCCTATTGGATTTTTTAGCGAGGGTTGATCCGGGGGTATTGCCCTATATAAGGCAAATTAAGCTTAACAAAAGATTTGTAGGCATAGGAACCAAACCCGATCCCGGAATCCAGCATTCCTTGAATATATTGCGTTCAAGAAAGCAAGTACCGCTTTCAGAGAAACTAATCCTGAAGGCTCGCACGGAAGAAACGAAGAAAATCCTCATTCAAATGATTAAAGATCAAGGAAATACGCGAAAGCGGAAAAAATAAGGCGAAATGTAATGCTGTCGAAAAAGTATTTTGTTGCCGAATTCAATAATGATTACAAGAAGCACTACGAGGTCGAGCTCTTCCGGAAGGAGGGCTTTGCAAGGAGGAAGTGCACCTTTTGCGGCAAGTCTTTCTGGTCGATATCCGAAACCGACAATTGCGGCGATTCGGCTCATAATGAATACGATTTCTTCGGGAAGGGCGGCCCGGTAGGCGAGCAACTTACCTATTCCCAATTCTGGAAGAAATTCTCCGATTTCTGGAAGAGGAACGGCCACGAAATATTGCCAAGGTACCCCGTGATAAGCAGGTGGAGGGACGATCTTTATTTCACGATCGCAAGCATCGTTGATTTCCAGCGCCTCGAGAATGGCAAGGTGGCATTCGAATACCCCGCAAATCCTCTTATGGTCCCCCAGATATGCCTGCGGTTCGTCGACATTGCAAACGTCGGGGTGACCGGAAGGCACTTTAGCAGCTTCATGATGGCTGGCCAGCACGCATTCAAGGAAAAGGGCAAACCTGGCGGTTATTGGAAGGATGAATGCATCGGTTACAATTACAAATTTTTGACCGATGTTTTGAAAATCCCAAAAACCAACATCACTTACGGGGAGGACCTTTGGCATATGCCCGATTTCAGCGCTTTTGGGCCTTCCATTGAGAGCTTTTCCGGCGGGCTTGAGCTTGTGAACAGCGTCTTCATGCAATTCCGTGCCTTGGAAAACGGAAAATTCGAGGAGCTGGATACCCGGGTCATCGACGTTGGCTGGGGCTTCGAGCGGCTCCTTTGGTTCCACAACAAGACCCCTACCGCGTACGATTCGGTCTTTCCCGACGAGATCGATTTCATGAAGAAGAAGGGCGGGCTTAAGGTTGAAGGCGAGCTGTTTTCCAAGTATTCCCGCCTCGCATCCAAATTGAACATAGAGGAGGTGCATTCCCTTGGGGATGAGAAGCAAAGAATCGCAAGCAATCTGGGCATAAGCCTAAGTGAGCTGGAGAAAACCATTGCTCCCCTCCAGGCGATATATGCCATTGCCGACCATTCCCGGTCCGTGCTCTTCGCCCTTTCCGACGGCGCGCTTCCATCGAACGCTGCAGGCGGCTATAATCTGCGCATATTGCTTCGGCGTGCATTTGGCTTCATGGAAGAGTACGGGTTTGCCTTCAGTCTTTTCGACATAATGAAACTGCAGGCAGCAGCATACAAGCCCCTATTCCCGGAGCTCTCCGAAAACCTGCCCGGAATCCAGAAGATCCTTGAGATCGAGAGGCAAAAGTACGCCGAAACCCGGGTCAAGGCGGGCAAGATGGCTGAGGATATATTGCGCAAAGGCGCCCTTGATGCTAGCAGGCTCCAGCTTCTGTACGAATCACACGGCGTAACCCCGGAAATCCTGGAGAAAGTCGCAGCAGATTTGAAGATAAGCGCCCAGATCCCGGCTGATTATTACCGGAAGGTGACCGAAGGGCACATAATGGAGGCAAGGCCCAAAAAGGAGGCCCTCCTTGACGATCCTAAATTCGCCAAATTGCCAAAAACGAAATTGGAATATTATGAGGATGCGAATAAGCTGGTGAGCAAGGCAAAAGTATTGGCTATTTTCGGCAATAAAGTGGCATTGGACCGCACGATCATCTATCCCGAAGGCGGGGGCCAGGTTGCGGATTACGGCAAAATTGGGGAGGCGAACGTCAAGGATGCGCAGAAAATGGGCGATGTGGTGCTCCATTCCGTTGATTTTCCAGATAAATTAGAGGAGAAAAAATCTTATTCCGTTGAAGTTGACCTGGAGAGGCGCTGGTCCCTAAGGAGGCACCATTCCTCAACCCATATAATGATTGCAAGCTGCAGGGAAGTCCTAGGGAAGCACATCTGGCAGGCAGGCGCGAAGAAGGATGAGGGCGAGGCGCATTTGGACATTACGCATTATGAGAAGCCCTCCGCAGCCGAATTGAGCAGGATCGAGCTGATTGCAAACAGGCACGTACTTGACAACGTGAAGGTAATCGTCAAATTCATGGATCGTGGGGAAGCAGAGAAGAAGTTCGGCTTTAGGCTTTACCAGGGAGGCGGCGCGATAGGGAACGTCCTTCGGGTGGTTGAATACGAGGGCGTGGACGTGGAGGCGTGCGGCGGCCTACATTGCGACTCATCGGGCCAGGTTGGAATCATCAAGATTGTTGGCTGCGAGCAGGTGCAGGACGGGGTTGTACGGATACGGTATAAGGCGGGTGAGCGGGCGCTTAAATGGATCCAGGAAAGGGAAGAGCTGTTAAGGAGGGCATCCGACGAATTGCGGGTTCAAGAAGACCAGCTTCCAAGCACGGTAAAACGCTTCTTCGGGGAATGGAAGGAGCGCGGCAAGCAGATCGAGAAGGCGCACGAGGATGTTGCGGATGCACTTGCGCACAAATTGGTGAACGAGGCAAAAACCGAGGGCAGGAAGCTGATTGATGCAAAGGTCGATCTCTCCCCGCCCCTGCTTGAAAAGTTGGCGCTTAAGATCGCGCAACGAGATTCGCTGGCAGTCGTGCTCATCAACAATGAAAATTTCGTAGTCGCTGCCACGAATGACAAGAGCTGGGAGGACGCACAGAAACTGCTTGAGAAAAAGAAGGCGGCGGGCGGCGGCAATAAAAGCTTTGCAAGGGGAAGGATCCTCTGATTCACTTGCGCTCAGCAAGCCTGCGTTGGATTTTAAGCTGCCCCCTAAGGAATTCGTGCTCGATCCGATTTGGGCCCTTCATATCCTCGAGCATTTCCGCCAACCGTTCGAGATGCCTTGATGTGTTCACGGGCGGAATGATCCTCTCTTTCCCATAGTAGTAGTAATGTTCCTTTGATGCAGTATCAAACCTTTGCCTTATTTCCGCAAGGAACTGATTCACCGAATCAGGATGCATCGAAAGGGCAAACGCGGCCATTGCGGGCGGAATCTCGTATTGCGATGCCATTTCCTTCAGCTTTTTTTCCTGCTCCTGCGAGATTTGGATGGTGAATCCCTTTCCCGGATCCAACGGATGTGTTGCCCTTAGCTTGGCAAAGTGCTCGAGCAAATCGGTCCGAAGTGAGAAGGGGAGCAGCAGCGCCGCTCCCGTGTAAGCAAGCGTCCGCTTCCAGGATGGGAGTTTCCATCGGGTGCGCTTTAATTTTAGGCGGATCCCCTTCTTCCTATTCTTGTTGATCAATTTAGCGTAATCCCTTCCTTCAAGCATATGGGAATAAGGGAACGCCCATTTTTATTCCTTCCATTGGAGGGCTTAAAAAAAATTTAAAAAAAAGAAAAATCAAAGGGGCGACAATGTGACCATTATCAGCCCGCCGATTATGTATTTGAAGATGCCGCCTACTACCTCCCCTAGCAGGAATTTTTCAGGCAAATTCATCGTCAGTGCAAGGCTCACCCTGATTGGGATTTGCACGATGACGCCAAGAAGCGCATAGAAAAGCCAGAAGCTTACGACCGCCCCCTGGCCCAGGTATAGTGGCGCTGTGAGCGTGAAAAGCAGGAAGATGAAGAATGCTTCCACGAACGAATTAAGCACGGAGAGCATGGTGACCTTCTGGCTTTCCCTCTTGATGAGCTTTTCAAACCCCTTCACGCGTGCCCACCTGTCAAGGAGGGCGGAAGTGCCAAGCCAGCTAAAGAGCGCGAACCAGATGCCAAGCGCAAGCCAAGTCAACAAATCGGGAGAACCGCCAATCATTGAATCACCTTTACCCATTAATTTGAGCCCATATTTAAGTATTTGCCTAGGCGCCTGTCAACCAGCCTTGCCATAAGCGCCCGCGGGCCTGGAAAATTCCTGATTCACGGCCCATTCCCCCCCTCCCATTTTCACATTAAAACCATTCCTTTTTAATCTTTCTTCGCCAATCCTTCCAAAGTGGGCATTTGATGGAAACCGAATACACAAAGCTAATGGACACGCTTTCAGACCCGGATGCGCACCAAAAGGTTTTAGTCCCAAAGGTGCTCGAAGTCCTGCGCGACCAGCTAACCGATGTCAGCAAGGCCAACCGCTCCCTCCACCTATCGCGCCTGAACATGAGGATGCATTTTGATTTGCACGAGTTGTTCAATGAAAACAAGGAGGAGGCGCAGAGGCTCGCGGACAAAATAGTTGCAAGGAAGCCCCTGCGCCTTGTGCGGGTGATTACGCCCGATGAGGACGACATGACCGCATCCTACAGGCTCTCGCACCTGCAGCGCGAGGCGGATTTCATAGAAAAGGAAACGGGCAATTACGATGTTTACATCGGTTACCCCTTCGTCGAGGGCGAATTCGGGGACGGTACGCATTACAAGTGCCCCCTCCTGCTCTTTCCCGTTGTCATCAGGAAGGACTACAAGAAGCTCGAGTTCACGGCGATTCCCGACAAGGATCGCGAGCCCATCCTGAACAAGACATTCATCATCGCCTACCAGAAATTCAACCGCATCAAGTTCGACCCGAATTACGATTTCGAAATAGAGGAGGGCAAGGAGGGTTACCTTCAGGCAGCCATCGCCAAGTGCGAGGAGCTGGGGCTGAAATTCGACAACAAATACGCGCTCGAGGAGGGTGTTTCCCAATATGAGCCCAAATCCACGAAAATCAGGGGCACAGGCATCAAGGTGCGCAAGCACGCAATCCTTGGCCTATTCCCGCAAACCTCAAGCACATTGCTCGCGGATTACGACGAGCTCATACGCAACCCGCCAAGGGAAGGGGTCCTTTTCGATTTCTTCAACGGCGAGCCGCAGGACAAGGGGGAATGGCTAAGGCCCGAGGACCACGGGAGGAAATCCTTCTTTGTGACCGATGTGGACGGGTCGCAGGAACGCGCCCTTCTTTCGCTTGAAAAACTTGGCGGGATAGCGGTTCACGGCCCTCCCGGCACCGGCAAATCCCAGCTCATCGTAAACATCATTGCGGACTCGGTTACAAAGGGGAAAAAGGTCCTGCTTGTCTGCGAAAAGCGCGCAGCGCTTGATGTGGTGTACCATCGCCTTGCAGCGATAGGTTTGGGTGATATGGTTGCGCTTGTCCACGATTACAACAAGGACCGGTCGCACATTTTTTCAAAGGCCTCGAAAGTCATCGACGATTTCAATTCAATGGATGCGCTTCCGGAAGTCACTGTGGACGACAAGGGCGGCCGTTCGGAGGAGATCCTATCCCAGATCCTCCAATACCATCAGGGGATAGGAAGGAAGCTTGGATGCGGGGCAACGCTTGGGCAGCTCTACTTGCTTGACAAGGAGCCCCTCCTCCGCACCGAGGGCCTCGAAGGTCTTGAAAATGCGTTCACCTTCCAGGAATTTTCCGATGCAATGGAACGGATTTCCGAGATACTCCCGCTTCTTAGGAAGGATGGAAATGGCGCTTTCAAATCCCTTCAGAACGGCAACCTTTCATCCTTAACCGATGAAAAAGCTAGGCAGGCGGAAATCAGGCTAAGGGAGCTTCTCCGGCTCAATGAAAAGCTTTCTGAAATCTTCAATTCTCCGGAGTGGCTTGCACTTTCCCTGAAGGATCAGGGATGCGCGTTCCCCAAATCAATGGAACTGGAGCAGAAAATACGGCGGCATCCCCACAACTCCAAATCCTTCCTGAAATTCACCAATGGCGAATGGCGTAAAACGAACAAATTCCTGGAGAACCTTCGGGAGGCAAACAAGGAAACCAAATTGCCCTTCGAATACCTGATGCGGGAGCTTTCCGGCGAGAGCCTCCGGTTCACTTCAAAAACCTTCAAGGCAATCGAGAGGATGGCCGAGTACAACAAGCTGATGGAAATCTTCCGGAACGAGGCCCTTGAGCTTGGGTCCATCCTGGAATCGGATGTCGATTCCGAACTAACCTCGCTCGCTTCGGAGGGTTCAGAGGATTCGCAGCACCTGCTAATGCAGCTACAGGAATCGCTTCGAAACAAGCAAAAGGGCAGCGTTTACCAGAGGATGATTGATGACCTTGGAAGCAAGGAAAGGGGGCTTTTGGAACTTGGGCAAAACATCCTTTCCCGCGAGAAAAACTGCGCCCTTACCATTTCCATCCTAAGGCACTCCTTCTACTCGAAATGGATTGCTGATGCCGAAAGCGGCCTTCCGGTGCTGAAGAAATTGGACTCCACGACCTACGGCCGTTACCGTTTAGAGGTGCGCACCCTTCTTGAGAAACGCAAATTGAAGGCACGCCAGGAGTGCAAGAGGAGATGGCACGAATTCCTCTCATCGCAGCGCTATTCCAACCTGAAGGAGATCAAATTCCAGTCGGAAAAGTTGAAGCACCCCTGGTCGCTTAGGAAAATGCTACGCGAATTCTCCCAGAAGGGGATGATGGACATCTTTCCCGTTTGGCTTTGCTCGCCCGAAACCGTCTCAGCGATCTTCCCCCTCAAGGAAGGGCTGTTTGATGCGGTGATTTTCGACGAAGCCTCCCAGTGCACGCTTGAGCACGCAATCCCCGCGCTCTACCGCAGCAAATCCGTATGCGTCGCAGGAGATGAAAAGCAGCTGCCGCCGTTTGATTTATTCTCCTCGCACCTTGATTTGGATGATTCCGGGGAGGATGATGATTCGCTCCCAACCTCCGAATTGAAGGAGATCTCTGGCATCAAGAGCTTCCTGCAGCTGGCAAAGCGGCGCTACCCCGAGCTCCTGCTCAATTGGCATTACCGCTCGAAAAGGGAGGAGCTGATTGCGTTCTCCAATCATGCATTCTATTCCGGCAAGATCCAGACGACCACTTCCCCTGATCTTCAAAAGAAATCAGCTGCAATTGAGTGGGTGAAGGTAAGGGGCCTTTGGGAGAAAAGAAGGAACCGAACTGAGGCCGAGCAGGTAGTTGAACTCATTGCACATGCCATTTCCAAGCAAAATCCTCCTTCCATTGGCGTTGTCACCTTCAACTCCGCCCAGGCAGACCTTATCTTGAACCTCCTAGAGAAAAGGGCATTATCCGATTACAAGTTCTACCAGCATTACAAGCGCGAGCTTGAACGCGTTGAGAACGAGGAACTGCAGTCCCTTTTCGTGAAGAACATCGAGAACGTTCAGGGCGATGAGCGCGACATGATCATCTTCTCCATCGGCTATGCGCCTTCAATGGAGGATGGGAAGGTGCTCACGCAATTCGGCACCCTTTCTATGGAGGGCGGCGAGCGCCGGCTTAATGTGGCGGTTTCAAGGGCTCGCGAGAAAGTGGTTATTGTGACTTCCATTGATCCCCTTCAGCTTCGAATCACTGAGGAATCGAACATCGGCGGAAAATTCCTAAGGAAATACCTTGAGTACGCCAAGGCAGTCTTTGAAAATGACCCGGAGGAAATCGCCCGCGTGTTGAAGGGCCTTGGGGGCGCCGCTTTTGAAAAATCGGCCATATCGGAGCCAACCCAAAAAAGCGAAATCGCAGGGGAGCTCTTTTTCCAGCTGCAAAAAGCGGGTCTCGAGGTAAGAAAGGACGTCGGGTATAGCAATTACGGCCTTGATCTTGCAATTTTGGGCAAGGAGGGCAGGCAACATTATGCCCTAGGAGTGGAGATAGACCGGCACAACTATTCCGGCCTTCTTGATGCGAAGGAGCGGGATGTTTACAGGCAAAACTTGCTGGAGTCGCGCGGATGGAAGATTTTCCGGGTGGGGACGCGGGATTGGTGGTCTGATTCCGAGGGAGTGATCAGGCAGATCAGGCAGGAGTTAAAGGGCGAATGATCTGTTCCATTAAAATGCCGGCAATGCAATCTATTAAAACGCCAGCCGGAATTCTTACCATATGAATAAACTGCCATTTCTTCTGCTCATTTTGGCTGCAGCAGGCTATTATGCATACGAGCATATGCCCGCCTTCCAATTTCCAGCAGCACAACCCTTCCCTTCGCCCTCGCCTACGCTCGATCCCCAATCCCTTATGACCTCACCGAAAATCCAAAAATTCCAATTCTACCTGGATGGGGAAAGGGAGGTGCTCGATTTTCGGGTTTATGGCGGCGTAAATGATCATTTGAGCGGTTTGGATAGCTTTACCTACTGGTATGATGAGGATGAAAAGCCAACTCAGGAAACCATTGCGCAAAATGTCGTCAATCAGGTGATCAACGAGCCAGTGCAGCAGGAGTTCGTTGGGCAATTGCTTATCGATTTGAAGGCGAGGCATCCGGATTGGGAAAATGCAAGGCTTGCAAGGGCTGCAATCTCGCTCGTGCAAAACATCCCTTACGATAAGGATGCATACGATAGGAACCTTCCAAACAGCAAGCACCCCTACCAGGTCCTTTTTTACAACAAGGGGGTGTGCGCGGAGAAGGCGAGGCTGCTTGCCTTGCTGCTTGCCAAATTGGGATTCGGGGTTGCGATGCTTGAATACGACAATGAAAAGCACGAGGCTGTTGGCTTGGAATGCACATCCGGGGCATTGCCAGGTTCCGGCGGCTACTGCTTTGTTGAAAGCACATCCCCGACAATGATTAGCGATTCGGAGGGGGATTACATCGGTGCAGGCAAGCTAACCTCGCTCACTTCAGTCATACGGGTCAGCAGGGGCAATCAATATCCCTCCGAAAAGGAGGCAAAGGATGCCTCGATCTACTTGGAGCTGCGAAGGATCCTGAAAGGCGCTGATAAGCGTGAGGTTGCCTCCGCTTACTCGCAATACCTCGAAATCCGAAGGGAATACGGATTGGAGGAAACCAAGTGCAAACCATCGGAATTGCTATGCAACGGCGATTGCTGGACTGCCTGCAAGCCCGGCGCAAAATTCAAGTGCACGGAAACGGGGGGCCTTTGCGAGATCAGTTAGGCGGCGTGCGCCCTGGAATGTTGCTTGGCATTGGCAAATTGCAGATGAGCTGGCCTTCGGCAATTTTGCACGTCCCTTCCCTGCTGCCCCGCTGGTCGGCAATTGTGCAGGAATCTTCCTGCGCTTTCCCTTTACACGCCCCAATCAATGCCTGCTGCCTTTGCTCCATCATCAGCTTCCTTTGTTCCTCAGTCAAGTTCCCAAACGACCCATTGCCGTTCCTTGGAAAATCCTCGCCATTGCTGAAATTGCCTCCCCTTCCGGGCGGGCGTTGGCCATCCGGATTCCCGGCCTGCTGGCCTTTCTGCCTAAATTCAGCCTGCGGGCCCGTTTGCGCATCCTGATCCGTTGTGCATCCCATCAAGAAGAGCGCCGCAAACAATGCCAATAGCAAAACGTATCCTGCCAATGAATTATCCGCCATTCCGTCCACCCATCATTCGTAACGCAATGCCTCGACAGGCTGCAATTTCGCTGCATTCCTTGCGGGCAATACGCCTGAAACAATCCCAATGATGCCCGAAAAAAGCAATGCACCGACAAGAAGCTCGGGCCTTGCAATTGCAGTCACCTTGAAAAGCGAGAGCACGAAAATTGCCACCAGGCTGAGCACGATCCCAAAAGCGCCGCCTGCCAGCCCAATCAGCCCGGCTTCAATTAGGAATTCGGCCGTGATTTCCGCATCCTTCATCCCCAATGCCTTCAGCACCCCAATTTCCTTCGTCCGCTCGAGGACGCTCATAAACATCGTATTCGCAACCCCGATTGCGCCAACGAGCAAGGAAATTGCGGCAATCCCAGCAAGGAACAACGTGAGCGTTTCCGTCACTGCAGATGCGGTTGATTGGATGAAGGAGGCAGTTGTTATTGTGAAGTCCTCCTTGGCCTTCGTTACGCGGTGCAATTCAATGAGCTTATTCTCTAGCCTGGCTGCGACCGTGTCGGTGTTTTGGCCCGGCCTTACCTTGATGTACATCTGGGTCAGGCTGGTGCTTTCATTCAAAACCCTTTTCGCGGTGTCAATGTGCATATAAACCGCGGAATCGGATGTCACAAAGGATCCCGAAGACGAGTTGATTATTCCTACAACCGTATAATACGAATCCCCGATTTTTATCTGCCTATTGACCATCGGAAGGCCGCCGAATGTCCGTGCCCAAACATTGTACCCGAGGACTACCGAGTACTTGTCATTATCATTCAGCATTTTCCCCAGGTAAATTGGGGCCGTATTGATCTGCCTAAAGCCAGAGGGGTCAATGCCGATTATTTGGAGGGTTGCATTGTAATTCTTGAATGTGGACCGTAGCCTTCCCGTAAGCCTTGGGTCAACAGCCAGCACGCCCTCAACGATTTTGAGCCTTTCAGCATCCGTGAACGTGAGCTTTCCCTCCGAATTGCTAAAACTGAATTCGCCCCTGCTCCCTCCAGGTGCGCCCCCGCCCGGCATCCCTCCCCCAGGCGGGCCCCCCCCTCCGCCAACTGCTATTGCAAAGCCGCCTCCAGAGCCGCGCGTTGCCTGCGAATTGCCCGGAGTTATCTGAATTATGTCATTCCCGAGCTGGTTGAGCCTTGAGGATACCTGCTGCTCCACTCCGAACGCGAGGGAGAGCAATACGATTATGGATGCAACTGCTATGACGATCCCAAGCACCGTAAGCCAGGATCGCAGCTTCCTTCCCCTCATGTTAGCAAGCGACATTGCCGCTACATCCATCAACTTCATTGTCATTTGCGCCCCATTCCCGCACCGGCCTACCTTCCCTTTACAATTATTTCGTTCTTGTGCTCCTTCCTCTTCATCCATTTGTATCCGAAGAATGCGCCAACCAGGAGCACAATCGCACCAGCAATCATCCACCAATCAATCCCGAATATCCTAAAGCCCTGCTGCTGCCTGCCAAATCGCTGGGTGCTTCCAACTCCGGTTGTTCCTGCAGATGAGGCTGCACCGGCACTTACCTGAATTGATTGGATCTGGGTGTGCTCGATGTTCATCGCATCCTTGTATGTTACCTTTATGTTCACCTTTCCGCCAGTGGGCGTGCCTTGCTGGAATCCCGTGCCGGGCGCAGCGCTGGGGTTAGCGGGCATCCCTGTGCGCTTGGGGGTGATTGCCACTGACATCGAGGAGGAGTCATCCTGATTCAGCGTGCCTATGAATTGGTCTGGTATTCCCGAAATTGAAAAATCATCCGAGGATGCAATCGCATAAACGCTCCTAACCGCAGTATCCCCCGTGTTTGCAATGGTTATTGCAAGCGTACTTCCCCCCGTTGAATCCGACGATGCAGTTGCCCCGGCCGATGTAATGAGGAGATTGGTTTTTGCCAGGACCTTGAGCGATGCAGTCTGCGTGATTGCAGTCTGCCCGAGCTTGTCCATCTTGTAATTAATCACGAGCGTGACGGGGTAGTAGGCGGGCGTTGCGCTAGCGCTTATGCCTATGTCGAACTCGACTTCCGCCCTGCCATTCGCTGGGATCGAGGCTATGTACATCCGGTCGTTCTCAATTGGCCAAATCGAATTCGACGTGCTGTATTGCATCTGCACGACCACATCCGTTGCTGCGAGGCTTCCGTAATTTTCCATTTCAACTGCAATCTTCCTGGAATCGCCTGCAAATGCATCCCCGACGGGGTTGATTTTTGCAACAAGCACGCTGCCTTGCTGCGGCTCATTTATCACGAGCGGTATGCCGCCCACCTGTGTTTGCGATCTCATATCGTCTACCACGAAAAGGAATATCTCATAGCTGCCCGGCTTTGTGCCTGTAGGCACCTCAAAATCAACATTCACCGATTTGGAGGCGCCCTGCGCCATCGAGCCTAAAAGGTATGTCAATTTGTCCCCAAGGAAGGGCACCAATGCCGTCAATTGGGCCGAAATCGATCCGCCCGCCCTTTTATTCTCAACGGTAAATTGCAGCCTTACCTGGTCGCCTGGATAAACCCGATCGGGCATCTGTACAAGGTTCTTCACCTCGAAATCAGCTGTGGGGTAATACCCTGCATTAGTGAGGTTATAGGTAACCGCAGGTGCGCTTCCCAATAACAACAGCAAACACACAAAAACCATTCCTTCCTTCATACCAACCACCTATTTCGTCTTCAAATCATACTTTTTCAAAATTTCTGCGGGCTTTTCCTCCCTGTCAATCGTGCCGTCCATCAGATGCAGTATCCTCTGGCCGTATTGGGCAACCATCGGCTCGTGGGTCACCATTACGATCGTCGTGCCGTGCTCCTTCCAAAGGCTCACGATCAATTTCATTATCTCTTCCCCGGACTTGGAATCCAAGTTGCCCGTTGGCTCATCAGCCAGCAGGAATGCGGGATTGTTTGCAAGCGCCCGCGCTATTGCGACCCTTTGCTTTTCCCCTCCCGATAGCATCGGCGGCTTGTGGCCTTCCCTATGCGCAAGGCCCACCTGCTCAAGAAGCCGTTTTGCCCTATCCGCCCGCGCACCATGCGGCATTTCCTTTATTGACATCGCGAGCTCCACATTATATAGGGCGCTGAAATTGGGAAGCAGGTTGAATGCCTGGAATACGAAGCCAATTTTATCCCTCCGTATCTCCGCAAGCCTGTTTGAGCCTGCAACCGTGGCATCCTCCCCATCAATCCGCACCTTGCCCGTTGTGGGTTTGTCCAGGCAGCCCATTAGTTGCAGCATCGTGCTTTTTCCGCTTCCTGAAGGCCCCATTATTACGGTGAATTCGCCCTGCCTTACGGTGAATGTGAGCCCCTTCAGCACGCTTAGCGTCTTGTCGCCTATCCGGTACTCTTTCACCACATCCTCGAATTCGAGCACCGCCTTTTTTTCCTTTTCCCGCAATTCATTCACCTAAGCCCGACCAAATGGGAACAAATATATTAAAGTAACTACCTATATTATTAACCTGTAATAACCTGTAATAAGTAATGAATTGAAATGATTTCGGGTCAAAATGTAATAAGGTGAAATGAATATGAAGGAATTGCGCTGGCTTGCATACTTCTCCCTGATATACGGCGGCTTCCTTGTAATGACCTATTTGACCTTCACGTATTTTGCAATTTGGCGCAATGAGATAATCCCCATATTCCCTGGCAACAATGAACGCGGCTTCAATGCAACCGCAGCAAACCCCCCCTTCATCCAGGATAATGCCACGCGGCCCTTCTTTGGAAGGGAGCGGCCGCCGGAAATGGGCCTTTCACAGGTCCTCTCGATCCAGGCACTTGGCTTGCTACTTACAGGCGTAGCGTTCCTGGTAAACGGCTACGTGCTGATGAAATACCTGCGGGAAAAGGACCGCAAGGAAACTAGGAGTTTCACCATTTCGACATTGCTTACCGGCGATGAAAAGGCAATGTACGACCAGCTGGTAAGGCAAAGAGGGGAGGCGACGCAAAAGCAGCTTGCCTTGAGCACGGGTTTTTCGGCAGTCAAGACCTTTCGGGTGCTGCAAAGGCTTGAGGACAAGAAGGTCGTTAAAACCTACCCGTTTGGAATGACGAAGAAAATCATCCTCAACGAAAAAGCGAACTGAGCTGCTAACCCGGCTGAATGCTCAAAAGCGTTCTTTCCTCCCGTATGGCAATATCCCAAAATTCCCCATTCCCGCATCCTCAGCCCCAACTAACGCTCATCTCTTGTGGACCTTGCGCGCAACCCCCTTTTCGGTGTCAACCTCTAGCAGGTCGCCATCCTTGAGAAGCAGGCTTGCGGAATTTGTGCCAATTAGGCACGGTTTCCTAAGCTCCCTGCAAGCAATCGCCGCGTGGGAGGTGATTTCGCCCTCATCCGTCACGATTGCAGCTGCTTTTCTCATTGCGGGCATATAGATGGGCTGAGTCATCGGCGCAACCAATATTTCGCCCTTCCTAAAAGCCCCAAGATCATCTTCCTTGAATATGAGCCTCACCTTCCCTAGTGCCTTCCCGGCCTTGCATACGACCTCCCCGACAAACTCCTCAACTTTTCCTGCCTCCTTGGGTTCGTAAGAGTAGCCGTGTTTGCGAATGACTGAGAGGAGATCGTCGCTCAGGTACAGCCTGCCCTTCGCGTAAACATACCCGTTTTCCCTAAGCTTGACGAGCTTCCTGCTAGGAACCCTTGCCCGCAGGAGCAAATCCTCCACCTCCCCAAACCTCAAGGATGTCGTATCAATTTCAGCTGCAAAATCCCCCAATTTGTGTATGCAAAGCAGTTCGATGAAATTCGAGAACTGCTTTAGCAGCCCCTCGGAGCATACCCGGTTTTCGTACTGAAGATGGAGCGCCCTCTTTGCATCCTTCCCCCATTTTGCCCTGTATTCAAAAGCCCAGGGCCCCCCGATGAAATAGCTGAAATAATAATATGGATAAAGCTCCTCGAATGTTTTTTTCGCTTTCCGATATATTGGCCGGATTTCGTCCTCTTCGAAGCTATGCTCCATCAGCTTCCGCATCCGCCCTACGCGTTCCCTGAAGGTTTTGCTGTTCTCCTCCGAAAATACGGCATCCTTCGGGTTCAAGGAGAGCACGTGCTTCTTCAAAAGCTGCATCTCCAAGACAAGCCTGTAATAATATTGCGTCTTCCCATCGGAATAGCAGATCTGGTCCGAAAGCCCCTTTCCAAGGAATTTTTTCACGTTTGGAACGAGCAGGGGCGAGCGCCAGAACTCGGCCAAATACAAGTTGAATGGCCGTGTGAACTGCAGGTATATTTCCTTATTGAGCTTGCCCATCTCCCGCCTCCCCCCTAAAGCTGAATCTTGCGCAATTAACAGGGAAATCCGATTTTTAATTGCTTCCCCTCCCTGAACCGCCCTTGGCTATGGGCGCATTTTGCCCTGCGCCATCATAAAAGGACTGCCAGCCGCTTACCGTAATCTTCATTTTGGCAAAGGCCCTCCCCGCTCCTTCCCTTTTTTTGCCCAAATTGATTGGATAGCTATCCCTAGGATTATCAGCATCAGGCCCAGCACCGAGTTCGCTGAAAACTGCTCGGCGTTCAGGAAGTACGTCCAAACCATTGCCAGCAGGGGAATCGCGTACGCGAGGTTGGCAACGATATGCGTATTGCCCCTCTCAAGCGCCTTGAACCAGAATACGAACGCAATTGAGTTTGTCATCCCCCCCAGAACGAGTATTGAGATGAGCGTGGATGCATTTTTCGGCACAACCAAGCTTGAAAAGGCAATTGTTGCAGGAATGGCCAAGGCGAGCGCAGCAACGTAATAAATGAGCATGCTCGCCTCCTTGTCGTATTTCATTTTTTTCCCCAGGACCGAAAACAGGCCATAACACACCGCTGCAATTGCAGCCGAGGCGTATCCTGCTGCATAAGCGCCCGCGAACCCCTGCCCGCCGGTGAATGCAACCAGGGCCCCCAAAAAACAGATTGCCACCGCAACGACCGTCCACTTCTCCACCCTTTCCTTCAGGATTGGCACGGAAAAAATCACTATGAACACCGGCCAAAGGTAATTGAATACGTTCGCCTGGCCTGCCGGAGCATTCCCATAGCCGTAGAAGAGGAATATGTGGTAAAGGAAAATCCCAAGCGCCCCCATCAAGCCCATTTTCAGGTAATCTGCAATGCCATATCCCTTCAATAAGCGGATTTTTCCCCGGAACGCATTGAGGCAAAAAAGCGCAACCACTCCTACCAGGCTCGTATACAGCAGCAGCTGGTAATTGTCGACCTCCTCAAGGGCAATCCTGGAGATTGCAGGTATCGCCGACCAGGACAATATTGTCAGGAAAAGGTAAAAATACGCTGAATTTTTTTGCAATCGCATCCCCCTTTCACGAATCAAAAACCAAGTTGCCGATTAATCGCAAAAACCAATGGCGCCCGCACCCCCGATGCAAATGCAATCCCGCAACCGCAATCCATCAACCAATGCCAAGCACCCTGAGGTATTTGGGGTACAGCAGGGCCAGCCAGGACAGCAGGAATAGGAACACCATGGCGGCTGTAAAAAGGGCAATTCCGCTTCTTGAGCCCCATATTTTCTTTGCGAAGGCCGCGGTTTGCAAGATGAACACCAAAGCCGTTCCCGCAAGGAGCAGCAAGCCCGCGAAATTCGCAAGCTGATCGGGCCTGATTATTAGGAAATGGAAAACCGCCATCATCCAGGTGAAATAAACGGTCCTATGGAGAAGCTTCCAATTGTGGAATCTCAATTTGCGCATAGCCCAATCAGTCGAGGTGAGCAGCAGAGGGAAAAGCAGCCAATACGCAATGATGCCAAGTGCGATCGCACTTCCAATCGGATCAAGGTTTGCATACGCCTTTTGCACGTTGCCGCCAAACCTGAATGCAATTACGGAAAAGGCGTGCACCATTATCAGCGCAAATCCGGCTACCCCAAACGCCCTCCTAAGGTCGATGTAATTGTGCCTTGGCGATAGCACCTGCATTGGGCCTATTAGCAATGAGATCGTTATGAGGAGAGCCCCGCCAAGCGATGATGCACGGATGGCCGAATCCTCCAAGCCTCCGGCAGAAACGAACCAGAACTGGTATGAAAATTGGATGAGCCAAAATATCGCCAGCATCAACGCGGCCTTCAGGAAAAAAATTCTTTTCCTCCCAATTTCCCAAAGCAAGCCTTGCCTGCTGCTTGCATTTCCATCGCCCATTCGTACGCCCCCTAAAATAACATTCCGGAAGAATTAAAATAAGTTTTGTTTCAATGGGGGTTGCCTAGGGCGAATCATTCGAGGAGCAATTCGGCGCTATTTGAGCATACCTTCCCGAGCCATACGCCCTTCATCCTGCCGTTGATCCGCTGCATCTGCTGTTGGATGTCGTATTCCTCCCACTTGTTATGCTCGCTTGACCACTCGACCTGCGCGCTGTATTTTCCAGGTTCCAAATCGGATTCGAAGGGGAACCATCCGAGGTGGTAGGGCGAATTAGGCTTTTCGGAAATCATCACGCTTCGGAACTCAAGGCTCTCTCCCGGCTTCATTTTCCTATACTCCTCGCGTGACAGCAGCCAGGCAGCATCGGATGTTGCGTGCTTATCATCAAACTTCACGCGCCTCCCGCCGGAATCCGAGAGCTTTAGTATGGATGGCTGGTATAGCTGGTTTTCCAGGAAGTATTGCTCGGCCTTTGAAACGTTCGTGACACGCGCGCGAAGCGTTAGTCCTTCAATTTGGAGGCTGATTTTATAAGGGGATTTGGATTTCATCGAATACTAACACGCTTCCCGAGTTAATAAAGCGGATATGCGGGTTACGCGTGCAATCAATGCCATTATTATTGGGTTGTCAAAATATGAGTAAGTTCGAAGGAAACCAATGGACTGGAATAAATTGCTCATTTCAGTGATCGGCTGCGAGCTCGCCGGAGGGATCGGCCCCATTTTCACTGAAGCTTTTTTGCTTGCAGCTCTTCTTGAATGCCCCATGGTCCTATTCTGCTCATCCCCTACATCCTCTGGGTCAGTTTTGCGGCCATCCTTAATTATTCTGTTTGGCAGCTGAACCCCTAAACATCACCCTTAAATTGGAAAAGCCTTGTATTCTATCGTGGGTGATTTTGTGACATATTACGATCAGCTAGCAGACATTGCCACGGTTGAAAAAACAATCGAATCCCTAAGGAGGAACGGCATCGGGGCTGAACTGGCCGCAAACAGGGAAGAGGCTAAAAAACGAGTTCTCGAGCTCATTCCGGAAGGCTCAGAGGTTTTCACCTACAGCTCGCAAACCCTCCTAGAAACCGGAATAGCAAAGGAAATCAACGAGAGCGGCAGGTTCGCTTCGGTCCGGATGAAATTCCAGAAGATGGACAAGGCAATGCAGGCAGGAGAGATGCGAAAGCTCGGGGCCGCACCCGACTTTGCGCTTGGGAGCGTTCACGCAGTCACGGAGGATGGCAAGCTGCTCATTGCATCCGCTTCAGGAAGCCAGCTGCCCGCATATGCCTCCGGGGCTGGCAGGGTCATCTGGGTGGTTGGAACACAGAAAATAGTGCAGGCGTATGGGCAGGGCGTGAAGCGGATATACGATTATGTCCTTCCCCTGGAAAACGAGCGCGCAATGAGGGTTTACGGATCGCCAAGCAGCGTGAACAAGCTTCTTGTGGTTAGCAAGGAGCCCAATCCCGGAAGGCTGCACCTCATCTTCGTGAACGAGAAACTGGGCTTCTAAGGCAGTTTCATCCCAAGCCGGATATTCCGGATCCCGTTTTCATTTTGCCAATTCGCCAATTAGAAAATTCTGCATATACTCCCTAGCCTTCTTTGAATGCGCGGTCCCAGATCCCATCGGCCTTGTCTCGAATAGCGTCGTGGCATCCTTTCCGCATCCCTCCAATATGGCCTCCCCTCCAGGATGCTTTGTATAATCCGAAACATCATACACTTTTCCTTGGATTGCAAGCCAGCAATCGCCCTTTACCGCGTGCTTCCCAACTTCCGACATCGCAAATCTGTCGGGCTTTGCATCGGTTGGGGTTGTTGTAGCAGCGCCCAAGTCCGTGGGGGCAGTGGTGGCAGCATTCGCGCTCACGAAAGCCGTTGGGGATGCCACATTTTCCGTTGCAATGCATCCGAAAGCCACAAGCGAAAATGCCATCAGGGCTCCTATGATCAATCTCATCAGATCACCTTCCATACCTTTATTCGAGGCGTATTTAAACGTGAGGTTTAATCTTAGTTAATTCCTTCCAAATTTAACAGCACATTTCCCAGCACTGCGAACTTCGGGTTCCCTTCATCCGATAACATTGGGGTATTTCTCGATGTTGCCCGGATTGATCGCCCCTTTCGTATTGGCTATAAAACATATGGCTGATTACTATTTCCCAATTGGAACGCATCGCTGGTAACAATGAGACTATCAAGCAAGATCGGGGAGTTTTTGAGGAAGGAAAGGAAAAGGCCCTCCCTGGGCGGGCTTGAGATACTAAAATACATCGGGCCAGGACTCCTCGTGACCGTCGGGTTCATCGACCCGGGCAATTGGGCGGCCAACCTTGCTGCCGGAGCCGGATATGGCTATTCGCTTCTGTGGATGATCACGCTAAGCACGCTTATGCTCATCATTTTGCAGCATAATGTAGCCCATCTTGGGATAGCAACCGGTTTATGCCTATCCGAGGCAACTGCAAAGCACTTAAAGCCTAAGTATGCGTGGCCGATACTTGCATCCGCGATGATTGCCTCCATATCTACCTCCCTCGCGGAGATCCTGGGCGGGGCGATCGCGCTGAATATGCTCTTTGGCGTGCCCATCCAGGCGGGTGCCATCTTAGTTACCGCCTTTGTAGGCATCATGCTGATCTCGAATACGTACAGGTTCATCGAGAAACTGATCATACTCTTCGTCTCGGTGATAGGCCTTTCGTTTGTCTATGAGCTCACGCTTGCGGATATTTCCTGGGCGCAGGCTGCAGTTGGCGTTGTCAGCCCTTCGCTCCCTTCCGGCTCGATGCTAATAATCATGAGCGTCCTTGGCGCGGTCGTAATGCCGCATAACCTTTTCCTGCACTCGGAGATAATCCAGAGCAGGCAGTGGAACCTTAGGGAGGAGAAGGTCAAGCGCAAGCAGATGCGCTACGAGTTCCTAGATACATTGTTCTCAATGATTGTCGGGTGGGCAATAAATTGCGCAATAATCATCCTTGCGGCTTCAGTATTCTTCAGTGCCGGGGTCGAAGCAACCGACCTATCGCAGGCAAGGGACCTCCTAGTACCCCTACTTGGCAATAGTGCGGGTCTTGTATTTGCAATAGCCCTTCTATTCGCCGGCGTGTCCTCCACGATAACATCGGGAATGGCTGCAGGCAGCATCTTTGCGGGCATCTTCCACGAGCCTTACGACATCAAGGACAAGCATTCGAGGCTGGGAGTGGCAATTTCCCTGCTAGGCGCCTGCATTGCAATTTTCTTCATCTCCGATCCCTTCAGCGGGCTGCTTATTTCCCAGATGATCCTTGGCATCCAGCTTCCGGTTACGATATTCCTCCAGGCTCACCTCACTTCCTCGAAGAAGGTGATGGGAAAATACAGGAACAGCAAGGGCACATCCGTCGCGCTTTTGGCCGTGGGCGCGATTGTTGCCATCTTGAACGCGCTCCTTTTCCTTGGTTTTCTTGGCATCAACATCGTATAAGATCAGGCACAAGGGCATCCCCAAAATAGTCAGTCCCAAGCAAAAAAATGCGGATTGGTGGGTTGTGGCTGCAACTTTCCGTTTCTTGGGCGTGCCGGAAGCCTTCTGCCTCTTGAGAGGCATTCGCCAAGGATACCCCTAGTGGGGGGTGGGCAGATCCTGCGCAATAGTCAGATCCAGCGCCTCACCCCTGCCTTGTAAGCAGAGAATTTTTTCCCAAATGCCTTTTGCAAATTCGTTTCCTCCATTGGAATGAACTTCATTTCAATGACGGCAACAAATAATGCCGGGAACAAGAAGGCTGCCCCTGTCCCCAGGAAAACTGCAACCCCGAGCAATATCCCTGCCATCCCGCAGTACATCGGGTGGCGGCTATGGCGGAATGGCCCGGAAGTGATAAGTGTTGTTGGCGCTTCGTGCGGCTTGATTGTGGTTTTTGCCTCCTTGAACAGTTTGTCCGCCCATAAATTGAAAGCTATGCCGAAAACGACCGGAATAGCGCCAATAAGGTTAATGGGGGCAGGAACGATCCTTTCCGCGGGAAAAATGAAATATGCGGCAATTTCGAGGATAAGGAATAATGCAAAGTAGGTTGGCGGAAGCACCTTTTTCATCTCAAACCAGCCCAAGGACAACTGCCAGCCCGAGAGCCAGCATTACCAGCCCTGCGGCCAAATGAAGTGCCCTTAAATTGCGGTCCTTCCATTCATTGGCTTTTTCCACATTGGCAAACCCGAAATGGAGCAGCAGCGTAATCGCGATAAGTGGCAGCACGAAAAACAGGTTGTAGATCAGCAATACCGGTATTGCCGCCATCATTGTTGATTTTTCTGCCAATAGCCCCAAGATGAATATGTACGGCCCGCCGGTGCACGGAAGCTCAAAAAGGCAAACGACAAACCCCATCAGGAATGCGCCCAGGGGCGATGTGACCGATCCTAGCATTGCCTTAAGGGAAGGCCGCCAGCTTCTTGGAATTTCCATCACAAAACCCCCGCCCCCATACCAGAAATAATCCTTGAGGTTAGCCAGCCCAATGATTATCGCAAGAAAGCCGACAATTTTATAAAACAAATATGAGAGGCCGGATATCTGCAGGGCGGAGAACAGCCCAAGCCCGAACAGGAAGTAGCTGATGTAAATGGAAGCAGTGAACGCGAACCCAGATACCAGCGCTTTCTTCTTATCCCCAGTTGCAAGCAGCGCCCCCATCAATATCAGCAGGACGGCAATTGCGCAGGGATTTATCGAATCGACAACGGCTGCGCCGATTATTGTTATCAATGATAGTGATTTCAGCTTATCCTCGGATGATGTGGAATTGGCTTTGATGGATGCGGTTGGAATTATGGTTGGCGTTTCGTTAGAACCCGTGTTATTGGGTTTGTTTGTGGCTGACGGTTGGATTGTCGGGGAAACTGTTACGATAGCCAAAATCTCTTTTTCCAAGTTATCGATAATGGGCGTGTCGCCAATTATGGCTTTTCCATTTACGAAAACAACCGGTACTCCCCTATATCCTTCGGGAACGCCGTATGAATCATAGTATTCGTTCATCAGCAATAAATTGGTGCGGTTCTGATAAATTTCATATTTCCAAACCGTCATTTCCGGGTATTTGGTTTCGAGTTCACTAATGACCGGCTCTACCCGCCCGCAATGGGGGCATCCGATCCCATAGAAAAAGTCAATTGAGACGCCTTCTCCATTGAATTCCGCTGCGGATGTAAACGGCATTAGCATTCCAATAAGCATTGAAAAAATCGCTATTTGATTAATCTTCCACATGAAATCCCCTCAATAACGGCTTAGCAGGAAACCGACAATGGCGCCAACAATAAAAGCTTCAATCAAACCGATGTAGCTGTATCTGTATGCACCTAGCCCCTGACGCTGTGTCGGCGGCTGGCTTCCCTCGCCATAAATCTCAGTATGGCGCTCGACTCGTTCCGCATCGCTTCTCGGTGTTCCTTCCGGCATTAAATCACGATCATTTCAATATTGAAATTCCGTTTCCCTCGATGTATTTTGCCCTTGAGAATTTCTCAGCTGCCACCAGCGCACTTTTCTCTTCCGTTATTATTACCTTTATCCCCTTCTTTTGCAGGAGCATGTACATCCGTATGCACATGTTCCTGCAAATAATTGCGCTGCATCCCATTATTTTCTTCATAATGCGCATCCTGACTCCGTACGGCCCCGACGGATGCTCGTTCTTGATGCTTTTCCTTGCGGTAATTGTGTTTCCCCTTAAGGTGAATATTACGAAATATCTTGCCTTTTCAAAAAGTTCGCCGCTTATGGTCTTTTCATCTTCCGATGGGATGCAAATTTTCATGTTTTTTCACTTATTATGCATCTGCAATGCTTTTCATATTTTCCGATATGATAGTCCCCTCCATTGATCCTGATTGCCTTTCCCTTGAATAGCGCTTCCGCAACCTTTCTCCTGCCTTCCTTTAAAATCCTAGAAAATGTCGGCTGGGAAATTTTCATTTTCTTTGCAGTACTGCCCTGTTCCCTCTCCTCAAAGTCCGCAAGCCTGATCGCCTCCATTTCCTCAACCGAAAGCTCTACTTTTTCAAGTTTGAGCATGGGTATTCCGGCCGGCTTGAAATAGACGCATCTGGGGCTTTTTTCCACCTGCCTGCATTTCTTGGGCCTTGCCATATTCTCGCTTGTAACGAATGTATATTCATTACTATTTTATATATTTATCTAATGCAATATGCTTGATCCAATAATTTTGCTATTCCGCAAGTTCGGGCCCGTCCCTAACTCCCGCCTTATTTTCCCAATAATTTTCTGAAATATTTCAGAGTACTCCGGGTTTATCCCAACTACCGGGATCATTTGAATGGTAGAATTGATAAAATCCCTGCTGTACGGGATCTTGCCGATAACCGGGATTCCTTTTTGAATGGCGAATTTTTCTATTTTCTGGCAGTAACTTTTTTCCAAGTCAGACTTGTTAATTACAATTCCGTGCCTGATCCCGAAATGCTCCGCCAGATACAATACCCGTTTCAGGTCGTGGAGTGCCGAAGGGGTGGGTTCAGTCACTGCAACAATATAGTCGGTGTTAACCAAAGAGGCGATTACCGGGCATCCGACACCCGCAGCGGAGTCAATGAGGATTATTTTTGCCTTTATTTTTTTATTGATTTTTTCAGTCTGCCTCCGTACCTCTGCAACGACTTCCCCCGATGCCAATTCCCCGAGTTTCAATTCCGATGAAAGCAAGTTTACATTATAATTTTTTCCAGCGTATATTTTCCCTATTTCCTTCTTTGTTTGGCTTATAGCCCTTACCGGGCATGAAACAATGCATGCCTTGCATCCAATGCAGATGTCCTTTGCAAAGGCGGGGTATTTCCCCTTGACAAAAATTATTGCGTTTTGCTTGCATACCGATGCGCACTTGCCACATTTAATGCACTTTTTGAAATCCCATTTTGGGATCGGCTGGCTAACAACACAGTGCACCTTTCTTTTAACAGAAAGCAACAGGTGGTCGTTTGGGCATTCGGCGTCCGCGTCAACAAGCAATGTTTTTTCATTTCTTGCGAACTCAACTGCCAAGGATGTTGCAACCATTGACTTGCCCGTTCCGCCCTTTCCCCCGGTGATCGCTATTTTCATGGTTTTGGCCTCTTTCGCTTGTATACTTCCTCCAAATCGATCGGAGCCACTTTCGGTAATTCGGCGCCGTAAACGCATTTAACATTCTGCAAACCCCTGAAGGCATGCTTAATTGCCCCGAGTTCCTCCCGGCTTAACGCTTTTACAAAACAGGGGCGCAAGGGGGTATTTATTTGGATTTCATCGGGATTAATCCCCTTTGCAAGCGCAGCCAATTGGCCTGCCGACGCTTTATTCGGCTCAATAAACATTATCTGCAATGCGAATTTGCCGTGAAATTCCTTCCTGAATGTTTCAATCCCTTCCAAATATTCCTTGAAATGCATGCCCGCGCAGGGCCGGTTAATTTCCTGAAAAAGGGCCTCGTCCGGCGCATCCAATTTTGCAAGGACGATATCCGCCTTGCAAAGCGTTTGCCTTACCTCCTTCAACGGCAATAAGGAGGAATTCGTTATCACGGCTATCGGCAATCCGGAAACGGTCCTTGCCAAATCGATCATTTCCCCAAGGTTTTTTGCCAAGGTGGGTTCTCCCGTACCCGAAAAGGTTATGACGTCCGCCCCCACTCCTTTAATTGCTTCCAAGTCGGTTCCCAGTTTTTTTAAGGTTACGAATTCCCTTCTTCCGCAAACCATTTCGCCTACTCCAAGCTGGCAGTATGCGCAATTGAAAGAGCATGCCTTTTTTTTACTGCAAGTTGGATCTATTCCAAGCGATCTTCCCAATCTCCATGAAGCCACGGGGCCGTAAACCGCTTTCATAAGTGATGCTCCTTGCAAATGTCATCGGAACCCGCTCTACCTGTTTTTTTAGCCTTCCACGATGCAAACATTGCCTTTACGGTGCCGGTGCGATGCACATAAACGAATATTCCAAGCTGTTCACATAAATCAAGTGATCTTAGCCCAATGCCTTTGCGCAGCAAAACGCTTGCGCCATGCTTTTTCACGAGCTCCGGCGGAAGTCCGGCCTTCCAATATGTTCGCCCGTATTTTCTATTATTACCCCCACATTCCCTTCTTCATCAAGGAAAATGCATGTTTGGCACATTCCAAAATGCTCCGCGAAGGCGTCATCCGGCCCTTTTTTTCCATTCGTCGGGATAACTATCGTTATTATCGGTTTCTTATTTTATTCTACCAAGCTTGTTGTCCAAAAATTTTTGCAATGCTTCTTTGACCGGGCCGCTTCCTTTGAAGACTTGGATGTCAAATTGCCTGAAAACATCCAATGCCCTTGGGCCCACATTGCCAGTTATCAATGCATTTGCCCCTTTTTCCACAACTGTTTGTGCGGCGGCAATCCCAACGCCACCGAGCTGCTTCGCACTGACGTTCTCAACGGCCTCTGTCTTGGTAATTTTCTTTCCTTCGATGTCCGCAATAATAAAATAGCCGCACCTTCCAAAAACATCACTTACGGCGCTATTTAGGTCCTTCCCGTTTGAACTGGCTGCCACTTTCATATTAATCCCCTCTTCCCTTTTTTTCCCCAAAATGCGGGTCACTCCAATTCCTTAAGCCTGGTTTCTATCACTTGTTTTTCCGCTTCGATTTCCTTGAGTTCGGCTTCCAAGGCTTCCTTTTGCTCGTCTTTTGAGGGCATTATTGGTTTTGCATATGCCATTCCTTGGCCATATCCAAAGCCAAATCTTCGGCAAAAACCCCTACCCAATCCTCTTCTAAAGCCCGCTCCACGTCCATTTACCCGCATGCAAGTCCAATTTGAATTTCCAAACGGCCCTGTTCCATCTCCACCCGGCATACTCATCACCCTAGATTTTTTTAGCTAAATTTTTATTGTCTTTTCGTAGGCACATGAACCAATCGAGACAGTATTTTCCCTCCTCCTTATTTTCTACCCTGTCTTTTGCAGCTCCACACGAACCCGGCGCGGGTATTATCACGTCGTCCCCCGGCTGCCAGTTTGCTGGCGTCGCTATGCCTTCGTTGTCCGCTTTTTGCATTGCCAAGACCAGCCTCTTGATTTCCTGCATATTCCTTCCGCAAGACAAAGGATAGTATATGACCGCCCTCACTATGGTCTTGTCGTCGATGATAAACACGGCCCTAACCGCCTGGGTGCTTGATGCATTGGGCTGGACCATCCCGTATTTTTTTGCAACATCCATCTTCAGGTCCTCGATTAAGGGGAATTTTACCTCCACATTCTTCATCCCCCTGAATTCGATCTTCTCCTTGATTGTTCTAAGCCATGCAATATGCGCATAAATGCTGTCGATTGACAGGCCGACGAGTTCAACATTCATTTTTCTGAACTCATCCTGCATTGACGCAAAAGTCATGAATTCGGTTGTGCATACGGGCGTGAAGTCGGCCGGGTGGGAGAAAAGAATCACCCATTTTCCAGCATAATCTGCAGGAAAATTGATTTCGCCCATGGTTGTCTTTGCCTTGAACGGCGGTGCCGC
Organism: Microcaldota archaeon; assembly: GCA_041305345.1. Taxonomy (GTDB): domain Archaea; phylum Micrarchaeota; class Micrarchaeia; order Norongarragalinales; family SBBD01; genus JACRGC01. The sequence goes on along the minus strand of JBFYLP010000002.1, from coordinate 141,359 downwards.
ATCCCCGATCAGGGGCATGCTTAGTTGGTCCTTCTTTTCCTCATCCATTTTTAACACCCTTTCAAAAACAATATTTATTTCCTAGCCATGTAACTGCCGCATTTATTACATTTTATAAGGGAGCACGGCCGCCCGGGAATATGCGGCAGTTCCTGGTTGCATTTGGGGCAAAAACATTTCCCGCCAAATCCCCTTCCAAACCGACTTACCGTCATTGCCCTTTTGCGACCTTTGCCCATCGGCCCTGTTCCGTCACGTCCAGGCAAATCAATCATCCCTCATTTTTTAATTATGAATATATATTCATAATCCTATATAAAGCTTGCGTTTTATTAAATTTGCGCGATAACCCGCAGTGTTGCCGACGGCAGCATAAAAAGGTGCAGTATGCGGTACTCGCAGCTATTTACCTAAAGGCTTCCTTGTTCAGCGCATTTTCCGCTGCGAGTATAAGCGGATACATCGTAGGCGCCGGCGTGAGAAGCGGATGGGTGCCTATCTGCAGCGTGTTCAGTTCGGCTATTGTCATTCCGGTTTGTATCGCCAGGCCGATGATATTTATGACTTCGCCTACACTCTTTCCGCCGGAAACCTGGCCGCCCAGGATAACCCCGCTATCTTTTGAGAATAACAGCTTGAGGTTCATTTCCGTACAGTCGGATATGCTTGCGGGGTGCCGATCAGGCGCCTTGAACGTGCCCGTAACATATTCGAACCCCCTCTCCTGGGCTTTGGTTTCCGTCAATCCGGTAGCTGCAAGCACTTGCCCGCATATGCAGGTGGAAAATATGCCGATGGTTCCCTTGTTTTGTTTTATGACCCTCAGGCCGAATAGGTTAGCCCCAGCAATTCTGGCTTCAGAGGTTGCAGTGGATGCAAGCATTACCGTCGAGCACTCCCGCGTAAAGAAATCCCGCTCTTCAGCGCAGTCACCGAGTGCGAATATGTTGCGTTGGCTTGTTCTCATGTATTCGTCGACCACTACGCCGCCTTTGGAACCGATTTCCAAACCCGTCCTTTTTGCAAGGTCGCTGTTGGGCTTGAACCCTATGCACAGTACCACCATGTCCGCGTCCACTTTTTTACCATCCGATAAGGTTATCGACTCAACAGAAGATCCGCCGTTTATCTCAGTCACCTTTGTTTCAACGATGATGTTCACGCCCGATTCCTTCAGTCCCTTTTCGACTTGGGTATAAAATTCGCTGTCAAACGATTGCTGGAGTATGTGGGGAAGCATCTCCACGATCGTAACTTTTTTGCCTTTTTTCACCAGCTCGTCTGCCAATTCCACTCCTATGAAGCCTCCGCCTACGATAACAATGCTGGACGCGGCGTCTGCGGCCTTTTTCATTTCCTTGACATAGTCCATGTTTTTTTTGATTACAAAGACCCCCTTCAGTTCAGCGCCCTTTATCGGGGGTTTTGTTGCAAGCGATCCGGTGGCAAGCACTAGTTTGTCATAAGGCACGGCCAGCCCCTTGGCGGTCGAGAGGACCTGTTTTTCCTTGTCAATGGAAATCACCTCGTCTATGATCAGCTGGATGTTGTTGTCGACCAACCCCTTGTCTGCCATAATGTTTTTTTCTACGGTTTCCAATTGACCAAAAACATACGGTATTCCACACGGTATGAGGGACTTTTCGCCTATTCTAATCAGCATGACGCTTTTCTTTGGGTTATGTCTCCGGACAGTCATTGCAGTAACGACCCCTGCCGGGCCCCCGCCCACAATCACAGCATCAATTTTTTCCATATTAGATACGCCTCCGGATTTTTTATTAATAATTTGCCTATACTTATTTTAATTCCTCGTTATTGGGTTAGACCCTTTTTATTTTGAAGTCAAATTAATTCCTCCTTTCGATTTGCTTTTAAGGCCGCATTTTTATTCAAAGCAGGTGCAAGCTGAGCGCCATGACGAGCATTCCGATTATTATTCCCATAATAGATGCGTGCCCGCCTTCGCAGTTTTCGAAACACAAGGGGAGGAGCTCATCGAAACTGATGAAAATCATTATTCCCGCAACGAATGCCAGCGCGAGGGCGAGAAACGCGGGAGCCAGGAAAGGCATCAGGAACAGGAATCCGAGGAGCGCTCCGAATGGCTCCATCAAACCGGCCGCCAATGAATACAGGAAGGCTTTGCGTTTGCTTTTCGAAGCGCAGTAAACCGGCATGGCTATTGCGATTCCTTCAGGGATGTTGTGGATTGAAATTGCAAATGCCAACGCCAAGCCAAGCGAGACGCTGCTGGTCGCGCCGAGGAAAACCGTCAAACCTTCCGGAAAATTGTGGATAGCAATCCCAATTGCAGTGAATACGCCTGCAAGCATGAGTTTTTGCTGCCTCAGCCCGCGCCCGAATCCCGGGCCGCCGCGGCCGCGCCCCTGCCTTTCGGCCCGACCATTCAATGCCCCTCCCGCCCACCCAAGGTTTGCGCTTGCGTGCGATTCGGAGGGGCTCAGATTCACGCCTACACGCTCGCTAATGTAAGCGTGCGGAACGGTGAAGTCAATTAAAGCTATTGCGAGCATCCCGCCGAAGAAAGCCGCATTGGCAGCAACAAACCCTGCAGATGCTATGGCCGAGCCCAAGAGTTCCACGAATGAAACGTAAATCATTACGCCGGCGCTAAGGCCGAGCGTGAACGCAAGGCCGCGCTGAGTGAAACGCCCAAAGAGCAAAACGAGCGCCGCGCCGAGTGCGGTGCACAAGCCTGCGGCAAGTGCGAGCAGGAGAGGAAACGCCGCTTCTGAGAAAAGCATGTTGGATTCCTGCGAACTTAGTTGAAATTCAGAATGATAATGAATACTGTCGGTGTTATTTTAAATGACGCGTTATGCCGCACACTGCCATTTTTCCGGATTAATTTAATTTTTCCGCGTACCATGAATGCGGGTTTATCTCGGGTTTCAGTCACTGCGCCCCGTAAAATGTTATTCTCAAGTGTTGCTGAATGGCCACGGATTGGTAGCTGATTGGCTCTCGGTCAAATTATCAATATCTTCACATTCTTCACTTTCGGGTCCGCCCTGATTGCGGAATACATTCCCCTGACCTCCTGTGCCGACCCTTCCACTAGTAAGAGATCCGTGCAGCCGCCATTCATAGCCGAGTGCACCTGCGTCTTTACAATATCATCAAAATCATGCCTTAAACTGGCGAATTTTGCATCCGATCCGGTGGAATGGGAAACGGCTATGACCGCCGAAACCGTTCCCTTGATGTTTTCAATGAGCTTGCTTTCGGAATTGAGGCTTTTCAAAGCAAGCCTTAGCATCCTTGAGCGGGATTCGATTCCCAGCGCCTTTTGCATCCCCTCGAGTTCCTCCACCTCGTTTTCCTTAAGTGAAAAGCTGAAAATCACATTTCCGGTCTTGTCCATTCTGATCGCCTTTAATAATTAATTGCAAATTATTATGATAAATTAATAATAATTACATAAAAGATTATTAACCTATCTTCTAACAATAAGCTAGGGTGTTGCTGATGAATAAAATGCGCGATTACGCTATTGCAGGAGGGCTTGTGCTGCTCTTATTGATAATTATTATTTGTGCATACGGGCCAAGCGGGCAGGCCCCGGCCAACGTTACTGCCGTTAAAAAACTCAATGTTGTAGCAAGCTTTTACCCCCTTGCGGATTTTGCACAAAATATTGGGGGCGATAAGATCCAGATTTCAACAATAATCCCTTCAGGCGCAGAACCACATGATTTCGAGCCTACACCTTCCTCAATCAAGATGCTAATCGATGCCGATGTGCTCATCTATAATGGCGCGGGGCTGGAACCGTGGCTTCCGCATCTTCTTGAAGGCGTTGACAACGAGGGGCTTTCCAAGGTCGACACCACTGCTGGAATTGAATTATTGGCGGCAGATGGGCATCGTCACGACCGCGGCGAGTTCGATCCGCACACCTGGCTGAGCCCTCCGATCGCCAAGAGGCAGGCTAAGGCGATCAAGGATGCATTCCAAAAATCGGATCCATCAAATTCGCAGTACTATGGGCAAAATTTCGCTGCATACTCCGAAAAGCTGGATGCACTGGACTTTGAACTTAAATCCGCTTTTTCAACTTGCAAAAGGAAAGACATACTAATCACCCACGCAACACTTTCCTATTTCTGCAAGGAATACGGCTGCAACCAGATGGCAATCACCGGCGTCAATCCTGAGGCGGAACCGTCCCCGGCGGAACTTATCAAAATAATCGAGCAGGCAAAGGAAAAAAATGTCAGGGCGGTGTTTTTTGAAAGCCTTATCAATCCTAAATCCGCAGAGCTGATTTCAAAGGAAATAAACGGCTATGTGCTATCGTTCAATTCCGTGCACGGGCTGACCGATGATGAAAAAGAAAGGGGGGAAGATTATCATTCACTTATGAAGGGCAATATTGCAAACATAAAAAAAGCCCTGGATTGTAATTGATGCGGTGCTTGAATGGAGGAGAATGTTCTTGAGTTGGAAAAAGTCAATTTCAGCTATGGCGTTGCCCCTGCAATAAGAAATGCCTCATTCACCCTAAAAAAGGGTGATTATCTAGGGCTTATCGGTCCAAATGGCGGTGGCAAAACGACCCTTGTAAAGCTGATATTAGGGCTTTTGGAGCCCTCTTCCGGAAAAATCCTCATATTTGGCAAGGATATAAGCCGTTTCGATGAAAGGCACCGGATCGGCTATGTCCCACAGAAGGCCACGAATTTCGACCCGAATTTCCCGGCAAGCGTTTATGAGGTTGCAAGCATGGGCAGGGTTGCGAAGGTTGGGCTGTTTAGGCAATTTGGAAGCAAGGACCGCAAATCCGTTGAGCAGGCGCTTGAGCTGGTGGGAATGTTTGATTTCAAGGATCAAAGGATTGGCGATCTTTCGGGCGGGCAGCAGCAGCGCGTATTCATCGCACGGGCGCTTGCAGCCGAATCAGAGTTGCTGATTCTGGATGAGCCAACAGTTGGTGTTGACAAGCAGGCCCAGCACGCATTTTATTCCCTGTTAAAAAGGCTCAATAAGGAACTTGGGATGACCCTGATTTTGGTTTCCCACGATATAGAAGTGGTTTCCAAAAATGCCAATAAAATAATTTGCGCGAATATTGCGGTGACAACCCATGATGTTTCAAAGGGCTTTTCCGCCAAAGAGCTCGCTTGTGCCTACTCCGCGGATTTCCGCATAATCCCGCACCACCACCACATATGAGTGTTTCCATATGCTTGAGTTTCTTTCTTATGGTTTCATGCAGCGCGCCTTGCTAGCCGGGGTATTGGTTGCCCTGGTATGCGCGCTTGTCGGCGTTTTCCTGGTCATGCGCAGGATGTCCTTATTGGGGGATGGGCTGGCCCACATTTCCTTTGGCGGGATCGCTTTCGGGTTATTCTTCAAAATATACCCCATTTTTTCCGCTCTCCTTTTTGCCATTGCAGCATCTTTCGGCATCCAGAAATTGAAAAACCTCAAGGTCTACGGCGATGCCGCTATTGCGATTTTCTTCTCCTTCGGCCTTGCATTGGGGGTAGTGCTAATAAGCTATTCGAAGGGCTTTGGCCTCGACCTTTTTTCCTACCTTTTTGGCAGCATCCTTGCCGTAAGTGAAACTGATATTTTGGTGATCTTCACAATTGGTGCTGTGGCATTTGCTGCAGTTCTTGTTTTTTACAAGGAGCTGCTATACATCACTTTTGATGAGGACGCCGCAAAGGCAAGCGGAATCCCGGTTGAGCGCATGAATATGATGCTTGTCTTGCTGACCGCGATAATAGTCGTTCTTTCAATGAGGATCGTTGGCATCCTTTTAGTCTCCTCCTTTTTGGTAATCCCGGCATCAACCGCCCTCCTTTTCAGGAAAAGCTTCAAGGAGACCGTTATTTACGCATCCCTCTTTTCGGTATTTTCGGTCATATTGGGCCTGATTTCCGCATATTATTTCGACCTTGCGGCAGGAGGGGCAATTGTGCTGGTGCTGGTTTTGATCTTTGCATCAGTGCTGCTTTATAGGCAGATTGCTTCAAGAAAATAAATGCGGCTCCCCCGCCGAGCAGGGGGGCTTGAAGCACAGCGCCTTGGAAAAGTTGACTCTCAAGTGTTGCTGAATAGCTACTGATTTGTAGCTGTGCTAAATAAATAACAATTTGTTAGCTCAATAGCACAGGAGATAGATATGGGCGCAAAAAGGAAACTGATTTTACCGGGCATCTTATTCGGTGCCGTTGTGCTGACCGGGATGGTTTTTGCAACAACAGCATTCAATAACGGGAAGACGCTTGACGCCGCGTTAGGTTTTTTAGTAGCACTTGTGATGGGGCATTTGCCTATAAGTACCTAATAACGAACTATGAGGATGCCAGGAGAGGAATTCTTCGTGAGGATGAGCGGTCGGAGAGGATCAAACACAACGCGGGCTACTATGCATTCCTCATTTCAATATACCTCCTGTTGGCAACGGCTATTGCAGCGAAAACATTTCAGGAAATCCGGGCCTGCCTGCATTCAGGGACATATCGCAAGCCACAGGCGTTGCAGTCGGCATGATTGCCCTGATTATTGGAATCAGCTGGTGGTATCTTAACAGGAAGGGCGATGCATGATGAAGACCCGAATTAAGGAACTTCGTGCCAGGTACGGCCTCACTCAGGAGGACCTTGCAAAAAAAGTCGGCGTCCGGAGGGAAACCATCGTGTTTATTGAAGGAGGAGATTATAATCCATCCCTAAAACTTGCACACCAGATCGCCAAAGCCCTCAAGACCTCTATCGATGATCTGTTCATTTTCGATCGAATGCCCTAAAGGCGTCGTTGATACTTTTAATAATTGACTTTTTCCGGGAGTGCAAAACAATTAAAAAAAATAACCAAGCTAGATCAGAAATAACAAGCAATCTGGGCAGCCGATTGTGCAAAATGTGTACTGTTGTTTTTTTAAGAATGCATTCTAAGGGATAACCCGCCTCGCAAAGCTATAGCGGCGTGCAGAACCTGGGTTCTCACGGGTATTTTTAAAAATGGCTGATTTACGCAAAGCCCATCTCAATGCGCACGCAGCAGCACGAAAAGCAAGTATCCGAAAATCAATTGGAGCTTACAATTACCGGTTTCCTTGGTTGTTCGAGGGTTTTGGAGGCGTAGTAGAAGCTGCATACCATGCTTACCATTATTGATTCGAATATCACTAGGAAAATGAATTCGGAAAGGCCCGGAATTTTGATTCCGTAGGATTCCAATACTGTAGCGAACACGGCCGTTGCCAATCCGGATGGCAATGCCCCAGCAAGCAGCACGAATTCGGCTTTTGTCGGTGCCTGCGCCTTCACAGTATAGAGCAATCCGATCAGCCTGCCGCCGGCCATGGCTAATGTTACCAGGAGGGACGAGATGATTGTCAAAGTTGTGAGATTGCCAAGCGAAATAATAAAACCCAGATAGACGAAGAAAAACGACCTAACCAGGAAAGTGATCTCGTTATGGAAATCAAAAATACTTATCTCGAGCTTGTTTTTGGCCATTCCAAGCGCTATTCCGAATATAAGAACCGAAATCACCCCGTTTGCCATGAGTCCTTCGACAAGCGCATAGAGCAAAATCGCTGTTGCAAGCGTAAGTAGATATCTGTGATTGGCAATCTTGTTGGCGACAAGTATTTTGACCCAGGCATATGACACTATTACTCCGACAAACAATGAAACGGAGATATTCCCAATAAAAGCGGATGTTATTTCTCTAAGCGAGCCCTCGTTGGCGAATATGCTGGCAAAAATTATGGTAAATACGGCAATCAATGTGCTCGTGAATGCACCTTCGAAAACGAGGAGATTTTTTACCCAGGGCTTAAGTTTTAGCTTGGAAGTGATTGAGAAGACTATTTCTTCCGCAGTATCCGCAACAATTATCGCAATCAAGAGTGCGTATTGCCAATACCAGCCCGTCAACAATAATGCGATGAAACACGCGATCGTCGTGGTAATGAAATTTATTACCGTGGCAGTCAAGGCGAATGGCGCATTCTTGATAAATTCGGTTGGCTCGATTTCTGTTCCCGCGCCGAAAAGTATCACAACCAGCGTAATGACTGCAATAAGTGATGCCAAAGGCATCAATAGCGAAGGAGTCAGGTTGCCCAAACCCGGCAATGCCTGGGTCATTCCCAGCGGACCCAGCAGCAGCCCGACCAATAGAAGTATCAAGATATCGGGAATTCTCCATTTTTCAAAGATTTTTTCTCCAAAAAAACCCGCAAATAGTACAAACGCCAGCAGTGCGATTATTTCAATCATGCTTGTAGAATGATCTGCAACTTTATAATTTTATCACATGACAGTAAACCGCGGCGCTTTTACCGAGTTGGAGTTATGCATTGAATTTAAAAACATATTTCGTAAAGAAAACGTCGACCTTAAAGGATATTTTTATAAACCGGAGTTGAATATTTTGCTTATGGCCAAGTCGCGAATAAATGCAGTAAAAAAGGAGTTGTCTCCAAAGCATCATGAAGAACTATTCGGAACGTTGAAAGCCCGTTTTGAGAAAAACCCAATCCGCCATAAGGGAATTGAATGGGCCAAAGTGCAAGCAAAGCTGGAAGTTAATATTGAAAAACTGTGGCCACTCAATGAAATGGAAAGGACTGGCGGCGAACCCGATGTTGTCGGAAGGGACGAAAGGAGTGGCGAAATCATTTTTTTTGATTGTTCCTCGGAAAGCCCCAAGGGCCGCAGAAGCCTATGTTACGACCGTGAAGCTCTCGAGGCAAGGAAGGAATTTCGGCCAAAGGATTGCGCCATTGGCATGGCAAAAGCGATGGGAATCGAGATATTGACGGAGGAACAATACCGCGAGCTGCAAATACTTGGAAATTTTGATACGACGACTTCCAGCTGGGTAATAACCCCTCCTGGAATTAGAAAACTTGGTGGCGCGCTTTTTTGTGATCGCAGATACAACGGCGTCTTCACCTATCACAACGGCGCGGACTCCTATTATGCTTCAAGGGGGTTCCGCGGCTCGCTTAGGGTTTGAACTAAAGCCTGCGATTTTAGCATTCCTTTACCTATTGGGGATGGCATCTTATCGGTTATTCAATTTGCATTTCCTTAGGAGGGGCCGACGCAACACAAAATACCTTCGCCAGGGCTTGGGGTGAATTGAGCGGAACGCATTTGGCAAGCCCACCAAATTGAGTTATTAGCGTGTTGTAGATTATTAGTGCATTCCAAGCATAATTTTAGGAATAAAAATCATTTCCTGCCAAACTCCTCACGAAGCCCCATTTCCCTCCGTTTCCGGTTATACGAAATGGAGAACCGGTGAGCCTCGTCCCTGATCCTCCTAAGAAGGAGCATCATCCTGCTGTTTTTGTCATATGCCCTTGGAGACGATTCGCCAGGAAGGTAAATCTCCTCGTATTTTTTTGCGAGGCCAATAAGCGGGACCTTGAGCCCAAGCGCCTGCAGTGCGGTTTTGGCGGCGCTTACCTGCCCTGGCCCGCCATCCACAATTATCAGGTCCGGCATTTCCCTCCCCTCTGCAAGCAAACCCCTATAACGTCTCCCAACCACCTCATTCATGGCGCTAAAATCATCCTGCCCCATAACCGATTTAATCCTGAATTTCCTGTAATTGCCTCTATCCGGCTTCCCATCTAAAAACCTCACCATTCCCGAAACCGCGTGTTCCCTTCCCAAATTTGAAATATCGACGCACTCAATGATGCGGGGGCGGGATGGCAAATTAAGGGCAGTTTGCAGGTCGACCAGTTCCGAATCCTCCTCAAGGTTCGCTTCTATGTTCTTTTCCGCAAGTTTTACCAGGGCGAGCTTGTCTGACCTTTCCGGAACGACCAAATTAACCGGCCCGCCCCTGCATTTTGAAAAGAATTCCTCCAGGGAGGCTTTTTCAGCATCATCCATCCAAGCATCAATATTCAGAAGTATCTCCCTTGGGATCCTGTTGGAAAAGTAAAAAGCCTTCAGGAATTCCTGCTCCACCCCTATTTGCAAATCCACCTCGAATTCCTTTTTTCCAAGCAATACTCCCTTCCTGATCCCCATCTGCACTATCCGCACCCGTTCGCCAAGCCGCCGGAATGCGATCACATCCTGGTCAAATGAGCGCTCCTTGTCAACGACCTGCTTTTGCGTGAGGAGGCCAATTGAGGCAATCTGGTTCCTAAGTTCCAATGCCCGCTCGAATTTTTGGTCGTGCGATGCAATTGCCATCTCGCCTTCAAGCTGCGATAATGTTTCCTGGAAATTCCCCCTCAGGAATGACCTAGCTTTTTCCACCTGCTTCCCGTATTGCTCTTTTGTGACGTTCCCGATGCAAGGCGCGGTGCATAACCCTATGTGGAACAGCAGGCAGGCTCGTTTGGGCAGGGTTTTGCAAACACGAAGACGGAATGCCTTCGTTGCTGCCTCCTGCAGGCTCGCACGTTCAAAGCCGTCGGTGAACGGCCCGAATGATTCCAAGTGGGATGAAAGCTTCCTTGCCGAGAGGATGCGGGGGAATTCCTCCCTCGTGAGTGCGATGTAAGCGAACGTTTTCGAATCCTTAAGGTCGATGTTGTATTTCGGGAGGTGCTTTTTCACGAGCTTGTTTTCCAAAAGGAGAGCTTCCACCTCGCTTCCGACAACTATCCAATCAATTGACCTAACCTTGGAAACCAGCATTTTGGTTTTTGAAGGTTTTTCGGAAACCGAAAAGTAGCTCCGCACCCTTGAGCGCAGGCTTTTCGCCTTCCCGATGTATATGATTTCGCCCGATTCGCCGCGGTAGATGTAAACCCCCGGGCCAATCGGGATGGATTCCAAATTAAGGCCGGTTTTGCCGTTGATTTCAAGCATCAGGACATCACCTTTGGTTTCCCTTGATAAAGCTCATTTCAGCATATGCTTTAGGAATTTGCCCGTGTAGGACGAGGCGTTTTCCACAATTTCCTCCGGCGTCCCTTTCGCGATGACCTCCCCGCCGGCGCTTCCCCCTTCGGGGCCCAGATCTATCAGGCAATCGCAGCTCTTCACCACGTCGAGGTTATGCTCGATTACAAACACAGAATTCCCCTTTTCCACCAGATCATTCAGTACGGCAATCAGCCTTTTCGTATCCTCAAAATGCAGCCCCACTGTCGGTTCGTCGAGCATGTAGACGATGTGCCCCGATTTGTTCTTGCTTAGCTCCCGCGTGATTTTTATCCTCTGGCTCTCCCCTCCGGACAGGGTTGTTGAGCTTTGGCCGAGTTTAATATACCCGAGCCCCACATCGACAAGCGTTTGCAGCCTTCTTTTTATGGAAGGGATGTTGTCGAAGAATGCAGCAGCCTCGCTCACTTCCATATCGAGGGTTTCTGCAATATTCTTCCCCTTGTACAAAATTCCAAGCGTTTCCTTATTGTACCTTTTCCCCTTGCAATCGCTGCACTGTATGTAAACATCCGGCAGGAAATTCATCTCTATCCGGATGACCCCATCGCCCTGGCAGGCCTCACACCTTCCGCCCTTCACATTGAATGAGAACCTCCCCTCGTCGTATCCCCGCATCCTGGCCTCCTGGGTTGCGGCAAAAATTTTTCGGATCTCATCAAATAGCTTCGTATAGGTCGCCGGGTTGCTCCTTGGCGTCCTTCCTATCGGGTCCTGGTCTATTACGATCACGTTCGAAACAATTTTCGGAACCGAAAGCGAATCGTGCTTGCCTACCCTCTCCACCTGCTCGCCAAATCCCTTCCGAAGCGCCGGCATTATCGTCTGGTTCATGAGCGAGCTTTTACCCGAACCCGAAACTCCCGTTATCCCGCAAAGGACACCAAGAGGAAGATCCAATGAAATGTTCCGCAAATTATTCTCCCTAGCTCCCCTGATTTTGAGAAATTCTGTTGGGGTGCGCCTTTCCTTTGGTATTCCGATGGCCAATTCGCCAGATAGGTACTTTCCCGTAAGGCTCTTCCTGTTTGCCATGATTTCCTTGATTGTTCCTTGCGCAACAATATGCCCTCCGTGCACTCCGGCTCCCGGCCCCATATCGATAATGTAATCCGCATTCCTTATGGTATCCTCGTCGTGCTCGACGACTATTAGGGTATTCCCAAGGTCCCTTAGGCGATGGAGCGTATCAATGAGTTTTTTGTTGTCCCGCTGGTGCAGCCCAATTGAAGGCTCATCCAAAATGTAAAGCACCCCCATAAGGTTGCTGCCGATCTGTGTTGCCAGCCGTATGCGCTGCGCCTCCCCGCCTGATAGCGTTCTTGCTGACCTCGATAGCGACAGGTATCCCAGGCCCACATTCTTAAGGAAACCCAGCCGCTCGTTGATTTCCTTGAGAACCTGGCTCGCTATTGCCATTTCCTTCTTATTCAACTCCGAGGGGAGTTTTGAAAAATAATCGACCGCCTGCCCTATTGACAGATCGGTAACATCAATTATGCTCTTGCCGGAAACTTTCACAGCAAGCACGACCGGCTGCAATTTTTTGCCCAAGCACGATTCGCAGCGTTTGGCGGTCATGAATTTCTCAATATCCTCCTTCCTCCACTCGCTTTGCGTCTGCTTGTAAAGCCGCATCGTTTGCGGTATTACCCCCTCCCAACCTTCCCTCATCCACATGGTTGCGCCATTGGACCATTTGCCGCTTACCGGCTCCCTTGTGCCGAAGAGCAAAACATCAAGCTGCTTTTTCGAGAACTTTTCCAGCGGCGTCATAATGTCAAATCCGTATTTTTTCCCAACTGCGCTTAGCTGCTGGGCCCTCCACGTAAGGTCTATTTTCCCGTATACCGCAAGCGCCCCATCGAATATCGATTTGCTCCTATCCGGCACAACAAGATCCTCCGAAATTTCCACGATCTCCCCAAGCCCATGGCAGGTTTGGCACGCGCCGAATGGCGAATTGAACGAGAACATGCGCGGTTCAAGCCCCTCGAAAACGACTTCGGGATGGTTGGGGCAAGCGCCGAATGTGCTGAAAACCACTTCCCCTGCCGCCCTGTCAAGCTCTCTTCGTTTCCCATTTCCCGCCGCCTCCTTCGAATCTACGAGGATTATGGTGCCCTTCCCCAAAATCAGCGCCTGTTCGACCGCTTCGGTTATCCTAGATCGGTCCTCATCGGCGATTTTTACCGTGTCGATTACCGCCTCGATCCAGTGCTTCCCATACCGCTCCATTTTTGCCCCTTCCTTCGCATCCCCGATCTCATATATTTCCTGGTCGATCCTTATTCTCGAAAATCCCTGCTTTTTCAGGTCCTCGATCACCTGCTCGTGCGTTCCTTTTATTCCGCGGATGATGGGTGCTAGGAAGGTGAGGGTCTTTCCCTTGTCCGCCATAACAAGTGCGGCTATGTTTTCCGCGCTTTGGGGCCGGATTTCCCCCCCGCATTTAGGGCAGTGGTGCGTTCCAACCCTGGCGAAAAGCAGCCTCAAATAATCGTATATTTCCGTCACCGTTCCAACAGTCGATCTGGGATTCTTGCTGGTGGATTTCTGCTCTATTGAAATTGCAGGCGAAAGCCCCTCTATGGAATCCACATCGGGCTTGTCCATCAGCCCAAGGAACTGCCTTGCATACGCGGAAAGCGACTCCACGTACCTCCGCTGGCCCTCCGCATATATGGTATCGAATGCAAGCGTGGATTTCCCCGACCCCGAAAGCCCGGTTATCACTATCAGCTTGTTCCTTGGAAGCTCGACATCGATGTTCTTGAGGTTGTGCTCCCTTGCTCCCTTCACGATTATGCTCTCCATCATAAAATCATTCCCTTCATCGCTGACTTTACACTCGAATATCCTTCAGTTCCCAATTGCCCAATTTTCCTTTTACTTCATTGCCGACATTTATAATCAAACAATCTTTCGGTTCCCAATTGCCTAACTTTCCTTTTCTTTCATTTTTTCCCTCCTCGCCACCGCGTCATTAAGTTCCGCCAACGCGTCCCTTAACTCAATTGCCTTTTCAAAATCAAGCCTTTCCGCCGCCTCCCTCATCCTTGCCTCAAGGTCAATTATCTGCCGTGAAAGCTGGGTTTTCCCAAGGTGCTTGATCCCCTTGATTTTCCCCTCCTTTTGCGAAACCGCCTTGATTATCGTTGTTGGCGTGATGTGGTATTTCTTATTGTATAATTTTTGGAACATCCGCCTGCGCAAAGTTACCTCCATCGCCCTCTTTATGGATTGCGTTAGTACATCCGCATACAAAATCACCCTCCCTTCCGCATTCCTAGCCGCCCTTCCAATTGTCTGTATCAGGCTCCTTTCATCCCTAAGGAATCCCTCCTTATCCGCGTCCAGGATGCATATGGTCGAAACTTCCGGCAAATCGAGCCCCTCACGAAGCAGGTTGATGCCAACAAGGATGTCGAATTCGCCTATCCGAAGCTGCCGGATCAGCTCTATCCTATCAAGGCTATCGATATCCGAATGCATATACCTTACCTTGAATCCTTCCTTCACCAGGTAATCCGTCAGGTCTTCCGCCATTCTCTTTGTAAGCGTGGTAATCAACATCCTGTTCCCTTTGGCAATTGTCGCCCTGGCTTCATCCATAAGGTGCTTCATCTGCCCCGCAATCGGATGCAATTCCACAATCGGGTCCAATAAACCCGTTGGCCTCGTGATCAGCTCCACCACCTGGCTGCTTTTTTGCAACTCATATTCCGCAGGTGTGGCCGAAACAAAAAGCGTTTGGGGCATCTTTTTTTCAAACTCCTCGAATTTAAGCGGCCTATTGTCGAACGCCGAAGGCAAACGGAATCCGTAGTCTACAAGGTTTTTTTTCCTTGCGAAATCTCCGTTGTACATTGCTCTTGCCTGGGGTATTGATTGATGGCTCTCATCGATTATCAGGAGGAAATCCTTAGGGAAATAATCAAAAAGTACATAAGGCGGCTCGCCCTGCCTCCTCCCATCGAAATGCCTCGTATAATTTTCAATCCCCGAACAGTAGCCGAGTTCCTCGATCATCTCCAAATCATACTTGACCCTCTGGCTAAGCCTTTGGGCTTCAAGAGGCGGCATATCCGGCAGCCGCTCCTCAAGTTCTAGCTTGATTTGGGCAACTCCCCTCTTTTTCATCTCCTCCGGCACAACATACTGCTCCGCGGGGAATACGACGGCCTCCTCCAACTCATTCTTCACATCCATTGTGATGGGGTCTATTTCCCTAAGCGATTTTATTTTCCCATCCGACAGCTCAATGCGCAATATGCCCTTCTCGTAAACCGGAATCAGGTCGATCACATCGCCCCTTGTGCGGAACTTCCCTCCCTCGAGTGCCTGGTCATTCCGCTCAAATTGTATTGCAAGAAGCGATTGCATCAGCTTTTTCCTTTCCATCGGCATTCCTTTTTTCAATTCGACCGATAGCTCCTTGAAATAATTGGGGTTCCCAAGCCCGTAGATGCAGCTTATGCTTGCAACGACTATGGTATCGTTCCTGCCAATAAGGCTCGAAACCGCGTGCATCCTCATCCGCTCAATCTCCTCATTCCTGCTTGAATCCTTCTCAATGTAGGTATCGGTTGTTGGCAGGTACGATTCGGGCTGGTAGTAATCGTAGAAGGAGATGAAATACTCGACGCGGTTTTTCGGGAAGAGCTCCCTAAGCTCGGTGTAAAGCTGCGCCGCAAGGGTCTTGTTATGCGCCATTATCAGCGTTGGTTTTTGAATCCGCGATATCAGGTTTGCCATCACGAATGTTTTCCCGCTGCCGGTGATCCCAAGCAGTGTCTGCTTTGCATTCGCCCCATCCCCTATCCTGTTCTTCCCCCTGCCTGCGCTCGCAAACCCCTTCTCCAATTTTTCAATTGCCTCCTTCTGCCCCGGGGATGGCTCGTATGGTGCCGTAAGCTGGAATTGCATGGGATAAGCCTCCTCAACTAGTTCTTCAAACGACCTTGACTTTAGGAAAACGACCTGGATATTATGGGATTAAATGATCCTTATAAAGCTGATTGGGGGTCATTTCGTCTACCCCACAAAGCGCACTGATTTGCCGGATTTCGAATATAATGGTATTGTTTAAATGCCGATATCCGATCCTCCCAAAATCCGCTGCCTTGGCAGAGCAGGGGGGGGTTGAAGCAAAGCGCCTTGGAAAACTTTGCCTTCGTTTTGTGCCGTTCAGGCTCAAATCAGGAAGGGATTCGTAGTCAATTCGTGGGAGTGCTAACATTTCGATTCATGAATCTATCCATTTAATCCATTTACGGGCTTAAACCAATCATTTAAAACCTAAATAAATCGAAAATAGGTAATACTTTAAATGTCAATTTGACTTAGGGAGTAAGAATGCCAAAGAAAGCAATAGTGATCGGGGGCGGCTTAGGGGGGCTTGCAACTGCTGCCTTGCTTGGGAAAAAGGGCCTACGCGTAACCCTTCTTGAAAAAAATGCCACTTTCGGCGGCCGCGCCCAGGTATTTGACGCAAAAGGCTTCAAATTCGACATGGGCCCATCCTGGTACCTTATGAACGATGTATTTGACCGCTTTTATGCCAATTTTGGAAAAAAACCATCGGATTTTTTCAAGCTTACGCGCCTCGATCCCCAGTACCGGATATTCTACGAGGGGGAGGAGGTAATCGACATCAGCAAGGATTTGCATACGAATTACGAATTATTCGAGAGGCTGGAAAAAGGATCCGCCGCAAGAATTAAGGAATACCTAAGGCAGGGTGAACACCAATACAAAATCGCAATGGATAAATTCATTTACAAAAACTACGATTCCTTATTCGACATGCTTGATCCCAGGCTTGCAATCGAAGGCCTGCAGCTTGGGCTGTTCAAGAGTTTCGATGGCTACGTGAATAAGTTCACCCGTAATGACAAACTCAAGAAAATATTGGAATATACGATTGTTTTCCTTGGAGGCTCTCCCAAAAAAACACCCGCCTTATACTCCATGATGTCGCACATAGATTTCAATATGGGCGTTTACTACCCTATGGGCGGAATCAACAAGATTGTCCAATCGCTGGAAAAATTATGCAGGCAAAACGGCGTAAAACTGGTCCCCAATGCCGAAGTCACCAGAATAGAGGTGGAAAACGGCAGGGCAACGGGCGTTCATTTCAACGGAAAATTCCTTCCCGCGGATGTCGTCATTTCAAATGCGGATTATGCCTGGACCGAGACCCGCCTATTGGAGGAAAAATACCAAGCATATCCCAAAGGATATTGGAAAAAAGCGACTATCGCCCCTTCGGCGTTAATAATGTACATTGGTGTAAAGGGGAAGGTCAAGTCGCTAGCACACCACAACCTGATTTTGGCAAATGACTGGAAGGTGCATTTTGAGGAGATCTTCGACAAACCGTGCTGGCCGGAAAATCCCTCTTATTATGTTTCCTGCCCCTCAAAAACCGACCCTTCGGTTGCGCCAAAGACCGATGAAAACCTATTTATCCTGGTTCCGGTTGCCTCGGGACTTTTAGATGAAGCTAAAATCCGCGCGCAATACGCCAAAAAAATCCTTGCCCACCTGGAAAGGACAATTGGTGAAAAATTTGCCAACCGCATCAAATTCATGAAAATCCATGCGCATTCGGAATTCAAATCGCTCTACCATGCCTACAAGGGAACTGCCCTTGGCCTGGCGCACACATTGATGCAAACCGCCTCATTTAGGCCAAAAAGCAGGAGTAAAAAGGTCTCCAACCTATATTATGCCGGGCAATATACTCACCCGGGGATCGGAATGCCGATGGTATTGATAGCTGCCGAATTGGCTGCGGGAAGGATAAGCAATGAAATCAAAAAATGAACGGGAATCCGAGGAAACGAAGCACCAAAAGCTTTTCCATGAGATTTTCAGGAAAGGCTCGGTAACGTTCTACTACTCCAGCTTGTTTTTCCCTAAATCGGCAAGGAAGGACGTGTTTACTCTTTATGCATACGTCCGGACCGCCGACGATTACGTTGATAAGGTCCCGCAGGATAAGGCGGCATTTTTTGCGTTCGTGAAAAGGTCGAAGGATGCATTGAACGGGAAGAAGACCGATGACGCCATCATCGACTTATTCGCCTCGATGGTCGAGCGGCGGAAAATCAAGCACGAATGGATTTTCGATTTCCTAAAAGTCATGGAATGGGACCTAACCTTGAAAAAATACAAAACCTTTGAGGATGTCAAGGAGTATATGTACGGTTCCGCAGAGGTTATCGGGCTTATGATGGCGAAAATCCTCGATCTGGATGAGCGGGCCTTTGAAGCTGCGCGGCTCCAGGGACGGGCGATGCAATTCATCAACATAATCCGTGACTCCGGAGAGGACATCTGCCTTGGGCGGACTTACATTCCCCAGGAGGATCTGGCAAAGTTCGGACTCAAGGACGCCTGGCCCAAAAGCAAGAAGGAAGTCGAGCAGTTCAAAAGGCTCTACCAATTCGAAATCAAGCGGTACTTTGAAATACAAAAAGAAGCCCGGGCCGGGTACCGCTACATACCGCTCCGCTACCGTTTGCCCGTAAAGACCGCTGCAGACATGTACGATTGGGCGGCATTGGAGATCCTAAAGAATCCCTCAATTGTAGTTACCCAAAAAATCAAGCCATCGAAATGGCGGGTGCTGTTGCAATTCATCTGGAACGTCGTGTCCCTCCCGCCGCTATGCTTTTTTGACAGGTGCAGGAATTGAAATTCCTTTCAGCTGGTGAGCTGCTTAAAATTTCCAGGCCCAGATTCTGGCTTTACGTTGCAGGCCCCTACCTTGTGGGGTTTACACTTGCTGCCAATTCAATAAATGACTATTTGGCATTTCCATTCATCTACTCTTTCCTTTATTTCCTGATTCCCGCAAATTTCTTGGTTTATGCGGTAAATGACGCCTTTGACATAGAAACCGACATTAGAAACCCAAAAAAAGGCGAAAAGGAGCGGCGGATCAAGGCGGATGAGCAAAAAACCTATCTGCTTTACTGCATCCTATCCCTCGTGTTTGCAATCCCCCTCTTGTTCTTCTCAAACCCGCAATCCCTATCTTACCTTGCAATCTTCCTATTCCTATCGATTTTCTATTCGGCTCCGCCTCTTCGATTCAAGTCGAGGCCTTTCCTCGATTTCTTATCCAACATCCTTTATGCAATGCCCGGATTTTTCGCATTCGCACAATTTTCCGGCAACACGGTTTTGATGCTTCCCATTCTGCTGGCATTTTGCTGGACCGGCGCAATGCACCTATTTTCCGCCATTCCCGACATATCCTCGGATAAAAATGCCCGCATCCAAACAACTGCGACATTCCTCGGGAAAAACAGCTCCCTTCTGTTATGCTCGTTCCTTTGGTTAATCACTTCAATTGGCTCAATTGGCTATTCCTTCAACTTCATTTTTTCAATTATTTACCCGATCATTCCCCTTTACCATTTATTCAACCGGAAGGCCGATATCTCCAAAACATACTGGAAATTCCCCTACATTAATGCGATTGCCGGATTTTTGTTATTCCTGATATTTTCAATGCATCTCCTTTGAAGTGATCTGCCGTGGCTAAGTCCGAATTGCTTAAAATAATAGCAATTATCTCATTTACTCTCGGTGCTACTTCGAATTTTTTTACAAAAGGAATTCCCGAATCTGCCTATGCCCTCGGTTCCCTGCTGATGTTATCCGTGACGGCATTTCCGGCAATTTATTATCTTCGCCGCTCCCTTGGAATGTGGACTTCAATTAAATTGCTTTTTTTCCTATCAATTTTTGCCATTGCACTTGAAACATTTGCTCTTGCATCCGGATTTCCTTATGGCGCATTCTCCTACAGCGGCAAATTAGGGCCAAAATTATTCGGATTGACGCCAATCCTCATCATTTTTTCCTGGCCAGTTCTCCTTCTGGGGGCTTTCTCGCTGGCATTGGGGCTTTTTTCCAAGGGAAACTGGATGATGCATTCGCTCATCACCTCGTTAATACTGCTTATAGCCGACCTTGCAATCGACCCCGCAGCGGTTTTTCTTGGGCTTTGGGCCTTCTCATCAGGCGGGCCTTACTATTCCGTTCCAATAAGCAATTTTTTCGGTTGGATCATTAGCGGCCTTTTTGGCGCCATTTTGCTAAAGCAGCTTCTTGAAAACAAAGCATTAAAGCTGGATCCTAAAATCTCCTTTTCCCTCCTTCTGACCATAGCATACTGGTCCGGGGTCAATTTGAGCATTGGCTATTTTGTTCCATTGGCCATCGGCCTTTTCTTATCCCTGCTTATTCTGCGGCTTTTGGCTCAAAGCCAACCGCCTTGACCGACTTAAAATAGAAGTAGGCAATAATCCCTATTGTCGCAATTCCGGATGCCCACTCTGGGACATGAGCACCAAAGCTGTTAAGTATCATGATGGTGCCCAGAACAAAAACCGAATACATCGCGCCGTTCTTCAAATATTTCAATCGCTGAACTCGTTCAATATTTCCAATTGTCAGCTGCCTAACCGCGATCGCGCCGATGCCGCTCCCTACTAATATCAGGGGAATGTTAAAGGTGAATGCAAACGCGCCAAGGACGGCATCTATTGAGAACGCAGCATCAATTACCTCCAAATAAAAAATTTTGCTCCAATCCGACATCCCCTTTCCGTGCAGGAGTTCCTTTTCCCTTTCCTCGGCGTTCTTTTTGAAGCCATGTGAAAGGAAGAACAGGGTTGAGCCTATTGCCGCTCCAAATGCCATTAGCGGATTCTTGTTTATCGCAAACCATATGACGAGAGCCAGGAAAAGGGATGAGAATGTGTAGAACCAAACGCCATTTTTAAAGACCAATTTCTCCCCGATAAGGCCGAAGTGCTTGGGTTCAAGGAAAAGCCAATTCAGGAATAAAAGGATCATGAAAACGCCGGCAACAATTAGCAATACCGGTTTTGCAGCCTCCAGCTGGTTGATGACTGATTGATCGCCGCTAAATGACGCTGTCAATGCGCCAATTGGCCCAAGTGCGGGATTGGAAAGGAATACGATGAACCACGGAAGAAGGCCCCTTACCAAGAAGACGGCAATGAAAATTCCCCAAACTAAAAACCAGCGTTTTGCCCTTTCAGACATCGTCCTTAGCACGTGGGCATTGATGATTGCATTATCGATTCCCAGGATTACCTCAAATAGGACCAAACCCAGGAAAGTGAACGCCAATGGCAATAAATCAAGCATGACGATCCTCTAGGCAATTCATTATTTTTTACATGCGTATTGTATTTTATCCTAAAAATTTTGATGAAAATAAGCCTAAACACGCAAGTACCGTGGTTCTCATACTCGAGCAATTCTCGTTAAAACCCGAAATAAATTCTCGAAAACAGTGCCAACAGCGCCACCAAGACCGTTACAAAAACCACCTTGGCCCCCAGCCTGAACCATTCGGCAAACGAGGGGATCCTTATCCCGCGCTTTTCCATGAGGCTTGCAGCGACAATATTGGCGGTGCTTCCGATTATTGTAAGGTTCCCAAAGAAGGTAGCTGCAAAAAGGAGGGTCCAATTAAGCAGGTTGCCTTGTAGCGCCACGGGCGCAACCGTCTGAAGGCTTTGCGCGACCGGAATGAATGTTGCAACGGCCACGACGTTATCCAGTGCAGCGGAAAGGACGCCCGTTATGAGCATAAAGCCCCCTAGGAATATGTATGGGTCATTTCCCAAAAGGCCCGCCATATTTTTTGCCAAAATGTCGGTCACCCCGAGGTTCTTCAAATTGTCCGCAGAGGCGAACAGTATGAGGAAGAATGAAAGGGTCCAAAAATCAACCCTCGATTCGAAAAATTCCCTTGCACCGTTCCGTTCGAAGAAAATCACAAGCCCGGCAGCAAACAGCGCAACCCCTAGGAGCAAAACGTTTTTTCCAAGCCCGAGCATGTTCTCCAAATAGACGTGGAATACGAGGCCCAGCAATATGATTAGGAAAAACGCGATCCGGATTGAAAACTTTTCGGGAACCTTGTAATTTGCTATTTCGCCTCTCCTAAGCTCCCTAACTTTCTCATCCATTTTCTTGATGTATTTGGATTTTTCAAAAAGCAGGAATGCTATCAGCGCAATTAAGGCTAATGCCGCAACCGGGGTCGCATTCATAAGGAAGTCGTTGAATGTAAGATCCGTCCTGAGCGCCAGCATCACCCCTACGGGATTTCCAATTACTGTTGCGGATGAGCCGATGTTGGTTGCGAAAATGCTGGCCATAATCAGGGGGACCGGATCAATTTTCATCTTCTGCGTCACGGAGATTGCAATCCCCACCATGAACAGGATTGAAGTCACTTCGTCTATGAGTGCTGCGCTCACCGCCGAGATTACCATGAATGTTATGAAAAGCGCCCTTCCCGATTTCGTGAAATTTGCGATCAGCTTGGTAATCAGGTAATCGAATATGTGGTATTTTTCCAAATAGCCGATGAAGACCATCATTCCCATCAGGAATAAAATAACGTCTATTGAGGAGGACTCGACAAACCGCTGGATGTCAATCGTGCCGGTTGCGAGAAGGAGCGCCATTCCGAGGAAGGCGAAGGAAAGCCGAAATTGCCAGAAAAACACCGTGCCCAGGATAAACGAGGAAACGATTGATACGCTAAGTAGCTGCCTAAAATTCATGCCCATGAGCATCGAGAGGCCAATTATTGCAATTAGGGCGATCAAAAAACCCCCAATTTTCCTCTTGCTTAACTTAACCTTTTGCCCGCTTCCCTCCCCCTCCAAATCCATGCTTTATCTAACTCACTTATGCTTTCCATAGGCTAAAAACCCTTCGTTTAATCATCTGAATTTGAAAATAGCGTAAATAATAAGCTTACACCAATATTTTAAATATCGATAAGAATCGAATAATGCCCATTTACGTTTATGCCTAAAGGCATCCGTCCATGCCTGGGAATGCCCCAATTTCCATCTTAATGCGAGGTTTTAATACCTGCTATCGTAAGTGTTCTATAATTGATTCCAAGCCCCAATTTCCTGTTTTCTTAAAATTCCTTTAATTTGGTTGGATGGGTGAAAGAAATGAAAAATATGCCGATAAAAATCGTTGCACTTGTCGCCTTCATTGCCATGGTGTATGTGAATTTTTTAGCCACCACCTTGCCGATAAATAACCGTTCTACGGGCGCAATTTCCGACGCCTATCCCAATCTATTCGCACCTGCCGGATTGACCTTTTCCATCTGGGGCGTAATTTACCTTCTGCTTGCGGGCTTTTTATTCTACCAATTTTTCGCGTTTGGAAGGAAGGCCGGCCAGCAAAACGGAGCGCTTTTGAACAAAGTGAATATCCTTTTCATTGCCACCTCAATAGCCAACATCTCGTGGATATTTGCCTGGCATTACGATTTCATTGGGCCCTCGGTCCTCATTATGGCCGCGCTACTGATTCTCCTAATCAAGATTTCCGATGCTCTGCACATTAATGAACTGAATTCGGATGAAAAACTATTCATCTCAACCCCTTTCGCCGTGTATTTCGGATGGATTACCGTTGCCGCGATTGCCAACATCTCGGTATTCTTGGTAAGTATCCGCTGGGATGGATTTGGCATTTCCGATTTTATCTGGACGAGCATTATTTTGCTTGTTGGGGCGTTGATTGGAATCCTTCGCATCAGTAAAGATAAGAATATCGCGTACGGATTAGTTCTAATTTGGGCATATTTAGGGATATTGCTAAAACACCTCTCTACCAGTGGTTTTAATGGGAAATACCCGAGCATTATTGCTACTGTGGTTGTATGTTTAGCTTTATTTGGATTTTTTGTAATCCGACTTGCTTTAAATAAATATTTGACTGATAAACAAAGAAATTAAGGCAGCTGATTCAGATTTTCCTGCTATCATACGCCCAATGTAAAAGCGCCTGTCGCTGCCTTGGCCTGCAATCAATTGCCCCCTTAGGGCAATTCTTTTGAATTTGAGCTATATGCCGGCGCATCGTTTTCCAACGTTTAATTTGCCGTATATCATCCGCGCTTCTTCTCCCTAAATAATACCTGCAATACCACTGAAACCATCCTCTTGGATCTTCAGGGTAAATCCAGCCGCGATTTTGCCAATAGGAAAGCGGCTTTGATGCGTTAACCTTGAAATAATTCAGCATAGGGTCGTGCTTTTCGTGGCACAATTTAGCATTTGTAAACCAATCTTTTGGGAACTCCTTTTTGCAATCAGTCATGTATTTTCCGCCAAAAACACCCATTTCAAGCATCTGTTTTGGCGTCAGTTCTGGCTTGAATTCCGGATCGAAATTCCTTCCCATTGGTTCAACTCGGTAATAGCCGTATTTTTTCTGCATCAGGTCGTTTACGATGATTTTCTTTTGCATAAAAAAAGAATGTTAGCCAAGTTTAAATTAGTTAGGAAATAAACGCCTTGGCCGGGATTCGAACCCGGGTCAAGGGCTGTTTGCAAAACCCCTTTTTCTGATTCGCGAAAAAAAGCCCTTTCTTTTTGAACCCAAGGGCCTTTTTCTTTCGGGAAAGAAAAAGGGGCTTAACGACAAGCCCCTATGCTGGACCACTACACTACCAAGGCAACTATGCAATTCCACTTCTAAGGAAGGGGAACGACCAGTCTGGTCAAGGGGGAACCAGGGTTCCCCCGTCGCAGACAATCCCGCAGGCCAGATTAACCGCCCAAACCGAATAATAAATATACGGCGGACCGAAAGCTCCTCTTTGGAAAGGGGAACGACCGGCCTTGTCAAAGGGAAACCGAAAAGGTGTTCCCGTCGCGGGCATTTGAACTGGCAGCCTTCTGATATCTGGTAAGCGATTCGACTTCATGAAGTCGGCCGAACTACAGTTTCGTCATAACCTCCTTTTCCTAATTCGCAGATCAAGACCCTTTCTTTATTCTCCCGAGGGTCTTTTTCTTTTGGAAAGAAAAAGAGGCTCACAGACGCTCAGCCAGATTGAGCTACTGCGGGATAAAAATATTATCCACATCCCGCCTTTATAACCGATGCCAAATTTCTTTGGCGCGGAGCCACCGCACCTTTCTTATTAAAGAAAGGGGCAAGGCATGCAGCTACTGCGGGATGAAAAACTCACTTCTTCCCTACTTGATTCTAATCTAGGGAATGGACTACAATTATGCGAACCCTCTTTTTTAAAGGTTTCAAATGAGCTTGCTTAAGCGCTGGCTGAACAATTTGGCAAGGGTATTATTAAAGGCCGGTTTTAACCATTGCAGGTGAAATCGGTATGAAGTTGGCGATCATCGCATTGATTTTGGGTCTTTCATTGCTTTTGTTCGGATGCACGCAGCCAAATCAGCCACCTGGTGTTTGCACAAAGGATGGCACCGCCCTTACGATGGATGAGAATGAAGCGCTGAACATTGCGCAGGCAAGCGAATGCGGCCAGAAGGGCAAGCTCATTCCCAAATTCATATGCAATTCCGGAACAGGCACTTGGTGGATTGAAACGGATATCAAACAAGAAGGCTGCTCACCTGCCTGCGTTGTTGATTTAGAGAGTAAAACAGCGGAAATCAACTGGAGGTGCATGGGATTGGCAACTCCTATTGCAGAGCCCACGGCAACCCCGCAGCCAACATCTACTGAAATAACAGTAGCCGCCCCAATTGAAATCCAAATGGCGCAAGCCAACAACGAATTCGCGTTCGATTTTTTTTCACAGGTGAAGGACGAGCCGGGGAACATCTTCTTCTCCCCTTTCAGCATGGGTGAGGCGTTTGGGATGCTATACGAAGGCGCGAATGGGAATACGGCAACCGAGCTTGCCAGTGTGTTTGGTTTCGAGGAGGATATGCAAAAGAGGCGCGAGGGCTTTTTGAATTTGAACAACCGGCTGAATGCCAAGAAGGATGCCTACAAGCTAAGCGTTGCAAATTCTATTTGGATTCAGCAGGATTATCCGGTTTTTGAGAGCTATAAGGCGGTCATCAAGGATTATTACGGGGGCGATGCGACAAACTTGGATTTTATCAGGAAGAAGCAGGAGGCCGCAGATGCGATCAACAATTGGTGTTCAGAACATACCAACGGGAAAATACCCAAGGTCATTGAAGCTGCCGGAATTGACGACAGCCTGGCGCTGGTGCTTGCAAATGCGATTTATTTCAAGGGGAACTGGCTGCTTGAATTTGATGAGGATGACACGCGGGATGCCGAATTCCGTGTTTCCCCAACGCAGAAAGTACGGGTTCCGATGATGTATAGCGCCGAGGAGGATGCGAATTTCGCCTATATGGAGAACGATGATTTGCAGATGCTCGAAATTCCATACAAGGGCGGTGACCTGTCAATGCTTGTGCTGCTTCCAAAGGCGGATAGCCTGGACGGATTGGAGGGAAAAATAAGCGCGGCGAACCTGAAAGAGTGGGAGAGCCGTCTGGAGGCGCAAACGGTTTTAGCCTACCTGCCAAAATTCAAAATGGAAACGGAATACGACCTGGTTCCCCTGATGCAGAAATTGGGAGTAATAGACGTATTCGAATATGGGCCTTCCGACCTTTCGGGGATTGATGGCAGCCGCCTGTTATACGTAAGTTTTGCCCTGCAAAAAGCATACGTTGATGTGAATGAAGAGGGCACCGAGGCGGCGGCCGTGACCGTAATTGGCGTTGTGGGTGCAGCGATGCCCATAAAACAACCCCCTACCTTCAAGGCGGATCACCCGTTCATTTTCATCATCCAGGAAAAGGCATCGGGAAACATACTATTCATGGGTCGGGTTGCAAATCCGCTGCTTGGGAATTGATTATCCCTTGGACTGCGGTTTTTAGTGGGGCTATGCATTCCTTTGCACGGGCGGTTTACCCGTGATTATGTTTATAAACCCCTTTTGCTTAATTGAGCAGAGGTCGATTGCTATGGTATCCCTGCGCAAACTAATGGCTCTTGGTTTTTTTGCACTGATCCTATTCTCAGGAATGCTGGCCGCGAAAAACATCGACGAGGAGGCGAAAAAATACATAATGAGGGGAGAGAGCGCCACGTATTTCATAATGAACGAATCGGGGCAGAATGTTTACTATATCGTGCAGATAGATGACAAGAATTCCCTGGTTTTCAACGAAAAGATAGAAGTTGTTCTCGACGAGGCGGTCCTTGCGGACGTGCTAAAGCAGTATTACAAGATCAGCGGCGCAACGGGGTTCACCGAAGCGAGCAAGGATGAGCTGCTTAATAAGTTCAATGAATCGGACGTCCTTTTTGAAAGGTGCCACGCCCAATTCTACGATTTCGTGGAAGACAATTTCTTCTGGGCGCAGTACAGGTGCGTTGATGCCTCAACAGGCAGGATATGCGACGAGGCATTTGCGAAACGGAAGGTCTGGAAGGCCGCCTGGGATGATTACAAGCTGAAGGTTCAGGCGCTAAGGACAGCATCTTCAAGGGATGAGATCTCTTCTGCGCTCGAAGCCATTGAAACCGCGGCGAAGAATGCGAAGAACGAGACAATTGTGTTCGACGACCCGGGAGTGGGTTATAGGTATTTCCTTGGGAACACGATGGATAAGGACCCTGTCTGCCTATTCAATTATGCCTACCTTGATGATGTGGTCGCCCTTTCATCGGCAGCGATGCGCAACAAGATCACCGACGTCAATTCCGAGGCGAAGGAAGTGGTCGCCGAGTACAACAAGCGCAGGGACGTGATCAAGATCAAGGAGCTGCAGAAGAACGGCCGCGACGTCGTGCAGAAGGCGGTTGACCTCACGCTCAAGATAGACGTCAAATTCGCGCCGCTGGACGCGAAGAAGAAGGAGATCGAGGACTTGAACGAAAAGCTGACGAAGGACGAGTCGTTCACGGAGGCGTCAAACGATTTCAATGCGCTCAACACGAAATATGGGGAGCTCGAAGCGCTTGTAACCGACCCGAATGGCTTGCTATATGCGTACAACCGCACGCTTCACAGCATCGACAATGCAAAGCTCGCAATCGACGAGTCGATCAAGAAATACGGCGACAAGGATACGCGCATCATCCCCCTCAATAACGAGTATGTTGACCTTGTGAAGGATGTTGGCGAGATAAACAAGAAGCTTGCCAATGGAACCACCGTGACTGCGCCGGAACTGAACACGATCTCGGAGAAGGCGGATAAGATCGCCCTTAGGGCGAACGGGCTGCAGGCAAAACAGAATGATTTCGGCGACATATGGATAATTGCCGCTCTCGTGGTTATCGTCGCGTTCGTAATTGGCATCTTGATATACGTGATAAAGAAGAGGAGCTCGGGCAAGGGCGGCGGCTCGGCGCCAAAGGAGGCAGACATACGGGTCGTGATGGGCTCCGGAGGCTCCAAGCAGAGCTACGAGAAGGAGAAGGTGGATTCCTCGCAGGACCGGAAGGCGATGTTCCCGAAACTTTAAGGAGGAAATTAATATGAATCCTTATTTGAGGAATGGGTCTATTTTTACATTTTTTTCCGTTTTTTACATCTTGTTCATTGGACCCTTATTGATGCCCTTGGCTTTTGTAGATTGGCTGCTGTTGCCGCTGCTTGGCGTATGCCTTCTCAGAAATGCACACTCCGAAAATAAGGCCAAAAAAGGCATTATTTATTACTTCCTCTCTTTTTTTGGCTTTTTCCTTTTCCTTACTGCCCTGACCTTCTTTTTAAATGGCCTTCCGGAATGTTCAAGAACTCCCGGCTTTTTCGGGGGTGAGTACGTTTATCGCTGCAGTTGCACTGGGGTGGAAACGCCGGCATTGTATGGCGGTTTGCTATTTCCCCCGATCCTGAAAATAGGAATTTTGGATGCGGGCTCGTCCTCCAAATGCCTTGGAATCGCAAGATCCGGCGAGATCGACATTTCAGGCGCTCTTAAAAGAATCGTGAACAGACCCGGTTCAAAAAGCGGCTCTATTTTTATCGCGCCTTATGGGGCAAAAATCGATTCGGCCCAGAATGCAAAAAGGATAGGGGTTCCTGCCGACAATGTAAGGTTATTTTATTCCGATCGCGGGGTATTCACGGATGTTTTCGTGTATGAAAATGATGCGCCGATGTACTTTGCTGCCTGTTCCGATTTCAAAGGAGGCTATGTCGTGTCGATTTCGGAAATATTGCTAAATGCAGAGCAAAATTGCATAAAAATGGCGGAACAAACCTAATTTAAACCAAAAACGACCTTAATTCTGCTATCTTGCAGGGGTGGCAGAGACAGCCTTTCTTCGATTCAGCATATTGCGAGAGGAGGGCTTGCTGCACCTTGGTCAAATGCGCAGGGCTTAGGAGAGCCTTTTTCTTTCCCGAAAGAAAAAGCTTCGGGAAAAAGAAAGGGTTTTTGGAAACCCTGTGCCTTAGGGCTGCGAGGGTTCAAATCCCTTCCCCTGCATTTAATTACATTAGTGATTGCCCCTTCCTCACGCAGGGCCATACCCCAAAGCACAGCTAGGGCATTATTGGCAGAAGCGGAGTTCTCCCAAAACTAGTTTGCTTAGGTTTTCAGACTTTCTTTACGTTCTTTGCACGCAGCCCGCGTTCGCCGGATTCGACCTCGTATTCCACGACGTCCCCGATCGAGAGCGGCCCGCCGCCTTCAATTGCGGTTGTGTGCACATACACGTCCTTCCCGTCGTCTCCAGTGATGAATCCAAAACCGCGGCCGGTATTGAACATCTTGACTTTGCCTTTCATTAAATCACCATATTTTCGTAAAGCTTTCGAAGAGCAGGCTTTTAATTCCATATTCTTGGGGCAAATGTGCCAAAAAATCCCAAGCCGGATAGGCTTTCCCCCCCCCGCTTGCCACAATCGGAATGATATCCGCCTTCAATATGGTTTATAAATTAATTATGCGTATTTACACATCCGCAGGTTGGAACCCACTTCTGCTGTTTTGGTGATTTCAATGCTAGACCCAGCGATGATAATCAAGATTGCATTTCTGCTAAACCCCCTCTCCTCCATCCCGGTGCTTTTCCTCGCATACCACCAGAAGATGAACGTCAAGGCGATTGCGTTCAAATCCACGTTGCTTGGCTTTGCGGTTGCGTGCGTTTTTGTGCTTGTTGGGCCTTCCCTGTTCTCGATTTACGGCATCAACATCGATTCCTTCCGGGCAGCAGGAGGGCTTGTGATCCTGCTCCTTGGCCTTAGCATGGCAAGGGAGAGGAGGGATTATTCCGGCGACCATCCGGATGCGCTTGTTTCGCTGATTGCTACCCCCCTGCTTACGGGCCCTGCGACGATGTCCTTCCTCATACTGAAGGCTGCGGAAGTGGGCACTGTTGTGGTATTCGCAAACCTCATCGTGGCATTCCTTATTGTCGGAGGGTTCTTCATTTTCGTTTCATTCCTCATCCCCAACGTCAATCTCGAGTACGTGAGGTTCGTTAGCAGGCTGCTTGGCTTGTTCCTGATCGGCCTTGGAATTGAGATGCTGGCGCACGGAATCAAGGTCATAATGTTTGGCTGATGCAGCGGGGGTAGAGGCGACACGAGTAGGGGGCAGCGCCCCCTGGAGGTGTCATTGAGATGCTGGCGCACGGAATCAAGGTCATAATGTTTGGCTGATGCAGCGGGGGCAGATGCGACCTTGTTGCTTGCATCGCGGTCCAGCAGACGAAAAGTCTGCGTGACACGAGAGGGGGGGGCAAAGCTCTCTCGAAGCGCAAAGGCATTCCAAAGGCTAAAAAAAGCCCCCCTGCCTAATGTTTGGGATATTTATGGTTGAGATGAAGCAAAGGGAATTCAACATCGACAAGAAGGCAAACTTCTCCGAATGGTATAATACCGTGATTTATGCCTCCGAGCTTGCCGACATACGCTACAACATCAAGGGTTTCCTGGTGCACAGGCCTTGGAGCACGATCGCATTTCGCCATATTTACCGCCTGTTTGAAAATGAGCTCGAGGAGGATGGCCATTTGCCGGTAATATTCCCAACGCTTATTCCCGAGGAGAATTTCCTCAAGGAAAAGGAGCACGTAGAGGGTTTTGCACCCGAGGTTTTCTGGGTAACGGAAAAGGGCCGCGAAAAGCTCGATAGGAAACTCGCATTGCGCCCAACCAGCGAAACCGCTTTCTACCAGATGTATGGCCTGTGGGTAGAAAGCTTCAGCCAGCTTCCAATGAAACTCTACCAGAGCTGCTCGGTTTTCCGAGCGGAGAAGGAAACCAACCCCTTCCTTAGGGGCTCGGAATTCCTGTGGATAGAAACGCACGACCTATTTACTTCTGCCGAAGAGGCTTTGAAGCAGACTAGGAAGGATTTTGAGATCCAAAGGGCGGTTTGCACCGAGAATCTGGGGATCGAATTCCTTGCGTTCGAAAGGCCGCAATGGGACAAGTTTGCAGGTGCAGAAAAGACATTCGCATACGATTGCCTCATGCCAGACGGAAAGGCATTCCAGTTCGGGAGCACGCATTACCTGGGGGATAATTTCACCAAGGCATTTGAGGTAAAATATGCCGACCCTCAGGGCAGCTCCAAATACCCAAACTCGACCTGCTTTGGGCCTGGCATCTGGCGCATCCTAGGAGCTGTAATTTCCATCCACGGCGACCAGAAGGGGCTCATATTCCCGTTTGGGATCGCGCCATTGCAAGTGATCATCATCCCGATACTGCGGGGTGAGAACGCGGAGAAGGTGAGGGCGAAGGCGATCGAACTGAAGCAGGCGCTTAAAGCAGATGGGTTGCGGGTTGATGTCGACCTTACGGACAAAACGCCGGGCTTCAAGTTCAACTGGTGGGAAATGCGCGGAGTGCCAATTAGGATCGAGCTTGGCGAAAGGGAGGTTTCCGAGGGCTCTGCCACGCTTGTGAGGCGGGATACGAGGGAAAAGCTCAAAATCCGGGAGGATGAATTGCTGCCTGCAATACGGGTGCACTCGGCTGCAATGCTTCAAGCGCTTAGGGATAGTTCAAGGCGCGAGCTTCATTCTGCAATAAAGGTTGCGGAGACGAAAAACGACGCCAAGAGCATATTGGATCAGAAGGGCATCGCGAGGCTGTTCATATGCAGCACGGAAATGGATGGGAAGAAGTGCGCGGAGGAGTTGAAGGAAATTACTGGTGGGGGCAAAGTCCGCGGAATCAGGTTGGACGAGAAGCCAGAGAGGGGGAAATGCCTAGTTTGCGGGAAGGAGGGCATCCGGGTATATTTTGCAAGGCAATATTGAGGAACCGTTATGGGCGAAAATACGGGCGAGTGGGAAGCGATCGCGAAAAAATTGAGGGATTTAGGATGCGACGTTCAAGGCACATCCGCTCCAGATTCCGAATGGAAGCCAAACGAGATGATGATGGACTTCCATATAACCTATCCCAAGGCCGGAATAGCCGGAAAGGGTGTTGATGGCTCGAGGCAGGAGGCGCTGCGGATTGCGGAGGAATGCATCAAGCCCCTTAACAGGAAGTTGAAGGTTCTTTCTCTTGCAAACCGGAAGCTTGCAGGTTGCACCACCGATCTGAATTATAATTGGTCGCACGATTTTCCAAACTACCTGTCGATAAGCCTGTATCTTAGGGATCCGCACTCAAAGACCTGAGCTTGGGCCCAAACACATTCACTCCTTGGCCCTATACGAACTGCCTGTAATCCTCCTTGATCACATTGAGTATGACGTGCGTGTTGGTTCGCTCGACCTCCGGAATCGCAAGGATCGCCTTCACGAGCTTGCTCAGCTCTACACGCGAGCGGCATTTCACGAGCACCATCGCATCGCTTCCTCCGGTCAGGTCGTAAACGGCGCTTACGCCCGGCATTCCGGCAATTTTCCTTTGGACGTCGATAAGGGAGCCTTTCCTTATCACGACCTCTATGATGCCCATGAAATCGTAACCGAGCTTTGAAAAGTCGAGGTTTGGCGAATAGCCCTTGATGATCCCTTCCTTCTCAAGCCTGGATAGCCGCTGGAGGAAAGTCGAGGTTGATACCCCCAGCCTTTTGGCAATGTTCCTTCCCGAATCCCTGGCATTTTGCAGCAGCTCATCAATTATTTTCCGGTCAAGATCGTCTGCTGGCCTAGGTTTTCTTTCCTCTTCCTGCCTTGGAAAATGATGCATATCCCAAACTAGGGAAGAACCATTAATAAGCTTTCCAAAATATCATTACAGGGATTGAAATGCTAGACATCAAGCTCATCCGGGAAACGCCGGATAAAGTAAGGGAAGCGCTCAAGAACAGGGGGATGGAAGCGCCTTTGGAGGAACTGATCGCAAAGGACGTTGAATGGAGGAAGAAACTCCAGCTTTCGGAAGAGCTAAGGAAGCAAAGGAATGCCATCTCGAAGGAAATCAATGTACTCCTGAAGGCAAAAAAGGATGCAGCCGCAAAAATGAGCGAGGCGAAGGAAATACCCGGCCGGATAAAGCGCATCGAGGAGGAACTGCGGGAAATCGAGGCGGAAAGGAGGCTTTACGAATTGATGATCCCAAACATACCAAGCGAAAGCGTTCCAATAGGCCGGGATGAAACCCAAAACAAGGTGCTAAGGGAAGCGGGGTCGCGGCCCAATTTCGATTTTACTCCAAGGGATCACCACCAGCTAGGCGAGGAATTGGGGCTGCTTGATTTTGAGAGGGGAGCGAAGCTTTCCGGCGAACGGTTCACTGTGATAAAAAACGAGGGTGCGATGCTTGCTAGGGCTCTTATCAACTTCATGCTTGATGCCCACATACGGAAAGGGTACGCGGAGATTTCCCCGCCGCTCCTGGTTAGGCCCGAAATCCTCCTGGGAACTGGCCAATTGCCTAAATTTGAGGAGGACCTCTTCAAGATCGAGAGGGATAACCTGTATGCCATTCCAACAGCCGAAGTGCCCCTGACAAACCTCCACTCGAACGAGATTCTCGAATACAAGCAGCTACCGCTCAATTATTGCGCATACACCCCCTGCTTTAGAAGGGAGGCGGGTTCGCACGGCAAGGATACGCGCGGCATCATTAGGCAGCACCAATTCGACAAGGTTGAACTCGTGAAAATCACTGACGAAGAGAACTCCACCAATGAACACCAAAAAATGCTCTCCGATGCGGAGGAGGTCCTGGCAAAACTTAGCCTTCCTTACCGCGTGATCGAATTGTGTTCCGGAGACCTTGGCTTTGGCTCCGCTAAAACATATGATATCGAGGTTTGGCTGCCTTCGCAGGCAAGGTATAGAGAGATCAGCTCTGTTAGCAACTGCGAGGCTTTCCAGGCAAGGCGCGCAAACATCAAGTACCGTTCAAAGGACAACACGTTCAAATATTGCCACACGCTTAACGGCTCGGGCGTTGCGGTTGGCCGCGCAATGGTTGCCGTAATGGAAAACTACCAGCAAAAGGACGGAAGCATAGCAATTCCCGAAGTGCTAAAGCCCTACCTCGAGGGCTTAACGAGGATCGGGTGAAACCCAATGGATTTACGCGTTGCCGGTAAGGTATTCGGATTCCTTTTCGTATTATCACTCATAAGTTACGGCTTTTCAATTCTCGGAGTGGAGGGGAAATTCATCGACTCCTTCTGGAAGCTGATCGCGCTAAGCCTTGCTGTTTCTATCATTGCAGGCTACGTATTCCCGCACGTTAGGGCGGTTAGGAAGGATGACCAGCTGCTTGCAACGGTTAGGAGGCAGGTGATGCATAACAATGAGATGCACACCCATCTTGACAACGTGATGGTTGTTGCGGCTGAAAACGGCAAAATCGGCCAGAAAATAAAGGTCAAGCTCTGGAACGGGAAGCGCGGCGAGGGAATAATCGGTTCCTATGCCGGGACGCTTTCGCCTGCAACTATCAGGCTAACTGAAAGTGAAATCTGAGGCGAACTTGATGGGAATGACCTTTGAGACCGAGGAAATTTTGCACATCATAATCTCGGTTATCACCATTTCGATTGCATTTTCAGTTTTCAGGGCGGATTTCTGGCTGATTTTGTGCACCCTAGGACTTGGCTTCATATTGCACGAGCTTGCGCATAAATTCGTGGCGCAGATGTACGGCGCGTATGCGGTTTATCGTGCGTGGTTCGTTGGCCTCCTGATAGCCGTTGGGCTTGCGATCTTCACGGAAGGCAGGTTCATTTTCGCTGCGCCCGGCGCTGTTGTGATTTACGGCAAGCATTTGACGCACGATCAGAATGGGAGGATTGCGCTAGCGGGCTCGGCAATGAATTTCATCCTGGCAATAGTGTTCCTATCCATCGGGTATGCCAATTCGGGACTGGCGGATTTCGCAAGAACCGGCGCCTACATCAATGCCTTCCTTGGAGCATTCAACCTGATTCCAATATACCCATTGGACGGGCAGAAGGTGCAGGCGTGGAGCGAATCCGTCTGGCTCATGGGAGTTGCACTCCTTTGGGGGCTGCTGTTCCTTTTGATGTTCGGGTTGATTTGAGAAAAAGCAGGAAAGGATCCTGGGCGTGTCTTTCCCCCAAAGAACAACCGGATTTGAAAGCGAATCGAATCACGCTTTGGAAAACTTGATGCTCGCCTTCAACCCTTCCCTGAGCTCCTTCAAGTCCAATTCGATTGATATGCCTCCGTTCAATTCCGTTTCGAGCATTTTCATTTCCACCGATGCGGCCCCAACCTCCCTTAGGATGTCATCCTTCCTTGCAAGAAGCATCTCGCGCAGTTTCTGGTCATTGCTTGTGACGGTTACTGCGATGCGGTCGGCCACGATGAATCCCTTCTTCTTCCTCTCTGCCTGCACAGCCCTAGTGATTTCACGGAAAGCCGCATTCATCAGCGCATCCTCCGAAAGCGTCCTTGGCATGAATACCCTCCCTCCCTCGAATTCCTTAAAGGCGTACTCGTTGTTTTCCCCCAAGCTCACGTAATCGGCATTAGCCATCCGTTTGAGAACATCGTTAAGTCCATCCACGGCCGCGATCGTCTTATCATCGCCAAAAACAAGCAGCTCGGCCAAAGGCCACCTAAGTTTCATCTTCATCTCCTGCCTTAAGGAATTTACAGATTCGGAGATCGCCGCGATCGTCCCAAACTTCTCCATCAAATCGAGTGCCACGAGCGTGTCATCGAGCCTTGGGTAATCGCAGAAATGGACGGATTCGGGATCGTTTTGCGTCTTTAGCTGAAGGTAAATGTATTCCGAGATGAATGGCGAGAATGGTGCAAGCATTTTCGAATATTCGAGCATTACGTGCCTCATCACTGCAAGGCAATTCGCCTTGTCTGCCACGTTTTCCTCGGAGGAAACCCGGTCCCTCACCAATTTGATGTACGTTCTCGAGAAATCCTCCACGATGAATTTAAGAAGAGCCCTGCCGCTAATGTTGAACTCGAACTCTTCCACACCCTCCCTTAGCTTTTCCGCAAGTATGTTGAGGCTGCTAAGAATCCAGCGGTCTTCCGCCTTAAGGGTTTGGGGGTCGAATCCGGAAACAACCGTTTTCTCCGAGTAAGTGTGGTAGAACGAGTACGAGTTGAACAGGATTGCAAATGCGCGCCTAACCTCCTCGGCAGTCTTGAAGGAAAATTTCTGCACCTCCCAGGGTGCGATCTCATAGCAATAATACATCCTGATGACATCGGCAGAAAGCTTCTGGATGCCATCCATTGCGGAAATCACGTTCCCAACGCTCTTGCTCATCTTTTCGCCCTTCTCGTCAAGAACCCAGCCCATCATCCCAACCGTCTTGTATGGCGCCTTCCCGAATGCCGAAACGGAAGTGAACATCAGCGAATCAAACCATCCCCGAATCTGGTCTTGCGATTCTGTAATGAGGTCCACGGGAAACATGGATTCGAAAAGCTGCTTGTTCTTGAATGGGTAGCCAAGCGATGCCCAGGGCGCGATCCCCGAATCGAACCACACATTCAAAATGTCCCTGACGCGCACCATCGAGCCGCCGCAAACCAAGCACCCAAGCTCGATCTTATCCACCGTATGCCTATGGAGGTCTGACAAATCCGAATCCGCAAGCTTTGTTAGGCTCTTTTGCTTGAGTTCCTCCCTGCTTCCTATGACATCGAACTTGCCGCATTTGCCGCATCTCCAAACCGGCAGGGGTATCCCCCAATAGCGCTGCTGCGAAATCGCCCAGTCCTCCCTATCCACGAGCCAATTGTGGAACTTTACCTTTCCGTATTCTGGAAGCCAGCGTACGTGCTTTTCATTTTCCGATATCATGGCGTCCTTAATGGGGCCGGCCTTCAGGTACCATTGCTTGCTTAGCCGGAATATGAGCGGGGTCTTGCATCTCCAGCAAAGCGCCGCGCGGTGCGTGATCCTTTCCGAAAAGAGGAGTTTTCCCTTCGTTTGAAGCCAATCCGTTATCTTCTGGTCGGCAGTTTTTACGAACATCCCTGCAAACTCGCCGGCAATTTCCGTGAACTTTCCGTGCTCATCCACGGGCGAAACAGTTGGCAGGTTGTAGTACTTCCCAAGGAAAAAATCGGTCTGGCCATGTCCCGGTGCGCAGTGCACAAGGCCCGTTCCCTCCTCCATCGTGACGAACTCCTCGTATTCCTCCCTCTCCTCCGTGCCCGTGATTTTATCCAAATCCGGCCTTGGCGCAATCGCATTTTGGATCCTGGCAATTATGCCCGTGCTCGCTTCACCCTCCTTGTTTTCTTCCTCCTTCTTATGGACGAGCTTATGCTTCTTGTATTTTTTGGAGGACATTATCACGATGCTTTGGTGCACCTTCCGTGCGCGCTCGTCAAGCGCCTTCTGCTGGGGCACGTCCAGCACGGCCTCATACTCGATTCCGTTGAGCTCCTCGCCCTTCATCCTTCCAATGATCTCGTATTTTGCCTGCACCTTCTCCTTTAGAACGGATTCAATTCGTTTTTCGGCAATAATGAATATCTCCTCACCCACTCTGATCCTTGCATAATTTTCCTCCGGTGCCACGACTATGGCAACATTCCCGGCAAGCGTCCAGGGGGTGGTGGTCCAGACCAGGAGGTATTCGTTCTCCTTGCCCTTGATTTTGAATTTTACGTATACCGAGGGGTCTTGCATATCCTTGTAAGAGTCGCTGACCTCATAACCCGAGAGTGCGGTTTCGCAATGCGGGCACCAGTAAACCGGCTTCTCGCCCTCGACCAAAAGCCCCTTCTTATCCAGCTCCTTTATCGTCCACCAGCCACTTTCAATGTAGTAGTCCTTGTAGGTGAAATACGGTTCCGAGTAATACCTCCAGGCGCCCAGCCTCCGGTAATATTCCATCCAGCCCTTCTCCGTATTGAGCACTTTCCTTAGGCATAACTCATCGAACTTGTCGATCCCGATTTTTTCTATGTCGCCCTTGCTTGTTATCCCAAGTTCCTTCTCGACCATGACTTCCGTTGGCAAGCCGTGGCAGTCGAAACCCGCCTGGAAAAAACTCCGGTATCCCTGCATCTGCCTGTACCTGGACCATATGTCCTTGCAAACTGTAGTTTTCACGTGGCCGACGTGGGGCTGCGCGTTCGCATAAGGCGGGCCATCAAGGAGGAAAAAAGGCTTTGCGTCTTTCCTTTGGCCAGCAAGCCTTTGGGGGATGCGCTTTTGCTCCCAGAACTCGAGAATCTGCTTTTCAATTTCAGTTTGGTCATATTGCTGCATAGTGATCACTCTCGCAGCATGCACAATTACCCATCAGCCTTTACGGCAATTTTGCGGTTATCGGCACGCACAATAAGCGATATTATTCCGCTTAGCAGCTTAAAAAAGGGCAGCCTTGCAGCGACCTGGCTTGGCATTAAAATTAAGCGGTGGCGCAGGAAAATTCGGTCGTTGGGCATTAGGGGCCGGAGGTTAAGAAGTCGTGGACGTCTTGAGGGCGTTTTGGTAGGTTTTAAATGGTAGTTTAACCTAAAATTCGATGGGTTGGAATATGGTAAAAAAAGTTATATTCGGTTTTAGTGAAGAAAAAATACTGCTAATCGGAATAATATCGGCGATTTTGTCGCTATTTGCAGCACTAGGAGCCAAACTCGATTTTTTGAATTTTATGTTTCTTTTCTTTATTTCAATAATTATTTATTTTGTATGGCTTAGTATTGCATTCATTATTATTGAGTATATTTATTCGAAGTTAAATCTTGAACTGAATTTATTAAAAATTGCTATAATTCTGTTTTTTTCAGGAGCAGGTTATCGTGCTTCAGAAAGTGGCAGTAGTCTTACATCTCTTTTTGGCTATTTTTTAGGAGGTCTATGCATATCGATCCTAATAGTCGCCAGTATTGAATTGATATATCGGAAAATCAAGTCGAAATCATAGGTTAGACTTACCGTTTAATATCTTCACTATGCGGGCCAAATTAAAAACCGGACTTTAGGAGGTATCCGTATACTTGATCCCTCTTTTTGAAGCATAGCAGGATCAGGCGCTTCCCATCAATTTTATAGATGAGCCTAAAGCCTTCAATCCGTTCGGAAAAAACATTTGCATTGTGCTTCATTGGCTTGCCCGATGATGGATTCCCCGAAATCTTGTCAATTTTTTTCCTGAGGGCTTCCTTTACGGGTTTATCGGCCCTTTTAATGTCATTCCCGAATTCATCAGTTTGAAATATCTCCATTTCAATCAAGCGCCTTGGGATTATATTTCCTAATTTTTTGGGAGCCATTCTCGATATCGCCGAGTATGCGTTTTGCAGCCAATTCATATGCAAGTTCTTCATCGGGCACCAAATGGTGACGCTGGTCGAACTCAAAAAGTGCTAGCCTTAACGCCTCAGTTTTAGTCTTCGCATATCCCGCCTTGATCATGAATTCTGCAACGCTATTTGCGTATCCCTCAAGCGTGATATTCAAATTCCCCATTATCATCACCTTTTGTGATAATAATGTGATTAAATTATTATAAATACCTTCCGAGGCCATATAATCGCCAAAATTCAGCGTCGGCGCCGGCAATAAGGTCGTGGAGGCTTATTCTTTCATCCGCACGCCGCCGCTTGCATTGATACTTTCCCGCCCGGCTAATTAGCGTTTGGTTAAAATTTCATCAAAAAATAGTTTACAAGATTCGCACACCCCTCTCAGAAAAGCTTGCCTTTAAAGGCTTTAGTGGATTTTCAATCAACTTTCGGTTTATGGCTTAACCTAATCATTTATTAATTTATTTTTTCAGTTTGCTTCCTAGAGATAAATGGGAGTTCTCCAGCTTCAAACATCGGTTCCGAGCCTGGTTTATGCGAATGGGAGGGCTGATTCCAAGGCCGCCATACTATCCGTGCTGACCAGGGAGTGGCCGCTTTCTGCGAAGGAAATCTATTTCCGCATAAGGCAAAACAACGGCAATTCGATCACGTACCAGGGCATTCATAAGGCGGTCATGCAGCTAACATCCGAAGGCGTCCTATCAAAAGCCAATTCCAAATACGCGCTCAATTCCGAATGGATCACAAAGGTTAGGAAGTTCGGGGAGGAAATGGAATCCGCATTCAGCGGCCGCAGGTGCGTTCATCTGAAGGAAATTGGCGAAAAATCCAGCATCCAACTGGTTTTCAATTCCCTCCTGGATTTCTTTTACTGGATGGTGAACGAGCTGGCGGAAAGTAACGCCGCATCCCCCGAGGGCATATATTCGGTTGCAAGCCACCCGTGGCCAATCACGCACCTTTCAAAGCCCCAATTCTTGAAACTGAAGGAAACCATCTCATCTTGTGAGCATTATTTTGCATTCCGGGGCAATTCGCAGTTGGACAAGGCGCTTTCTGCCATATGGAGGAAGGTGGGCTGCAAGGTGAGGCTCAATGCTAAATGCGATAGGAATTGCGACACCCTAGCTTACCGCGACTACGTCATCCAGCTATTCATACCAAAGGAAATGAAGCGCGACCTTGGAAGGGCATTTGGGTCGCACCTTACCATAAGCTCGGTTTCTTGCCTATATGATTCCTATTTCAAAACTTCCGAACCCGTAAACGTCCTGATTTCCAGGAACCCGATCCTTTCCGAGCAGCTTAAGGAAGAAGTTCTGCAGGCCTTCAAATGACATTCTCCCAAGATTGCAGCCTATTTTCCCCTCCGTTTATTGCCCCCCCATTATGCCTCCCAGTTAAAATCAAACGAAAGCCCATATCCCGTTTAAAAGTGACTTGCAGTGCATCGTATGCCAACCCCATCATCCCAATCATTTTGCCTTGCCATTAGATGGGAAGGGTAATAAACCGCCTCAAATTACCTTCTGCTGATAGATATGGGCTTATGGCTGCTGATTCCATACGCAGTAAGCGGCGGGCTGCTTGCGTGGATCGACCGGCTTGAGGATGAGGGCCTCAAGAGGCACGAGACCGAGCCGATAGTGCTTGCAATAATCAATTCGCTCCTTATGGGCTACCTCATTGTCGCGGATTTCCCTTCTGCAATAATCTTTTCCGCGATCCTGCTTGGCGTCCTGATTGCCGGAAAGATAGATAACCTTCCCTTCATCCTCGGAGCACTTGTGCTTTCAGGCGCATTGCTCTACAGGGCCCTCACTTCGAATTTCCTTGATTTTGCCCTTCTTCCGGCAGCTCTAGCTTTTGCGGCATTCGTGGATGAATTCGGGAATGACAAGCTCCGAAAAATCCCAAGCAGCCTGATGCGATGGTTCTTCCTCCACCGTTTCACCTTGAAGATCGGTTTGTTCATGGTTACGTTCCTTGGGGTAATCACCGCTTGGCACTTCGTTGCCTTCCTCGCATTCGACCTTGCCTACGAGCTTGTTGCAAATAAGCGCGTCTGAATTGCTCTTGGAAAATAACCCCTTCCAGGATCGGATCGGCTGCCTCTTCTCCCCTAAACAGACTTGAGCAGGTCCGATTTCGTGATGATTCCGGCT
Organism: Microcaldota archaeon; assembly: GCA_041305345.1. Taxonomy (GTDB): domain Archaea; phylum Micrarchaeota; class Micrarchaeia; order Norongarragalinales; family SBBD01; genus JACRGC01. The sequence goes on along the minus strand of JBFYLP010000002.1, from coordinate 99,730 downwards.
ATGTGGTTGGATTTTAGCACGATGACCGCAAGCGAATCCCGAAGTATGTGCGCAATGGTTTGCAGTGACGTATTTTCGCCCACGGTTGGGAACGCATCATCCATCAGGCGGAAAACCTTGATTCGCGAGGGATGGAAGCCGCCCTCCTCGAGCCTTGCAAGCACGCTCTTTTCCGAAATGCTGCCGATGATCCTTCCATTATCATCGAGCACTGGCAACTGCGATATTTGAAGGTGGCGCATCGACCTTATCGCCTCCGACACGGGCCTTTTTCCAAGGATTGTAACCACCCGCGGATTCATCACGTTCCTCGCCTGCTTTTCGCCTTTCCGCGCAATGCCATCGAGTGCCTCGAATATCCTTTTCGCCCTTGAGAAGGACGGATCGAGGCGGCCCGATTCGATCTTGGCTATTGTCGACTGCGAAATCGCGGACGCGGCAGCAAGCGCCTTCTGCGTCATCCCAAGGCCAAGGCGCATTTTTTTGATCGATGCGATATCGGGAAGCATAAAGCAATATGGGCGAATGGATTTATTAATATTCCTAAAAGAATATTATTTTCACTTAAGGAATAATGATACCATTTTTTAAGAGGTAGGCGGTCATATTCCAATAAGAATCACGTGGGTGAGGAAATGGGCACAAGGAACATAAGCGTTGAAAATACCGCAAAGGACATCGGAAACGTGGAAATCGTCGAGAGGAAGGGAACCGGCCACCCCGATTCGATTTGCGATGGGATAGCCGAAGAGATCAGCATCTCCCTTTGCAAGGAATACGTCAAGGAGTGCGGCACCATCCTGCACCACAATACCGACAAGGTTCTCCTCAATGCGGGCGAGTCCGAGGCGCGTTTTGGCGAGGGCAGGATCCTCAAACCGATTCATATCGTTCTCTCGGGGAATGCAACCTACAGGACCGAAAAATTCGAGATTGACGTGCCCCACGTTGCAATAAAGACGGCCAGGGAGTATGTGAAAGACACGCTGCGCTTCCTTGATGTGGATGACGATGTAACCTTCGATTCGAGGATCGTGCGCGGCTCTGCGGACCTTGCAAACATCTTCCAAAGGAAGGGAAAGAAGAGCAGCAATGACACCTCATTTGGCTGCGGCTATGCGCCGTTTTCAAAGGCAGAGGAAAAGGTGCTCAAGATCGAAAAGCACCTCAATTCCAAGGAATTCAAGAATAAGGTTCCGGCGTGCGGCGAGGACATCAAGGTGATGGCCCTCCGGGAGGGCGCCAAGCTCAAGATCACGGTTGCCTGTGCAATAGTAAGCAGGTTCGTTTCCGGCATTGAAGAGTACAAGGAAGCGGTTGCGAAGATCCGCGATGAGGCGTACAAGGTAGTCGGGGATGAGGGCACCGAGATCCAGGTGAATACGGGCGATAATTACGATACGAAAAGCGTTTACATAACGGCAATTGGCACTTCCGCAGAAGCGGGCGATCCCGGCAGCGTCGGGAGGGGGAATAGGGTCAATGGGCTGATCACGCCCTTTAGGCCGATGTCCCTTGAGGCGGCTGCGGGAAAGAATCCGGTGACGCACATAGGCAAGATCTACAACGTCGCCTCATTTTATTTTGCAAATGACATCGTGAAAAAATTCCCCGAAATCGAGAATTGCGAGATCTACATGCTCTCCCAGATCGGCCAACAAACGGACCGGCCCAAAATGGCCGACGTGCGAATCAAGACGAGGCACGACGGGCCCGAATTTGAGAGGATCAGGAAGGGTGTTTACGACCTTGTGGACTACCATCTCGAGAACATCGCCGACATTACGAAGCTCATAATAGAGAAGAAAGTCCCGGTCTTCTGAGGAACGGCTTAAAAAATCCTTTTATGTTAATTATTCGAAATCAGGTGGGGAAATTGGCTAAATGCTTGGGGGCACTCTTGACGGGCACTGCATCAAGATCCGAGAAAACCGCAGCTGCGCATCGCCTGCTCCGCGACGGCCATGGAACGCAGGAGGAATTTACTGCCCGCATCAGCGAGGATGCGAGCGCTTTAACCGCTTCCCAGGAAAATTTTGCGTTCCGTTCATCCGGCCAGCTCGACTGGCTCGACTTATTCCGGCCCTTAGCGCGTTCCTTTGGGGGTTTTGAACTTAGGGCATCCCCGGGAGAGGATGCCATCGGACCGGTTACAAGATGGTTCCGGACCAACACTTTTTACCGTAGGCCGCTGGTTTCTGGCAAGATAGATTGCAAAGGCGACGAACTTGAGAAACATCTTCCCCCTACGGAAAGGGGTTTGGTGCTCATTGCAGGGCCTTACACCTTCTCGAAACTTGTTCAAAACTCCCATTATGCGAATGAGGGGGAGATGGCAATTGATTATTCGAGGGCGATTGCAAAAAATTTGGTGGGCCTCAAATCCCTTGGCTATGGGTGCGTTTTGATTCTCGAGCCTTCGGTTGGCTTTGCTCTTTCAACAAATTCGTATCGGTTCCCTTCCTGGTACAATGACGCAATTTCCGAAATCAAAAAGGCCGGGCTTACGACCGGCATCCATTTCCCACTCGCGGATGCATCCTTGGCACTTTCGGATTTTGAAGGCACAACAGCCGATTTTCTTGGAGTTGACGCCATTTACACTAAACCGGGCACAATCCAAACGAAAAAGGACCTGCTCCTTGGTGTCCTTGACGGCGCACGTGCGAGCCTGGAGCGGAAGGAGGATGTCCTAAAGCAACTAAATTCATTCATCTCTGGTGCAAAATTCTCTGGCAACTATTACATCGGGCCAAACGATCGGCTTTTCGACGTTCCTTTTGGCATCTGCGTTGAAAAGATCAAATTGCTCTCCGCATTAAGCACTGAACTTAGGGGGATTGAAAAGAAATGACCAGAATATTCCAAACGCAGGAAATCGGGAGCGTCCAGCGCCCCATTTGGAGGCAGAAGCTCGATGCGCCTCCAAGCAAGGAATGGATGGCCGATGCAATGCTGTGGGGCGAGCGCCTTGGCGTTGAGGAAAGGCACGAGCTTTGCAATTCCCAGCACAGCGGATTGCTCCAAAAGGAGCCCTCGAAGCGTTCGCCTGAAGATAAAAAACGCATAATCGACATCGCCACCCTCTACGTGATCCGGATGTTCGAGGCAGCGGGCCTTGACCGCATCTATAACGGCGAAAATCCGGGCACCGAAATGTATGATACGGTTGCAAGGCGCACGAATGGGATTAGCACGGCTGGCACACTCAATTCTTTTGATGCGAATTATTTCAAGAAGGGGATCATTGACGGGAAGCTTTCTGTAAAACCCGACGGGATTGGGTTTTTCGTTGATGAAACGGAATTCGTCAGTGCAAACACCAAGCGTGCGGTGAAGCCGTGCCTATCGGGGCCCTACACGATGACCGACTGGTCGTACATCGAATACTACCGCAAGTCAAGGGAATCCGGGGGCGAATCGCCTTTCGAAGCGCTCAAAAACAGCAGGAAGGATGCGCTCATGGAATTTTCCGCAAATGTCCACAACCCAATCGTGAAGGCGCTCGCGAAAAACGGGGTGAAGGTGATCCAGCTTGACGAACCGGCTGCAACCACTAAGGAATATGAATCGGGCTTGTTCACTGAGGCAATTAACAAGTCGTTCGAAGGAATCCCTGCCGATATCGAAAAGGCCGTGCACATGTGCTATAGCAATTACCCCGTGCTGTTCCCAAGCCTAGCTGACTGCGTTGCCGATACCTATTTGATCGAATTCACCAACCACGCATCGCCAACTTCCTTCAATCCCACCCAGGTTAGCCCAGAGGCATATAAAATCATCGAGCTTTTCAAGGAATACAAAATGAATGTGAATGTGGGGGTGGGGGTGGTCGACATCCACTCCGATCTCATTGAAACGCCGCAGGTGATACGGGATAGGCTGCTATACGCCGCAAAATTGGTCGGCGACCCAAAAAGGGTGCAGGTAAACCCCGATTGCGGGCTAAGGACAAGGCAATGGCACGTGGCCTTCGCCAAGCTTCTCAATATGGTTGAAGGAGCGGCGCTTGCAAGGGCGGAATATGGTGATTGATTTGGGCAACAGAAGGATGATGTTCGAAGTCACCCCTCCTGGAAGGCGCGTATCCGCGGCCACGATCCAGAAAAATGCCGATAAAATCTCGGATGCCATCCGCCAAATCGGATGTATCGATTTCATCAACCTGCCCGAAGTGATCGAGGAGAACCGCCTTGGCGAGCCCCTTTACCGGAACATGGACCCGCGTGTTTTTGGCGTGTCATTGCGGGAGCGAACCGGCATTGAATTGGCCGTGAACAAGGTTACCCCCCACCTCGGTTCCATTGAGGAATTCCAACGCTGGCTTATGGAATCAGTGCAAAGTTACGGCATTCGCAAATTCGTATTCGTCGGCGGATCATCCGCAAGTGTGGATTTTCCCGGGCCTTCGGTTCAAAAGGCAAATGAGCTTGCACATTCCTTGAAGGAAGTCACTTTCGGGAACATTTGCATTCCCACTCGTGAGGATGAGGCCAAACGTCTGCTTATAAAGACCGCCTCCCATTGCTCCTTCTTTACGACACAGGTGATCTTCGAACCTGGCCATATTTGCAAGGTGCTCAAGGATTATTCGGCTGAATGCACGAAAGCAGGAGTGAAGCCCGTTCCATTTTACCTCTCCTTTGCGCCGCTCTCCGAGGCCTTCGACGTTGATTTCTGCAAATGGCTTGGCGCCTTCATCCCTCCGGAAAAAGAAGCCAATCTGAAGGGCTCTGGCGATATCGCTAGCGAATCCATACGGCTTGCCATTGAGAATTACGGCCAAATCATCTCGTTTGCATCCTTGAATTTCCCGGAAATCCCGCTTTGCCTTAACATCGAGCCCCTTTCTATGCACAATTTGGGTTTTTCAGTTGAAATGGCATCCAGTTTAATACAAATGCGCTGATACTTACGCCCATTTAGGTATTCAAAAACAGGCATCTGGTTTTTATACCCGCGAAACCTAATGCATCCACATTCCAAAAGGTAGGTAAAATGTTACTCTTCCTCGGGCTCCCGCAAGTTTCAATATGGCACATCAACCTATTCATTGCCGCGCTCCTTTCCGCGTCCATCATCCCGCTTCCTTCAGAACCTGCGATTCTGTTTTCCCTAAAAGCGCTTGCAACCGAGAGGTTGGCAACAGATCCGTCCTCGGTGGCGTTCGTTCCCATTGAGATTTTCGTGATTGCCGTTGTGGGGGGCATCCTGGGGTCAGTTTCCAACTATTACATCGGGTACAAGGGCATCCACAACTGGCTTGCAAAACGCGACCCCAAGGCCGAAAAGAAGGCCGAGAATCTCATCAACAAATACGGCTTTTCCGTTCTCCTCCTCGCGCCCTGGATCCCCTTTGCTGGCGATCCCCTCCTGATAGTTGCAGGCGCGCTTGAGATGAACTTCTTCCGCTTTTTCGTGTGGGCGCTTGTTGCACGGATGGTCAAGGTCGCCGCATTCCTCTACCTGGGCATCGAATTCTTCGGCCTTGGCACCGGCTGACTTTTTATTGCCAATAATACGGGGAAACTCCCAAATGCTCCGTCAGCTTCCAAGGCACCAAAAAAGATGCATCGCTTGAATCGGCTGTCAAGTTTCCGCTGATTTTAAATACCTCCGTTTCCATTTCCATATGGGTGTAATGATGGCAAGCGAATCAAACAAATTGCGTGATCACGAGAAAAGGCGCTTGGCTGACATTATATTGCCCGGTGAAAGGGCGAACGGAACGCCACACCCATTTCCTAGTAATTTTCCCCGCAGGTTCAATCCCGAGGAGAAGCACATCAAGGCAATGAACGCGGCACTTAAGGAGGTGGATTTGAGGGAAATGTTAAAGCGTGTAAATACAGGCCTGCATCTCCCGACAAAATTCGAGGATCATGAGCGGAAAAGGTCGGAATTGCTAAAGGACATCCAATCTTTCAAGCCACTGATGCAGCCCGGAATGACCCCTGCTTACATGAGGCAATATAATGTGGAAAGCAGTGCATTGAAGGGGCTTCCGAAATTCCTGATAAAAGTTGGGCAATTTTTCGTTAAAACTTCTGACAGCCACCAAATTCTATGGAGGAACAGGGCCCAAAGCAAGTTAAAAAAGGTTGAATAAAAAGGAGAATATAACGTTTACAATTGATTTGCCAAACTTGGGTGATTCAAATGAAAGAGAGGGAATCTGACACTGAATGGAACCGGGGATGGTTTTTAGGGAGGAGAAGCAGGTTCGGTTTTGGGCTGTGGTTCGGCCTTTTCCTGCTCGGGTGGGGCGCATTCGAACTTGCCATTGCATTTGGCTACCTGAAGGGAGTCTCGTTCCCGTTCTGGCCGCTGCTTCTAATTATGATTGGCTTATCGATCATTTTACGCAGGATCTGAGGCCGGATGACCATGCCGATAAGGGGCAAGCCGGAACTGCTCGCCAAAATCCACGAAAGGGAAAAAGAGCGGCTGAGGCGGATAATCGAGGAGCAGAAAGAGATCAATAAGCAGATACGGCAGCAGCTAGTTGTGATGATCTCCTCGGCTCTCGCTTTGGTCGCAGCCTTGGCGTGGAACGAGGCGATACAGGCGTTTTTCAGGCAGTACATGAGCACCAGCGACGCGCTCACCGGAAAATTCCTGTACGCGCTGCTCGTGACCGCGCTTGCGGTGACCCTGACCTACTATTTGGGCAAATTCACCTCAAAAACAGCCGAAAAAATGCAAGCATAAGTTAATATATAACTTCTTGTATAACAAATATAACAACAAATTAAACAAGGTGTTCCTATGTACGTGAACCTGAAAATTAAACGGATCGGGGGCTCGTTTTTCGGCCGGATCCCTGCACAGGAGGCAAAGGAGCTGAATTTGAGAGAGAATCAGGAGCTCAAGCTCCAGGTCGTGCAAAAAAGGGACTACATGTCAATTTTCGGCATTGGAAAGAATCTCGGTTTGAATGCCCAGCAGATAAAGGATGAATTACGCGAGGAGGATGACTTCTGAAAAAATACTTCTTTGATACTTATGCACTTCTGGAATTGATACTCGGAAGCCCCCACTATGCCTCAATTTATACCGAGGTTTCCGAAGTAATCACTGCGGATTACAATGTAGCGGAAGCGTATTACAAACTACTTTCAAAAGGGCAGCCCGAAATCGCAGAGAAACTTAAGGAAATGCTGATGGAAGACGCGCTTATCCCCTCCAAATTGGCATTAATTGAAGCCTGCAAGGTAAAATTGGAGCTCCGTAAATCCGTGAATAAAAATATCTCATTCGTTGACGCCCTCGGCTACTATATGGCTCGGTCCAAAGGGATTAAATTCCTGACTGGCGATGATGCATTTAAAGGCTTGAAGAATGTGGAGTTCGTGAAATGAATGGTTCTTGCTTGTATGAACGACACCCATAAGGGGGATATCCCCCTTCCACGTGTCACGCAGACTTGGGGTCTGCTGAACCGCGAAGCATGCTTCACGGTCGCCTCCAACCCCCTTAATTAGTTTGGCGGTTAAATCAATATGAACTGGAAAAAGGTGGGGGAAATGAATAAGATGGCGATTTTCACCGGTGTCCTTTTGTTGGGAATTATTTTGATTATTATTTCACTAAATTGGAATGTTGAAAAAACGAATGAAAAAGTAAACCATCCCTCGGGCGTAATTTACAACATTTCCGAGAATGAAGGCGGGGATGTGAAGCCAGAACCATCCGGGGCTATTATTGCCAATCAAGGAGGGAATGTGGGAACACCCAGTCCAAAAATCATTTCCTACAGCAATGATCATTGCAATTCCGATGCGGATTGCACCATGTCCCTTTCTTGCTGCAGCGCGTTCGCTCAAAACAAGAGCAAACCAATTTTCATGCCATCCTGCGCCCCTGAGATGTACGGTGCCTGCCCGAATAAGCCCAACTTCTACCCGAAATGCATCGAGAATCGGTGTGTCGTAATAGTCAATAACTGATTCATACATGTATGAACCGAAGAAAAGGTGGGGCAAAATATTGCGATAAGCTATTATTCCCGCTAAATCAAACGATAATGCTGGAAGGTGATCATATGCCCAAATTAATGGAAGAATTTTCGGCCGTTCTTGAGAAAGAAGACGATTGGTATGTTGCCCATTGCCCCGAATTAGGCGTTGCCTCTCAGGGAAAAAGTGTCGAATCTGCCCTTGCCAATCTCAGGCAAGCAGTAGAACTTTACTTGGAGGATGAAGATGTTCAAAGGATGCTTAAAGGCAGGAAGTTTTCCCACCCGATTGTTACGACTATTGTTGTTCCCTCAAAAATTCGGAAGAACGGCAATTGAGGAGATCAAATGCCAAAACTGCCGGTCCCTTCCGGAAAGGAGATGATCAAATTCCTGCTTAAGCAGGGCTTTACGATTGTTGCACAGAAAGGCAGCCATGTCCGGCTGAAGAAAAGGAGTATTGTCGAGGTTCTAGTGACCGTTGTTCCGATTCACGGGAATGCGGATTTGAAGCCCGGATTACTGAATGACATTTTAAAGCAAGCCGGAATCGAAAGGGACGAATTCATCAGACTGTGTAAAAAATAGCGGTTCTGCTGCGTATGAACGACACCCCAAAGGGGGATATCCCCCTTCCACGTGTCGCCGCCAACCCCCTTAATTAGTCCGGGGTTCAATTAGATATGAATTGAAGAAAAGGTGGGGGAAATGACTAAAAAGGTAAATACAAGAAAAAACTCAAACTTTACGGAAAATGAAATTCTAAAAATGCAATACGAATATTATATCGCTGAAATTTCCCTACATACTGGAAATTATACACAAGCACTAGCGATATTGGCTGCATTCGTTTTTGGAATCTTCCAACTCCCGAATGATCTATGGTGGCTTAAAACAATTCTTGCAATAGTTCTCTATGTTGTTGTATTGGTCGTTGCTGGAGAGTCGAACCGAAAGATTAGGCAATGCGATAAACAAGTAAAAGTGACTTATAACAAGTTATTAGAAAATAATGATTTTGAAATTGAGGATTATCCACTTGAAATTGATCATTTAAAATAACACCTCACTATAACCACCTTTACCAGTTTCAAGGTGATGTAACCAATTCCTAGCCCAAAAACCCTTCCGGAGGTCAGGGTTCCATCATTTTACTATGGTCGGAGATTCTGGGGTGGCTCGGGTGTGCCTAAGCCAGCTCTTGATGCCAAAAGAATGAGATTTGGGGGTTTCGGAGGGATCGTTATATTGCCGGGGTAGCGAGAATGGAGAAAAGTTATTAACCAAGATATCATAATGGTAATCGAGGCGAATTCCATGGATAATAAAATGATAATATTTTTAGGTAGTTTCATTGTGTTGTTAATATTGGCGAATATTCCCGGAATTGGTTATACAACATCTTCTGAAGAAATTCAACCTATTGGCAATATTGTTAATTCGGCGACAAAAGAGACTTATGCCCCCAATTCCGTGCGATTCATCTCAGCCCATCCAAATCGATTATTATGGCCTTTTTCGGATGTCGTTTCATTTGGGGGAGTTGGAACTCCCTTATTCCTTTCGATTCTCGAATCCAGCCCCTTAAGTGTCCTGTTAACCCTTGCGTATTGGTTGGTGGTTTCTTTCATTATCTCGCAAGGATCATTGTTTCTTGAAAACAGAAGCAATAGGGGGAAAAAAGTGAAGTTCATATTGGTGTGAACCACGGATTTCCTGCTGAAGCCGGAGAAAAGTTAATATTGAGTATAGCGAAGTGATGTTTATGGCAAATTTTGATTCTGAAAAAGGAAACCTAATTTGGCAGGATAGGACCATTACCTTGCCCGTTCTCGTTAGTGCCTTGGTCTATTTTTTAGCGGGTTTAGCCTCGTTGTATTTGAATTTTTACGCAACCGTTGGACCGCCTTATACGCCCGGTATACTTTTGCAGGCAGGAGAAGCAATTCCAAGGACATTTACGCATCCCGGCTTTTTCCTTTATACGTTTTTCGTAGCATGGTTATTAGGAGGATACGCCGTTTCCTGGATAATTTCATTCTATTGGCGGATTACTAACCCTAAGCCGATCAGAATTTATGAGAACGGATTGGAAATGAGGCGAAAAAATGAATTGTCTAGCCCATGGCTGTTTTTCCTGGCGCCTCTTGTTCACCTATATAAATTTGGCAAAGAGGTCTATTCCCCATATATATTTGTGTCATTAAAATCTGTTGATTATGTTGTGCTAGAAAATAGCCGGCCTCGGTTGGCAAAAATAGTTTGCAAAGATAATGCCCGATATTCTGAAATCGATGAGTATATTGGCTTTAGGCGAGAATTAGGAACAGTTGGAATTTTAATTAAAGAAGGAAAAATTGATTGAAAAAATTTATGTTCATCCCCATCCGAGCACCTAACGAAGCCGGTAAAGGGGAAAAAGTGAAGTTCAGGCAGGTATGAACCACCTATTTGAAGCTGAAACCGGAGAAAAGTCAATATTGGGTATAGTGAAGTGATGTTTATGGCGAAAAATGCTGATTGGAACGATAACCCGCAGCCAATCAAGGAAAGGCTAGACAAAATATATTTAGTAATAGCGGTCGGGGGAATCTTTGCAATTTTTTTGATGGGGGTACCCCTGCGGACCACCATTTTTATTGTTGTTCTTTTCGCTTTGTATTTCCTCTTCTGGAGAACAAGGGAAAACGAGATCAAACCTGTGAAAGTCGTCAATAATGAGCTTATTTGCGGAAATTTTTCAATTCCGCTTAAAAGTATCCAAAAAATGAAAATCGATTGGCCCTATGTGGATGCAAGGGGCGAACTTTACCAAATCGAGCTAGTTGTTGACGGAAAAAGGATCAGTAATGAGTTAATCGTTTTCGATATTCGCAGTTTCCTGAAATTTCTTGAAGAAACCGATTTTGACATGAAAAAATTGGAAATACCTCTCGGGGTTAATTTCGATCAAACAATTCCTTAAAAATGCTAGAACCAGAGAAGCCGGAAAAGGGGAAAAAGTGAAGTTCAGGTAGGTATGAACAAGTGATTCAATGGCAAATTTGTTAAAAGAGAAAAAAATGCAGATGAAACTGGCTGCCGCATTTGGAACCCTTTTTCTGGGTTTATTCTTGCCGGGTTTTGCAGGGGAATTATGTGGGTTAGCATCCGTTTGGCTTTGGTCCGATATCATTCTCGCTGGTTTCCTGAATCAAATTTCCCAAAAAAGGGCAAACCGGACGACATATGCAATTATATTGATTTTAAGCGGAATATTTTTCATCTTTTGGGGCCTGAAATTTACGGAGTTGCATCTCTCTGCTAATCCCATTTTGGGCGTTGGTCTTGGTTGTTTTTCTGAAGCATATGGAATTATTAGAATAAAAAAGTGAAGTTTATGCTTATATGAACAAGTGAAATGGTGAAGAAAATGCACAAATTTTTATTCATAGCTTCCGCGATTTTGCTTTTAGGCTGCGCATCACCAAAGAATACGGTTTTTGTCAACGACGAATTATCCTACGATGTACTTCAAGGTTGGGTGGCTATTCCGGATGAAGACATCTTTAAAATCGAGGGTACAAATACCCTGGGCTGGCATCCCCCAGGCAGCAAAGAAGCATCGATTATGATCACTTGGTCTGCGCTGCCATCAAATATTACCTCTGAGGAATACTTTGAGGAGATCTCGAGATTGCTTGCCGACGACGACGATGCCTATAGCAATAGTAAATTTCAAATCAATGGAATTTTTATTAAGGAGCGCATCTACATGGTCAATGTCGGGCGCGCGGTTTATAGGGAACAAAATTACAATTTTATTCGAGGAAAATCCGTATACAAAATAGCTTTGGCCGGGACCGAACAGGACGTCTATAAATATTGGGGGGAATTTGATAAAAGCCTTCATTCACTCAAGTTTGTTTCAATTCGAGTGAGCGAAGATCCCTTTTCATTACCTGCGATGCCAGAGGACAGGAAAAGTTCAAATACGCAACCAAATCATGTGGTGGTGGTGACAAGAGTAGGGGAAACATAGCTGCCCCTTTGGGGTGTCGTTCATTCCCCCCCTCACCAGCCAAGAAGCCGGAAAAGGGGAAAAAGAGGTAGTTCAGTTGGGTATGAACAAGTGAAGTGATGTTTATGGTGAAAACAGGAAAATTGCTTTGGAAAGATCATGGTTTCAAATTACCTTATTTGAACGAATTGCAATCTGTTTGGTTAATTGTGCCTATTTGTGGTACAATTACGGGTTATTACTTTTGGAAATTGTTTAATGAGCTGTTACCCGCGATTGCTTATTTTGCAGTTTTTATTGTCATATTAGGCTGGTACCGTTGGATAACTTATTCCAAGTGGAAACCAATAGAAGTTTATAGAAAAGGCATCAAAATAGAGGGAAAATTAATTGATTTTAATCAAGTCCGACAAATACATGCCTGGCAGCTAAAAGGCGAAGGTGGAGATATTTTTTGTTTTAATGTTGAGGTTCAGTTAAAAGAACGAATCATAAGGTCCAAAGTATTGCATTTATCTGAATTTTTCAATTCATTAGATTTCTTCGAGGATATAGGATTTGTTGGAAAATCAGACACAAAGTTTTGGAATTTTAGGAATGACTATTGGTATACGAGAAAAAAGTAAGTTCATAGAGGTATGAACAGGGAAAAAGGTGAATTAATGGCAGAAACCAGGTATTGCATGAAGCTTAAGGTTGCAATGAAACCGGATGAGATGGGGGCGTTAAATCGGATGGTCGAATTAAGCCATAGGCTTGGGCCGTTTCCATATTCCTACATTCAGCCAGCTGTCAAGCCAAAATTTCCTAGGCACCCGGGGTTGGAGGTTCCTGGCGTTGAGAGGGTTAAATCATATGAGGAACTTGCCGAGCACATCGGGCATGTACGCTTGGCTTTCATATATCTTCATAAAAATGCCGGCTTGAATGCTCGCATCAGATTCAGTGGGCAAATAAAGTCAAATATTATTCCTGACATAAGGAAGTTTTACCGGGATGTTGCAAGGAAAGTCAGGGAATTGCACAGGAAAGGAGTTATTTAGGGGAGTTGTATAGCGGTGGTTGTTCGATGCAAGATCGGGTAATATGCGAAAATTGTAGTCCGGGCAGGAATGAGCGGGTGATTTGATGGCAAATTTATTGATGGAAAAAAACATGCAGTTGAAGCTTGCGGCTGCATTCATAACTCTTCTGCTGGCATTATATATCCAGGGATCGGCCGGAGGATTGCTGAAGATCGTGTCCGCCTGGTTATGGACAAATATCATATTGGAAGGCTATTTCAACCAAATATCGGAGGCAAAAGAAAATAGGGAAAAGTACCTGTTTGCGCTGCTTTTCGGAGGAATATTTTTTGTCTATCTTGGTTATGCATTTATGGTTGATATGCGGGGATCGGCGGATATATTTTTCGGATTGGCAATGGGCTGTTTTACGGAAGCATTTCATATTTATAGGTTAAAACAGTGAATTTCCCTGTGGGTTTGTGGGATGTTTATGGAAATATCAAAAAAATGATCGCTGATTGCCATGTTTTGGAAAAAGTTGCTTAATGATCCGCTTAAAATAGTCGTTTTGCTCTTTATTGTGGCAATTAGTGAAATCTATTTCCGGAAATCGCTACCCATATTGTCTAGTTTGGTACTGATAATTGCATCCTCCCTTGCAAGCAATGCGGTAGCATCATTAATAAAAAATTCAATGAAAGGGGAAGTCAGCCGGGATTACTTATTAATGTTGATTTTCTCGTTTGCCTTTTTTATATTTTTTACTGCACACGTCATCGTCCTTTACTACGTAGAAGGAGATACGGGTTTCGAGGGTTATGCCATTCTAGTTGACCTGATGATTGGCGCGACAATCGGAACAGGGGCGCTTCTGAAGGATTTGTGGGGGGAAATTTGGAAAAAATGATCCATTTGGGATTGTGGTGATGATGCGTATGGCTTGGGACATGGATTTCGTTGAGGCATTTGCGGCAGTCGCCGTACTGGCGACCTATTTGACGCACCATTTCCTGAAGGGACAGGAGCCAAGGAATAAACTAATAAGCGTTGCGTTTGTGGAATTGGCAATCCTGATGCCAGCGATCCTGTATGCCTTGACGGTTTTAAAAAATTACGACCTGGTAATTCCAATTTTCGTGATCGTATTCCTGACAATAGGAATGCTTTTGGTCTATTACGTATATGATATAAATATGAGAGAGCGTGCAGATGGGGTTGGAGTAAAGAGGGAGAATGATTTGAAACGGGTGTGATGTTTGGTGCAGTCGGGTGTGAAATACGAGAATTGGCAGAACCTCTCTAAAAGCAGGCGGAATAGGGTGCTTCGCGTCCTTAGGGAAGAGGGCAATGCGCCAATTACGCAATTTACCGCGGAATATTTTTTCAAGGGGGAAGGGAACGCCGTGCACGTCGCGCTAAGGGGCAGGGAAATCGCGGGCATCGCGTTTTCGAGGCTGACCGACAATTACAAGGGGGAAGCGCATTCGGTCCTTGTTACGAAGAAATACCGGGGAATAGGGCTAGGCCCCAAGTTGTTCCTGCAGAGCCTTTCCTGGCTTAGAATGCATGGAATGAATGTTGCGAGGGTTCCAATAACCAACCCGAAGGCCGCATCAAGGCTGAAAAAAATGGGCTTTGAATCAAAGTGGACCACAAAGCCGCAGGTGATGACCGGCGAAGAGTCGAGGCTGACCTTCACGATAAAACTTAATCGGGAGGAAACCTGGAAAAAAATCAGGGAGCTGGTTTCGGCAAGTGCGCGGGAATAGTCCTGAAGGTTGGGGCAGATGATGGATTTTTTTTAACAATAAAAACGTGACTCACTCCTTATTCCCAAAGTCGTAAATATGCGGGTTTTCCCTGAAATGCCTCTCCTGGTTTTTTTGCCATTTTTCGAATATTACCTTTTTCCGGCTCGGATCCGTAACCTTGACGCTAAAACTTAGGTCCCTTAGCGTTTCGTAGATGTTTCTGATCTGCTTGAGGTGGAGCGGGTCCCGTACAATCGGCAATGAAAGCTCCAATTCTTGGAGAATCGCGCTTGGGAAGCTGGGCCTTCCTGCCTTCGGCTTGTACTTCCCCCCGAAAATTGTTGCAATCAGTGCGCCCTTTGGCGCTTTATACGTCAGGGAATATGCCGGTCCCTTGTAGCTGCGGGCAACCTTCAATGACTTTGGGATGTAGGTGAGCCTTGCCTTCCCATCCACACTCACCTTATGGCCAGGCATCCGCTCCAATATCCTGCTGAATTGCGAGTGAAGCAGCTGCCGAGGCATTTCCCTCCGCGCTGCAGCAGCCTCATTTGCGCTTTCCCTTGCCTTACCAGCGAACTTTTTTGCAAATTGGACGATTTTTCCCATCGGAATGCACCCACTGTCATAATATTGATTGGATATTAAATACCTATTTTTTATGCTTGCCCAATTTCCACATCAATTCGAACTGCTTTTTGTAGGAATCCGCGAGCTTTTGCGATTTTATCTTGATTGCATACTTTGGAGAGCTTGTCAGCAGCAATATGGATACGATATCGCCATCAATGCAAACCTGGGCGGGGCTGAAATATTCGTCAGGAATGAGCCTGTATGTTGTGGTCTTCCCGCCGGGGAACATCCGTGCGCTTTCGAAGGTGAGGAGCCGCGCCTTTATTCCGTACTTCTCTACCTGCTTGATGAACCATCTCGCAAACGTGGGCTCGCTGCGCAGGAATTCCATTTCATCTATGCCCATCGCAAGGTGCTCTGTCTTCGGATTCTCTTTCAAGCGTACTAGAATATCCGTAAGAACCTTCCTCACGGCATTCTTCCCCTTGAACACCCAGACGGATGTTTCTTCGCGTGATTTGTACATCTGCTTTTCCAGCTCCGGAACCACCTGGTCGATTGAGCGAAGCTTCTCGGATACGTATTCCTTGAGCGTTTCGGGCGATGCTGCCTTGAATTGCTTCTTCCCCTCGACGTTGATGTTCGAGCACAGCCCCTTGTCTATTAGCTTGTAGAGGTTGTCGTAAACATACGGCCTGTAGATGCCCGTTTTCTTCGAGATTTCGCTAACCCGAAGGGGGCCGTTTTCGAGGAGGCATACATAAACCTTCGCTTCAGCGTCGCTAAGCCCTATGTCCCTTAATTCCTGCAGAACCATGGCGATTCCTTTTGTTGTCGCAGTATAAACGACAATCAGATATAATAAACTTTTGCCAAAACTACTGGGGGGAAAACAGGATGGCAAACCAATTGGTCCTTTTGGTGTTGACGGCCACGATAACCGCGTCATTCCTGCTGCTTTTTTTCTGGGCCTTTTCCGGATTTAAGCGCGGCCATATGAATGATGCGTGAAACGCAAATCGAGTGCAAATGGAGGCGTTGCCCGCCCCGCTTGGGGCGGGTGATTTTTTTCCATCTAAATGTGACCATCAAACTACATTGGGGAATGGGCCTACTAGGTATGTTGGAAAATTGCTATTCAAATAAGCCAATTGTCTAATCAAAGCATCCGGAGGATGAGCTCGTTGATCCTGTCCCCGCGGTACCCGAGCGCTCCAACTGGAAAGTGGCGCTTGATGCTTTCAAAACCCTTACTTGGCGAGTTGAGCCGGAATAGGGGCTTGAGGCCCTTGAGGGAAGTCATTTTAGCGCTTCCATCGAGGATGGCCTTTGAGAATTGGGTTATATCCTTGAAAGTCGAATTTTTTGCGACGTAATCGTTCGTGAGCCTTTTCCCGCCCTCTAGCATTCCCCTTGCCAAAAGCATTTTTTCAAGCGTTTGGGGTGCGATTTCCCCCCAAGTGACAAAATCCCTGCAATGCACGAGCAGGCCCTTCAATTGGGGCGAATCCTCCAGGATTACGCAATGGTTTTTCCTGGTCAGGTGGTTTATCCGAAGCGCATCCTCGACCTTCCCCCTGGTTTCCATGCTCCCCCTTATCCTTACGATTGCGAAATAATTTTTCATCTCATTCACCGGATTTCTCTTCTTTAGGGGCCGGGTTTTCGACATCCGCCTTTACCTCCCCCGTTGGCTTGTCATTCTCGATTTCAGCCTCGACTTTTTCTATCTGTTCAATGAAATATTTACCGTGCTTTAGCGCATTTGCTGAATTGAGCGCCTTTAGCGTCGCGAGAACGGCATTCAGGATGTTTCGCGTCCTGCCCTTTGAGAACGACCAGCAATCCTTAACGCCTGCAAGCTCGAGCACCTTCTTGGTGTTTTCGCCTGCGACTATCCCAACGCCCTTTGGCGCGGGAAGGAGTGTTATTTCCGTGCTTGAGCTTTTGCCCTTAACCTTCTGCGCCAATGAATGTTCCGTGGAGCATCCGCATTCCCAGGAGCCGCAGCCAAGCTTCACGTGGATCATTGCCTTTTTTGCCTCCACGATGGCTTCGGTAATCGCATCCCGAACCTCCGGCGCTTTCCCAACGCCTACGGATATATAGCCCCTCCGATTGCCAATGATGACAACCGCGCGCATCTGCTGCTTCCTTCCATATGCGGTCATGCGCTGGGTACTCTTGATCTGCAACACCTCGTCCTTGAGGTCGGGAAGGAGCGCATCCACAATTTCGGTTTCAAGAATGCGTTTGCCCATTGATAGGATCTGGTCAATGTCCGTGATCTCGTTTGCACTGACCTTCCGCCCCAATTCCGTCCGGGGAGTCCAGCTCCTGTTATCATTCCTATAGCCTGCCATCCAATCACTCTCTTGATCATTGCGCCATTATTTTTTTCCTGCATTCCTGGAATTTTTCAGCAACGCCATCTTTCAAGTGGGCGCCCGACATCCTTTCCGGTGAAGGAAGAACCTCCTCGGAGAACGGGATGGATATGCCCGCGTCAACCGCGCCCTTCAATGCTGCAAAGATGACGTTGCCCTTTGTTGATTTATGGAGCCCGATGTCGAGCACCGCCTCCTTGACGCCCTTCTTCAAGGCATCTTTGCCGCAAAGCAAACCCGAAAGGTATGCCGAGGGCGTGTTGCACTTGCCGGGGTATCCGAACTTTTGGAGCATCCTTGAAGTGCACGATGCGATGATCCTGTCCCCCTTAAGGTCGAACTGCGCAAACTGGACGATCACGTACCGGTTCGTCTTCCTCACGATTAGGCGTATCTTCCCCGACTTGAGTAGTGCAAGGCGTTTATTGAAATCCGTCCTGCCATCCCTCCTTCGCCTGAAATGCACGGCATAAACCGCGCCTGTTGCGTTGGCCATAAATGATTAACCTCCTGTTATTTTGCCTCCTTTTTCCCCTTTCCCTTCTTTTGGATGAATTCCAGCAGCTGTTTTTTGCCCCGGAATGCATTCCCGCTAACCATCCGGTAAATTTCCCTGTGGGAGCTGGAATCAAGGCGGTACTTGTTGTTCCTAAGGGTCCTACGCTGGCTGCGGACCTTCCTCATCCATAGCATCTTGTGCGTCTCCCCTGCATAGCGCGCGCCCTTCTTGGTGCCCTTGCCCCGGCCGCGGCCCGCGTGCTTCCGCGCTTGCCTGAACCGCGCCTTCCCCCTCGAAATGCCCTGTGTCGGAAGGGAAACAACCGCCTTTTCCTTGATTAGCTTCCTGATGTCATCCGCTGTTAATGCCTCGGATGCAGCCTTGGCATCTTGTATCCTGATCCTGGTTTGCCCCACATTGAGGATCCTTGCGGCAATCCTGCGAACGGTTTGCAACGACATATTTCACACCTAATTAAGGACCTTGAGCTTCATTTCCAATGCACGCTTCCGAATGGATTCCTTGCTCCTTTTTGAAAGCGATGCCTGCAGCCTTAGAACGAAACCTTGCAGCGTGCTGCCAAACCTTTCCAGCTCGGAGAGGTTCCTGACGTAAAATTCCTTTTTACCGGAAGGATGGGAATGCCTCTTCACAGCCTCGCCCCTATAACCCTTCCCTACAATAGCGCCCGCCCATTTAAGGTGCATCCTCTGCTTGCTGTCAATGCCCCTTGGCCTGCGCCACTTGTTCTTAACGCGCTTTATTTTCGAAAGGTTCGGCCTTACGAATTTCGGATGACGAGTTGCCATTTTATTTTACACCAAATCATTTCAATTATGCTGCTTCCGTGAACTTGCAATCATTGTTGCCGCAATACTCCGGTCTTCATTTTACCAGGTAAATCCCGTCCTGGAATACGCGCCTATCCTTCCCAACGATCCTAACCGCCTGCACGATGTTTGCCGCAGTCTGCCCGACTGCGGACTTGTCGGTGCCCCTGACGATTATTTCCTGGCCAGTTGTCTGCACCTGCGTGCTTCCGACAATTTCCGCGTGCCTGGGAACCTTTTCACCAAGGAAATTCTTAATCTGGATCGCCCTTCCCTTCTGCTCTATGCTTACCGGAAAATGCGCGTAAATTACCTGCAATTTCCGTTCGTAAAGCTTGGAATTGCCATCGAAGAGGTTGCGGATAAGCATCAACATGGTCTTTATCGTTGCTCCGGTTTCCCGCCTTATCTTCTTTATGGGTTCGGCCTTGAGCTTGGTGCCATCGAGCGATACCCTAAGCTTCCTGGAATTGAACTTGAACGTGTGCACCTCGCTGCCGGCAGTTACCCTGATGGCATCGCCTTCCAATGCGACATTGCAATTCTTCGGTATTTCGATTTCCATCCTATTCACTCAATAAACGAATGCGATGAGCCTGCCGCCGATCTTCTTGTCGCGCGCAGCCCTGTGCGTCATCAGCCCGCCCGAGGTCGAGACAATGAGCGTGCCAAGCCCCTTTGCCGGCAGGTAGCGGCCTTCCCACTTGTCCCAATCGCCTGCCTTCACTGAAAAGCGCGGCTTTATCGTCTTGCAGTTGTTGATCTTGCCGTGCAGAGTCACGTTTATCCTTCCGCCAAGGGAATCGTCAATCGACTTGAACTCCTCAATGTAGCCCTCCTCCTTGAAGAGCTCCAGGATGCGCCTTAGCATTTTCGAGGGGTTGCTAAGGAGCGCCGATGAGCGGCCCTTCGTCTCCGAAACGAAAATCGTGTTCAATGCATCAGCAAGCGTGTCAACCATTTTGCATTTTCACCCATACTTTACGAATCCCAGCTTCTCTGCATTTTCGCGGAAGCACTTCCTGCATATGTATAGGCCGTACTTCGAGATGAGCCCCCTTACGTTGCCGCAGATCTTGCACTTCCGGGTCCCGCGGTGCTTGAATTTCAGATCAATGTCCTGTTTTGCCATTCAAACCACTTCCTCTATTCCTCCGTTTCAACTTCTATCTTCGTGCCGAACTTTTCGGCCATGTACTTCCTTGACTCATCCGCGGTAATCCGCTGCTTTCTTGGGAGCCTCTTCCTTTGGATGCGCCTTTTGGAAATCCTCGTGCCGGCCTTCCGAAGGGTCACGCACACGTCGAAACCCATCATGCCGATTTTGGGGTCGTATTTCATTCCAGGGAAATCGATGTATTCCTTGATTCCAAACGAGACGTTGCCGGAGCTATCGAAGCTCGTTTCGGGAAGCGCATTGTCCTTTACTTCGAGCGCCCTCTTGAGTATCCCCGCCGCATTTCCGCCCCTTATGGTTACCTTTGCGCCGATGTTGTCGCCTTTCTTTATCTTGAATGTCGGGTTGCGGTCCTTTGACTGCGTAAGGATCGCCTTCTTCCCGGAAATCCTCTCCAGGAGAACCTTTGCGTTTTCGAGCCTCTCGCCAGGTGCGCCTACGCCCGCATTTAGCGTGACCTTTTCAAGCCTCAATTCTTGCATCTTGTTCATCGTGATCACAGGTGGAATTCCTTGCTGACTGCAAAGAGGTAATCCTTGCGCGTGATGATGTCCTGCTCATCCACACGCAACTTTGCGTCCGAGGGCTGGCCGCCTGGCTGCTCGATTATTTCCTCAAGCGTCCCGAGCTTGCCCGAATGCTTGCCCTTGTAAATGTAGCAGCGTGCGCCCTTTTCGAGCTTGAGGAACGACTCGACCTGGTAGCCGGGAATCTTGATGCGCACCGTATCGCCGACGCGGAAGCGGTCCTCCTCCTTCTCGATTATGATGTTCTTGCCATCGTGGAGGTTCAATTGGACCTTGTTGCCTACAATCGTTGTCTTGCTAACTATCCTGCAGGACTTGAGCTTTGCATCATCATTATCCACTTCCACAAAACGCAGCTTGCCCTTGATTGCAAATATCTGGTAATTTTTACCGGTCTTGGGTACGGAGATGATGTCGAGGAGACCAACGCCATAGTTAAGGTCCTTGCGGGGCTTGCCGTCAACGAGGATCAACCCCTGCGAAAGCACGCGCTTCGCCTCCTTGCTTGTTGCCGCATTCCCGAGCATCTCCCTTAATAGGACAAGAAGCGGGATGCACTCGCTTGCCTTATGGCTGCCTGCGCCCGGCTTGATTAGGAATATTGCCTTCTTGGGCTCGATTGGCAGTGCAGGGCTCTTTGCCAGCCTCCGCAGGTGCCTGCTGTTTCCCTTGTTTGCCATTATTTTTTCACCACGCAAGAATCAAATCTTCATTTACCTAATTTCGTTCCGCCAGCCTTACGCACCATCCTTTTCCCTTTCCTTGGAACGGCCCATTCGATGAGGATGCAATTTGAGGGTTCAATTGCAGCTGGGATCTCCTTCCCGCCTTGCTTCTTGTTAATTATCCCCTCGACGTATATTTTACCCGCCTTGACATCAACGTCGATGACCTTCCCTTCGCGCTTCTTATGGTCGCCCCTGATGACGCGCACCTTATCCGCTTTCTTGACAGCCGCAGACCTTTTCTTGTGCTTTGCCCGGAGCTCCTTGCTATAGTGCACCGAGACGTTTTTCTTGAGGCTTGAAATCCGGCTTTGGAATAGTGCCTTCCTCTGCTTCCTTGGCTGAATCGAATCCGTAATCATCTTATCACTTCATACAACAGAACTTGCAATTGCAACGACCTTCGGGAACCTTTCGGATATTTCGCGCGCAACAGCGCCCTTGATCTCCGTGCCTTTTGGAAGGTTCTGGTCATCTATGAGCACGCATGCGTTGTCCTCGAACTTGATGCGCTCCTTTCCCCTGCGGAATTCCTTCCTTTGCCTAACGACAAGCCCCAGCTCCTTGCGCTTTACCATGTCCGGCTTTCCTTTCTTAACCGCG
Organism: Microcaldota archaeon; assembly: GCA_041305345.1. Classification (GTDB taxonomy): domain Archaea; phylum Micrarchaeota; class Micrarchaeia; order Norongarragalinales; family SBBD01; genus JACRGC01. The sequence continues at coordinate 77,694 of JBFYLP010000002.1, read as the reverse complement.
ATCCTAATCACGTCCCCTACGCCGGCAAAGGGGTATTTCCTAAGCCTTGCCTTTGCGCCTATGACGTTGATGATCTCAACAACCTTCGCGCCGGAATTGTCATCGCAGATAAGCTGCGTCCCCCTTGTGAGGCCTTTTGTAATCCTTGCAGGAACTCCCAACATCTTGATCACTTGAATCGTTAGAAATCATTGTGGACTTGCTTTCTTTGTGACTTCCAATATCACGAATGCCTTTGTCTTGCTGAGCTTTCGGCATTCCATTGCCTTTATCGTGTCGCCTTCCTTCACGCTAAAGCACTCAGGCACGTGCACGTGCAGCTTGCCCCTGCGCTTTTCAAACCTTTCGTATTTCGGCACTTTCCTAATGTACTGGAGCTCGATGACGGCCGTCTTGCGAGCTTTTGTGCTAACTACCTTGCCCTCAAATATCCGTCCCCTTGTGCGCAGGTGGCCGTGGCGCGGGCAGCGAACGTCCTTGCAATCATTTGCTTCAGCATTTTTTTCATTGGCCATTGAATCTACCCTGTAAACTCCTTCGCAAGCCTTTTCGTGCGGTCCTCGGGCTTCATTAGCAGCATCGTACCCGCTACTTCCACATTTTCCGGAAGAAAAGCGAACGTGCAGCTGACCTTGGGAACCGATTTCCTGCCCCTTACAGTTTCGAGCAAAATTACGTTTCTGCTCTCGTCTAGTATCGTGCCTTCCAATCCCTGCAAGCCTTTGCTGCTGGCTTTCAAGACCTTCATTTTCTTGCCGATCAATTCGCCCAAAAGGAATGCGAATTCCTTGCCCAATTTCTTTCTCATAACAACGATGCTGGAAACTGATGGCGCTTTTGCTCGGTTGATCTTGTGCAGCTTTTGACTTGCTTACGGGAAGAAGTCAAGCGACAATCAGACGCGTCTAAAGATATTGGAAATGCGGTTTATAAGCCTTTCGAACGGCTCGGCAGGGTATGAATGGCGGCTCCTGGCAAAGATTCATAGTACTAAAATTTCAGGCAATCCGCCGGAATATTAGCCGGAAGGCCCTCAGGCAGTTTCCTAACCTAGGCCCTGCAAATGGCGGTTTTCGGATGCATCCTTTTTTCGGCTTCATTTTGCCGTTGAAGCCGAGGCGATATTTGACAAAGCAGACTCATTTGGCACTTCGTCCCGCGTTTTGATGCCAACGTAGTATTTCGTGTTTGATTGCAGTCCGCCGATGGTAAATGCCTGGGTTGTGCCGGCAATGAGGGGGTTTGGCTCGCCGGCCGGTTGATAGGAAGTAGCCCAATTCGCACCGGTTATCGGGTTGAGGTTATACCTGACGTCGTATTGTGCTGCGGTTCCGGAGTTGCCATCATCCCCCGGAGCACTCCAACGAATGCTAATCGAGGTCGTGGTTACGGTGCTGGTCGTAAGATCAAGGATTGCCGCAGGCGGGGTTGTGTCGGGACTTTCCGTTGGGGCCTCGAGCACATTGGAAGGATGCGACCAATTGGGGATTTCGTCGCGGGTACTTACCGCAAAATAATAAGTGGTTGCGGGTGAAAGGTGGCCGATTGTCATTTGCTGCAATGAACCCGGGGAAAGCGGAATTGGTTCATCGGCTGCCTGTGTTGCTATGTCCCAATTTGAGCCGCTTATGGGCGCTGTCGAATACCTTAGGTCATATTCGGTAGCAGTCCCTAGGTTTCCATCGTCGCCCGGTGCAGTCCAGGAAAGAGTGATTGAAACATCAGTGGCACTTACTTTTGCAAGGTCGGTTATGTCCGCTGGCGGAATGGCATCAAGGGCCATTGCCGATGGAACATTCGAAATGCCAGACCAGTTGGGTTTTTCATCGGCAGTTTTCATCGCAAAATAATACGTTGTTGATTGTGCGAGGCCCGAAATGATGAAAAACTGGCGCGAACCCGCTTCTTGGGGTTCCGGTTCGCCGGTTGCTTCCGTTGCAGAATTCCAATTGCCTTCGTCGATGATTGCTGTGGAATGCCTGATGTCGTATTGCTGCGCCGTACCAAATTGCCCGTTATCCCCAGGAGCAGTCCAATTCAAAATGATCGAATCGCCGGAAAATGCCGCTGCCACGAGGTCTGACACTTCGTCTGGAGGATTGGCGTCAAGCCCTGCGCTTGTGGAGACGTGGATCACATTGGAGATGCCCGACCATTGAGTTGGGAATTCATCCCTTGTCCTGATTGCGAAATAGTATGTGGTCGAAGGCTCAAGTCCGGCTAAGGTAAAGGTTTGTGGGGTGCCGTTTACCAAAGGAGCTGGCTCGGGGCCCGTTTCAATTGCTGAGAGAAAATTGCCGCTGAATATTGGTGACAACGAATACCTGATGTCATATTGCATTGCCTGGCCGGAATACTGATCGTCGCCAGGAGCAGTCCATTTTAGGGTTACAGTATTTGCAGACCATTCATCGGAAAAGAGGTCCGTAATTTGTCCTGGGGGTACGCTGTCTGGGTAATATGTCCATCCCCACGCATTATTGGAGATCTCCGACCAGTGCGTGGTGTTTTCATCGCGGGCCCTGATTGCAAAATAATAGAGTGTCATTTGGGAAAGGCCAGGGGATGTGAATGTTTCGTGCGAGCCCGCAACCTTGGGAGCGGTTTCGCCTTGAATTTGGGTGGCGGACGCAAAGTTCGCTTCATCGATTAGGCTGCCCGATCGCCGAATATCGTATTGCGAAGCAGTGCCGATATTTCCGTCGTCGCCAGGAGCGGTCCAACCCAAAGTGATGTAATTCGCCCCGAACGATTCGATTCCCAAATCGGTTATTTTCGAGGGCGGCGTGTCATCAAAGGTGGTCGTATTGCCTTGCTGCACATTCGAAATGTCCGACCAGTTGGGCTGTTCATCGGCCGTCTTGATTGCAAAATAATATGTGGAGCCTTCAGCCAAGCCTGCAACTGCGTATGTTTCGAGAGTTCCTGGGAATGAGGGAGCAGGCACGCCAATAATCCTGGTTGCCGATGGAAAGCTTGCCTCATCAATGAGGCTTTCTGACTGCCGCAGTTCGTATTCGAAGGCAATGCCCGTTGATCCGTCGTCGCCAGGAGCGGTCCAACGAAGGGTGATCGTATTTGCAGAAGCATACTGGACGGCTAGGTCCGTTATCGTAGAAGGCTTTTGCGAGTCCGGCATCGGTTTGCTAAGGCCTTTGACGTTGGAGAGGTCGGACCAATTTGGTAACCAGTCGGAGGTTTTTATTGCGAAATAAACCGTATTCAAGGGCTCGGGAACCGGGATTTCCATACTTTGCGCAGAACCGGATACTGCCGGATTGGGTTCACCACTGACCTGGGTTGCACCGTCCCAATTTGAATCGTCGATCGGAGAGGAGTAGTAACGGATATCATAGGCCCTGGCAGTGCCCGAAAGGCCATCATTCCCCGGGGCCGTCCATTCCAGCCTTGCGGTTGTTGCATCAATAAACGTACCCTCAAGATCCAGTATGGGCGCTGGAGGGTTGGAATCCAATAAATTGAAATCATTATACCACAGCGTGTCGGTTTTTGTGCATTCGCCCTGCGGAATGCAGGATGTGATCCGAAAATAGAAGACGCCAAGTGTCGCCATCCTTGGCATTTCGATTAGGTGTTGCGTTACAGCCAACGGGTGGCCATTCAAATACGGTTCCTGGATTGGGTTTTGGCCCCAGCTATCGGGCCAGTACTCGAGGAATGACGAGGAGGGTTTATCGGTAGTCCATTTTATGCCGGATTTCTTCCCCAGGATGGTGAATGAGGGGCCGATCACTTCGGGGCCATTGCCCTGCTTGAATGAATTCAGCGCGGTTGCAATGTCCTGTTCCCCTTCAGCAACGCTTGCGCCAGCCTGGCCTACGATGTTCCCCCTGCTGATGAAGACGACCGCGCTGACGAAAAGCAAGCCCCCAACGATGAAGAAGAGGTATTCGATGCCGGTTTGCGCCTTCATCCCCATATTACTTCCACTCCGTAAAATATTTGCCAAGGTTTTAATTCTTAACCTGAATATAAAATGAACGGTTTGGTTGGGTGGGATAATGGGCGCTAATAGGTTCATCATCGGAGGATTTGTGATGCTTGTCGTCGTAGGGTTCCTGTTGGTGTTTGCAGGCATAGGTAGGACAGCTGAGCCTTCTTCACTTGAGGAATTTGCAAAGTGCCTTTCCGAGAAGGGAGCGAAAATGTATGGCGCGTATTGGTGCGGCCATTGCCAGGAACAGAAGCAAGCGTTTGGGAATGCATCCAAATTCATCGATTATGTCGAATGCGATCCTGAAGGGGAGAACGCAAAGCCCTACCTTTGCCAGCAGGCGGGGATCCAAGGCTACCCCACCTGGATAATTTACGGGCAGGTGCTGGTTGGGGAGCAGAGCTTCCTTACGCTCTCACAAGCGAGCGGTTGCAGCCTTGCTTGATCTTTATGCCGTTGCTGCAATGCCATCCGACCCGGACTCCGTCATTTCCCAACTGACTGGAAAAGGTATTCCTCGAGTTGAGGCAAGCCCGAAATGCCCGTCAGTTTTCCCTTCCCAACGGAAGAACACGGAGCCGGCCCGCCTTTGAACTTATAATTTATCAGGTACACTATATCGAGGATGTTTATTGTGCCGTCTTGGTTGACGTCGCCCGGCCCCATCACAGGTGCAGGCGCCGGTCCGCCCTTGAATTTGTAATTTATCAAGTAAACGATGTCAAGAATGTTCACCGCTTCGTCGTCATTCACATCCCCGCACAAGGTAACGAGCGGGCCATTGTCGCCGCCAAGCAGCATGTGCCCTGTTGAATCATAGGGAAGCAAGGTATCGCCGATTTTATCCCCATCCGTATCATTTCCCAGGTAATCCGACCAGTAGTTGCCCTGAATGTAGGGCTTGCCCAGGATGTTCGGGCCGGCCTTTTTTGTGACATTCCAGTAGTTGGTACCCGAATCCATAGCATTCACGGCGTTGAATTCGAATATGTTGTCGTAGATTGTGTTGCCCTGGCTGCCACTGAAATTTATGCCAAATGCGGAATTGCCCCTTGCGGTGCAACCGTTTACGAGGCCATTGTCCGAGTTCAGGAACCAGATGCCCCCCGAATAGTTTGCTGCCTTGCAGTTCCTGATGCTCACATTGTCCGCATAATCCGCAAAAATCGCATAACCACTCCCCCGACCCGTCAATGAAAAGCCGTTGCAGTCGACCATTACGTCGGAAACGGTGACCCATAGGCAGGCCGCCCCTTGCAAACCGTCCAGATTTCTCTCGATTGCATAGGTGCCGGGCTGCGAGATTTGCTGGCAGTCTGAAATTATCTGGTAGGTGGGGGGCAGGACGACCAATCTCCTTATTGAAGAATGGGCCAGATTCGAATTCGGGGAACTGTCCGTGCAACTGATGCGCCATTCAAAGGAGCCGTACGGAAATTCCCGGTTGAACGACTCTAAAGCGCCCTCCTCGATTTCGCTTTCGGTAAGGCTGACTTGCCCATCAATCCAGAGGGAACAGGAGGATATTCCTGAAATTGCATCTGTTACCGCATATGTGAAATTGATACTGGTCGAATGGGTTGCGAAACTTTCCTGCGGGTCGATAACCGATATTTCCGGTGCATCCGGGTCGACGAGCACGCTTAGCGACCTTGCCGGGGATTCTCCGGCATTTGCTTGGGCGGAATTATCCGTGCAAACGACCCTCCATGAATGCGCACCGTTAGCCGTATATTGCACAAATGTCTGCGGTATGCCCTCCACTATTGTGCTGCTTGTCTGGACGGATGAGCCATCCAGGAAAAGGCTGCAGGAACTTATGCCGGAGGAAACATCGTTCACTTGGAACGTAAAAGCGACATCATTGGACGACGTGATTGTAGCGCCATCCGGAGGAGATTGCAAGGTCACTATTGGTGCATCGAAATCGCCTACCTGCACCGTCAACACCCTTGCCGGAGAATAACCGACGTTGCCGTATGGCGAATTGTCCTTGCACTTCACCTGCCAAGAATGTTTCCCATTTGCCAAGTACTGGGTAAAGGCCTGCTTGGCATACTCCGTTATCGTGGTGTCATTCTGCACAGTTGAATTATCAATCAACAGGCTGCAGGAGGCGATTCCGGAACTGATGTCCGAGACATTGTAGTGAAAAACGATGGTATTTGTTGTCGTATTTACGGAGTTGTTGGCTGGCGAAAAGAGGTTGACGACCGGCTTGTCCCAGTCGCCGGGTCCGCCGCTGACATCCACAGTCAGCACGCGCGTTTCGGACACTCCTTTCATAGATTGCTGAGAATTGTCGGCACATTCGATTCTCCAAGTATGCCCGCCGTTTACGACATTTTGCAACATTTCCTGGGCAATGCCCTCCGTTATTGAATAATCACTCTGGGCTAGTCCTCCATCGATATACAGGGAGCAATAGGCGATTCCGGCAATGGAATTCGTAACAAAATATGAAAACGCGGGAGTAGGGGTGGATGTTTCCTCGGAATTATTTGCCGGCGATATTAAGGATACTATGGGATTATTCACCAGCGGGAGGAAATCGCCTCCGCCAGTGACATTCCCGCCTGCTACGTAGGGGGCATGCGTTTCCCCGATGCCATCCCCGGTAAGATCATTTCCTGCGTAATCTGACCAGTGATTGCCGCCGGTGAAAGGGCCGCCGATGATGTTCATAACCTGGGCCTTGGTAATGTTCCACGAGGTCGTATTGCCCGATCCCTGCGCATTCATCGTATTGTTGAAGTAATTGTTATAAATTCGGATTCCTGCGTCTGAGGGTTTGGTCACATTTATTCCGAGCCAATTATTTGTGATGAAATTGCCGGATATATTGGCACCGTTTGCGAGCTCCGTAACTATGCCTATCGTTTCGTTCGTAATATTATTGGATATGACTGCAGTAGCATTGGAGGATACAAGCACGATTCCGTTCGCCGCATTCGATACGATTGTATTGTTGATCAGGGAATTATTTGAGGCGTCATAATATTTTGGGAAAGAATTCAAAATATAGATTCCATTTCCGGAATTGCCGGCTATGGTGTTCCGAACGGCAGTATTATTTGATGAATCAATGATTCCAATTCCATTTCCATTATTTTGGCAATCATTATCGGTTATGACGTTGCTCCAGGAATCCATGACCACTATACCGGCCCATTGATTCAGGGATGCGGCGTTGTCCTTTACCGTGACGCGCGTGGCGGTTTCCAGCTGTAATCCGTTCCCGTTTCTTACGAACAGATTGTCCCTTACGACGCCCTCCATACCGTTCAAAATGGTGCCATAATTATTGGAATCGAGAGTATTACCTGACAATTCAACCTTGGCGGTACCCGATTCCACATATATCCCCACCATGAAATTTTTCACGACGCAATTCTTGATGGTGACATTGGTAATCGAATACTTTACCTTGATTCCCCAGCCGTCGCGAGGATTCTGTCCCTGCAGGATTGTATTATTGCAAGTGAGGATGACATTGGATTTGTTGATTATGATCGCACCCATATCCCAGGAGGTTTCATCATCATCCCAAACCACATAAGTACCAGGGCACAAGACCGTGGATTGCTGTATGAACAAATCGTCAGTTGGCACGACGCACCCCTTCGGAACATCCGTGTTTGATTGTTGTGTTATCCCGGCAGTTTGTGCAATTCCGATCTCGCGTGAACCGGCCGCCCATACGGACGATGATAAACATATAATGTATAGAATTAAGACCAAGATTGAACTCTTCATCCCCACCACCCCCTAAACAGTTGAATAAAAAAATTTTTAAAGCACATTCTGCGGTGGTTGTTGCAGTTCACGGATGAAAAATTCGCGACATTGCAGGAGTTGGCATCAAAGGATCCGTTGGGGCCGGCTTATTGGATGCAAACAGTTTCCGTGATCGGCCGATTACTTTCTATATTTCTTGCCGTACTTCTGCTTCTGCTCGGGCTTTACCCGCTTCAGTTCCTCTTCCGGAATCGAGGATACGAGTTCCCAGCAAAGTTCAAGCGATTGCTCGATGGTGCGGTTCTCGTATTTGCCCTGGGTGACGAAGCGTTTTTCGAATTCATCGGCAAAGCGCAGGAATTTCCTATCCCTTTCCGTAAGCGCCTCCTCCCCGACAACTGCCACCAAATTGCGAAGGTCCCTTCCTTCCGCGTAACTTGCATATACCTGCGATGCTATTCCGGAATGGTCCTCCCTGGTCTTGCCTGCACCCAGGCCGGAGTTCATCAGCCGGCTTAAGGAGGGCAGTACGTCAACTGGCGGGTAAATCCCCTTCCTGTAAATTTCCCTTGAAAGCACGATCTGCCCTTCCGTAATGTAGCCCGTAAGGTCGGGGATCGGGTGCGTGATGTCATCATCAGGCATTGAAAGGATTGGGAACTGCGTAATTGAGCCCTTCTTTCCCTTGATCCTGCCTGCCCTTTCGTAAATGGATGAAAGGTCGGTGTACATATAGCCGGGGTATCCCCTTCTGCCGGGGACTTCCTGCCTGGCAGCTGAAATTTCCCTTAAAGTATCGCAATACATCGTCATATCGGTCAGGATGACAAGCACCTGGTAATCCTTCTCGAATGCAAGGTACTCGGCGGTTGTAAGCGCGAGACGCGGGGTGATTAGCCTCTCAACAGAAGGGTCGTTTGCAAGGTTCAGGAAAAGGATCGCCTTCTCAAGCGCGCCCGTTTTCTCGAAATCCTGCATGAAGAAGTTGGCCTCCGAATAAGTGATGCCCATTGCGGCGAAGATCACCGTGAAATCCTCCTTTTCGCCAAGAACGGTCGCCTGCCTTGCGATCTGTACGGCCAGGTCGTTGTGGGGCAATCCTGCTGCGGAAAAAATGGGAAGCTTCTGCCCCCGAACAAGCGTGTTTGTGACATCAATTGTTGAAATTCCGGTTTGGATGAACGCATTGGGCTTGTCCCTTGCGTATGGGTTGATCGCATTACCCGTTATGTCGACCTTCTCCCTCGAGATGATTGGTGCGCCCTTGTCGATTGGTTCGCCCGAGCCGTTGAAAACCCTCCCAAACATCTCATCCGATACGGGGAAGCGCAGGATGTCGCCGGTGAAGCGGATGGTTGTTGCCTTTGTGTCAAGCCCCTGGGTGGTACCAAAAATCTGCACGGCGGCTACTCCCTTCGAGGTTTCAAGCACCTGCCCCTTCTTCCTTTCCCCATTTGGGAGGATGATCTCGACCATCTCCTTGTATGCAGCGGCCTCGACTCCCTCCACGAATACGATGGGGCCAAAAACTTCCTTCACTGTCTGGTATTCGCGAATCATGGTAACGACCTCCGTGTCATTTCTTGAACGTGTTGTCAATGCCCTTCATCAGCTCGTTTATTGATTTCTGCGCATCCTCATCCTTCATCCGCTTGAGGAGCGAAATCGCCTGCTTCTCCTTCGCCTGCGTTATCCGCTCGAAGGGCACGTCTGATGAAAGGGCGATGAGCGCCTTGTCGTAGAAATGGAGGATGGCTTTTAGCATCCCATACTGCTTTTTGAATGTCGAATAGACGTCAATTTCATCATAGGAGTTCTGCTGCAGGAAATCTTCCCGGATCATTTTAGTTGCTTCGAGCACCAGGCGCTCCCTATCCGGCAGCGCATCAGAGCCAATCAGCTGCACTATTGCCTGAAGTTCAGCTTCCTTCTGCAGGAGCTGCATCGCCCTACCCCGTATTTCGTAGAAATCGGTTGCGACATTCTCGCCAAGCCAGCCCTTCAGGTCCTCTTGGTAAAGTGAATAGCTCTTAAGCCAGTTTATTGCGGGGTAGTGCCTCCTTCTTGAGAGGTTTGCATCAAGCGCCCAGAATACCTTTGTGACGCGAAGAGTTGCTTGGGAAACGGGCTCCGAAAGGTCGCCTCCGGGAGGCGAAACCGCGCCGACAAGTGAAACGCTCCCTAACCTTTCCTTGCTTCCAAGCGTCCTTACCCTGCCCGCACGCTCGTAATATTCCGCAAGCTTTTTTGCAAGGTAGGCGGGATAGCCCTCCTCGCCTGGCATCTCCTCCATCCTGCCCGAAATTTCCCTCATGGCTTCGGCCCATCTGGAAGTGCTGTCGGCCATCATAGCAACGTCATATCCCATGTCCCGGTAGTATTCCGCAATTGTGATTCCGGTGTAAATGCTTGCCTCCCTTGCGGCAACTGGCATATTGGAGGTGTTTGCAACAAGCACTGTCCTGTTCATAAGCGGTTTTTTAGTCCGAGGGTCGATCAATTCCGGGAATTCGGAAAGCACATCGGTCATTTCATTCCCGCGCTCCCCGCAGCCCACGTACAAGATGATGTCGGCATCGGCATATTTTGCAAGGTCCTGCTGATTAACAGTTTTGCCCGAACCAAAAGGGCCAGGGATAGCGGCAGTCCCGCCCTTTACGATCGGGAAGAACGTATCAACGATCCTCTTTCCCGTGATAAGGGGAAGCGTGAGTGGGATTTTTTCCTTGTAGAACCTAGGCACCCGCACGGGCCATTTCTGGGTCATTGTGATGTCCTTTTTCCCTATTTGGGCGATCTTGTCTTCGACCGTGAAGCTGCCGCTAGAAATATCCTCGATTTTGCCGGAAATTCCGTGCGGCACTAGTATCCTGTGCTCGAAATCTATTTCCTGGACGGTCCCAAGCACATCGCCAGGCTCCACCACATCGCCCTTTTTCGCCTTCGCCTCGAATTTCCACTTCCTCTTCCGGTCGAGTGCAGGAACTGAAATGCCCCTTGTAATGTAATTCCCGGCTTTTTCCTTTATTGAAGGGAGCGGCCGCTGGATTCCGTCAAAGATGCTTGAAAGAAGGCCCGGCCCCAGCTCAACCGAAAGCGGAAAACCAGTCCTTACGACCTTCTCACCTGGCTTGATGCCCGTTGTCTCCTCATAAACCTGAATGGATGCGCGGTCGTACTTCAAGGCGATGATTTCGCCCAGGAGCTCCTCTTCACCCACCTTGACGATCTCGTTCATCTGGGCCCCGGTCATTCCCACGGCCTGCACCACGGGCCCGGAGATTTTTGAAAGCACAGCACCGTTGTTTGCCATATTCGTCTCACTCATTTGGAATGGTTTACGCCCTAAGCGTTTTGCACTTGCCAAATTAGATTGGATTGATATCGAAAGCGATGATTTAAAGGTGAATAAGATTTAAATACATTGTTGTAAGCCTTCGAATATTCGAAGGAAGAAATTCATTGCTGGCAGCCTTGGGAAAAAAATGCGGACACTATGCGGTGCGCCTATTTAGGATGCCTTTGGCATATTCGAGCGCTTGCAGGGTGATTGCGATCCGATTGCCGTTTTTTTTGAATATGCCCTGCAGGATGAACTCGTCAATCAGCCTTGATGCCCTATTTCCCCTAATCTCGAGCATTTGCTTCCATTCCGAATTGTTTGCATCGACCTCCTGGCGGCCCCTTTCCGTAAAAAAACCAAGTATTTCCTTCCCCACCACATCGTGTGCGCATAGGTTGAGGGAGCGTTTCTGTTCGAGGGTAAGCTCAGTTGATGCCATAAACGTTTCATATGGTTGACAATGGGCGCAGTTAATAATTTTTTCCCCACCTCGCAAGATCATCGCCTCTGCTTTCCTTGCTTTTGAAATGCAAGCGCTGGAGAATTGGAGCAGTACCGCAGCCTATTTGGGGCGGGGCCGTCATTGAAGAGGTGCCCCAGATGGCCGCCGCATCTTGAGCAGTGGATTTCCGTCCTAACCATTGATAGGCTTCTGTCCTCCACAAGTGAAATCGCATCCTTGCTTATGGGCTCAAGAAAGGAAGGCCAGCCGGTGCCCGATTCGAATTTTGAATCGGAGGAGAATAACGGCTGGCCGCAGCCTGCGCAGCAGTACACTCCCGTCTCGTGATGGTTCCAGTATTTGCCGGTGAATGCGATTTCCGTTCCCTTCATCCGAAGGATTCGGAATTGCTCTTGCGAGAGCACCTTTCTCCATCCGGCCTCATTCCTTGGAAATTTGGATTTCATGGAAATCTTATTCATTTGGTGCTATTTATTGGTTGAGTTTAATTTTAGGGAGAATGGAGGCATTAAAAAAACCGCATAATTCAATTATTGTCATGATTGATGCACATTGCCACCTGACGCACGGGAAGTTCGATGCGGATAGGCACACGGTAATTGAGAGGGCAAGGAAGGCGCTCAAGGCAGTAGTTGAGGCAGGCGGCAATATTGAGCAGAATGAACGTGCGCTTGGCCTTATGCATATGCATAAGGGATTCATCCACTCAGTGATTGGGCTCTCGCCGCACTTTGTTAACGTTGCCAATGTGCCCTTAGAATTCGAGATGATCGAGAGGAACGCGGACGACATACTTGCAATCGGGGAGATAGGGCTCGAATACCATTATTTTCCCGAGGAAAAAATAAGGGAGAGGCAAAGGCAGGTGTTCCGCGAACAGCTGATGCTGGCGGAGAAATTGCAGCTTCCAGTGGTAATCCACTGCAGGGAGGCGTGGGATGATCTATTGATGATCCTTGCAGACTTCCCGCAACAGAAAGTAATGCTCCATTTCTTCAACAAGCCAAAACTGCTGGAGCACGCTCTCAAGCGAGGATATTGGATCTCGATAGCCACTTTGAAGAGCAAGGATTTGGATAAAATCATCAAGGATGCACCGCTAAACAGCCTTCTTGCGGAAACGGATTCGCCTTATCTGTGGAGCGAGGGCAGGAACGAGCCCGCAAACGTAGTATCGGTTTACGAGCGGATCGCAAGGATCAAGGGGATGCCCCAAGAGCAGGTGCAGATGGCGATAATGGCGAATGCATCTAAATTCTTCGAGATTACGTTTTGAGCAAAATCCCCCGTTTTTTATGTTCCAAATGGCAAATGTACCTTTTTAAAAATCTTGATTCCTTAAAAATAATTGCGGATGTTGCTGTTTTCAATGCTTATTGGTGAGTTCATATGGGCAAGGAGTCGATTAGGCCAACGAGGATGGAATTGCTAAACACGAAGCAGAAATTGCAGCTTGCAAGCAAGGGGCATTACATACTGAAGCAGAAGAGGGATGCGCTGGTGCCCGAGTTCTTCAAGCTCGTGAAAAAGGCCCGCGACCTTAGGAAGGAGGCCGATTCGGAAATGGCATTTGCGTTCAAGGCGCTTGCGATTGCAAAGGCGTTCCACGGCGACCTATTCATCGAGACAGCCGCGTTTGCATCGAAGAAGGTGCCCGAGATCAATGTAAAAACAAGGAACATAATGGGCGTGAAAATCGCCGAAATAGAGGGGATTGATGTCCGCAAGAGCCTCATTGATAGGGGCTATAGCATTAGGGCGTCATCTGCAAAATTCGATGCTGCTGTCGAGCATTTCGAGAAGGCGCTCGACCTGATAATCAAATTGGCGGAATTCGAAACCGCACTTAGGAGGCTGCTAAGGGAGATCGAGAAGACGAACAGGAAGGTGAATGCGCTCGAGTTCAACATCCAGCCCGAATTGAAGGAAGTCATCAAGGAGATCGGAGCGCACCTCAACCGGTTGGAAAGCGAGGCGTTCTATTCGCTCAAGGTTACGAAAAAGAGGCTTTCAAAGGCGGAGGAAGGGGAGGAATCGTAACCCTTATTGAAGATGATTGGGCATCCTTGCATCGAGGCACGCGTTCCAATTCCTATTCGACGATTGTTGCCACGCCGTACAGGTGCCAGCGGTTGTTTGCCCGCCGCATTATTGCGAGCTTCTCGGAGGATTTTGCGCAGATTGGCTTTTTCAGCTTAAGGATGAAACTTTTCTTCTTCCTTTCGGTTATGAACCCCACTGTCGTGTTCGTCCCAATTCCAAGGACCAGGGGTTCATTGACTCCGGGCGAAGACTGGAAGCTTTCTATAGCGCGTTTCAATGCCTCTATCTCAACCTTGATTTCGAATTTTGGGGAGGGAAGGGTGCCGATTTTGCCAACAAGGTTGCCAACAAGGCCATCCCCCTTGCTAAGTGAGGGGTCTAGCAGGGTGGAAATGCCAACAAGCCCTCCCGGGCCTGCATCCTCGAGCTTGTCATTTTCCGCAAATAATCCCGAGATGCTTGTCCTTAGGGGCTCATATACCTCGCGATCCTTCCTCTTTAGCATTATGCCAGGCACTATGTCAATCTTGTCGCCGATTTTGAATTTGCCCCTAATGACGGAGCCTCCCATTACGGATCCCACAATTTTGCTGATGTTGGCGCCGGGCTTGTTGACATCAAAGCTCCTTGCAACGTAAAGCAATGGGTCGGCTTCCACATCCCTTCTTGGCACGGGAATGGATTCCACAAGTGCCTGCATGAGCGCCGAAAGCGACTTGCTTGAAAGCGCCGCCGTTGGGATGATTGGCGAATTCTCGAATGCCGAGCCCTTCAGGAATTCCCGTATTTCATTGTAATTTTCAAGCGCCCTTTGTTTTGTCACGAGGTCGATCTTGTTTTGGGCGATTACGATGTGCTTGATGCCAGCTGCCTCAAGGACCATAAGGTGCTCTGCGGTTTGGGGCTGCGGGCATTTCTCATTTGCCGCAATCACGAATAGCGCACCATCCATGATGCTGCTTGCTGCAATCACCGTCGCCATCAGCGTTTCGTGGCCGGGCGAATCCACAAAGGAAACCTTCCGTTCAATTTTGGTGAGAGAGCCGCAATTGGGGCAGTTTTCATCAATTGTGAATGCATCGGCGCCCTCGCATTTCCCGCACTTACGGAATGAGACGTCCGCGTATCCCATCTTTATGGTAATCCCCCGCTTTACCTCCTCGGAGTGCGTGTCCGTCCATTTCTTGGTTAACATCGAAACCAACGTGGTCTTTCCGTGATCCACGTGCCCAACTGTGCCTATGTTTACTTCCGCCTGTGCCATTACAACCCCTCAAATGCTACCATACTTTGCAGACCCTCATTTATAAAATACTCCCACCGGCATCACGATTCATTGGGGATGCACGACCCTAATTATCTTGGCAGCAACTTCCAACTCCTTTCCTTCGGAATGCAATGTCTGCAATCCTTTGGAGGGATGCACTGCCTCGCCAACAGCAAGAAGTTCGCCCTTCAAGGAATAAATCCCGACATTGTCGGATGCAAAGATGCCCTCATCCACGGATTCCAGGTCCCCAATTTTTGGTTTTATTCCGCTGCGCAGGCTTTTTGCTGCAAAATCGCAAACGACCATCCGCTTGAAATGAACCGACTCGATTGGCCTAATTGCCTTGCGTAAAATGCTTTCGTCCTTCCCCTCCTTCCATATCCAATGATAATCCGTCAATGCCTGGAGGGAAATTGCGTCCTTCTCGGAAAAATCGCCCGCGCGTGTCCTGCGCAGCTCGACCATCTCGGTCCTTGCGCACATAAGCTCGCCAATGTCGGAAACGATCTTCCTGATGTACGTACCGGCCTCGCAGCTGCACTTGAAAAGCACCAGCTGCCCATCAATCTCCAGGATCTCGAGCGAATTCACCCTCCTGACGCGCAATCTCCTTGCAACTGCGCTTTCCAATGGGGGCCTTTGGTAAATCCTTCCGCGGAAATTTGAAAATGCGGCTTCAAGCGATTGCCGGTCATTCTTCCCATTTATTCTCATCAGGCAAACGTATTCCTTGTCAGAATTCGGGATGAAATTTGCCAATTTCCTAGTATTCTCGAGAAGGACCACGAGAACTCCGGAAACGTTCGAATCGAGCGTTCCGGTATGGCCAACAACGCGTAGGCCAAGGATTTTCCTAACGAACGCTGCAACCTCGTGCGATGATGGCCCAATAGGCTTGTCAATTATAGCAATGCCAAAGGAGAGGTGCTCTTCCATGCTGCGCTCCTTGGGCTTCGTGCCAAGTATGCCTTCGTCACGTCGGAATTCGTACATATTCTTCAGGCTTATGGCAGAGGTTCGAGGTGCGCTATGTTGCACTTCTTTGATTTGCCCTTTGCGTCCTTTATTTCAGCATAGTTGCGGTCGATGATCCTAACTACCTCGACCTCCTTTCCGGCTTTCCTGCCGGCAATTTTCACGTATTTTTTGCCTGCCTCAATTGCTGCCATTCTTAACCACCTTATTGATTGATTATCGTTATTCTTTTACCGCCCTTCCAAAAAAAAGGCTAGCACCTATGTGCTCCAATTCCCATCCCGATTTTTTTCCAGATTCCTTCAGAATGGATGCTTTTCCTCAAGGCACCGTATTTAGCCTTTTTTGCTTCAAGTGCAATCCTCCTTGCGACCTCATTTGCATCGAGCTTTTCGCTGTCAACAACCATATCCGCAAAAGCGTGCCTTGCAATGTCGATCGAGTAAAGCTTCCGATACTGGGAACGGTTTTCCTCGTCACGCTTCCTGGTTATTTTGACAGCTTCGGCACGGGTTATCCCGTCTCGCTCAGCTATCCTTCCCGCCCGTACCCCGAGGGGCGCATCGAGCCAGACGCGCAAATTCGCATCGACAAGCCAGATTGCAAGCCTGCTGCCTATAATCGCATTACTTTCCTTCCCGAATGCCTCGATTAGCCTCCTATCAAGCAGGAAATCGTAGGAAGGATCGATCTTCCTTTTTTCGTGAATTTCCAAAAAACCCATCCCAAGCTCCGCCGCAAGATCCCTCAAGGTGTAATTGATTGGCGTGAGATGGAGGAACCGTGCGATCTTTTTGCACGCAGTTGTGTTGCCGGAGCCAGAAAGCCCGGATATCGCAATTTTCATTTGAATCAAACCAGGGCCGGTTTGGCAAGGTACAACCCGGAACGCTCACTTTTTCATCATATCTATGTACTTGAGGTGCGTTAGGGTTATTTCATCCCTTGTGAGTATGCCCGATTCGAGCCTGATCTTTTCCTTTATGAGTTCCCTAACGCAATTCGCGCAAAGCACGCCGCCAAACATCCTCTCCGGCCTTTTTTGCGTCTTGGAAAGCTTGCGTATCTGCGCCCTTCCAAGGTTCGGCACAGCGCCAAGCTTGCTTTTGCATATGGCACAAATAGCCTTTCCGACCTTCTTTGGCTTGTACACGAAAACGGATTTTCCGCCCGGTGTCTTGACGCTCCTTCTTTTCACGCTCCTGCTTCTTAGCCTTGGGGAAACCATTTCATTCACCATTCAAGTTTTCTTATGCATCCTGCCCCAGACTCCCTCGATTACCATCCCGGAAACTATTGAGGATAGTATGAAGAAGCCCCTGGGACCGTAGACGCTACTTTTGAAAATATTTAAACCCAGCAGCTCATTCCCATTAAGGTGCAGTGCGATTGGAAGGTCGACAAGGAAACCCCTAAACGTGCCATTAACCACTTCCATGAAGATGAGGAATAAGGGGATCACGAAGATCATGTTCTTGAAGGGGAGGAACATCATCTCGTTCATCATCTTCATCACTTCCGGCTCGCGCGCCTTGAGCTCCTCGAGCCTCTTCTTGTCGTCGCGCTTCACCGCTTCGTTCATCTCCTTCTGGTAGTCCTTCATTGCTTTCTGTATGGAATCGGTCTTTTGCTTGATGCCCGTTTTCCTGCTTATGAATGAGGTTATGACTGAGAAGAATGCTGCGCTTAGGAAAATTATAGCTCCATCCGGCAGGCCAAGGACGCTCATTGCTATCATCTTGAAATCCTCTTCAGTATCGGGTACATCTCGAAAATCTGCTGCTGTGCAAGGTCCTCGTAGAAGCGGTACAATATGCCTACTGTTAGAAGAATGCCCGTACCCGTCCCAAGTGCGCCGGTAATGTCGGCGAACCACGCGAGTATGCCCACGAAAATGCTTCCAAGCACGGTAATAATCGGTATGTATTTCTGCAATATTTTCTCCGTTACGCGCGGATCCTGCCTGAAGCCCGGAATCTGGAGGCCCGTCCTGTTGAGCTGGTCTGCGACCTTCTCGGCTCCCATTCCGGTGCTCTCAATCCAGAACCATCCAAATACTACGCAAAGGATCACAAGGACGATGCCGTAAACGAGTATGTGGAGTATTTCGGTTGGGTTCATCAGGTATTGCGTTGCATATGTGAAGTACCCGCCGGGCAATAGGATTGGTGAGGGCAAAGCGCTAGTTAGGTATGCAAATCCGCCCCTTAGGTCGGGAAAGGGCTGATTGTTGCTCCTATCAAATTCGCCAAGCAGGGGCAAACCCGCATTTGCCATGAACAACCCGATGACCTGCACGTTGAGAAGAAGCGCTGAAGCCAGGATGACTGGGATGTTGCTCACATACAAGAATTTGATCGGGTACCTTGCGCCAAGCCCCCTTGCCCCCCCATAAGCGAGGGGCAATTCAATCTTCATGCCTTCGGCATACACCGTGATCAGGAATACGATTGCCGTGAACACCAAGGGAAGAATGGTCCAGAGCACCACATCGATCCTGCCGCCAAAGAGGTTGAAGAGCGCGGAGGGGATTATACCGACGGGTTCCGTTCGTATGTCTTCGGGTGCAAGGAGATAATCAAACCCCAGATAGCCAAAAGAACCGATGAAGATTGCCTGCGCAACTCCGGCTGCAATGAACAGCGAAACCCCCGAGCCGATCCCGTATTTCTGGCACACTTCATCCAGGTATAGAAGGAAAATCGAGCCAAGCGCCAATTGAAGCATTATGCCTAGCTGCAGGGGAGTGATCACGCCAAGGATCGCATTTGCAGCAAACATTGCAGCTGAGGGCGCGCCCGTAGTGGGGTCGATCACGTCCTTTGCGACTATGATTGCCTTGGAATATATGAACCCTTCCACCAAACTGAGCACGATTGCTAGCAATTTCTGGAAGCCCTGGAATTTTTTCTTGTTCTCCTGCTGGGAAAGGTCTAGATTGAGCAATTTTGCCCCGACCGCTAGCTGGAGGAATATGGATGCGAGCACAATGGGGCCGATACCGGTCGTAATCAAAGTGCCCGTCTTGCTTCCAAGAAGGATTTCAAACCGTTCGAAACCCTGTATTGCGGCTTGGTCTGCGCCAAGGGGATAAATCTGGCCCATCAGGTAGAAAAGAAGAAGCACGCCGCCGGTCCACATCAGCTTTTCCTTCAATCCGGGCGCGCGCGCAGGCGGCTTCACTTCAGGAAGGATTTCCAAAAGGGGCTTGAATGCATCCAATGCCATTTTGCATCATCCGATAATCTGTAAAGCAACCCACAGAAAAAAAATAATAAAAAAATCCTCTACTGTGGTTTTTTTTCTAAAACCTGTTTTGTTATTATCTTACCGCCTGCTTTTTCAACCTTTTCTTTTGCGGACATTGAGAAGAGGTCAGCAGTGATGTTTGCCTTGAACCCAAAATCCCCATTCCCGAGGAGCTTTACGGTCTTTCCTTTCTTCCTTATGTCGATCGAATAAGCATCCCCATCCTTTTTGAATTCTCCGGCCTCAATCCTTTTCACCAGCTTATTGAGCCCGATCTCCTCGATTTTCCTCCGGGTTACATTGATGAAACCCGGCGCAGTTGTGGAATTTCCCTCGGTTACAATGTAGTGCAGCCTCTTGTGCTTGTGGAAGCCCGCCCTGCCAACGCCGCCGCGGCTTCCCTTGCCCCTGCGGTTCTTCGTGTTGCCAGCTCCGAAAGTCCGGTTGCCGTAATGTTTCCTTGATCTTGAATTCAATCTTCGTGCCATTTTATTCCCCCCCCCCTGGATCATCCAATCTAGGCTAATGCCGCAATCTTTCGAGCATCAGGCCGAGTTAAAAGTTTAAGCTAAAAAGCCTTATAAATATGCTTAAAGGGGGATAGGCGCGGCGCATATGCATTGTTTAACCGCTTATGCGTTGGCCGCCTTTGGTTTTTTTGGAAGAAACCGTATCTGTTTAAATAGTGACCGAAACTTAAGGTTTGAGACGGTCGATGCGACTTTAGCATAATTACCGGTTGATGATTACGAAGGGTGGTAGGGAGATGAAATGGCGCGTTCTGGCTGGGCGGATTGAGGATGGTTTCGAGGATGGGGCAGTGCTGCTGCTATACAAGGACGAGGCGCTTTCTAGCCTTGCAAGGCACCTGGATGAAAAGCTGAAGGGAGCGATAACCGATGTGATCCGGCGGAAGGAGTTCACCGGCAAATTCGGCCAGACCCACCTGATTAGCCTGAATGTCGAGAAGGTGAGGCTAAAGCGCATCATCCTCTCCGGAATCGGAAGCAAGACCGAATTTTCATTGGAGAAGGTAAGGGGGAGCGCGGGAAGGGGCGCAAATGTTGCGCGAAACCTAGGGCTTAAGGAGGTTGGCGTGCTTCCTCCCCTGGATTCCCCAGCAGCTCCGGAGGACATTGCTGCTTGCGTGGTCGAAGGGATTGCGCTTGGCGTTCACCAGTTCCTCAAATACAGGACGGAGGACCGGCAGGATATGAAGCAGCTGGAAGGCGCAACCCTCTATGTGGACGTTAACAAGTTGAAATCCATCGGAAAGTCCGTTGAGAACGCCCGGAGGGTGTGCGAAGCGGTCAATTTTGCCAGGGACATCGGTAACGAGCCGGGGAATGTTGGCACTCCTTCGCAAATGGCAAAATATGCCGAGGAGGCGGGAAAGAAGCACGGATTTAAATGCAAGGTGCTGGGGCTTAGGGAGATCGAAGCGCTTAAGATGCACTCATTCCTAAGCGTTGCAAAAGGCAGTGTGCAAGAGCCCAAATTCGTCATCATGGAGTATGGCGGAACGGGAAAGGATGCAATTGTGCTAGTTGGGAAGGGCATCACCTTCGATTCGGGGGGGATTTCAATCAAGCCCTCGAAGGATATGGAAAAAATGAAATGGGATAAGTGCGGTGCTTGCGTTGTTATCGGCGCAATGGCCGCGGCAGCGTCATTGAAGCTGCCGGTTAGGCTAATTGGGCTTGCGGCATTCACCGAAAACCTGCCTTCGGGAAGTGCCTCGAAGCCCGGCGATGTGGTTTTTGCCTCGAATGGGAAATCAATCGAGATCGCAAATACCGATGCGGAAGGCCGGCTTGTTTTGGCTGATGCGCTTTCGTACGCTGCAAAGTACAAGCCTAGGGCGGTGATCGACTTTGCCACCCTGACGGGTGCGTGCGTGGTTGCACTTGGAGATGTTTGCGCGGGGCTTATGGGCAACGATCAGAAATTGATGGAGAAAATCCGTAGGGCCGGAGAAAAAAGCGGGGATAGGTGCTGGCAACTGCCGCTTTGGAAGGATTACGACGAAAAGATAAAGAGCGACATCGCCGATGTGAAGAACATCGGCTCTGGAAGCGGGGACGCGGGCGCGATCACTGCGGCAGCGTTCCTTAAAAAATTCGTGAGTTACCCGTGGGCGCACATAGACATCGCAGGGACCGCTTGGAACGATTACGACAAGCACTACCAGGGCAAGGGAGCAACCGGCTTTGGCGTGAGGCTGGTTGTTGAATTAATCAAGGATGTTAATCGTTGATGAATCACGAGCATACGGGAAGCGCCCCTATGCCAGGCGATTTGGTTTTCCGGAAATGTTAGGAATCTTCCATTTTCCCAAGCTGAGCCTGGATCAGAATCATCTCCTGCACTATTGGGTTCATCAATTGGGAGAAAGTGTTGTAGTCAATCTGCCGCTTCATGAAGCTCTTCTCAATTTCGGTCTTCTGGGAAGTCAGCTCCGCAAGCTTGTGCTGGAGCGATTCCTTGTTGACTATCGGCTTTCCCGGGCTTTCGACGGGCACGCGCGGCCTGATGGTTGCCTGCTTCATCGATTCCGCAACGAAATTTTCCATCACCGACTTGTCGATGCTTCCGGGCCTGTAGGTCTCGATTTCCTCCTGTATTGGCGTGATCCTTCCAGCATCCTTCAGCTCAGTTATGATGCTCCTCATCGGAATCGTAACCGAATACGCCTCTGAATGCGCCTTCCGGCCTTCGGAAATCACAACGCTTAGGTCAACGGAAAATTCGTCCGAATCGAATTCTTCGGGCTTGAATTCGAGCGACTTTATCTTCATCGAATCCGGCCCTATCTTGTCAACGATGATCGAGTATTTCTTATTGAATACTATCAGGAGCTCGTCAATGGTCTTTTCGGCGTGGTTCCTAAGGGTAAGCTCAAATCCCCAGGTTTTCTTCACGGTAAAGCGCTTGAACATCTCCAATTTGATGAGCAGGTGCGGGTCCATCCGGAGCTCCACGGAACCCTTCCTCCGATCGAGTATGTAGGTTTCCCTGCTGGTGCCCGGCCTCCTGTGGCCGAGTGCCGTGATTGCCGCGACGATTTTTGAGACGAGTGGCATAACAATCCAATTAAGAGTACGATTGAGCCGAATAAAAATATATGTGAAGTGAGGGGATGCTTTGCTTTACATTCAAATCATTTCAGTTTCTTGACCGCTTCCTCAATCCTGCGCAATGCTTCCTTGATCTTTTGCTGCGAGTTTGCATAGGAGAACCGCAAGTAGCCCTCTCCGTAGGCCCCAAAAGAGGTGCCGGGAAGGCACGCAACTCCTCCCTCGTAAAGAAGGAAATCGGACATTTCCTTTGAGGTTTTTCCAAGTTTCTTGATGTTTGGGAACACGTAGAATGCGCCCTTGGGGGTTTTGCACGAAATGCCCGGGATTTTGTTCAAACCGGAGACGATCAGATCCCGCCTTGCGCGGAATTCTGCAACCATTTTCCTAACCGAATCCTGCGGGCCCAAAAGCGCCTCGATTCCCGCCATCTGCGTGAATGTTGCGGTGCAGGAATTGGAATTCGTCATCAGCTTCGTTACAAGCGGTGCAAGGGTCTTGTTCATGATGCCATATCCGAGCCTCCAGCCAGTCATTGCATAGGTCTTGCTGTAGCCGTCAAGGATGATTGTCCGGTCCTTCATTCCGGGAAGGCTTGCGATGGAGTAATGGGTGGCGTCATAGAGGATCTGCTGGTATATCTCGTCGCTTAGGACCCATAAGTCGTATTTTTTTGCGAGCTCGGCAATCCCCTCGATGTCGGATTTGGAAAGGACGCCGCCTGTTGGGTTGCCGGGTGTATTGATTATGATCATCTTCGTTTTCGGGTTGACGAGCCTGCGCATCTCATCGAGGTTGAAGGAGAAGTCGTTCTCCTCCTTGATCTGGTAGGGCACGGCCTTGCCGCCCATGAAATTGATCATGCTTTCGTAGATCGGAAAACCCGGATTGGGATAAACGACCTCATCGCCCGGGTTCATTATCGCTATGATCGCATAAAACATCGTGGGCTTCCCGCCAGGAACCACGACAACCTCATCGGGGGAAATGTCAATTCCGCGGATCCTTCCCGAATATTCGGCAATGGCCTTCCTAGCATCTGGCAATCCGGCTGAGGGGCCGTAGTGGGTGAGGTTATTCTGGATCGCCTTGATGCCCGCTTCCTTTATGTTCGAGGGAGTATCGAAATCGGGCTCCCCGATTTCCAGATGAATAATGCTTTTCCCCTGCGCTTCAAGTGCCTTTGCCTTTGCAAGCACCTCGAAAGCGGTTTCCGTCCCCAGATTCTTCATCCTGTCTGCGATTTGCATTCGTCCCCCCCTCTTTTTATTGTATTTAACCCCAATATGCGCAAATGAAATGTGGCACTTTTTCCGAGCTTTGACCTTTCTGCAGATCACAATCACACGTAAACCAATGCCTAAATTTAAATACTTGCAATGAATTAAAAGGTATCTGGAAGCTGAAAACAAGGTCGTTTAAAAAATGAATCGAGGGGAAAACGTTGAAAAATATAGATTCAATAAAATCATGGAGGTACGCCAGTTCATTGGCATAAACAAATTCCCCAAATCGCGCTTTTTGGAAAAAACACTCTTCCACCTCTCGAAAAACCACGGAATAACCATTGCGGAAGTGCATATCCTACTGGAGCATAGGAAGCATTGCTACGATCTGCACGGGAATCAAATGCGCGACAACCGGACCCTTTACGCGAGGCATCCCGACAGGGTGGCAATGCTTACAGCCATGAATGGTGGCAACCTTGGGGAAATAAAACTGGCTTACCTGCACGACCTTATCGAGGAAGGGGCATATCCTGAAAGGTCGGGCAGGAAACGCGTGACACACGAATATTTGGAGAAAGTATTGTCCGACACGGAATTGGCCCGGCAGGTCGCCCTCCTATCGGAACCCAAAGTAGTAAATAAAAAGATCGTTCTGCCCGAGGATCCAGATTATCACAAAGAGGCAGGCAGCAAGGATGAAGAATCAACTGCTATGAAAGAGATGGCCTACATAAGGCGCATCCTATCCGCGCCCGCAGGAACCCTTTTTGTCAAGCTTTTTGACATCGAAGACAACAGGGATACGCTGAAAAACCTCCCAATCAAGCAGCAGCTCAAAGCACTGGGCAAGTATTCCAGGAGGCTCGATGTGTTTCGGAAAGCGATCGAAAGCCCTAGGTATCCAATGATCGAAAGGGAAAGGCTGCTTGCTGTCTTGAACAAATTCCAGCCAAGGTTAAATGAGGATTATCGGAACATTCAAAAACGGCAAATTCATGCATGAGAGTTCTTCATCACAGGGTTCATCATCTCTTCTTCTTGTCGGTTTGCTTGACCTCCACCATCCCATTCACTATAAGTTTGCCAAGAGGGGAGAGGGTGGTTATGATCTTCCCCCGATTCCGCCGGGTTTCGATAAGGCCAAGTTCCTCCAATCCGGGCTTTTCCCTTGCCCCCCTGACGTGGTAGGTTATCAGCGGAAGGCTCATCCCAACCTCCTGCGAGAGCGCTTCGAGCGAATCAAACTGCCCCTGTTTCGAAATCGTACGCAAGAGCATCATCTTCTTGTCCGAGAGCGCGCTATAATAGGAGAATTTCATTATGGGGTATGCGATGACCTTCTCATCATTAACGCCTATTGCCTGCACGCCGTTCACAAAAGCAGCGGAAAGCGCGATGCACGAGGAGAGGTAATCCGTATCCACATTGACAATTAACTTATTTCCAACTTCCCTATCCCGAATCCTTGCCAATCTGGAAAAAACCTCCTCCATCGAGGTACGCTTTTCAATGGTTTCGGATACGACCGGGACCTTCAATTTTTCCAGGTCCTTCCTGATCTTGCCAACAGCATCCAAATTGGAAGCTTCTGATAGCAGGACCACCTTGTCTGAAGAAAATTCACGCAACCCGCGATATAGGATGTCCGAAGAGTCGGAATCGCTTCCAATTATTGCAACCATCGTGGATTTCATTTCATTTCACCCTTAAATTAAATGTTGAATTATTTAGATGCCTGGAAGTATTTAAATGTTAGGTTTACCTAAACCTCAGGGTCAGCTTGTGAGCGGGTTCTCGTACTCGAGCACTAGTTCCTTCAGGAGCGGGGACCTTGCGCTGTCTGAGGTCGTCATCAGCGCCCTCCATTGGAGGAACATCCCATCCTTTGGAATATCCGCATTGTTCTGTACGTCCTCCCACTCGGTCCACCTGCCATCAATCTGGACCGTATTTCCCGTCCTATATTGGAATTTGACCGTTGTTCCAGGGTATTGGTCGGCGTCCCAAGAAATCCTCTTCCAATTGACAAGCTCGGTCTCGCCGTCTATGACTGGCGATTCGAACACGCCCTCTGGGCGGTAGACTCGTACACCGCCCGAATCATCGTAGTTGATCATTGCGCCGGCTGTCAGCGTTGTTGAAAAAACCCGGTTATACCCTTCCTCTTGGAATTCGGTTTGGGTGAATAAAAGCCGCTTGGTCCTAAACTTCTGGACGCCGGTTGCTGCAAACAGCGTGAAACCATTCTCCCCGGTAGCTGTGCGCTTTATGGTTACGGCGCTTATTGGGGTTAGGGGCCGCGTTAGTTTCTCCCCAATGAGCGTTAGCGTCTGCGTTCCATTCGTTCCGTTGTACTGCCAGGCGATTTTCTCTAAAGGGATTGGGAATTCCGCGTCGGGTTCGTAATTCCATACGTTCTCGTTCGATACCACGTTGATTGTCTGTATGTCGCCATCCCCGTAGTTGAGCTTGATCTCGCCAAGGATGCGGCGGTCTCCTTTCCTGAAGGAGCCCGAAACGAGGAAATAAATTTCCGTGATACGCGTTCTTGAGGTCAGGAATGAAGCGGAATAGAAATCCTCGCTTGCAGTAGTTAGCACGCTCCATTTCCTAGCAGTGTCGTAATCGCCAAGGATGTGGAAAGGCACCTTACCCCAATAGAGGTTGCCCTCCTGCAAATCCGGGAAATAATTCTTCCCTATCGTGTTTAGGATCAGGTAAGGATTGTGGTGGTAATCGGCATTTGCGGCGTTGGAGATGTCAAAAGGAACGTATTCCTCCCGAAGGCCAAGGTCGGTCAGCCCGCCTTTCCTTTCCTCATAGGGGATTTTGGAAGCGGAGGGGTAAACGATTTTTTCGGTCACGACGGGTACTGCCGAAGGGACAACGGTCACTATGACTTGTGGCGATGCATTCACGTATATCACTTGCGGCGTCGGAGTCGCCTTATTCGAATCGATCTGGACACATCCTGCCAGTAGAACGAATGCGATGCCGATTAGAACTTGGAGTTTCATTATTTACCACCCATACGCAAGCGATTACTATGCTTCCATCATTTAAAATTCTTTGGGGCTTGACAAAGGGCAGTTGAACGGACATGGGAATGCAGTTTTATTACGGCGAATGAACGATGCCTCTTTCCAAGGAATTGCTTGCCAAATCCAAAAATGCGCAAAGCCGCCCGTCCAGCCCCATGATTGCCCGCTTGAGGAACTTCCGAAAAGCTTAATAAAACTGCAAGCGTCAAAAAACGCGAATTGGGTGAGAGCTTATGGGAAAATACAAGATTGAATTTGACAGGGAAGGATGCATCGGAGCCGCTGTTTGCGATGCCGTCTGCCCAAAGCATTGGAAGATGGCCGATGACGGCAAGGTCAACCTCATTGAAGGGAAGAAGCAGGGAAGTTCGGAAATTTACGAGAAGGAGATTGATGAGGCGGATTTTGAGGCGATGAAGCAGGCAGCGGACGGCTGCCCCGTGAAGGTCATCCACATAACCAACAAGGAAACCGGGGAAAAACTGATCTGATGAAAGGTTCAGGAAAGGCCAAATGCGGCCATTGCCTGCGCTATGTCTGACACTTCCCGGACCTCCAAACCCCACTTATCAGCCGCATATTCCTTGAGGTTAAGGGTCCTTGGCACATAGCTTATCTCCTGGATGGAGAACGGGCCCATCCGCCTTTCGCTTACCTGCTTTTCGTAGTACACGAGGTTAGTCATGCCCTTTGGGACGAGGAAAAGCCGAATTCCGCCCTCAGATGCTGCCTGCGCCTTCTCAAGCACGCCGCCCACCTGGCCAATCGAACCATCCTCCTCGATTGTTCCGGTAATTGCAATTGACGGATCAAGCCTCGTATTCCGGATTGCAGCTATGGTCGCGATGGTAATTGCGCCCCCTGCGGAAGGCCCGCCAACGAGGGTGGTGTTCGCCTCAAAAGTAAGTATGATGTCCTTCTGCCCCAAATCCTCGCCGGTTGCCTTTTCTGCAATATTGATTGCGGTTTCAGCTGAAAACTGCGTGTCGGGCTCAACGAACGGATTCGTATTGATGAGCACGCGGCCCCTGCCGGACCGTAATTCGATGTTTGCATAGCTTATGATCCCGGAATTGTCATCGCTCTTAACGGCCAGGACGGGTATTTTGGAATTGTAAACCTCGGTGAAGGAGAGGGGCCTTGTGGTCACGGTTACGGTGCCGTTGGCTCCCTCATAGTACACCCTCTCAACAATGCTTGGAGGGAAAAGGATGGAGTAACCGAAAAGCCCAATGAGTATTCCAAGGGCTAAAATCCCCGCAAGCACGAAATTGTCGGCCGATCTGTTTCTCATAATCATTCGCGGGGTAACTACCGGAATTTAACGAATATAAGCATTTGGGATTTATTAAGGGAAAATGGAAGCGCGATTCCGCCTATTCCCTTTTCTCCCAAAAAGGGGAACTTGATGGCTAGTATCCTGCTATTCCTTCTTCTCCTTGGCTGGGGCAGGCACCTGGGTTTTTGAAGGGTGCGCTACCTGGGTTTCAAAATAGTAAGCTGCGATTGTAGCAAAGATGTTCGTGATTAGCATAAAAACGAGCACTATCTGGACAATGGCGGGGAAATCGACCTTATACGTAAGGGGAAGCGATGCAAGCACGGCAGTTGCCAAACCGCGCGGAAGCATGGCCATTATGATGATTTCCGAATCGCCAATTGAAGGATTCATCCTAACCAGTACCTTGACCGCCACGATCCTTGCAATGAGGACTGCAAGGAAAACCACGAATGCGCCGATCAACAGGGGAAGCAGGTCGTTTTGGTCAACGATGAACACAATACCCATATACACGAAAAACATTGTCCTAACGAAAAAGCTTATTTCTGCGTTGAATCTTGTGATGGCAGGGTCAAGCCCAAGCTCCTCCTTTATCTTAAGGAGCCTTGCTATCGCATCCGAATTGCCAAGCAGAAGCCCGAAAACCAAAACTGCGGTAATCCCATTTCCATCGAATGCCTGCGTAACGGAAAACAGGAGGAAAACGAACGCAAGGGTGAGCAGGTATTCAAAGGGCTTGCCCTTGTAGTTCTGGAGCACCTTGACCCAGAAAATCCCGGAAATTATGCCAAGGAATATCGCTATTGAAAACGTGCTGATGAAGAATTGGATGGGATTGACCTTTGTTTGGATGGAGGGCGAAATGTAACTGAGCAGTACGACCAGCGCAACTATCGTTATGACGTCATTAAGGGCGGATTCGAGATTGAGCAGCGTCTTCACTTTGTCCTTTACGGTGAGTTTGGCAACCAGGGGCACGATTATCTCATAACTCGTGCCTGCAACCACAATTCCAAGGAGCAGCCCCTGGATCAAAGTGGCATCTGCCCAGGTCAGAAGGTAGGCGATGGCAACCGAGGCGGCGGTTAGGATGCAGACAAGCAATGTGAACCACATGCTTTCCGGAAGCTCGTCTAGCACCTCGAAGAAGTTCAGCTTCGTGCTCCCATCGAATACTATGATGATAAGGGCAATGGTCCCAATCAATGGGGCAAGCTCAATTAGCAGCGTGCCGTTGATGATGTTGGTGACGGGCCCAAGAATCATCCCCATCAGGATCAGCAAAAGCACGTCAGGGATCTTTGTCTTGTCGAAAAAAACGGAGGAAAGGTAGCCAACGAAAATCGTAAGGCCAATTAACCCTATTAGTACGTGCTCTGTAGCCATACGAACCTTATCCGATTCTCCTTATAAATTATTGCGATGGCGTGGCTCGCCCGATCGGCCGCAGTCCCTTCGAATCCAGCCTTGCCAAAATGATGGGGTGCAGGGGATTGAAGCTAAACGGCTTATCAAAAATCAGTTTTCCCCTTCCTGTTTTCCCTCCGGCGATTTCACCGCCGGCCCATCTGCATGGCGCATCCTCGAGGAAATGGAATGCGTGGACCTGCTCCCCATCCTTCAGGGGAATCTTGGAGAATCCGCTCAATTCAACCGAGAATTCAGGAGCATTTTCGGTCAACAGGTTGTTTTGCAAACCGGATATGATGTTCCCCCGCCCAACATCCCTGCTGGCAAGTAGCTTTATGGAAAGCCCGAACCTATCGCCCGCGGTTGCCTTAGGCACATCCTCGTCGTGGATTTGGATGCTTCGGATTTCCATCTCCTTTCCGGATGGATGCACCCTGAGCCTGTCGTGGACTTGTATTTTGCCCGCGTGCAGGAACCCAAGCAGGATGCTTCCTACGCCCTTCACCTCGAATGAATGGTCGATAGAGCCGAATACCGGTTTGGAAGGGTCCCTATTTGCCTCAAAAGATAGGATTTTTTCCCTCGCTTCTAAAAATGAGCCAAAGCACTCGAAATTTTCAAGGCTAGTGCCCTTCACAAGAGGCTTTAGATCCAGGTTCGAGATAATGCAGCCTTGATTTTTCCCAAGCAGATCCAAAGTGACTATCATTTCGCCCAATCTTGGGCTAAGGCTGCTTGCTTGGATGATGCAATAGTCGCAAAGGTAGGCGGTAAAAATTATGGGATCGATTTTTTCGGGGAATCTGGTCGGGTCGATTGCGGTAACTATTTTACCGGAATACACGGTCTGGTAAAGCGTGATGTCCTCTGGGGTGCTTTTTTTTGCCAGCGCTTCCGCAATTGCCTTCCTTTCCTGCGCATCCTCACCAAATATGCCAATGGTAATGCCAAGCATTCACTCCCACCGGGCAATATTTGGGCGATTACGTATTTAAATGCCGTCTCCATATTCAATGTTTGGCGTTTGTGGTGAGTATGAGAATATTGCCCTCCTCCTTTAGGGAAATGGAGGAGAATCTCAAAAGGGCTGTTTGGGCGTCCAGGAAATGGCTTAGGCACTATGATAAGAAAATGCCCCAGCTAACGCACCTTCAAAGGATTGCCTCGGACCAGGCGTTCGATACGATCACAAAAAACTTTTCCACCCTCAATAGGCTCCTTGGTTTTAGGAATTTCACGGCCGCGGATGAGTTCTTCTTCAATTTCATCGACCTGCCGCCGCTTGGGAAGGAATACTGGTTCCTCCACTTCACGGACCCAAAGTCCGGCAACCAATTGATCGTGACTTTCGGAAGGGCCAATATGACAATGGATATCAACCGGGTCAAGGTAAAAGGATCGGGGAATTCCAGCAGCCCTGCAAATTGCGCTGCGGTGATATGGCTTTACGATGGCAGCAAGAAGCTGCTGTTAAACTCCGCAGTCAAAACCACCCTGGTCAAGGATGCTAGGGGGAATGAGCTCTCATTCAGGGGGAAGCAATCGGAATTTGCCATCTCCGGGAAATATCCGAATTACGACCTTGAATTCACGGAAAGGGGCCAAAAAAAGGCACATCGTAATGGGGTTTCCATAGGGCTGAAATTGGAAAAGCCCGAAAAAGGCATTCCGTATGAAATGCAAAACCTGCTCGCAAATAAGATAGGCTACGGGCTGGTGAACATTTATTTCGATTTCAAGGGAAAGATGCTGGGAAGGGATTTTTCAGGAAAATGCTACGTGCAAAAAGTGATCATCACATCTCCGTTCCTTCCTTGGAATTGGGGAAGGTTCTATTTTGCCGACGGCGGGATATTCGAGTTCTTCGCCCTTTATTACCCCCTGATTCCGGGGAAATTCCGGCTATTTTCGAATGCGCATTATTTCGATTTCAAGGCGAACCGCACATTGAGGTTCAAGGACCTCAAAATCGAGAAGACCCCGGATGGCGGACGGTGGCACGTATACGGGAAGAACTACTCGCTATTCGCCAAGGCATATTCCTCGCATCCCTTCACGATGAGGGGCTTTGGCGAATTCAAATACCTCGAATTCCTTTCGGAGGCCGTGGATTTTTCCGTGAAAGGCAGGGATAGGGGCAAGGGATTTGGCTTTTTGGAGGATGCGTTTGGGTTTGTCGTCTAAGGTCTAATTTATTTCCTTCGCCTTTCAATTGGCTCGTTTATTTCCGCGCCGCCATATTCCAGCACCTTATACTTCTTTGGATCGAATAATTTTCCATTCGGCCTGTGGGCAAGAGTGCCCGCGCTTTGCATTTGCATTTTATAAATTTGGTCATTTTCCGTTGGAAGGGGAGCCACCTCAAACCCCATCCCCGCCAATTTTGCATTTATTTCCCCCAGTTCGCCTCCGTCCAGAATCCTACTGGTTTTCCTGTTGTCTGAGGGCTTAATTACTGCCAGCCTCATGAATAATTTGGATTTTACGGGAAGAAGCGATGCATAAAATTTTTCTAGATTATTATCCCTAAACCCTTTCATCAGGTGGGGCGTCACGCATACCTTGTCCCCCGGATTTGCTTTCGACCAGTCCCGAATCATCATTGCTACTTCTTGCCCCGGAATCAAGCTCGAATCATTCGATGTCCTTGAAATTTGGAGGTGAATGGACGCCTTCCCGATATTCCTCCTTTGCCAATCCAGGATTTTTTTGAAAGTCCCCCTAGTAGTTGGCGTATTTTTCAAAATTGTGCTGATTTTGAACCTTAATATTTTGCCCTCCTTGCCAAAAAGCTTCAATAAGCTAGTCAAAGCCCGCGTCACATTTGGCGTTTCTAGGGGCTCGCCATTATCGGTAAATTTGATGTCCAAGATGCGCTTATCCTTCGAATGTTCGTTTATTGTCGAATGGGCATACAATGCCAGCCTGAATTTGTCCACAATTTCCCTAACCGACAAATCCCTGCGGAATTTGACTCTTGTGAAGGCGCATCCGGGGCAATTCCGAACCGAGCAGCCATATTGCGTGCCTCCTTGAACCATCAATTTTGCTTTTGGGTTTGCCTTATCTGGATGTGTCTCATCAACAATTGCAGTAACAAAAAAATTTGAACCTTCAAAATCCTTCTTCGGGGCAAGATGCATATTAAGGCTCTTTGAACCATTTTGAGAATAAGGCGCGACCACAGCCCTTCCGATATCAAATGCAAATGGGGGCCTAATTTTTTTTGGATCGATGTCGAGGACCCTGACCGGATCCTTATTCATGGAATTTTTTGCCATATTATTTCAACTCCATTGAAAAAAAAAGGTAGTCTGCCCTCTTCTTCAAAGGGCCCCTTGTTTTCCATCTAGGCTTATTTTGCCAATAAGAATGATGGTCAGTAGCTACCTCGATCTTCATCGCTTGCGCTCAGTCTGGGACAGTGTCATCACGGGAAAGTTTACGCGGGCAATGTTTATATATTTGGGCAAAAGGGCGCAGGGCAGCAATTATTATATATCACCGCTTCGTTACGGATTGAAAGGTGAAATCGATGAAAAAGGCAGTTGCAGCCGTGATGATACTTTTTGCAGTTTGGATGCTCCAGAATTTCGGGTTCTACCAGCCGATCATCATAACCGCGATTCCCAACTTCTTCGACCAGATGGACATGGTAAAGGCAGGAACGGCGGATTTTGGCAATTTCCTAATAAGCATTAGCGATGCGTTCCTTGCGATGTCAGTGATCTTCCTAAGCTTTGGATGCCTGTGGGTCGCATTCGATTTCATCGCCTCGAAGGAATCGGATTTCAGGGCGGTTCTCACAAGGAACCCAATAATGTTGTTATCAATCGGTTCGGGGCTGCTTTTTGGTTCGCAATTTGCAGCTGCATTCGCAAGCCTAATTAGCATGCGTCTTCCCGATGGGGCGTTGCAGGTCGTACTTGCAATCGCAGCACTGGAATTCACAATGACATTGCTCAGGTACCTTGATATGAATGCGAAAAAATACGTATTTAGCCTCAAGCTTTCAACTCACTGACACCGTGTTAAGTATGAAATTGCTGGATAGGATACTGCCCTCAAAGGAAAAAATCTTTTTCGTCTTGCTAATCGCATTGGCAGCAAATTTCCCCTTCATTGGCACTTACCATACGGACGCACAGAGTACCTATTATCTCCAGACTAACAGGGAATCGAATTTCCAGCAGACAATCGAAAGGACAATGCACCTCAATCCGATCTTCTGGTTCCCCTACATCTACGCAGGAGGCGGGGACGTCCTTGCAAAGACGATGGGCGGGCAGGAGGACCTGATCATTCCCTCATTGGAATTTAGCAAGAATCCAAAGCCCTTACCCATTTTGGCAACGTTGATATATTGGTATGTCATCACGAGCGTTCTTGTAATGCCACTCAACTTCAAAAAGGAAGGCTGACCATTCCCGAAGTAATCCGTTCCATTGTTGCAATATATTTAATAGGTTGCGTACGTAATACCAAGGTAGAGGATCAGGATGGCATCAAAATTCAGGACGGAATTAATGCGCAGATGCGCAGGAACGCCTTATGAAAAATCATTCTCCCACATACTCCTCCTGAACAACTTGATCAATAACTCAGTTGAGAGGTCGATGGAATCAATAACGCGGGTTTATTCGGATTATTCCGACAGAGATATAGAGCAAATGCGCCTGCTGGAGTCCGTAAGCGGAAAGGCCGAATTGACGGAGGCAATTGTCACGGTTAAAAGGTTTGTGCTCCAAACTGTTGGAAGGATCTCATCCGCAGATGAGGGATTGCTCGGGGATAATTCCGTCTTCCCCGAATACGTTGAATTGTATAAGGAAGGGTTTTTGGCATGGGCGGATGTGATTGCCGATTGCGAGGAGTTCCTCGACCAGTTGGAAAAAAAGTAAGCCGGTGGTAAAATGGACGCTGAAGTAGCCGTTTCAGAAATAAAAAAAACAGGGGAGCCGGCATCGCGCGGCATTCCCTCAAAGGAAAGCCTTTGGTTCCATTACAATAAATTACCCATGTCACTGCAGGCGAGATGGGAAACCGAGGACATACTGAAGCTGATCTTTCCCCCGCAGTTCAAGAAGGCGCAATTCGAAATCGGCGGAAAGCTGCTTGTTTACCTTGCATCTAAGGAGGAGGCAACCGGGGATGATGTTGCGGAATGGGCGGTTAAGAATACCATCCCAACATCCACCCTTCGCAATCTTGTGATACCTAGGATGATTGCCACCGGACTTCTGGCACGAGAAAGAAAAAACCCAACGGGCCAGACGGACAAGGACAAGAGGCACGAGATGGTGCTGCGCATTTCAACCAAATTCGGCGAGGCATTAAAGCATATCGGAGGGGAGTGGACTTCCATCGTTGAGACGTGGAAAGTGAAAAGGAAGCCGCAGGAATAGGAAAATTGGCAAACTCCATTTCTTTTTTTATTGGCAAACGGATATTTTCGAGTGTCAATCTAAGCCTTTATTATCAAAAATCATTTTTTAGAATAAAATTTGTAACTGAACGATAGTTACCGTTCCCTTTTTATAGTTTCCTTCCGATGACTTCTAGCTTTAAGTATTTTGGGGGGTGGGAATTTTTGCATATTAGGGGCGCTAAGTGTTTCCCTGTAAAACAGTATGTGCCCAGAGAAATCTCGCATTCCCAGAAATCTGATTCTAAAACCGCTTTTTTAAAAAAAAATATTCAACACCTAGGGGTGGGTCAGTATGGGCAATAGGAATGTCGGGAAGGGTCTTTCGGGCGCATTGCAGAATGTGTTTGCATCTTACCACATATACCTGTTGCTCCTTCTTGCAGGGCTCCTAGTTAGCGTGAGCTCCGCCGAAACCGGTGGTGAAAACCTAGGTGAAACTGGCGATGAAGGCCCCCAGATGGTGACCACCCAATGCACCCCATCTCCTTGCATTTCCCCAAGCCCGTCTGCATCTCCGGATCCCTACTATTATATGGCCTGCGTCGATCTTACGTGCGCCCAGCTTCAAGGAACCGGGAATGAACCGTCAACTTGCAGTACATCGGAGGATTGCATCATTACCTCACCGACTCCGGAACCGTATTATTACTGGACTTGTGTTGATTTGACGTGTGCCCAGCTTCAAGGAACCGGGAATGAACCGTCAACCTGTGAAACGAATGATGATTGCGTCATTTCTTCGCCTACACCTACGCCATATCATATGGTTTGCAGGGATCAGCAGTGCATTCAAATTGAAGGCGAAGGGCAATGGGAATGCGAAGTTGATGCGAACTGCATAATCCCTTCACCATCCCCAACCCCACAATGCACGGTTCCACCGGACGAATGCTCAACTGAAAACCAGGAAGCCTGCGGCGAGAAGATCGTTGGGGATATCTGCTATTATGGTGGAGGCTGCAACACCGACTCTTGCTCGTGCGAATATGAAATGGATGCTTATTGCCCTATTCCGGGCACGATTTACCAGGGACTTTGCTATTATGGGGAACAGGCGTGCACACCGAATGGCTGCGGAGAGGAATATTCCAATATTTATTGCAGGGACGGAGTGATGTACGATACCTGCGATCCTTCCGATGGCCCGATTGACACTCTTGGACCGGTAGTGGTTTCAGTTAATGCGATACCCGACCCGGCTAATTTCAGGCTGAACATCCACGCGAATGTCTCAGAGGATTGTTCGCCTATCCATTATGCAGAATTCTATTTCGATTATTGCGACGAGCCAGGCACGGGAACTGGCATCTATCCTACTGACGATGGCCAATTCAATAATGACAAATTCTGGGAGATAATTGCAGCAAGGAATGTGATTTTGCAGAATTTTGGCATTGGTGACGGAAGGCACACGGTCTACGTAAGGGCACAGAATGAGAACGGTGAATGGGGAGAATGCAATTATGATACGTTCGAGGTTGACCAGATTCCCCCGGAAGTCGTAAGGAATATCACCATTCCATATTGGGTATGTGCGGGCAATCCGCAGCTAACAGCAGAGATTTGCGATTCGCAATCGCCGGTTGTGCAGGCGGAATATTTCCTTGACGGCACTTGGAACTCGTGGCCAAACGGCCAGGGATACCAGATGGGGCCGATGGACGGCGGCTGGGATGAGCTTTGCGAATGGGTGAACGCCACTTTCAATTCAAGCCTCCACGAAGAAGGGAGGCATTGCGTAAAGCTACACGGAAAGGACCTTGCGGGCAATTGGGGGAAAATGAGCTTCCAGCAGGAAGTGTGCTTTGTGATCGATCGGACTCCGCCGCAAACAACGAAAACAATAGGAGAACCCAGAATCGCTTGTGATTACCTTGGGGAGGAGCAGGAAGCGGCAAATTGCTATTATGTGACGCAGGATACGGAAATATCGTTTACGTCAGTGGATCCAGATCCGGGCGATGGCTACTTCTCGGACCAGCAAAAAGTGTACTATAGGCACCGCTGGAAGGAAGATTTCGAAGATGGATGGGGCAGCTGGAGTGGATGGATTCTTTACACACAGCCATTCTCATTCTCCGAAGACAGCATACACGAAATCGAGTATTACAGCATCGATTTCTGCAACAACGAGGAGAGGCATTGGTTTGAGATTGACATCGTGGATACGGCAGCCCCTGTGAGTGAAAAGACGCTTGGAGAGCCCAAGGCGCCTTGTGAGGCTGGTGATGGCTGCGATTACTTCATTACGCAGCAAACCCCAATCACCCTAACCTGCAACGACCAGGAACCACACCCGTCTGATGCGATAACAATCAAATACCGATACAAACTGGATGATGAGGAGTTCACCGATTGGATTACTTATTCGGGCACTTTTACATACGAGGAAGATTCGCGGCACGAGCTTGAATGGTATTGCGTGGATGCTCTTGGCAATGTTGAACAGACCCATTCCGAAGTTGAAAAGGTCGATTCGCAGCCGCCAATTGTTGAGAAAACCGTGGGCGATCCCAAAGTCGAATGCCAACCGCTTGATGAAGGCATCTACGAATGCGATTATTACGTAACGCAGGATACGGAATTCACCCTCACTGCAACTGATTTCGGCCACGCGGCAAACAAGCCAATAAAAATATTCTACAAGATTTGCTCAAGGCCGGATTACCTGGTCGATCCTGAAACATGCACCGGATGGATCGAGTACTCCGGGCCATTCAGTTATGAGGAGGACTCATACCACACGCTAACCTACTTCGCTGTCGATTATGTGGGGAATATGGGAAGGCATATGCTCGAGGCGGACTTTGTGGATTCTCAGCCACCATTAGTGGAGAAAATGGTCGGAAAGCCGCAAGTGAAATGCGAACCGGACGATTCGCTCGGATGCGATTATTACATGACCACCGATACCCAGATAACCCTTGAATGTGAGGATGCTTATCCGCACCCTGTTGCAGGAGAGCAAATCTTCTTCCGCTATAAAATAAATGATGGCGATTTCCCGGATGAATGGACAGAATACGAGGGTCCGTTCTCCTACCCTGAAGATTCAATGCACACGCTCGAATACTATTGCACGGATGCGCTAGGAAATGAAGGGGACATAATGACTGAGATCGATGTCGTCGACTCCCAGCCCCCAGAAACCCAAAAGACGGTCGGGGATCCAAAGCACGAATGCGAAACAGGAGAGGAATGCGACTGGTACATAACGCAGCAAACACCGATTACAATGAGCTGCATTGATCAAGATCCGCATCCTGTTGGAGGGGAACAGCTTTTATACAAATACCTTGTTGACGATGGCGAATGGACGGACTTGATGCTTTATGAAGGGCCATTCACCTTCCCCGAAGATTCGATGCACACGCTGAAATATTACTGCGTTGATGCACTCGGGAATGAGGAGGAAGAGCACACGGAAATCGATATCGTCGAAACCGTGCCTCCAGTCGTAAGGAAAGTGGTGGGCGAACCGAAAGTGCCTTGCGTGGACAAGAACGGCTGCGATTTCTACGTCACATCCCAAACGCCAATAACGCTCTATTGCACTGATCCAAATCCGCATCCGTCGAATCACGTTTCGATTAGCTATCGGATCAGATATAGGCTCGATGAGAACAGCGAATGGGGAGAATGGGGGGATTTTGTCGTCACTGAGGATGACGAAGTGACTTTCACCCTACCGGAAGATTCGATGCACGAGATCGAATATTATTGCAAGGACATTCTTGGAAATACCGCGCTAACGCAAACCGAACTGGATATTGTGGACAATCAGGGGCCGACCGTTGCGAAAACAGTAGGCGACCCGAAGGTTGCGTGCGGAATAGGAGAGGGGTGCGACTGGTACATAACGCAAAGTACGCCAATCTCCTTCGAGGCAACAGATCCGCTCCCGCATCCGGTTGATGCAGTAAAAATATATTACCGCTACAACGTGAATGACGGCGATTGGTCTAACTGGGCGCTTTTTGAGAATGACCTTTACTTCGCTGAGGACTCCAAGCACACTATTGAATATTATGCGGAGGATGCACTTGGAAACAAGGGACCGACCTATTCTGAAATCGACTATATCGAGACAGTTCCGCCCGTAACGACCAAGACAGTTGGCGATCCAAAGGTGGAATGCGATCAAGATGAACAATGCGACTACTACATCACCCAGCAAACAACAATCACTCTTGCAGCCATTGATCCGGAACCGCATCCGGTTGACCGCGTAAGAACCTATTACTGGTACTGCGTAGGCGAGGAGCCAGGGGATGAACAAATCGAATTGGTGACCGACTATTGGTGCACAAACGAGACGGAGTACACTGGGCCATTCACATTCCCGGAGGATTCGAGGCATACGCTGTATTATTACTCAGTAGATGCGCTTGGCAACCAGGAAAGAACCCAAATGGAAATTGACATAGTGGAAACGCAGCCTCCGGTAATCAGCAAGGTGGTTGGAAAGCCGTCAATATCGTGCGAAGATCTTGGGAGGGATGATTGCCATTACTTCATCACGCAGAATACGGACATCACGTTGGAATGCACGGACCCATACCCGCATCCCGTTGACCGGGTAAGCATTTTGTACCGGTACAATGTCGATGGAGGGCAATGGGAGGAGTGGGTCGTTGTTGAGGGCACCAGTGCAACCATAAACTTCAAGGAGGATTCCGTGCATACAATAGAATACTATTGCGAGGATGCACTTGGGAACAGGGCAAACCTGACAACTGAAATAGACCGCGTCGATACAACTCCGCCCGAAACCGAGAAGATCATTATGGGCAATAAGACCGCCTGCGGGCCCGAAGAAGAGTGCGACTATTACGTATGCAGGGATACCTTAATTGGCTTTTCAGCCCTAGATGGGGGGCCCATCTGCCACGTTGATGGAACCATTACCTATTACCGCTACCAAATAAATGGCGGAGGATGGTCGGATTGGATCGAATATGAGCCCGGAATGGAGTTCGCATTCAGCATCGAAGGCGAGTATGAGATCGAATACTACAGCCAGGACCAGTTGTTTAACGAGGAAGGGATGCAGTCGGAAATTGACATCTTCGACAAACAGCCGCCAAAAGGCTGGGTATTGAATCCAACATCCGGAAGATGGTACCACGATGGTGAGAAGTTCTCCGTATATGCGCCAGCAATGGACAAGGGAGACCCTGCAAGCGGATTTACGAGCTGCATGTTCTATGCGATGGATGTGCATTTCGAGGAACTTACAGAAACAGAGCTGCAGGCAGTGATGCTCCTGATGAGGAAGCCTTACCTATTCGATAACTTGCTCGAATATCTGGGGCCGGAAAGATACCATCTGGTTTCACTGGGGAGCGTGCCATTTGATGACGGAGTATGCAAGGGAAGCGTCCAGATTCCGGAGGAATCGGGCTTGACAGACAAGGCATATCTTGTCATTGAGATAAATGACCGGAGCTGCAACACCTACTACGATCTGGCGCGGGATACTATGGGCGATGTCATACTGATGGACATCGACAATCAGGCTCCATTCATTGAACTCGACCACACTGAAGGCCTTGATGAGCCCTTAAGCACCGGCGATTACTTTGCCGCATACTTGAAGGCAGAAGACCATGATTCGGCGCTATTCCAATGCTCGGGCGAAATCACGCAGGAGACGTGCAACGATGACGAGTGCATTGAGCAGACCTTCAGCTTTGCTGGCCAGATAATTGATGACAGCAACTGCAAGGTATTCGGGAATGCGCCTATTGGTCTGAACGATGGCTCACATACGCTTGCATTGTTTGCAATGGATATGGAATACAACAAGGCAAATGTAAGCGCCACGATGATGGTCGACAATTCACCGCCAGAAAAGGAAATTACATCGCCCCAAAGCGGTGAAACGTACGGCCAGATCATCCCAATAGAGATGATGGCGCAGGACGCATCAGGCATTAGGGAGGACACGGTGCAATACCGCATCTTCGAGGACCTTGGAAGCCTGTTTGGAGTGCCAATCGGGCCTGAGAAATATGATTCGGGCTGGCGCGTGCTTCCATACAAGGTTGATGACCTCTACGGAGAGGACTTCAATACAACGGCCGAGGGCTTGGAGGATGGGAAGACATACTATATGAGGGCGCGCGCATGCGACAATTTGTTTGAGGGAGATTTGCCCGATGGGGCGGAAATCCCTGCGCATTGCTCCGACCCGCAGATAGAAATCAAGATCGATCTTCGGGCTCCGGAAATGGGCGCCGTGACAATAAGCAACGGCATCCTTTCGTGGCCGGCAGCAACCGATGCAAACGGTGTGGATCACTATAATGTATATCTGGATGGGGTGCTTGTTGATTCGACAAGCTCAAATGCATACGATACAGCAGGGCAAACGGGCAACTGGGCAGTAACCGCAGTAGATACGGTTGGGAATGAAGGCTCGTCCATATCCGCAACTGCGCCAACGCCCATTTCGCCAGCAACCACATCCGGTTCATCCGGAAGCTCGGGAGGCTCCTCATATTATATGCCCCAAAGCGTGCCTGAAGCGCCAGCAAGCGAGGAAACCAAATCAACACCGGCAACAAAAGCCCAGAATGTCGAGGCGGTAAAACCCAAGCAGTACGTGCCTGTTGAACCAGAAAAACCAGTGCAAATGCCAAGGCTGACCACTTCGGAAACGGTTCCTTTACCGCAGGCGACGGCATTGCCCGAAGTGAATCCCGCAACCGGGCTGTTTGCAGCAAGCGTACTTCCTTGGGAATACGGGCTCGCTTTCATCGCTGCCTTGGTTGCCCTCGTGGTCATTGGCAAGAGAAGGCAAATAAGGCGCAAAGGACTCTGATTTTTTTCCCTTTTTTTTATTTTTTTCCTTAGCTTTAGCAAGAGCAAAGCCAAGTATTTTATACGGTAGGCGCCTACTTCTTCCATGAATTTCGTGTTCCTCCTGCTTACGGCCCTAACCTTCGCGTATTTCCTTTCAGAGCTATGCAGGCGCTACCACATTCCAAGGGTCGTTGGGCAGATATCAGCGGGAATACTAATTGGCTTTTTTGCAAGGGATGCGCTCCTGACGACCTCGAATAGCGAGGTGATGTCCGGCCTTGCGGATATTGGCATCGTGCTGCTCTTCTTTTTCACGGGTTTCGAGGTGAATTTGAAGGAGTTCCAGAGGCATTTCAAGAAAACCATCCTGATTTCCGCGCTCAACACCGCCATTCCATTCATTCTTGGAACGGCATTGATCTATTTGCTTGGCTACGACCCATCGGTTGCCATAATCGTTGGAATCTGCCTTGCTGTTAGCTCAACAGCCATCTCGCTTGATTTCCTCGAGGAATTCAACCTGCTTAAAACCAAAATCGGGAACCTAATAGTCGTAACCGGCTCGGTTGATGATCTGCTTGAGCTGATTTTCATCTCTCTCATCATATCCTACCTCCAGATCTCCCTTGGAAGCGGGAACATCCAGGAAGTGGTCATTGGGATGCTTGCATTCATCGGAGTGGCAGCAATAATGCGCTTCCTCCTAGTGCCTTTCGCGCTAAATGTCGTCCAGAAAGAGCATTCGCCATCGGTTCTTTTCATGGTAGCGCTCATCCTGACGCTTTCAATGGCATCAATTTCCGACTTCCTTGGCCTTGGGGCGCTTGCGGGCGCACTAATTGCGGGCGTGATTGTTAGGCACTCGCTCCTGCAGGAAAAGCACCGAAGGCCCTGGGAAGTGCACGAGATCTCAAGCACGATACACGCGGTTTCGTTCGGATTCCTCGTACCCCTTTTCTTTGTGTGGGTGGGGCTGAATGTGGATGTCCCATCCTTCTTTTCCAACCCCCTCCTTGGCATTGCGCTTAGCATCATTGCAATTGGCGGAACCGTGATTGGAACCACACTTGCCATCCTATACGACAAGGGCACGCTGCAGGAGGGGCTTCTTGTAGGCTGGGGAGTTACCGCAAAAGGGGATGTCGAGCTTGCAGTTGCCTCGCTTGCATTGCAAAATAAGCTGATTACCGATGAGATATTTACAGCATTGATTTTCATGGCCCTGGCATCAACCCTGATAGCGCCTATTGTGTTTCGGAGGATGCTTACAAAGAAAGTTAGGCGGAATGCGGCCAGGGATAAATGGTAGGCAGGGAGGCAAATTATTCCAAATTCGGCCCTTTTTCCACCTCGACCGCCCTCTCCCAAATGGCTTATAAATCGGAACAGCATAATCCTGCTGATAGGGATGAACGAACTGGACCTGAGGGTGCTTCACTCACTTGAAGGGCATAAGGGCGCTTTGGGGGCAAGGCAAATATCCGAAATCTCCCAGATCGAATATGCATCGGTAATGAGCGTCCTTGACAAGCTGGCAGGGGAGAAGCTGATCGAATTAAGCAGGAAGGAGGCCTCTTTTGCCGAATTGACTCCCGAAGGCAAGGCATATGCTGAAAACGGGCTTCCGGAACGCAAGCTTGCGGAGCATTTGAAGAAAACAGCAATCGAGCTTAGCTCCATTGCGGATGTTGCAAAACTCTCTCCCGCCGAGGCGCAGATCGCAATCCAGTGGGGGAGGAGGAATGGC
This sequence comes from Microcaldota archaeon, assembly GCA_041305345.1. Lineage (GTDB taxonomy): Archaea > Micrarchaeota > Micrarchaeia > Norongarragalinales > SBBD01 > JACRGC01. The sequence continues at coordinate 34,637 of JBFYLP010000002.1, read as the reverse complement.
TGGATTGCGATAATGAAGGAAGTGGGAAAAACCGTGGTTACATTGGTTAAGGAGCCAAGCCTAACCGATGAGGAAAAACTGCTTGGAAAATTGAAGGGTCGAAAAATCGCATTCGAGAAAAACCCGGCATTTGAGAATTTGAGGGGCAGGAATTTGGCTACATTGGTTGATGAGAAGGAATTCGAGGCCAAGATCACCGCGGAGGGAAGGAGGGCTGCCGCGGCGCCGGTTGTCGAGAAGATTTCGCAGCTAACCACCATAATGATAAAGGAAGGCAGGTGGAAGGACAAGCAGTTCAGGGAATATGACATCCACACGATGCTCCAAAAAAGGAGCGATTATTTGGGGAAGAAGCATTACTATTTGCAATTCATTAGGGAATTGAAGGAACAGCTCGTTTCCTTGGGTTTTCGGGAAGCGGAAGGGCCCTTTACAGAGCTCGAATTCTGGAACATGGATGCGCTCTTCATGCCCCAGGACCATCCTGCAAGGGATATCCACGATGTTTTCCAGCTGGAATTGCCTCCCGGAAAATTGCCAAATGGAAAACTGGTTGCCAAAGTCAAATTGGCCCACGAGAAAGGCATCGCAGGCTCGAAAGGCTGGGGGTACTCGTGGAATGAGAAGATGGCCTCGCGCATCGTCCTTAGATCCCAAACCACCACTGTTTCTGCGCGCACACTTGCAGCAGGGGTGATGCCCCCAATCAAGATGTTTTGCATCGGCAAGGTATTCCGGCCCGATGACATCGATTGGAAGCATTTCCTTGAGTTCAACCAATGTGAAGGGATAGTGGTTGATGAGAATATGAGCTTCCGCGAACTTCTGGGCTACCTGAGAACATTTGCAGTTGACATTTTCGGTGCCAAACCCTCCGAGGTTCAGTTTGCGCCCTCATACTTCCCGTTCACCGAGCCTTCAGTGGAGATGATGGTAAAGATCAATGATAAATGGACGGAGGTTGGGGGAGCTGGCATTTTCAGGCCTGAAATGGCCCTTCCGCTGGGATGCGAAACTCCGGTGCTTGCTTGGGGCCTAGGGCTGGATAGGCTGGCGATGATCAGGCTGGAGGTAAAGGACATCCGGGACCTGCACTCGCAGGATCTGCAGTTCCTAAGAAACAAATGATAACTATGGTTACAACCGCTGTGAGAAAAAGTCATTTGCAAAAGCTGGTAGGGAAGAAGCTTAGTGAGCAGCAGCTGGAAACCGCCCTTCATCAGATCAAGGCGCCGATTGATTCGGTAGAGGGCGATGAGCTCCAAATTGAAGTAACCGGCGACCGGCCAGACCTGCTTTCTGCGGAAGGGATCGCACGCGCATTGAAGGGATATCTGGGGATTGAGCGGGGCATACCCGAAGAGAAATTCGAGAGGGGAGGCTATGTCTTGCATGTTGATGAGAATGTGAAGCAGGTAAGGGAGTTCATTGTTGCGGCAGTAGTGGAGAACCTGAGCATTTCCGAGGATGATTTCAAGGACCTCATTCAGATTCAAGAAAAGCTCACTTTGACTCACGGAAGGAAGAGGAAAAAAGTCGCGATAGGGCTGCACGACATGGCATCACTGGTGCCTCCGTTCTACTACAAAGCGGTTGCTCCTGAGGGTGTGGAGTTCGTGCCTCTTATGAAGAGCCAGAAGATGAATTTGAGGCAAATCCTCGAGAAGCACGAGAAAGGGATCGAATATGGATGGATTCTTAAGGATTCGCCGAAGTATCCCATCATTTTCGATTCGAGGAACCAAGTGCTTTCCTTCCCGCCCATCATCAACGGGATTCTCACGGAAATGACAACCAGCACCAAAACGATTTTCATAGATATTACGGGGACGGATTTCCACGCCTGCAATACCGCATTGAATATTCTCTGCCAGGATTTTTTTGACCGGGGAGCGAAGGTAAAAACCGTTGAAATCAGGGAGGGCGGCAAAACTGTTGTCACGCCTGAAACGGCGCCCGAAAAAATGGAGCTGAAAGTGGCCGAGGCAAACAAATTGCTCGGCACCACCCTGAAAGGGACGGAAATCATCACTGCTTTGGAGAAACAGCGCATTTCCGCAAAACTTAAGGATGCGACAACCCTGGAATGCCTCATTCCGCGGTATCGGGCGGATTTCCTGCATCCCGTAGATCTGATCGAGGAAGTGGCACTCGGTTACGGATACAATAATTTCGAGCCAAAGCCACCGTCCGTTTTCACGAAGGGCGGGCTTACTTCCAGAACCAAACTTATGGATGCGCTTTCGGACCTGATGGCAGGCGCGGGTTACCTTCAGATAAACAACCCCATTTTGACCAACGACAACATATTCAAGAGGGCGCTTTCGAAGGAGCTTCCGATAATCATCAAGAACCCCGTGAGCGAGGAGTATGAAAACATCAGGAATTCGCTGCTGCCACCAATGCTTGAAACGCTCTCAAGGAACATGCATAACCCCTACCCCCAAAAGGCCTTTGAATTGGGATTCATTGCAAGGGAAAAGCTAGGATCCGAGTTTTCTGCTTCGAACGAATTGCACATTGCAGCGGCAATCGCCGGCGCCCAGGCCAACATCAGCGACATAACCGGCGTGCTGATGGAACTGTTAAGAAGGCTCCGGGTGCCTCATAAGTTGAATAAAGCGGACATCCCTACTTTCATAAAGGGAAGGCAGGCGGCAATAATGGCGGAAATCGAGGGTTCAATGCATCAAATTGCAGTCATCGGCGAAATAAGCCCCCTGGTGCTGGAAAACCTGAAACTGGAAGTCCCGGTTGCGGCATTCGAGATGGATCTGGAGCCGTTTGTCAAATGAACTAGGATTCATTAGAGCTTCAAATCGTGCCTAATCCCCAGGATTCCATCAATTTTCAAGTGCCAGCTGCTTTCAGGCCTTTTTCACTCGAAAAAAACACTCAATTCCGCCCATCACTTCAGCCTGCAAAAAAATCCGGCGCATCCGCATTAAATTTCTTCATTCCACCTTCCTTACGACTCCGTGATTGGCGTTGACTTCCACGAAATCGCCGTCCTTGAGCATTTTCGTGGCAACTTTTGTTCCGATTATGCAGGGAATTCCAAGCTCACGCGAGACTATTGCCGCGTGAGAGGTAATTCCGCCTTCATCCGTTACAACTGCCGCTGCTTTTTTCATTGCCGGCACAAGCTCCGGCCGGGTCATGCTGCTAACCAGGATATCTCCGGGCTTCATCTTGGCAATGTCCTTTGAATTGTTTATGATCCTCACAAATCCCTCGGCCCTCCCAATTGAAGCGCATTGGCCTCGCACGTCATCAAATGCAGGTTTTTCCTTTCCGAGAAGGATTTTTTCAAGTCCAGTTGCCTCCTTACCGACAAAGATGCCATCGCAGCCTTTTCCAATGACCATTATGCTGTATTTTCTCCGGTCTTTCATTATTTTAACGTCGATTTTTTTCCTTTTAAGGCAATCAACCAGTTCAAACGGGGTCGTATAGGCTAAATCGAAATATGTCGCATGCAGCCTTCTGGCAAACTCGTTGAGGAAGCGGCAAACGTAATGGTCGCCGATCAAATTCTGCTTCTTCCGCTCATCCTGCCACCAGCCAAACCGTTCGATAATGCCGAATATGAGCTTCAATTCTCCGCTAATTTTAAGGGACCTAGCAAGTTGCGCCTTTTCACGCTTAAGTCTGCTGAAGTTTGCATCCATTCTACGGATTTCGTTTGAAAGGCCCAAATCGCCCTTCTTGAGGAATTCCGCCAATTCTAGCGCAAAATCAGTTGGCTTGAGATCCCTCGATATAAGGTAGCTGTTCCTGATCCAATGGTATTTTTTGCTATGTTTTAAAAGCCGTTTATAAATTCCAGGCGTGGAAATCAGGAAGGCTGCTGCCTGCTTGATGCCCATCTTTTGAATCTTATTCCCATAGCCGGACTTGGAAAATCCCAATGCCATCCGAAGCATGTCCTTTTTTTCAGAGTTTGCAAAGGATATGTTCACGGGCGAGGTCAGGAGAGGGAAGTATTTTGGGAAATTCCTTTCCTCGCCTTGATTTTTTAGCAGGCGGATAAGACCGTGCCTTGCCAGGCCCTCGGAATGGAGGCTTATGGCATCTGCAATTATGGGAATGCTCCATTCGGCAAGGTATGCATTCAGGAATTCATCATACGCCAATATCAATTCCTCATCAGTCAATTTCCAGAGGTCTTCATCATCAAGGAATTTGCAGGTTGCCACGTATTTTTCGAGGTCCTTCCCCCATAGTGCGATTATTTTTTCTAGGTGATGGGGATCCTTTTCAATTTCATTGATAAGCCTTTCAGTAATCCGTTTCAGGTCCTCCTGGTCGTAGAGCCATTGGACGAAATCGTTCCGGTTGATGCCGATTATCGAATCGTACCCATAGCCTAGCCGGCTTTTCATCAATTTCACGGTGGCATATCCCGGAATGAATATCAGGTGCAAAGTCGCCTCGGTAGCTTGGATGTAATTCCTCCTTCCCTTGAAAACGGAAAAACCCCTCATTTCACCAGCCTTGCAATGCCTTTTGTTGCATTCACTTCCACGTTCATCCCATCCTTAAGCACATCCGTCGCATTTTTAGTGCCAACAATGCAGGGGATGTTCAGCTCCCGGCTCGCAATCGCCGCGTGGCAGGTGAGGCCGCCGGTATTCGTGATTATGGCTGCGGCCTTCTTCATTGCTGGCACCACATCCGGATTTGTCGCCGGAGAGACAAGAATGTCGCCCTGATTCATTTTATACATGTCTTTGGGCGATAGGATGAGCTTTACGGCTCCTTTTGCATAACCCGGGCAGGCGCATTGGCCCCGAAGCTCATTGGTAATTATGGTTTTTTCAGTAATTACATCCTCTTTCATAATGCGTTCTGCTTCCTTCCCCACATAAACTTTAGTTTCATCATTTTCGCTGATTGCAACGGAGAATACGTAACGGTGGCTGTAAAGAGCAGAATCTGTTTTACCTGAAAATAACCCCTCTTTTACTTCATTTGGAAGCATGAACCTCACCTGCTTTACAGAGAGATGCAACCTCTTTGCAATCTCAGCTATCAACAGCCTCATCTGGAAATAGCTCTTGAAAAGCATGTCCTTCCGGTTTGCCTTAAAGAAGATCAGCTCTGCTGCAATATCGAATAGTTTGATTTCCGATTTCGAGAGCTTGAGTTCCGAGATCGTTTTTTCCCTCTGGAATTCGGTCTCCTTCTCCTTCTTTTCGATCCGTTCCAGCTCTGTTTTGACATTTATCCCTTGCTTGAACATGCTCAACAATACTGATTCAAAATATTTTTTGTCCCAGGGCTCGTTTTCATAGTTGCAGGGAAGCCATTCGTTTTTTTTAACGTGGGAATTTAGCAATTTCCGGGTGGTTGGGGATTTGATGTCGGCGGCTTTCTTGATCATCAATGCAATTTTCAATAAATCAGCATCCTGCTGCTTTCCGAGGGTTCGCTTTTTGGGGTTGGTGAGAGTTGTGAAGAATATACTGACTTCTTGCTCGGAGGCATCGGGCAGGTGATTTCTGATTATATCCTTCAATGCATCCGATAACGTGCTGCTCAAATCTAGCGCCGGCGCGACCCACGCAAAGCCGCGCATTTCCTTGCAGCGGTTGCAGTATGCGTCATAATAGCCCCACAATTGCCGATTGGATTTATGCATCAAATTGGTGGCGCTTATTTCTTCCGTCAGATCGAGCATTTTGTTTCCCAACCGGTAAGTTTCTTTAATCGCAAATTCGATGAATTCCGGATTTTTCTGAACCTTCTTCATCAGCTTCAAACTGACCTCCTTGTTGTCGCCCTGAATTTCATAAAAGCACCACGTGCCTTCCTTGAACTGATACATCAAGCCCTTGTAGCTCACGCCAAGCGCCTTTTGCATTCTGCTGTTCCTTCCGCAGCCGGATTCGAACAGGAACACAGGGAAAAGGCTGGCGTCGTTACGGATGTCTACCTTGACCCACTTGTTCACATTAAACCCCTCAAATATTGCAAGTAGTAATGTACTTGAATGCTATTAAATAGATTTACCCCCGATATAGGGGGTTTTACAGTTCGTCTCGAAGGGCTGCTTTTATTATCGTGCCTTCGGCCTTCCGGAGATGTTCGCGGAAGGTGCTTTCGTGCAGGTGCTCCTTTTTGGCTATTTCCTCGAGAGAATTTTTACGGGGGTAATCAAAATAACCGTTTGTTACGGCGGTTTTGATTGAATTGACTTGCTTGCTGGTCATATGCTCGAAAACATTGGAGATGAAGAGATCAACTAGTTGCTTGCGGATCCCTAGCACCCACACCTTAATACCCTTGCCCTTTGATATCTTTTTAGCTAGATCTTTCAGGTGCTTCTTGTCCCAGCTCGCAATCGTCCAGTATTCGTAGCCGCCCTTCCCGATGATCGGCTTGATGAAAATTACCTCCGAATTCATCACCTGAGCATTGAACGCATCCAGGCTCTCGTGCTGGTAGAACACCTGGTTTCCCTCAACGCACCTGACCTTTTTCCCGAAATGGGAAATGACGCTCTTTAGGTATTTTTCCTTGCCAGGCCCTTGCACCAGCACTACTTTGTTCACGAATGCCTTCCCATCCTTCTTGAAGACGTTCAGGTAATAGGATGCAATGGTGACGTCAAAATCGGCGCTCCCAGCTACGATTACGGATTTTTCCCTCTTGAGCTTAAGTTCCGCTATCCACATATCGACTACTTTGATTCTTTTTTTTTGCGTTCACCAGAAATGACGGGAATGATTCCCGAAAGCTTTGTACGTACTAGATTTTCAAAAGGGAAGAAGTTGATTGCCAATCCCAGCCTTTTAATAACCGGCTGTTCACTGAATTTTTCATATAATTCCTTCAGCGTCGGGGGAGTTTTCGCTCCGGAAGACATATGCTTTGCACTAAGCGCCGCAAGGATCAATGCCTTATTGTGATCACCGACCCGGACTGTTTCGTGATTTGAGCCGAAAATGGCGGATATGGACTTAACGCGATCCGCATACGTTTTGAGAGCTGCAGCATCGTTGCCAAGTATGTTCCCAACCGATTCCTGGATATGGTCGTTCATAATTGCAAAAATGACCGACCTGAATATTTTTTGGCGCTTCACCTTCAACGGAATGCCGTGTTTAAGGCCCAATATCAATGATGTGCCCTTGTAAAAACCCAACTCACGGTCATATTCGGCTTGTGTGACGGGCCGCTTAAGTTCGTGGACAGGTAGGAATTTGGGTTCCAGTGCCCGTGCCCTGCGTTTGGCTTCTTCCATAATTTGCGGATCCAGGCCATTTGGGATTTCGATTTTCATAACCAAAGCAGTTTAAATTATTCAGAGCAGGATTTAAACCAGTTTCGCCTGCTTCTTGCACAGCAGCAGCATCGCAAGCGCTTCGGGCAGTTCACGTTCTTCGTGCGCTATCAAATGATATTGCTCACCGGCGAATTCGAAATCGATTGCATCCGTATTCCGGATAAGGAGGGGCTTGCCGGTGAAAGCGATTGCATCTTTCGAGGGGTTGAAATTGGCAAGATCGGATAGTGATAGCGATTTGGCAATGTAGCCGGTATCCCCGTGGAGTGAATCCGGAAGCCTGATTAGACGCGCCAGGTCGAATGTGACATTCCTATCAACATTCACATTTTGCAGGGAAACCGACTGGTGAAGTAGGTTTTCCCATAGCCTATCGAGACCCTTTAGCAAATCCCAGTTGCCTTCTGCCATCTTCTTGAGGATGAACTCCTTCCTATCAAAAACCGATTCGGCATCCGTCTTCCTAAGGCCAAAATACCTCAGATCATCCACTTTCGCATCGCGTATGAAATTCGTTGCTGCGGCGTAGAGCTTTTTAGCCCAGCCCAGGCTTTTTTCATCGGGGCCTTTGAGCACGAATCTGCCATGCCCCAACTGCTGCTTTACCAGGATGGAATCCAAGTCGAGATCGGTTGCGGTGATATAATTTAGAAGCTGTTTCCTCGCTTCCTGCGTAAGTTCGCGGAATTTTTTGCCCTCCAGGTGGATGTGGTAGCCCTTCTGGCCGGAGAAATTGATGCCTAATTCTTCCTTGGAAAAGCCAAAATCCCTAGTCAGGAATTCCTCGACCAATCTGATCGTGTCACGCTTGACCATTTCGAGGCAATAGCTGCAATGGATTTTGTTGTGGTTGGCGTGATCGGTTGCGGCATCCAAATCGAAGATGAGGTCCGCACCTAAAAATTCCTTCTTCCCCATCGGCTGGGCTGCAGGGTAGCGGTAATATGCGGCAGAATAAGACATGAATAACGGCGATTCGCGCTCAATGAATGCCTTGAGCTCCAGTCCGGAGCCGAACGCCTTGTGGCGAAAATCGATTTTCTTCTCGAAGCCAAAGCCGAACTCGCGCATATTAAGGCTGCTTGGAGGCTTCAGATTTTGCTTATAGTACTCACGAAACCTTTGCTTGATGAAATGCGCTTCCCTGCTTACGAGGAACTGCTCTGCCATGGAGAAATTAGGAATCAGGCTATTTAAAACGATATTCAGGCTTGATGCCATTGCTATTTGTAACGAAGAAACGCCCCCAGCCCGTGGAAGGTGGCGAAGAATTGCTCCCCTTCAACTGTTTCCTGCGAGACCATCTCGATTTCGACCCCCTTCGCAGCCGCAATGTCCTGCAGCTCGGTCAGAAGGTCCTTTTCGGAAAGCAAGCGGCATTTTGAATTGCATTTGGAGCATTTGAGCTCGGAATCAACCGTATGCATGTTGCCTTCGTACACTTTTTCCTCCTCGTTGCCGCATTGCAGGCAGCTGATTTTAAGCAGGTGGAGATCCATATCCTCGGTTACTAAAAGTTTTGCAATCTGGTTCTTCTCCAGTGCTTCTTTTATCTCGGCATAACCATAAGTCGCTAGCCCATCAGTTGAAACAGCGCGCATGAAATCGCCAAGCAGCTTCTTCTCCTTGATTGCTTCCTGTTCGTGTATCAGGTCGGCGGATTTCTCGAGGATTTCCCTTATGCCAAACTCGTCGGTGTAGCCCGTATCAACAACGCCCAGCACTTTCAGCTGGTAATTGAATGGTTTTAAGCGCATGAAATCCTCCTTCGCGGGCCCCGGGCCTCCGACAATGACGCCCTTGAAATTCTTCTGCTCGAGGAATGCATCCATTGCCTCGCCGATACGCTTATAGTAGACCTCGACAACCTCCTCGTGGATCCGCTGGAACCTTGCTGCGGATTGGCCGCCCTTCATCACCTTCTGGTGGGCGGTTGAGGTGAGCGTGCGGATTACCTTGTAACTTTTGCCCTTCAGGATTGCAACTGTGGCTTCCTTCCCATCAAGCACAACAAGGCCATAGGAGCCAATTTGTTCGAGCATCTCCTCCAATGGCACTATTTGGAAGGAGGATTCGCACCTGTAGAAAGAGGTGGTCAATGGCTGGGGGGGGAAAATGGAAAAAAGCTGGATGTCGGATTTCCCCTCCTGTTCGGAGATGTTGCCGGCGAAAATTGCAATCCCGCTTGGAGGCGCCTTGTGGCCTAGCACCTTTAAATACTGCATTACCCGCTCAATTGCGCCCTGTACGTTTTTCTGCGTGGTTTTGCTCTTGATGTTTGATGCCTGGCCGAATTCATCCCGTAGTTTTGCCGTGAAGTCAGATATCTGCATATTGGGCCCGATGTATAGGGAGATGAGCTCGGTGCCCTTCCCCTGGAAATCCCTAAGCGCCTTTAGCTGCTTCTTGAATTCATACATCTCCTTGCTGTGCTGGCTCATTCTAACGACCCGTCGGACTTATTATTCTAAAATCGCAGCGTTAAAATACCTGCGGGCTTAGGCTCGGGAATCAAAAAAGGGGAAAGTAAATGCGGGATGCGGGGGCGGCAAATTTAGGCTATTTTGCGGGCTTTGTTATCTTCTCGACCGTGATCTTGAAATTCAGCGTCTTTCCGGCCAGGAAGTGGTTGAAATCAATGGTGACGTTTGGGCCATTGATTGCTGTGATGTTTCCAGCAAGCCCGGATTGCGTGCCAATCCTAAGGCCAACCGAGGGGGTTATCCCGGCCTGCTCCAAATCGGCTTTGGGGAATTCCTTTACAAGCGTTGGGTCATATGCGCCATATGCCTCTGCAGGCGGGATCTTGATCGACTTGGTCTCGCCTTCCTTCATCCCGATTACCGCATTATCGAAGCCCTTTATCATCTGGCCTGCACCAGCCTTAAAATCCAGGCCGGAATAGGGATTGTCCGAATGGAAAAGGTTTGCTTTCTTCGCCTCCTCCACGATATTGGTATCGAAAACCGTTCCGTCCTCAAGAGAGCCCAAGTACCTAACTGAAACCGTATCCCCCTTCTCTACTGCCATTTTCCCACCCGTGGTTACTATTCCGACCGTGATAGTTGGCTGGAGGCTTGCCGTAGGCGAGTATTCCGCCTGCGGCTTGATGGAATTGAATATGAGGATGCCGCCAAAGACCACAACCACTACCAAAATCAGAATGATAAGCTTGTTGAAGATTTCCCTAAACATTCCAATCGCCTCCCAGAATTGATGTAAAAAAGGTTAATAAAGAGCGTTCATATGCAAAGAAAACGGACGAAAAGCGGCCCGGAATGTTAAAAAATAACCCCTCAGTAAAGGGTTTATTATGATGGAAACAGGCATTTTGTGGAGGGAGAGGAATCCCGCATTTAGCATATTCGTGCTCATTTGCTTTAGCTCCGTACTCGCATATAGCGCATATGACTTTAGCCAACGCCTACTTGCAGGAAGATTGGAGATGCTCTATGCGCTTGCAGTTGTCTTCGCGGGCATTGTCGCTTTGCTCGTATTGGCATTCTTCGTCAAAAGCATACTTAAGCCCGATAAGGAATTGCTGGTGAAGGAGGAAGGGATGCAATTGCCTGCCTTGGAAGCGCAGGCAGGCCAACTTGCCTTCAGGAGCGCTCCTTGGAATGAAATCAAGGAAATTGAAGTGTCGCTTGCAACTGACGACATCCGGATGACTGAGGTGATCGTGCTAACATCGGATGGCGAACGCTTCGGATGCCGCTTGCCGCAGGAGGCTGCAGCATCATTTAAGAATGCAATTGGAAAAGCAGGGCAGGGGTTGAAATTGAGGTTGAAGGACGAATAAGGCTGCAAGCAGGAATTGGTTAAGTTAAACGACACCTATTTTAGCAAGGAAGCACAATAATTGGTGTAGTTCTCATTTTTCGTTATACTATGGTGGGGGTTATTCGCAAGGTATATATATTGGAGCAACAATAATATACTGCTGGTCAGTGGTTAATTTGCCTTTATTCTAATTAGCTTCAGGTGGGAAAATGAATGACTCAATAAAGGTTTTCGTTGTCAAGTGCGGCAGCTGCAGCGCGAAGCAGGTTTGGGATGCAAGCCAGAAGCACAAGGTGTGCAATGACTGCAATTCAACGGTAGTGCTAAAGACCGCCTCCCCCGAGGACTTGAAGAGCGTCAAGGCGCAAACGGGCCATTCCTCGCTCACCTTCTCCAATTATTTCGTTTACTCGCTCTCCCCGGAGGACGTTGAGGAAGCAGTTGCCATAAGGAAAAACAGGCAAAAGCAGATGAAGGAAGACATCGAGGAAAGGAAGAAGTATGCGCAGCTGGAAAGGATGAATTTCAACGTCGTGAAGGGAAGGAAGCTTATGAACGATGGCAACCGCAAGCTTCATGCGAAGGGAAGGAAATAGGATGAACGCAGAATTCCTTTTCATGATCCATTTTTAAAATTGCCTTTCTAATTCTCCTTATGGATATTTTTTTCGCACTGCTAACCATTCTTGGCCTTGTCGTATTCGAATCCGTCAGCAGCTTTGACAATGCCGTGATCAATGCGGAGATACTTCGGAAGATGTCGCCGTGGGCAAGGAGATGGTTCCTCTTCTGGGGGCTCCTAATAGCGGTATTCCTAATTAGGGGATTGCTCCCGCTTGCCATAGTTTATTTTTCAAATCCCCAACTAGGCCCAATGGGCGCCTTGACTGCGACCTTCAGTTCGGACCCAGCGGTAATAGCCGCGATTGAAAGCTCTGCGCCCCTTCTCCTTGTTGGGGGAGGCGTATTCCTCATTTTCCTGTTCTTCCACTGGCTCTTCCTGGAGCACAAGAATTTCGGCCTCTGCGGGGAGAAATTCTTCCAGGAGCAGGGCGTTTGGTTCTACGCGGTTGTTTCGGTCCTTCTTGCATTAATCACCTGGGAAGCGATACAAATCAACCCGCTGATGGCGTTTTCCGCGGTTGTCGGCTCAACAGCTTTCTTCATAGTGCACGGCTTTAGGCAAAACGCCGAAGTAAAGGAGAAGGAAATGCTCGATGGAAGCAGCAAAATGTCGGATTGGAGCAAAATCCTCTACCTGGAGGTGATCGATGCGAGCTTTTCCATAGATGGGGTGATTGGCGCTTTCGCATTCACGCTTTCGGTGCCCCTAATCCTGCTGGGAAATGGGATTGGGGCTTTCGTTGTGCGGGAGTTTACGATTCGGAATGTCGAAAACGTGCAGAAATACAAGTACCTGAAGAACGGCGCGATGTACTCCATCCTTGTTCTTGGTTCAGTGATGATTTGGGATGCATTCGGCGGCCACATCCCAAATTGGTTCTCCCCCATTGCAACCATAGCAATCATCGGCTATTTCTTTTGGAAGAGCAGGAATGAAATTGCCAAGGGAGGAGAAGGGTAGAAAGGCTGCGATTCAACATTAATGCACATTTATTATGGAGTGGTTCAGTACTTTTATTGATGACGATGCCAAGGAAACCGGATTTGTTGGAAGCCGGGGTGCCAACAAGGGTCAAGTTCGGGTATGATGGCGAGCGGAAAGCCTACTTCTACGATGTCCGGGCATCCAACGGTGACAAATTCAGGATGGATGCGCTTAACTTGGACACGGCGCGGACAATTGCAAGAAGGGAACCGAATTTTTTCGTGATGGAAGGGATATTCGGGGGTAAACGCCGCAGGATAGCTTTTTTTGGGGACAGCCACGACTTCCAGTTAGCAAGGGGGACCGCATCCTGGAAGAGGATAATGGACAGGATGGGCATAAGTGGGAAGGAATTCCCAATTGCTGCTCTCGAACAGAGATTGCAGCCCATTTACCTCAAGAGGTTTGAGAAACGGGGAATGAAAGCGACAACCGCCGACCTTCCCGACCCAACCAAATACGATGCCCGGGATTATTTGAAGGCCATTGGGGCCAATAAACATTACTCCAGTGCGTATACGGATAACCCGCTGGTGAGGAAGCTTTTTGCTAATGTCCCAAAAACAAGGATTGAAAAGGAGGTCTTGCAGATTCGGCGTAATGCTTCCCAGGCCCTTAGAATTGGAAGGCTTTTGAGGGAGGGAAACGTCTTTTCCACGCAGGGGGGAGGGCATACGCCGGATTTGGTCGACCTTTATCGCGGTCTTGGGTTCAAAATAATAAGGAAGGCAAGGATTTCGCCAAAATACGGGTTGAGCATGTCCGAGCTAAAATCGGCGGCTAAAATCCGCCGATGGTTTATTGCACGGGGGGGGGAATTGGGCCAATTGCTAAGTAAGCCTAGATGATGCCGCCCGAAAACTATTATAAATCGGGCATTTTACCTAATAGCGATTACAAATGCCAAACGCAGGGGCCAATTATTACTCAATCAGTGCAGCCGAAGCCTTGAAAAAGCTGGGTTCGGGAACCGAAGGGTTGAATGCAAAGGAAGCAGCCGAAAGATTGAAGCAATATGGCAATAACGTGCTGAAGGAGCGGAAGAAACGAACCGTTTTGGACATGTTCATTGGCGAGTTCAAGGATTTTGTCATTTTATTGCTGATAGCAGCAGCCATCATCTCAGCTGCAACGACATTCCTTACGAATGAGGGCGAATACATCGATTCTGTTGCCATTCTTGCGATCGTATTCATCAATGCGGTAATTGGCGTCTACCAGGAATATAACGCGGGAAAGGCAATAGAAGCGCTAAGGAAATTAATCCAGCCCAAGGCGAAAGTGCTCCGGGATGGGAAGGAGAGGGAGATAGCGACATCCGACCTTGTTCCGGGGGACATCATCCTGCTAAGTGAGGGCGACAAGGTGCCAGCTGATGCCCGCCTTATCGAGGCGCACAACCTGGAGGTTTCAGAGGCGAGCCTTACCGGTGAAAGCGCGCCTGCACAAAAGGATGCGCTTTCCATTGTGGAGTATAAGATGGTGATCAACGACCGTAACAACATGGTGTTCATGAGCACCCTTGTAACTGCGGGTTCTGCCAGGGCAGTTGTATGCTTCACTGGCGAAAGCACTGAAATAGGGAGGATCGCAAACCTTGTGCAGGAAATTGAGGATGAACAAACGCCCTTGCAAGTCAAATTGGAATCCCTTGGAAAGCAGCTTGGAAAGTTAGCTATAGCTGCAACAATTTTGGTATTCATCGTTGGAATTGGGAGGAGCGTTGCGGGCGCGGGGGTTACCATAAAGATAATTGTCGATATGTTCCTCATTGCCGTAAGCTTGGCCGTGGCAGCAATACCGGAAGGGCTTCCGGCGGTTGTGACCATTGCGCTTGCGATAGGCGTGCAAAGGATGGCAAAGAGGAATTCGATCATCAGAAGGCTTCCTGCTGCCGAAGGGCTGGGTTCTTCTACCATAATCTGCTCGGACAAGACTGGAACGCTCACGAAAAACGAGATGACTGTCAGGAAGGTGTTCACGAACAGGAGGGATTTTGGAATATCGGGGCAGGGTTACGAGGCCATCGGGGAATTTTTGGATAGTACGGGGAAGAGGATACCAAGCCCGTTGCAAGAACCCAACCTAACCGAGCTCCTCAACTCGGCAATCCTTTGCAATAATGCTGCACTTGCAGAAAGCAGCAGCATCATTGGCGATCCCACAGAAGCGTGCCTGCTGGTTGCAGCAAAAAAGGCGGGGATCGATTATTCGCTCGAAAGGAGGAGCCGTAGGAAACTTGAGGAACTGCCCTTCGATTCGAGTAGGAAGATGATGACCGTAATTTACGAGGAGGAGGAGGCGGGTAAGATCGCATACACCAAGGGAGCACCCGAAATGCTTGTTGAAAAATGCGGCTACACGATGAGAAATGGCAAAATCGAAAAGCTTACCAGCGATGGGAAGGCAGTCATTCTGAAAAAGAATGCCTCCTTCGCATCCGAGGGCCTTAGGGTCCTGGGTTTTGCGTTCAAAATGATAAGGGACAAGTCGATTAAGGGATTCAAGATCGGCGAGATCGAAAACGAGCTCGTATTCGTGGGTTTGATGGCGATGATGGATTCGCCAAGGCAGGAGGCCAGGGAGGCAATTGCCATCTGCAAGAAGGCGGGAATAAAGGCAGTCATGATTACTGGCGACAATGATTTGACGGCAAGAGCGGTAGCGAAGGAACTTGGGATGTATGATGAAAGGAAGGACCTGATACTTACAGGAAGGAAACTGGAAGAGCTAACGGATGCCGAATTCGAAAAAATCGTTGGCAACGTTGCGGTTTACGCAAGGGTCTCCCCGGAACACAAGCTTAGGATCGTAGCCGCATTGCAAAAGAAGGGCGAGATAGTGGCAATGACGGGAGATGGCGTCAATGATGCGCCTGCAATAAAAAAATCCGACATCGGGGTTGCGATGGGGATTACCGGGACGGACGTTGCCAAGGAAAGCGCCGATATGGTGATTACGGACGACAATTTCGCATCCATCGTGGCTGCGGTCGAGGAGGGCAGGATAGTATTCGACAACATTATGAAGGCAGTAAAATACCTGCTTTCCTGCAACATCGGCGAGGTACTCGTAATCCTCGTTGCGATTTTGCTTGGCTGGGATTCACCCCTAATTCCCATACAAATCCTTTGGATGAACCTTGCAACAGATGCCCTGCCTGCGCTTGCGCTCGCAGCGGATACCAAGGCTTTGGACATCATGGCCCGCAGGCCGAGGAATCCAGGCGAGCCGCTGATCTCTGATGCAGAGGTAAAAAGGCTCGCCTTCATTGGCATATTGATGGCAATTGGCACTCTTGGGCTGTTTTGGTATGTCAACCTAAATGATGGCTTGGAAAAAGCGAGGACGGTTGCATTCAGCACCATCATTTTCTTCCAGCTTTTCCTTGCAATGAGCTGGCATACCGGCAGGGAATTGCTCGTATCCGTTGGCGTCTTGAAAAACAGGTTCCTTTTTGCCGCAGTGATCCTGGGCCTTGTTGCGCAGGTTGCAATAGTCCAGACGGGCGTGCTCGAGGCAGTGTTCAAGACGGTGCCATTATCCGCAGCTGATTGGCTAGCGATCCTGATGGTCGGATCCTCAATTTTCATCTTAGGGGAAGTGGCAAAGCATTACACTCATTTCAGGAAGACGGGGCGGCTTGCTTGAAATTCACGCGTATGGCAGCCGAATCGAGAGATATGCCGGTGTCGTAAAGATGAAAACCATCCATTTTGCAAGCTCAAACCCGGAAAAAATCGCGGAGGCAAGGCAGATTTTGGGAAGGGTGCGAATAAAAGTGATTCCTGCCGAAATGGAGCTAAATGAAATCAGATCTGAGGATCAGGAGAGGATTGCAATCGAAAAGGCCAAATCCGCGTTCTTGGCCATAAAAAAACCCGTTATCGCAGAGGATACGGGCGTATATTTCAACGCGTATGTGAATTTCCCCGGTGTATTCCCTGCATTCATCTTCAAGGCAATGGGTTACGGGGGATTGCTGCGTTTGCTTAGGGGAAAGGATCGTGGCGCCCATTTCAAGACGGTGGTTGCCTACCACGACGGAAAAAACATTAAAACCTTTGTTGGGATTTGCAGGGGCACCATAACAAAAGCTCCAGATTCCCCCGCATTCAGGAACCAAAAACTGCCGTATGAGGCGTTTTTTATCCCGGAGGGGAAGGCAAAGAGGATCAGCAGGATGGATAAGGCGGAAAAGGCGGAATTTTCCCACCGTGCAAAGGCGCTTAGGAAGTTTGCGGCCTGGTTCCTTAGGAAATAGGACCGTTCAGGTTACGTGCCTCAATAGACGTCCCTTGACCAAGCAGCTAATTATTGCCGGAGGCACGAATTGTTTCCATTTCGGGTCCTTGGAACGGATCATCCTCCTTATCTCCGTGGCGGATATTTTTACGCTCGAGGTCATCTTCTGCACTTTTAACCTGTTTTTGAGCAAATGCTGCACCAGCCAATTGCCGGAGTAGGCAACATCCGCGGTTTTTGCGATTTCAAGAAGGCGTTTGAGCCATCGTGAATGGTCGTTCTCATCATTTAGCGTTACCAATTTTGTCATTGAAAGCAATCCCTCATTCCGAAGGCAATTTGAGATCATTTCGATCCGCTCCCCAACGGTAAACGGATTCTTTTCGGTCCTGCTTTCCTGGGCGCTCCCAATCACCAATA
The DNA here is from genome assembly GCA_041305345.1 of Microcaldota archaeon. GTDB lineage: Archaea > Micrarchaeota > Micrarchaeia > Norongarragalinales > SBBD01 > JACRGC01. Next base: position 17,289 of record JBFYLP010000002.1, on the reverse strand, counting down.
GCAACGCGCCATTTTCCCTAATGATTTTCCTTAATGCTTCCAAATGCCCATTATGGAAGGGCTGGAACCTGCCAATGACCAATGCGGTTTTCATAATTAGAGATAGGATGGAAATGATTTTAAACGGCCGGATTAACTTTCATGTTCATTTTGCCTGAGGGATGGAAATGGTTTTAAACGGCCCCCCATTCTTAGTAATATGGACTCCCTTTTCCATTTCGTTTTCTCGGTAATCGCAGCGCTGGCTCTCGACTTGCACAAAAGGCACAAGCTATGGTTCGTGCTTGCAGCTGCATCATTTGCCGTGCTCATTGATTTCGACCATTTTCTTTACATAGATGCGCTCAACCCCAAGCCCTTCCACAACGTTTTCGTAACGATCGGCGTGCCATTGCTGTTCTTTTATGCCGCATATAAAACCGAAAGGAACCACAAGTTCAAATCAACCGAAATGCAGCAGTTTTTCCTCGTAGTGATTGCAATGCTCGTTGGGCACCTTGTTGCGGACATGTTCTATTCCGCGGATTACCGGGTGCAGCTGTTTTACCCCCTTTCGCACGCGAGCTATTCTTTTGCGGACCTCGACCTGCCTACCCCGATGGAAAGGTACGATTTCATCACCTCGCAGGGGGTCGCTTTGCTCTTTTATTCCATTGTCCTATTCTCGATACTTTTTGCCGAGGACTTCATAAAATGGCACGAGGAGAAGCACGAGGGGATCAAGAAAAGCATCAACGATGTCGTGAGGGACTTCTTCTAGAGGGAAGGATTGAGGCGGCAATAATTCAGTGGTGTTAATTGACAATGAACACTAAAATCATTAAAAATAACCACCCCTCGGCAATATCCACAGCCGTCTACATATTGGCAAAAGGAGGCATCATAATAGCACCCACAGAAACCTGCTATGGGTTGCTTGCCGATGCGACCAACCGGAAAGCTGTGGAAAATGTTTTCAGGTTAAAGGGGAGGGAAAGAACTAAGGCGCTGTCCGTATTCTTCTTTGATGCAAAGGAGGCGGGAGAATATGTGCAAATCGCGAATATTGCCAAACGTCTGATGAAAAAATACCTTCCTGGCCCGCTGACATTGATTCTTAGGAAGAAAGCATCAAAAATGGCAAAAAATGTTTCAAAAGGCAAAACGATTGGCATCCGGATCTCTTCGCACCCATTCATCATCGCATTGACCTATAATTTTAGGAAGCCCATTACCGCAACTAGCGCGAATTTGTCCGGAAAAAGGGAAATCTATTCGATAAGGGAAATTGTCCGCACATTTGGGGGTAAAGTGGACCTGATAATCGATGGCGGGAACCTGAAATCCACTCTTCCAACCACGGTTGTTGACTTTTCGGGTAGGAAGCCTAAGATTCTAAGGCAGGGAAGCTTGAAAATCAGAGTTTCCTGACAAGCCGCAAACCATCCCTTTCAGATCATAATTCGTAATGATCAGCCCATTGCGAGCTTGCGGTTTTCCTTGTTCCCGCAATTGCCGCACGAAAGGAGGCGTCCGTGCTGGGTTAGCTGGGAATGGCAATTTGAGCAATGCGCCTTCAGGACGCCAAGGCCCTCATCTGCAATAGACAGGTACGTGCCTAGGGGCGTAACTTCAATCACCCTCGCCTTCAGTATGTCGCCGATCTTGATGAATTGCCGAAAATTCTCGATGTACCGCCCTCCCCTGCTGAGCTCGGTTATGCGCATGTAGCAATAAGTCTTCCCGATTGCCTTCCGCTCCTTGGAGTCGTCCGCACTTTGGACCTCTATTAGCGAGACCGAATCGTACAGATCCTGCACCACGCCAATTACAAGGTCGCCCCGGGAAAGGTTCCGGCAGAATTTGGGGCTTACCACCTGGAGCTGCTTATTTAGCACTTGCTTCTCGCCAAGGACCATCGAATAGACGTTTCCTTCCTCTGAAAATGTCTTCTCATTGCCGAAAAACTCCTCCTCGATGCCCAGAAGCTCACCGGGCATAACAATTTCCTTAGCCATTGAATCACCAAGCAAAAAGCAGAGAACAAAAAAACCTTGGCATTGTTTAGGGGGTGCAGATTTATTAAGCGTGCATCAGAATTGGCGCGTGTTTCCTCCAATTGTTTGCTTTGTTTGCATTGTTATACAAAGCATCTAAGAATGTAAAGTATTATAAGTATGCAAGCTATTGGAAAATGGGTGGATCCAATGGATATAACAATCAGGAAGGTGAATTCGGACGCATTTAGGAAGTTCAAGGCGCATTGTGCCGAGGCCGGAGTGCAAATGGGCGATGGTTTTGGCGATGCCGTCTTGGCGTGGCTTGGCAATTCGCAATTCACGACGAAGAACATACGGGAGCACAAGCAGAACCTGCATACCCTAAACGACCTCGGGGCTCACTTGCACGCGATGCAGGGGAAGTTGGCTGCCGCCCCCCGCAGGAAGGGGAAGCGAAAATAGGAAATAAAAAACGATTGAAACGGATGTTATTTATACTAGGTCGGAGTATTGTTCTTGAGGACTATGAGGCTTGAAATCGCATTCCTTTTGCTCATCGTTTGCATGGTGTTCATGTACGACCTCTACTCATACGGCATAGAGGTTAAGCGGACCCCGCTCCTGATGACGAATCCCGTGCTGATGATACAGCTGCATTACGCCGGATTGGGCTCCAAGCAGGCCGTTTACAATAATTGCCCCGAGATCAGCCAGTACCGCGCATCATCGATTTATTCCGCATATTCGGAAATTCCAAACGAGGAGTGGAAGTCGTGCCTCGTTGCCGTCTCACCATCCAAACTTCTGGTGGATCCGTGCCTCGAAGCCCAGGATGAGGCAGAGGAATTGCTTGGCAGCATCAATTCGAGATTCGATATGGTCATCGGATTGGAAAAATACGGCATTTCCTTCACCAAGGAGCCCACGCTTGTAAGGATGGTTAATTTTGCAAACGACAACAAGTGCACCAGGGCAATTGGCAATTATGCCGCGTCAAAGCGCCTTGACGTGGATTACGCGCCATCCAGCGTGCTTGAAATCGACAGGTTCGATAAGAGCGCAACCGACCTGCGCATGTTCGAACTTGAGAAGATCGGCGAACTTGACGAAGGAAGCGGGCCGCTTCTTGGAGGCATTAGCTATTCGACACTTATGATATTTGCAGGCATCGCAATATTCCTGCTCCTGATCTATAACGCATACAGGCAGCTGAGGGACACCTCCCAGGAGGAATAACTTTATAAGTGAAGATTGGATTATAGTGGAAGGTGGTTGTCAATTATGGAGAAGATCTTTGGGACGTGGTATGAAAACAAGCTCCTTGATGCTTCGATCAAGACGGTAATTTTGGTTTTCGGCTACATTTCAGCCGTCTGGGTATACAACCTGTTTGGCGGCACGCCGAAGATTGACTTGAAGGAATATTATTCGACGCTCTGGAAACCGCTTGCCGCAATAATCGTAATTGGCTTCCTGGCATTCTATTATGCCGCCAGCGCCCATAGGAAATACAGGCACCACCTCTCGCAGCGCGCGCAGGTGCTGTCGATGAGGCTTCGGGAAAGGAAAAAACGCAGATGAAAAGCGGGTGGGAATGTGTTCATTGAACTGGTTTACCTAATTCCTCTGCTGATCGCCCTGAAGTTCCTGGATGCATACCTTACCGTCTGGGCATACAATAACTACAAGCGGTTCGGGAGGAAATACGTGGTGCTTGAGAGCTATGAGGCGAATCCGAACTGGAAAAGGGATGCGGAGCACGGATTCAAGGACTGGAAGCACTTCACCTTTGTCGCATTTCTTGTGCTGCTCCTAAGCGCTCTATACTCCTGGGACAAATACTCCTCGTGGTACGATTTCTTCTCCGGATTCGCGCTTTTCCTATACCTGGCGATCAATTTCGAGCACCTTACTCATATGCGCGAAATGGAACTGATGCCTGGGAAGGCAAAGGGGAAGATCCTTTACACCATAGACTACTATTTCAGCACAGCTTCGCACAACTACATCAAATTTGCCGCTATCCTCTTCTTTGCTTGGATTGCCACCAGGAATGATTTCGTGCTGGGAGGGATTTTCGGCCCCCTCTTCATTGCAACGCTAATCAAGGTCAGGTGGCAGATCTATTCGGCCGGAAGGGAAGGGTAAGCGTTAGCAGAGGGCGCGAGAATTAAGATCGGCAGTGGTTTTCATATGAGGAAATGGAAAGTGCTAGGGAGCCGGCGCATTTTCAAGAGCAAATACATGAACGTGCTCGAGCAGCGCTGCAGGATGTTCAATGGCAAAATCGCGGAAAATTACTACCTAATCGAGAAGAAGGACGTAGCGCTGGTTTTTGCGCTTACCAAGAATGGGAAAGTCATATTGGTGAACGAATACAAGCACGGCGCGGGCGAATTCCTTTTGCAATTGCCAATTGGCTTCATCGAGCGGGGGGAGGAACCCAAAAAGGCGGCAATGAGGGAGCTGGCTGAGGAAACCGGCTATACCGCAAGTAAAGTTAGGCTCATTGGGAAATACATTTCCTCGCCCTCGGATATGACCAACAGGATTTACCTCTTTTTCGCAAAGGATGCGGTGCTGACGAAAACGCAGCACCTGGATGAGACTGAGGAGATCGAGGTTCGGCTGATGACGTTTGGGAAGCTGGTTATGGCCGTGAAAAGCGGAAAAATCAGGGTGATGCCGCACATGGCTGCAATCCTGCTTATGGAAGGGTTGATGAGACAGCAAAAGGGCCCCAAATGATTATCTGATTCCCGTATCAATCGATATGTCGAGTGTAGCCGCCTTCCCGGCCTCGATCTTGACTGTTTTGGGCAATTCCGCGCTCGAATCCATGCCGCTGCGCTGCAAGTCAATTATATAAACGCCAGGCGCCACCCAAACAGAATAGGCGCCATCCGGACCTATATCAATCAACATTAGTTTTTCCTGGCCGTTTGGCCCTGTTGCCGTCAGCTTCCTGCTCGCATATGCTTCCGGAGGAACGCGGCAGGGCTCATCTTGCCGTTCGACCGGGCAGAATGGGCCAATGGTAACCTTTCCCTGGAGGGTGCCGTATTCAGTATGCCTTAAGGTACACTTTCCCCCGGCATCAGGGAATGATCCGTCAAGGATGCATTCATAGCCGGTGGGACAGGGGAACGCCGCGATCCCGCCGCAGAACGTTCCCTCGAAATATTTCTCAAAGATCATCTTCCCATCCTTCCTTACCACCAGTTTCTCCAAATTCACAATGGAAGACAGCATTGTAAGGTCCAGCGTTGCGCTTACGGCATCCATTCCTATGCACTTGATGCAGGGTTTTGGCGATGCTGCTGGCCTCGTTTTGAAATCCAATGCCAAAACGTAAGGGCCTTCCCTGCTCCAATACGCATCATAATCCGCGCACGTGCTTTGGAATTTTGCGCCGATGGAAAAAACAGCCGGCCCACGAATTTGGACGTATGCGCTTTCATTTTCAAGCGGGCCGCATTCAAATGTCGAATTGGCTGGAATGAAAATCGGGTTGACAGTAGGTGATGGGGATATGATTGGACCGATCGTTGGTTGGATGGTAACCGAAGGGGTAGCAGTAGGAACAACGGTGACTTGGAATGTTGGCAAAGGGCTCGGACTTGACCTGGCCACGCAGCCGGAGAAGAGAATTAGGGATAGTAAAAACAATCCAATTAGGAAGCGCCCATCCATGCAAATCACCTAGAAATTATCCCTCGCCCCATTTAATTAAGGATTCGGGAAGGTGAGGCGCCTACCTTAGCATTATTAAGCTTGGGAGCGCAAATAAAACGATCAAGCGGTGATGTTGATCATGAAAAGCAAGGAAAGGCGAAGGAGGATTGGGCTTGCGCATCGGCTAAAAAAACTCAAGTACACTAAGGGAAGCAAAACCAGCAGGAGGAAGAAATACTAATTTAGCTGGGGAAAGGCCGGAGTGAATAATGAATCGAATTAGCTACGGCAATAGGTACGAATCAGGCACCCTCCCATTGCTCGGAGTGTATCTGGCTTGCTGGGAAGCCAAGTTCAAGTAGGAGTTTCCTGTTTTCTGATACCATAAGCGGATTCCCGCAGATGAATGCGCAAGTTTCAGCGGGTTTTTCGATCCGAAGCGACTTCACGGCGTCCTGCACATACCCCTTCCTTCCCTGCCATTTTGAATCCGGCCTGCTCTGCGTAGGTACGAGCACGAATCCTTGCTGCATCTTCGCATATTGCTCAAGTTCCTCCCGGTAAACAAAAAGGTTCGAATTGCGAAAGCCGTAGACCATCGTAATTTCATTAACGGTTTTTTCCTTTAAGAGCCACCGAAGCATGCTCATTATGGGCGAAATCCCAGCTCCAGTAGCTATCAAAAGGATTTTTTTCTGGGCAGGATCGCAGCTAAGGTTACCGAAAGGGCCCTTGACCTTCAGTTTTGTCCCTAATTGCTGATGCTCCTTCAAATATTGGGTGAAGCCTCCCGTTTCCTTCAATTTTATGCAAAGCTCGATTATTCCCTTCTGGCCAGGAGAGGACGCAATGCTATAGGAAGTCCACTTCAATTGTTCCGGGTTGCTTTTTAGCATAAAGCCCTCCATTGCGAGCATCACGAACTGCCCCGCCTTGAATTGGAAGTCAACCGCAGGCGGCAGCCTAAGCTTCATCACCCGAAGGGTCAGCCCGTCTTCATCCCGGTAGTCCTTGATCTCAATTGTTTCAGCATCGAATTCCATCTAGAGAATCAGCGCAATGATTAGGGAAGAAACGATTTTAAATGTGTTTTTGGAGGTTGGGGCGGGAAAAGGGGACAAGGGAAAGGGGGTGTGCCTTGTCGATTATTTTGTGAAAAAATACACTATTGCGATCAACGCCCAGTTGGCAGCCATAAAATATGGGTTTCTCCACCAAATGAATCCCTTGATGGAGGGCTTTGTGAGAGGATAAAGGGGCATCTGGGGCTCGGCTGGCGAACCCCGGTGGGTATACAGGTCTAGCAGAATGTGGAGAACCCACGCCAAGACCGGAAAATAGAATGCACCGTTCAGAAAGGAAGCAATGACTACAAATACCGCAACCGTGATTAGCGAATGCCCTATTTGGTATGCCTTCTTCACAAGAGGGAAGAGTTTTTGCCTAGAGATCTGGCGTGTGCGCGCAAATAAATTGATTGAGAACACTATGGCAGCGCCTACGAATATCACATCGGGGAATACGCCAAAGAACAGCGCCTGTAAAAGGTCGGGCCTCCCCCTGAAAAGTAGAAGGTAAGTCCAGGCTAGGTGGGAAAAGAAATCCATAAATTGGTAATAGTGTGCCTGCTTTTTTTAAACCAGCGGATGGCAACGAATAAAAAACGCAAGGCTGCTTACTGCCCCACAAGAGCCAAGACTTCATCTTGGATTTTTGGGGCCATCTCGCCGCATAGGCCGTGGGTCGCGCATTTTTCGCGATAGAAGGCTTTTGGCTCCTTGGCGAAATTGTATGTGCGCAGGCCGATTTCAAATGGCTGCGTTGAATCCGCCTCAGAATGGAATATGACGGTTTTCCTTGGCGATATTTGGGAAATGTAATTGTCAGGATCGAAGGAGCGCAGGAACCTGGTCACATTCTGATCCGCCGCATCCGTTACACCCCAGCCGCCTGTAGAGATGCCAATTACAGCCTTAAAACGTGGGTCTATTGCGCCAGCGATTATCGCATTCCTGCCACCTAAGCTCTCGCCCAGAACGATTATATTAGAGGAATCGATATCGCCCCTCTGCCTAAGATAGTCAAAAGCCCTAAGCGCATCATAAGCCATCAGCACGGAAGGGTATTCCCTTCCGGAACTGAAGGCATCGAATTCCTGCTGGAATGTCATTGCCGATGATTTCGTTTGCCCAAATCCCCGCTGGTCCAATGCAAAAATGGCAATGTTCCGTTCCCTAAAAATTTCCGCATAATCCTTCCCCGCGTCCTTGGTTCCCCCCGCACCCGGAAGGAAAAGCAAGGCGGCGTGTTTTTCCTTGCCTTTTGGAAGCCAGATTTTTGCATAAATTTCGGTGCCATTTGAGTTGAAAGTGACATTGATTGTGCGATAATATTCGGTTTCCATCCCCGCTTCCTCTTTGAATATCAATTCTCCCCGGTCCTGCGGGTAATGGATACGGCCGGAAGCATCCACAAGGAATTTTAAGGGAGGGTTGCTGAAATGGATGACTAGGAAAAATAGCAGTGCTGCCGCAATGACGAATAGTGCGTACCTCCGCTTGAAATCGATGTTTAACGTCATTTACGGCCAAGCACCCCCGCTTTAACAGGATGTTCATGATGCATAAGGCGCATTAGCCTTTCAGCCAGTTCAGTATGAGCTCATCAAGATCGGTTGAGGCAAACATCGAGGTACCGTGGCCGGCATTCTGGTATATCTTGAGCTGTTTTTTTGCGAGGGTGGCCTCGTAGAGCCTCCTTGCCGATGCCGCCGAATATGAATCGTCCTCACTGGCAACAAAAAGCACCTTGCCAAGAAATTTCCTTGCGGCTTCCTCGGTCCGAACTCCGCGGTAATCAAGGCCCGGCGAGAGCGCAACAACGCGTTCCAGATCGTATTCGGAAGCGTAAAGGAGCGCAAGGTTCGCGCCGATGCTCCCGCCAATTGCCGCATATGCCTTTTTCCCCTGCCGATCCAGGAAATCCGCAGCTGCCTTCACATCAAGGATGAATTTCCCAAAATCGGTTGGGGAAAACGATTCCAGTTCCCCTGCGCTTTCTCCGTGTCCCCGGAAATCTATTGATATCGCGCAATATTTCTGCTGCAACTTATGTGCAAAATCGTTCCAGTCGTTCCTGTTGCGGCCAAGCATATGGAGAAGAATTATCGCATCCCGCGTTTCAGACGCACTTTTATAAAAGGTCCCGGAAATCCTCATCCCATCAGAAGCCTTGAGTTCCACCATAGGGTACCCCCAGCATGTGAAAAAAAACTATTGCATGAATCATCAAAAATTTTTTCTCAAGCAAATACGACTACGTTTCATCATTGCCTGCTTTTTGTCAGCGCCGCTTGCGCAATGCCTCCTCCTCCAAGCCCTCAAGCACGCTTGAAGTCTGCTCCGCATTCAACGGGCGGAAATCCCTCTCGAAATAATTGATAGCCAGGATGCCCGAGATCAGCAAAATTATCTGTGCAGCTGCAATGGGCCAGCCCCTATCCTCAGCTGCCTCGGAAGGCCCTACTGCAGCAAGACCCGTGGCGGGGTTGGGAGTTCCTTTATGCCCTTTAGCTGACGGCGCTTCCGCCGGAACAAGGGCCGCCACATCAGCTTCCACGAAGGATTCATCGTCCTCCCTTAAAAGAATGGCGGGAACGAATCCTTGCAATGTTGATTCCCCATATGCGGCATCGGCCGATATTTCGATTGTGAATGACCCGCCTTCAAGGCCGCTCATCTCCCAGCTGGCGGTTAGGCTGCCATCCGGCTTCGCCCCGGAAATCGAGGGTTTTGGCGTGAGGGATACCCTGCCGGAATAATAATCATCAAATGAAAATGGAAGGTCGAGCTTCAGCAAGCCGACAAACTCAAAATCCAACGATTGGGATATGGAAAAAATGGATTTTCCAGAATAAAAAACCGCGCTGATTTTCGTTCCCCCATCCAGGATGCTTTCTTTGTTGCGGCTAAGGAAGCCGGTTAGTGTCGGGCTGGGCGAGGGCGATTCCGGGTCGCCGGCCTGGATGCAGGTCCCATCGATGCAGCCAAGCGGGCACTTGTACCTAACCATCCCGCCAAGAGTCCCCTCGTCATTGCATACATATTCCCGAAGAATGTCGCCTGTCTCACATGTGTCATCGCCGTTCTCATTTCCCGAAATCAGCCTGCCCTTTTGAAAATAATCCTTCCCCCCGTCGCTGTCTACGCAGATGGATGGAGGAGGAAGCACGCCACCTGATTGCGTAGTAGGTGTCGGGGTGGGAGTGAAGGTCGGGGTGGCTGTTGGATTTGGCAGGGTGGAAAACGACTTTTGGGAGGAGTTTGTGCAGTTGCCAGAATTGCAGCTTTGCACTAAGTAATAGTAAGTGGTGGAGGGCACGAGGCCGGAAATGCTAACGATATGGGAAGTGACATTATCATCCAGAGAGCCAAAATTCCCCATGCCCGCAGAAATTCCATAATAAACGAAAGAATTCGATGGTATATCCGTGGTCCAGCTGATTTGAGCCGAGTCGTGGGCGGCATTTGCATTGACCGATTCGTTTTGGATTTGGGGTGCAGGAAGATCTTGCGAACCCTCAAGGGTGGTGAAGGAAAAGGTGCCGGCGCTTGTGCAATTCTCCCCAATGCACGAGGTTACAGTGAAGTAATATTGCTGGGATGGGGTGAGTTGGGATAGATCGATGAAGTGATCGGTCGAATCGGTGGCATTGACAGTAGAGTTGGCGCCAAGTGATTCGGATTGGCCGTAGGTGACGAAATTGATGAAGGAGGAGAGGTCGGTTTGCCAAAAAACGATGGCTGTTGAGGAGGTTACTTCCACGGTATTTGGCGTGCCTAGAATCGAAGGGGTTGCTGCAGCAGAAAAATGCGCGATGTACAGCAATGCCAACCCTATGGCTAGTAGGTTATGCTTCATCTCTTGGAAAGCCCCTCGATTTTGAATTCCAATATCTCGTTCTCGATGCGCTCCTCAAGCGATTTCTGGGAGCGGTCACCCATCCTGTATTGGAGAAGCATTATGAACGATGCAGCCAGGAGGACGGTTATTACAAACGTAATGGCAATTGCAATGGGGGATAGGGCCATTGCCCTGCTGGAAATTAGGAAAATGCCGGAAAAAATCATAAGAATGGTTATGAAATATAGGAAATAGTGCGTTTTCCCGGGGGGCCTAAGCCATTCGTGGTGCCTTTTCAGCACGGCTTGCTTGAGGCGGTCGATCTCCGCATCGTGCATCGCTCGCTTCGCGCCAATGCTAACGTGCCTTGGAGCCTTCCTTGGCTTTGCAACAATCCGTTTCCTGCCCACCAGCATCCCCCCCTTGTCGTTCAACGTATATCTTTTTTATTCGGATATAAAAAACCTTCCCTTAGGTGGCCCTTGCAGATGGACAAAACGGCAAGGCAAAAACCGCGCTATGAGGGGCAAAACCAAAGCTCCGCTGGGTCGGATAAAAAAAGAAGGAAAAAAGAAAATCAGGCTTTTTGGACGTGCGCAACCGCAACCTTCTGCACATTCATCGCCCCCCGATGCGCGTACTGCTCCTCCATCCTCGTTGGCTGGAAAAGCTCGTTCAGATATGCTATCACCTTCCGCTTGTCGAATTCCTTGCAGGAATACAAGTCGAAGGTGAAGTAGCCGATGTCAGGGAACGTGTGAATGCTAATGTGCGATTCCGCGATCAAGACGAAGCCGCTGATCCCGCCATCATCATTAGGCGTGCCACCCGGCCAATAAACACAATATGGCAGAGTCATCTTCGTCATTTTGATCTTGTCTGGAAGCTCGTCGAGGCACCTGAACACGAGATTCATGTCCAACAATGCCTTTTTATCGCATCCGTAGCAATCCAACATCAAATGTGGCCCGTGCATTTTACAGCCGATCACCTATTTTTTGTTAAAAACTTTTTTGGCTAAAAAAAATCATAACCAAAAAAATTACACAAAATATACTAGAACCTTATATTTAAACATATCGTTTGGTTTTCGGAAATTTTCATAAAAAAAAATTTCCCTCGTAGATTTAGGCATTTTTTTCCCGGAAGAATTTCAGATGCGAAAATTCCGCAAAAAAAAGCATTTTTTTGGCGACAAATTTTTTTCTAAGGGCATCGGAATAACCTTTTGAAATTATTTTTCGCAGGGTTTGATGGCTATGCAATGATTTTTTTGGGCAGCCCGCAATTTTTATTCCTTTTTAAAACCTTTTTTATCCTTTTCAAACGCATACCCGACAAGCTTATATGCGAGTTTGGCGGCAAGGAAATCGCAAGCGTGCATTCCCGGGGTCGGGAGAAGCTCCATCAGGTCCGCACCGATGATGTTCCTCCTTTCCGCAACTGCATGCAGAATACCAATCGCCTGCGCCCACGATAACCCGCCGGGCTCGGGCGTTCCGGTCGCGGGCATGATCGACGTATCCAACGCGTCAATATCGAAGGAAACATAAACGTTTTTTCCGCATGCATCCACGATATCTTTAATTTTCCAGGCCCCCATCTCCTTTGCATAGAATGTTCTGACGGTTTTCTCGTTCCTCCTCAACCATTCCGAATTGTCAACAGGCAGGCTGCGGATGCCAACCTGGACGATTCCAATGCCCAGATCGTGCGCGCGCCTCATTACACAGGCGTGGCTGTATTTGCTCCCCTCATACTCGTCGCGCAGGTCCGTGTGGGCATCGAATTGCAGGATGGTAAAATCGGTATATTTTTTCTTGAATGCAAAAAATGCGCCGGCGCTTATTGAGTGCTCGCCTCCCAGAATGAAGGGGAACTTGCCATCTTCGAGGACTTGGGCGACAATCTTCTCGACGGAATTGACGACCTCTTCGGGTTTATTACCGTTTACGCCAATTTCATTTAATGTGCAAAAACCCAGTTTGGCCGGCTCGTAGCACAACTCCTCATCAAACCATTCCAATTGCATAGATGCGTCCATGATCGATTGTGGCGCCCTTGCCGTGCCCTTCTTGTAAGAGGCAGTGCCGTCGTAGGGAACGGGAATAAACACTATTCTGCATTTTTCGTATGGCAATCTGTCTGCGCCCGAAAAATTGAAATCAGATATGGAAATGGAATTTCTCATCTATTGGCCCCTTATTTTCCCATTCAAACCTAACGATCATTTCCCCATCCTTTCCAAAACCGCCTTCACGATGAGCGGCCAGGCGACGGTAGCATCCTCAAGCACTTCCGCCCACATTCCGCCCTCCTCGCGCGGCACGAATTTACCCCAGGATACGCCTTCGGAATACGTGCAGCCGGAAAGGCCCCCCCAGTGGACGGGCTCCGGGCAGATCCTAACGGCATAATGAAAGCGCTTGAAATAGCTTTCCTTGTCCCCAAGCTTTTCCTTGGGAACGCCCGCCTTCACGAGCCTTGGGTAAACCAAATCGAGGTACGGGCCGACCTGCTGCGCCCAGTTGCGTGGAACGCCGCCGCCTATCGTGAAAATCCCAAGCTTTTTGCTTTTGTAAACGAGCTCCGAATAGCGGTCAAGGTCAGCAAATGCATCGTATTTTAGCTCATTCTTCCCCAGCAAAGTGCGCGCCTTGTTGTAAAGCGAAAAATCAAGGCCCATCTCGGAGTCAGTGAATGCCGGGATAAAAACCGGTACGTCCTTTTCATATGCGGACTTGAGTATTCCCCTCTTGCCCGCGTAACTTTCCAAAAGGAACCTGCCCAGTTCACGGTTGATTTCGTAGCTTCCAACCGCCTTTTCGTGGTCGAATCGCCCGAAGACCTTCCTCATTATCTCCTCGGCATCATCAAGATTGGATTCGAGCTCAATCGTATCATACACGCGGTCATATCCCGCATAATACAAATCCTCGTCTTTCATGTTCCATTCGTACTTGAAGTGTGACATGCCTGCGCCTTCAACGAAGCCGTGCTGCACAAGCGCGCCTGTCGAGACGACCGCATCAACCATCCCGTTATCAATCATTTCGCAGATGACAAGTCCCATCTTCGCAACGGTCATCGCACCCGAAAGCGTCAGCACATTGAAGCACTCCTTGTCCCTGGCCATTGCCTCGAGCACATCAGCTGCCTCGCCAACGGACCTGCCTCCAAAACTCGTGCTCCCCATACCGGTAACAAGGTCGTTGACGCTTTTGACTTTGGCAAGGTCGAGGGGCACAACGGGCTTCATATTATGGGAATGCCCGGTGCCATAATTTTTTGAGTCGCGATCCTTGAGTGTATTTTCACCTGGCAAATCCATCCCCCGGTAATCAATGGTGCGAGTGATTTTTATCCTTTTGCAATTTTTTTTATGCATCGAGCTTGGGCGGCTTCCTCTGGACGCGCTGGAGAAAATCGGAGGAAATTTCGGACTGCTGCTTTTCGGAAATCGGCTTCAGGCTGATGTCCAGCAACTCCTTCTTCCGTGATTTTGCCAAATCATTTGCCACGATGCTTTCCGCCTTCTGCTTTTGCCTGCTCGAATAATACAGCGCGCCCCCCAAGATCATTATCAACGCAATCAGCGAGGCCATCCAGCCAAAGCTCGCCTTCTGCTCCCTGCTCTTTGCAAGGGTGGAGTCGAGGCGGCTTCTCGCCCTCGAAAGCATTACCATCGCTTGCGCCGTATTGCCCTCTGCCTGGAGCCTTTTCGCTTCGATCAGGTATTCCTCGATGTCAAGCCGGTCGGTTTCGGAAATCGTTTCGCGGTTCTCATCAAATTCCCGCTGAATGTCAACAAACCTGCTTTCAGCGGCAATTGTTGCGGAAGGCACGGCCGATGCAGCGGCGCTTTGGGACGGCTTTGCCTCCGCCACTATTGGCGTGCTGCCGGAAATATAACTCCCTGGACTGGAACCCGTTGGGCCTGAAGGGGAGCCGCCGGGGTTGTAAACGGGGACGCACGCATTTGCCTGGCAGGAATAACCCGAACCGCAGGGCGGATTTCCATAACTGCAGCCTGCTGGAAGCTCCTGCGTCGTGAACGAGCTTGCCCCTGAAATCGAACAGCCTCCGATAGAACAGCTCAAGGCCGCATAATGATACGTAGTGTTGGGGAGGAGTGATTGAAGGCTGATGGAATGGTGTTGGACATTATCAGCAATTCCGCTGCTTTGGTTCAAATCGAGGGGATCGGCCCCATAGATCACGGTTGAATTACTGTTAAGGTCGGTTTCCCAGGTGATTGCTGCAAACGAGTGCGAAGGCTCCGCGGAAAGATTGGAAATTATCGGCAGCGGATTCACCGGGTCCGAAGTCACCGTAATATCTACTGTTGCACTATCGCCAGTCATCATCGGATTGCTGAAAATGAACAGGAGGTTTGCAGTGTGGACGGCCTCGGGAAGGTTCGTGACATTGAAGCCCACGACCACTATTTCCGATTCGGAAATGTTCAAAACCTGCCTGCATCCAAAGAATTGCGCCCAACCCACTGTTGATGAGCACGATCCATCGGTAAGGTTCTGGTTTCCGGTATTCGTTATCGTGAAAGAGCGGTTGGTCATTTCGCCGGTGCCGTTTTTGACCTGGAATGCATCGGATGCAGGGCTTATGGAAATCGAATAAACCGGCTCGATTACCTCGAACACAAAATTTAGGGAGTAAGTGCCGGCAAGGCCGCCGCCGTCATACGCAATGCAGTTCCACTCGTAGATGCCGGGCTGCAGGCCGGTTAGCAGGAATTCCTGGGTTGTCGATTGCTCGGAGATCGGCTTGCTTTGGGTAAGCTCGAATGTGCCGGAAATATCCGTATGCAAATCGAGCCTGGTGAGCCCGTAATCATCGGTTGCGCTGCAGGTGAGCCTGACATTCCCGGAATAAGTCTTGAAGCCGGTGCCTGGCGAGTCGAGGTATGCCTGCGGCGGCTGGTTCGGGGGCGTATCCACGCCGAACGTGATCTGATAGCTCGTTGGATTTTCGTTCAGCGCGGCATCCTCGCATCTGACGTAAAAAGTATATGACTGGCCGTTGCTCAGCCCCGAAATGGTGCTCGAGTGGGATGATCCTCCAGTCGTTGAAAACGTATTTGGCATCAACTCATAAGCATGGTCAGTTCCCTGCGAATATTTGCAGGTTGCCGGCTCGTTCGTACTCACCGAAATCTGCGACGATGTCGTTCCGGCAGGCAGCTGGCCTGAAGGCGCACCATTGGAAATCGTTGGCGGCGTGTTGTCCGGCGCCGGAGAGGTGGTACCCGAAACGACATTTGAGATGGCAGACCAGTTGGGAACTTCGTCTGCTGTTCTGATTGCCAAATAATAAGTGGTCGAAGGGTTGAGGCTGCCAACCAAAGCAACCTGCACCGTTCCTGCAATTGCGGGAGCAGGCTCGCCCAAAACCTGGAATGCAGAATTGAAATTTCCAGCGGTGATGAGGGAAGTCGAATAGCGTAAATCGTAGCTTGTTGCCGTGCCGGTTGAACCGTCGTCACCAGGCGAGGTCCATTGCAGGGAAATCGAGGAATAATCCTGGCCGGTAATGGCTAGATTCGTAATCGCAGCAGGCGCCGTGTTGTCCGGAGGCGCCAAAGTGGCCCTGCTTGGCACATTGGAAATTCCCGACCAATTAGGCACCTCATCTGCTGTCCTTATCGCGAAATAGTAAAGGGTCGAGCTTGTTAGCCCCGAAACCGTGATCATTTCCGTTGAGCCAGCTGGGCTTGGCAGCGGCTCGCCCGAAACCTGGGTTGCGGACGCGAATGTCGACGCAGTGATCGTTGAAAGGGAATGCCTCAGGTCGTACTGCGATGCGGTTCCGGAATTCGCATCGTCGCCAGGGGAGGTCCATTGCAGCGAAACCGATGTTGGTGTCGAGGCCGTTGCAGCAAGGTTCGTGATGCCAGATGGCGGCGAGGTGTCCGGCGTTAGCGTGCCTTCCCAGATTTGGTTGGAGAGGGTCGACCAGTTCGGTATCTCGTCGGCAGTCTTGATAATAAAATAATATCCTGTTGAGGGAGTGAGGCCCGTCACGACGAACTGCTGGATGGTTCCAGCAATTGCGGGCGTGGGCTCGCCGGAAGCCTGGGTTGCCGCTGCAAAATTCGATTCAATTATTGGTAATGTCGAATACCTTACGTCATATTGGGCGGCAGTACCGGTGCTGCCATCGTCGCCAGGAGCCGTCCACTGGATCGTTATCGAGGTGGTCGTCTTGGAAACCGCATCCAGATCGGATATGGCCGCAGGCGCGGTGTTATCGGAGGTAGCGCGCGAAGCAATGTTTGAAAGCGGCGAAACGTTTGGCACTTCATCCGATGTTTTTATTCCAAAGTAGTAAATGGTGGAAGGATTGAGGTTTGGGACTGTAAAGGTTTGGGCGGTCCCTGCAACAGCGGGAGTGGGTTCGCCTCCAGACTGGTAACGGGAATCCCAGTTAGCATCCGTGATCAGGTTAAACGAGTATCTTATGTCGTATTGCGAAGCAGTACCGGAAAACCCATCATCCCCCGGAGAGGTCCATTGCAATGTCACTGAGTTGGCGGTTGATGAGATCGCACTTAGATCCCCAATCGCAGCCGGAGGAGTCGAATCCGCGATAGCCGTTGTTGAACGCGACGCAATGTTCGAAATTGCCGACCAGTTGGGAACCTCGTCTCCGGTCTTGATTGCAAAATAATATAGAGTCGAGGGGTTAAGGCCGGTAACCTGCATTGTTTGCGAGG
>JBFYLP010000001.1:0-167815 GCA_041305345.1 Microcaldota archaeon | reverse complement strand
GGGGGTGTCCTTGTAGCACTGGTCGTTGACGACCCCGCCCGTCCAGATCTGCTGGCCTGCGCCGTAAGAGCAGGTGGGATCGAAGTGATAGGAGGTTCCGCCGGAGGAGTTGGTTGTGTTGATGAATGCCTCCGCAAAATTGGAGCCTTCGGTCGTGACGAAGAAGGAGGTGTTGATGCCTGCGCCTACTGCTTCGGAACCTTTATCGGTATCAACAATCGTGAACCTAAGAAGCGAATTGGCCTCGCCTTCCCGGCCTATGGCAATGCTCTCGCCATTTGTGACGATTGCCTCCGCGTCGTCCTTCTCAATGGTTAGTGTGCCCGGCGTGGCTTCTGTTCCAAAGCCCCACTGGTTTGTTGCATTGAATTTCCATTCGCTGTCTCCTGCGGGGGTGATGTCGCCGCACGCGAACGTCTTGACGAATTCCTTGGTGACATAGTCAGTTCCCTGGCAGCTTTGCGTTTCGACTGCGGCCCATTCGTAGCTCGAATTCAGGCGTTTCCATAAAGTTACGTTGAACTGCCCGCCGTCAACTTGCTTGCATTGGATGGAGAAGGTGAACGTCTCTCCCCAGCCTCCCGTTGCCTTGTCAAGGATGGGCTGGAAAAGCTCGGGGCCGCCCGTCAACTGGATAGCGTTAACAGTCGTCGCATTGCCGGTCATATAGTACTGCTTCTGCACCTGAACCGTCAAGTTGTAATAGCCGAATTCCTTATCAGAGGTTGCCCAGGTATAGTTGTGGGTCGCATTGCCATAGTCGCCGAAACCCGAGGTTTCGGTGTAGACCTCGGGCCCGATGAAATCAAGCGAATCTGTCGAGGAATTCACGGGATTGCTGCAATCGTCCGTAACGTTGAACTCGACGGGGACGCTCGTGCCCTTCGTGTAGTTTACGCCCAATGGTTTCGCAAGCCGGATGGACATGTTCGCGTAGAGGGTTACATTGTAGACTGATGAATTCACATCCTTGTAGCACGGATGGCCCAATGTGCCTATCTTCCATCCTTGGATGCCGGGAGTGTATGAGCACGTAGGTTCGAAAGTGCTGTTGAGGAAGCCGCTGAGAGAGGACACGGGAGTGCCGCCATCGTACCTCGAGCCGTTCCAGGTGACCCAACGCGTGCCGTTCACCTGCCCGGACCCGATCAGTGCATTGCCGTAGTCGAGATCGCGCACCTCGACCGATAGGGTCTTTTGGTCCGTTCCGTTCCTCCAGATGGATTCGGCATCCCCTCCCATATAGGTGATGTTCACATCGTCCCTCTCGATGGTGAAGTTCGTTGGCGTGAGGTTTGCGGTGAAGTTCCCATCGGTTGCATTCCAGAAGAATTCCCAATCCCCTATGTCGCCGCAGGAGAACGGGCTCTGCCCGGGGCCTTTTCCAAGGGACAGGATCGAGTTATTGCAATTGCTGGTGCAGGTGCGGGAGCTCAGCAATGTCCAGTCCCCGGTGAACCCCTTCCGTATGAACACATAAGCCGTTACCAAATCGCCGTCCTCGTCGGTGACGCTCAAGTTGTAAGTGAAGGTTTCCCTCCAGCCGCCGGTGCTGCCCTTATTGCCATCCTCATTGGAGGAATTTACGTATTGGATGTTCAAAACCGGCCCGGTCTGCACGCGGAACGCATTCTGGAAGATCGAGGTATTTGTATTGTGGTTCAGGAGAACTGATTTGAGCGTTACATTGTACTGCCTAGACGGCAATGCGGAAGTGTTGAATTCGCAGCTGAAGTTGCCGCCGGTTTCGTTCACTACCGGCTCGCAAGTGTAGTGCAGGGGGTTACGGCTGTAATTCAGGGTTATTGCAAGATTGTCCAAAGGATCATTGCAATCGTCGGTAACGGAAACATTGATGGTGACATTGGTCGCGCGCGGGTAATTCGCTCCTGAAGGATCGGTCAGCAGGTATTTAATGTCGCCCAGGACCGTGGTATTGAATTCCGAGGAGTTCTCGGCCTCGTAGCACGCATCCGTAAGGCCGCCGAACCACTTCTGTTTTGCTGCACTATACTCGCAGGATGGATTGAAGTAAACCGCTGCGTGGCCCGAATTGTTGGTGGTGGTCTGGTTGCCCGCATCATATGTGGATTCATCAGTGGTGAACCAGAAGGTGAAGTCCGCATCCTTCACATATGTCTCATTCTCCGAATCAAATACCCGTATGCCGACGAACGCAGCCCCGGAGCTACGGTTCCTGACCGTTTCGTTGCCAAAAGCATAAGCCAGCGATACTTCCGAAATTGTGAGGTTGGGGCCGTAAAGATCGGATGTGTTGATGTCATTGAGGACGGCGCCGCTCTCGAAATCGTATAGGTTGAATTTGTAGTAATTGTCCTCGCCTATGTCGCCGCAGTCGAAATCCGAGATGTTGAAGCTGCAAATGCCGCTCCCGCCAGGTATGGTGAAGTTCTGGCCCTTGATTTCCCAGGTGGCCCCATCATCCTTGCTTAGGTAAAGGGAACAGTTTACGTCGTTACCGTCTGCATCATACACCGTTGTTGAGAAAACGTAGCTCCGGGTCCAGCCACCGGCCTCAGGGGTAACGTTCGATTCCGAATAGGCCGGAGGCGCATTGACAAGCGTGAAGCGCTCGTAATAAAGCGTGGTGTTCAGATTGAAGGACGAGTTGGTCGCATTAATCCTGATGCTCCACAGGCCAAGTGATTTGCCGGTCGAATCCCACGTGCAGTTGTAATAGCCGTTCTCCTCATTATACACTGTCCCGCAGCTTTCAGTGACGCCGAGGGGCGATTCGAGAAGTATTAGCGCTTCGGAAGTATTTACAAAGCCCTCATCGCCGCATTCGGTCGTAATGTTTGCCCTTATGACAATCTGATCGGAGGTGCCGTATGAGCTCCCATTCTCCGGCAGCTCGAGCCCGGTTTTGAGCTGGCCTATTATCGAGAATGAGATGTTGCTCGTAAGCGAATTCGCATAATATGCGTCATTCTGCACCCCGCCCTTCCACTTCTGCACCCCCACCCCATAAGAGCAGTCTGGATTGAAATCGTATGACAAGTGGCCCGATGAGTTGGTGCTTGTGTTGTAGGGAGGGGCATAATTCGCCTTGTCCGTGGTTATGAAGAAGCTGCCGTTGACTCCTGCTGGTACGTAAGTGCTGTTGGTCTGGTCGTATACGTGAAGTACAATGCCCTTCGTATAGTCCCCTTCACGGTCCACATCGCCTATGAGGCCCGCATCGATGTCGAGGGAGACGACGTCCTTCGTAACCGTGAACGAACTTGCCGAAGTGCTCGCGTTGTAGCCGTATTCGTCGGATGCATTGAAAAAGTACTGGCTTGAGCCGATGTCGTTCTTGGTGAAGTTCTGTATGAAGAGGAGTTCCGTGTTTGAGCACGGACCGCAGGAATGGGTGCCTATGAGCGAATATGCGTCGGAGCCGATCCTCTTGAATAAGTATACCGTTACGTTGTTCTCATCCGCGTCGTTAACCGT
This sequence comes from Microcaldota archaeon, assembly GCA_041305345.1. Classification (GTDB taxonomy): domain Archaea; phylum Micrarchaeota; class Micrarchaeia; order Norongarragalinales; family SBBD01; genus JACRGC01. The sequence continues at coordinate 164,356 of JBFYLP010000001.1, read as the reverse complement.
AACGGTGAAATTGAACTGCGCGCTCCATCCCTCTGAGGCGGGGGTCACGCTCGGATTTGAGAGGGTGGGCCTGCTTGCAAGGAAGAAGCTTAGGTTCCTGGTCGAAGTCGCATTCGTGTAATAATTCCCGCTTGCATTGATCGTGACATTGTACCAGCCGTAATCCCAGCTGGCGGTCGTTGTGTTTGCAACCGAGCAGTTGTAGAAGCCGTTTCCTTCATCGGCACCGGTGCACGAATAATCTTCCTTCGGCGCAAAAACCATCGTTGCACCGGTTACCATACCGCAGGACGCATCCGAATCTGAGAGATTGCCGCGGAAATTGATGTTATCCACGCCTCGCAGGTAGGTGCGGTTGAGGGGCGCATACAGCCTTGGCAGGAATTCGGAAGTGATCGTAAGCACCCCTTCGGTCGAGTTCGAAGCCTTGTAAAGCGCCGAATTGTCGAGGAGCCCCATCTTCCACTTCTGCACTCCGACCTGGTAATTGCAATCCGGATTGAAATCCCAGGTAATGTAGCCGCTGCCGTTGGTAAATACCTGCGTTCCCGAATCGTAAAAAGTGCCGTTTTTGGTTACCCATAGCTGCGCCTCCTCGCTCGCAATGTTGTTGGTGATCTTGTCGGCATCCCTCACCCTGCTGATGAGCCTCACCGTATTCGTGCTGAGCCTGCTCACTGTTGAGGAATTGCCTGCGGTGATGTTGGTATACGTATCGTCCCTTTCGACGGTGAAGTTCAGGAGGCTTGACTCGACGGCCCACGCGTCATCTTCCGAAGTGTTGAACATCACCGTCCAGTTTGCAATGTCCCCCGAAAGGAATGTCCTTGTGAAATTGACAGTCTGGTTTATGCCCTGCCTGTCCTGATAGCCCACATATGTCCAATCCTCCGAATCCGCAAGCCTCACAAATGCATATACCCTGAGGGTGTCGTTGTCCTCGTCGCTCACATTAGCCGTGAGGTAAAAGGTTTCGCTCCAGCCGCCGACCAATGGTGTGACATTCACTGCGGAAAATACGGTCTGCGTTTCAACCCAGAAGCCCGAGAGGTCCTCCGAATAAATCACGGTGGTTCTTTCCAGATGGTGCATCGGCTTCGAGGAGCTCGTGGTCAGGTTGTAGGCGCCAGCGTTCATAGAGGAGGTGTTGAAATCGCAGCTGTAGTTGCCGTCGGTGATGTTCGCGACTGGATCGCATATGTAATTCTGCAGGGTGAAGTAGTTCCTTGCTGAAATGTTTACGAAGGCATCTGTAATCGCCGCATCGCAATCATCCACCGAAGTCACATTGATCGTGACGTTCTCGCCGCGGCCGACCTCGGGCCCGTATGGCATTGTGAAGTTGTTCTTGATCGAAGCCCACACATTGACCGTGTAGTTTGCGGTGGTGTTGATTTCGAAATAGCAAGCATCGTGGATGCCCGCAAACCATTGCTGTGCAGCTGCGCTGTAATCGCAGGATGGGTTGAAGCCTATTGACAGGTGCCCTGAAGAGTTCGTTGAAGTGAAATTGCCCGCATCAAGAAGCGTTCCGTCCGTTGTGACCCATATCGTCCCGTTGGCTGAGGGCGCATATCCCAAGTAATCGGTATCGTAGGCGCTTATTGTCAGGTATGTCGCGTTTTCGCCGCTCCTGTTAACCGCGGAGTCGTCGCCGGCAACCAGCGCCAGCTCAAGGGTATCTGCCGTGAGGTTGAAGATCGGCCCTACGGAAGTATTGAAATTGTTCGTGGGCTCGCCGTTGATGATCTGGAACATGAATTCGGATTCGTTGTGCATGTCTGCGCACGAGAAATGGTCGACAACGACGGTGCAGTTGCCCTGGCCCGAATCAACCGTCCCGAACCCGCGGTAAACCCATTCGCCGGTGGTATTGGTGAATAGTTCGCATCTGATGCTCTCGTTCTCCGGGTCGTCAATGGAGACGTTGAATTGGTAGCTCTGACCCCAGCCTCCTGCGGTATTGTTTATTCCCAATTCAGATGCATTGGTGAGCTTGTTCTTAAGGTAGAAGCGGTATTCGAAAAGCGTGGAGTTCAGGTTGAAATAGGCGTAGGACGCATTCAGCCGGACGGAATAATTGCCCTGTTCCATCCCGACGGTCGTCCAAGTGCAGTTGTAGTAGCCGTTCTCCTCGGTTTCTATGGGTGAGCAGAGGTATTCATTCCCCGTCGGGATGTGGACGTTAGTGATGTTTGGCGTGGAGCTGTTCAGGAAGCCTTCGAGGGCGAAGCATTCGGAGGTGATGTTGTAGCGTATGGTCACGTTGTTTGTTACGTTGAATTCCGACTGGTTTTCGGGAAGCTCTATCGATACCTGCGACTGGCCGTAAACGTCGAATGTCGCATCGGAAGTATTGAGGGCCTTGTAGCATTGGTCGTTGAATATCCCTCCCCTCCACTTATGCTGCTGCGCATTGTAGCTGCAGGTGGGATTGAAGAGGTAATTCAAATAACCCGATGCATTCGTCGTGTTGTAATGGCCTCCGTCAAAATAGGTGCCGTTGTAATTCACCCAGAACGAGCCATTGATTCCTGCATTCAGGATGGTTGCATTGTCGGTGTCGTTTACGAGTATTGCAAAGCCCATCGTGCTGCTTCCCTGCCGGTCGACGGTCGTACCATAAGTAAAGCCGGTCACGTTCACGTCGTCCTTATCCAAGGTGAAATTCGCTATTTCGGTTTCATTGCCGAATGTGCCGCAGAGGTTGATGGTCGCATTGAACTTGTATTCCCAGGTGGCGTTTGAAAGGAAATTGCTGCAGGTGAAATCGATGTCAGCGAAGGTGAGGTTCGTTTCCCCTATGCACTCGCTGCACACCTGGGCGCCACGGAAGATCCAGTTGGTGGTTCCGAAGGCCCTGACCCAAAGGCTGACGTTGATGTCTGCGCCTGCGGGGTCCTGCGTCGTCACGTTGAAGACCCGGTTCACGCCCCAGCCGTCTTCCGCCACATCAACAATCGGATTGAAAAGAAGCGGGTTTGAAGAGAGCCTGAGTGCGTTGATCTCCAGATCGGAACCGTAGTAATAATTCGCCTTGGTTGCGTTCATCGAAATGTTGTACAAGCCGTAGCTCCTTCCGGTTGAAGCCCAGGTGGTGCTGTAATTCCCATAGCCCAGATCGGTCGGAGCTGCTGTTGAGAAATTCGAGGGCTGCCTTTGCACGATGAACAAAGAGGTCGCGCCAGTGACGTTGGAGCATTCGTCAGCCACTGTGCCATTGAGAATAATTGATGCTCCAGGCACAAAGCACGAGCCGTTGAGGGGCCGGGTTATGTTGAGTGAAAGCGGATTGGTGATGACGGTAACGTTGTACTCGCTCGAATTGGCTGCGTAATAGCAGTTGGTCTGAACCACCCCAAATTTCCATTTCTGCTTGCCGACCGAGTGGGTGCAGGTGGGGTCGAACCTCCGGGAAGCGATCCCGTTCACGGATGTGTTCGTCCCGTCGGTAACATAGGCGGAGCCGTCTTTCGTGACAAACAATGTCACCTGCGGCCCGTTACCTATGTCGGATATCAGGTCCACGGCATCCACGAATTTTGTCGCAAGGAAGGTGGTGTTGGTCATGCGGTGCACGGCGCTTTCGTTCCCCTCCTGGTAAACGTCCGTAAGGTTCCTGCGCGTGACGTTGAATGAGCCCGGCGAGGATTCCGCGGTCAGGCCCGACGAGTCGGTAGCATTGAACTTGAAGGTCCAATTGCCGTAATCTGCGCACGCATCGTGGTAGGGGTCAAGGAAGGTTAGGTTGACATTCGTGCAGTTGCTGCAGCCCTGCTGGTCCTTGAGCGTGAATTCCGCATCCGTTGGTGATTTTTCCCAGAAATATACCGTCAAGCTGTCGTCCTTGTCGGAGGCGGTGACATTCACATACATCGATGCGCCCCAGTAAATGGTCCAGTTGGAAGCAAAGGGATTTGTAAGCGTTGGTGCGGAGAGGATCCGGAATGCGGATTCCCTCACGAAGGTGCCATTCGAATTGTAGGCCTTGTAGGCTCCCATTATCACGCGGTAGTTGCCTCCCGGGAGATCGCTCGTATTGTAAGTGCAGGAATAGGTGCCATTTGCGTGGTCGACCACATCCGTGCACTCGATCGGGTCGCCGCCATCCCGGATTGAGAAGTTTACCTGCGCGCCTACAATTAGGTTTCCGCAGTCATCTTCCACTATGCCTTCTATTGTGACGTTTTCTCCGGCCGAATAATTTCCGTCTATCGGAATGGTCACGTTCGGCGACAGTGCACCGATTATTCCCAATGTGTAATTGACGGTGGCGTTTACCGTGTCATAGCACTCGTCCCCCGCAACTCCCGCGGTCCAGTTTTTAGGGCCGGCGATGTAAGCGCAGGACGGCCGGAAAAGTATATTGAAGCTTCCCGAAGAGTTTGCCTGCGTCTCGTTCCCGATGTTGAAGCTCGTGTCGTTAGCTACCCATATCGTTGCATTAGTGCCGGTTGCGCCGGTCTGGTTGTCGTCATCGAAGGCAAATGCCTCGAGAATGACTGCGCCCGTTTGCCTTGTGACGTTGATGTTGTCGCCTGCAATGAGGGAAACGGTTACATTGTCAGCCTCAATTGTCCAGTTGCCAATTTCCGAGCTTCCATTGGCGCCCTCATCGTCGGTGCCGTTGAACCAGAAATACCTAATGCCAATGTCCCCGCAGGCGAATGCGTTCTCAACGGTATAGTTGATTATGTCGTTGTCGCAGGTGGGGCAGAGGGAATCGTTGAGAAGGGAATAGGGGCCTTCGAGTGCCGCGGAGGAATACAGGTATAAGGCGACATCATTGCCTTCAGGGTCCCTTACCAGTGCGGAGAAATTTAGCTGCTCGCCCCAGCCTGCGGGATTGGGGTAGGAGGTGATGTTGATGAGAAGCGGATTGCTGTTGTTCTCGGAATACAGCCGGAAGGTGTTCGCCTGTGTTGAAAAGTTGAAATTATAATAATCCTTGCTCGCATTTGCCCTTACCGAATAGAAGCCCGGGGCGAGTGCGCTGGTATTGAACGTGCAGCCGTATGTGCCATTTGAGAAATTCTCGATGTCGTCACCCGCACAATAGGTTATGTTGTAAAGCCCGGTTATCGTAAATCCAGTAGTTGCGTTTGGGACAAGGCTATGGCACTCGTCCTTCGTCGTTAGGGTCAGGGTGACGTTGTTCCCTATGGTGAACTCCGCGCCCGTTCCGTTGATCGTTGAAATCTCGAAAATGTAATCGCCATAGACGTCAACAAAGAACTGGCTTGCAAGGTAATCCTTATAGCAGATGTTTCCTGTTGCATACGCGAACCAGCTCTGCCTTCCAACCTCGTGCTCGCAGGTCGCATTGAAATTGAATTCGGCGCTTCCGGAGGTGTTCGTGGTGTTGGCGCCCGCAGTCAGGTTTCCGGTCGTCCAGTTTGTCGTGACGTTGAAAGTGACCGTGGAGTAGGGGGTCCCGGCGGCCAAATTGCGGTCGGTATCCGTGACATTCACGACGAACTTTGCGACGTGTTCGCCGGAGCGGTTGACGATGGTTTCATTGCCGGTGACATTGGAGATGATTATATCGTCCTTCTCAACCGTAGTGGAATTCACCGCCGTTTCCGAATCGATGTCCTCCGAGGTATTCGCCGCGAACTTGTAGAACCACGTGCCCACCTGCGAGCCGCCCTCGTTGTCGCAGCTGAACGTATGCGTCCAGTTCATCGTCTGGTTTACGCAATTGATGCCAATGCAGCTTTGGGCGGGGGGGATTTCCGCATCGTGCGCCACTGCATCATCCCCAATCCAGAGATGGGCCGTTGATGTCACATAATAAACCGGCGCGGTGAGGTTAATCGTCCAGTTCACCGGCACGCCCCAGCCGTCCTGCAGTGGGGCCCTGGTTTCGCCGGAAAGCTTCGCCTTTGAGAAAAGGTAGAAGAGGTAGAATTCGTCCTCAATCGTAGTGACGCTGTAATCGGGGTAGTACTTGTCGGCGGTGGCGTTCATCGTCACATTGTAATACCCCCCAAATGTGCCATCGGTCTCCCAGGTGCACTCGAAGAAGCCGCCTCCGAGGCTTTGGCCGGGGCAGCCATATGCCGACGTGTTATCGGTCGCATTGAATGCGACCACTATTGTCGGATCCTGGATCGGGGAAATGTAGTTGCCGCAATCGTCCCTCACGTTCCCCTGGATCAGGATGTTTGTCGGTTCCGTGTAATTATTATCGCCCTTTGGCGTTGTGACATTGTTGTTCAGGAAGCCCTTTATCTGCATTGCATAGATGTCGGAGATGATGTCGTTGTAGCACGCGCTGCCAGAGAGCGTCACTTTCCATCTCTGGTCCGGGCGCGAGGCATATTCCGTTTCTGAGCAGGTGGCATTGAAGTAATAATGCAGGTAGCCCGTATCGTTCGTGGTGTTTATCTGCGCGGGGCCGTAGTTTGATGAGTCATACGTAACGGAGAAGTTCAGGTCGATGCCGCTAACCGCGGTGCCGTTCGTGTCGTTCAAATAAACGGACAGGTGGTCGAGGTTGTCGCTGCTCCGGTTTGCAAGCGAAGCGTTGCCCTCGATCAGGTTTATTTGGAGCGTATCCTTCGTGACCGCGTAGGTGGTTGAAAGGCTCGGCACGGTCATGTTGATGTTTCCGTTCTCGTCGTATACGGTGAAATTGTAATACCACGAGCCGATGTCGTCGCAGGGGAGGGTTTGGGTGAAGTTGGTCTGGTTCCAGCTGCCGGGCGAATTCGCATCCGTTGTGTTGATCACAATCCAGTTTGTAAGGCCATCGGATGATTTCGAGAGGTTCACGTAAAGGACATTGTACGCGGACCTAACCGAAATCGAAAACGTTTTCGGGAACCCAAAACCCGAGCTTTGGGGAGAGACAGACACGTCCTGGTACTGGGGGTAATCGGTGCACGTGAAATTGGCAAAGTAGAGCCGGCCTTTGTGATGTGCCATATACGTGCCGTTTGTGGCATTCAGCTGGAACTGCTGGTTGGTCTGCGCACCTAGTGGCACGGAAAATGAATAATTGTAGGAATATGGGTCATCGGAACCGTTTGCGGTTAGATTATACCCATACCACCGCAGCCAGAAGGAATCCGAATCATTCAGGTCCGTGGAGAGGTTCTGCGGGGTGATTGTCGAAGGATAATACTCTGTGTAGTTGTAAAGCCAGCCATATCTGTTTCCCTTGTTGAAGATGACCGTGCTGGCATTGTAATCGCCGCAGGCATAAGAGGAGGCAAAACTCCCCCATACGCCCTCGGGAACCGATGCGGAATAGCGCTTTGTTTTCAGGAATGGGCCTTGCACAACAAGCGCAAACTGCTCGTCTTCCATCTTAAATCGGATTGGGGCGGTTGCGGCTCCCTCACGGAAAGTCGCACCCCTTGAAAGGAAGGAAATCCGTTTTCCCCCCGGCTGGAAATCGGGGGTTGCGGACACGTTTATGGAGAAATTCACTATATATTCGCCTGCTTCAAACAGTGGCATCCTCCACCTGCGGGATTTGATTTTCCAGCCTTCCGCTTCGGAGCCTAAAGGGTATCCTGGAAGCGGGTTGAAGCCCCAGGGAGAATCGAAGGCAAAGGGCTTGCCAAAGCCTTGGGCTATTTGTAAATGATTGATGTTGTGGGTTGTATTTGCGACGGTGGCGCCCGAGTTGTCCCCCATCCAAACCAGTCGCAGATTGATGCGCAGGGTTGAGTTCTGGTCAACTGACAGGTTTGCGCCATAATTGGTGCTGTCGGAAGATAGCAGGACGTAAGGGTAATGCTGTTCCTGTGTCGAGGGCTGGTTTATCGTCCTTGTTTCGGAATAGCTCCTTGCCCCGGAATCCCAAGAGAGCGTCGTAACGAATTCCAGGTCTAGGCCGGTAGTGTCAATGGGAACGAAATCCATCTGCATTGCAAAGCAACTGGAAGTGGGCAATTGGACTTCACTCCAGATTGGATTGAGCTCCGAGGAACTGGAATTTTGCGGATAGATGTATTCGATCCTGTAATACGTTGATGGAAATTCCAAGGCGATTACTCCGTCCGTGATGGGCTTGTCGCCATAATTGCATACGACTATGGACGTATTCACCCGTTCGGTAGTATCCTCGTTGGTGTAGCCGGTATATTCGGGTGAGGAGGCGAATATCTGGATGGGTTCAAGTGCGAGCGTGAAGCTCCTCGCATAAGTAAGAGTCTGGGAATTCGAGGTTACGCTTATGCTCGCGGAATATAGGTCATCGGTATTTGCATCATCGGGTACGTGCACTCTCCAGAGCACGACGCTTTCATTGAAGACGGGATAAAGATTCTTGGTGTAGTTGGAGTAATTCATTGTCGCGGTTTGCGTCCTTCCTTCCTCAACATACCATCCTTGGTCGGTCGAACCCGAGAGGATGGAAAGGGTTGCTGAGGCGGTGAGAAGTTCTGTCTCATTGAAATTGAAAAGCGGGATCGCGATGTAGCCGATGCTCCCGCGCATCAGGATGTCCGAAGTGCCGTCAGGGCCCTTCACGGATACTTCCCTGTTTCCGAGCGCAACATTCGTGCATTGCCTGACCGTTACTGCAGCGATGTTGCTCGAAAATATCACTGCGCTGTTCCTAGTATATTGGAATGTCCTGAGATTGTAATTGCCCGTTGCAAGGGGCTTGATGAGCCAGGATGTGCCATTGTAACCATTGATATTCCGGGTATTAGAAGCGATGAAACGGATGGTCCTTGAATTTATGGTATCGAGCAGCTGCCAATTGTTCACGATGCTAGATGGGGACAGGGAAGAATACGGCCCTCCGGAGGATACCTGGACTGAAACGTTATCGCTCCAGGCAGCAGTGATTCCATTTTGGGTTTGGACGGAAAGATTGTATGTCTGGTTGACGCAGAGAACCAAAGGCTCCCACGCGTATTGATTCTCCGAGTCGGGCGCTCTTGAGGATTGGTTGAAATAAAGGGTGATGTCGTGGATCGTATGGTAGTCGTCTGCGCCGATGGTCCAGTTCCTGGCCTCCTCGAATGACAAGTTCAGGCCGTATTCGATTTTCATCCTGCCCTTCAAGTAGAGTGCGGGCGATATTGGAGGAGGCTCGTAGCTATATCGGATTGTTTTGGTCTCGCCGGCAACCAGGTCCCCCAATTCGAATGCCACTTGCTTGTAGCCGTTCCCCAAATCCGTTATTGGCAGGGACGTGGGGGCAATTGAAAATGAACTTGGCAGGTATTCGTATGCCACTGCATTATCGACGTCGTATGTCGGAGTGATTTTAATCTCAGGATTCACGTAGCCAAGAAGGATGATCGTCGGCTCGTCCCGCTCTATGTCGAATGCCCTCTCGCTCCTTGCTTCAAATGAATCGGAATATTCCGAATCAATGCCAACCTCGGGCCTGCTTGCAAAAACTCGAATTTGGTAGGTGCCGGTTTCGGAAACGGCGTACTGCAATTTCCACTCGCCGTTGTAATTGTCGGTGATCGCATAGGAGTCGGTTGAGAAGGTGGCCGTTGAACCTGAAGGCGAAGTGATTAGCGCAATTATCTGCACATCATTCGCCCTGCTGCCATCCGGGTTCAGGACGCCGATGGTGATGTTCGCAGTTTCTCCGGGCAAGTAAATACTCTTGTGCGTATTGACATTCACAAGGCCGTACGCAAAGCCGTCCTCTTCGCCCTCATCGGAAATTTCCTCGATGCGCTCGATTGCCAGCTCCTTCAGTTTCCGGTTCCCTTTTGCCTGAATGATTGGGGAAGGGGTTGGCTCGCCAGAGCCGTTCAATGGCTGGTCTGTTGGGGCAGGCGAAGGCAGGAGTGTTGCGTCCGGCTCTAGAGGGTAAGTGCCATTCGTCTCGTTTGATGATTGCCCGAAAGCCGAAGGTGCGATCTCAGTTGGTTCAATAGATGGCTGTTCTGAAGGGGAAGGAACGAAACCAGGCGCGGATGGGGAAGATACGGGCGCATTCAGCGCTGCAGTTGCCTCAAGGTCTATTTCGCCCGTAAGCTCATCAACCATCACGCGCTCTGTTTTTTTCTTTTGGAAATTCGCCGATATGCGAAGATAATAATTGCCGGGCCGGATCGCGATTTGGGGGTCCACCACCAGCTTCCGGTTCGTGCCGCTATCCTCGATTGCAACTTCCGTTTCAGTGCCGTCCTCGTGCACCAAAGCGAAATCGAATTTCCCCGAGGATATCTTCTCGTTCTCATAATCCAGCAGGTCCAAATCGAACTCTATCCTCTCGCCGATCTTGTAGCTCTTCTTCTTGTTTGTGAAGAGCGCCTTGAATTTCGTTGGTTTCTTGCGCGTCCGGTTGGAGGCGTTAAGGTCCGTGGTGTTGAATTCCTCGGTGATGTTCAGCTCGGTGAGGTTGAGTTCCTGCGTGAAATTTGATTGGTTTTGGAATGGTTGTTCAAGATAGGTGAGATTTGCTAGCAGGTATGTGCTTTCATTGATGAAGAAAAAAGGGTTGGAATATTCCGTGAAATTCGTTTTATTCACGAGTACTGAATGGAAACCAATTGTGGTATTAGAGATGTTTGCTGGCGTTTGGGAAACGAACGCGCCGTTCAGGAAGACGCTGGCATCAGAGGGGAAGGACTCTACAAACAAGTTGCCTCCGTATGTGAGGTTTTCGGTTTGGTTGATGATGTATGGCGCGACGAGGAACGTTGCACTGGCATTGGAGCCATTAAGCATCCTGCCCTCATCTCCGAGGAAAGATGCGGAAAGCGAATAGTTGCCCTGCGTCAAATTGAAACTGAAAACCGCAATGCCGCTGGCGTTCGTGGTAGCATTCAAGTAGGGCAATGCATTTAGATCGGAGGACATTTCCGCGCTTTCGATTGGAATGGAGTTCTGGTCGGTCAATTCCGCCAGCACCGAAAATATCGTGAATTCGGGGAAAATTTCGTTCGCGGTTATTTTCAGGTTTGTTGTCTTCCAGGTTGCATTCGGTTCTGGCGTTGGGGAAATTGTCGGCTCCGGGGAAGGGGATGCTTCTGGCGAGGGCGAAATGTCGGGGGATGGCTCTGGCGAAATTTCAGGAGTTGGGCTAAAGGAAGGGGTTGGGTTTGGGGAAATGTTTGGTGAAGGAAGCACGGAAGGCGTTGGCTCGGTTGAAGGAGTGGGATTGGGGGATGTGTTGGGGGTTGGGTTTTCCGTGGGCGAAGGCTCAATGGAAGGGGTCGGGTTGGGGGAAGGGAAGTTGGAGGGGGAGGGGGAGAATGTGGGCTCGACTGATGGGGAGGGATTTGGCGATATTGTTGGCGAGGGCATTAAAGTGGGAGAGGGCTGGTCGGTTATTGTTGGGGATGGGATTTCGGTTGGGGCGAGACTAGGTGTCGGGCTTGGTTGCGCAGATGATATTGGCGAAGGATCAGCTGTTGCAGATGGTTCTATTGAAATGGTGGGGGTTGGCAGAATGGAAGCGGAAGGGGTTGGATTGGGGGATATATCAGGAGTTGGGCTAAAGGAAGGGGTTGGGTTTGGGGAAATGTTTGGGGAGGGCATTACGGAAGCCGAGGGCGTTGGCATTGGCGAAGGCCCGTTCGATGGTTCTGCTGTTGGCGCGATAGTAATCGAAGGAGTGGGATTTGGGGAAGGGAAATTGGAGGGAGTTGGTGAAAGCGTGGGGTCCGAAGTGGGCGATGGATTGGGGGAGATGTTTGGGGAAGGAATGGATGTGGGATCTTGAAGGGGTCCGTTTACGGGGAATGCAGTTGGCATTGCGGATGCAAATGCATCCGGTGTCGCATCCATCGAGGGCAAGCTGGCATCAAGAACAACGCCCATTGGTGCAAGCAAAGGTGCAGCGCCTTGCATCAGTAGGCCAAGCAAGGATAGCGAAAATACGGCCAGCAACGGAAAGCTTGAGAATTGGCCTTTGTGCTTTGCGTGCTTTTTCTCAAGTTCCGTCTTTTCCTCGGCGGCTTCGTTTGCCTTGATTTCCTTCAGGATGAGGTTGCCTTTCTCATCAGGATACGGGTAAAGTTCAACACCCCTGTCCCAGCCCATCAGGATCACGACGTCCTTTGGGATCGTGATTGTGAATTGGTCTTTTTTGCGCTGAATTATTACCATTAATAGCTCACAGCTGCGAAGGATTGGAATGATTAATTTCGGGCGCTTTTTAAATGTTATACAAGCCGTTTTTTAGCCCTCATACATAGTTACAATATGGTTATTTTATTGTTATTGCAACCATATTTAAAAAAATAGTTTAAAAAGGGGTTTTTAAATGGCTTGAAGATTGCCGGATTTGGCGCTTGTCGAACCTCAATTTTATTTTTAACGTAGCTGCTTTTCCCCAGGTCCGTTTTCTGGCGTGCGGTATTTTCCGCATACTAACGCTGGTGTTTTTACGAGCTAAATTGCACTAAGGAATCATAAGGCTTATATACTGCAATTTTTTTCAGTTGTTTCCCACCGTGTCGGTCCTTGCTTTTGCAGGCCGAATAACCAAATTCACAGAGTGATGAAAAATGAGGAATTCGCAGTATGTGATAGGCATAATAGTGCTAGCCTTGATAGGGCTGGCAGCGAATATGGTAGTAGCGACCCTGCATATATCGGACAATACAGCAATAGATACCGAAGTGATGGAGAACGGCACCTCGCAGCTGATCAACGTAACCTCCAGGATGCAACAGTACGTTGGCATGTATGGGAGGATATGGTCAGAAGTGAGGCTGAACGTGACAGTTGGGTCTGGAACGCTCTACAACAAGTCCGTTGACAGGGGTATGATATATTTCTTCAAGAACGGCGCAACTCCAACCGGCCCGTTCTACGGAGCAGCAAACGACTCCGAAACGAATGCAAACTTCTCCCTTACCGGGTACTATATCGTGGACAACCATTTCATCCACAATGACTCGGTATGCAACACCACCTCGGTATGGCACCTGAACACTACGGATGAATATGCTGTAGGAATATTTCGGGATTCGGCAGCGAATTATAACTACTTCATCTGCACCGACATAACGCCAAAGACTTCAACAAACGGATTCGACACATCCGAAGGGTCGGTATATTTCGAGGCGATTTTGCCAAAGACGAGCTCTTACCTCGTGTACGACATCTGGGTGGATGGAGAGACCCTCACATACCAACCAACATAACCAGGAATGCCGGGAATGAAATCCCGGCTGCCTTTTGTTTTTTTTACCCTGCGCCTACTGGTAGTTGGGGGGGAGCCCGGCCTATCCCGGGTTCCTTCCCCCGCTTATTTTCTTTCTGAAGAGGGAATTAAGCTAAAAGCTCCCTTTGGGAAATCGGATGGTCGGGCAGGGGATCCCCAATTCTTTGCCACTAATCACGCAACTGCTTAAAAAAAAGCGACCGCTAATGTTTCACTTATGCCACGAAGCACAATCTTCCTTGCAAAGGGAACCGATTCAGTCAGACCGATTCCTCCTCCTGCTGTTCCACTTTCCTAAGTTTCTGCAGGTACTTCCTAATTTTTGGCAGGTCCTCCTCCGCAATTTTCTTTCGGGTCCTAAGTTTGAGGTAGCCAATCGCGGCTGCAGCAAGCACGCACGCAAACATCATCACATAAACCAGCAAGGGCGGGACGAGGCTTGGCCTTTGCATTACGCGTTTACGGTAGTCGTCGCATTTCGAGGAGAAAGCGGCGAATTTGCCAATAGGGGGCATTTCGCCAATTTCCAGATCCTTCTCCAGTGCGGTAAGGTCGGCATCGAGGACAAGCAGCTCGCGCGACAGCTGTCTTACATATGCATCATCTTCCCCGTATCGCTTCTCTACGTTCGAGTATGCGATGGATATGTTCGAGTAGGCGGCGGCAACCGGATAGTAGTAGGGGAGCGTCTTTTCATAATTATTGAGGAGGAGCGCGGTCTCGTATTCGGTAAAATCAAAATCCTGCGAGAGTTTTTGGATGGATGAATCGGTCTTGACGCGCCTTAGGTTGGAAAGGATTCCTTCCATGCGGGCAATCTTCCCCGAAACCACATCGAGGTGCACGTTCGGCCGCAGGCTATTGATGCGGATCAGAAGGCCGTTTCTCTGGTCAACGATGTCCTGCAAGCGCACGGCCCTCTCATATGCAGCTGCCTTGCCCTTTGCCTCGATGATGCGGCCAGGCATCTGGTATGTGATGGAAAAAACCGAGGAATTGAGGTCTAGCACCTCATCATTGCATCCCCGCATATCGCGCCGGATGTATTCGGCAGTGAGGTCTTCGATGCGATTTTCCGAAATGGGATAAAGCGTGTCGTATTGCTGCTCCAAAATCACCGCGGGTATGCAATTGATCAAAACCAGGTGGAAGGAAGAGTTCTTTGCTTCGAAATATGTGCTTGTGGAATTTTCCGACTCGCGCACATAGAAGGAGAGCTGGTCGCCAATTGAAAGCCCGGAAAGCAATGCGGCGAGAAAAAGGAGGAAAAAGGGCACGGACGATTTCATATGCTATTTTGAAACTTATGCCGGTTAATAGGCTTTGCGATTTTTAGCGAATTGGGGGAATGCTCTTTTGGGATGGTGGGGGGAGCCCGAGGAATGGTATTAATTCGGGGCGAAGGCAATCAATCCTTTTATTAAAATAAGTCATTCGAGTGAGGGGAAGCCGGAAATTTTCCTAATCAGGTCGGTTGCCTTGATTTTGATCGAATCCAGCGGGCTCACCTTCACTTCCTTTCGGATCGGAAGCCCTGCGATATGCCTCGCCACGTTCATCAGCTCCTTTGATGCCCTCGAATCCGGGAATGCTAGCACGGAAGGAACCTCCGCGGCAAGCGATCTTGGCACAGCAGGGTCCCTTGGAATCGAAACCACTACCGGAAGGCCAGTCATCGTTTCAACATCCCTCGTTGCCATTTGGGATTCGTTCCTTTGCACCATGTTGAGCACGATTCCAAGGTGCTTTTTCTCGTGGCCCCGCAGGAATTCGGCGTATCGAAGCACATCCATTACCGCAGGAAGCGTCGGTGTCGCAACAAAAAGCACTTCATTCGAGGCGTGCAAAGCTGAAAGCGCCTCCCTTCCAAGGCCCGGCCCGGCATCGAGAAGGATATAATCCATTTTCTGGCTTATTTCCCTTATCAGTGGTTTGATTTTGATGAGGTCTACTCCGCCAAGTTCGTGCAGCTTTAGGGATGCGGGCAGCACCTGCAATCCAGAATTATGGACGTAAATTGCCTCCTCGAGGCTAGCTTCCCCCCGCAATATGTGGTTTAGCGTCACCGGCGCGTGATGGATCCCAAGTGCAAGGCCCAGATGGGATGTGGTAAGGTTGCAGTCAATCACGAGCACCTTCTTTCCAAAAGTTTTTGAAAGCGCCGCTCCCGCATTCACAACAACAGTTGTTTTTCCAACCCCGCCCTTGCCCGAAAGGACGGATACGATGCGGCCCATTTCCCTCAGATCCCCAATTAAGGAATAATCCGAGGAAATATTAAAGGCAATTGCTTTGCGAGGAATAAAAACGATTAGGCAACCGGGCCGGTATCCGAAGAAAACGATGGCCCGCTTGCCTTTCGGTTGTGGCTGGACCCGCGTTAGGAAATTCGTTGCATGCCAATCATCGCGCAAGCTTCCTGTCGAGTTCGACAAGCTTGCGCTCGTACCTACGCCTCAATTCCAGGTGTGCGTTCTGCGAGATGGTGCCATCGCTGAGCTCGTCTTCAAGGAGGCGAAGGGTGCGCAATATCTTGTTCTTCTCCTTCTGCAATGAAACCGAATCGGTTTTCTCGAGCACCTCGGTCACTTTTTCAAGCACGCCTGCGGGCTGCTTTGCCTCCTCCGGTGGCTGTTTCCTCCTCTTCCGAACGAACCAGAATACGAGTATCCCCATGCTTGTGCCAACAAAGCCAAGCGCAAGCGTGATCCAGTTGGGCAGTTGCGCATAGCTGGGCGGGAGGAATGGGGCCGAAATGAGCTGCGCTACGCCCTTTGCCAGAAGGTTGTCGGCAATTTGCGCATTGCTCATCGCATCGTCAAGCTGTTCGCTACGGAGGTTGTTTTCCGATTCCGAGAGGTACTTCTTAACCTGGTCTATGGTTTCCCACACGGCTTTCACATCCTTCCCCGCCTTTTCTGCTTCCTGCGTGTCCTTGGCGAGAATTTGCACGCGCTCGCTTAGCCGTTGCAGCATATGTTCTATGAGCGATAGCTTGGATTCGAAAATGGATACGTCAAAGCGGACCTCTTCCTTCCTCTCAGCCGAGATGGCAATTGCGCGCACCTTCCTAACCGAGGTCTTCTCCGATGCGGGCGCCGTGATTTTAACAACGAATGTCGCGACGTCATTGGGAGCAAGCGCGTTTATCCTGGAAGGGACGAGCTCAACCCAGCTCAGGGGAATCCCTGCGAAGGTTATCGTGATGTTATGCAATGGCACAAGCCCCGCATTCTTGATCTGAATCCGCGGGTATTTTATTTCGCCCGCCTGCATTGCCACCTCGTCAGGATAGCTGATTATCTGCATTCCGGAATAATCCCGGAAGGGCGGGATTGCAGTTGGCGAAGCACTTGGATAGCTGGTTGGGATCGGCCCTGTCGGGCCCGGGCCGACTGGTGCACTCGTCGGAGCAACGGTGGGTATGACCACCGGCCTTGCCACCACTGCAAAAGTGTAATTTATGTCAATTGGCGGCTTGATAAGGTCGTACGTCACCCGGCCATTCAGCCAGTACAGGCGGGCAGGCTGGGATGTGAATATGTATGCGCTTCTCACGAAAGTGCTGTTGGTATAGGCCGGCGTAAGGACTGCTTCGGATCCATAGTACCACGTCTGCGAGCCATCCGTGACCCAGTATTCCAGCGTCACATCCTGGGATACGGGCCCCTTGTTTTCGATTATGGCGGTGAAGTCCAAATAGTCGCCCTGGTAAACCTGCTGTTCAATGAGGTCGAACCGCACGTCGTAAGGCCCGCCCTGTGAAACCCGAAACGGATTGAGCTTTGCGGTCGTGGCCGCATCCTTTGTCGCATAGAGCTGCGCATAATAATTGCCAACAGAAGTGTTCACGCCCATCGCATGGTTGTACAGGTAATAACCGGCTGAAAGGCGGGTCATGCTTGCAAGGGTGATGGAAAAGTAGGCATTGCCCGCAGGATCGATGACCGTGAGGTTCATCGTGGTCGGGTCTATTGGAACGCCATCGCCCGTGTACACGATCATCCGAAAGGTCATCACGCTGTTAGGGTACCAAACGAACGATGTTTCCACATCCGCGTGCAGTTCGCCAGAGATCCTAAAGAGCGCGACATTCCTGTTGGAATAGATGCCCCGCACGGTATTTAGCTCTGCTCGGTAAACGCCGGATGTGATGTTGCGGGGGACCGAGAACTTGTGATAATAAACGCCCGCATATGAGCGGTTGATCTGCGAAAAATTCACTATGGAATGGATGCTCTCGTTTGGCGAAAAGATCGTGATGTTCATGTCGTCGGGATCAAGCGGGGCGCCATTGACATCAAATACGGAAATCGCGAACTGCACTTCATCCCCCCCGAAGAACAGGTCGGAGGTCTGGAAGTTTGTAAGGAGGCCTGAGAAAGTGAAATTGCCGCTTGTGGAAGCGGGGACTACCTCGAATGTGGAGGAGGCGGAATGATTCACGAAAACGGATGCATTTGAATCGTAATAGGCCGATTCGGAATGCATCGCCCAATTTCCAAGGGCGGCGTCGGGCGAGATCGAAAGCGTTGGGAGCGGCTCGACAATTCCCGATGAGGCGGTAGTGTATGAATTATTGAATACCAGTATGGAGGAATTGTCAAGTATCCAGATGGTCACGTTGGTGCTTGGCAAAGGCGCTCCTCCAAGGTCCCTGCTCCTGAAATAAATCGAGGCGGTGCTGCCCCTCTGGTACGAGCTCGAAAGCGACTGCACCGTGGAGCGTAGCAGGGGGTATGCATAAAAGGTCCCATTCGCAGTGCCATTGACTTCGACATTGTCGAAACCGAATACGAGGACGGAGTAATTTCCGCTGAGTGCCGTGGATCCCGATGTGCCATTCGGATAAGTTCCCTGCCAGGATGTGGTATTCCCGGTAGCATTGTAAAACGTGCCCGTCAGGGAAAGGTTGATGCTTGAAGAGGTACCATTTGGGAAAATAACCTGGGCGGTCACGTTCTTGATGCCGACCAGATTCACATCCGTAATGTTAAAGTAAAATGTCGTCGTTTCATTGCCCTGGATGACAAGCGGCGAGATCGCAAGGGCTGCGGTCAATGATTGGAAGGGCACGAGCGCCACGACAAACGACCTGTTTGCCGGAATGGATCCGGAGTTCACGGCCACGATGACATAAGTGGTATTGTAAGCAACCTTCGGATAGCCGGTTATGTTGTAGGTGATGTTGAAGGAGTAGGAGGATTGCTTTGCTATCGAAAAATTGGTTGTGTTCGCCTCCGTGTGGTTTGCGGAAGATGGGATGATCGTGAAATTGATCGGCGCATTTCCGGTATTATTGACGGTGATTTCGCAAATCGTTCCTGCATCGGGGCTTTCCGTTTTCTCGCAGTACGAGGGATCGGCTAGCCAGTCCAGATCAAAAAGGACGTCGATTTGAAGAGTCGCGTTAAGCTCCGGTGCATTCGCAGTGGAGATGTTCAGGGTGCCGTTCTCGCTGGAAGGATCGTATGCAAATGGCACGGTTACGTTGATCACGACCGCTTGGGATGCGCCCGCTGCGAGAACGCTGATGTTCGATGGCGTCAGCACGGTTGTGAAGTTGTATAGGCCGGTGAGGTTGATGCTTACATCGTAAAGCGCGTCATTTCCGCGGGAGTAAATTGTGAAATTTCCTGCAATCGAGGTATTTCCGTGTGTAGCGTTGCCGATTATAACGGAATCCGATATCTCGATTATCGGGTTTGAAAGCACGGATATGTTAACATAGGTAGTGTTCGTCCGTATGCCGCCTTCGAGGTCGTTCCAGACAGCGCTTGCATTTACCAGGTATGTGCCGGGCGATGTGGCATTGAGAACGGTGATCACGAATGCGGCCGTGCACCCGGAGCCAATGCTCAGGTTGCCGCACTGCAGAAGGGAGCTGTTGGAAGCGACGCCAGCTGGGACCTGGAGGGTTATGTTGGTGAAATACGAGGTCGAGTTGCCCAAATTGGTGATGTTTAATTGCATTTCGAATGATTGGTTCTGCGCCTGCGTGATGTTGTTTGCGGTAAAATTCGCAGGGCTCGCACTCACGGATACGTTCGCTCCCGAAATCGAGATGTTCAAAAGTATCGAGGCATTGCCGTCGTTTTGGGTGGTAATGTTGAGGTGCCCCAAATAATCGCCCGAACTGTGGCCGAGGGGGACGGTTGCATTGATTTGCACCGAAATATTGGATCCCGCAGCAAGCACGGATATGTTAACCGGGGAAAAATTGAAGGCTATTCCCAAAAGCCCGGAAACGTCGAAGGTGATATTTGCAAGGGCGTCGTTTCCAATGGAACTCAAGGTGAAATTGCCAATTCGCTTCTCCCAAGCAATTCCAATAATGCTATAGAGGGAGGTTTCGGATACCACCAATAGCGGGTTGGAAGCCACGCTTATGTTTGTTGATGAGGAATTCGAGCCCGCCGAATTGTCGGGATTCCGCCAGCGGAACGTGGCATTCACGGAATAATTGCCAGGCATCGTGCGGTTTGCGACCGTGACGTTGAAATCCGCAATGCAGGTGCTTCCTACGGATAGGTTCCCACAATCATATGTGAGGCTAGAAGCTGTCCAGTTCCCCGGAAGTTGGAGGGTAATGTTCGCCAGGTTGGCCGAACCGTTATACGTGTTTGTGGCATTTATCTGGATTGTGAAGTTATAATTTTGCAGGAGCGTTATGCCAGTTGCCGTTACCCAATAGGGGGAGTTGGCCACGCTAGCAAAAGTCTGGCCGGTTTCGGAGGAGAAATTCGCAATAGAGGCGCCAATGTTGCCCCCTTTGGTCGCATTGCATTCAATAGAGAAATTTCCCGAGGAGGATGGAGCGCTGAAAGCAAGCGCATATGTGCCGTTGCCATAATCATACAATGAGCTCAGGGAATATGTGCACGAAAATGATGCATTGACGATGCTTTGGTCTCCCCGGTAATTCCTTACGTTCGCGCTCATATTGACGAGCCTGCTGGTGAGGCCGGAATGATCGATTATGCTCAGGTTAAGCGCATAGGCGTCGGTCACATCAAACAGCGAATAGTTGGCGGAAAGACGCAATGAGCCAGCTCCGTAAAGGATCGCCGAAAGGTTCCAGCTGCCTAGTTCGTCCCCGGGGTAAATCGTGAAATTGTTGCCAAAAATCCCGTCATTGGCAGCCGAATCATTGTGCAGGCCGTCGTCATACAGCCCAAGTACGAAATCATCCGAGGGGGAAACGGTGCCGTTGTCAATTGTTGCATTTATCGAAAGCGTGAAATTGTACGGATCGGAAGTGATGTTCGCAATTATTTGGACGGTTTCATTGCGGTTGTAGGTCGTGTGGCTTGCCCGGATTGTAAAATTCACCTTCCATTCCTCCGCGCCGGCGATAATTTCCATGACGTCGTGGAATGTTTCGGAGGTATTGATGAGCGCGGCCATTGACCTTTCGGTGTCGTTGAAGTCCAGGATGGCGGTGTGGGAAACCCTGCCCGAGGGCGGGAGTTCGGTATCCAAGAGCCCTATGCCCACCCTGCCAAGTGCGGTTTGGGCGGAAAAGTTTTCGGTGCCGTTTTCGCGGTAATTGATGAACCCTACCCCGTATGAGCCTCCGGCAGATGAGCGGTACCAGGAGAATGGATCCGTTGAATTTCCCTGGGCTTCTGAAAAACTTGCGCGCTCGTACTCGAATGCGATGGCACCGGCTGCGGTTGACGCGCGCGTGATCGTTGCCGCTGCAGTGCTCACGAATGCCTGCTCGATCTTGATGAACGAACCCATATTGTAGAACTTGTATTTCTTCGTCAGCCTCCCTTCGCCGGTTGCAATGGAAGGATCGTCCTTTAGCGCCTCATCTCCAACAAGGATCGCCGTAAGCCGGATTGGCCCATTGACAAAAGTAGCGTTGTTCGCAAACAGGTAAGTGAAATTGCTGCTCCCGTTGGTGAATTCCGAATGCTCGAAAGTCTCCTCCTGCTCCGAGATCACTTCGCCGGTCGTATTCAGGAGGATGGGGTTGTAGATGCCATCGACACGGTAGATGCCGGATGTGTTGCCAGCCCGTATGGTATCGATATGCCAGCGGAAGAAAGTGTTGTTGACGTAGAATTCCTCGCCATCCCAGGAGTAGTCAATAGTATGCGGATAGCCGACTTGCGGTTTTTCCCCATTGAAAACGGTATCGAAGTATACGTAAAACGTCCTTTGTTGGTATGCGTGAGTCGTGCCGTTTATGATGAATACGAGTTCCCCAACCGCGTTGTTTTCGGGCGAATAGGTAGGCGGTGTGTCGAATTGGTAGGGCACCGCGTTCAGAAGCGATCCCGAGGAATTGTATTCGAATACGCGTATCGAATCGTTGTCGAAACTCGTGTTGGGGCTCCCCGCCTGCCTTAGCAGCTCGGTGAAGTTCATCTGGATTTCCGCGGGCCACTCCTGCTTGATGAAGCCGGATGCGTTGAACTCGAGCTTCTGGCGAAAATGCCAGCTGGAATTATACCATTGGTCTGCTGCGGATGCGGCAGGGAGGAACGAGATGAAGAGTGCTATGCACAATACCGCCAATGAAGTGCAAGAAAACCTCACTTCGTTCATTCCTCCATTGCCCCTTCGACCAGGAGCACGGAAAAGGAATGCGGCTAGAGCTTAAGAAGTTATTGATTTTTTTAAATGAGGCATTGCGCCACAAGTGCCAAAAAAAAATAAGCGGGAGTGGGCAGCGGATCTAGGGAAAGGCCCCAATGGAATGTGCAAAACCGCCTCAATTCCCAAGGATTAGTTAGGCTTAAATACCCAGGAAAGCATAACTTTTCTTTCGTTTTTTATTGGTGGTGCGGATGACAAAGTTCATTTTCGTTACCGGAGGCGTTTTGTCATCGTTAGGCAAAGGCACCATCGTTGCTAGCATCGCAAGGATCCTGAAGAACGCTGGCGTGAAGGTCAATGCGATGAAAGTCGACCCATATTTGAACTCTGATGCCGGGACATTGAACCCTTACGAGCACGGCGAGGTGTTTGTCACGCGCGACGGGTTTGAGTGCGACCTCGATTTGGGGAATTACGAGCGCTTCCTTGACATTTATGCAACGAAGGAGCAGAATATGATGATGGGAAGCGTTTACAAGGCGGTTGTGGAGAAGGAGCGGAAGGGCGAATTCCTTGGAACGACCGTGCAGCTAATTCCTCACGCAACAAATGAGATCAAGGCAAGGTTTAGGAATGCTGCCAAGGTGACCGGAGCGGACGTGCTGGTTGTGGAAATTGGCGGGACAGTTGGGGACATTGAAAGCGACGTCGTATTCGAGGCCGCAAGGCAGATGCGCTTCGAGAATGGGGAATCCGCCTCGGTGCTTTTTGTGCATCTAGCACTTGTTCCGCGGATCACCACCAATGAACACAAGACAAAGCCGATGCAGCATTCCGTAAAGGCGCTTCTAAGCAAGGGAATAACTCCCGACATCCTGATTGCAAGGAGCGACACGCAGATAAACGAGGGAGTGAAGAGGAAGATCGCACTGATGTGCAACGTGCTCCCCGACTCGGTGTTCTGCTCATACAATCTGGATAATGTGTATTGCCTTCCTGCAATACTGGTGGAGCAGGGGATAAGGGAGGTAATCGCGAAGAAACTGGACTTGAAGCTGAAAAAGAGCGTGAAGGATGAGTGGGATGGATTGATCGAAAAATGGGATAAATGCAAGGAAGTGAGGAAAATTGCCGTTGTTGGGAAGTATGCGCAGACCACGAAGGACACGTACATGAGCGTTTTCGAGGCGCTAAAGCACGCGGCGGTCCACGCGGGAGTAAAGGCCGAATTCGCGCTCGTGAATTCGGAGGATGTGGAGAAAAAACTGGTTGATTTGAGGCAGTATTCGGGCTTCCTGATTCCTGGCGGGTATGGCTCGAGGGGGACTGAAGGGAAAATTTCCGTCATCAAGTATGCAAGGGAAAATAATGTTCCGCTTTTAGGGATTTGCTATGGATTGCAATTGTCAGTAATAGAGTATAGCCGGCATGTCCTTGGTTTAAGCGGCGCCAATTCCACGGAAATTAATCCGGACACTAAATACCCCGTAATCGACCTCCTTCCTGAGCAGAAAACGATCGATGAAAAGGGCGGCACGATGAGGCTGGGTGCATACGATGTGAAGATCGTGGAGGGAACGAAAGCATTTGAACTATACAAGAATGAGCAGAAAAACCACGTCATTTTCAAGCGCTTCCGCCATAGGTACGAGGTCAACCCGGAATACGTTGAAAAGCTCGAAAAAGCCGGATTGGTGTTTTCTGGGAAGGACCCAAAGCGCGAAATAATGAAAGTGATCGAGCTTCCAAGGCACAAATTCTTCATGGGCTGCCAGTACCATCCGGAATTCGATTCGAGGCTGGAGAGGCCCGAGCCGCTTTATTTGGGGTTCGTGAAGGCGACGGTTTGAAGCGATTGTTTTTTATTTGATTAACTGATACTTAGTCCATGGAAGGGCGTCAATCACTGGAATTATGGTCCGAAAGATTCATCACAACGGAAAAACCCATTATCAACATCTTGTTTTTTTCCTATTCGGTAATCGCAGCCTTGGTCGTCATCGTAGGTCTGATCGTAATTGTTGTTGCCCGTTTGCCATTCGACTTGAAGTCGCTTGGCATTGCCGGCCTCTTGCTAGCCGTCTGGTATGTGCTTTTCCGCCTCAATTTGCAGGAGACCATTTCAACCTCGGTGACAATCGATGGTTTGGAAAAAAGCAACGGCTCTGCAACCAAGAGAT
Organism: Microcaldota archaeon; assembly: GCA_041305345.1. GTDB lineage: Archaea > Micrarchaeota > Micrarchaeia > Norongarragalinales > SBBD01 > JACRGC01. Next base: position 140,521 of record JBFYLP010000001.1, on the reverse strand, counting down.
GGGGATGGTCAGAAATTGAAGGATTGGCTTTCAAATCGGCTGAAAAACCACTGCCTATCGCTCTTGGCCTCGAGCCGTTCTTGAACAATCGAACGCACATGAATGCGTTGGAAATAAGTTTAAAGGGCAACAACGGGAAAGAGATCCCGTTCCTTCAGGATATGGAAGGATTCCTAATGGCCCTGAAATCCGCAAGGAAGTCCTACTTGGTAAAAACGGAATAGCCTACTTCCTCTTCCTATGCGCATCCACCGCCTTCTTTATGAGATTGGAGTGGTGATCGCTTATCCGCTGCTCGAATTCCTCAACCGGGAAGATGATTTTTCCGGACTGGTAGAGCATCAGGGCGAGTGTCGCAATTCCAAGCCAGAAGAAGAAGTTTGCAAGCGGGGCCATCATCACGCCAACGAAATCCTGGAACTCGAACTCCTTCTCTCCGGGCGCGCCGCCAACCGACCAGCCAAAGAGCGTGTCTATTTTTTCCGAATTGTACTGCGCCGCTTCCGCCTTGCTTGCGGTTAGGAAAATGTTGTAGGATGAGCTTCCGACCATGAAAAGGGATGCCACCAAAACGAAAATCCCAAGAAGCTTTAGCAGATGGACGGTCTGCCCGCCGATCTTGAACCACATGATGCGTCTCATTCCATCACCTTAATTCAAAGGAATACCTTCTCCCGCTTTATAAGCCTTTTCCAGAGGGCGGATTTCAATGGGCGGAACGCTGAATTGCCGGTGAAGGCGGTAAGCGGGAATTCGGGGCAAGGAAGCCCGATCCTTGGAATGAAAGCCGATTTTTTTATCGGGCTTTTTTTTCGAGTGCATTTTTTTAGGTACGGATTCCGGAAAAGGCCTACTTATGCGGTTTTAAATTTTGGTCTCCTAAGGTTGGCGATGAAGAACTCGCAGCAGCCCGCATCCGTCTGGAGCAGCATCCTTAAATTCGTCGCAGTGCTATTTGCCCTCCTATTCCTAATTGGCCTCTTGTTCCCGGTATCAGGGCCGGAATGCATCGGCAGGATAAAAATCACCGGCGAAATCGTCTACGATGAGGCCCAAGGCTTATTTGGGGGGGATGATGCGAATACTCCGGGGGAAATCATCTCCCTTTTGAAGGAAGCTAACGGCGATGAGGGAACAAAGGCAATCTTGCTGCAGGTGAATTCGCCAGGCGGCTCCGCTGTTGCAAGCAAGGAGATATTCGACGAGATGAGGGGAATTGAAAAGCCAATAGTCGTATATATGACCGAGGCCGCAGCTTCGGGCGGATATTACATAAGCGCGCCCGCGGACTATATCGTTGCCAACCCCAATACGATCACGGGAAGCATAGGTGCGCGCGCAACCATCCTTAATTACGAGGGCCTTTTTGAAAAGCTGGGCCTAAGGGAGGAATCGATAAAGAGCGGGGAGCTCAAGGATATGGGGGCCGGCTACCGCAACCTTAGTGGGAAGGAGAAGGAGTTGCTGCAAGGGCTGATTGACGAGACTGTTTTGATATTCCGGAAGGATGTTGAAGAAGCAAGGAAGGGCAGGCTCGATTCTCGCTTGTTCAATGAGGCAATGGATGCAAGGATCCTTACGGCCTCGCAGGCAAAAAGGATAGGGCTGATTGATGAAGTGGGGGGGATGAAGGCTGCGGTAAGGAAGGCAAATTTGATGGCCGGCAACAACGAAACCGATGAGGAAAAAATGCTCCCTCTATGCGATTACAACTCGCAGGGAGGGTTCGACTTATTCACTGCACTCGGCAGCGGATTTGGAAGGGCGCTTGCGGAGGGCTTGATTGCCAAGGCGGATTCGGATGCGAAGATGGAATACAGGCAATGATGATTAAGGGCTTCTGAATGGCGCAACGGTAAAAAAACTAGTGACCGCTATGGGAGTGCGGTCCGTGGCCGCCCTCAACCTCGTGCTTGATTGATTCCATGCTATGCGAGCTCCCGCTTGTTTCCTCGCGCCTTCCAACCAAGAAGAAGAGGTATAATGCGACCAGGATCACGGCCCCGAGTATGATGTTTTGCGCGTTCAGTGCGAAAAGGCCCGTGAAACCGCCCGCTTTCCCCGAAATCTTCGGGAGCTTCTGCGAACCCACCTGCTTGCCGTCCTTGCTTATGACTAGCACGGGCGATGCATCCTCCTGCGAGGTCATCGTGATCTCGAATTCGATGCGCTTTTCGGAATTTGGCTTGATGGAAAACTGCCCGATCTCCGAAACCTTCCAGCCATCCGGGATGCCTGTGATTTCAGCCTTAAGGCCCGCCATCTCGTACTCTTCTTCATTCCTAATTAGCGCATCAACCATCAATATGTTTTCCTTCTCGGTACTTTCCGCATCGACATCGACGCTTTCGGAAACGCGCGTAACTGGTTCGATCTTAAGCATCATCTCCGCTGTTTCCTCGGTTTCCTCGGATGAGGAAATGAACTCGAGCTTGTAGCTGCCTGCCGGCTCATTCGAAGTTTTGATCTCGACATCAACAAGCCGCCTCCCGCCGGGCTGAAGGGAGAATTGGGAAGGAATCACGATTATGTGCTGCTGGAAATCCGGGCTGAACGCATCGACTTTATAATGCTGCTCTTTCGTGCCCTCGTTGCTGATTTCAAGCTGGATTGTGGCATCATTCCCCTCCTTTATAGAGAATGAATTCGGAGCGAACAAACCCGAGTTGAACTCGTCAACCAGATCAATGCAAACATCCTTTTCCGAAATCAGCTCATCTAGGTGCAATGCCTGCAGCGTCACATACAGCCTGCCTGCGACCGCATCCTTTTCGGGGCTGATGTCAACAAACACTTCCTCTGATCCGGACCTTTGCAAGGCGACGTAATCCTTTGAGGGGAATGCATTCGCCTCGGAACCAGTCACGACGCGCAAATCGAAATTGCCGCTGGCGCCGCGGTTTGCCAAGGTGAGCCGTACCCTTGCCATCTCCCCCCTCCGTACATCGGGGCAGGAATCTGCGCCGCTAATCCGAAGGTTGTAATCGGTGACATCAAATGAGGCGGTAGTCACGATGCGGCTTTGCCTGGGCTCTAGCGAATCGATATTGAAGCAGCCAGATGAACTGCAGCTAACTCCCGATACGAATTGGGTCTTTGCAGCAAAGCCTTCTATGTATGTTTCGCAGTGCTTTGCCGGCTCGACATAGACCGTTACCTTCCTGCTTGCTGTTTCGCAGGAGGCATCAGTGCAAAGCTGCGCATAAATCGTTATTGATTCCGAACCCCTGAAGCAATCCGGGGCGGAGACTTCGATCATTGCACCGCCAGTCGAGCCCTGCCTTATGAGTTCCTGGTAAGGCTCCACATGTGCATTGAGGCGTTTTCCATCAACGGAAATATGAAGGTCCTTGTCCTCCTTGGCGGTGTTCTTCACGTAAACGAACACCTTTCCTTCGGTTGAGGAGATGGAAAGGGAATCTTCGGAAGTGCGGATCTCCATTGCCCGTACGGTCACAAGGAGAGCAAAAAGAATGAGCAGGATGCCAGTTGCTATGGTCTTAATTCTCATTATATCACCACACTATTTACAGACCTAACCCCCTAACCCTTATGCGGTTCCAAGTATTTAAATCTTTCCATTTGTTACTATCAACTAGTAATAACATTTATATACAAGTGGTCTCATAAGCATAGTGCAAAGGCGAGGGCATGGGAACGGAAATCGGGGGGTTTGGAGGCTGCTTTGCATTGAATCCATAGGCGAGTGTTTAGTATGTCGGAGGAAATTCCATTGGAAGAAACGTTTAAAAACCACTCTTCAGTGAGCAATATCGATATTATGCAGAACCCGCAATTGCTCAATATGCTTCGGAATTTGGGCCTCAACCAATATGAAGCCCAGGCATACCTCGCACTCACTTTGGGGGGAGTCAACACGGCAGGGGAGATCGCCGAAGTTGGCAAAATTGCCAGGCCGCGGGTATATGACGTGCTGGATAAGCTGCAGGAGAAGGGCTTTGCAGCCCTGAAGGCCGGCAGGCCGGTGAAGTACGCCGCAGTGCCCATTGGCGAAGCGGTACAGACACTAAAGAAGCATAAGGAGAACTCGCTTGTTGAGGAGCTAAGGAAGATTGAGGATTTCGGGGTGCAGCTGAAAAAGGGGCTTGACAAGAGCACAACGAATAGGAAATTCGACCTGGAGGAAAGCATCTGGACATTGAAGGGCAGGAATTCCATTTATTCTAGGATTGCGGACATGATCGCAAACACAAAAAACGTAGTTGTCGTGAACTCCCATCCGGACGGCGTCGTTGAGAAGATCAAATCCAACCTTGGCCATTTCGAGAAGGCGAAGGGAAGGGGCGTCAAGATCCACATCGTTTCGCCTCTCTCGCAAGTCGAGGACAAGAGGCACGCGCTTTTTTCGGAAAACTCGCAGATTGCAAAGCTGGCCCACCAAGTGATCGATAAGAAAGTGCCCTCCCGCATGGTGCTGACCGATGAGGAGGCGATGATCTTCCTTACAGGGAAGGATGTTTCACCGGAGGAGGAAGTGGGGCTTTGGCTGAAGAATGCGAGCATGGTAAGCACCCTCAAGGACGCGCTGCTTTCGAAATAACTAGTTTTCCTTTGCCGAATGCGGCCGGGAATGAGCCATTGGCCCTGATTTCGCCGCGTCATCTTGCCAGTATGGTGTAGAGTACGATTGCCATCAGGCCAAAGAATATCAAATCGTTCTTCTCCCAGCCGTTGACCATAGCGGATCCCAAATTTTTTTTAAAAATAAAGCCGAAGGCGCTTAAAAAGCTTTTACCCGCCACATCGCGGCTAAATCCAAGCTCAAGGTTATGCCGTGCCAAACCACGAAGCTTGTACCAATTAAAGCTTGAATTATTTTCGCATTTGCAATGCATTCCTCTAATCAGTGCTTTTTCAGTACCAGGAACAGGTGGTCCCTTTCGAATTGGCCCAGATCGATTTTTTCAAGGACCTCGAAATGGCCACGGAGATCGGTTATTACCTTAGAGAAAACCTGCTTGGGTGGAAGGGAGCTGTCTATTGATCTGGATTTTATTGCGATCATCGCGATTCCTTGGGATTTAAGGAAGCGGTTGCAGTTGTCGAGCAGGATTTGCACCTGCTCCCTGTCGGCTACATCCTCATAAACAACGTCAACTTTGCTTTCGAGGATTGAGGCATATCTTTCCGGAAACCTGGCATCCTCGATGATTGGCAGGAGGTTGGTACGCTTTTCTGAAACGGAAATTAGGTCCCTGCCGGATTGCGCGGAAAACTCTACGGCATATATGGTTCCTTGGGGCAGGATGTCGGAAATGAATGAGCAGGTGACGCCGTTTGCTGCGCCCAAATAGAGGACGGAGGCGTGCTGTGAGAAGGGGAAAGTTCTGAGCCCTCTTGCTATAGCCGCCGCCAATTTGCTGTGGAAAGGGTCCCATTCGCGGTATTCCCGCCCGCCCTCCCGGAAGATGCCTTCATCGTGCACCTTGAAGTTCCTTACTGCCGAAAGGGTGCAGAGCTTGCCATTTACGCGGAATACGTTTGGAAAAAGCTGCTGGGGCATGTTGATCAGATAGCATTTGGCGAGGATAATTATTAAAGGTGCAGTTGGATATTTTACTGGGCCCCATGGCACTTGAACAAATCCGTAAAGAGCTGGAGGAAATCAAATCCGATTTAATGAGGGAAAGGAGCCGCCTCAGCTCTAGGAGGGCCGCGCCGTATTTCCGGAGATTCGCAGGGCTCTTTTTCGACTTTTCGCAGAATTATAAAAGGTCGGAGGAATCGGGAGAGTTATATAGAGAAATTTTTTACGGGATGAGCAAACTTTCTAAAAAGGTAGAGCCGAAAAGCAAGCGACTGGTGGCACTGCTTGGGGGCGACCACGGAATCGCAAAAACAACCGAAGTAGAGCGAATATTTTCGGCACAGGCCGAAGATGGCCGGTGGAGCCCAAAATGGAATTACATCTTTTCAAAGAATATTGAGTGGTCTCGCGGGGTCATCATATACAACGGCTTCCACTGGCTGGGGTTGGCTAGAATGCTGGGCGACAAAGAGCCAGTAAGGAAAAGGACGCTGCTTTTGCCGGAAGGAAAAATTGGCATTTCGAAGGGAGGGAAAATCAAATTCGAAACCGGCGCATTCAGGGAAACCCTTCTTTCAATCCCCCACATTTTCGAGGAATACCATTTCAGGGACAGGACCCAATTGGAATTTTCAGGCAAGCGGGAATTCACGCCCGAAAGGCTGTTTGTGCTCCTTAGGACGGTTAGCAACGCATTCCATGTTCAACAGTTGGATGTCGGATTGAAGGATTTGAAAAACAGGTTGAATGAGAAGGGCCTAAGTACAGGGGAGTTCTTGGAGGGATTTAAAAAAAATGGGCGATTTGTAAATGAAGTTTTCGGGTACCCTGCGCCATACCATGCAAATAGGACACTCGAAACGGCATTACTTACAATCGAGAGGATGAATTTGCCCTTAAGCACGGCATTGGAAGCAGTCGATAAGGCGCAGGGAAAACCGAAAATCAGGATTGAGCTCAAACCCGGAAGCATTACTGTCAGGAACACCGGCTTCGGGCTGCTCTGGAAGGAAAGGATTTCTAAATTCAGGTGGGGTGGGGGGACAAGCGGCTACCTGCAGAAAAAAATCGCGGAAATTACCCGGGATGTTGCAGACGGGGAAACCGTGACAAAAATTAATTTTAACAGAAAATACCCTTCTGCTGCATGATTGGAAAATTGGACCGGTTCATTCAATTGGCTCGTGTTCGGGAATAAACCGGCTCCGCCTCGACGAGCAGGCCCCTTCCGAGCCCGGAAACTGAGAGGATTTTGAGCCTCGGCTCGGTTTTCAGGGCATTGCTTAGAAGGGGCGTGCCTTTCTTCCCAAAAATCTCGGGCACGTAAACGAAATGGCATTTATCGAAGAGTCTTTCATTGAAGAAGCTGGTGATTATCTGGCTGCCGCCCTCAACCATCAGCATGCAGATGTTGCGCCTGCCCAGTTCAAGAAGGAGCCGGTTCAGGTCGAGATGGTTTGCGCGCTGTTTTAGGAGAAGCACCGAATAACCACGTTTTTCCAGGAGGGATAATTTATGCTCATTTCGGGTTTTTTCTCCGGCGACCAATAGCACATTTTTATCCTTGAGCACCCGGGCATTCAACGGAATTTGGAGCTGGTCATCAAGAATGACGCGAAGCGGGTCCTTGCCCTTAACTAAACGCGTGGTGAGGGAAGGATCGTCCTTCAAAACCGTGCCAATGCCAACTAGAATCGCATCGGATTCCGCCCTTAGCTGGTGGGCATATTTCAAGGATTCCCTGCAGGAAAAATATTTTTTTCCAGGAATTGCAATTTTCCAATCCAGGCTCATCGCAACCTTGAGGAATACGTAGGGCTTGTGGGTTGTGATAAACTTAATGTAGGGCGCATTGAGCGCTTGCGATTCCTTTTCAAGGACGCCGAGCTTCACCTCGATGCCATTTTTCCTTAAAGCAAAAACCCCTTTGCCCCTTACCTGGGGGTTTGGATCCGGCATTGAAATGACTGCCTTGGAGATGCCATAGTCGATTAGTTTGCTGGTGCAGGGAGGGGTCTTTTTCCCCGCGAAGGCTACGCAGGGTTCAAGATTCACATAAAGGATGGCGCCTTTGGCCTTTTTTCCGGCCTTTTCAAGTGCCAGCGCTTCCGCGTGCGGCCCGCCGAAAACCCGATGAAATCCTTTGCCGACGATTTTCCCATCCCTAACGATGACGCAGCCAACAAGGGGGTTGGTCTTGGTGCCCGCCTTCCCCTTGCGGGCTAGATGCAATGCCAAATGCGCGTATTTTTCATCTTGGGAAACGGGGCGCATGAAGGAATCGACCATTTTTATTGGGAATGTGCCGGGCTAATTGAAGCGTCTTTTTTTTAGAGCAGCTATCTGGCCATAAGCATATGGCCCATTTTTTTCCTCTTGATTTTCAGGTAATTTCTATCGTATTTGTTGGATGGCGGCTCGAGACGGACTCTTGATTTCACCCTTATACCGCACGCGATGAGGCTTGCTATCTTGAGGGGGTTGTTCGTTAGCATCCTTACGGATTTCACCTTTAGATGGCGCAGAATTTGCGCTGCCTGGTGGTATTCGCGGCCATCTATTGGCAATCCAAGCGCAGTGTTGGCTTCGACGGTGTCCATTCCCGCATCCTGGAGGGCATAGGCGCGTATCTTGTTCCCAAAGCCTATCCCCCTGCCCTCCTGGCGCATGTAAATGATTATTCCTCTTCCCTCCTTCTCCACGTATTTCATCGCAGCTTGCAATTGGGGCCCGCAATCGCATTTTTTCGAGCCAAAGGTATCGCCGGTTAGGCATTCGGAATGCACTCGAAGGGGCACGTTTTCATGGTTTGCGACCTCCCCTTTCACCAAAACAGCATGGTCGTTGCCCCCGTTTTCTGCCTCGAAAGCATAGACCCTGAAAAAGCCATATTTCGTGGGCAGGCTTGCCTGTGCGATCTCCTTAATGGGGACATTGCATTTGTGCTTCTTGAATTTAATTTTCAGCTTCATTTCATCTCCCTTTTTTTGCAATGGGTTTTCATCAATTCCTAATGCGCGCCACCTGCCATTTATTTTGGAATGCGTTTTTTTGTTCGGTGAAGGGGATTTTTCCTCTGCCTTTTTTTCTTTTTTACCGCAATTGTTTCCTTCGGATAAGGCCGCACATTTCAACGGCTGCAATCACGGCCCTTTTGGCATATGGTTTAGCCCGTGATTTGGCCTGTTGCCAGCTGATTTTGGGGCCAAGGACGCCTAGGGAAACGGGCTTGGCTGCATCTAGGCTCTCGTCAAGGAGCTCATTTGCAATTGCCTCCGCAATTACCTCATCGTGGGCCGTTCCGCCCTTGATGATTGCGCCTAAAGTGACAACGGCATCAATTCCCTTATCCTTGAGGAGCAGCTGGGCTGCCAAGGGAATCTCGTACGCTCCCGGAACCCGGATGATTTTTTTGATTTTGGCGTTTTGGTTTTTAGCTTCAGCAATTGCACATTGCTCCATTACCGACGTTATTTCGGGATTGAATTTCGAGACTACAATGCCCAGATTGACCATAAGAGCAATTCACCATTACGTTATCTACGAAGCGGCCCGGCGTCCCTTTTTCCCTGCCTGATGCCCTTTCCGGCGTTGTTTTGCAAAGAGGAGGGGTTGGCAAGCAGATTGTATGCGTTGATTGCGTGCTTTCTTGCCCTGTTTTCAGCTATCTTCATCAGCTCATTCTCATCCTTCCCTTCAAACTCAAAAACAAAAGCCTCAAGGATATGCTTGTCATGCCGCAGCTTCGCGATCTGGATGCCAAGGGATGCCTCGTTAGCGCACTGTTTGTCAATCTCGGCCCCTCCGACCCATCCAAGAGCGATGCAGATATCCGCATCCTTAAGCAAGCGGCTGCATTCAACAGCCAAATCCTTGATGCCAGGAACCGTGCTTTTTATGATTTCAACGTCCCGGAATTTTTCCAGCTCGGCAAGGGCGAATTTGGCCATGTCTTCCCTTGCGAAAGTGGTGTCTACCAGGGCGATTTTATGCTTCATGCTTTTGTGCCTCCAATCAGCTCGGATCCTTCAATGAATGGGATCTTGTGCCTTTTAGCGTAAGTTTTAACTTCATTGATTGGAAGGGCAACCCCTTCGCCTAGCATCTCGCACATCACTGCTGCAGGTGGCAACCGTGCAAGCCTGCAAAGTTGCATTGCCAATTCGGTATGGCCCCTACGTTCATTCACATCCCGTGCGATTAAAACGGGGACGTGGCCAGGTGTGTAAAAATTCCGTTTAAGGGAACCGTGGGTCGGGTTTTCTTGGCCTACGAGCCTCGCTAGCTGAGTGATGGTTTTCGAGCGGTCGTTGTCGGTGATGCCGGTGTATGTGCGCCTGTGGTTGAGGGAAATTGAAAACGCCGATTCATCGCCGTACGGGGTGCGACTTATTACGAGCCCCCTGGCGGAAACGTCCTTTTTCAGGAGGTCTGCAAGATATTTCAAACGCAGTTTGGCTGCCACCTCGCCGGTCGTTGCAAAGCATATGAGGCCCCCGCCAACCTGCCTTAGGAAACGAACCTTTTCCGGGGTCGCAAATGAGGCGTAGACCATCAGGTCGGCCTCTGCTTCGCGATGGCTCCCGTCGTACACGATGATAAAACCGCCATCCCGGAATGTTGAAATTAGCCTCTCGATCATCAAAATCAGCGCCACTATATGGATTTCCGGATTATTATAGATTACTTAAAAACGGGTTTTTACCCAAAAATTAGTATTAATGGATGCTGCTGCCATCGGGCACATCGCCATCAAGGGCGAGCAGTGCAAGCCTCCCGTCTTCGGATTGCGCTGCGAGGAGCATTCCTTGCGATTCGACCCCCCTAAGGGTCCTTGGCTCCAGGTTTGCGACAATGATTATTTTCCTGCCAAGGAGCTCATCATTCGAATAATGCTCCGCGATGCCGGCAACAAGGGTGCGCGTTTCGGGCCCTATGCGCACCAGCAGCCTTAGCAATTTGTCGCTTCCCTCGATCCTTGAAGCCTCGATGATTTTCGCGACGCGCAGGTCCAATTTCGAAAACTCATCAATTGAGATGGTGGCCATTTTTCTCCCTAGTAGACCTTCCTTCGCGGCTGGTAGAACTTGTCCGCCTTGAGGGCCTCGACGAATATCTTGTGCTCCTTGTGCTTCTTCTCGATGACCCCGTAAACCAGCAAATAGTTCTGGATCAGGATAAGTAGCTGCTTCTTTGAGAGTTTGCGCACCTTGGGAATGATTTCCCTAACGATCTTCTTTGCCTTGTTCGGGTTTGTTTCGGCCTCCTTCAAGAGCTCCTCGGGGTATTTCTTTGACTGCACCGCCTTGATGAATTTCTTCAAGATGTCCTCGCCCTCCTTAAGCTCCTTGTCGGTGAAGGACGTCTCCCTCTTCTTGAGGTAACGCTTCTCCCTCAAGATGAAGGATACCAGTGAGTCCATGTTTTCCTCGTCCATTTCAACCCCTCTTGTAATCAGAATTGAAGGGTTATTTGGCTTCTCGTATATATACCTTGCTCTTTACGAGGGAAAACAATATATATGGCGGGGCGGCCGCGGGAGGAATTGGGGCGAGGGATCAGGAATGGGCGCTTCTAATTGGCAATGGACGGCATTCTGCTTCTTTGAAGGGGAGGATGCTTACATCTTCTCGAATGAGACCTTCACGGGCTCGCGTTCCGCGCCCTCAACCTTGAAGTAGTCTGGCTTCCTGAATTGGAACATTCCGGCAACGATGTTGCTTGGGAACTGGTCCATCTTGTTATGCAGTTCGAGGACGGAATCGTTGTAGAACTGCCTCGCATACGCGATCTTGCTCTCGATCCCCGAAAGCTCCTCCTGGAGCTGCTTGAAATTCTCATTCGCCTTCAGGGTCGGGTAGTTCTCCGCAACCGCAAAAAGCGACTTCAGCGCGCCGGTAAGCATGTTATCTGCCTGCGCCTTCTCGGAAACCGAGCCCGCATTGGCCATCGCCGCCCTTGCCTTCGTGACGCTCTCGAAGACCGATTTCTCGTAGCGCGCATAGCCCTTGACGGTCTCGACAAGGTTCGGGATGAGGTCGTACCTTTTCTTTAGCTGCACGTCGATTTGGGACCACGCATTCCCTATCCTGTTCCGAAGGGTTATTAGAGAATTGTAAACCAGTATGATCCAAAGCACTGTGATTACCAGCACTGCGCCGATGGCAAGAATTGCGACTCCCGCATCCATATGAATCCCCTCCGAAATAGTTTGCAGCGGAGCTTTATAAGCGTAACTAAATCATTATAAACGTGTGCTGGCCTAAGTAGGTATCCTGATTGAGATGGAATTGCCTAACGTCTACGAGGGGAAACATTACAAGAAGCTAGTGATCATCCCGCTAGTCCTGATTTTGCTCTCGCTATTCTACATACCCCAGATCCAGAAGGGGGTTGACCTGAAGGGCGGCTCCCTCATCACCATTGTTACCGATGCGCCATCGGATTCCCTAGAGCAGAAGCGAATCGAGCTTAAGGAGGCGCTTGCGAAATTCTCAAGCGACGTCACCGTCAGGTCATTCGACAACCCGTCGGGAAGGGGGTATGAAATCGAGGTTGGCACGAGCGCAAGCTTCGATGATGCGGAATCCAAAATTGCTGCGTTGAAAACCGCTGATGCGGTCCTTGGGAATGAAATGGTCCTTTTGCAGTTCATGGAAGTGAACGAGTTGGACGCGGCAAAGCTTGAGGAGCAGAAAAGGAAAGTGGATTTGCTCGAAAAAGCGCTCATTGAAGATGTAAATACCGTGCTTTTGGGGCTGGGGTCGGAAAAGACCGCCACAGGCTCAAGGAATGCGGTGGAGCTTGCGGAAGAGGAGTACCAATTGCTAACTTCGCAAAGGAGGGAGGAGCTGATTGCCCAAATCAAGCAGGTAGTGCCAGTAAAATCATACAGCACAAAGGAAATCGGCGCGAGCCTTAGCAGGTTCTTCCTTTCGAAGACTGCGGAAATTGTCGTCGTGTCCCTCCTGCTTGCAGGCTTGTTTGTCGTGGTCATCTTCAGGGGGAAGGTTGCGACGCTTGCAGTGCTGTTTGGCGCTTTTGCGGACCTCATCATAACTGCAGGGGCGATGGGCCTGCTTGGAATACCTCTTAGCCTTGCTACTGTTGCTGCATTGCTAATGCTCATTGGATTTTCGATTGATACAGATATGCTGCTTACAATCAGGGCCCTTAAGCGGACGGAAGGGACGGTAAGGGAAAGGGTTTACGATGCGATGCGGACGGCAATAGTCATGAATACTTCGGCAATATCCGCATTCGGAGTGCTCGTTTTGGTTTCTTTGCTGCTCAGGGTGGAAACATATTACCAGATAGGGATGGTCGCAGTGATTGGCGGGCTCATCGACTTCATCGCAACGTGGTGCGGGAATGCGGTAATGATAATGTGGTATGCGGAGATAAAGGGAGAAGGATCGAAATGACTTTGAAGAACATAATCAACAGCCGAAGGGTGCAGCTGCTAATTGTAGCGGCCCTGCTTGTGACCCTCCTGCTCGCACTTCGGGGCCCCAACCTCGGGATCGAATTCAAGGGAGGCGTTAGGATACCAATCACGCTTATTTCGGAGAAGGGCGTCTCGACGGAAATAATGAGCCAGACCGTGGAGACGCTAAAGCAAAGGATCAACAAATACGGGCTTTTCCAGTCATCCGTAAGGCCGCTTGGGGACCGTGAAATAATCGTGGAAGTGCCAAAGGCGGATGAGGCTGCAATACGGAGCATCGAAAAGATACTAAGGGAGCAGGGGAAGTTCGAAGCACTAATTGATGGAAGGGCTGCTATCGAAGGGAAGGATGTTTTGCAGAACTCGATTGGCGGCGCAACCGGTGAGCGGGTGAGTGTTGCAAATGGCATCTACAGGTGGGAGCTCGACTTTGCGGTCACAAGGGAGGGCGGGGAAAAATTCGCAAAGGTCGCGCTTGGGAAGGGCAATTACCCGGTATACATGATGCTCGATAGGCCCGAAAATGCGGCCGTCATCATTTCAAGAAGCTCCCTTGGGAGCCTTGGGGAAATAGGGGGAATGGAAAAAGCGCTCCTTGACGCCTTAAGGAAGGAAGAGGGGAACATCGAATTGGTCTATTCGGAAACCATCGAAGAGCAAAGGATGAAACTGGCCGGAAGGACGAGGGTGGTTGTTGGAGAGACGCTCCTTTCGGATCCGAAAGTTGCCTTGGTTCTGGAAGAGGAGGGATTTTCAAAGGATGCGGAGGCGCCAAAAGTAATAATCGCAAGGAATGACGAGGAGATGGCGCCAACGACTTATTCCACTCAGCTTGGCCTGACGGTTGTTTCTAGGTGGAGGGGGATTGGGCTTCTTTCCGCGCCGGTTCTTTCGGAAGGATTGGCGCACGGGACCGCCTCGCAGTCGTATTCGATCACCGGCTCCTCATCTGGAACCACGCCAGATGAACAGAAACGGAACGCATATGCCGAAATCAAGGAACTCAAAAGCGTGATTTCCGGAGGAAAGCTGCCAGTAAGCACGGTAATTGGAAGCTCCTACATAGTTGCAGCCGAGCTTGGGGAGCAGTTCTTCACATACAGCCTGATGGGGATGGTCCTCGCAATAATTGCGGTTAGCATCGTGGTAGTCGTGAGATATAGGAAGCTTGCCCTTGCGGCGCCGATAATGCTAATTAGCATAATGGAAATCTACCTGACAACCGCGATAATGGCATTGGTTGGAACGCTTGACCTCGCGGCTGTTGCTGCAATCATCGCGCTTATCGGCACAGGGGTAAACGATCAGATCATCATCACGGATGAAATATTGAAGAAGGGCAGGCACGAGCAGGAGGCGGAAAACTACCGGAACGTGAAGGAGCGGATTGCGAAGGCGTTCTTCATCATATTCGCGGTTGCGGGCGCAATTGTCGCTGCAATGCTCCCGCTTTTCATGTCGGGGATTGTTGAAATGATGGGCTTTGCGCTCTCGACAATCATCGGCGTCATCGTGGGAATTGGGATCACGCGGCCCGCGTACGGAGTCATCGTGCAGGAGATCAGCTGATTTTTTCTTGAAGGGGGAGCAGGAAAAGGAAGGGTTGACGATCCGACAAAATTAGGGGGAAACCAGCTTCCCCCATGTTTGTCATGGGGTCAGGGGGATTCGAACCCCCATCCACAGGTATCAACTTTTTCGCTCGTCATCATATCCGAGCTCCATTGGAAAACATCATCGCCGCAAGGCGGCTCAAAATACCTGCATGAAAAATCTGGAGCCTATTGTTCTACCAGGTTATACTATGACCCCAAAGCAAACCTTAATCTTAGGGTTAATAGCATTAAAAAATCATCTTGAAGTAACGGAATTGGGATTGGGTCAATCATCCGATGTTGGGAGTGTAAAAAAATGGGAAAATTCGTTGTCGGCGTCGACGAGGCCGGAAGGGGGCCGGTGATCGGGCCGCTTGTGATGTGCGCGTTTGCAATCGAGAAGGAGAGGGAGCCGGAACTGAAGGAATTGGGGGTTAAGGACTCGAAATTATTGGAGGCGCAATTGAGGGAAAAAATCGCCGCCAAAATAATCCGCCATCCGCACGCGATCATCGAAATTTCTGCCGAGGAAATAGACGGCTACATGAAACGAAGGGTCAGCATTAACGAGATGGAGGCGGAGAAAGTTGCGGCTGCAATAGGGGAACTGGCCAAAAAAATTGGCGAGATTGAACGGATGTATGTCGACTCCCCGGATCCAATGCCAAGTAAGTACGAAACGAGGATCCGAAAATATTTGAGGGGAACAAAACTTGAAAAGGTTGCCATTACAAGCGAGAACAAGGCGGATTACAAGTATTTATGCGTGGGCGCTGCATCCATCCTGGCAAAGAGCATGCGCGAGCAGCGTGTGCATGAGCTGGCGGCAAAATTCGGCCAGTTCGGAAGCGGCTACCCAAGCGACGAGGCAACGATGGAATTCCTCCGGAAGCACCACAAGGACCCCGAATTGCAAAAATTCATAAGGCACCACTGGGCAACAATGAGGAACATAAGGAATACCGAAGTTAGGCTTAGGGACTTCTTTTGAGAAAAAAGGACCGGGTTAGGGGATTTTACGTTCTGTTTTTATGCAAAATTGGGACGAATGCCACAACCATCCAAACTGCAACGATCGGAACAAGCATGGCTATTCCCAAAACCACCGAGCTTGTTACGATGCCATCCGTAGTATAGGACAGGAATTCGCCACCCTCATTGAAGAATGCAATCGAATGGTCCACAAGGACCATGAGGAACGTACCCCATAGCATCAGTGCCAGAAAGTCGAATCTGTATTTTTTTTTGGATGCTGCCTTGAAATGCAGGATTGTTGCAATGATTGCCGCAACCAATGTCGTAATGAGCCACATTTTGATTACCCCGCAATTGATCTAAACGCCGGATGCGCCAAGTGGCGCTTTCTTGACTGCGATGAATTTTTCATATACTACGACCATTCCCGCCCAGGCGCCGACAAGTGCAAGCGTCATCGGAATGCCAACAGCTGCCATTTCGCCAAGCATCGCGGAAGTATCCGCTGCGCTGCCCATTGCAGTGAGGAATGGGAACCAAGGGACTATCTCGCCGTGGGCGATGTGCTCAACTGCAAGCGCAGCAGCGCCGCCAAAGATCATCGTGTTGAGCCAGCCTATGTGCATATTTTCGGGGATTCTCTTCTTTCCCGCAGTTGTCAAAATTCCGATTGCCGTTGGAACCAGAAAACAAGCCATTTTTGCCTCACCCAATGAATGTGAATTGCACCGAGTATTAAAAAGCTGATTTTCGTAATACTTTTAGGGTGCGAAGTTATGAGCGTTGAAAGGATTGCGATATCCGTTGAGAAGGGAACATTGGCAAGGCTTGAAGGAAGGATGAAAAGCGGGATTTGCCCAAACAGGTCCAAGGCCATATCGGACATACTAAGGGATGCATTCCTGAGGGAGGAGGTGTTGAAGGGCAGGCGCACGAGGGTTGGCACGATTTCAATCCTTTATGGGCATCACGTGGCTGGCTTGCAGGATAGGATGACGGATGTCCAGCATCGCTTCGGCGCAAACATCATAGCTTCGATGCACGTCCATTTGTCGCACGACGAATGCCTGGAAGTGGTTGCGGCGAGGGGGGCTGCTGATAAATTGAAAAAGATAACGGACTCGATTGCCTCGATCCGGGGCATTAAGGCATGCAAGCTGGTGGTAGTAAAATGAGGAGGCGCCTTCAGCGGGGAAGTTAGTCACTTCAGGAAATCGAAATAGGGCTGCACCCATTGCGACCAGAATTGCGCGGGGTTCTTCACCGGAACTGGCGAGTAGGAGGTCGGCGAGGGGGAGGGATTGATGCCCTCGGGGAGGGCGAAGAGCTCCTGGTTGAAGAAGATGGCGCCTTCCTCCATCTGATGGTCAAGGTTGCTCTCAAGGATCTCCTGCGCACGTGGGTCTTTAAGGCGATGAAGGAGGCGGAAGAGCGGCACGCTTTCCCTTGGCCACACAACCGCGCCGTGGTAGTCCGCGTCGTTCCAGTAGACGTGGTTTTGCAGGTTCCTTGTAAGCACGCCAAAAAGCTTCCTGTTGCGGTAGACGAGGCACGGCTCGAATTTGTTCACGAGATTTGCAATTTCCTCGTCCGAGAAAAGCTCGGGGAGAAGCGAGGCTGAATAGAGCGAAACGCTCGAGAGCGTTTCGGATTTCTGGAAGGTGT
Source organism: Microcaldota archaeon (assembly GCA_041305345.1). Classification (GTDB taxonomy): domain Archaea; phylum Micrarchaeota; class Micrarchaeia; order Norongarragalinales; family SBBD01; genus JACRGC01. The sequence continues at coordinate 123,291 of JBFYLP010000001.1, read as the reverse complement.
CGTCCACGAGTTCGAAGACGCCTTCGGTGAAGAAGAACGACTTGAAGTTTATGCTCGCATTGCTTTCAAGCGCTTCGAATTCCCTCGAGGGGAAGATCGCATAGAAATCGCGCAGGAAGCGGATCCAAAGCGCGTTCAATTCGACGAAATAGTACGCGGGCGAGCCAAGCTTTGATGAAAGCTCGTCGTAATCCTTGCACGATAGGATAAGCCTGTCGAGCCACGCGGGAGGTATGCGCGTTGGCACCGATGCATCCTTTCCAAAAGTCCTTGCAGCGTACTTCGAATCTATCCAGGAGAAATGCGCGGGGGCCTTGAGGAGGTAATTTTCCATCCTGATGCTTCCGGAAGAGAGGGATTGCAGGAACGCCTTTACCGCATCCCGGAACGCCTTGATTAGCGTTTTGTCGTTCGTGCGCCTTAGGTACTCGAGGCAGCAGATGAAGCAAAGCAGCGTCGCATCGGCCGAGGAATAATCCGGCTTCTCGTCGTTAAGTTCGGGAAGCTTGTTTGGGATGAGCCCTGCTTCCTGGAGCTTTAGTGCTTGGAGGAGGAGCGATTTCAGGTAGGCCTTTTCATTGCGGAAGTAGATTTCGAAATTATCGCTAACGCCCTGGAATGCATCGCGGAACCAGATGTTCCTAAACCAGAATGCGCCCGCATCGGGGCCTTCGAGGCTGGGTGATTCGAAATTGAAACTTTCCATCAGCTTGAACAGTCGGCCCTGAAGCGCCACCCGATATTCTTTCCCCCAATGCTCGGCGTGCTTGAGGTGGAGCGAATAGGGCTTTTGCAGGCGGGTTAGTTTTGAGACGAATGCTTTCTCGTCGTGGTACCTAAGTTCCAATGAGGGCTTGAATTTTTTTTGCGAGGAGCAGAATATCTGCAGGGAAGCATAATTCCTGTAAAATGAGAGCTCGAGGGTTCCTGGCGAGTAAAGGTGCCTGCAATCTTGGGAAAACCTCATTGCGCCCTCCCGCATCTCCCTGCTACCGGTCCCGAGCTTGTAGCACCATTCCTGCTTCCTTTGATTCAAATTGATGGCGTGCACGTTCTTGCTAATGATGTGGAGGAACCGTCCCTCGCGCTGGATCGTAATGCCATTTGGAAGCGTATTTGCCGCGTGCGCATCTGGGTATGAGGATGAGTACATATGGCGGATGTCCGCGAAGGGTTCGACGATAAGGCGCGCATCATCCGCCTTGCAGCCCCTTAGAAAGAACGAAACTTCCAATGTAGCGGCCTTGCTGTTCCTGAAGAGGTAATATTCCACTGCCAATTCGGCGCCTAAATCCCCGAAGGAATAATGGTACGTTGCCTTCCAGGGATAAATCTTGACGGTTTTGGGAATGAGCCTTAGGGCTACGCCTTTCCCATCCTTGAGGCTAAATGCAAGCGAATCGAGGAATTTCCAGTTTTCGCCATCGGTTAGCGCAGAAAAGCCTTCATACGAATAATCCCGGTTGGGCGAGATGAATTCGCCAATTTGCGCAGAGAAAGTGCTTTGGGAGAATTCGGCAATCGGGTTACGAAGCAATGCCCGGCAGTTCCTCGCGTAGCCCCAATCGGGGTTTTCTGCACTCGCCTTTTCTACGCATACTTGCTTTACGTCGTACATCATTTGCACCGTCGGCTAATTCCCGCAGCATCCCCTTGCCATTCACTTGAGCTTGTACTTGTAGAGCAGCGGGACGTCGCCTACGATCTCAATCTTGCCCTCCCGTCCAAGCCAGCCAAGGCCGACGTAAAGCTCGGAATCCGTGAGCTTCGTCTTGCGCTTCATCTGCGCAATGGTAAGCCCGCTATTTTCCTTCAGGCACTGCCATATTATCCCGGCCTTTGCGCCGAAATATTCATCCACACCCACCATGTCATCACCCATTTCCAAAAAAATTTCGAATTCATCAAAAGCGAATTTGCCTCATCCCGTGTCCTTGACGAAAGTCTCGTAGTTCTTTTCCGCCTTCCTGTAGATCTCAAACACCTTCTGCACGATGAAGCCCCAGTCGAAAAAGCGCTGCTGGACGCGTTCGGAGGCGCCAAGGGTTATCTTCTTCTTCAGGTCCTCGCTTTGAAGGGCGATCCTTAGGATGCGCGCAAGGAACGCGGGGTTGAGGTCGAAGCGGTCCTCCTCCATTGGCACCTTGAATCCGTTGACTCCGTTGCGCACGACCTCGCTCATTCCGCCGGTGTCTCCAACAACCGCAATGGGGCCCGAAAGGCCGTGTATGCCACAGGCCATGTCGGCTGCATACACTTCAAGAGTCACAAGCCCAAAGGGCTCATAAAGCGAGGGAAGCGCAATCACATCGGATGAGCAGAAGAGGCCCTTCTTGGTCTCCTCCTGGAGCCAGCCGCTATAGATCGCAACATCGTTCTCGAGCTTGAGTTTTGCAATGGTGGAAAAATAGCGCTCGTACTCATCCTTTGCAAGGTTGCTTGCTATCACGAGCCCCACATTCATCCTTCCTGTGCGCTTAAGCTGCGCGAATGCCTGTATGAGCACATCGATTCCCTTCCTGTACTCTGCACGGCCGATGAAAAGCACGTACTTGTCCTTTTTCGGGAGCGCCTTTTGGAGAACCGCCCTGCCAGCCTTAATGTTTTCAAGCGATACCTTCTGCCAGCTATCCAGGATGATCCCGTTGGTTATGCCAGCAACGTTTTCGGAGAGTATTTCAAGGTCGGTGCCCGCCTCGTAGAGGAGGAAATCCTCGAATTTTTCCTCCTTCCAAAGCTGGTAGTCGAGCCATTTCTTTGTCTGAAAGCGCGAAAGTTCCTCGCGCATGTTCTGCTTGTGGGGAAGCAGGTTATAAATTTCGAATTGCGCCTCGTGCACCGATACGCCTTGGATGAAATCCGCCTCCTGCAATGCAGCTGCCTCGATGAGAACAGGCGGTGCATCGAAGTCGGGATGGCCAAGGCTCCTTCCAAATTCGCCCGAATGGAAGCGGCAGTTAAGGGGCCTGCCGAGCTTCTCACGGCTAAGGAAACCCGCAGGGAATGCAAGCCAGTCCTGTGCATCAATTAGTGCGATGTTTTCCTTCCTCTTCTTTTGGAGGAACTCTGCAAATTGCGGCACGGAGTGCCAGTATGCGCTTAAAGTGTCATAGAAGCCCCATCCGGCCGTCTTGTGGCTCTTGATTCTGTATTTCATCCAAAGATCGGCGTGAAGCGCATTCCTCTCCTCTTCGGGAAGGGCGCTTTCAAGGAAGATGCACCGCTCGCCCGCACGGATGCCCTCATAAACAAGTATGTTTGGATGCTGATGCATGAAATCGCCATACTCCGATGAGAAGCGCAGGTCGGAGAGGGGGACTGCGGAATCCCTAATCGAAATTACGATCGGCTCGAATTCGGTTTGCCTATCCTGGATGGCCTTCCTCCAGGCAACCAGCAGTTCGGAGGTGTAGCGGTGGAGGCCGCCGACCGGTTTTTGGAGTTCCGTCACAAGGAATAATACTTTTTTCATATCTCATCAGACCCCTGTCGCATTTTTTTCAAAGGCAATTTGCAAATCGCCCCCTTCCCCATTTGAGTTCTGTTCCCCATCGAATGCAGCCCTCGTGGATATCATCCTTTCAGCTGCGAACTTGCGGACGCGCTCGTTCTCGATTTCCTCGAGCCTTTTATCCACCTGCATTCGGAAGTCCTGCAGGATGTTCATATAGTTGATGAAATTATCGTAGGGCGTATTCTCCTTGTAGGGCGAGAAGTGCTTGTGCACGTCCCCATCAGCCCAGCTCTTCGTGCACAGATAATAAAGATGGTCCGATGTCTGGAGGAGGCGGTAGGTGTGGAGGAGGCTTGGGTCGCCTATGCGCTTGACTTTTGGGGAAAGCGCTTCAAGCTGCCTAAAGCAGGCGTGCTGGATCGAATTGCCAAGCCACGCGGAAACATCCCTTTCCATATCGGCCCACGAAAGGTTGTATGGAACGTCAATTTCCCCAACCGGTTCGTAGGCATCGAGGGTTTCGGAACACGTCTTGAATGAGAGATTTGGGTGCCTTAGCGCCTCGGAAGGCAGGTGCCGGAGGAATTCCAATATTCCAGAATCGTGCCAGTGGTGTTCCCCGAAGGTCTCATAATCCATGAAGATGTTTATGGTTTCCCCATCTGCAGCTGATAGCCACGATGCATATTTGTCCGCAGTGAGGGGCCATTCGGGCCACCATCTTGCGGAGAACCTATAGCCTATGTCGTCGCTTAGCTTGTAATTCCGAAGGAGCACTTTGAGCTTTCCGTTGAGATTCCGATAGACGTGATTTGGGGAGCGCCAGCCAAGCACCCAGTCGATCCCTTCGGTTAGGATGCCCCGGTAGCCTAGGGACTCGACTGCGGAAGCAATGCGGTTGCTATAGATGACTTCAGTATTCCTAAAGACCCTAGGCGACTGGCCAAACGTGTCGCGTATGAGGCCGTTATGCATCTGCACCTGCTCCTCGAAATCGTCAAGGTTGGCATACAGGCTCGCAAGGGAATGGTAGTATGTCTCGTCGATGAATTCGACCCTGTTGGTCGAGGAGAGCTGCTGGAGGGATTCGACAACATCCCTTCCCGCCTTGAATTTTCGGGCCTGCTCGATGAACGTTCCAGTCACGCTGTAGCTGAAACTGAACCTGCCGAAATTTTCCTCGATAAGGCGCAGGAGAAGCCTGTTTGTCGGGTCGTAGCACTTGTGCTTCGCCTTCTCAAAATAGTGGTGGTTCATATGGTCGTTGAAATAAAGGGCCTGGAGGTCTTGCCCGGGGGAATGGAATAGAGAATACTTGTTTAGCCGGATCGGCTGGTGGATGTGGAAATACATGCAAATTGAGGCCATTATCTTGCACCTTTTTTTAGCATCAATGCGAAAGCGCACGCGAGAAGGTAAAGCCAGATCGTTTCAAGAAGGACCGAAAAAACGGCGAAGGGGATTCCCTCGTTTGAGAGGGCTTGGATGCCGTATCCCTGCCAGAGGAGGAATGCGGGGAAGCTTAGGAGGATGAAGCTGGAGAAGGAAATCCAGTAAAGTGCGATGTTTTCCATCTGCGCTGCCGAATAGATCAAGAGGAACGAGATACCAAGGAGGATCGAGAGCAGGAGGTGGAAGCTTTTCTTTTCAGAAGTAGGGGAGAGGAAGCCCTCGAGGTCGAGGTTTTGGGAAATGGCGCCAACTTCCCTTGCTACTTCACCCTGTCTTGCCCTTTGGTTTTTCCTCAAAACATCTACCTTTTTTCTTAAGGGGGGATATGGCATTTTCCGGACGGGCCCCCACCTTTCAGCTGAATTTTTTCCTCGGAATCATTTTTTTCTATTTTCATCTGCCCGATGCGGCCTCATAAACGTGTTTTGTCTCCTCGGCTGTTTTCTGCCAGCTGAAGTGTTTCGCTTCCTCCCTTGCGCCGTTGCCTAGCATCTCCTTCAATTCGGCGTATTTCAGTACGGCCAAAATCTTATTGGCCATCTCGTTCACGTCCCAGAAATCGACGCGCAGGCAATGGTTGACGACTTCCGAAATCCCAGTGCTCTTGCTTACGATTACGGGAACGCCATTTGCCATCGCTTCCAGAACTGTTAGGCCAAAGGGCTCCGAAACCGACGGAAGGACATATGCATCCGCAATCGCATACAAATAAGCAAGCTTTTCCTCCTCGATGTAGCCGGTGAACATCACCTTGTCGATGATGCCAAGGGAAATCGCCTCGTTGACGAGCTGGGGGAGCATGTCGCCCTTCCCCGAAACGATGAACTTCACGTCCCTTTCCTTCTGGAGGACCTTTGCAGCTGCCTTGAGGAAGAAGTCGGGGCCTTTCTGGATGCTAAGCCTCCCGTGGAAGAGCACGACCTTTTCCTTGATGCCAAAGTGCTCTTTTTTCACCCGCGAGCGGAATTTCGTAAGGTCAATGCCGTTGTAAACGACAGTGACCTTTTCGGCCGGTATCTGGAAGCGGGAGGTCACCTGGTTCTTGGTCATGTTGCTTACGGCAATGACGCGGTTTGCCCTCTGGCCGACTTCGCGCTCTATTGCAACAATCCAATCGAAGGGGGATAGGTTTGCGGTACGGTCGTACTCGGTGCTGTGGAATGTGAAGACAAGAGGCCTGCCAATCCGCCTCGAGGCGTCCATTCCGGCCTTTGCGGTAATCCAGTCGTGGCAGTGTATGACGTCGTACTTTGCGCGCTTGTTCCGAAGCTGCACGAGTTTCGCAACGAGGAAATTGTACCTGCCAACTGCCTCGAAGAAGTTAAGGCCGTAGCTTTCATCGGTGGAGGCCTCCCCAGCTTCGGTGTTCTCGCCCGCCTTCAGCTTGAGGAACTTGAAATACGGCCCGAACTCCGCATCGGCGAAATCAACCTCTCCCTCGAAGGACGAATAGTCGACGGGTATGATCCGAACGTTCGGATGGGAGGATTTCGGCACCGGGTTCGATTTGGGCATATAGAAATCAATGAACAGCCCTTTCTCTCCCAGCGCTTTTGTAAGTTCGAAGCAATGAACGCCAAGGCCTCCGCTGATAAAAGGTGGGAACTCCCAGCCTAACATTGCGATGCGGAGTGCCATGATTCCAAATTCACGTTAAAAATTTCCGGAAAATGGAAAAGCAGCCTGATTTTTCCTCCTTTTTTAAAAAAAGACCTAATTCAACCTGTTTTTGGTCCAATAAAGAATATTCAAAGCGTAACTTCTCCGTATTTCCAAGTAGGAATAATTGTTTGAGGGGATATAAATAGGTTGCTTTTTTGCGGTTTTGTTACTAAGTAGTGGGGGTTTCATTGGCCAAAAAACGTCTTCCTTAAATAGCCTATATAAGCGCAGCACGTGCAACAAGCGATAATTGCCCAAAGGAAGGTCGATGCACGATGGGGGTTTAAAGCGGTAAAAATAGTTGAGATCGCTTTAAAACCCAACCTACTTGAGAAGGTATATTGCCGGCTTGAATGGCAGCGCCCTTGCGGCCTTGTTTTCCGGATCCTTGCCTTGCGCGTTCTCAGCGGATAGGATCTCAAAGCCACATTCGAATTTCTTGCCAAGCATTATTGCACTTTCGAGGAGAAGGGAGAACTCATCGAATTGGGGAAGCTGGCCTTCCTTGTAGTGGTTTATCGTCTTCCCAAGCGCCTGCAGGAATTTGGGGATTTCATTTGCATGGGGCTTATAGGCGGGGTCCGAAATCGCCTGCTTGATTAGCACCGGAAGATCGAGCCTTTTTTCGCCTGCAGCTGATAGGAGCGCAAGTTTTAGGAGAGAGCGCTTCCACTCCTCGGCAACAAAAATGCGTATTTCCCTCGGCTTGCCCTTAAGCCCTATGATCTTTTGCAGGTCTGATTGGAGCACTCCAAGGTAATGCTCCTCCTCTTCAAGCACTTCGCTGATCTTTGATTCATCTGCAATAGGATATGGGGAAATGGAGCAGAATGAGACGTTGCCGAGCCTGTGCCAGATTTCCTCGGAGAAATGGGGCGTGAAGGGGCATAGGAGAAGCACGATTTTCTCCAAAGACGCTTTCACGAGTTCTGGATTTGCATCCTTCCCCCGGAGGGACAAATACTTCCTAAGGCCGTCTATTCCCTCGAATGCGATATGGTGCACCGCAGTGCGGAAGTAAAGCCCTTCCATCGCCTCGACTGCAAGCTTGGTGCTTCTCTCAAGCGTGCTTTGGAGCAGCTTTTCTGACCTTTGGAACAAGGCGCCACCGTACTGCGATGAAAGAAGCGAATTGGCCGAATCATCCAGGAACTCCAGCAGCTTCGCATATGTCCGTAGCGTCTCGGTGCGCCAGTCGGCGTCATCGAGATTTTCTCCTGCTGCGCAGATGTTGATGCGCACAAGGTCCGCGCCGTGCTGTTCGAGCAATTGCCTAACCGGAAGGAAATTCCCCTTGCTTTTGCTCATCTTTTCTCCCTCGACGGTGACGTACCCGTTTACGGAAATGCCCCTTGGCTGGTGTTGGCTCCCAAATATTGCCGCATGGTGGAAGAGGAAGAAGAGGAGGTGGTTTTGCAAAAGATCCTTGCCAGAATTCCGCAAGTCGACCGGGTAGAAGTATTCGAATTCCTTTTTCATCTCGGAAAGCAGCTCCATCTTGATGTGGTATTCCTTCACCAATTGCTCCGCAAAGCCCTGGTTTAGGAAAATGAAATCTAGCAATTCATCTGGCAGCTGTTCGGGAGTTAGGGCATTCTCGTTGATGAATTTCGAGATGGTATAATATGCCATGTAGATTGTGCTGTCGGAAAGCGTCTCGACCTTCCATTCCGGATCCCAGGGGAGATGCGTGCCAAGCCCGCCCTTCCGGGTGCACGCCTTGTTTAGCAGCCAGTCGATCGTGTTTTCCATCTGGAGCCGCGCATCCTTAGGGAAAATCTTCATCGTCTTTAGATGGCTTTTAACCGCATCCTTCCATTTTGCATCGGAGAATTTCAAGAACCACTGGTTCTCCAATATTTTGACGTGGCAAGGGGTCATGCACCTGCATACGACCTCGCCGGTCATTTCCCATATGCTAGATGAGATGTTCTGCGTCTTGAAGTATTCGCCAAGGGGCTGCTTTGCATCCATCACCTTCATTCCGGCAAATTTTCCAAATTGCTGCTTCAAAACGCCCGTGTGGAACTCTTTGCGGTAGATTTCGGCTGTTGCGGCCTCGAGCTTTTCCAGGTCGGATTGGGAGCCTATCCCCCTTTTTTTGCATTCCTCCGCTGCCGGGAATTCGCCGTAACCTTCAAGGGAGATTATGGATAGGGGCTCCAGCCCTTCAAGCTGCCCACGGTTGAGTTTGTATTCCAGGATCTGCTTCTCGTCCTTCTTCAAATCCGTTAGGGCGATGAAGTCGTATGGTGCGTGGCCCGGCACGCTCATCACAACTCCGGTTGCGTGATTTGGCAGGACGAACGATGCGGGGTAGATTGGAATTTGCCTTGCCCCCAAGATCCGGTTGGTGCAGTTCCTGCCGATGAGTTCCCTTCCGGGAATTTCAGATATGACCTTCACATCGTGCTGCTGGTCTGCTAGCTTGATTGCTGCGCTCTCCGAAAGCAGCCACGCCTCGCCATCGATAGTAGCCTTCACGTATTTTGCATCGGGGTTGAGCCAGATGTTCGTGACCCCGTAAAGTGTTTCGGGCCGAAGCGTCGCGCAAGGCAGGAAGAGGCCTTCACCTTGCAATTCGAATTTGAGGATTGCATATTCGACGGGCGATTCGCCCTCGCCCTTGTAGCGGTCGTGGTCTCCAGTTGGCGATTTGTCGTAAGGGCAATAGATCACCGGATGCGTGCCCTGCACAACATATCCCTTCTTCCGAAGCGTATTGTACTGCCATTCGATGAAGCGTGAGTAAGTTGGCGTGAGGTCGGTTGTGATGAACTTCCTCCTCCAATCGATTGATGCGCCAGCTGCCTTAAGGTCCTCGATCCACCGCTGCATCCAGAATTTTGCAACGTATTCGGGGCCCTTGGCGAAATTTGCAATGTCCTCATCCGATGCGCCCGCCTTCCTGAAATTATCTATCTGCGCCCGGTCTTTGTTCCTAAGCCTTTCGACAGTGCCCATTATGGGTTCCCCTGTTGCGTGGAAGCCCTGGGGGAAGAGCACGTTGAAGCCCTTCATCCGCTTGTAGCGCGCATATGCATCCGTCCGAAAGAAGGAGTAGCTGTGCCCTATATGCATGCTCCCGTTGAGGTAGGGATAGGGGAAGGTGATTAGGAATTTGGGCCTTCGTTCATCTACTTCCGCCTCGAACAGCCTCACCTTCTGCCACTCCTCTTGCCATTTGCGCTCGGTTGCCCTGAAATCAAGTGCCATCAAAATCACAAGTATTGGTGCATTAGATTGAAAAAACAGGGTTTTAATTAGGTACGTTTAGGCTGCTTTGATGAAGCGTGTTTTGAAAGCGCTAAGTGCATTTCAAATACTTGTGAAGCTCCGCTTGCTTTCTTTTGGGCGGGCCAAGCATAAAAAAAACCGCCGGTGGCGAATGGCGCCAATCAGTAGGTCACGCCTAGGCATAAAAATTAAAACCGCCGGCGCCTAAATATACCATGGATCCTTGGGCGCTGCCGATGGCCTTGTTCATCGGGTATATGATGGCAAGGACGACTGTGAAGCTTCCGGCACTGGTTGATTTTGCGATCCTCGTGCTGCTTGCATTCTACCTAATTGGGAATTTCAGCTTTTAGAAAATCAGTTATTTCCAAGGCGCTTTGGGTCCCGTGAAACGGCCCTTAGAGTTTCATTCCTGGAGGCAGCATGTTTCCGAACCTTTTCATGAGGCCGCGGTTGCCCTTCATCCCCTTCATCAGCTTTTGCATCTTCTCGAAATTCGAAACCAGCTCGCGAACGTCATCGACCTTGAGCCCCGCGCCGCCGGCAACCCTCTCCTGCCTTGAGCGGTTCTTCATGAGTTCGGGTTCCTTCCTCTCCTTCTTGCTCATGCTAAGAACTGCAGCTTCGAATGCCTTCATCTTGGATTCGGATTGGTGGAGCATCTCCTCCGGGACGTCGTACATCCCAAGCATCTGCAGGATCTGCTTTAGCGGGCCCATCTTCTTCATCGAGCGCATCTGCGCAAGGAAGGTCTCATAATCGAGCTTCCCTTCCTCAAGCACTTTCTTCATCGCCTCCTCGTCGGATATCTCCTGCACCTTCGAGAGCAGCGAATCCAAATCTGCAAAACCAACGAGGCGGGCAACAAACTTTTTAGCATCGAACACCTCGAATGCATCCGGCTTCTCGCCCAGGGTAACGAATGCGACCCTCGAGTTGCTTGCCTTCACTGCGGAGAGGGCGCCGCCGCCCTTCCCGCTGCCATCCATTTTCGTGACAATGACGCCAGTTATCCCAACTGCATCGTTGAATTGGGCGGCCTGCTTCCCAGCGACCTGCCCCAAATCCGCCGATACCACGAGGTATTTCTCATCGGGTTTGAAGAGCTGGTTGATTTTTTTAAGCTCGCCTGCAAGCTCCGCATCAAACGCGCTCCTTCCGGCAGAATCGAATATCAGGACGTCGTATTGCGCCTCAAGTTTTTGGGATGCGAGGGCGATTTCGCCAGCGCTTTTCCCCCGCTCGGCAAAAAAGCCGCAGTGCACCTGCTCTGCAAGCTGCGAAAGCTGCTCGATTGCTGCCGGGCGGTGCACATCGCCTGCAACGACGCACGTCCTCAGCCCCTTGCCCTGGTAGAATTTGGCGAGTTTGGCAATTGAAGTGGTCTTTCCGGAGCCAAAAAGCCCCAATATGAGTATTTTCTGCTTCCTTAGCTGCGGCTCGTATTTCTCGCCCAGAATGGCAACAAGTTCGTCGTAAACGACCTTCACTATGTGCTCGCGGAGGTTGAGGTTTTCCGCCTTCTTTTCCCGTATCGCCTTCTCCTCGATTCGCTTCGTAAGCTCGTAGACGAGCTTCACGTTCACATCGTTGGAAATCAGCACGCGCTGCAGCTCCCTAACCAGCTCCTTTATGGCTTTTTCATCCACAATTGCGGCACCGGTTATGCGGCCAAGCGCACGCCGGATGCCCTCGCCAAGGTCCATTCTTTCACGTCTTATGAATCTGAGAAATGGGATTAATAAGGCCAACTAAGCGCAACAGCCAAATGAATGAGAAAATGGGGGCGCTGAGAGCTTCATGCCCTGCGAGGGCATTTTGAATTTCTGAATTGAGGGCTTCTGATTCGCAAATCAAAATCCCTTTTTCTTTGAACCCAAGGGCCTTTCTTTTTTGGGAAAAAGAAAGGGGCTTCTCAGATCAACAGCTCCCAAAGCTGTCAGCATTCTGGTGCGCCCTTTCCAATATTCCCAAGCAAAATACCTTTTCCTTCTCTAAAAGGTCTTTCTTTTGTGAAAAGAAAGGGGCTTACCAGGTTGGCCCACGCCCCCACCTAAATGTTGAGGAAAATGGGATTTAAAATTGGTTGGAAAGGGGGCAATTTGGGCAAACTGCCAAGGATATGAGTAGGGGATGGAAAAAAATGGGAAAAAAGCGCCCTACTTTCTCTTGCCGGATGGTGCGGGCTTCAATGCCGCGGACATCCCGAGCTTTTCCTCGATCAGGTGCAGCTTATAGAATACGTATATCGAGAGGGCGGAAAGGAACGCGCCTATCCCGGAGGTGTACTGGAGCCCGTAGTCCGAATTTTCAGCGAAGTACTGCGCGGTCAGTATAAGGAAGATGAGCAATGAAATTATGAACACCACTTCTTCGTCCAAAGGAACCCCGCCAATGTTAACCTTGACCATCAGTATCACCGTATGCGTTACTAATTTGCGGTTTATAAGCGTTTACCTTGATGATGGGAATAAATTGGATTTTGGGTGCCGGCAGGGGGCTTTGCCGGATTGGAAGCTCCTAGCCTTTTTTTATCCGGCCCTTGGGCTTGGGTATCTTGAGCTCCGGGTATATGCCTTCTAGCGACTCGCCGGAAAGGTAGGCGGGAAAGCCCATCTGTGACAGCGCGGCCATCAACGCGTATTTCCTAAGGAGGGGATCGGATTCGTCGAAAATGCCGGCCTTTTGCATTTCCTCAACAAGTGCGATCAGCTTCCCAAACGATTTCCGTGGGGGGTATTTGGATAGGAGCGCATTTAGGCGCGTGAAGAATTCCTTATTTTCGTGGAGATCGGGTAGCTTGTTGCAAATGGTCCCAAGCGCATGGACAAGGGACGCAAGCACCTCCTTGTTTTCCGCCAATTCAAGGTTCGCCTTCCGTACGGCAACCCAGCCCTTGTAGTTGGCGGCAAAACGGAAATCCTTTTTTTGCGGCTTCCCGGATGGCCGGAATTGGATTGGAAAGATGCGTTCAAATAAAAACGAAATGTAGCGGCAAAGCGCGATTTCGGTCATCGGGCCAAGCTTCTTTTCAATAATCCTCTCCAAGCTCCGATCGTCTTTGCAAAACGGCCTTAGCTGGGTTTCAAGCAGTTGGGGCTTGATGCCCCTTAAGATGCTAATGAAATCAGTAATGGAGCTGGTTTTTTTCGCTTCGACCTCAGCAAACTTTGCGATTCCGGCGTTATCTATTGCCGCAAAATCATACGCTTTTTTCCGGATCAGTTCAATCGAATTGTTAAGGAGGGAAACAACTGCCCCGTCACTCAGGCTATTGCCCCTTAGCTCTTCGAAGCACCGGATGTCCTTGAAATTTGCGGATAGCAGCACGAACTCTTCGGGCATTTGGGGGTCACTTCTTTTGCTTTAGCGACGAGAGCGTCTTCCTTGCGGATACGCCAACGGAAGTTTCAAGCGAATAAGCGCCGCCTGCAATTTGCGCCCCGCACGAGCGGCACTCCCATAATGCAAACCCCCTTCGCCGGACCTTCTTCTTCCCGCACTGTGGGCAGCTATAGAGCGTTTTTTGCTGCCGCAGTACTTCGGTTTCCCTTTTCCTGGTCTTGACCCCGTAATGCGATCCCATGGCGTTTCACCTAAAAATCAAAGAAGCGATCTTAATGAATTTCCCTTGTCCAAAGCAATATCTACAAGTGAGAGCACCTCATCCTTCCTGAAAGGTGCGCGGCCCGATTTCTGCGTTGCGCAAACCAAGTTCCCATCGCAGGTTGCAATGGAAAGGCGGCCCTCGGATGCTATTTCCTCCTCGTCGTTTGCATCCAGGATGATCTTGCCGTCGATCTTTTCGAATGAGCATACCGTTACGCTCCTTTGGAGGGGGAGGTCGCCTGCGAAATCCGTCCTATTTAGCGCCTCGTTTTCGTACCTTGGAACTTTTGCGGTTTGCAAAGCGCCCATTGCGGCCAGGGCTGCGGTATCGATGAGGTTTCCGCAATGATCCATTATGTACAAATCAACGAAAACCCCAAGCACCTTTCCCTCCTCGATGAAAAGCTTCTTCGTATCAACTGCATCTGCCGAGCGGATTCCCCTATCAACAACCCTTGCAAGCTCAATGCTCGCCTCGCCCGGAGGGCCCGGATTGAATTCGGGATGCGCGGCCGTTAGGAATTCCGAATTAACCTGGAAGACGCCCTCGCTTGGCCTATCCCTGTAGGGCTCCATTATGTCGAATTTCACGCCTGCAAGCACCTTCGTATCGCCAATCTGCGCAAGGCAGCTTCCCTCTGCATTATGCAAGAGGCCTTTTTGCACCTTAATTTCACGGTATTCCAATGCGCCCCTTCCGTCGGCGCGCTTGCCTCCTTTCAGCAAATCCTTCACGTAATCTTCCTTGATCTCATCCAAAATCATATTCAAGCACCGTTTTGTTCCACATCTAGGTATTTATCCTTCAAAGCGCGTATTTGCAGCTCCTTCACCTTCCCAGCTGCTTCAAAGGCGAAGTCGATCGATTGGCTAATTTCGTCCTTGCTTAGCATTCCATCCGCCTGGAAGAGGAGTATCTCTCCGGAACGCAGCGAAACTATGAGGGGTATGTCGGAATCGCCGTAATTATCCTCGATCTTATCAACATCCACGACCAGCTCGCCATTTACCTTCCCAACTGAAACGCCCTGGACAAGGTCCTTCATTGGAATGCCCGCATCCGCAAGCGCAACGGAAGCGGCTGTGATGCCGGCAATGCGCGTTCCCCCATCGGATTGCAAAACATCGATGCTGATGTCAATTTGCGTCTTTGGGAACTGGTTGACGAATACTGCGTGCTCGAACACGTGCTTGGCGACCTTCCCAATTTCAATTGCCCTGCGGTTGGGCCCGCTCCTTCCGTGCTCCTCGAGGGAGCTGAATGGCGCCATCGAGTACCTGCAATTTATCAGCGCCTTGTTGAGGTTGGTTAGGTGCTTTGGGAACACTTCGCGCGGACCATATACTGCAGCAAGGATCTTGTTCTTCCCCCACTCGATCATCGCACTGCCATCGGCCTTCTTCAGGACGCCTGTAGTGATCTTAAGTGGCCTCAGATCGGTCCTGTTGCGGCCATCGAGCCTCTTGCCATCCTTAATCATAACTGGTTTTTCCATTTGAATCAACCCATCTTTCGGAATTTCAACGAATCATTGCCTTTGCTGGCTGCTAGCCTTGCTCTCCTGCTCGAGGAATGCCTGCATCCGGTCCGTAAGCCCGTGCAGGTGCGCCTCTTTCGTGATCTTGAGTATTGACATTGCCGCAAGCGGGATGTCGCCTTCCTTGAGGTAGATCCTGCCGTTCTTGCCTACAAAAAGCCTGCTCCTTGAGAATTTTTCAATCATCGTAACCATGCTTGAGTTCCTCCCTATAACACGCGGGATCTTGACCGATTCTATTTCCACGAGCCTTCCGCCGTAGAGCTTCCTGGGTTCGACTAGCATCGCCTCATTGACCTCATCGACGTCCTGGATGAGCGCCGAAACGACGTCCCCTATTTGGAATGATTCGCGCGATTCCCTTGAGGAAAGCTGCCCCTCGTAGGGCGAATTCAAATCGATTGTGTAGCCGTTGAACCGCACGTCCTTGACGATCCCGATTACATAGTCCTGGATGATCGGAAGGTATTTGCCCTTCAGGGGCACGACCTTGTCGTCGTATTTCGTGCATATGACGTTCGCAAACGTCTTGTTGCCCTCGATAAAGCTCCCAAGAAAGCGCTTCGGCTCCTCGTATAGCAGATCCCCAGGAACGCATATTTCTACCATTGGATTACCCTTTAAAGCTGAAAATAGAATTTCAGTTGCCCTGAATTTTCGTGTTTTTCCGGCCGGAATAGCTTGGGGGGCCGGATTTCAATAATTCTTTTTCGCTTCCGTATCTCTTCAGCAGAATAATTTAATAAAGGTATCTTTGGGGGGGTCGGCAGAATTGCCAGATGGGCTTTTCTTTAGGCTTTCGGCGTGGCTATGATCCTTTCGATGAAAGGCTGCCTGGGTGCGCCCTTTTCGACCTGTTCCGCGTACAAACCAAGCGCCTTTTCCCTGTCGAATCCGAAGGCTGCCTTCAGGAGGTTATTGAAGCGCCGGATGTCCTTCCTGCTCATATTGGCTGCTCCGGCTTTGGCATTTTCCCTCAGTGCAAAATTGCCAAGCTTCATTGCATTTAGTGCTTTCCTGGCTTTCTTGAAGAAGGAATCGGCAACCATTTTCTTGAAAATGGGCGAATCGAATGGGGTTTTTGCATCAAGCGACGTATAATGACTCCATTCCTGCAGTTGATAGTCGCGTTTTTCCAGGAGCTGGTGTTTCTTGCGATCGATCAGCTTTTCAACAATCAATTGGGCTTGGGTTGAGGCAAGGCGGTACGTAAGCGGCTGCAGTCGTTTGCGGTTAGTATTGAACCATTCCCAGTCGCCTTCCGTTAGGCTTTCCGCGGATTCTTTGCTTGGTTTCTCCAAGCCGGCGATGAAGCGCCGGTATTCATTAAGTTTCTTTTCGGATCGCATATGGCCACGGGGGGAAGGGCTACAGTACCTTTGTCTGCACATTTCCGGATGTGAGCTTGTTTAGCCGGTCGTAGAATTCGCCCTGCACGCCAGCTGGGATTTCCACAAGCGCAAGAAGCGAGCCGTCCTTGCCGTATTCCTCCTTCTTGATGCCATATTCCTTCAGTGCGCCATACACGCGGCCCACGTGTTCCGCAGGGACCTTCACGGCAATCTTCATCTTCTCAAGCGAGATTGGAATGATCTCCCGGATTGCATCGATGGCATCCTCCATCTGCTCTTCCGCGCTCTTGAACGCATCGAAATGGAAGCGCGCCTCCTCTAGCGCATTTTGGATCCGAAGCGGCGGATGGGGCGTCTTTGCCCGGGGGTCAATTGCATTTTTTGCGATCATGTCGATGATCCTCGCCTTCTTCTCCTCAAGCAGCTTGCGCTTCTGGTCGGTTGTGATCTGCAAATCGCCCTCCTTCATTATGATCCTGCACGCTTCGGCCATGTCCTCGGTATGGAATGCCTTCTTGAGAGTTGCGGCGGTATGCCTCTCGCCCTTGTTTGCATCCTTGAATACCTCCTCGACAAGGAGCACGTTTGAGAAATCGGCCCTGGTTCCTACCTTGTAGTCATAGCCCTTCTTTGGGTCGACAAGGATCTCGAACTTCTCCCCGTTGCGTTCGAGGCGGCAAATCAGCGTTCCTTCTATTTGAGACATGGATAAACCACTAATGAAAGAAACGAAACAAATTAATACGCTTTTCTATGGCTGCAATGGAATCGCCCCATCACCCGGCGAAACCGGTTCCGAGGTGATTTGGCTTACGATCCTTGGCCGTTTTAGGAATTGCAGGATGGATTCGGAAAATTCCTCGCCTTGGTAATTTTTCCATTTGAGCTTGAAATTGCGCTGCTGCTGCTCGGGAAGCCCATCGGAATCAAGAAGCTGGCATAGGGCGCGTGCAAACCACGCGATGCTCTCACGGGAGAGCTGCTGGTCAATTGAAACGACAATGTCCTTGCTTGGTGAATAATTGCTTGGCGGGGATGTGCTAGCAGAAATCGCCTCCACGAAAGGGGGGTAGGCGTAATTCGGGTTTAGCGCATCGGCAACCGAGCCGTGTTTCCTCATCCATAGCATTTTCAACTCTTCTTTGGAGGAGGGGAAGCGGGGGTCCGCAACTGCCAGTACCACTTCCTTGTTCTGGCGGTCTATTAGGCATTCGCAAATTGAGGCGGTTGTTGAAGGGTCCAATAGCGGGTCTCCGAATTTCCCAACAGTTAGGTCGAATTCTACCATATGAAGATTACTTCAGGTCCGCAAGGTGCTTGGAGATCTCGTCGCGTTTGAGGAACACGACCCTCTTGTGCTCCTTCGTTATGACTGCAACGTCCACGTTCGCTGCAAGAAGCTTCTCCTCAACTGATTTCTTTAGCGCCTTGAGCGCGAGCTTGAGGCCCTCATTGTATCCGATTCCATCGGAGTATTCCTTTTCGAAGAAGTCCTCGACGGGCTTCTTGCCCGATCCGATGCCTGTTGCCTTGTACTCGAAAAGCGCGCCCGAGGGATCCGTCTCGAACAGCTTGAATTCGCCATCCATCCCCGCAATTAGCAGGGAAACGCCATATGGCCTAACGCCCGCATATTGGGTGAATGTTTGTATCTGGTCTCCGATCTTCTTTGCAAGCGTCTCAATTGGAATTTCGGTGCCGTAAACGATCCGGTGCCTTTGCGCCTCAAGCCTCGCAAAATCAACAAGCTTCCTGGCATCTGCAATCAGGCCCGAGCTTGCCGCAACGATGTGCTTATCTATCTGGAAGATCTTCTCGTGCGATTCGGCAACTATGAGGGATGAACCAATGCGCTTGTGCGCTGCAAGGATTACGCCATCTTTCGTGACGAGCCCAACGCAGGGCGTTCCCGTCCTGACTGCTTCCCTGGCATATTCCACCTGGAAGAGCCTTCCGTCCGGGGAGAAAACGGTAATTGCACGGTCATACTGCGCCTGTGAAGGAGGATACATCGTTTACCACCGCATTGCATTCGAGCATTTGATTGGATTAATGGGATAAGATACCCTAAAAAGCATTATCAGCCAAAGCTTTTACCTGTTTGGTTATTTATAGGTTTGGTTTTGGGAAGGGGGAATTAGGAAGCGGAAGTCGGGGATGGCAGGGGAAAATGCGGCATCCGGAAGGAAGGATGAGTTGATTTTTGGATGACAAGGATCGCAATCGTTGATAGGAATTTGTGCAACCCGGTGAAGTGCAACCTAGAATGCATGAGGAATTGCCCCGCCAACCGGCTACGGAAGGAGTGCACTTTCCTAGTGAATAGGAAAACTGCCGAGAGGTACATCGATTTCAAATACGAATATACGAAGGAAGTGAGAAGCAATTCCGTTGCATTCATCGAGCCTTCGCTCTCGCAGGGATGCAGCATCTGCGCGAAATCGTGCCCATTCCACGCGATTTCGGTCGTGAACCTGCCCGAGGCAAAGGAGGAGGAGATGGTATTTTCCTATGGGAAAAACGCGTTCTCATTGTACGGGCTTGCGATCCCAAGAACCGGGATCACGGCAATTGTTGGCGAGAATGGCTGCGGGAAGAGCACGAACTTGAAATTGATCGCGGGCAAGCTTGCAGCCCAGAAGTTCCCAAGCAAGGAGATAAAGGAGTACTTCGAAAAGCTTGAGGAGAATGAGCTGGTTTACAAGCCGCAGGAGATTTCGGGGGAAGGGGAAAGCAGGAAGGTTGGGGAGCTGCTCGAAAAGGTCGATGAGAAGGGGGCGCTTAAGGAAATTGCGGAACTGTTCGATTTGGGGGGAATTTTCGGGAGGGAATTGCACCAGTTGAGCGGCGGGGAATTGCAGAAAGTTGTCGTGGCAGCCGCGTTGCTAAAGGAGAGGGGCACGTATTTCCTCGATGAGCCGTTTTCATTCCTGGACTATGCGTACAGGATCAGGCTGATAAATTACTTGATTGCGAATTTCGCTGGGAAGAAGGTGCTGATGGTCGACCACGACATTTCGTTGCTCTCGTATTTGTGCAAGCAAAGCCACCTAATGTTCGGGGAGGCTGGCGCATATGGGATAGTTTCGCAGGTATATTCAACTGACCGCGCAATCAATATGTTCATGGAAGGATTCATCGGGCCGGAGAACATGCGTTTCCGCGAGGGGGGGATATCCTACAAGCACTATGCGGGCGAGCAGCATAAGGCGGAATTGTTCGAGATTGCAAGAATAGAAGTGAAACGCGGGGATTTCACGCTCATAAGCAAGCTGCCACTGCAGCTTTACGGGGGCGAAATCGTTGGGATTGCTGGCAAGAACGGGATTGGGAAGAGCACGCTTTGCAGGAGGATTTTGGAGGGGAATATGGATCGGGTCGCATTCAAGGAGCAGATCCTAAGGAGGGAGAACGCACCTGCAGGGAAATATTTCGAGAAAAGGGACCTGTTTTCCGAGAATTTCCTTAAGGGAATGAAGATGCAAAAATTGGAATTCTACAACATCGGAAGGCTTAGCGGCGGGGAGCTGCAAAAACTTGAGATTTTCAAGGCGCTAAACCAGGAGAAGGGCATATACATTCTCGACGAGCCGACGAACATGCTGGATGTGAGCGCAAGAATATTGCTTTCAAAGCTGCTACGGGAAAGGGCGGGGTCCGAAAAAGCGGTCCTCGTCGTCGATCACGATTTGGAGTTCCTATATAATACCGTTGACCGGCTGATAGTGATGGAAGGCGAAAGCGGGAAGCACGGCGAGGTTGCGGGAATATTTGGCAAGGACGAGGGAATCAGGATGCTGATGCATGAGTTTGATTTGAGCTACAGAAGGGATGGGGAAACAAAAAGGCTCAAGCTGAACAAGAAGGGAAGCAAGAAGGACGTGGAGCTTAAGGAAAACAGGAGGTTCATCGAATGAGCAGCAAAGAAATATTCAAGAGGGTGGCTGAGAAAGTGGGCAGGGGGCCCTTCAGCTCCAAAATCCATGCGTCCGAAGTTGGGGAATTGGCCAGGCTGCCGCTGCCCTACCTCATAAAAAAAATTCGCGAAGGGCGCGGGAATCGCGGGATGACCGATGCGATCCATTCGGCTATATCGCTAAGGGCGCATAATGCAATGGACTCTGTAATCGGGCGGAAAGCAAAAACAATTCTGGAAAAGATCAAGAGGGCACAAACAACCGAGGAACTGGAAACGCTCGCAGGCAGGTACCTCAAACTAATATACTCGACGGATGGGGAAGCGCAAACAACGGTTGATGGCCGCAAAGAAGGGCAAAAACAGGTGCCGGCGGCATCGAAATACAATACGGGCGTAAGTAAAACAACCTTTGCGCTGGTAAGGGATGCACTAAAAGCCCATAGGGAAAAGCAACCGGAAGATTACGAAAGGCTTATGGCCAAAAACCCCGATATGGAAACGCTCCTGCAAAGCCGCGTCAAAAGGATAACCCTAGGTGAGCTGTCAAAAATATTGGGCGTGCCCCCAAAACAAGTAAAGAAGCTGCGGATCGCGCATGCAATAAAGTATCTTGCGCACGCAAGGAAAATAGGCATAATCGAGTGAAAATCAACTTTTTCTTTACCCGGCCTCTACATAACGCATATATGCTCCCCCCAGGCTCAGCCTATGGGGGGCGGGGTTTTCCGGATGAAAAAAGTGCATCTGCTAGGAGGCTTCGGGAAGAGGATTGGAAAAAGGGGCTTGGCTCAGGGGAATGAAGAAAAAGGGAAAGCGAAGGGCGAGGCAAATCAGCCTGATTCTTCGGGGTTTTGGTGCGAGGAGAAGGGGCAGGTGTCGGCGGAGATGCTAATCATCATCGCGGCGCTGATTGCTGTTGCGATCGTGTTGATCGGGCAGCTGCAGAATTCGGCGAAAACAGGCGCAAAGAATCTGGAAGCAAAGAATGCCGCTGCCTGGAAGGAGATCGACCAGATTGGCTAATGATTTGGGAAATGCTTGGGGGGAGGCATGGGGGAAATGAGCAGCAGGATGGGCAATGGAGGCAAAGGAAATTCAAGCCAAGTGGCAGCAAGCGGTATGGGAATGCCGGCATTGTGCCTAAGGGCTCAAATTTCACTCGAGGCAATGCTCTTCCTATCTGCGCTGCTTGCTTTCTTCATTGCAATGGCGCCTGGAATTACGGATGTGGCCGCAACTGCCAAGCATGCATTGGAAGCAAGGCAGATGGAATTCGCATTTGAGAAGGTGGTTTTCGTAATTGAGGAAGCGAAAGCGCTTGGGATCGGATCCGAAATCAGGCAGGCGGTGCATTTCCCCGTTGCGTGCGAAATATCGGTTTTGGGAGGCAAAATGCAGGGAAAATATGAGCTGGCTGGAGGAAAAAAAGTATTTGAAAGAATGGTTGAAGAAACGGTAGTCATGGGTCCAACGAAATTGGAGGAAGGGAAGTATGGGATGGTTGTTGCCGCTGGAAAAGGGGGCATTAAATTGCGTTTTGCCGCGGAAAAGAGTTAAAAATGTATTTGCGGTTAACTTTTGCGCTCTGATTTTTAAAGAGGGTGGAAACATGGACATTTCTGATTTGAAAGCAGGTACTGGGAACGTTGAAGTGAAGGGCGAGATCACGAACATCGAAGCGCCGCGCGAGATCAACAAGATGGGCCGCGTCCTAAGGGTTGCCAATGCCACCTTGAAGGACAGCACGGGAACCATCACGCTTGTCCTTTGGAATGACGACATCGACAAGGTGCAGGCTGGGAACGTCGTCAAGATCGTTAACGGCTACTGCAACACGTGGCAGGATAAGACGCAGCTAACCCTTGGGAAGTTTGGGAAGATGGAAGTCGTGGAGTAACAAGTCGGATTGGCGATTTCGGAGTCATATTATACCCTAGCACTGCCCTTGCGTGTTTTTCTAGGTATTTAGCTGTCGTAGTGGGGTTCGTCAGGCAACAAAGCTTATATATCTAATAAGCATAGTAGGGATTATGGAGCAGCTGAAGGTAAAGATCGCAGGGGAGATAGCGCTCTCAACCGATCCGGGAAGCACGATGAAGAAGTGGCGGGAAGTGTTCGACGTGCAGCAAACGGAGCTTTCGCAGTATTTGAAGATCTCGCCCTCGACGATAAGCGACTACGAAAGCAACAGGAGGAAATCGCCAGGGATCGCGGTGATAAGGAGGCTCGTGGATGCATTGTTTGCAATTGACCACCAGAAGGGCGGGAATACGATAAAGAAATTCCGCGAGGCGGACGAGTCCGGAAGGGGGATGTACGAGGCGATTGAATTCATCAAGCCCGTTGGCGCCAAGGATTTTGCAAAGCTGCTTGATGCCAAGGTGCTTGCAAACGGCGAGAAGCTCGAAGCAAAAAGCATTTTCGGCTGCACCATCCTAGATAGCGTACGGGTAATACTCGAGCTTCCGTATGAAAGCTTCATCAAGATATACAGCACGACTTCGGAAAGGGCGCTGATATTCACGCACGTTAGCACCGGCAGGAGCCCAATGATTGCGGTAAGGGTAACCCCGATAAAGCCATCCATCATAATCCTTCACGGAATTGAGGAGGTAGACAAGCTTGCGGTGAAGATTGCCGAAACGGAAGGAATACCCCTCCTACTCACGAAATTGAGCATAGACGAGATAAAGAAGCGTGCAAAGGACATCTCATACTGAGTGGTCGAATGAACCTCGTATTCATTGCAAGCATAATCGCGCTGGTGGTGACATTTGGCGCCGTATATGCGCTGAACCTGGATTATTCGGAGGAAAAACCGGGGAGCGGCGCCTTCGTGACCCAGCCATACTACTACAAGTCGGGCGAGCTCATCTCCTACCTGAACGCGTTCTTTTTCGTGTTCATTTTTTCTCTGCTTTTCTTTGGCTTCTCAGCTCCGATCGCACTTGGCATCGAAGCCGGAGGGTATGCATCGATGCTCGTCAAGGGAACGGTCAATGCGTTCGACCTGGCATTTGTGCTTCCGGAGGTTCTTGGCGCATATTCGGCCATCCTTCTTGGAATGGCGGTGATGGATGATTTCGAGGGCAGGACCGTTTTTGAGAGGTGGGGAGCGGCACTGAAATTCTTCGTCGTGGGGCTTGCGATGGTGTTTGCCCTGTACTTCATCAGATCGAGGATATTTTAAGGCAGCTGCATTAGGGCTGGAGCTGGGATCTTGAAAACCAGCAAAACGAATTCCTAGACGAGGGGCGCACCTGCGTTGCCGGATCGGTGTCTTCAAAAATGAACTTGCGGCCGGTATCTGAAACATATGCAAGATATGCATTTGGTGCACTAGGCGCAGTACTCAATATTTCAAAGGTGGAGAGCACGTCTTCAATGTCGGCGGCGGCCTCCGCATCCGAAACTAGTGTTGCCAACTCGTCGCATTTGTAATCTACATTGGCTGAGCCTGTTATGGGCACAATCGCGGTAAGGCCGTAGTTATCGGAAGCGCCATCGCACGCTGGCTTGATCACTTCGGAAAAGAATTGCTTGGCATATTTAAGCTCTGCAACATCCGAGGAGGCAAGGGTGCTCGCAGGCAGGCCGTAATCCGCCCCATCAGGCATCGTGCCCCCGCCCGGAACGGAATACCCCGGGCAGTAACCGGTGCCGCTTCCAATGCAGGAGCCTTCGACTATCCCCCTCGAGGCGCCAAGGTCACCCCCTGCACCGTCCTTCTGCCGGTTTTTTCCCAGTGCAACGTATTTATTGAACTCGAATGCCGCATCCAGGTATTTGAAGAAGGGGTACGTTATTGCCGCATCGTAATCTGAATCCGCGATCGCGCCCGCACGGATCTTGTTTCCCGCCGAATCGCTTGCGGTAATGCGCGGGAAGTGGCTGTAAACTTCATCGTTCGTCACCGAAACCCTAATGAAGAATTGGTCTGGACTGCACTCCATGCTTTCGGAAATGCAAGAGCCATCCGGATTCTTTTCGGAACAGCATTTGAACTCGCCATTGCCGAATGCATCGCAGTCCGTTTCGATATGGGGAAGGAGCTCCTTGCATATGTCCCGTGCCTCCTGATTTTCCGAAAAGGTGATGACATTAACGAAGTCGCCCTTGTTGGATGCTTCAAGGGTTATCCCTTCGAAGGATGTCTCCTCCGCTAGCGCCTTGGCCCATTGGGAAAGGCCGTAGAGTTGGCTTTGGTCCTTCGAACACACGACATCCTGGATGAGGTCCGATGCCCTCTTGCAAACGTAGCGCCGCTCCTCCTGCTCATTAACGACCCCGTTCCCATCCGCATCCGCCCCGAATTCCGGGTATAGCGTGTCATCGGAAGCACTTGATTCGGTACGAAGACTGATGAAATTCTCCCAGCATTGCGATGTAAGGCCATACTCGATGTTGCGCTGGAGGCCGATGTTGAAGAGGGAGCCCAGGTCGCTTCGGTAGATTTCGACAATTGAGACGAGCCGGTTGTGGTATGCGTCGCTCACGGTTTCTGCCACGACCGCTTTTTCCGCGCGGGCCATGCTGATTATCGCAAGCACGCAAACAAGGAAGATAAGCGTTCCAAGGAGTGGTGCGGCGATGAAGGCGCGCTTCATGAAAGGAAGATGAAGCGGGCGGATAAAAAGGTTTTGAATTCAATTGGGATGATGAAACGAGAATTGGGGGGAGGGTCAAGGTAACTTAAAGCGGGCGCGTCTTTTGGTTTGCGGTAGGAAAGGCGAAGGCCTGACTATACGAATACCTCGATTTTCCCATCCTTTGCAAAGCCCCTAGCCATCTGGGGCGTATTGAATGCGATGCCGATGTCGCCGTCGTTCCTCATAAGGATGATGCCGCCCTTCCCATTCGTGCGTTTTTCGATCAGGCGGATGGTCTGCTCGGCTGCTGCCTGGCCGCTTTTTTCGGTTTTCAGGTAGTCGCAAGCAGCCTTGCACGCAACCACCTTCATGAATGATTCGCCATGCCCCGTTGCGGATGCGCCCCCGCTCTGCTGGTCGCAATAGCCCCCGGAACCTATTAGGGGCGAATCGCCAACCCTTCCAGCCATCTTTCCGCGGGTGCCTCCAGTTGAGGTTGCGGAGCATAGGTTCCCTTCGGAATCAATTGCAACTGCGCCCACAGTGCCAAAGCCCGAATCTGTCCTTCCCTTGAAAAAACCGATTTCCTTTTTTGAGATGAATGCGGACATCGGCAGCTTCCTAAAGCCGTTTTTTTCCGCAAATGTTGCAGCGCCTTCGCCAACAAGCAGCATATGGGGCGTCTTTTCCATCACCGCCCGTGCAACCGAAATGGGATTTGCGATGTTTTTCAACGCGGCAACTGCGCCGGATTTCAAATCGCCGCGCATTATTAGCGCATCAAGTTCGGCCTCTCCCTTCTCATTGAGCACCGAGCCCCTGCCTGCATCAAAAATCCCCGAATCCTCCATCAGCTTGACCGTTTCCTCAACTGCATCAAGCGAACTGCCGCCTGAAACCAAAACTTGCCAGCCTTTTTTGAGCGCATCCTCCATTCCCTTTTTATGCAAATCGAATTCGGTCTTGTCAATGACCCAAGCGCCGCCGTGGACCACGATCGCAGGTTTTGCCATTGGAAACTGCACCTCAAAAAATATATTAAAATTTCCCCTTGCGCCCCCCCCATTGCCCCGCATTGCTGCCAAAGCTGCCGGATGCTGGTCGCAATTATCCCTAAGGATATTTCAAAAATTAAGGCGCATCAGATTTAAAACTTCAGCTTATCCCGTAGGTACGCCTTCTTTAGCGCCTCGACTGCGGGGAGCTTTTTTCCCTGCAGGTATTCGACAACCGCTCCTCCGGCAAGGGAGATGTGCGAGATTTTGGCTTTGTCTATGCCGAATTTTTCAACCGCGGAAAGGGAGTGGCCCCCGCCCATAAGCTTGAATGCATTTGCGTCTTGGATTGCGGTCAGCATTGCCCTTGTGCCCTTTTCAAAAATGGCCTGTTCATATATGCCAACGGGCCCCTTGAAGTAGATCGATTTTGCGGACGCGATTATTTGGGAATAGCGGGAGATGGTTTTGGTTCCGATGTCGCCTGTTGATTTTCCAGGCGCCTTGGTTGCGATTTCGGCCACGCCATACTCCGCCCGGATGCCATTTTCCTCCACAGCCATGTCCGGGGGGACCTCGATTTTTTGGGAATGCTTTACCAGAAGCGCCTTAAGGTCCGGAATGATTTCGTCAAACTGATTCTCAATGAAATATTGCGTCTTGGCCTCCCCCAAGTCTATGCCCATTGCGGATAAGCATAGTTCGCCAAGCACCCCGGAGGTAAGGATCTTGTCCACTGCGGGGGAGGAGCACGCGTATTTCAGGAGAAGGTAGACGTCATCTGGCTTGGCGCCTCCGAGGATGTAGATGTTGGGGTGTTCGGCGTGGTCGAGGGCGCGGAAGAGGCCCTCCAGTTCGGATTGCATGACCCTGCCCGCAGCGGATGGGAGGAGTTCATTGAAGCCTACGACGGATGCCTGCATCCTGTGGGAGACGGAGAATGCGTCATTGACAAAATAGTCCGCAACAGATGAGAGGGATTGAATCATTGGCAATTTCGCGTAATCGGAGGCATTATCGAATTTTTTCGTTTCATCCTCGAAAAAGCGGGTGTTTTCGAGAAGGAGGATCTGGCCATCCGTTAGGGATTTTATCGCAGATAGGGCAATTTGCCCAAATAAATCGTTGCAGTAGATTACTTCTTTCCCGATGTGCTTGGAGAGCAATTTCGAATGCTGCTCAAGAGGCAAAAAATCTGCGTCTCCTTTCCTGCCCTGGTGCGCAAGCACCACGACCTTCGCGCCCTTTTCAAAGAGCTCCTTGATGGTTGCTGAATGCGCAATTATCCTCTCAGAATCCTCGATTTGCCCCGTTTCCTTGTTGTAGGGGCAGTTGATGTCCACCCTTATCAAAACTGTCTTCCCTGAGAAATTCAAATCATCCATCGTGAAGAATTCCTTATCCATTTCTAACATCCTCGCAACTTTGAATCGATTGGGGTTTTTAATGCTATTTTTTGATCCGGGTCTTTTCAAGGGTCTGCCTTAGGCGTTCGTATCTATTGGCCTGTTTGATGCATTTCTCCCAGATTTGGCTAACCCGCTCGCGGGAGATTTTGAAATGTCTTGCAAGGTCAAAATCTGGCAGCACGGGATATTGCTCCTTGATCAGGGCAATGAGGGCGTAAGTGGGTTTTTTTATCGTGCCGTTGGATTGGAGCTCGAAAAGGGGCCTTGCGATCTTGGGAATTGAATGTTCCGGAATTGGGGCCGCAGCTCTTTCGAGCAGCGTTGGCGCTCCCGGTTCGCTGCGAACATCGGCACTGGAAACTATCGTTCGTTTCCGTTTTTGCGCGGCATTGCTAATTGCACCCGCAACGTATTTATACAAATAGTTTAGCGACGGCTTTGCTGTTGCGGGCGAATCGCCGCTTTTCAATGACTGCCTAAGGTATGCGCGCTTCAACGCATCCATGCCGGCATCAAATGCATCCTGCTGCTTAAGGGCATCCCAAATGGGAAGAAGGCTAAATTTCGGGTATCCTTTGAGGATGATGTGCCAAACGAGGCCTTTGTTTTTCCAAGCAACCTTTTCAGCCGCTTTCTCTTCTTCCGGCGAAATGCGCTTCTTGACTAGGTGTTTTAGGATTTGATCGACTTCGGGGCCTTTGGGGGGCCGGTAGAGATGCAATGGCTGCTTTTTCCCCAACGGCGAGTTGTAGTTTGCTAGATCAATTGCTACCCCGCTTATTTTTATAAGGTTGTCGAGCTTGTAGGGGCGGATGGGCATTGCAGTCCGATCCGACAGATACTTGCAGAATGCATTTTGGCTCCACCATCGGCTTTGGGAGTGCGGCACGCCATAGTGCGTTATGATGTTTTTTGGAAGTGCGTAGGATTTCGGATTTTGCAGCCATTCCTCGGAACGCCGCCTTTTTTCCTCCCGGGCCGACTCGATTGAAGTTAGGATTTCCGAAAGGGTTTCGTGCGAGTGGTTGAGGAAGGCCTCAATGCTCGGGTATGGCTTGTTTTTTTTCATTTCCGGCATTGGGATCACGGATGAGGTAGCTGCAGCAGGAAGCGCCTTTGAAAATGCGGTTCAGGCTTCATTTTCAACCACTTTTTTCTGGGCCTTGTCCTCTTCGCCGTAAACGGTGGTTGCAATGCGTTTTATCTGCCTCGCACGCACCTCGCCTACGCCCTCTACTTTCTGAAGCGATTTTTCAGAGGCATTGAACACCTTCTGGATGGTCTTGAATTTGGATAGTATTGCCTTCGAGTGGGTTGGCCCAATCATCCCGATTCCCTCGATGACCATTCGCAGCTGTTCGTCCTTTGAAAGCGCCCTCTTCTCGAAGCGCAGCTTCATGTCCTTCTTGGGTGCGGCCTTCTGCACGAGCAGGACGTGGATGAAATCCGCAAGCTCCTCCTCGGAATCGAAATGGAAGACCGGGATGCGGAAGTCAGTTGCAATGGAGATCTGCGCGCCCATTATCGCCTTGCGGTGGAGGCGGGCAAAGCCCCGGCCGATGATGCATATGAGGGGCGAGGGAAAATTTGCTGAAAGGTCCTTGCATTGCGAAAAAAGCCTGCCATCGATGATGGATGATTCGAAATCCGCTGCGGTTTTCCTCTCAATTGCGATCTGCTCGTTGATTATGAAATCGGCAACTTCCAATCGTTTGGGATGGAGCTTCACGCCTCTGGAAAAAAGCAGCCTTGCAACTTGAGATCTGAGCTCGCGGTCATCGAGGAGCAGCTCCAAATTATCCCCAGGTTTTGCATTCTGACGCCCCGGATCGGCTCCTTGCTTTCCGTTTTCAGGCGGGAGCTGGAAAAAAGCATCGGCCAAGTTGACTTCGGGGCCAATCTGGATTTCCGCCATGGCAAGAATTGGATTGCAATCTAAATAAGACTATCGTATATTGTGCTGATCGCTTCAAGCTCGGGTATTGAGAGTGTTCGTGCGCGCTTTCCGGAATCTATTTTTGAGAGAAAGGCACTTGCGATCTCCGTAGTTATTCCAAGGTTTTTTAGTGAATGCAAAACTGCGTTCTTGATTGTCTGGTTCTTGTGCTGGAAAATTGCGGAGATGAGGCGCTCGTTTAGGGCCGCCTGGTCCCTGCGCACCAAATAAACCAGGGCGGAATCGACCTTGGGGATAGGCGAGAATGCGCTGGCGGGCACCGCCATAAGATAGGTTATTTCCGCCTTGTTTTGGGCCATGACCGAAAGCTTGGAGTAGTCGGAGGTGCCAGCTGCCGCAACTAGCCTTTTTGCAAATTCCTTTTGGACGCAAAGCAGGGCTTCCTTGAAGCCCGAGCCAAGTATCTTGAAAAGAAGGGGGGATGAGATATGGTAGGGGATGAAACCGATTATCACAGGATAGTTGAGCGATGCCTGGAGTGCATCCGCGCATATGATTTCGACATTTTTTAGGTGCTTTGCTTCTTCACGAAGAAGCCCGCAAAGCTCCTCATCGATTTCAAGCGCAACGACCTTCCTTGCTTCCTTTGCGAGAACGGAGGTGATTTTTCCCGGGCCCGCGCCGATTTCGAGGACGGTTTTGCCCTTCAGGTCCAAATTATCGAATACCTCGGAAACCGCGGAATAGTCCTTAAGGAACACCTGGGATAGGCGCTTCTTTTGCCTGAAATTCTCAAAATATGGTTGATGGCTTCTCATCGTGGTCACAACATTGGGTGGGCAATGTTTTTTACCCTTGTTTCCTTAAGGCGCCTTTGCCCTATTCAACCACTGCATTGGAGAGGACGCGGATCCTTTTATTCTCCCCCAAGTCCGCCCAGAGCTCTGCTTGCCTTAGGCTTTGGGAGGCGTCGTTGGAAAGGAGGGTATAGCTGATTAGCATGCGCTGGCCTTTCCTCAATTCGGATTTTTTCCATTTGATGTGCTTGCCGAAAATTATCTCCGTGACTTCGCTTGGCGGGTTGGAAATCGTGGAAAGCACCGTGCCTTCCGGGACAACGTCGGTAATCTCAAGGTTGCGCAGATCCGCCTTGGAATTGAGGATTTCGAGACGGACGGTGCTGTTTTCGAAGCTTTTATGGAAGCGGATTCGTTCCGAATACTTCCGGATGCCTGCAAATCCGAAAGCCAGGAGGAGGAGAAGGCCTCCGGATTCCATCAGGGGAAAATCGGATGCGCTAAGCGCCAGGAACGCAGTGGTGGAGGAGGCATCGGCTTTTTTGGGAAGCGGCGCTTGTTCCTTTGGTTCGGACCGCATGACTTCGATTTTTGCTGATTCACCCGAATATATCGCGGTCCATTCCCCAATCTCGTTGAACAGCACCTTCGCAGCCCCGGTTTCAAGCACGAACTCGCGGGTCTTGAGGGAGGGGGAAATAAGCTCAAGCGTGCCGGTTGCGGGCTCGGAATCCGCAAGTACCGAAATCTGGCCGTACCCCTCGGTTGTTTTTCCGGGCGCATCGATTCGTATTGACTTCTGGATGATTTTTATTGCTGCAAGCGATGGCAGCCCGGCCCGGTTTGTTGAGTTGTTTTTGGCTTCGGATGGGGGGTTTGGCGGCGATGCTGTTGGTTTTGGGGAGGGCAGCGTACCGGGGTAAGATGCCGGAGTTGGTTGTGAATAGGATGAAAAGGACGCGCTTGGAGGGGGGGTATTTCCTGAAATGCGCCTTAGGAAAGTTTCGGATGAGGCTGCGCAGACAAATTCCGTGCAAACGTAATTCTGTAGGTAATAATACCCGTTTCCAAAATTGTCCTCGGGTTTGAATTTTTCCTCGGGGGGGCACGCCCGCTCCTCGTAAACAATTGAAGCTTCGCAGCATTGCTTTTCTGCGGGGCAGGGATATTTGAATGGCAAAAGTGTTTTCGTGGTTGAAACGCCAAACGCAGGCAAATCTGAGACATAAGCAAAAGCAATGCAAATTTCGGGCGTTGTGATGAAATTGGCCGGCAATTTGAGGGTTGCTTGCGCTCCTGGCCCTATGAGCACGGCTATGGAGGCATTCGTCGCGTTCCCGCAGCTTAAGGTGGCGGCGAATTGGTCGGGTGCGGCGCCAATATTCTTAAGTTCGAGAGCATAATAAGGAAGCCCGTTTTCAAACTGCGCGCTTTCTGAAAGCGAGATGATTTCCGGCTTTCCCCTTGGAGGCGTTATGCCGGCATAATCGGCCCGTATCTTAAGGTGAATTTTTGGGTAGCTGGCGGTTTCGGGCGCGGTTTCATAATAGTTAAGATATTCGCCTTGTGAATTTGAAACGAGTGCCGCAAGCGCATTGTTCAGGTTCGTATTGGCGGAATGCGCGGACTCGATAGACGAGGCATATTGCGAATAATATGCGGAAAGGCTCGAAACGTAGTTTTGGTAATCGGATTGCTTGGCAGCCGCCCATATCTGGGATGAATGGCTCCTGATAAGCAGGGATGTTGTTGAGGGCGGCTGCATTGAAGGAAAAAGCAGCTCGCCTGCTGAGGTTTCGGTATTTTGAATGGGGGCGGAATCGTCGAGGGAGATTGTGGTTTCAGGCGCCCCACGGATCGTGATTGTTGCGGACCCCGCATATTTTACGAATGCGCCCGCCTGCGCTTTCTCATAAGCGGGCGTGGGGGAGAAGGTATAGCACCAGTTGTCGCAATAATAGGTCCATAAGGGATATGCGCCGTTGCACCACTTGAATGTCCCAGGAGGCATCCCATTGCAGTTGTTGCAGTCGCTGTAAGTGCCGCCACACCAAACGCCAAGTGTGCCTGAAAAAACGGTTTCGTTGGCTTCCCGATCTATCGAAAAGAGGGAAACGACTTCCGAAACATTAAGGTGGATCGTGAGATTTTCGGAGAGGGAGAATTGGCCGCCCGATAGCTCAAGCAAAAGCTCGGGGGTTAGGATAAGGGGCTCTAAAGGGAAGATTGGGGAAACCACCAATGAAAGATGGGAAGTGGGGCCTTCGGTAATGAGTTGAAGTTCCGAAATTGATGCGGCGCCTGCAAGCTGGAGCGTTAATAGTAGAAACAGCACATGCTTTGGCATGCTAAACTGATTACTGCAGCAACAAGAAAAACGTGTGGTTGAGTGGAAATCAACTTTTTGTTGATTTCAACCACGGCTTGCAAGCCGAACGTCTTCGCCGGTTATGGTTTTCCTGCCGGCGTGCTTGGCAAGCAGCACTGCCTTTTGACCTATGGAAATCGCATATTCCTCAAGAACATCTGCAAGCGCTTCCGAAGCATCTTCGGAAACTCGCTCTGCTCCGGATTTCCGAATAAGACGCTCAACAGCCGCCAAAGGCAAATCCGCCATATTAATTCACCCAGTTTCCAATAATAAAGCACATCCATGTTTATTGCCCAAATTTAATAAGGGTTGGCATCCACTGGAAGCGAGCCCTGGGCCATAATATAAAGGGGAAGGGAGGAAAATGAGTTGGAGGAGTGTTTAGCTGGTTGATGATATGGGCGAGGAAGAAATTGGCGATTTTCTTGCGAGCATAAGCCTGAAGGAGGGCGCCGATAAATTTGAGGCCAGGAAGTACCAGGTGAATATTGCAAGAAGCATTTTGAAAAAGGGAAATTCGCTTGTGATCATGCCTACTGCCTTGGGAAAGACGTTCATCGTCGTGCTGGTGGTTGCTAAGCTGGTTAGGGAAATGCGGGATGGCAAAAGGCCTTGGAAGAAGTTCCTTTTCTTGGCACCAACAAAGCCACTGGCAGCGCAGCAGGCTAGAAGGATGGAAGAATTGGTGGATTTTGGAATTGGTAAGGGCGCGGCAGTAGGCGGAATAAATGGGAAGGAAGGCATAGCAACGGGCCGTGGAATGGAAAAACATGGGAAGGAAGGGGCAGCATCGGGAGAGGGGGCGGATGAAAAATACGGGAAGGAAAAGGAAGCAACGAATCATAGGATGGATGAAAAAAATAGGGAGGAAGGCGCAGCACCAGACCACAAGATGGATGAAAAAAATCAACCGCATAATTCTAAGGTCGTCTTGCTGACCGGGGAAATGGCACCCGAAAAGCGTGAAGAGGTTTGGAAGGATGGGGGGGTTATATGCTATGTTGCAACTCCCCAGACAGTTGAGTTCGACGTGCTTGCTGGAAGGCTTGAGCTGAATGAATTCGAAGTGGTTGTTTTTGATGAGGCTCACCGGGCGGTGAAGGAATACTCATATTCGTTCGTGGCAAGGGAGGCCTCGAAGGCCTCTGCACTAATAATTGGGCTGACTGCAAGCCCCTCGAGCCGGGCCGAAATGATAGATGAGATTTGTGCAAATCTGGGCGCCAAGAACATTGAAATCCGCGACGAAAGTGACCCGGACGTACGCAAGTATGCGCACGAAATAAAAATGGATTGGGTGTTTGTGGATCTTCCGGAGGAGTTAAAGGTGGTCAGGAACGGCCTCCGGGCACTGCTGCGGGAGGTTTTGGAAGAATTGAAGCAGCTGGGGGTGCTTGGCAGCATAGATTATATGACGCACAAACGGGAACTGCTTTCCTTAAGGAAACGTGCATTGGAGCAGTTGGGAAGCGACCCAGCTAGCTATAAGGTTCTGAGTTTGCACGCAAGGGCAATGAACATCAGCCACGCAATTGACTTGGTGGAAATTGAGGGGGTGCACTCGCTCCTCCAGTTCATGAGGGAAATGGAAGCAAGGGAAAAGCAAAGCAAGGCGGTTAGGAATTTGTTGCAGGATGCGCGATGGTTGGAGCTGCAATTGAAATGTGTTGAGTTGGTGGAACGTGGTGTGGAACACCCTAAATTTGAAAAACTAAGGGAAGTTTTTGAGGGTGGTTTGGGGGAGGGAAACAAAGCGATCGTGTTTGCCCATTTCCGCAATACGGTAAGGAAGATTGTGGGGGAGTTGGGGAAAATTGAAGGGCTAGTGCCCGTTGAATTCATTGGAAAAAGCAAGGAGGGAATGAACCAAAAAACGCAACAACACGTGATGCAGCAATTCCGGGATGGAAAATATAACATATTAGTGGCGACTTCTGTTGGAGAAGAGGGGCTTGATGTTCCAGATGTGGGCTTGGTGGTTTTTTTTGAGGCGGTCCCTTCAGAGATCCGGTTGATACAGCGCCGTGGAAGAACGGGTAGGGTTCGTGAAGGAAAGGTGGTGGTTCTATTGACAAAAGGGAGCAAGGATGAAACGCTCTTTTGGTCATCAAAGAGAAAGGAAAAAAAAATGCGCGAGGTTGTGGAGGGTATCAGGACCAGGGGCCTGTTGTCAATTGAGGAACAAAATGAAAAAATATTAGGGAACCAGGCTAGAATCTTTGACTACTAAACGCGACACGTGTTTCAAAACATATTGCTGTTTTTTACAATTAAAGAATGAAATGCGGGCGAGAATAAATATCAATTAAGTTGGGTTGGTGTTTTTGAAAGCAACCTATTTCTTTTGACAAATAGCAAAGTGCAGCACAGATGTTGCAAGAAATTAAGATAATTGAAATAATAAATTAATATCGATGCAGCACGTGATGCAAATAAGTTTAAGATCTTGCAACAGATGAAGCAAAAAAATAAGATTTTCATAATAAATAATTAATAATAAGCATCACGTGAAGCAATAGTTAGTGTTAGTTAGTGTGTTGTTTTTTTGAATTTTTTTATTATGGTTATCTAAAGCAAATTTTAAGGATCAGTTGCAGGTGTCGTGTTGTTTTTTCACGGTTAATTATTCCTAATAGCAATATGCAACACGTGAAGCAATGGGTGGGGTTGCATAATTATTGGGCTAATAAAAAGAAAAAAAATGGACCGGGCGGGAATCGCACCCGCGGCCTCATCGTTGCGAACGATGCGATCTGCTGTTGACCGAAAACATCACTATGGTGTTCTCTCTGATCTACCGGCCCAAAATAGAAATACCTTCATAATCGGTTAACTCTTCCTTTGTCAGGCTGCAACCGACCCCCCTCAAGGCATAAATGGAAAATTTCAATGCGTTGCTTCGTTCGCTTTTAAACGAGTCGAAGTACCCTTTTTTTGCTGCAACTGCCAGCAACTCTGCTGACCGCAGGACCTTAATGCCACGCGTCATCTGTTGCCACTTTGCAAGAGAATCGGCGCTGATCTCGATTTTATCCTCATATTCATCCTTCAATAAAACACGCAATTTGTTTGGATCCTCTATTAAAAGCCTTAGGGTTTTTTCATCGATTACGAGGTTTTTTTCGCTGCCAAGCAAACCCATACATTCGCTCTCCCCCAATTGTATTAATTCGAGGGGTTTTCCCGAAACGCTAAAGAGCTTATTGGCAACCCCCAAAATCTCATCAGTACTTGCCTTTTCAACCTCCGCTTCCTTTACGATCCCATCCTCAAACAGTTTTGCGATCCTAATTGCCGAAAACCCATACCGCTTGATTTTTTCGGCGTTATCCACGCATTCCTTGTATACTGCGCCCGGTGCCAAGAATTCCGCAGCCGCCTTTTCCTTCAGGAACGCAAGGGCGGAAAGCGTGCAGCTCTCGGCTAGCGATATCAGTGCTGAAGAGTCCAAAACAAGCCTTGCCATAATGAAAGCAGGATGTTAAGGATGCAAAAATAGAAAAACCTGCCCTCGGGCCTTCCGGGCAGATGCCTTATTAGAACTTGGGTATGCCTGCCTGCACGACTATTGCGGTTGCAAAGATCACGGCCCCAAGCAATACGGCTATGGCAAGGTTTCCCTTCTTCAGCTCCTTCTGCTCGTCGATGCCCTCGGTCATCGAATCGAATACCTTCAGAGCAATGTATTGCGCTATAACCGCAAAAACGATTGCAAGTGACAGGCTTACGATTCCCCAGCCCATCTTTGCCCAGAAATCCGCATTGATCAGCGCCAGGTTCTCCGGCACGAGGTTTGCGACCCCGCCCGAAATAATTGTTGCAACCGATAGTATGACCGAGCCCAGCACGATTCCTACTGCAAGGTTGCCCTTCCTCAATTCCTCCATCTCGTCGATTTTTGATGTCATCTTATCGAATATCTTGATTGCCAAGTACTGCGCGGCAACTGCAAACACAATTGCAAGCACCAGGCGCACGCCCTGAAGCATCAGCGTTCCTGCATCAACCATTCCCCCCACCTCTTATTTGAAGAAACACAATTCTTTCCTACGTGGGTGCTTAAAAGCCTTTTTTTCCAAAGAGGCGCCCAATTTGAATTGAAGGCCCCCTTCCCAAACGCACTCGACAAACCCATCCCCAATGCCCCCCATTAAAAAATCAGCATTTCCATATATGCCTTCATCGGGCCCGTAGTCGAATGGCCAAGACATCTGTCTTACGGGGTTTTGGGCAATAGCCCGTTTCCCAAGAAAACACAGAAGATTCGGAGTTCGATTCTCCGCGGGCCCATTTTCTTTTTTCCTCCCGCTTTTCCCAAACGCTTAATAAATTCGTTTCCCTTCCCAGTACCGGTACGAATGTATTCCGAGGAAATCGAAAGAATCCTGCACGCAAACAAGATCCTTGACGGGGATGCGATTTCAATTACCGTTGACGGGAAAACATATGCCGGCATCCTCCTTCCGCGCATTCCTGAAGTGCCAAGCGATACGATTACGCTCAAGCTTGCAAGCGGGTACAACATAGGCCTGAAATTCAAGCGGGGTAGCCAAATAATAAAAACCGGCGATGCAACCAAGCTTGCCGGGGTTCCAAAGCTCGAAATTCGGAAATCGGACCTTCCTTCAATTGCGATCATCGCTTCTGGAGGCACCATAGCAACCCGCGTGGATTACCGCACGGGTGGGGTGTCGATGATGCTCTCCCCAGAGGAGCTATTATCCACCACCCCCGAGCTCCAGGAGCACGTGAACATCAAGACCATAGTTTCGCCATTCCGGACATCAAGCGAAGATATGAGCATCGAAAACTGGAGGACTCTTGCAGCAGAAACCCAAAAGCAGCTAAACGACCCCGACATCAGGGGTGTTGTGATCACGCACGGCACGGACACCTTGCACTATACCTCAGCTGCGCTTTCCTTCATGCTGCATGGCCTCACCAAGCCAGTCGTATTGGTTGGCGCCCAGCGCTCGCCCGACCGGGGCAGCTTCGATGGCAGCCTCAACCTCGTGTGCGGCTGCGCCTTTGCAGCCAATTCCGATTTTGCGCAAGTTGTTGTTGTAATGCACGGCAGTTCCTCGGACGACTTCTGCCTTGCGCATAGGGGCGTTAAGGTAAGGAAGATGCATACCTCGAGGAGGGATGCGTTCCGCTCCATCAACGATAGCCCCCTTGCAAAAATCTATCCCGGAGGGAAAATCGAGGCTCTAAGCTCCTCTTATTCCAAAAGGAGCGAAGGCAGCACGGTTGCCGACACTTCGATGGAAAAAAAGGTGGCGATCCTCAAGATCCATCCCGACTCGAACCCGGAACTTCTGGATTATCTGGTGCAAAGAAATTACCACGGCGTGGTGCTTGAAGGGACGGGCCTTGGCCACGTTCCCACGGGGGAGGGCGGCGATGATGCTGGAAATTTCGATAAAAAAAATAGCTGGCTTCCTGCCATAAAGCGGGCTGCTGACAAGGGCGTTTTCGTTGCAATCACTTCCCAATGCATCTATGGCCGCGTTTCGCCTTCGGTATACCGCAACTTGCGCCTCCTCAAGGACGCAGGGGGCGTGCATTGTGCTGACATGCTTGCGGAAGTTGCATTCGTCAAGCTCTGCTGGGTGCTTGCGCATTCGAAGGGGCTAGAGGAAGCGAAACGGATGATGCTTGCGAATCTATCTGGGGAGATAAACCCCCGCTTAACTGGCGACGAATTCCTGCTTTGACCGTGATCGTTTATGGACTATGCCGAATTGGGGTTCAAATGCGGGCTGGAAATACACCAGCGTCTCAGCACAAGCAAACTGTTTTGCGATTGCTATTGCGATCCGAACAAGGAAACGGAGCCTAATGAAACCACAAGGATTAGCCGCAAGCTGCGGCCGGTTGTTGGCGAGCTTGGGGGCTTCGACCCAGCTGCTGCGTTCGAATCCGCAAGGGGCAGGAGTTATGTGTATGTGGTTGATTACGCGACTTCCTGCGCTGTTGAGGCGGATGAAGAGCCCCCCCACGGGATGAATTGCGAGGCGCTAAAGACCGTGCTGGTTGCCAGCAGGATGCTAAACGCAAAAATCCTCGATGCGATTTTTGTGATGCGCAAGGCCGTAATTGACGGCTCTGCGGTTTCGGGTTTCCAGCGGACGTGCCTTGTTGCGCTTGATGGCTCTGTTAGCTCCTCGAAAGGCGAAATTGGGATCCCAACAATTGCCCTCGAGGAGGAATCCGCAGGCATCGTGGATAAAACCGGGCCGCAAGGGGAAATCACTTACCGTTTGGATCGTCTTGGCATCCCGCTAATCGAGATTGCTACGGCCCCAACCATCAAGGACGGGCATCATGCATTGGAAGTTGCTGAAAAAATCGGCCAGTTGTTGCGCTCAACTGGAAAAGTGCAGCGGGGGCTTGGAAGCATCAGGCAGGACTTGAATGTAAGCATTGCAAGGGGCGCTCGCGTCGAAATCAAGGGCGTGCAGGACTTGAAACTGATCCCGAAAATGGTGGATAACGAGATCCAGCGGCAAATAAGCCTGCTTAAGCTTCGGGAGAGGCTAAGCGAGAGGCACATCCTGCTTGGCGAAGAGCATTTTTCCTTACGGGAAGTGGAGGGTGTTTTCAACGGCACAAGCTGCAGGCTGATTAAGGATGGACTTTCCCGGGGCGAAAAAGTGTTTGGCTTGAAACTGATGGATTTCGCCGGCCTTTTCAAAACCGAGTTAATGCCTTCCCTTACATTCGGCCAGGAGGCTGCCGGTTATGTGCGATCCTCGACTCTTGCAAGAGGCATCATCCATTCTGACGAAGATCTTGGGAAGAAGTACCTGTTTGGCATTTCCGAAATTGAGGCGGCAAGGCGCTTTTTCAATATGCGGGAAAATGACCTGTTCGTCCTATGCATCGGACCCGAAAAAACCTGCAAATCCGCCCTGAGGGTTGTTTTTGAAAGGTGCAAGCAGCTGCAATCTGGCATTCCCGAAGAAACGCGGCGTGCCGAGGGCGAAATAAGCGTGTATATGCGCCCCCTTCCCGGACCAGCCAGGATGTACCCCGAAACCGATCTCCTGCCCGTCAAAATAACGGATGAAATGCTTGCGGAAGCGGAAAAAAACATCCCGGAAGCGCCTGAAACGAAAAAATCAAGGTATATTGGCCTGGGCCTTAGCGAGCAGCTTGCCGGCAAGATGGTCCGGTCAACGGAATGGGGGCGTTTTGAACAGCTCGTGAAAGGCAGGGAATCCGAAGCGCAGCTTGTTGCAATAACCCTCCTCGAAACTTTGGTTTCGCTCAAAAGGGAGGGCGTCGCAACTGACGCGCTTTCACTAGGCGACCTTTCCGCAATCTTTTTGCTTTATTCGAAATCAGCAATAACAAAGGCGGCAATCCCCGAGATCATTAAATTGAAATGCGCAAATCATGCCTCGAGCATTGGGGATTTGGTTGATGCCAACAATCTTCGCCGCCTTGGCGAGCCCGCCCTGCGGGAAATGCTTTCCTCCATCGAAGGCTCGCCCGAAAAGAAATTCGCTGACGTCTTGAAGAAATGCCGGCTGCAGGCGGATCCGGCGCTAGTCAGGAAAATCCTTGAAGGCAAGGAATAGGAGAAAAGGGGCGTTCGCAAAACCAACCCTGAAAATGCAAATCGGGCTTTGCGCGGTTTTTCGCTTGGATGGGTGCAGCCACGCCGGCGCCTGTTCCCTCCCTAAACCCAAAGCCAAATGCATCACAATCTTTAAATTCTCCCTCGCGCTCAAAGAAACCATGCAACCGCTTCTGAGCCTAATGGAGGGGCTGAACCTTGTTGTTGTGATACTGTGCTTCTTTTCCATCTACAAGATGATGACCCTAAACTACATAGAAAACAAGCTTGTTGCACTCGTCGTAACAATTGCAATCACCTACCTCGTGCTCATTCCCGTGACTTGGTTCACCTGGGTGGTTTTTGCAGTCGTGTTCATGCTCGAACTTCCAAACGTGCTCATAGAGGGCCTCTTCAACAAGTGATGCGATGGATTTCACTTTCCTCATAATAACCATATTGATGCTTCTTGCAGCGCAAAGCGGGAACATCGCCATTGTCATCGCTCTTTTTGCGCTTCTCCTGGTCACGGCCAAAAACAAGTACCTCGTGCTCGCGGCCCTGCTCGGCCTCGTCCTTGCCTTCATCACGGGGGTGGAAATCGAGAACAAGGCGTATTACGTGCTCGGCGGCCTTTTCATCATTGTGATCCTCATTGCCAAGACCGAACCCAGCCAGCCTTCCGCGTATGCGGGCGGGGGCTACTATTGATATCTCGTTTTACTCGCAACTAATGGGCTTTGATTGGCCCAGCCAAGGCCCGAATGGTTTTCCGATTTTTTTTACCTACACGCCATCCCTGATTTATTTATATACCTGAAAGCGCATCATTATAGCTGCAAGGTTGATTGAGATGAATCCCCTGACTTTGGTGTTGATGGCGTTCTTCGCGTATTTCTTCTATACCACCGGCCAGACTTTCCTTGCATTCCTAGCGCTTGTAGTTGCAATAATCTTTGCTATGTCTTCCGCAAGGGAGCCCGCAGGGGGCGGAGCGCACGCAGCTGCAACGAATTATCCTCCCGGCGTGCAGCCAATTGTGATTGGAGGGGGGCAGCAGGCAGCGGCATTCCCAAGGAAATTCGAATTCAGGCCCAACTTTCCCGGGGACCCTGACGGGGATGAATGGATTTCGGGCAAGATCGGTGCTTGGATCGTGTTATTTGGCAGGCTGATCGGAAAGGTATTTGGCGCATCGGATTCCTCATCCGAACACGGCCATCATTGAGGGGGAGAATGGACATCGTCTACTTGATGCTTCTGGTGCTCGTAGGAGCCGGCTTTTTCTTGCAGATAGAGTGGCTATTGCTTGCCTCCATCGTGATGTTTTCGGCCTTGGTTTTTTCGAAGGCGTTTTCATATTATCCCACTTCCGAGCCCCTTCCCCAACAAATCCACACCGACTCGCCTCCAAATCAGCCCGTGCAACCAATTGTTGTAGTCCAATCCGGAGGGACCGCTGCATCAATAACTGATAACATCATTGCAACGATGCTTGGCAACGTGATGGCTTACGATGTATACGAAAAGACCGACCAGGCGGGCCCGTATGCGTTCCTCTCCAGGGGGATGAAAATGCGGCAGAACATGTTCGACCATCACGGGAACGTGGGGTCTAGCCACCAAGCACTCCGGCGCGATTACACGGATAAACGGCTCGACGATACATTCAAGAAGTTAGATTCCATCCTAGACAAGCACAGCAAAAAATGATTTCCGCCATTGAGAAGCCGCTAAATGCGTAGCAAACTTGATTTCAACGATTCATTGCGTTTTCTCGGTCTTCAGCCGAAGCAATACTTCCCTGTTGGCATCCAAAATCTTCTTGTCGATCTCGTAAACCGCCCTAAGCATTGAAACGAGTTCGTCCATCTTCCGCTCAACTTCGTCCAGGTTCTGGAAGCTCGTTACGGGCATCCTGCCCATGATTTCCCTCTCCGCTTTCTTTTTTCCTAGCATCTCCTGAATGTCCCTTGTTTTTTCGCCTTCGTCATCAATGTTTGTTATCTCAAGTTCGGGTATCTCCTCGACGGCTTTGTCCACGCGCTTCTTTTCATCATCCGAGGGCTTTTTGCCAATTGGATGCTCCTGCGGGGCGCCGAAAAGAGGCTTTGTTTCGGACTCGAGGATGTCCTTCGCCTCCTTTTCCGCATCCGAGCTATCCCCGATTTCCGGCCTTATCGTGCCCTTCCCCTCCTCGGCAATTGCCTCGTCATAGTATTTTTCAGCGTCCGGGATGCCAAGCTCCTGCAAATTAGCCGTGATCTCCGCCTTGCCCTGGCCGTTCTTCACCATTTCCCTAACGATCGCCTTCGCGTCCATACTCCTTCTTATCCCGCGTTTGTTTAATAGGTTTTTGTTGGTGCGCTTTGCACCTAGCTTGCTTTAGGAAATAAATGTTTGGCTGCGGCAAGTGCACGCAGTTAGGCGATTGGTTGCGATTGCAATGCTGCACCGCTCTAACGTAAAAGCACTTTGGCATTCCTCCCATTGGCGACCAAGCCCCCAAGCCGAATGCTGCCAATGCCAAAAACCGGGATCCGCCCACCCGAAATCACCTCAAGAACGCTATAAAAACACAGGAATGCAAGAGGTGTTGCGAGCGGTTAAGCCGGCCTTAATCCCCGGCGGAAATTTATAAACCCTGCCCTTGTTTGTAATCGTTCTTCGGTGTTTTTCCCTATGCATAAAATCCCCAGTAAGAAGCTCACCAACCTGATATTCGAAATCGGCGACCTCAAGCGCATCAAGCGTAGCGGCTGGTGGCATTGCAAGGTTAAAGACCCCGAATCCGTTGCGGAGCACTCGTTTAGGGCATCATTCATTGCCTTCGTCCTGGCAAAGCTTGAAAACCACCCCTCCCCCGAAAGAATCGCATTTGCATCGCTGGTGCACGACCTTCCGGAAAGCAGGCTAACCGACCTTCACCGCATTGCCCAATCCTACGTAAAAAACAAGCATCAGATCGAATTGGAAATCAGCAAAGACCAGCAAGATGCCGCAGGTTTCAATTTTCCAAGCCTTTCCAAGCAGGAGAAGCTGCTGGTCAAGGACGCGGATCTGCTTGAAATGGCCTTCACCGCCAAGGAATATGCCCAATCGGGGAACAAGCAGGCAATGGTGCTTTTTTACGCTGCAAAAAAGGGGCTGAAAACCCGCACCTCAAAAGCGCTGTTTTCTTCCCTGAATTCAACGGATTGCGCAGATTGGTGGACGCGCTTTACGAAGTGATCCCATGGAGGAAATCGCAGCATTTGAGGAATATTTGCGGGAAATCGAGCATCTGCGGATGCAGGAACTTGCATCCCGTTTTCCAGAAGAGCGCTCAATTTCAATTGATTACAAAAGGCTTGAGCAATTCAACCCCGAGCTTGCCGACCTGCTTTTGCAGCATCCCGACGACATGGTGAAGGCAGCCGAGGCCGGACTTGAGAACCTGCGGATCCCTGCAGCAGGAGGCCGGCTCCTAAAGGCGCATTGCAGGTTCCACCGCCTTCCTGAGCATACGAATATTATGGTGCAAGACCTTGGCGCACAGCACCTTGACCGGCTAATAAAAGTCGAGGGGATCGTTTCCCTTTCCACGGAAATCAAGCCGGTCATCAAGATAGCGAATTGGGAATGCATGCACTGCGGCGAAGTCACAAAAACCTATCCCGAAAAGAACAACCTGCGCACCCCCGATTTCTGCAAGTGCGGAAGGCGCGACTTCCGCCATCTGGAAAAGGAGGACACTTTCGTCAACATGCAAAGCGCCCAGATGCAGGACCTTGTTGAAAAGCTAAGGGGGAATGCGCCAACCTCCCACATCACGCTTTGGCTCGAGGACGACTTGGTGAACCAGGTTTCCCCTGGCGAAAAGTTCACGGTAACTGGAATTCTCCGCAAGCGGCCGGTGAAGAAGGATGGCAAGCTTTCCGCGGTATATGAGAAGATGCTGGAGGTGAATCATCTCGAGCGCATGGAAAAGGAATTTGAAGCGCTTGAGATTTCGGAGGAGGAAACACGCGAGCTGCTCGAGCTTTCCAAGAAGCCCGACCTGTTCGAACTGCTTGTGAAGAGCATTGCGCCTTCCATTTACGGCCACGAGGAGGTGAAGCTTGCAATTGCGCTGCAGCTTTTCGGCGGCAACTTCGGCAAGGTCCTTCCGGACGGGAAGCGGATCCGCGGCGAGATCCACGAGTTGTTAATCGGCGATCCAGGCTGCCTGATTGCGGATGAAAGGGTGGTTTTAGGCAACGGCGCAATAATGAAAATTGGCCAAATGGGTTCAATTCACTTGGAAAACATAGATGTCCCTCTGCTCACAGGCCAGGGGCATTTGGCAGATCGCGCCAAAGTATTCCATATTTACAAAAACCAACCGATCCTTGAAATCGTCACGGAAAGCGGCAAATGCATCAAGGGCACATTCAATCACCCACTCCTCGTCGTTGAGGGCATGAGCAAATCTTGGAAACGCCTCGATAAATTGAGGATTGGGGATCGGCTTGCCACGGTTACTGGCATCCATTGCACCATCAAGGAGCTTGCTTCGCTTTCTTGGAAAAAATCCGACCGCAAATATGGCCCGAAATTCAAGGGAAAACTGCCTTCAGTTCTTGATGTAAGGCTTGCCGGCCTTCTTGGCTACATTCAAGGCGACGGATGGGTCAATCGCACGATTGTTGGCATGGATATTGCGCCTTCAGAAGCGGATCTTGCACCTCAATTGTCCGATTCAATAATGAACATATTTGGAATTTCCCCAATTACACGCATCCGCATCCGCAGCGACCGCAAACCCATTACCGAAATGATCATCCAAAGCACCGATATTGC
This sequence comes from Microcaldota archaeon, assembly GCA_041305345.1. Lineage (GTDB taxonomy): Archaea > Micrarchaeota > Micrarchaeia > Norongarragalinales > SBBD01 > JACRGC01. The sequence goes on along the minus strand of JBFYLP010000001.1, from coordinate 78,625 downwards.
GGGCAATCTGGCATTCCTCAATGAAAAACGCATTCCCGATTTCATTCTCCAATCAAGAAACGACGTAGCTGCGGAATATCTTGCGTGGTTGTTTGAGGCGGATGGAACCGTTTTTTCGAAGGGCAGGGGAAAACGCGCAATCCAGCTCCGCACTTCCCCTGAAAGGGTCGAATTCCTGCGGGACGCACAGATTTTGCTGTTGCGCTTTGGCATCCATTCGCGGATTCTTGCAAATCAGACGCTTGCCATCCGGAGGGCCGATTCAATAAAAAAGTACGCGGACAAGATCGGCTTCCGTTCAAGGAAGAAAAAGGAAAAACTTACGCAATTGGTGAAGGACACTGCGCATCTCCATCACAAATTAGGCAGATCGCGCTCTGAAAGAATCATTTCTATCCGGCCCGCAGGCTTTGCGGATGTATATGACGTCGAAATCCCAAAAGGCCACCGATTCATTGCTAACGGCGTAGTTTCCCACAACACCTCGAAGACGACGTTACTAATGTACATCAAGAACCTTGCGCCCAAATGCATCTATGTTTCCGGGAAGGGTACGTCCGGTGTGGGGCTATGTGTTGCTCCAGACTCGCTCGTCATCCAAAACGACAAGGGAATGGACCACATAAACCAAATCGTGAAGCGAAACTGGGACGAGAAAACCGCCTGTTCAGAAGGGGGCGGCGCCTTTTCATCGGTTTGCAATGGCCTTAGGATAGTAGCCGCAGATGAACAACTCAATTTGGAATTCAAAACGGCTCCGAAAGTGTGGAAAATTAACGCGCCTTCGCTTTTAAGCAAAATCAAAACCCGCAGGGGAAAGGAGCTGGTAACCACCCGTGAAACCCCCATCCTAACTGCGTCGCCAAACGGGACTGAATGGAAAAAGGCATGCGACCTTATGGCGGGCGACCTGATTGCCTCATCCAGAATGCTGCCAACCCTGAAAGGCAAGCCAATCCGGTCAATATCCCTCGTCAATAATCCGAATGCGTTCGTGAGTGAAGACATATCGGATCAAATAGCTGCAGCTACGGATAACTTATCAATAGAAAAAGGCATCCTTCTGCAACAAATTGCGGAAATGCTTGGCGTTAGCAGGGAACGCCTATACAGATGGCGAAACAGGAAATTTCATCAGGGCATCCCCCTAGCCGCTCTCAAGAAGCTTGAGGCCATCTGCTGCACCAAATTCAGGTTCAACAAATTAAGCGTAAGGGATGGAAAGAAGTGCATCCTTCCCGATACCCTAGGCGAATCTGCATTCGTTCTAGCCGGTTTGATTGCTGCAGATGGCGATATTGATCGAAGGAATGGAAGCGCATCGATCAGGTTCCACAACGCAGATAAAAAGCTGCTTAACAAGGCTGAGCAGATTGCAAAGGAATTTGGCATCAGCGCACGCATCCTGGATGACGGAAAACGGGTGCGCGCCGTGCGTTTCTCTTCCATCATAATGGCGGAGATTTTGGATAAAATGGGCGTGCCTTCCGGGGAAAAAAGCAATCTTATTGACATTCCGGATTTCGTTTCGGCATCAGAGCACATCTGCCAATATCTTTCCGCGTACTTTTCCTGCGATGGTTACGTTGCGGATGCTGAAAACGGCAGTCCTTCGGTGGGTGCCTCCACTGTAAGTGAACGGTTCGCCAGGAAGCTGCAGCTGATCTTGGAGCAGCAAGGCATTATCTGCAAGCTCAGAAGGCGGAGTGTCAAAGGAAAAAAGCCCGGCTATGTCGGAGGAATGGCGATAATCAGCAAACAGGATCAGTTTTACATCGAGATCCGGGGTCTTGAAAACCTGAAGGCATTTTCGGAAAAAATAGGGTTCATTTCCGAGAGGAAGCAAAAAGAGCTCGAAAAAATCATTGCATCGATAAAAACACGGCACGAAAATCTGGATCTGTTGCCAAGGGCTACCGAACTCTTCCGTAAAATCCGGAAAACTCACCGCCTCACTGCAAAACAGATCCCCTGGGAATACCTGGCAGGCAAGAGGAGGCCAAAACGCGAAAAAATGACCCGGATTTTAAGGCTGCTTCAGCCGGAATCCGAAGAGGCACGCAAGCTAAGGCAACTCTGCAATCCATCGATTTACTGGGATGAGGTTGTCGAAGCGGCAACCATCGAGAATGAATCGATCCCCTTCGTTTATGATTTTACCGTTGATTCGCACGCATTCCTTGCAAATGGCATCGTCGTGCATAATACGGCTTCCGCCGAAAAGGACGAGTTCGGGGAAGGGTGGGTATTGAAGGCCGGCGCCATGGTGCTTGCCTCCGGAGGGCAGGTGAACATCGACGAGGTTGACAAGATGGATGAGAACGACCGCGTTGCGATGCACGAAGCGCTGGAATCGGGCCAGATTTCAATTGCAAAAGCTGGGATCGTAACAACCTTCAAGGCGCGCACAGCAGTGCTTGCTGCTGCAAACCCGAAGCTTGGGAGGTTCAATCCCAACGAGCCGCCTGCTGCCCAGTTTGACCTATCCCCAACCTTGCAGTCGCGTTTCGACCTCATATTCCCAATCAAGGACGTTCTTGACGAGTCGCGCGACAGGAAGCTTGCAGAGCACATCCTGATCGGGCACAGGTATGCCTCGAAAGCCCCGGAGGAGGCAAGCGAGGCAATCGTGCCCCCCATAACCGCGGAGCTTTTAAGGAAATACATTGCGTATGCGCGCAAGAACTTTTCACCTACCCTCTCAATGACCGCATCGGAAAAGATAAAGGAATTCTACCTCCGCCTCAGGAAGCTTGGCGAAAAGCAGAACAATTTCCCCGTGACAGCTAGGCAGATAGAGGGCCTAATCCGCCTCTCCGAGGCAAGCGCGAAATCACGACTTAGCAGCATCGTCGAATTGCAGGATGCCGACCGTGCCATTGGCCTTACGGAATTCGTCCTCCAAACCGTTTTCATGGACCGCGAAACCGGCAGGATCGATTCAGACATCATCAACATAGGCCAGGCGAAAAGCCGCACCGACCGCGCGCGCACGGTGCTTTCGATAATCCAGGAACGTGAAAAGACAATTGACATGGTTTCCGTAGAGGACGTGGTGAAGGAGGCGGAGAAGGTGGGGATAGATGAGCCATCCGCCCGCAGGATAATTGAGGACCTCCATCGGCAAACGGAGATCTACCGGCCCAAATCCGGCTTCGTGCGCACTTCGCGCAAGACCAGGGAGTGATTTTGGCATCTTAAAAAATTACGGGATAATGCTGCAGACTTGGCTATTACTTTGCAAGAGCGCCAAAGCGCTTTGCCAAATCCTGCTGCTTGCATTAAATCGCCAACCGCTCGATTTTTATTCCGATAAATCATCCTTCATACCATGAGAACGCCCCATCTTTTTTTGATGCTGCTCCTTCCCGGCCTCCTGCTGGCGGGCTGCAGCGCAAAGCGGGAGCTTAGCACCGCAATATGCTTTTCAAAATCGCAGCCGGAGGAGAACAAATGCCTAAACAAGCTAGCCATCGAATTGAAGGATACCGTTCCCTGCAAGAAAATAATAAACATCGCGGAGGCCAACGGAACGCTTATTCCCCCCACCCAGGTTTCCTGTTTTGCAGAGGTGGCCTATTGGACGGGCGAGATAGCGCCTTGCGATTTGCTCCCATCCGAAGCGGAACGCAGCGAATGCAAGTACCGCTTCGAGCTTTACATAGAGGCCGGCAGGCAAGATGGGTGATGTTGCATTGAAAACGCGGCTCCGAAAAAAGATGCGCTCGATGCGTCTAGCCTTTCTTCCAACAAAGGCAGCTGCATATAGCGAAGCGATTTGCAAAAGGCTTCTTGAGCATCCTGCATTCAGGAAAGCCCGCACGGTCATGCTTTATTCCCCAATCCATAGCGAAGTGGACGTTACTCCAGTTGCAAACGCAGCCCTAAAGGCCGGGAAGGTTGTTGCCATGCCTTCCATCAGGAAAAATTCAATAGTCCCAAAAGCATATTCGGGAGGCAGCTTACGGAAGGGAAAATACGGGATTCCCGAGCCGATGGGCACAAAAACCATCGATGCCGAAACGATCGGGTTTGTCGCGGTTCCGGGAATCGCATTCGACTTGAATGGCAACCGGATCGGCTTTGGCGCAGGCCACTACGATGCGTTCCTGAAAAAGGCGGCAAATGCGCACCGGATCGGCGTTGCGTATGATTTTCAAGTGGTTCCCCGCTTACCAAAGGAGCCGCACGACGAGCCGATGGATGAGGTCCTGACGGAAAGGAGGGCCATCCGGTGCAAATTGCATTCTGCCCATAAATGAGGGAGGGGGCCAACGCCATAGTTGTGCCAACAAATGAAAATCCTTGCGCATGAACCGGACCAATGGAATTTCTCAAACGGGCCGAATTGCCCTTAAGTTTATTTGCAAAGCAAGAGCAAAGCTCACGAATAAAAATGATTTGACCCCCTATCCTACAAAGGAAGAATGGACGCTTAGTGTTTTGCATGAGAAAGATACCAAAGACAATGGCAACGCAGCACCCGGACAATGCGAAACCCCATCCGTTCTCCGGAAATGCGTTCGTGAGCACGCAGGAGGAGGTTGAGGAGTGCTTCCTTGCGTTTTCCAATCTCAAATGCGGTGAGTTCATGTGGGATTGGGAAGGAAAGCACGTGGACGAGGGCGTCACGGACAAGCTGATCGAGGGCCATTTTGATTTTTTCTCCAAGAACCAGCTCGGCAGGGACGTTTTCCTGACATTCCGCATCCCAAACATCTGGGTAGAAAAGGGCTACAGGCTTGCGAGGGCCTTTGCAAACCTCATCGCTGCAAACGATTTCATGGAGGAGATGCGATTGCACGCGCCCCCGCTATTCGAGCTCATACTTCCGATGACCTCTTCCGCCCAAAGGCTTTTTTTCCTTCGCTCAAAATATTCGGAGATAGTAAAGGCGTTTGAATTCGTAAAGGAGCCCGGGCCATCTGACATAAACCTAATCCCGCTGGTGGAGGAGCCCAGCCTCATGCTCGAGGCAGACAAGCTTCTTGACGAATACGTTTCGTTATGCACAAGGAGCGCGTTCAAAAAATACCCAATCGATTACCTTAGGCCCTTCATTGCAAGGAGCGATCCCGCGCTTAATTCGGGGCTGGTGCCAGCTGTTCTTTGCGCAAAGGCGGCGCTCTCGAGGTTCTTTGAATTTTCTGAAAAGACATCCATTCCGACATACCCGATAATCGGCGTAGGATCGCTTCCATTTCGGGGAGGGCTCTCGCCCGAAAGCATACGGGCCTTTGAGCAAACCTACCCCGGGGTTAGGACCGTAACTGTGCAATCCGCATTCCGCGCGGATTTCCCCGAAACGAAGGTGAAAACCGCAATTGACTCCCTGAATTCCGGGCTGGATTCGAAGGCAAGGGTGTTTTCAAAAGAGGAGATCGAAAAGATCAGGAAGCTAAGCTTGCTCTTCTCCGCCCCATACCGGCATTCCATCGAACAGCTGGATGAAATCACCCAAGTTTCGCATTATGTGCCTGCAAGAAGGGAAAGGAAGCTGCATATTGGCCTTCTTGGCTATTCCCGGACTGTTGGGGCAAGGCAGCTCCCGCGCGCAATTGGCTTTACGGCTTCCCTTTACTCCCTTGGCATTCCGCCTGAATTCATTGGGACTGGAAGGGGCCTTATGGAAGCGCAAAAGCATGGGCTTTTTGATTTCCTATTGGATGCATACCCCAGCCTCAAGGCGGACCTTGGTTTTGCCGGGAACTACCTAAATAAGGAAAACCTGGCGGAGTTTGCATCAAAATCAGAAGCGTGGAAAAAGGTGCAGCAGGACGTGGAACTAACCGAGGATCTGCTGGGCGTGGAACTTGGGCCCGCGAGCCCGAGCCATTTCATCCATAGGAACATCACTTCCAACATCCGGCTGCTTCTTTCTGAGAAGAAGGACATATCCGCAGAATTGCTGCGTGCTGCAGAGATGAGGAACAGCCTCGGGTAAGCCAAGAGGAAAAATTGGAATTCTCCTATTTTTCGCTGGCCAAATCCAATTCAGAACCTGCAAGGGTCCCCCCACCTAACCATTGCTTATAAACCTCCAACCCCCAAATCTTCTAGATTCGCATGCGCGTATTGAGATTCGATAGGCAGGTTGGGGAGCTGAAAGCCGCAGTGGAAACCATCGAAGACCTATGGTTCCTAAAGAAGCTCATCTCCGAAGGGGACGTTATTATTGCAACTTCATTCCGTAGGCACAAATCCGAGGATAAGCTGCGGCCGGATTCAGGAGAAAAAATGCTTGTTCACCTGGATTTGAAAATCGAATCCGTCGAGCTTGCGGAGAGCGTCAACAAGCTTAGGATCACGGGCAAAATTTTAAGCGGCTCGCCCGAGGAATATGTCCAGAAAGGCGCCCATCATACGATAGATTTGGAACTGCGTTCCACCTTCAAGCTCAGGAAGCAATTCCTTCCCTATCACATAAGGCTTATAGAGGATGCAAAGAAAAAAGCGGCCTCCCTTAAGGCGTTGATCGTTGTCATGGACGAGCAAAAGGCGCTTCTCGCATCCCTTCGGAACAACGGCCTCAAATTCCTATTCGAGATCGAGAGCGATGCCAGCAAGCGGGATGCGGAGAGCTTCAAGAAGAAAAAGGATGCTTTTTTCAAGGAGCTGCTTTTGGCAATCCTGCAGGAAAATTCCCCAAGGACCCTCATCGCCTCCCCGGGCTTTTCGAAGGATGATTTTCGCAAGTATGTTGAGGATCAGGACCCTTCGCTTGGGAAAACCCTCCTCTTCGACCACGTGAGCAGTGCGGAAAAGACAGCCGTTTACGAACTACTTAAGAAGGGCGCTCTTGAACGCCTTATTTCCGAGCAGAAGGTGGAAAAAGAATTCGAGGCGCTTGAGAAACTGAAGGCCTCCCTGGGGCGTGAGGACGGACTTAGCTGCTATGGAATCGATGAGGTAAGAACTGCAGTTGAGATGAAGGCCGCGGAAGTGCTGTTGATAGAAGACGAACTGCTAAGGAAGGATAGGGTACTTAATGCCGTGATGGAAAAGGCCGAACACTCCGGGGCAAAAATCGTGATCTTCAATTCGGAGGATGATGCTGGAAGGGAGTTTTCCGCATTTAAAATTGCAGCCCTTTTAAGGTACCGGATCAAGTAGGCAAGCAGTTGTAAGGATAGGACGCTTTGACAGTAGCCGTCTTGCCGCATAAAGCCAGGCGTGAAGCCCGCTTAGTGCATCCGCTTCAGATAGAGGTAACTGAGGATTATCACTGCTCCCGAGTAGAACGTGACGTAGTATTCCTTGGGCACGAACCGAAAGACGAACAGGCTGGAAAACATCGCAAAAGCAAGGAGCACGAAGAAGAACAGTATCAGCGTGGCTATCTTCGAATTGATGAAGTGGTGCCTCCAAACGCTAACCTCCTTTGGGAGTTTTTTTGCCATTGCGACCGAATACCCTTAAGCCGCTCATCCTTTTTAATGCATTCGGCGTTTTCCGGATATATCAGTAAATTCCTTCCTTCTTCCCCATCGAGGCATCGCTCAAATACCCTCCGTAAACCAGCGCGATCACAATCAGGAGGAAGCCAAAAGCAATGCTATTTAGTGCAACAAACAGCGCTCCTAGTATTCCAAGCAGCGCTGGAACCCTATGCGCCTTCCACTCAATCAAGCCCTCATACGGCGGCAATGCACTCGACCATCCAGGCAAGCAAGGAATCGTTGCCTCCAACAAAACAATCCTTCCCCATCTGCCCATTACTTCCTCCAACTGATGTTATAAATTGCTTTTGGTTTGGGCGGCATTTAGACAATCGCCGATTTGGAATCCTGCAGTGCCCGAAATGGGCCTCAAATCATTTTCATGAATTCCTGCGCATCCCCATAATCCCGAAATTTCCTTTCGTCTTCCTTGAATTCGCGATGGTGCACCCTTCTCCTGCTTCCGTATTTTGGGTCGTGCTTTGCGTGTAAAAGCTCGTGGAATACGAGGTAATCCAGGAAAAATTCCGGCGTGCTTGGCGAATCGAACTTCCTGCTCACCACGATCTGCCCGAATGCAGAATCGTAGAATGCCAGCCTCCTTCTTGGGGAATGCGCGCTCCAAACGATCGTGGGTTTTGTTATTTTGCCAAATACCTCGGGGTATTGCGCGATTACAAGATCCAGGCGCGCGTCCAAGTCGAACTGCCTTCCCTGGCTGCTGCCCTTCCTCCTACGCCCGCGCTCGCCCCTAAGTGTTTCGTGCAGGTCGTAAACGCCCTTCCCATTCAGGCCTTCGTACGCCTCAACGTATTTCGTTGCGGTCTTGTCAAGATTCCGGATCCTAAAGAGCTTCCTCATCAGGTCTATTGCAAGCCCCGTGAGCGCCTCGAGCCCTGCTGCCTTGTAGCCGTCTGATATCTTTGCATAAACCGCGCCATCGTGCAATTTGATTGTCCCCTTCAAGCCGGCGTACGGGTAAAAGCGAGTATTTACTGCGAACCCTTCCTTGTTCAGCAGTTTCGCGGCTGTTGCGAAGGCGGTCTGCAAATCGATTTCGTCCGACATATGGATCCGAATGCTTAGGCCGGGATAAAAATATAATACGCGGAGATGAAATTCAATGTTAAAACTGGCAAATATACTGTCTTGCCATCTTCACGCCTTGCCCTCGGGCTGCGATGCTGGCGCCTGGTTTTCCTTCAGAAATTTGATGATTTCATCGTACTTCTCCCTCTCAAGCTTCCCGTTTTTCAGCAGGAATTTCAGCATCTTCCCAAGCCCGATGCAGGAATGCAGGCCGTACCCCTTTTCCTTAAGCTGCTCCATCCCTCCCTGCTCCCGATCGATTAGGACGACAATGTCCTTCACAACCAGCCCTTCCTGCAAATACGGCTCAATGGCTTCGAATTTGCTTTTTCCAGTAGTGATCAAATCATCAATGATCGCAACTATCTCCCCGGCCTTGTATTCCCCTTCAATCATCTTCTTCGTGCCATACTCCTTCTGCTCTTTCCGAGTGTAAATCATGGGCTTATTGAGCAGAAGGGAGAGTGCGGTTGCAATTGGCAGCGCGGCATAAGGGATTCCCGCGATCCTCTCATAATGCAGGTGCATCATCTTCCTGCGCATTTCCTTAGCGACCATTTTAAGCAGCTCCGGATGGCTTACAAGAAGGCGCAAATCAATGTAAATGGGGGATTGCATCCCGGATTTAAGCGTGAATGAGCCGAATTTAACCGCGCCAACCTCATAAAGCTTCAAAACGAGTTTCTTGTTCATTTTCCATCAACCTAAAAAAAGGCCAGCTTTTTTCATTGCTGCAAGCAATTTTGCCTTTGCCCTAAGTCCGTTTTCCCCTCATTTGATTTTTTTCTCATCCTCAATTCCCTTCAATACGCCGCCAATAACGCCGCGCAGCTGCACCCGAAGCGCCGGGTCCTTGAGCTTGTCCTTATCGTAAAGCACGCTGATCTTTCCATCCTGAATCCTTAGGCAGTTGCAATCGCTAAGCTGCACGGCAATGTTTTCGTTGCTGCAAAAATCGGTGGTGTTGATGCAATTAATGAGCTTGATGCTCTCGTTTTGCTCCTCCGGGACGTATCCGAATGCCGCAACCGAGCGGTTGAAGGCGCTAAATGTTCCCGCGAGCTCTGCAGAAACCAGCCCCACGTACGAATTCCTCTCATCCTCCCCGGGATAAAGGTACTGCTTTATGATGACCTTCCCATCCCCGATTGCCGCTTTCATCTCTTCATATGGATCTGTTTTCGAAAACACCCTAAGGCCCCTAACGTCGTGTTCCCTTAGTTGGGCGGAGAAGAAATAGAATGACGCGGCGAAAATAAGCAGTGCAAGCACTGCTAGGATTGCGTTATCCGTCGTGAAAATGCTTTTACTTTCCTCCTTGTTTGGCATGCCTTATTTTCCCTCTGGAATTGATGCACCATGCGCCAAGATGTCTCGATTTCTTTCCCCTCTACCTGAACCTTTCGAGCAGTTTTTCCAAGCTGCCCTTCTGCTCCTGCACCTCATAGCGCACGCGCACGCATTTCTTGCTTACTTTCAGTAGCTTTGCAAGGTCCATTGGCGTCCCCACAACCACAACCTCCGCATCTGAGCGGTTGATGGTTTCCTGGAGGTCGGCAATTTGCTTGTCGCTATAGCCCATCGCAGGCAATATCGTTTGCAAGTGGGGGTATTTCTTGTATGTATCCAAGATTTCACCAACCGCAAACCTCTTGGCATCGATTATCTCCTTCGCGCCGTATTTCTTCGCTGCAACATAGCCCGCGCCGATTTTCATCTCCCCGTGGGTTAGTGTTGGGCCGTCTTCGACAACCAGCACCCGCTTGCCCTTTATTGCGCTAGGGTCGTCAACGATTGTCGGCGAAGCCGTGTAGAAAACCTGCGCCAACGGATTGTATTTCTTGATGTTTCCCTCGATGATCTTCACGTTTTCCGGCTCGGCCGTATCCATCTTGTTTATCACAATGGCATCCGCGCTTAGGAAATTGACCGCCCCTGGATAGTAGCGAAGTTCGTGCCCGGGCCGGTGCGGATCCGCCACAACTATGGACAGATCGGGCTTGTAGAATGAGAAATCGTTGTTGCCCCCATCCCAAAGGATGATGTCCGCTTCCTTTTCGGCAGCCTCGAGGATTTTCCCGTAATCTACCCCCGCATACACTATGTGCCCCTTCTCGATGTGCTGCTCGTACTCCTCGCGCTCTTCAATGGTGCAATCATACTTCTTCAGATCGTCATAAGCGGCGAAGCGCTCGACAGCCTGCTTTGCAAGATCCCCATATGGCATCGGGTGCCGAATTATCGCAACCTTCTTCCCGAATTTCTTCAGGATTGATGCCACCTTCCCCGATGTTTGGCTTTTTCCGCAGCCCGTCCGAACGGCGCAAACGGAAATCACCGGCTTTTTGCTCTTGATCTGGGTGCTTTCAGTTCCCATCAGCTTGAAATCCGCGCCGGCTGCGTTGACAATTGTTGATTTTTCCATCACATAGTTGAAAGGCACGTCACTATAGGCGAATACGACCTCGTGGGCCCCGAATTGTTTTATCAGTTGCGCAAGCTCGTGCTCGGGCAGGATTGGAATTCCCTTAGGATAGCGCTTTCCCGCAAGCTCCGTAGGGTATGTTTTGCCATCGATGCCCGGTATTTGCGTTGCAGTGATTGCAACGACCTCGTAATCCGGGTTGTCCCTGTAGAATACATTGAAGTTATGGAAATCCCTGCCTGCAGCTCCCATTATGATTACTTTCCTCATCTCAATCCCCCCCCTCTTCGAAGTTTTAATACAAAAGGCTGAAAAGTAATAAAAACCCCCTTCAGCAATATTGGGATGGGGGAAAGCGGGCAGTTGGCATTGTTTGGCTGGCTTGAATTTGGGCAGCAAGGGATTTTTTTTATGGGTTCCAAGGAAAATGCAGCAGTTGAGGCATTGAAGTTCGTAAAGTCCGGCCAGACGGTCGGGATAGGGACCGGCAGCACTGCCTCGATTTTCATCCAATTGCTAGCAAAAAAAGCGAAGGAGGAGGGCCTTAGGCTCAATTGCATTCCCACTTCAACAGCCTCCAAGGCGCTTGCATATTCGTTGGGCCTTCCCCTTCTTGAGCCCTCCGAAGTAAAAACAATAGACCTAGCGGTGGATGGAGCGGATTGGGTGGATCCAAGGCTGAATCTGATCAAGGGCGGAGGGGGCGCGCACCTAAGGGAGAAGGTTGTTGCTTATTCTGCACGGAAATTCTTAGTGATCGTTGATGATTCGAAGCTTGTTGGGAAATTGTCGGGGCCAGTTCCGCTTGAGGTGCTGCATTTTGCGCTTCCATTCGTTGAAAGGGAGCTGAAGGAGCGGTTTGGTGCCAAGCTGGAGCTTAGAAGGAAGCCTAGTGGCGATGTGTTCGTTTCGGAAAATGGGAATTTCATAGCAGATGCGCATTTCAAGAAAATACCAAGCCCTTCAAGGCTTGAAAGCGAGCTTGGCTCAATCCCGGGCATTCTTGGAAATGGCCTCTTCTCAAGGAACGTCAGTGCCGTTATCGTGGGTTATAGGAAAAAAGTTAGGGTTCTGAGAAAGAGGAAATGAGATGGCTAATTGGTTGGGAAGAATCTATCGTCCGGGCATAAAAGCAAATCAGGCAAGTTTATAATTGCGGGCGTCGTATTTTTTTAATCAGCGCAACCTTGGTGACATTATGGATCAGAAAGCACAAACCGCAATAGAATATATCATGTTGATAGGTGCGATCATCTTCATCGTCATTGTGGTCTTCTATTTGGTCAAGGACAAGGTTTTCGGTGGTTCGGGGAGCACAATTGAAAACAGCTCCAACGACATTGTAGGCACAATACGCAACGTAACCAGAAATTAGCGACACGTGTTGCGTTGGTGTGTGTGGGCTCTTTCCCGCACATCATTATGATGTGCTTAACCTTAATGCAAAGGTATATATTCCAGTTTCGCCTCTTAATTCTGCGGATTCTGTGAAGGTGGGTTGAACTGGTCGCCCTTTGGCTCTGAAAGGGGTCAATGCTGATTCTCTCAGGCGACCCGTTCGTTTCATTCCCCTATTCTCCACCATTTTCATACATTTCCTAAAGGCTGGTTTTCGCTTCTCCCCCTTAACTTTCTTTCCCCCTTGCCAATTGCTTTCGCAAACCCTTTTTTGCCCTATCCCTTAATAATTCTTTAAACTCTTCCTTTTTTGAGCTGGTTCCAGGCATGAAAATCACGGTTCTCCGTTTAGGCCACAGGAAAAACCGGGACATCCGCGTTACCACCCATTGCTGCCTTGTTGCACGCGCCTTTCTTGCCGATGAGCTTATACTAAGCGGCGAATACGACCCCGCAATAATCGAAACAGTGCGGAAAGTAACTCTGAATTGGGGAGGAAAGCTGCCAATTAGGCACGAACCCAACTGGAAGAAGGTGCTGCGCCTCCGGAAAAAAGCCGGCGCCTTGCTCATCCACCTAACAATGTATGGCCAAAGCCTTGCCCAAAAACTGCCAGAAATCCAAAAAATCGCAAAAAGGAAGCATATTATCGTAATCATTGGCGCCCAGAAGGTCCCAACCGATGTCTACAAGCTTTCCGACTTCAATGTTGCAGTAACCAACCAGCCCCATTCGGAAGTTGCAGCCTTGGCCATCTTCCTAAACGAGCTATTAAGCCGCGCGCCCCTGCAGCTTCAAGCCCAAAGCCGCTTCAAGAATGCAAAAATTTCAATCTCTCCTGGCGAAAAGGCCACGAGGATAAAGGGCAAGCACGCCAATATTGCATCGAAAATGGCTTGACGGGCCATCCTTTCCTCAAGGCCAATTGCCACCTTGTACCTAAGCTTCTTAGCTACCCTATCGCCATGCGCCCAATATGCGCCTCCAATTCAAATGCATACGCCAATGCCGGAAGGAGCAATGCCGCCATAAGGCAGCTCCGCCTAACTTTCAATTGCGCTGCGCAAATTGCCAAAAGGCAAGCTGTTGCTGCTATTAGTAGGCCGCAAATCCCGCCAGCCAATGCTATGGCTATTAGCAGCAATGCCAACAGTGGCCGCCTGTTTTCCAATGACTGCGCCTTCTCGTATGCGTTTTCCAGCCGCTTCCTTAGGGCGATTGCCAACCCAAGAGCAAATGAGCCCGCAACAAGTGCAGCTGATGCAATCATTATAAGTCCTGCTGCTCCGAAATTTTCTGAAAACGGAAGGACGATCACCGCAGCCAGGCTCCTTGTGCTTCCTGTGATTGCAGATGCCGCAATGTCATAGAATGCTTTCGAGACAATCAGGGAGGAAACTGCAGTCATCGGGCTGGATTTGCTTATTAGCAGCAATATCCCAAGCAGCACGCCTACGGTGAGCGCAGGGAACAGAGTTGAAAGCGCGCTTGCAAAAACGGAATATATTACGACCTTCCTGCTTCCTGCGACTTTTTTGCAATTCGGTGCGTCATCCCCCTGCTTGCCTAATAGCAAAGTGGGCAGCGCAAAGAAGCCCGAAAGCATCGGAAATAGCGGCTCACGAAACGCCGCTCCTCCCAACACCACCATCCCCATCAATCCTGCAATGATGAAAACTCCAAAATTCTTCGCCGTTGCCCAAAAGTCGTTCGCCTCAACAAGGTGCGTGATCACCAATGCAAGCAGCACGAATTTGTACGTCTGCGCAAGCTGGGTTTTGAGGAAGGGCAGTGCAAACCAAAAGAAAGGGAGCAAAAGGATGCTTGCGATCAGGGCGAGGAATGCGCTTTTAAGCGCGTGGCGCGCCTCTCCGGACCTTGCTCCAAAAGAAAACACCACGAATGCCGGGCCAATCTCGAAGAAAGCGTGCGAAACCGTAAGCGAAACGGAGAAGATGGCTAGTTGGCTGCCCTTCAAAATCCCCTGCACGAATTGCAGCACCAGGTTGGTGTGGGTGAAGGGCAATGCGCCCGTTATCCCAAGGATGGAGCCTGCAAGCGCTTCGAGGATCATCTCGCCTCCACCTGAAGCGCTCCTGGCTCAAGCAGTTCGAGCCCCAGTGCGCCCTTGTACTCCGAAACGACGCCTTCCGCGGATATCCTCCAACCCCACTTCAATTTGCTTAGATCCGTTGCCGTTTCCGACATCTCCCGGGCAATTCCCCTAAAAACCGTCAGCCTTATGCACTTTTTGGAGCAGATGCTAAGGAAATAATTGCCGTTGCTCTCCGATGCCCCAGCCACCCTTCCCCTGATGAGCACGAACCTTCCAACATCCTTTTCGGAAATATCGTCAATTCCAATCTCCTCGGATGCAATTCCCCTCGATACTGCCAACAGCCCAAGCATTCCTATGGCCGCTCCAATGAACGATGTGATAAGCAGCTTATCCATGCATCCATTCCGGGAGCAGCCCGATAATTAGGTTGGGTTGATGTATTTGAAACCGGGAGTTGATTTGGGTTCCTACCCATGCGCCCGGTCATTTTATCGGATTGATGAATGTTGCGCCCCTCTGCTTTGCCATAGCCTCAATGATTTGGTACATTCCCAGTAGCCGGTACCTGTTTTGAAGGAAGTTGGGGGGCCGGTCCCGCATCGCCATCCAGTTTACCCGCTTGAAACGGTATTTTTTAAGCGGTCCGTTTAGCGCCTTTTCGAATTCCTTAATGTGTTTATTCGTGGCGTTGCAAAAATACGCCTTTGAGAGGATCGCGAGCCCCCGGTAATAGGCATCCTCGTTTTCCAAGTCGATTGCGGAAAACAGCTTCGCAAGCCTGTCAAGATCCTTCCCCGGTTTCCCATTGAAATGCCGGATTTTTTCCGGTTTAACGACAAGGACCGGCATCCTTGCATCCTTGGTTCTCCCATTTTCCTTAAGGAGCATTCCCACGTCCTTCTTTTCAAAAATCAGCGATTTGCCCCCGTAATTCAGCGCGTGATGATGCCGTGTTTCCTCCGTCTCCTTCCTTCCAATCATGCCCAAATTGCGCAGGGCCTTGCTCATTTCCTCGACCTGTTCCGTGAGTGCAGCCATGGTTTCCTTTTGACTATGGCGATATTTATGGCTTCGCCTTGCGCATTGATTCCCAGAAGAAAATGTGCAGCTGCAGCCAGAGCTGGCAGCGCAGTCAGTTGTGCCGCTGCCATCGGAGGGGCGCTCCCGCGCAAACCCCCCCCAGCCAAGCCCAGCTGCGTGCAGGGCCCTTTTCAGGGGCTGCGCTAGCCCCCGCTTATTGGTATAAAAAAATAAAAAAATCAGTCCATGTCGCCCATTCCGCCGCCCATCCCGCCCGGCCCTCCAGGCGGCATCATCGGCTTGCCCTTCCCGGCAATGATGTCGTCAATCCGAAGGATCATTTCGACAACTTCGCTTGCCGACTGCACCGCCTGCTTCTTGATTTTCGAGGGCTCGATGATGGATAGGCCCCTCATATCTGCAATCTTGCTTGCATACACGTCAACTCCCAGGTGCTTTCCCATCTTCTCGTGCCTGCTCCTAAGGTCAACTAGCGTGTCGATCGCATCCATTCCGCAGCTTTCCGCAAGCGTCCTTGGGATCACTTCGAGAGCCTCAGCAAATGCCGTAATTGCAAGCTGCTCCCTTCCCCCAACTTCCACCGCGTACTTCCGTAGCTGCATTGAAAGCTGCATCTCCGTGCTTCCGCCGCCGGTGACGTATTTCCCCTCCTCGATTGCCGAGCTTACGGCGCCTATCGCATCCACAACCGCCCTTTCGGCCTCATCCACGACGTGCTGCGTGCCTCCCCTAACAAAAAGCGTCACTGATTTGGGCTCCTTGCACTTCTCCACGAATACCATGTGCTCCCCGGCGACCTTCCTCTCCTCGATAAGGCCCGCCTTGCCCAGGTCCTTTTCGCTAAGGTCGTCCAGAGTGGTTGTGATCCTTCCCCCGGTTGCACGGACGAGCTTTTCCATGTCCGATTTCTTAACACGCCTTGCAGCGAGTATGCCCTTCTTTGAAAGGTAATGCTGCGCTACGTCGTCTATTCCCTTCTGGCAGAAGAGCACGTTGCAGCCGCTCTTTGCGACCTTGTCGACCATGTCCCGAAGCATCTTCTCCTCCTGCTCGAGGAACGCGGTCATCTGATTTGGGGATGTGATTGAAATCCTTGCATCCGTTTCTGTCTTCTCGATTTCCAATGCCGCATCAACAAGGGCAATCTTTCCATTCTCAATCTTCTTTGGCATTCCGGGGTGCACGACTTCCTTGTCGATCAGCACTCCGTTGATGATCGTGGTTTGCGTGACGTCCCCTCCCTGCTTCTTTTCGATCTTCACATAATCCTTATCTATCGTCATCTTGCCATCCTTCAATTCCGCGACCTGCGTCACTGCGGAAACAACGAGCTTCGCAAGCTGGTTCTTCGTTGCGCCAACCCCTATTGTCTTGCTTCCCATTGCTACTGTGCCTATCTTCTCGAGGGTTGCGATGTCCTTAACGGTCACGTTCTCGCCGATTTCAAGCAGCAGCTTCTGGGCCCTATCCGCAGCCTGCTTGTAGCCCGTAATTATCGTGGAGGCGTGTATGTTCTGGTCTAGCAGCTCGAGGCTCTTCTTTAGCAGTTCGCCCGCAAGCACTACCGCGGTGGTGGTGCCATCCCCGACCTCCTGGTCTTGCGTCTTTGCAATCTCGACCATCATCTTCCCTGCAGGGTGCTCAATGTTCATTTCCTGCAATATGGTCGCCCCATCGTTAGTGATGACGATATCGCCCATGTCATCCACAAGCATTTTATCCATCCCCCTAGGGCCAAGAGTGCTCTTTACCGCCTGCGCGACCGCATACCCGACGGCTATGTTTGTCCGCTGCGCGTCCCTTCCAAGGATGCGCTGCGCTCCCTCAGGCAAAATCATTATCTGCTGATTTTGCAACTTACCTTCGTTTGCCATAATTTACCACCTTTTCAAATATTTGTTTATTGAGCACGAATCAGATTCAGTAACGTAAGCCTAAATGCTATGCCCCCATCCGGAAAAGAGGTTTTCGGGATTTATGTTTGTTCAAAAAAAAATATAAAGCTTATTGGTCGGCCCCCTGCTGCTTGATTTGGTCATCTAGCCGTTTATACGGCCGCATTGATGAACTGCTCGAATGCCGAAGCCGAAACCGCCCCGGATACTAACTGGCCATTCACGATGAATGCCGGCGTCCCCTGCACGCCAACAGCAACCCCTTCTCCCAGGTCCTTGTTCACTTCCGCAGCCATCTTCCCGCTATCCAGGCAGTCATTGAATTTTGCAGTATCGAGCTTGAGGTCCGCAGCGTATTTCTTCAAGTCCGCCACCTTTAATGCGCTCTGGCTTGCAAACAGCTTGTCGTGCATCTCCCAGTATTTCCCCTGCTCGTCCGCGCATTCCGAGGCCTCGGCAGCCTTCTGCGCATCGGGGTGTATCTGCGTAAGTGGGAAGTCCCTTACAACGAACCTGATCTTTCCGGCCTTTGCAAGCTCTATCAACTTTGGATCAGCCGGCGTCCACGTCGGGTCCTGCGCCTTTAGCCTATCCATCAGCACTTGATGCGTTCCAGCAGCAGCGCCGCAATAGGGGCACTCAAAGTCAGTGAATTCCACGATCGTAACCTTCGCATCCTTCGGCCCAAGCGCCGGGTCATCATCCGAAAGCGCGGCCATATCGATTTGGGGTTCGGGCTGCGTTGTCGGGTTTGCCGTAGGCGTTGCCGTGGCGGTTGGCTGCGATCCTCCTTGCACGTTAACGCTAAGCTTCAAATTCTGGACATTCGTGCTTATCTGCTGCAAATTCGCATTCACGCCATTTGCCGCATAAACAACAATCCCCGACAATATTATCGTTGAGACTATTACCGCGATTGCAATCGCATACATCCCATCGTTCCCGTCCTTCCTGTGGTGTTCGGTATGTGCTTCATCCATTCGCATCCCCCCCTAAGAAAACATATAGACAGAGTATATATTCGATCCCTTAAAGATTTAAAAAGGCTCTTAAATTGCCAGCCCGTTGATGGGCCTATGCCTTTGCATTCATCCCTCTTTTCCATTTCCTGCCCTTTTTCCTAGGCCCCTTTTTTTCCTTCAGTTCCGAGATCTCCTTGAAGAAACCTAGGAACATCGGGCACTTCATGGAACTCTGAATAATCCCGTTTCCCGGATATATAGCTTAATGGTTGAACCATCAACCCCGATTTCCATTGATGCATAGCCATAAAAAATCCCTTTGATAAAAAAAGAACAAGTGATGGAAATGAAACTAATGATTGACACTGCGAACCTTACGGAAGTTAGGGAGGCAGCAAGCTGGGGCGTGCTTTCCGGGGTAACCACGAACCCTTCGCTCCTGGCAAAGGAGGGAAAGGATTTCAAGCAAACCATCCTTGAGATCTGCTCGCTTGTTGAAGGCCCGATCTCTGCCGAAGTGCTCTCAACCTCTTCGGAAAAGATGTTCGATGAAGGAAGGGAATATTCGAAATGGCACAAAAACGTCGTTATCAAGGTTCCGATGACCGAGGAAGGGATCAAGGCGTGCAGCAAGCTTTCGAAGGAAGGAATAAGGGTAAATGTAACCCTCGTATTTACCCCGAATCAAGCCCTTCTAGCAGCCCGTGCAGGCGCATTTTTAGTTTCCCCCTTTGTTGGCAGGCTCGATGACATCAGCGAAAACGGCATTTCATTGGTCCGCGACATCGTGGAAATCTATAGGACGCACCAGATCAAAACGCACGTCCTTGCTGCAAGCATCCGCAACCCAATTCACGTGGTTGAAGCAGCAAAAGCCGGAGCGGACTTCGCCACCATTCCTTTTTCAGTGCTAAGGCAGATGTTCAAGCATCCCCTCACGGATGCGGGCGTGAAGAAATTCACGGAAGATTGGGAGAGGATGAAAAAATAAATTGTACTTTACGGGGTATAAACGACCCGGGTATCCCGGTTCAAAGCATAATTAACTGGGCGGCATCCTTAGGCAATGCTTCATACTGTATGGGTGGAGTCTCCGGAGTTGTCAGGGACTTGGAGAAGAATAAGAAGTGAGAAAATGGCCAAAGAAGAAAAAATGAAAAGGCCCCTCAAGGTTGCATTTGCGTGCGTGGAAGGCAGGGCATCGGGGTCTATCGCGCGTATCTTTTCCCACCTATTATCCGTTAACAACCTGGCAGGGCGAATTACTGTTGCCGAAAGGGGGGTGCCGATAGCGGACTATGATAAACGGCAAATCAAAGAACTAGCAAGGAAATTCGATACGGTTTTTGTTCTCTCAAGGCCAAACATGCCAGAGCACAAGAATTTCATCCAAGAGGAAGCATTGCGGGCCTTTCCTCCCAAAAAGACCGCCCAAGAAATGAAAGCTGAATTTGAGGGGTATTTTCACAAGGAATTTACCCCCAATGCGTCTAAAGATCTATATGATCTGCACTTCTTCCATTACAAGGTTGCATTGTACGCCCTGGAGTACCTGAAAAGAAAGCTCCCCTAACCATTGGCAAATAATGCTCATTCCTTGACCTTCATCAGCTTCCCGCAATGCAAGGGGAAATACTGCACGGCGCCGCAAAAAGGGCACACGAGGTAGGATCCGTTGTGCTTCATTTCCTGGTCATTGCAGCATTTGGGGATGGGTTTCTCAATGCCGCAAATCAGGCAAACGAACCTAGCCATGGCCATTCCCAACTGTGTTATTCCCAACCGGGATAAAAATACCGCCGGTTCACCCGCCTGCTAAAGGGCTGCGTTCATTTTCCCAATCCCCTTCAGGGAAATGGTTAAAAAAACATCCTCCCATTAGTTATCCATCTGTTTCTTAGGGGGGTACGATGCCTTTTAGCAAAATAAGCGAGCCTAAACAATTGAAGCTCTTGGCGAACACCATAAGGCAGGACCTTATCAGGATGCTTTGCGAAGCCAAAAGCGGCCATTCAGCAGGCACCTTGGACCTTGCCGATTTCTTCTCAGCCCTCTATTTCAACATCCTTTGCCACGACCCCAAAAATCCCAAATGGGAGATGCGCGACAGGTTCGTTCTTTCCTGCGGCCACGTGGTCCCCGTGCAATACGCCGCGATGGCCGAGGCGGGCTATTTCCCAAGGGAAGAACTGATGACCCTTCGGAAACTTGGCACGCGTCTCCACGGCCATCCGCATAACAAGGCGCTTCCGGGAATAGAAGCCTCTTCAGGCCCCCTGGGCCAGGGCTCCTCCATTGCAGTTGGGATGGCCCTTGCAGCGAAAATGGACCGCAAGGCGCATTACGTTTATTGCCTTACCTCCGATGGCGAGCACAATGAGGGCCAGGTGTGGGAGGCGTGGATGTTCGCGGCAAAAATGAAGCTTAGCAACCTAATCATCTTCATGGACCGCAATTTCATACAAATTGATGGCAGCACCGAGGATGTGCTTCCCCTCGAGCCCCTTTCTGCAAAACTAGAGGCATTCGGCCTAAACGTCATATCCGTGAACGGCCACGACATCTTGGCAATCATCCGCGCTGTTGATGGTGCAAAAAAATCCAGCAAGCCTTCGATGATACTGCTCAATACGACCCCCGGGAAGGGGGTTTCATTCATGGATGGGAAATACCAATGGCACGGAAAAACCCCAAATCCGCAGGAGGCGGAACTTGCGCTAAGTGAGCTGCAGGCGGAAAGGGAACGGATCGAGAAGGGGCTGGTTTGAAAAACATTCGAAGCAGGCAACTTTTTGATGTGTCCTGAAATGGCTAAATGAGATTGAAATTTTCAGATGAAGGAAAACGGATGATCGAGATGGCGGTAAAACTGGCTGGCAATTTATACGGGAATGTCGAGAAGGTCCCAAGCAGGGATGGCCTGGGAAAGGGGCTTGCCGAAATTGGTGCCAGGAACCCGAATGTGGTTGCACTCTGCTGCGACCTCGTTGAATCCACGCGGGTAAACTGGTTTTCGGAAAAATTTCCCGATAGGTATTTCGAAATAGGCGTATCCGAGCAGAACATGGCCGGCGTTGCCGCAGGCCTTGCTGCCGAGGGCAAGATCCCCTTCATCGCCAGCTATGCGGTCTTCTCGCCCGGAAGGAATTGGGACCAGGTGAGGGTGAGCATCTGCTACTCGGAAAATAACGTGAAGATAATAGGTGCGCACGCGGGGGTTTCCGTAGGCCCAGACGGCGCGACCCACCAGGCATTGGAGGACATCGCAATAATGCGCTGCCTTCCCTTCATGACGGTTCTTTCGCCTTGCGATTGGATCGAGGCCAGGAAGGCCACGATTGCAATGGCTGAACTGAAGGGCCCTGCATACATCCGCCTCAGCAGGGACAAGGTGCCGGTTGTTACGACCGAGGAGACGCCCTTCAAGCTGGGGAAGGCGGAGGTTTTTCGGGAAGGGACGGATTTGACAATAGTTGCAACCGGCCAATTGGTTTATGAGGCGCTTGTTGCAGCAAGGCAGCTTGAGGCTGAAAAAATTTCCGCACGCGTAGTTAATTTGCACACAATCAAGCCCATCGACAAGGATTTGCTTATCCGGTGCGCCAGGGAAACGGGCGCAATCGTGACTGCCGAAGAGCATCAGGTGATGGGCGGAATGGGTAGCGCGGTTGCGGAAGTGCTTGCGGAAAATTACCCGGTGCCGATGAAATTCATTGGCGTAGTGGATAGGTTTGGTGAATCCGGCCCGCCGGATGACCTGCTTGTAAAATTCGGATTGAAAAGCGCAGACATCGCCGCGAAGGCAAGGGAAGTGCTCAAGATGAAGCGGAAATGAGCCTTTTTTGGCATTGCCTTCAATTTCCACAAATGCCGAATTTTCCAAATCATGGAAAGGGTATTAAATAATTCAGATCGAGTATTACAAGCCCGACATTATGGTGATCATTATGGGGAAGCCCAAGGTTTTTGTTACGCGGCCGCTGCCCGGAAATGCCCTAAACGACCTTCGGAAGCATTTCGAAGTTGAGATGCAAGAGGAGGATCGCCTTGCAACAAGGGATGAAGTTTTAGGAGGCGTCAAGGGAAAGGATGCGCTACTATGCCTCCTGACGGACAAGATCGATTCCGAAGTGATGGACTGCAGCCGCGGCCTTAGGATAATTTCCAATTATGCCGTCGGGTTCGACAACATCGACGTCGAGGCAGCCAGCAAGCGCAAGATCCTTGTCACAAACACTCCCGGCGTGCTTACGGAGACCACCGCAGACCTTGCAATGGGGATGATGATTGCCGCATCGCGAAGGATCGTGGAAGCGGATAAATTCACGCGCGAATGCAAGTATGATGGCTGGGGGCCTTCCATGATGCTAGGCCAGGATGTTTATGGGAAGACCCTTGGGATCGTCGGCCTTGGAAGGATCGGGAAGGCCGTTGCCAAACGGGCGAGCAGGGGCTTTGGGATGAAGGTTATCTACAACGACCCGCAGGAGGATTTTGAGTTCAACAAGCAATTCGATGCGAGATTCGCGGATTTCGATTCCCTCGTGAAGGAATCCGACTTCATCTCAATCCACGTGCCCCTGACGCCAAAGACGCGCTACATGTTCGGAGAAAAACAGTTCGATGCGATGAAGAAGAGCGCGGTTCTTGTCAATACTTCCAGGGGAGCGGTGGTCGACCAGGTAGCTCTAGCAAAAGCGCTAAAGCAGCGCAAGATATTTGCAGCTGCGCTTGATGTTTATGAGGACGAGCCCCGCAGCCCAGTTGAGTTAATCCCCCTGCAGAACGTGATCGTCCTTCCGCACATTGCAAGCGCTTCAGTTGATACGCGAAATAGGATGGCCGAAATGGCGGTGCAGTCCATAATCGATTTCTTCCAAGGCAGGGCGCCCCAAAATGTCGTGAACAAGGCGGTTCTTGAAAAAAGATGAGGCTACCAATTGTATTTGGTGTTGGCAACCCCCTCAACCCTTGGTGTTTTTTTTTGCCCTTAAGAACATTTAAATACCAAATGCCGCAAAATAGCTGAGCCCATTCACAGGTGATTTTTTATGACCGTTGTTGGCGACGATCTGGTCAAGAACTGCAGGCATTGCTACTCCAATTACGGGTACGGGATTCGGCTAATCAACGACGGCGGCCAATTCTTCTGCCCCCAATGCAAGTCGAAGTACGTGGTCGAGGGCGGCTTTACAAGAAAGCTCTGATGTTCCCTTGCTTTTCCCGTGGTTTTTATACTTATTCTTGCTAATTTCTACGTTAATGAATTCGGGCCAAGATCAGCAGGTTGCATCCCTAATATTCGGGTTTTATTTATGCCAGAACAAAAAAAGGAATTCACCGAAAAGGAGCTGGAGGCGCTTTTTGAGAAGGCCGGGAAGTACGGCGCCATACTGGCCCTTCTGCATTTCGATTCCTTCGGAAGGGAGAAGGAAACCGTGAGGGCATCCCTCGTTGAGCTTGTTGGAAGGATCAACAATGAGAAGGGCGTGATGTACTGCCGGGCCGAAATCGAGGAGGTGCTTGAAACAACAGACGAGAAGGGCAAGGGCTATAGCACCTACACCGAAGTGAAGGCCCTTTTCTCCAATTTTGACATTGCAATTGGCGTATGCCTCAAATACGGGCCCGTTGCAATCGAGGTGCTGCAGCCAAAGGAACTAAAACTCAACCAGGAGCAGATGCAAAATGCCCTGCTTAATGCGAGCAGCGTTGCGCAGCACTTCACCAACTATTTCATGACCAAGCTTCTAAAGAAGGAGGATTTTGAGGAATTCCAATCCAACCTTAAGAAGAGAATTGAGCACGGCAAGGCGCTTCTAAGGAAGGCGGAGGAGAAGAAGTAGGGGAAAAAACGAGTATCGGGAGCCGCCGCCTCATTTTTACGTTATTTGTCAGCACTCCGCGGGAAACTTGGCATAAGAAGTAATAAATACTACTTCGCCCCTCTTATTCTTCCAAAAACCCATCGTGGAAATCATGCAACAGCTTGAGCTCGTAGAACTAGTGAAGGAGCCCTCCTGGAGGGAAGTGCTAATGGATTCGATGGGCACGCAGCAGATGAACCCTTGGGAAATCGATTTGGTGAAGCTTGCTGATGCATACCTGGTTAAGGTGCGCGAGATGCAGGCAATGGACCTGCGCGTGCCCGCGAACGTGATCCTTGCATCCGCCTTGCTGCTGCACTACAAGGCGCAGGCATTGCAGCTCGAAGAACCCGAGCCGGAAGAGGAGCCCTTGCTGCGCCCGATGCTTGATGAGCAAATTCCAGAGCTCATGCTGCTCCCAAACATGCCCCGGGCCCGGACCATAACGTTAAACGAACTTATCGAAGCCGTTGAAGAGATAATGGGCTATGAGCCCCGTATCCCGGAAAGGAAAGTGCAATTCGAGCCTTTGCACATAGAGCTCCCGCAGGAGAGCATCAACGAGCAGATGCATAGGGTATATGCCAAGGCGGCGGAGATGAAGGACAAGGAAAATTTGGTCGTTTTCTCGGAGCTCCTGAAGTCGTTCAACGGCCATGGCGAGAGCAAGGCGCATATGATAAGCAGGCACCTGCCCCCGGTGCTGCACCTAATCCAGGAAGAGAAGATGTTCGCGTGGCAGGATAGGTTGTTTGGGGAAATCATCATCAAGGTCATCAATTAAGATTCTGATTTGCGATTTTGTCCGCCCAGCATAACCCAACAATTTTAAACCCTCCCAGGATAAACCTTCCGTATTTTTCTATTTACTAGGTGGTTTGTATGAAAATCAAGGACGAAGTACTGAAGGTAATCGAGGCACTCAAGAAGGCTGGTTTCAACCCGGTTGATGCGGTATTCGAAGGCGCTGTTGGCGTGAAGGAGGACACGACACTTGCATTCATGGATAAGCTCAACGACAACCAGATGGTTTCCGGCGTCATCCGCGTGATCTATACAATTGACGAGGACAACGTCCGCTTCGTCGAGATCCCTGTGGGCCAGGGTGCAGCGGAGGAAGAGCCAAAGAAGCGCTGATTTTTTTAGGTAATTATTCCGATTGGGGATTTAGCCCTAGCAATGAAAAACTGCCTCCGTTTTGGAATTTCCCCCCTCCCCAACCAGCCTCCCTCTCAAACATTCAACCCCCAATTCCAGCTAGCGTCTGGCCCGTGAAATATGCGACCGCGCAAAAAACCACCGTGGCAATTGGCAGCGCCTTTGCAATTGCCGTATATGTGTGGAGTTTGTTGTTGCTATCTTCAATCTGGGAGTTGAAATACACCAGCAGGAAGACGATTTCAATCACGTAAACTCCCATTATCACCAGGAATTCGCCAGGTGTTGCGCTCGCCTTTGCAATGTTATTCGAGCCAAAGAGCGTCGTTAGCCCGCCCGCATCTATTGGCATACCCGTGCTTCCCGCAGAAGGAGTGCTGAATGATTGCTGCTCGCCAAGGCCCGAAAGCGAGTTGATGATCACCGTCTGCAATGAGCTTACGACTGCAAGCACTATTGGCGCTACGAATATTGCCATTGTGCTAAGAAGCACCGTGATGTCGCTTAGCAGCCTTTTTAGCATCTCATCTATCTTGTGCGAATTCCTAAGCTGCATCGAAAGCGAAATGAGGGATTTTGCGGCGACATTTACCCCAATTTCCATCGAATCCACCATTATTCTCATCCCCGACCTTAGCGTTTGGGATGGCGTATTCTTCAAGGCGCCGTAAACGCCGTCAAATACGGCCGCCTCGACGGTCATCCCAAGCATCGTAATGTTCTCCAATACCGTCTTGAAAACCCTTGTAGCAACCTTGCTCTTCGGAAGGAACTCAAGCGCCTGGCGCATCGCCTCCTCCATTGGCCTATTCTCGCCGAGCCTCGAGGCCAGCACGTAAAGTGCATCCTTGAACTCGTTTTCCATATCCCTTATGTCGTCTTGCGCCTTCTTGCGTGCGCTGTACTTCCCATAAAGGTAGACGCTTATCCCAACGCTTGTACCAAGCAGCACCCCGAATATTCCAAACACCCTAATGGAGTATCCGAACAACAAGACGTTTGGAATGAGTTTGAGTGCCTCCTCCCTATCGTAGGGAGGGATTGCGGATTCCTGCGCATAATCCGCAAAGAACCCTGCGCTTGCAATCAGGCAAAACAGCAGGATTGCAACTGCAGTGTAGGGTAAAAGCACTCCCCCAACCCTCATAAGGCCCTTGCCTGGCAATCCCGGATGGTTTTCGGGAATGCTTGGCGGGACGTACGTGGGCGGCCTTCCGGACAAAATCGAATTCCCATAAATGTACACTCCTGCCGGAAGCAGGATGCAATAGATGACAAAAACATATTCCGCCTTAGCGAATTCCGCATCCTTAATGAATGCGGCGCCTATTGGAAGCACTATTGCTAGCATCAATGGCAGCATTATCCCAAAGTAGTAGAGGAAAACCGTCGGCTGGTGTAGCCCCCTTGCATACAAATCCATCTTCTCCTTGCTTCCTTCCAGCACGTCCGCAAGAGCCTTCTCCAGGTATTCCTGCCTCCTTGCCTTGTCCGCTTCGAGCACGGATGCGCGTATCGTCATTAGCGACTGCTTGAAATCCTCGCTATAAGGCCCCCACCTATACGCCAGGTCATCGAGCGCCTCCTCAACGCTCGAGTATTTTCCGATCTGGACAAACCAGATGATTTTTTTCAGCTCATCCGAAATCCTTCCCCTTCCGTGCGATGCAGCAAATTCAACCGCCTTCTCCAAATTGGGGTTTAGCCGAAGGCTCATAACAAGGTAATTCACGATTTCCGGCACGTACGCAAGCGCGAGCAGTTTCTCCTTGTCCGCAGCCATCTGGGGATATTTTTTATAGTACAGCCCAAGTGCCAGCGGAGCCATTATTGCCATTAGCGAAACAAGAAGCGTGTTTTGCATTCCAAGGATTCCAATAAGTGAAATGTATGCGATTGCGCCCGCAGCGAGCCCTAATAACATCCCGAAAATGAACACTCCGCGGCTTGCAGCATAGTACTCCTCCGCGCTTATCTCGAGATCGAGGAATGCGAAGACCTCGGCCTCCTCGGGAGTGAATTTCTGGCCCGCACCGTACTGAGCGAACGTCTTTGAAAAAGACCGGGTGATGCCTTTGAAGGTTGCATACCTTGGCGCCTCGGGCTTTTCACCTGCCTGCTCCTCCGGATTATACAATGAGTCGATGGATGCAATTCCCTTCTCCTGCTTTTGCTTGGGCTTTGACGGAGGCATATTTGCATTAAACTTCCGTGCTTTATAATGTTAGTTCCCGGCCGATTATTTTTGGGCAAGGGTCTTTAACTGGCATCCGGATTCACTCCATTCGAAACCCAAATTAACCGGGGGGCGCATCATTGCCATATGTCTTTCCAAAGGTTCCTTGCAGATGCGATGCTTTCGCGCCTAGCAAGATGGCTTAGGATGCTTGGCATTTCGGTGGCTGCTCCCGTTTCCGGGGACGATGACGACCTCATCCGCCATTGCTTGGAAAATCGGCTCGTTCTGCTCACACGCGATAAGGAAATGTTCCAGAAGGCTGGCAATTATTGTTTGGCATATCTGATTAAGAGCGTAAGGCTTGAAGGCCAAATAACCGAAGTCTGCAACGAATTCAACATCTCCCTCAAAACCATCAAGACCGTCCCTTCGGAATCGATCTGCCCCATCTGCAACGGGAAATTGGTGCGGGTTAAAAAAAAGTCAATCAAATCCCGCGTGCCCTCCAAATCCTTCAAGAACGCAAAAAAATTCCTGCAATGCCGCAGATGCAAGAAAATCTACTGGGAAGGCTCGCACAACGTCAAAATAAAGAAAATGTTTGGCAGGCTCAAACGTAGGCAAAACGTATCCGACAAGGCAATCCGTTAGCAATCAATCAAATGCCTCTTCATTCCATCTGCCTAAATCCTCCCCTTCTTCATGCCACAGGGGTCTGATTTTTATTCCTTCCCAGCCTTAAAGAGCAAGTGTGATTCTCATGAAGGAAGGAAAAGTCGAAAAGTACTACCGTGAAAAGATTGATTCCGAAGGCGCGATGCTTTTTTCCCTGATAGATCCCGACAAGAGCTACCTTGAGAGGGGCGCGGCAATCGCGAAGGCCTCGTACGAGGAAGGTGCGGACGTGATCCTAATTGGCGGCTCCCTTGGCGCGCAGGGCGCGCATCTGGATGAGACCGTGAAGATGATCAAGGAGGAGGTCAGCGTTCCTGTGGTTCTCTTCCCGGGCAACATTTCAGGCCTGACGGACTATGCGGATGCAGTATATTTCATGCACATGCTAAACAGCCGAGATGCATACTGGCTTTCAACAGCGCAAATACAAGCTGCGCCAGTTGTAGCAAGGATGAGGATCGAGGCAATACCAACAGCCTACGTGGTAATCGAACCCGGCAGGGCCGTTGGCTGGATTGGGAATGCGAACCTTGTCCCGCGCGACCGTGCGGACCTTGCTTATGCGTGCGCTCTTGCCGCAAAGTATTCCGGCTCCCACGTCGTCATAACCGATGTTGGCAGCGGCGCGCCGGAGCCCGCCCCCAAGGAAATGATCGCCGCGGTTTCCAAGGCGTGCGCAAAGGAACTCTTCTATTTTACAGCAGGGGGGATACGCTCCTCCGAGCAGGCCAAGGGCATCATCGAGGCAGGCGCCGATGGCATCCAAATCGGCACCGCTTTCGAGGAGGGCGACGTCCGGAAAAAGATCCGGGACATGGTAAAAGCGGTGAAGGAAGCGGGCAAGAAGAAGCGCTAACCTTTTGCAATCAATGCGGCGCCAATTGCCGTGCAATATTTTGCATTCTTAGGGAATGCCGCCTTTCCGCCAAACAATTTCACGGCAGCTTTTGCCCTTTCCCTGATTGTTTTATTTTCATCGATCACTCTTCCGGTAAAAACTATTTGGTCGCATTTTCTCCCCCTCGCTGCAAGCACGCCCATCACGCCAAGGATCTCCCCGACCATTTTGAGCAAACTCGCCGCAACATCCTCATTCCTAATTTTAGTCGCGCCTTTTGCCTTCCCGAAGTTGCTTGCTGTTGTTCTAGCAGGAAGCCGCCCAAGCCCCTTTCCCACCAGATCGAAAATGGTCAGGTCCAGGCCGTGGCTCCCGTTTTTTGCAATCCCTTCCAGCTCGGTCACCTTGGCATTCAGAAGGAGCCACGCGAGCCCCTCTAGCGTCCCGCCGCCAATTCCCGTGCCGGCCAAATGTTCGATGTGCATCCCATCCACGAACACAAACGGGGTGCCCGTGCCGGCATTCACAACGACGAATTGGTCCTTGCCGGAAAGGAACCTTGCACCTTCCGCTATTGCGGCAATTTCGCCAACCCTTGCAATCCTAATCCGCCTGCCCAATTCCCTAAGTTGCGCATTCCGCTTCCCAACTGCTGCAACCTGTGAATTGCGTACGCCCGTCAATGAGATGCCCCTGATTTTTCCTCCCTTCCCTTCCCTGCCTTCCATTTCCCGCCGGATGATGTTGCGGAGGATTTCATAAGAAAATTCGGCCTGCGGAATCGAATATGCCCTCTCCAGCCTCCTTCCATCCATCACCGCTACATCCACAAACGATGCTCCAAAATCAATGCCTATCATGCGATCCCCCGCAAAAACTTATGTGCCAGCATATCCGATCCAAAACCAAACGATTTCCATTCCCACTTAATGCACACCAACCGTTCCGATAATATGGTACCGATGCCCTTTTTATTTTCCGTCGTGGTTGTCCTTTCGGTACATATGGCCGTTACGAGGAAACCTGCAGGCAGGCTTAGGCTGCTCGTTGCGCCAATTGTCGGAAAGAAGCTTTCGAGCAGGCAACGCGAAGTGCTAAGCAAGCTCAAGAAGCAAAAATGACCCATTTACCCCGCAAATTTCAGCGCCGCCCAAAAGAAGCCCGCCAATGCGAATGCCACGCCCATCAGCCCCTCGCCTGCGATTGCGCCTGCGGCAACGATACGCGCCTTTTCCGCAATTTTCCCCCTTTCCGCATACAGGCGGATGCATCCTCCCGCGAACAATGGAAGGGAAAGTTCGATTGGGACGTACATCCCAATTCCGAAAGCAACCGGCGCAATTGCCACCCCCGGCCTGAAGCGCACGAGCAGTGCCGTCATTACTGCGCCTATTGCGAGCCCGTATTTTAGCATCTCGGAAATCCCGCCATACTGCACCAATTCCTTCACGGCCTGCGCTTGTGGGGCCGGAAAATCAACGCTTCCGATTTCCGCCTGCAATGAAAGGAGCACCAGCCCTATTGCGAATGCGGCTGCAATCATCCCAACCATCTGCGCAACGAACTGGTCCTCCAGCCTCGTTCCGAGCAGTTGCCCTGCTTTCAGGTCCTGCATCATGTCGCCGGCCATCCCCGCGGCAATGGTTACGACTGCTGCAAGCACAATTAGCGGCAGCGCCCCAAAACCCATAAGCTTCGCTAGCAGGACGATTAGCATTGCGAATATTTCCATCGGGTCGACGTTCATTTCAGCTGTTGAGCGCGCTGCGACATATGACATTGAAAATGCGCCTGCAATCATAAGGAGCGAAAGCGGAAGGCTGACGTCCGCGATTATTGTAAGCGCACCTGCGCAAAGGATTATTGCAGCTCCCATTAGCCTATTGAACTTTGCTTGCCGCCAATCCTCCCACATCCTTCCCAACGAGGGCAGCGCCTTGAGGATGAAATAAACGACCGCGGCGCCCAGCACGATGCCAACGCCAAGCGGCCTTGCTATTTCCGACAATATCTGCGCCTTCCCGCCAAGCAAGCCATTTAGGATAAGGTATGGGAACAGGATGAAATTCGTGAATGCCGCACCAAGGAACCACGCAAGTGCAAACCGAAACCCAATAAGGAACCCGCCTGCGAGGGGGATTAGGGAAACCGAACTTCCAAGCGAGGCGTACCTGCCAATGCCCATCCCGAGGCTTTCCAGATTGACGAATGAGGGGATGGCGCCTATCCAATCCCGTGCAATTGAGAAACACGAACCCAGCCCGAGCGAATAGACCAGTGTATGCGCCTTCCTTCCGCCTTTATCCCCGCTTTCAATGAGCGCAGCCGCAGCAACGCCGTCCGCGCAGGGCAGCTTTTCCCTCTCTATTAGTTGTTTCCTCAAGGGATAGGAAAAGGCGATTCCCAGGATCCCTCCGACGAGGGAGATGAGGAATATTTCTAGCAAGGAAAAACCCGATCCAAGCATCATCGCAGCCGGGAGGGTGAAGATGATCCCTGCAGCAAGCAGCCCGCCCGAGCTTCCGGCTGTCTGCATTATGTTTATTTCATTCTTGCTTGTCTTACCAAGAAGTGAGAGAGCCACGAGCGAGATGAGCGATGTCGTGACAATCGGCCAATACACGCCACCTACCTTAAGGCCGGCAAATGCGCTGTATGCAGCAACCAATATGGAAAGCGTTCCTCCCAGTATGAGCGCCCGTGCCGACAATCCAGGTCCTGCCATTTGCAATGCCCCTTTTTTTTCTTTTTTCGAACAACTGATTGTTCAACTTTAAATCCCTTTCTTTTTCCAATCAACTTCGTCACTATGTGAAATCCGTTTGGGCCAATTCCGCGCCGTTCGAATCCCAGTTCCTTTTTTCACTATTTTTTTTTCCTTAAACAAAAGCTATTTA
Organism: Microcaldota archaeon; assembly: GCA_041305345.1. Lineage (GTDB taxonomy): Archaea > Micrarchaeota > Micrarchaeia > Norongarragalinales > SBBD01 > JACRGC01. Next base: position 46,703 of record JBFYLP010000001.1, on the reverse strand, counting down.
TGTTGCGGTATTTTTTCAATACCAGGTGGTCCGTATGTATGAGTTGATTGCATTGCTCGCGCTTTTGCCATTCTGGTGGGCAATACAGCTAAACGAGATCAGGCGCTCTGTCAGGTGAGAATCCCAAGCTGGCCGCATCGGCAAAGCGCACGGATTTGCAATCCGGCAGCACATTCATAAAAAAAATTCCCCCTAAACGCAACGTATTTATGCTTTCACCGCATCCTAATATTGATGGCGATGGAACAAGCGTTGCTTCATACTGATTTGCACCCGAAGGCAACCTGCACTATCGCGCGCCTCACCTCTTTTAATTGATAACGGAGGATGATGCGCTTTCCTGCTGCTTCGGCGCGGACTCGTTTGGAATTCAAGCAACAGCGCCGGCCATTTCCTTACTTCCTCTTTTTTCCCGTATATTTGGGAAAAAAGGGCCTTCTGCCCCCAAGGCGCCATTGGCGAAGAAAGGCCCGCTCAATTCGAGGTGATGTGGAAAAGATGCTGGGCATTGAAGAGGGAACACAACCTAAAGGAGGCAATTCCGTTGTTTTGTTGTTCCCCTTCTGCCCGCATATCCGGGTTTGAGGTTTTCGAAATTGCGGTTGAAGTGATTGATTAGTGTAAACAAGGGGGTGAACAAGTTGATATCAAGAAGGATAAACCAGATGCTGGGGTTTGAAGTGGCAACGCGTCAGAAAGAGCAGGCACCTAGTCTGCGGGAGATTCGGCCCATCCGGCTGCAAAGCTCGCTAAGGAGGCGCAGGGAATTGCGCGCTTCGATCAGCAGGTCGGGATATTATTGATGCTTTGATTTTTCCAAGCAAGCCAGCGATGGATGTATAGGGCTCCCCGCCTTGCAGGTGAAACTTGAGGTGTTGTTTTAAGTGGTACGAGAGAAAAGGCGTCAACCCAAAGGAGGCAAATCAATCAGGAAGTCTTTGCGCCTTTTCGATCTCTTCCCACTAATTCTCAATTCGAGTGCGGTATACTTCGGAAAACCGGAATATTTAAGCCTTCCCCTTTAACGTGCCGATATAAGTCGGGCGTTACTCGGCGCCGCTTGCCTTCTGCGCTGCTTCGAGCTTCTTCCGTAGTGCCATGAACCTTTCGGTGATCTTCCCCTCCTGCTTTAGGATCCCGCTTTTCCGAAGTTCGATTGCCTCCTTCTCCTCGGCAAGCTCCTTCTTCAATGCGTGCGGTTCCTTTGGGATGAACACCCCGCCAACCAGCCTGTATACCTGCTGCTTTTCGCCAGTTTTCCCAAGCTCTTCGATCGCCTTATCTATTTCCGAGAGCTGCATTTGCATCTGTTGTTTCTGCATCGAGATTAGCTGGATCTGCTGCTGCAGGTTCTGGTATTCCATAATTTCGTTCCTCAATTCATCTTCTGCCATTTTTTCCACCTTTCATGAATTATTGCCCCAATCCTTGCGAAGTGCTAGATTTTCCCTAAGTTCGAGTATTTAACTTTTCCCATACGCCTTCGCCCGGTAGATGCGAAAGCCATTTTTGCATATTGCTCCTCGGTTTCCCTTAGCGTTGCTGCATCCACCAATCCCTGCTCCTTTAGGGTCTTCATTGAAAAATTGATTGTGGGATGCTTATATACCCATTCGAGGGACGCAAGCGCCTCCTTTTCCGTATATGCGTGCGTGCTCCTGCCGCAGTTCCTGGCATATGTCACCATCAACTGTTCCGCCTCCCCCTTCCCAAGGCCGTCCTTGAGGCACGCGATTGCTAGCGTCATTGAGCCGTAGTATCTCTTCCCTTCCGGTAGCCCCTCGAGTATGCGCCTCATCGCCTTAAGGCTCAGGTATTTGCCGGAGAATGCGGCCCTTGGCAATTCCATTTCCTCCATGTATTTTTGCGCATCGGCCGAAAGCTCCCCGGCCTTCTTCCTGATGTTGCTTGGCAGCGTTTTCGGGTCGAAGGATATGTCCATTATCTTAAGCTCAATTGCCCTGCGAAGAAGTGCCAGGAAGGCGCGCTTTCCCAGATGCACCCTTCCTGCCTTTATACCCTGGTTTGGGAGGTCGATTCCGAATTTAAGATAGTCGGATACATCCATTCTTGCCTCGGACGCGCCTTGCAGTTCAAGCGAAGGGAAGAATTCGCCGGCAATTGCTGCCAATTCCGTTTCCTCCGCCTTCCCTAGCAATTCAGCCGAATTCCTTGCCTCGTAGCTCGCGAACCTAAGGCTGATCGCATTCGAACCAATTGCGCTTACAAGGATCCTTGCAAGCACATAGCTTATGATTTCCTTCCTTGGATCGTTGTCGTGCCTCCAAGGAGCATTGCCAAGCCCGCGCAGGACGCGCTCCCTTCCCGCATCCAGCTCCGCATCGCTGACTGCAAGGATGTTTTCCCTTGCAAGGAACTCCTTTGCCCTCTCGCTGAAGGGATATTTTGCGATCATCTCATCCATCGAATGCAATCAACTCCTGCGCTCACTTCCAAATTTGCAAAGCTTGCCCTCCCCTTTCCCGCATTCAAATGCATTTTCCAGCCGGCTTGCATTGTTTTTCCCTCATTTCCCCTTTTTATTCGCCTTCCCCATTTTTCCAAGCCCGCGCTCATAGAGCGCCGGCCGAAGGTGATCTTGCATGTACCTGATGAACGCCTCCTTCGTATCGACCTCCTTGAGCCCGGCCTCGAATTTACGCGCCCTGTGCAGGTCGCTACCTAGCAAGCTGCGCAGCTTTGGGTATTTCTTCAAAACCTTTACGTCGAATATGTTGATCATCGCACGCGTCTCCCTCCGCTTGAACCCGAAGAGCACCTGCTTTGCAAGGCCAATGTTGTTGTTCCGGATTGCGTCCTGGATCGCCTCCTTTGCCTCCACCCTCTCGGACTGCAGCTCGCGGAACAGCTTTGCGTGCTCGTTGAACTCCTTGCTCATCTCCATTATTGCAATGCTTCGCGTCCCCTCCGGTATCTGCCCCAGCTCCTCCTCAAGCTGCTCGTACTGCTCGATTAGCCCGTAGAACGATTTGCTCAGGTACATTATTGCAATGAGCGTATAGGTGGCTGGGATGACCAGGAAAAGGGGCATTGAATCCGGCGCCGAATTGAAATAGATGTACGTGGTCACAAGCACGCCAATAAGAACCAGGAATATTCCCGAAAACACCTCCCCCGCCTCCCTTTCGATCTCAAGCACGTTCCCATCCCTCGAGGGGAATGCCTGCAGCAGGATCCTGCTGGTGGTCCGCTTCGTTATGAATTTGAGCTCGTTTATGAATTTGTAAATTGGCCAGATTATGAGGGGCAGTATCAGCAGGCTGACGGATAGTTTGGGCGGGATGAATGGTGCAAAGGGCAGCTCGAATTCGATGTTTGCAAGGAAACTGAGGTATACAATTGAGACTGCAATGATCAGGTTCTTGAAAAGGCGCCCTAGCGATATGAGGTATTCGTTCTGGAAGCGCACGTCCGAAAACAGCTCTTCCAGAGCGCCGATTTGCCTTTGCAGGAGCGCGGTTTTCCGAAGCTTTGCGGGAAAGGCCCGCTCAATTGCGTTGCCTATCCCCTCCCGTTGGGAGAATAGGAGGGGCATTGAAACCGTGGTTACGATAGTGAGTAGGAATGCGAGCGACAATATGTCCGCCCCGTTTGGGAGGTGCAGGGGCTGGAGCGCGGTTGCAATGATCAGAGCAAACTCCCCAACGCTTCCCATCAGAAGCCCTCCTGTCACAGCTGAGCGCAGCTCGAGCCCTAGCGCGGTTCCGAATATCACCTCTGAAAGCAGCTTCGCAAGCGCGTAGCCTATTACTAGCACGAAAAGCATCACGTATATGATATTGGAGGATGGGAAAGTTGCAGTTGCGCCGAAACTGACGAAGAAGAACAGCACGAAGAATTCCCTGAACATCCCAAGCTCCTTTTTTATCCGGTCGCCATACGCGCTTTCCGAGAGCGCAAAACCCGCGAAATATGCGCCAAGAGCCGGCGAAAGGTCCAGGAAGCTGTTACCGAAATACGCCACCGTTATGAATACGCCAATTCCGTACAGCCACATCTGGTCCTCATACCCCATGCTGCTAAGAAGATTCAGCACGTGCTTCGAGACCTTGCTTACAATGAAGAACATCGCTATGACGAAGAAGACCGCATTCACGACCAGCAGATTGAGCGATTTCTGCTCAACAAGGCTCGAAACGAAGACCAGAAGGAGGATTGCCAGGAAATCCTCCAGGATCAGGATGGAAATCACAATGCGCGACTCGGTTGTTTCGATCATCCCCTTCTCGATGATGAACTTGGAGGTTATGACCGTCGATGTCGCGGTGAGCATGCTCCCGATGACTATTGCCTCGAGATCCGAAAACCCGAAATATTTTGCGACAAAGTAGCCAACCACGAAAGCACAGAGCATCTCCACGAACGCAAGGACAGTCGCAACGGCCCCCGTCTCCTTGAACCGCTTGATATTCAGCTCCAAACCCAAATAGAACAGCAGCATCATTACCCCAAGCTCTCCGAAAACAGTAGCCACCCCGATACCAACCCCCTGCTCCGAAAGGTAATTCACGCCCAGGGGGCCAAGCAGCATTCCGGCTAGTATGTATCCGACAGCCGAGGAAAAGCCCAGCCTCGAGAAAATGACCCCAAGCAACATTGCGGAAAGTACGATTACGCCAATCTGTATGATTGGGATGCTCTCTACGGCGACCATACGAGCATTACTTGGGGGCGGAATATAAATGTTTATTTGGGCAAGGGCGCCCTTCCGGAGACTACCAGATAAAAAGGCGTCTGCACACATCATCATATGATTTTAAAGAACGCCCGCGAATTAAGCAAAAGAATCAATGACGCCTGCATCGCTTCTCACCGCACCCCGCAATCCGTCAGGATGGTTGCAATCAGCAAGGCTAAGCCGGCTGCAAGAATTCTCGAGGCTTACTCCTGCGGCATTTCCGATTTTGGCGAAAACCGCATCCAGGAGGCGCAAGAGAAAATCCGTACCCTTTCGGATAGGGGCATCACTTGGCATTTTGTTGGACGGCTGCAAGGGAACAAGGCAAGGAAGGCGGTCAAGCTGTTCGATGTCATCCATTCCATCGACTCATTGGACCTTGCCGCCAAAATAAGCAAGGAAGCTGAAAAAATTCACAAAAGGCAGGATATATTGTTGCAGGTCAACATCTCCGGCGAAAAAACAAAAACGGGTTTTTCCGAGGGGGAATTGATGCAGGCTTTCCCCCGGCTGCTTCAATTGGGTAGCCTTTCCCTTCGCGGTTTGATGACCATCGCGCCGATTTCCAATGATGCAAAAAATTCCCGCCCCATTTTCAGGAAACTTAGGGCTCTTAGGGACAAACTGGAGCAAACCCATTCCGTTTCCCTGCCCGAGCTCTCCATGGGCATGTCGCAGGACTTTGGGGTTGCGATCGAGGAGGGCGCCACAATGATCCGGATAGGAACTGCACTCTTCGGCTAGCAATTCAGCCACCATAAACGGCCCCCTGCCCCGAGCATTTTTTATTCCCCATTCCCCTAAGCCACGCATATGCTTGCCCAAAACCTGCAATATGCCGGCATCACCCTGATATTTGCAGGCATCCTCATCCTTGCCCTCCTGTTGTATCTGCACGGAAAGAACCCAAAACAAGGCGAAAGCAGTAATGCAACGGTCGGCCCCATCACATTTGGAAATTCAAAGCCAGCCAATTTCCTTCGGATCATTCAATTCGGGGCCCTGCTCGGCGTAATACTTTATTCTTTCTGGCTCTTTTACCTGAGCAGGTAAGCAGCACGCGCCCTTGTCCACGTCCCAAGCCCCCTTCCAATCCACCTGAAGCTTTATATCCCAGCCACCACATCAAAATTACCGGTGATTCGATGAAGGATGCTCCTACCTGGTTTTGGGTTGCCGCGATTATCGTCGCTTTTTTAATGGCCGTTGTGATCATGAAGCCGTTCAATTTCGGAAAAACCCCAATCGGAGGGGCAATTTCCCAGTTCCAAGCCACCGCCATTCCAACATCCCAATATTTCATGTGCTCGGATGGAACGCTTGCAAACCAGTGCTCACGAGTAAAGCCCAAGGTTTGCCTTAGGTCCGGCGGCCTGGTCAATGATTGCATCAAGTGCGGCTGCTCCACTGGCCAAATATGCGCAACCGGAGGAAGCTGCATTTCACCATCACCGCATCAGATGAGAACCTACATTGAGGACGACCTCGATTACCAGCACGACAGCATTCGTTACACTGCGGGCGCATCAAGGTTCGGCTCGACAACCTCCTCATTCTCCCCAACTGCCGGGCCTAAAATGATCACAGCGGAAAACACGCAGGTATTCTCACTTCCAAACAACGGGGTGATTTACTCGTCCGGCGGCATCTCCGTCCAGGAAAAGCAAAATGCCTACCTTTTCGCTTACACCTCATATGACGAAACCGCAAAGGCAATTCAGGCAAAATATGCCAAGACCGGTTATGAAGTTGCCTTCGTAGATGTGCTTCCGCTTTGCCTCGATGCGTCGGTTCCGATTGCAAGCTGCCCGTCAAACAAGATGCTCAAGAATTCAAACATCAAGCTATGGCTGCTGGGTTCCTCGTGGTATGTGCGCGATTATTCTTATACGAACGAATCCAACGCATCGATATATTACCTCAAGCTTGTTCGCGAGGACGGCAAGACAATGTTCCTAACGCAAGGACAGGAGATTCAGATCGCCGGCCAGGCACAAGCTGCAAAGTTCTGGAAGGTCGATATCGCCTCCTCCGCCTATTATGGGGCATATGAGCTGATGTCCCTTGGCCTCAAAAGAATCCAAATCTACAACGACCTCGACCAGACATACAAGACCCCGATTACGCAGACGCTGAACTCCGGCGAGGGAATCAACATCATCAAGTACCCTGTGGGATTCGAGTTCAGCAATAATGGGGTAGAAAGTCAGAATTATGATTTGCTATCCTTAGCCGTTTACAAGGGCTTTTCGCTGAATTTAGCCCCTAATGGAACCAATTCTACAAGTACGGTCACTGGAGATATCCTCGCGGTGGTATCCGGAAGATCAAATGCATTCCAGTTCGGCTCTCGAAGCGTGCCTGACATTTATGTTGCGTTGAAGGCAGTGAGGACCGATTGCACCTATGCCGGTATCGGAGGCGGCTGTGTCAGTTATCCGGTTCAGAAGTCCATATATTACCTTGGCGCTGATGGATTTTACTATGATGGCGGTCAGGAAACTGTGTCCTACTATTATTCTTCGGGCGAGGCATCGGTGCTTACTTTCGAAACACCTTCGGGAGGCATACCTGCAGACAGGGTAATTATTTCCATCCCGGAACTGACGGAAGATAATTCGGGCGCAATCGCATACAAGGCGGTAAATTGGCACTATAACCTCCTATATGATACTGCATTGCGGCAACTGGTCAATTCAATGGGTTTGGCCGCAGTCGACAAAATAGGTTATAGCCTAGGGGGAAATCCCGATGCGTTTGCAACAAAAGAAGCCGGCTACCTTTCTTATAGGGGAACCGAGTTCACCGGCATTTCGCCAACCTCAGCGACCTTCAAATACCCCGCAACAATAAGGCATGCGCTCTACTCGTTCACAGCCCTCGGAGACGACATCGTATGGACCGGCAGCGCCTCAAACATAATACGCTGATTTTTCCTCTTTTTACCGCAGCATAGCCTACGCCCGTTATAAATACCAAATGCTTTAAAACATCGAATCGCATTACTTCTTCCTGATTCTATGGTTGACTTAACAACAACGCTTTGCGGGCACAAATTAACCAACCCTACCGTTCTCGCTTCCGGCTTTTTGGGGCTCGACTGGGCGAGCATGGATAGGGTTGCAAAATCCGGAGCTGCTGCTCTAACAACCAAAAGCTGCAATTTATCCGGAAGGGAGGGCTACGCCAACCCAACCGTCCTTGCAAACGAGAATTTCATGCTCAATGCAATTGGCCTTTCAAATGCCGGAGTGGATAGCGAGATAGAAGAAATCAAGGAGTTGAGGAAAAAATCATCCGCAATCGTAATCGGCTCCGTATTCGAGAATTCGGTTGAAAATTTCGGCGAGGTGGTCAAGCGGATTTCCGAGGGGAAGCCCCATTTGATCGAACTCGATCTTAGCTGCCCGCATTTAGGGGGGGAAGGCTTCCAAAAATACAAGGACTTTGCAGCGGATCCCGAAATGATATCCGCAGCAATCAAAATCGCAAAGAAAAACACGAAAATACCGATTTTCGCCAAACTCTCCCCGAACGTGCCGAACATTGCCATTCTTGCGCAGGCAGCGGAAGCGGCCGGAGCGGATGGAATCACCGCAATCAACACTGCAGGCGGGATGCTCATCTCCCCCGAATTCAGAAAGCCCATTCTTGCAAACAAATTCGGGGGCGTTTCCGGGCCTGCAATAAAGCCAATTGCGCTCAAATGCGTCTACCAAATCTACGAGTCCGTGAAAATCCCAATCATCGGCACCGGCGGAATAACAAATGGCAGGGATGCGATAGAAATGCTTATGGCCGGCGCAACCGCTATTGGAATAGGGACGGCAACATATTATCGGGGAATTGGCGCATTCAGGGAAATCTGCAATGAAATGGGGGAATGGATGGAAAGGAACGGCTGCAAATCCGCGAAAGAATTGATAGGTGCTGCCCATGGATAAGTCAGTTACTTCGCAGTACAGCTTCCCAACCAAGATGCCACTTCCCTTCACCATCTCCGGGATTGAAAATGAGAATTACCGAGTCAAGACGTTCACCTTCAAGGAAAACCTTCCATCCCTTCCGGGCCAATTTGCAATGGTTTGGCTTCCGGGAGTTGACGAGAAGCCAATGAGCATCAATTCGGCAAAGCCCTTCTCGATTTCATTTGCAGCAGTTGGCAATTTCTCAATTGCCCTATCCAAATTGAAAGTTGGGGATAAGGTTGGTGTTTCGGGCCCCTTTGGCGCCCACTTCGAGCTGAAAGGAAAAAGCATCCTGCTTGTTGCAGGAGGGTATGGGGTCGTTCCCCTCCGCTTCCTTGCGCAGGAGGCAAAGAAGGAAAAAATCAGATGCACTGCGATAATCGGAGCTAAAACAGAAAAAGATGTCCTATTTGAGGAAAAACTAGGCAGTGCAGGCTGCTCCGTTTTGGTTTCAACTGATGATGGAAGCAAAGGATTCGAGGGAAATGCAGTCCAATTGGCAGAAAAACTCATTTCCGAGCATAATTTTGATGCGATCTACTCCTGCGGCCCGGAAAAAATGATGTTCCACTTGTCGAGGCTGGCAAAAAAACACAAAATCCCAATTTTCGTATCCGCAGAGCGCTACATGAAGTGCGCTGTTGGCATATGCGGCTCTTGCACCATCGGCGGATATATGAGCTGCCGTGACGGCCCTTGCATGGATGCAAATCTGCTGGAAAAGACGGCTGACTGGGGGAATTTCCATCGCGACAAGAGCGGGAAGAAGGTCGGATTGTAATGAAAGCACAACGAAAATTCAATGTAAAGAGGCTTGTTCGCTCCGGTTATCGGCCAAGAAAGACAATACGGAATCGTTTTGGGAGACCCGACCACTATCATTTGGTTATTGGCAGGGTCATTTCGACCCTAGAGGGTGACAACAAATCAAAAAAAGCACTATCGGATTTTCTTAAGGAAGTAACCCCGCGATACAGGCTATCTGGTGGGTTGAAGTACCATAAATTGACTGCGATGCCAGAGGCGGTTAAAAGATTCTCGGAGAGAATTGGCGATCGGGAAGGGGCTATGAAAATCCTCGAGACCTTCGAAAATAAACTCGATGGGCCAATGAGTTTTTATAGCAGAAGGGAATTTGCGGAAAATTATTCAATTCGTGAGTTGCGTCCCAAAAAGGCGTGCCCCGACATTCATTTATTGCTCCACGAACTAACCGCCGTTGGTATCCTCGCCAGATCAGCGAAAAAACAACTTGAAAGGATAGAGTATTGACGATTATGATAATCAGGAACGGCACCATCGTGAGCTCCCAAGGAACAAGGAAGGCGGACCTCTTCATCGAGCTTGGGAAGATCCGGCTAATCAAGGCGCACATTCCTGTAAGGGGGAAGGAGGAGGTAATCGATGCAAATGGCTGCTATGTGCTTCCGGGGATGATCGATGCGCACGTTCATCTGAGGGATTTCCGGGACGTTTTGAAGGAGGATTATTTTACGGGAACATCTGCCGCTCTTGCAGGGGGGGCCACATCCCTAATTGACATGCCAAATAATTCGTTGGCGACCATCTCACTTGACGCCCTTGCCGCAAAAAAAATGGTTGCGAGCAAGAAGGCAATTTGCAACTACGGCTTCCATTTCGGCGCAACGAACAATAACTTTGAGGAAGCAAGGGAAGCAGCCCTCGACCCATCGATTGCCGGCCTCAAGATATACATGGGCTCCTCGACCGGCTCCCTCCTTGTGGATGATTTTAGCGCATTCTACAGGCATCTCCAGGAATTCCAAAAGCCCATAGTGCTCCACGCGGAAGACGAAGGCGCCATAAGGCATTTTTCAAGGGAGCATGAGCCAACAAATGCCTCCGTCCACAACAAAATCCGCAACGAATCCGTTGCCGAGCTGGCGGTGGCCCGTGCAATTTCTGCAGCAAAGAAAACCAAGGCAAGGGCGCATTTCGCGCACGTCTCAACGGGAAGGGAAATTGAGCTGATACGGAAGGGAAGGAAGGAACGGCTTAAGCTCACGTGCGAAGTAACCCCGCATCACCTCTTTCTCGATGAATCATTCGCAAGGAAAATGGGCAATTTTGGGAAAGTGAACCCTCCCCTAAGGAGCAAGCAGGAGGTGGCCAAGCTTTGGGCGGCCCTGGGAAGTGGCAAAATCGACATCATTGCAAGCGACCACGCGCCCCATCTGAAGGAAGAGAAGGAAAAGCCCTATTCCGAGGCGCCTTCGGGAGTGCCCGAACTGGACACCTCGCTGCTGTTGCTATTGGATGCGGTTAGCAAGAAGAGGATTTCGATAATGGAGCTGGTGCAACTATTTGCTGTCAATCCTGCGAAAATCTTTAACATCAAGCACAAGGGGGGCATCGCAGTTGGGATGGACGCCGATTTGGTGGTCGTGAACCTGAAGCGCAAAACAAAAATCAGAAATGATAAACTGTTCACGAAATGCAAATGGTCCCCTTACGATGGCCTAACCGTGCAGGGCAGCATAGAAAAGACGATTTTGGCTGGAAAAATCGCATTCGATGGCGAAAGCGTGCTTGCACGCCTGGGAGACGGGAAAGAGCTCAAATTCTGTTGAGATACTTTTAATAACTTTTAATGCCAACCCATACTATTATTTTTGGGGGCAATGGTGGTTCAAATGGAGTTCTCGTTCAAGGACGCTAAGTTCTTCAAGCAGTGCATCGATGCTGTTGCGAACATGATAGATGAGGGAAGCATCGAGATTTCAAAGGAAGGCCTGCACCTGCGCTCCCTCGACCCCTCGCAGATTGCTATGGTTGATTTCAAGCTTCCAAAGGGGCATTCGTTCGCATCCTATGACATCGACGAAGGCCGCACGATTTCGGTAAACCTTCTTGACCTCTCAAAGATGCTTTCCAGGAGCAAGGCCGCCGAAAAGCTTACTGTCATCTTCGATGAGAAGGAGGGCAATAGGCTTCAGCTCGAATTCGCGGGCGATGCCAACCGATCGTTCAAACTGCCGCTGCTTGATTTGCGCGAATCCGGCATACCTAAAGAGCCCAAGGCGCAGCTTGACACCTCCGTCAAGATCAAGGCATCCCATTTCAAGGAGATGCTAAAGGATGCGATGCTTGTTTCCTCCCACCTGCAGATGAAGGCTGAAGACCACATGTTCAACATCGAGGCGCATGGCGATTCCGGCGACCTGAAGATCGAAAACAGCTCCAAGAACCAAAAGGACCTCGAGATCAAGGCGCCCGCTTCCGCAAAGGCGATGTACCCTGCGGAATACCTGGAGAAGATGGCTAGAGCGGCTGTTGACAATGAGCAGCTGCAAATAGAGTTCGGAAACAACCTGCCTGTCCGGCTGCAATACAAGATATCTGAAGCCGCATTCGTGTTCTACCTGGCGCCTAGAGTCGAAACGACGTAACTACTTGAACTGATTTGTAACGGCCATGTGCCTAGTCCCAAGCACCAAGTTAAAATTAGGGGTATTATGAGAGCAGCGGTATCCGGTTCTCCCTTCCGTCAGGAAAGTACGCGCCGAATCGTTGGAGGTCTTAACTTCCGAGTTCGAGACGGGATCGGGTGTGCCACCTCCCCTATGACCGCTGACCCCATTTTAGTGCAAGTTCGGGTATATATACCTAACGATTAGCAGTTGCCAGTTGAAGCCACCTTCCGCAATCCTTATATTCCCCAAATGCCATATTATAATACATTATAATGGTGATATTATGTCCGGAGTATTCATTTCGAAGGTTAGGCCAATTGGAACCTCGCTTTGCGTAATACTGCCAAAATCCGTCGTGCAGGCAGAGAATTTGGCATCTGGCAAGGAAATAGGGCTCGCAGTTGTCCACAGGAACCTAAAATTGCTCGACGATCTTATCGGAACGATGAAAAATGCGAAACCGTTTATCCGAGATCGCCAAGACCGAATCTAGGTGGTCGACTTGCTTTTGGATTCGTGGGCATGGGTTGAAATGTTCAAGGATACCCTAAAGGGAAGGAAAGTCCGTAAAACTATCGGGGAATCTACCATATTTCTAAGCGTTCTCAACATAGCGGAAGTCGCTGATTGGTGCGTAAGGGAAGGAAAAAATCCAAAAGCATATGTTACTGCGATGAAAGAAAATACGAACCTTTTAATTATAGATGAAGAAATTGCTGAGACTGCGGGAAATGCGATTTCTTCACTTCGAAAGCAATCGCCCGGCATTGGACTTATAGATGTTTTGATATATTCCTTGGCACAATCCGCCCAAATGCCCCTCGTAACCGGCGATCCGCATTTCAGGAACCTAACGGGGGTGGAATTCATCGACTGATCAGACTTCGAACTTTTCCCCCATCTTTGGCATCTCCGTTTCCAGCCCCTCGTTTTGCAGCGAACCGTTCAGGGCGCTCATCTCATCCAAATCGCCGTGGACCAGGAATGTTTTTTGCGCATTCGCCTTTTTCGCATAATCAATCAGCTCATCCCTTCCGGAATGAGCCGAAAAATCGTAATTCCTAACTTCCCCTTGGAATTCGACGGTTTTCCCATTGATGCGGATTAGGTTTTTCTCAAGCAGCAGGCGGCCGTTCGTTCCCTTCCCCTGGAAGCCCGTTAAAAATATCTTCGTCTTGACCTCATTTCTCATTAGCCTTTGTATGTAGCTAAGCACGGGGCCGCCTTCCATCATTCCGGCTGTGCACACGAAAATCCTCCCTGCCTTTGCGAATTTTTTCCTGTCAATTGAATCGTACGCCTTGTCGACTTCCTCGAATGCCTTTCCTAGCTTTTCCGGGTCCCGGAGGAACGAGGGGAATTCGAGATACGTCTCGGTGGTCCGGATGCCCATCCCATCAAGAACCACCTGGCCCGAAAGCCCGTTTTCCTGGAGGATCTGCAATATCTCCTGCGTCCTTCCAACGGCAAATGATGGCACGATGACCGACATCCTGCTCTCAATTGCCTCCTTCAATCTTGCGCAAAAATCCTTCGAAATCTTTTTCCTGTCGGGATGCTCCCTTCCGCCATAAGTGCTTTCCAGCACCAGGAAATCGACTTTCTCTGAGGGGAATTTTGCAGGCTGGTGCATTTCCGTCCTGAGGGAATTGATGTCGCCCGAATAGAGCAAATTTCCTTCCTTTGTCTCAAGCATTATCTGCGAGCTTCCAAGGATGTGGCCCGCGTTATATAGCTTTAGCCGCATCCCGTTGTAAAAGCCATACTCCATCTCATATGGCATGCCAAGGAACGAGCGGTTCAGCCTCTTCAAATCCGATCCGGAGAATAATTGGGGTAGCCTTTTCTCCGAAAGCAGCTTTTGCATATCCTCAAGAAGCATGTTCACGAGCGGGATCGAGGGGAATGTGCATAGCACTGGCGGGTTGAAATGCTTGAAAATTGCAGGCAGGAAGCCCGAATGATCGAGATGGGCGTGCGAGAGCACGATTGCGCTTGGCATTTTCACGCCCTGCAACGGAAGGAGCGGATTTGCGTTGTTTGCGGAAACGCCGCAATCGAGGAAAAGCTGCACTTCCATCGCTTCCAGTGCAAGGCAGCTCCTTCCAACCTCCCTTGCCGCGCCCAGGAATTGCAGGTTCATTTTATCACGCATTCTTTGCTTTCCGGAAAAACTCATTTGCGAGCGCCCTGCGCCTTTCCGTGAGCTTTAGCAGGACTGCGCCGCGGCTTGGCTGGCCGTATGCGATGATGGATCCGATTGGAGCATAAATGGCAGCTGCAAGCGCAGCAAGGTCCTCCTCCCCCTTTACTATCACCTTGAATGGCTTTTTGATCGGGCCTGAAAACAGCCGTGCGCAAACAGCCTGCAATTCCCTTGAAATCACGCCTGCTGGGTTGCTAATCGTAATTGCCTTTGCATCGAACGCCTCGAGTATGTTGCGCTTGGCCCTTGGGATTGGCCTGCGCTGCCTCTTGAAATCGAAGAAGCTAACGTCTGGGATGATGCCGGCATCAAGAAGCAGCAGCGTCGTAACGTCCCCGACGGAAATCAATGGCGCGCCGTTCCTTTTTATCCCATCGATTAGCTTGCGGCTGCCAAGCAGCAATCCAAAAGGCCTCCTTAGCCTCCTGCGCAATTCCGGGGTTATGCGTTTATCTCGCATGTTTTGAATAAGCTCTTGTGGTTTAAAAAAGGGCCAAAAAGGGAAAAAAAATCACTCCTCGTCGCCTTCATCCTCATCGTCGTCGAGTTCCTCCCAATCCTCCTCGTCCTCCCAATCTTCCTCGTCGTCGTAAAAGTCGTCCTCTGGCTTGCGTTTTCCCTTGGGCATACGGTCCACCTCCGCCTAAAAAGTGCTACAACAATACTGCTTAGGGTTTAAATACTTTATCTTACGCCCAAGCCGCGGTCAATTAGTATTTCAGACGTAAAAGCATCCCGCTTTTTGCCTTTGGGAGCCACCTGACCGAAATCGTTTTCCCCGTCTTGACAAATTTCCTGATTTTTTTCAGGAGCGAAGGGAGCGTCACCCTCCTGGTCGCATCCACCTGCATCACGATGCGCTCCCCGTAGTTTTGCAATGAGTTGATTTGGCAATAATCGAGGATTTCCGAAAGCACGTTCTCGTTTATTTTCCACCTGCCGTATTTCCGCTTCTCCAGCCGCTTTTCGAGCTCTTTTGGGCTGCAGCGGAAAACCATAACCAGGTCGGCAGGTAATTTCAAATCCGAGAGCAGGTGGCTTTCAACAATAATGTCGGTCGCTTTCATCAGTTTTTGAAGTTCCTTTCTCAGCTTCTTGAAATCTGCAACGCGCTCCTTCCCCTCGATCCTCGAGTAGAGCTTTTTCCTCTTCACCAAATCGTTCACATGCACTACTTGGCAATTGAGCGCCCCTGCAAGCTGCCTTGAAATGCTCGTCTTCCCTGTTCCGGGCGTGCCGGTGATCACTATTCTCATTTGCTCCGGCCCTCAAGCGTGTTTTCCCTAAGGAAAGTCAGCAATGCGTTCATTTTTCCCTGTGCGCCCCTGGCCCCCTTTTTTGCCGCCCTTGCAGCTTTGACCACGTTGCCAAAACTAAGATTCCTTGCAGGCTGAAGCTGGATTTCGCCGCCCGCAACCTTGGTGTTTTTCCTTAAATTATCCATCTGCTGGTTGTGCTTGCTTATTGCATCCCCGGCGTTTTTCCTCAATTTCTCTATTGCCCCCTTATTCCTTGATGCAATTGGAAGAAGCCCGCTCAATTCGTTGCTCAGCTTGATTGCCGACTTGAGGCCTTCCAAATACCCATAAGCCTCCTCCGCATTGAAGCTCACCCGCAACATCCTGGCGCCAGGGTCGGCGCTAATTTTAAAAAAACCGTGGGCCCCGAATTTTTCGTTCAAAATGTTCCTGATGGCCCCCGCATAATCCGGCGCCTTGCCAACAAATTTTACGCCGGTAAATAGCAGGGCCCTTCCCCCGTATCTTTTTTCCTCCAGCAATGTCTTAGCTCCTTTCAAGGCTCCCCGCAGATCGGGGTGACTTTGAATTTCCCGCATCAATTCCTTCATCCTTCCCACCCGCATCCGTATTGGTTGAGGAGCATTTTAATTCCCATCCCTGCCTTGGCCGCCTGCATCCAAAACAAGCCTTAAAGCGCAGCATTTTTAAGTCTGAGAGGATGTTGTTTAAAGGGGAGGGAAATACATGCCTTTTTCAGAAGTCTTGAACCACACATTCGAAGCTTACGGCAGGAACTTCAAGCTCATCTCGTTCTTCTCGCTACCGTTTGCAATCGTGTTCATCCTCTCGATATTCCTGCCCAATTTCGTTTCCCTATCCGCCATCTTCCTAAGGTACGGCAGCATCCAGGCGGATTTGGGCTTCTGGGATGCGCTAGCAATCGTTTCGGTCTTCCTGATATCCCTAGCGCTCTTCTCATTCGCATTGGTGCTGGTGAACCTTGCCGTGAAATCCCAGCGCACCCTTAAGCGCGTCACGCATTACGAGCACGAGAAGATCGAGAACAACGTCGCAAAGCTCTTCACGATTTTCCTTGCGGTCTTCGTCCTGACCCTCCTAGTCAACCTCCTGCTTTACGACTATCAGCTCAACTCCAGCCTTGGCCTGCTGTTCTCCCTTCTCATCACCCTGGCAATAATCTACGTGCCGCAGGCAATAGTCGTCGACGACCTTGGCCTCACGAATGCGGTTTACATGAGCATCGGCGTGATCTTCCGAAGGTATTCGTACTTCCTTGCGTTGATTGCAATAGCATGCGGCCTCATATTGCTAAACACGCAGCTCTTCCTCGAACTTTCCCGCATAGTCCCGCCTGCCAGGTACGTTGCGGTCCTTGTGAATGCGCTTGTGATCCTGCCCTTCCTGGAAGTGCTGAAGGTCGAGATCTACCTGAGCAAGTACACGGTTTTGCATTCGGCGTGAAAACAAAAAAAGGTTGCGTGGAACGGCCCTTCGATTTTCCCCCCTTTTCTTTATCAAAACTCCTCTTCCTTTGCCGATTTCCCAATTAGTTATTTAAAGGGATGCCCGCCTTCAATATACCCCCTATGGCAAAACAGAAAGTGCAGCTGATAATTTCGGAAAAGCCCAAGGCCGCCGAAAAGATAGCGCATGCATTGTCTGCCACGGCAAAAATGCATAGCCTTCACGGTGTTAACTATTTCGAGCTTGATAGCAAGGGCGTGAAGGTATATGTTGCGCCTGCTGTCGGCCACGTGTATACCCTTGCGCAGAAGGAGAAGACGGCCTCATACCCCGTTTTTGACATCGAATGGAAGGAAGCGCACGAAATCAACTCGGAATCGGGATTCACGAAAAAATACCTCGCCCTTCTGAAAAAACTCGCAAAGGAGGCCGACGAGCTCGTATCGGCGTGCGATTACGATATTGAAGGGAGCCTGATTGCAGGCAACATCATCCGCGAAGCGGGGAAGGGAAAGCCCGCGAAAAGGATGCTTTTCTCGACGCTTACAACCGACGAGCTGAGGGAGGCTTATGACAACCTAACTCCCCTCGATGTGACAAGCATCGCAGCCGGGGAAGCGCGCCACATCCTGGATTATTATTGGGGGATCAACACCAGCAGGGCGCTCATGGCCGCGATCAAGAGCGCCGGAAGGTTCCGCATCATGAGCATCGGCAGGGTGCAGGGGCCCGCGCTTGCGATTCTTGCCCACAAGGAAAAGGAAATTGCTGCCTTCAAGCCCCAGAAGTACCTCGAAGTCCACGCATTTGCAAGGAAAACCGATTTCATCCACGAGAAGGAGCGTTTCTTCGATATTCCGGAGGGCGAAAAGGTTTTCCAGGAATGCCAGGCGGAAAAAACCGGCACCATACTCGCTGTGGTAAGCAGGAAATTCAAGCAGCTTCAACCGGTCCCGTTCGACCTCACCACGCTGCAGGTCGAATCCTATAGGAATTTCGGGTTTTCGCCCACACGCACGCTCCAACTGGCGCAGTCCCTTTATGACGACGCATTAATATCGTATCCGAGAACCTCCTCGCAAAAATTGCCCGCAAAACTGGGCCTGAGGAAAATACTAGAGATGGTGGGCAAAAATACCTCTTATTCGAAATTTGTTTCCTTGCTTCTCGCGCAAAACCGCACAGTTCCCCACGAGGGCGAGAAAACCGATTCGGCGCATGTTGCGATTTACCCTACCGGCCAGATAGCTAATAGGGTCGCTGCGGACGAATCCAAGCTTTACGATCTAATTGTGAAGCGCTTCCTATCGACCTTTGCGCCTCCTGCCGTGAGGGAGAGCATGAAGGTCACTATGCGAATTGCGCAGCACGATTTCCTGACGGATGGGACACGCACGCTTGAGGACGGCTGGTTCGCTTTCTACCGCCCCTATTTGCATTTGGAGGAGATCATTCTCCCGGAATTCAAGGGTGGCGAGCTTGTTCATTTGGAAAAAATCGAAAAGCTTGAGAAGGAAACCCAGCCGCCAAGAAGGTACACGCCCGCCTCGATCATCAGGGAGCTGGAGAGGCAGAAACTGGGCACCAAGGCCACGCGATCGGTTGTTGTGGATACGCTATTCAACCGTGCATACCTCTCAGACAAGAAATCAATCAAGGTGACGGAATTCGGCATGGCTGTTTACGGCGCCCTTTCCGAAAACGTGCCCGAAATCACTAGCGAAACGCTTACGCGTGAATTTGAGGAGAAAATGGAAAAGATAGAGAATGGGGAAATCAGAAGCGAGGCCGTAGTTGGCGAAGGCAAGAAAATCCTCACAAAAATCCTCGATGAGTTCAAGGAGAATGAGGAAAGAATCGGAAAAGGCCTGCTAAAAGGCCACGACATCGCGCAAAGGGATGCGCAGCTTCTTGGCAAGTGCAACTTGTGCAATACCGGCAACCTGCAAATCCGGAAGAGCAAATTCGGCTTCTTCGTTGGATGCAGCAGCTACCCCAATTGCAAAAACGTATTCCCGCTTCCCAGGAATGCGCTCATCCAGGCAAAGGGCACTGTCTGCAAAGCCTGTGGAGTGCCGGAAATCAAGGTGATCCGGAAGGGCAAGCGGCCCTTCGAGATGTGCCTGAATCCCAAATGCGAGACGAAGGCAAGCTGGGGGAAGAATAATTTCCAGAAGAAGACGCCTCAAGCACAGGCAGCAGCAAATCCCGGTGCGAAAAACGAGCCCGGCCAGACCGGAGAGGTTGCAAAGCCCGGCTCCAAAAAGGAAACCGTGCAAACCGATGCGTTTTCAAAGCCCCAAAAGAAGGAGCCTGATCGGCCTGGAGCGCTTCCGAAGCCCGGCATGAAAAAGGAACAGTAACGGAAGGGCCCATAAGGTATCCGGGACTCCTTGTTGACGCTTCTTTTTAAATTGCCCCTGCGAATCTGTACTATGGCACCATCGCGCAAAGATCCGGTTTACGAGGGAATATTTTCGGCAGTAGCGGAGCGCAGCTCCCCATCGAAGGAAGAGGCGCAGAAGGAGAAGGCGTTTGCCGAAGGGACCCGGAAAAAGCTCCAGAAGGCATTTGGAAAAAAGGCGCAGCTCTTTTTCGTTGGCTCAACAGCAAGGGATACCGGCGTTAGGGGCGATAAGGACATCGACATATTCGCCGCGTTCCCAAAAGCAAGGACGAAGGAACAGATCGTGAAAATCACTATTTCAACCGTGAAGCGCGTCCTTCCGGCAAAGTGGGAAATGCATTATGCCGAGCACCCGTATTTGCAGGGGCATCTTGGCGGCTTCAAGGTGGAAGTCGTCCCGTGCTTTCGGATAAAGGTAAATGAAGGCATAATTTCCGCAGTCGACCGCACGCCATTGCACGCGCTGTACCTGCAAAAGCACCTGACCCAAAAGCAGAAACGCGATGTGCGCGTCCTGAAGGTTCTGCTTAAGGCGCACGGAATATACGGGGCCGAATTGGAGGTTGGCGGGTTCTCCGGCTTGGTATGCGAATATCTGATTTTGAATTATAGGTCGCTTGCGAATTTGCTTGCCTTCGCTGCAAAATGGAAGCCCCCGGTCGTGCTCGACATCGAGGATTATTACGATCAGGAATATGGGGAACTGATCCGCAGGTTCAAGACGCCCCTTATCATCATCGATTTCATCGACAGGAACCGGAATGCGGCGGCAGCAATAAGCACTGAGAGCTTTTTGAAATTCATTGCGCTTTGCAAGGCATTTTCTAGGAACCCATCGGAAAAATGGTTCCATAAGCCCGAAATCAAGTTCACGCAAATGCAGCTCTTAAGGGAAGTTGCCAGGCGCAAATTGGTGCTCCTTGAGATGTGCAGGCCGCGAGGGATCGTAAGCGACATACTTTTCCCGCAGCTAAGGAAATCGCAATCCTCAATTTCGAAACAGCTCGCCTTAGCGGAATTCAAGGTATTGGATGATTTTTCGTTCGCCAACGAAAATTACGCATTCATAGCAATCGAGCTTGATTCGCTTGCCATTTCCCCTATAAGGAAACTAGTCGGTCCGCCCGTGGAATTCAAGGAGCACGTTGAAAAATTCCTACGTGCCCACAAGCAAAAAACCAAGGGGCCGTACCGCCAAAATGGCCGCGTGGTCGTGGAAGTGAGGCGGAAACATGAAAAAGCCAATAAGCTTCTCTTGCAAATTTCAAGGAGCCCCGAAAAATATGGGATCGCTTCGCATTTTCTTGCTCCGATGAGGAACGCGAAGGTCATTGAAAGCAATAGCTTATTATATCGGCTAAGGGAAAATAGGTACCTGCAGCTAAAGCTTGCGGAGCGTTATTTCAGCAGGCGCATTGGGTGATTCCTTGGACAAAATCATCATCTCCACATTGCCGGCAATTGAGGGCTTTTCAATCAAGGAGCATAAGGGTCTCGTATGGACGAGCACTGCCAGGAGCAAGAACGTGATTCAGGATTTTGCGGCGCTTACAAAAAGCCTTGCAGGCGGCGAGACGCACCATTACCGCCACCTTCTAGGCGAGGCAAGGAAGGACATCATCAACGGGCTTGTCGAACAATCGAAGTCGCTTGGAGCGAATGCGGTGCTAGGCGTCCAGATGGGTTCGACCCAGATTTCGCCTGCGATCATGGACATTTTCGCGTACGGATCGGCCGTTGTGCTTGAGAAGCGGAAAAAATAGCACCGTTTATAATTACTCGTTCCTTTCTGATACCATGGTGCGCTTTGCCCGCAGGCTGCTGTTCTTTTTTGCCCTGCTTTTGCTTTCCGTGCGTGCAGCTTCGCCAAGCGAGGAGCCTTTTGCGCCACCGACGCTTGAGGAGCTTTCCGGCAATGCGACTTTCATCCACATCCCGGATGATCCCGGCCCCCTGTACAAGAGCGAGGTCGTGCGCGAGCAGCAGATGGTTGCCGAGATCCCACTCAACATATCGGAGCTTTCCCGTGTCTTTTGCATTCCCCCCGACGATTCACATACCTGCAGCTGCGAAATCCTGCCGAATAATTATGCCCGGCAGGGGATGGATTTTGCGCAGATGCGGTGCACGTTCGAGCCGCCCGTGGAGGGGCTCTACCGGGTGAATGCCGAATCGAGCAGGTATGGCGCGCATGGCAATTTCACGATAATAATGGCCGAAGGCCAAATACCCCAGGTCGCGGAAGAGATCCGCCAATCCAGCGTGCCTTCTGGCCTGATGCTTTTCGCGGTGAGCTTCCTTATCATTGCGGTGCTTTCGTATGCGATTTATTTCGTGTATAAGTTCGCGATGCGCGGGCGCGATGCAATGAACGCCCTATACGATGCAAGGCACAAGACCGAGGATGACATGAAGGTCCTGCGCTACCGCTTCCTCAAGCGGGAAATCGATGCGAATACCTACAATGAAGTGTTCAAGCAGAAGGAGCAGGAGCTTGCAGTGATAAATGAACGGATTACGCAGGCGCTTAGGGGGCAAAAGAAGAAAGGGAAGGAAGCAGAAACGTCCTGACTATTTCTTGCCATCCTTTACTTCGGTGAAATCTCCGTCTTCAACATCGTCCCTGCCCGCATCATCAAAACCCTGGTAGCTGTTTCCTTCCGAGCCGGCGCTTCTAGGCCCTTCGCTTGGGTTTTTGGGGTTTTTATCCCCGCCTTCTCCCTGCTGGTAAAATGACGCCCCGATTTTCTGCACTTCGTCCCTCAATTTCTGAAGGGATGCCTTGAGTTTTAGCTGGTCTTGTTCCTGCATCGCCTTCCTCACTTCATCAACCGCATTCCTCACCGTTTCCCTTTGCGCATCGGTCACTTTTTCCTTCAGCTCTTCCATCGCCTTCTCGGAAGTATAAATCAGCGAGTCGGCCTCGTTCATAAGGTCCACGACCTCCTTCCTTTTCCTATCCTCATCTGAAAACTGCTCCGCCTGCTTCATCATCCTTTCCACATCCTCCTTGCCGAGCTTGTGCGGCGCTGTTATGGTGATTTTCTGCTCCTTTCCGGTGCCGTGATCCTTTGCGCTGACGTGCAGTATGCCATTTGCGTCTATGTCGAATGTCACCTCGATCTGGGGAATCCCCCTGGGCGCAGGCGGGATGCCAACAAGCCCGAAATGGCCAAGCTCAACATTGTCCCTAGCCATTGCACGCTCGCCCTGGAAAACGTGTATGTCGACCGATGTTTGGAAATCAGCCGCAGTGCTGAAATTCTGGCTCCTTTTCGTGGGTATCGTGGTGTTCCGCTCGAGTATCTTGGTGAAAACGCCTCCAAGCGTCTCAATTCCCAGCGAGAGTGGGGTTACGTCGAGGAGCAATATGTCCTTTACCTCGCCTGCAAGCACTCCTGCCTGTATTGCAGCGCCCAATGCGACGCATTCCATCGGGTCGACCCCGCCTTCGGCCTTCTTCCCCAGCTTTTCCTCGACAAACTTCTGCACGATTGGCATCCTCGTGGGGCCGCCGACGAGTATCACCTTGTCGATGTCCTTCTCAGAAATTTTTGCATCCTGCAATGCGCGCTTCAACGGCGCCTCGCACCTCCTTATGATCGGCGCGATGATTTCCTCGAGTTTCGAGCGCGTCATCTGCATCTGGAGGTGCCTTGGCTGGTTCGCAACCGAGGTGATGAACGGCAAGTTGACCTCCGTTTGCACTACAGTTGAGAGCTCGATCTTCGCCTTCTCCGCTGCTTCGCGCAGACGCTGCATCGCTGTCCCATCGTTCCTAAGCTCCGCCCCTTCCTTCCTCCTGAATTCATTTGCGAAGTATTCCACGAGGAGGTTATCCATGTCCGTGCCTCCAAGCTGCGTGTCGCCCGCAGTGCTTTCCACCTCGAAAACGCCCTTCCCGAATTCCATAACCGTCACGTCAAGAGTCCCCCCTCCCAAATCGAACACGAGTATTTTCTCCTCCTTTTCCGCCTTGTCAAGGCCGTATGCAAGCGATGCGGCCGTTGGTTCATTGATTATCCTTATGACCTCGAGCCCCGCGATCTCGCCCGCATCCTTCGTTGCCTGCCGCTGGTTGTCGTTGAAGTACGCGGGCACTGTTATCACGGCCTTCCGTACCGGCTCGCCAAGGAATGCCTCCGCATCCTTCTTGATCTTCTGCAAAAGGAATGCGGAAATCTGCTGGGGCGTGTACGCCTTCCCGAAAATCGAGTAAACGTGGTCGGTTCCCATCTTCCTCTTCGCGGCATATACCGTCCCTTCGGGGTTGGTCACCGCCTGCCTTCTTGCAGGCTCGCCAACTAGCATTCCGCCCTCTCGTGTGAATGCAACAAATGACGGGAACGCCTTTCCCGCAACCGTGGTCCCTTCCGCCGAGGGCACGATCTCGGGCCTTCCGCCCATCATCGCAGCTGCAGCGCTATTGCTCGTTCCCAGATCGATCCCGATTATTTTTTCCTTTGCCATAATTTCACCCTTGATTTTCCAAAGAATCGTCATTTTGATTGGGGGCCTTCATTTGCCTGCGCATTCCCGCCTGCCCCGCCCGAATATGCCCTAACCTTTGCGAACCGCAGCACCTTCCCGTTCAGCAAGAATCCCTTCTGCAGCACCTTGGATATGCGGCCTTCCAATTTTTCATCGGAAGGCGTGTCGGTGCCAATCGCCTCGTGCATCTCCGGGTCGAAAGCGCCATTTTCTGCTGCCTGTATCTCCTTGAGGCCGTTTCCCTTCAAAATGGAAAGCAGGTTGGAATAAATCATTCCGATTCCCTTCCTCTCCTCGCCTTCCTTCATTTTATGAAGTGCCGCTTCAAGCCCGTCCGCAACTGAAAGCAAATCGGAAATCAGCGCCTCGTTTGCATAAAGCACAGTCTCGAGCTTCTCCTTTGCAGCCCTTTTTTTTTGGTTCTCGAAATCCGCCTGCAGGTATTTGAGGCGCGTTATCAGCTCTTCGCAATTTTTCCTCTCCTGCAAGAGAGCCTCCCGGGAATCCCCATCCTTTGGCCCTGGCTTGTTGCCGCCTTCTGCTTCCGCGATTTTTCCTCCATCCGAGCCTTCTTCCTCCCCAGCCATATGCATCCACTTGCCAATCGAAATCAATACTCCCCAATCCCCAGTTCCCCATCGATTTCCGCAGCCATCCTCTTGACCATCTTGAACATCCTTCGCATGTCGTCCTCCATCTCATCCACGGTTTCCCGAAGGCTCTGCGCCCTAAGCTCGTATGCCCTTCCCCTCCTAACGATTAGGCCGCTTTCCATCAGCTTATTGAGGTGGTAAACCGCACCTCCCCGCGTCACGCGCATCTTCCTGCTAATTATTATGCTCCTAATGCCGCCCTGCTTTCCCTTCCCCTCCTTTTGCAGTATCTCCCGGAAGATGTCCCTAGCTACGCTTTGCTCATCCGTTGGCATTCCAAGCGCCCTGCAGAACACCTCGAGATCCCCATCAAGCCCTTTTTTTGCGGGCCTTTCAATCCTCCGAATCGTTATCTGCTGCGCGTCCATACATTCCGACCCGGATAATCATATGCTAAGAAACCTTTATAAATTATTGGTTAAATCAAGCAAAAGGCTGTGTTTGTCAAGTAGTTTACTATTTAAAACTGTCGCTGGATCCGGGTAAGGATTCAGACGTGGGCGAGCGCCTCCTTGATTTCGCCCTCGGCAAGCAGTTCGAAGAGCTCCTCAAAGTTCCCAACCTCGACCTTCTTTTCCTTGAGCTTTTGCCGAAGGATCTCGAACCCGAGCTCCTTCACGTTCCTTCCTCCAGACCGCAAATGCCTTATCCTCTCTATCTTGTCCTTGAGTTCTTCCGAATCGAAATCCCTATCGATTATGAGTTCCGCATTTTCGGAGTGCCTCCGGATGATCCTTTCGAGATCAAGGGATGTTGCCGCGGCCCTCGAAACCGTTCCCCTAAGCTTTATGCGGATCAGCGGCTTTATCAAGCCCTCTTTTCCAAGCAGCTGCCCCATTTCTCCCGAAATTGCGGATTCGATTTCCGCGGCATTTGCGTTTTTCAGCTCGATCTCCCGAAAGAAGAACGGCCGGCTTTGGATCTTGATGAATTCCGCCTTCAAGGAGGCGGTATCGAATAGGTAGAAGCCCTTCTCCTTCTCCTCGCTTTTCTTCATTTGGGTGACAACTGTGCTTCCGGGCACGAGCAGCCGCCTTCCGTTGATCGTAAGGTCGTGGTTCCAATGGATGTGGCCATTGACGTACAAATCAAAGCCCTCCGGCAGATCCTGCATCGACACCGTTGTCTCTTCCTGCACGGGCATCAGCTCCGCGAGATTTTGGTGGAATACGAAAATGTTAAACGATCCCTGCAGGGGCCTGAACTCTGCAACTTCGAGGGTCCTTCCAAAATACTCCTCGGGCACGCCTCCAAGGCCCTGAATTGCTATACTCTCATTCGCATAGCGAAGCACGATCCTTCTCGAATGTACGCTTGTAAGAAGGCCGGCAGCCTCGAGCACCTGGATCACGTTTGCAAGGCCCTTGCTCCTTCGCTCGTGCGTCCCCCAGATCGCGAGCAGCGGGATTCCCTCCACTTTCAATTTGCGCTCTTCACCTTCCCTGTTTTCGTAAACCTCAACAGTTGCCTTCCCACTCTCCTTTCTAATGGCCGAAATAAGCCTGATGCTCTCGTGCAGCGTCTCCTGCCTAGGCACCCTCGAATCGAATATGTCGCCTGGCAGCAAAATTGCATCCGCCCTAAGTGCCAATGCCTTCCTGAACGCGTCTTCTGCCTGCTGCAGCGCGTCCTCGTTGAAGCCGAAGTGGCAGTCCGAGATTATTGCGATTTTCATGTTTGCCTGCAAAGGAATGCGGCTATGAAAATATAAATGGCGGGCTTGCGAACCATATTTAAATCTCAGTGCCTTGAGCCCTAGGATGCATATGGTGGAATGGTATGTTTATGCGCTAATCACGATGCTCTTCTTCTCATTTGGCAACATAGCGCTTAAAAGCCTGATGAACGAGCAGATGATTTCATCCCTCCAGAAGAATTCCAACCTCCTCCTTTCGGCATTCGGCGTCATCCTCCTAGGTGTCGTGGTGGCATACGTCCTGTTCATCTCTAGGATGACTCTGCCGGAGAACTCCATTGCAATATTCGCGGCCTTCCTTGTGACTGCGGGCATAGGCTTTGTTGCGCTTCTCGCAGCCGTGTCCTTTGGAAAAATCGCCCCAGTAACCGCGATAGTAAGCACTAGCAGCGTGATGGTTGCAATCCTATCCGTGGTGGTTTTGCACGATACGTTGAAGCTGCAAGAAATTGCGGGCATCTCGCTCGCATTCGTTGGGATAATGCTCCTTGTTTATTCGTGAGAAGCCAATCCCCCGCCTTTGCTGGAACTAAATCGGGGCCACTTCGCATCTAACCGCCAATGCCCTAATTCTCCACATTCTTCCGCATCCGTAATAACCCTTACTTTCCCCCTATTGAAAGGCTAAGGATGAATGCTATCAGCAGGCTGATTATCAGGACCGAAGGCGCGAACACCTTCGCAATCGAGACGATTGAATTGATGGTTGAGATCACTTCCGGGGATTTCCTGGCGCCGAGGACCTCGAACTCAATGCGTTTCATGCTGATTGCCGCCTCCGATGGCTCCAGCGCCCCTACCGCCTTCCCGATTGCAGCCTCGATCCTTGCGATTAGCCCATCCCTGTTGCAGTATTTCCCCAAGGGGTTGTGGATGCCTGAAATCGTGTTCACTGCGTGCGTATCGGTTGTGAAAACGTCGCAGAAATCAAAGCCGAATTTTTGGGAGACCCTGATGAGCACTTCCCTCCTGAATTCGGGAATGATGTTGTTGGAATCAATCAATATTATGCAGCTTCTCTTCTTCCTGCTCTCGAAAACCGAAACGATCATGCCCATCTTCCCAATCCCTTGCGAAATCCCAAAATCCTCCAAGCCATCATTCGCGCATCCGAATTTGAATTCCGACTGGGGCAGGGGCTTGTACCTGTCTGTCAGGTCGTAGAAGTCGTAAAATTCGCGCGTGCCAGCTAGCATGTAATCGCCGTCGGTCTTGCAATTGTGCATGTCTACGAGCACCGCTTCCAAAAGCCCCCTTGCCTTGAGCTTGTTCATCAGTATGAGGCCAAGCGGGAATTCAATGTCTTCCGTGCTTTTGGGCGCGTTCGAGAGGGCGAAGAACCCCTTGTTCCCAAAGGTCGCATTGAATAGCCTTGCGCTTCCTTTCGTGCTCTCGAGCAGCTGCGTTGAAAAACCTTTCGTGAACCCGGACCTCCTAAGGCTTTCTATCTCCTTCGAATATGCAAAAAGCATCGCCGAATGCTGCGCGGAGTAAACGGGGTTGAAATCGTGGTTCACCGTCGCATGGTAGACCGCAACGGGGACGCCGTATTTCTTGCTTAGCGGTTTTGAAAGCAGGGCTGGGAATTCGCTTCCGCCTAAATTCCCAACCGGCCCGAAATGCACATACGGCACGAGCCATATCGCCAACAGTTTCCTGCTCCTTGAGCTTCTGATGACGACCGTGCCGTAGAACGTCTCCACCTTTTCGCCCATCTCCGCAAGTATTTCCTCAAGCCCCTTGGAGCCATATGCCCACTGGGCGGAAAACAGCGCCATCGTCTGAAGGGTGGAGATGCCAAAATTCCTCCTTGCTGGCGCATTGATTATGTAGAAGATGGATCCGAGTGCAAGGAGCAGCACCGAAGAGGATACCAAGAACTTTATTCCGAGAATGAAAGGGTCTTGCAGGTTCGCGAACAGGAACGAGCTGTATATTTTAAGGAACGAGATGTTGAGGGCGGGCTGTATGAGTGATAGGAATATGGTCTTCCAGCCGTAATTCAGCATGATGAACAGCGACACGAACCAGATGCCAAAGATGATTGAATTCGTGAGAAGTAGCGCAGTTTGGAGCTGGTTTGGGTCCGAACTTAGCAGAACCGAAAGCACGTATAGTACGGAGCAAACCGCCGTTGAAAGCAGCGCGATGAAGGAAAAATGCCTGAAGCGGTCCCTGAACCTTTCCTTGCGCGTTATTGTTGCAGCAAATGCTGCCGAGATTATGGCCGGAACTCCGATGATCAGCACGCCTTCAGCTCCGCCGAAAAGGAAATAGCTGCCAAGGGCTTCCATCGTAAGCCCCTTGAAGTACAGCATGCTCATCCCGACTCCGGCAAGGAAGCTGAGTACCACTGTGAATAGCACGCTCTTCTTGTAGGAGGGGACGGGCGCAAAGAATTTCGTAAGCGACACCGCCTTCAAATCCCTGTCCGATTCTGTATGGTTTTCCATTGAAATCAGTAGGGGTTTCGCATCCCGAATTTATATGCATATGGGGTATGGCTGCAAGCCTAGCGGCATAGTTGATGGCGCAAAAGGGGCAGGAGCAAATGCCAATCCGGAATAGGATTTTTTTGGCCGGTTCGATTCTCATCTTTTCTGGAGCTCCTGGCGGCCGTGCCATTTGAACGAATACGACTTGGGGTGGGTGCTTAGCATCACGCGCCTCTTGAGCCTGTATGCATTCTTGAAATATTCGCCGAGCACTTCCTTGAAGCTCTTGTTCCTTTCGTGCGCAATCTTCATCAGCTCGATTGTTAGGAACCGAAGCTCCGAATTCGCCATTGCGGTCTCTTCGTAATTTTCGGCGGGCATATTCCTCAAAAACGGTTAATGCGCAAAGTTATTTAAATTACAAGCCCGGGTGCCCAAAAAAAAGATTTCGCGACAAAAGGACCGTTTTTTTCTTCGCTTGCTTGGAGAGCGACCGTTTCCCAGCGTTTGTTCTGGATCTTGATTTTTTCCATGTGGCGATTATTCTGCAAAAGGATTAAAAGGGGCGCAAGGTAATTAGTGGGATAGAAATGGAAGTTCAGTGCCCGCAGTGCGGGAATCCCAATCTCGATGTTGACGAGGCGAATTCGGTCGTTTACTGCAGGAAATGCGGCTTTGCCGTGCGTGTGGATCCTGCCACTGGGAACGTTACTCCCCTGAATGAGGGCGGATCAGCGCAGCCAGGCGGGCAGATGGCCGGCCCCGAAGCATATTCCGGAAAGACCATATTCGGCGCCGATCCTCTCACTTTCTTCCTTGGCTGCACGGCCCTTTTGCTTTTTGCCAATTACCTCCAATGGATTAGCATCTCGTGGTTCATGGTTCTTGAGTCGATTGTTGCGATCGTATGGTGGTATGGCAGGTAGCGCCGCGTTTTTAGCCAAATTCCATCCCCCTCCCGTTTGCCGCGCCGCGCCAAATGGGATTGCATTTCACCTCCCTTAGCCCTTCCCGCAGGGGAATGGACGAATGTTTCGCCTTCAGAGCCATTTCAATCCCAATGCCGCAATATGCATCCGCATTCATCCGGCCATCCAATCCCCGGATTCCAATTGCGGCCCTTCCCTGGATTTTGTTGAATTCCCAAGCGAAAAGCGCCGTTGCGCCAATCAGGATGCTTGCAACGAGCATAAGCTGAAAAGCCGCCTGTGCCCTCATCCAAACCCCTCCGGCATCAGGAATATCGAAATGCCCCCATCCGATCCGGTTAGGGTCGCACCGAAATGGATTTTATTAAGGCCGCTTCCTCGTAGGACCGCTTCAGGCGCCCTGGATAGGCCGCTCCTTGAAACCCTAAGAGCCCCGCCTTCCCTGCTGATGAAAGCAAATGAGAGCAGGATGGGTCTTCCCCGGTAGTCCATTGTGAGACTGGAGAAATCCCAGCAATTACCGCATTTCCCAAAAATGCCTTTGATTCCTGCGAGCTCGGATGCCGAAACGCTTCCAAACCACAGGTCCAGGCCGCCTCCAATATCCGAGTGTTTTTCCTCCAAATGCGATTCCAGCGCCAAGAGCACGGCCGCAGCCTTTGCCTCACCATCCGAATTGCGGAGAACCTGTGCGAATGCGTTCTTCACCTCCATCTCTTTTGAATGGATGGCCGTCAGCCTCATTGATGCGCGGCTTTCATTGGAGATGATTTCCTGCGCATCTATTGCCATAAAGACCAGAAGCGATAGGGGAAGCGCAGCTGCAAGCAGCACGATGAAGGAAAAGGCGCCCGCCATCAAAATCAAAAACAAAGGTATTTAACCTCCCTAATGAATATTTGGTTTATGAGGAATCAAGCATTCGTTTACCTGCTCTTGCTGTCCGTTTTGAGCAGTGCGTATTCCGACTATTCGTTCGAGGCATCCGTCAAGGTGAACGATGACGGCAGTGCGCACGTCACTGAAAAGACGGTCTTCATCTTCGAGAATACGGAGGAGCGCAAGGCGTTCGAGTTCAACATGAACCTTGGTGAAAGCACCATCCTCGAATGGCGCAAGTTCAGCGGAAACATCAAGTACCACGTGAAGGGCAGCACGAACGTTAGGATCACTGCAAAACGCGAGTTTGCGGTGAGCTTCGATGCCGGCGCAGTGATTGTCGAGTACGAAACGCCAGATCTTTTCGCCAATTTTTCCGTGGGGAGCAGGCGCACGGTTTACTTCCTTGTTCAAGATTCGCTCGCATTCGACAGGACGAAAACCGGGCAGATGAGCATGGGCAATAATATGAGGCTCCTATTCGAATTCCCCAAGGATGCCGAACTCCTCAAGGTTTCGCCCCTCAATGAGCGCAAGGACAACATAGTTTTGTGGGAAGGGCCCCTGACCGGAAACTGGGAGTTTGAATAT
Organism: Microcaldota archaeon; assembly: GCA_041305345.1. Lineage (GTDB taxonomy): Archaea > Micrarchaeota > Micrarchaeia > Norongarragalinales > SBBD01 > JACRGC01. The sequence continues at coordinate 15,589 of JBFYLP010000001.1, read as the reverse complement.
GCAAGGGAGATTCCGCTCTCGCAGGAAGTTGGCGATTTCTTCCTAAACACTTACCGGAGGGCTTCCGAATACCTTCCGTTGCTGCTGCTAGGGGCGTTTTCCCTTCTTGTGCTCTTCGTGCTTGTGAAGTTCGGCCGCAAGTGATTGCTCGTCTTCCGAAAGGCCAAAATACGCCGGAAATCCCTCCAGCTTTGAGAGCGCCGATGTTGCAATTGCCGCATCCCAAACCGAGACGTGCAGCTTTTGGGCGACCTTCCTGTTCATTGACTTCAAGAGCTCCCTGTTCTTGCGCGTCTGCCCTAGCATCCTAATCGAGCTTGGGAATTGGTACTTCGAAAATTTCCTGTAGGTATCTTGCTTGCTAAGCGCCACCCCCGCGGTTGCGAGCGCGTTCACGTACTTCAAAAAGCCCCAGTGCTGCCTTCTCATTATCCTTCCCCGGAATATGTCCGCCCTTGAAAGCCAATGGAACGCCTCTGCAACCTCCTCGTTTTTTTCATACTCGAGCGGAATGTTCTCCTCGATCCATTTTGAAAACAGGTCGAATTCCTGCGTATTGTAGTTCTCCCCAGCTTCCCTTGCGTGGCCGTAATGCATCGTCTTGAAAACCGTCCTTACGGCATCGAATATGTTCTCCTCCCTATCCCTTCCAAACCTTTGGGTATCGAAGTTTTCCATTTCCGAAGTCCCCTGAAAATCATTCAATGCGCCCCTGATGTCCCCGGATGCGCCCTTTGCTATCTCCTCCACCTTCTCGCCATCTCCCATCCCCTCATTCAAGGCAATTTCGGAAAGCGCCTTCCTTATGCTTGCGGAATTGACCTTTTTCATCTCGACTTGCTTGCATCCAAACCTTAGGGAAGAAAGTTTCGGGTTCCAGATATCGTTTGCAATCAAAACGATTGGCTGCGAGCTCTCCTTGATCATCTGCGATATCGCTGGGAACTCCTGCCTGTCGGAGACGGAATCTATCTCATCGATCAGAATCATCCTCTTCTCTCCGTAAAGCCCCCCCGAAGCGGCTCCTAGGCCGTATATTTTCCTTAGCGTTTCCGCATCCCTAAGGTCCGATGCATTCGTTTCAATTATGTCCCAGCCCATCTCCCTTGCAAGGCCGTGCGCTGCTGCGGATTTCCCAATTCCAACAGCCCCGTGGATTAGGAGCGGCTGCATTTTCTTACCCCTGTCGGCCTCTAGCGCCCATTTCCTGATCTCCTCCTTCGCATCCTCGTTCCCCGCAACCTCCGACAACTTCTGCGGTGCGTACTTGACTGTTAGCAATTCGCCTGCGCGTGCCATGTTTTCTTTCCCCCAAAAGGCATAATCATTGGTTTGAGAACCTTTTAATTGATGCGTGTGGATTTCTAAGTGTGGGTTTGGGAATATGCTAATCGCGCTCATTGGACTGCCAAACAAGGGGAAGAGCACGCTGTTCAATGCGCTTACCCTTGGGAATGCAGCTGTTGCGAATTACCCATTCACGACAATAGACCCAAACAAGGGCGTGGCGTTCGCAAGCTCCGAATGCCCCCACCTGAAAATCAAGAAGGAGTGCAATCCGAACAATAGCAAATGCGTTTTGGGAATCCGGCGGATTCCAATAAACGTTCTTGATGTAGCGGGCCTTGTTGAAGGTGCGCACGAGGGAAAGGGGATGGGCAACCAGTTCCTTGCTGATGTGGCAACCGCAGATTGCGTTGTTTTGGTGGCCGATGCATCGGGCGGCACTGATGATGCGGGAAACGTATGCCCCACCGGAACGCACGATCCCTTGGCCGATATCTCACTCATTGAAAGCGAACTCGATTTCTGGTATGCAGATGTCCTAAGGCGCAATTCGCAAAAGGCGAAGATGAGGAAATTGGCCGATTTGGCTGAACTTCTTTCCGGATTGAAAATCACATACGATGACTTGAACCATGCGGTGATGGAGCTCGAGCTGAATGAGGCTCATTGGGAGTGGAGCAGGGAGCAGCTGATGGATGTAGCCAAGATAGTTAGGCAGCGCACGAAACCAATTGTGATCGCAGCAAACAAGATCGATTCGGAGCACGCGGAAGGAAACGTTGAAAAATTGAAATCCGAGTTCCCAAATTACAAAATATTCCCCGTTTCTGCAGACACGGAGCTCGCTTTGAGGAAGGCGCAGGAGAGGGGGCTCATCAGGTACGAGGGAAGGGACTTCCAGGTGGTGCAGGAGGGCCTTTCCGACCCGATCAAAAACGCCCTCTTAAAATTCCAAACCAATGTCATTCACAAGTATGGCTCGACCGGAGTGCAGGATTTGATCAATTACTGCGCATTCGACCTTCTCGACCAAATCGTAGTATACCCTGTTGAGGACGAGGTGCATTTTTGCAACCATTTCGGGAAGGTGCTTCCCGATGCCGTGCTGCTAAGGAAGGGAAGCAAGGCAGTTGACCTGGCCGCAAAGATCCATTCCGATCTCGCCCAGCACCTGCTCTATGCGATTGATGCCGAGAAGAAGATGCGCATAAGCAAGGACTCTGAACTGCATCATAACCAGATCGTGAAGATAGTATCGGCCAAATGAATGGGAATTTTTTATGTTAATGACGGGGAATTGCATATGACGCGCCTGCTACTGATCCGCCACGGGCTTACGGATTACAACATCGCAAACAAGATCCAAGGCAGCATCGAAGCCAACCTTGCTGAGCACGGGCTAAAGCAGGCAAGGGACCTTGCATTAAGGCTGCGGTCCGAGAGGATGGATGCGATATATAGCAGCGACATGAGGCGTGCCGTGGTTACCGCGGAGGCGGTCCTCGAATTCCACCCCCGGCTAAGGCTCGTAACTTACCATGAACTGCAGGAGCGGCATTTTGGCGAGTTCGAGGGCCTTGCGTACAGCGATGCGAAAGCAAGGGAGCCGCGGCTTCTTGTGCACGAAAACACCACCGATCCCGACTACCTCCCTCCCGGAGGGGAGAGCTGGCGGCGCGTGCAGGAACGATCCATGAAGGTCATCCACAAGCTGATAAGGGCGCATCCGGAGCAGACAATTGCCATCATCGCCCACGGCGGAACCAACCGCGTCATAATAGGTTCGCTAATAGGCCTTCCTTTGGAGCACATTTCGGTATTCCGGCAGAACAATGCGTGCGTCAATGTGATTGATGTCGAGGGGAAGAAGGTGCGGCTTGTCCTGCTAAACGACACCGACCACACGATTTCGGAATATTAGAAGCCGGCCTCCCTTTCCGCCATCCCGATTTCCCCCTTGTGACTTGTTCATTTCGAAAGCCCAACATATTGATTCCGTTCAACTTTTTTCCTTTTTTCTAGGATAACATTTAAATAGCAATTCCAATTAGCTATTTTCCCACCAGAATTTCAATCCTTAGGAGTTGGTTCGCATCATATCGCCATTTGGAAACAAGAAAAGCCTCATGCAGATGAAGGGCTACGATTTCTCATCAGTAGGCTCGGTTGCAGAGCAGGTGGATTTGCTTATTTCTGACAAGGAAATCAAGCTGCTCCTCCTTTGGGCGGTAATCTCCCCTGCTGCAGGAATCGGTTACCTTATCTGGCTGAAATACCCAAGGCTCAGGCTTGCGGCGCTTCTCGCATTTGCAATTGGCTTCCTCCAGTTCTATTCGCAGGTGGGCGCGTTCTCGGCATTCCTTAAGGGCCTAGGAATCGTGATCTAGGCCAATAGGCGCTCTTTTTATTTCTGCCAATTTAGAATAATTCCTGCAAGGGCCCATAGCTCAGCCTGGACAGAGCGGCAGCCTTCTAAGCTGTAGGCCGGGGGTTCAAATGCCTTGCTCCTTTCTTCCCACAAGGACTTCGTTCTTGGGGGCCGCGAAGAGAAAAGCCCTTCTTCGTAGAAAAGAAAGGTGCATTGGCTCCGCGCCAAGGAAACACCAATGATATCCGAATCAAACAGATTTTTCTTTTGCGGCGCCATACGCTTTTCTTTTTCTAAAGGAAAAGCAAGGCTGTTATTCCCCCTGGGCCCGTTCTATGAGGAGTGATGAGAATGAAAATTGAAAATCCGCCGTTGGAACTGGAACTAACCGAAAAGTACGAGCTGCTAATGCAGTCGCAGCCCCAAAGGGCCGATGTGCGCACAGTTCGGCAGATGCGCGATGTTGTGCTTGATAGGGGCGCTGCATTGCAGATGCCTTCGGAAAAGCCGCTTTATTACATGTTCCGGGCCGTGCAAAGGCCGCAGGATGCTGCGCTTTTTACGAATGCTGGCATGCGCTACGACATTACCGTGCTCCCTCCGCTTAAGATCGGGCCGGAATTCAACAAGACCTACGGCCATTACCACGAGCTCGCAACCCAGAAGCTGACCTACCCCGAATTGTACGAGATACTGCACGGCGAGGCGCTGTACGTCCTGCAGCTTAGGCAGAGCAGGGTTAGCAACGAGGTGCTGAAGGTATTTTTGGTGCACGCAAAAAAAGGGGACAAGGTCCTTGTGCCGCCAAATTTCGGGCACGTTACGGTTAATCCCTCTAAAACCGAGCCGCTTGTCATGGATAACCTCGTAGAGAGCAATTTCCGAAGCGAGTACATGCTATACCGCCAGAAGCACGGCGCAGCCGTGTACGTGCTCGAGGGCGAGAACAAAAAGAACGGAAGCTACCACCAGTTCCCAATGGTGGAAATTAGTGCGAAGGAATTCAACAGGCTGGCAAACCCGGTGATTGGGATGAAGATCGAGGAGGGCTCGAATTACGAGATGTTCCTCAAAAACCCAAAAGCATTCGACTTCCTAAAAGACCCGGCGCAGGTCGAGATGAAGAAATAATTATGGGTGCCTTTTTTTTAAATCGAACGCGGGAATGATTGAATGGTCTTGCCTAGGACATTGGAGGAAACGAACCGGCGGATAATGAAGCACACGGTGTTGGATGCAATCGAAGAGGTTTTGAGCCATTTCGAGAAGAACCGCGATGCAATTTTAGGGGGAAATCTAAGCAGGGAAACGGCAGAATTCAAGCGGGAATGGGAGGCTGCATCTATACAGAACCGTAAAGGAGCCAGACTTGCGGCAATTGGCCTACCTGCTACTGCGGCATTCCCGCTTTTCGCCCCGCTATTCATCGCTGGAGCGTTAAAATTGAGCAAATCATTGGATAAACTTGCAGATTTGGATGCGCGGAAGGTCGCCCATCTGAACGAGCTTGGCTTTAAGGAGCTTAATGGGGGCGCGGAACCAGTTGAAAGGAGGCGGCGGTACGACGCCTTTGTTAGCTTTCTCAAATCACAGCAACGACTTACGGGCAAGCAGTTCGATGAGCTGATTGCACATTCAAATGAGTTAACTATGGAAAAGCTGTTCTCCGGCAAGAATGGCAAAGCGAAATCATTGACTAAGTTCGGAGCAAGGCGGCTTGCGAAGATGCACGAAACGGCGATTGCCGTAAACGATTCGATCATCGGGCATTTGAATGAAATTTCCGGGCCCATCAGCAAGGGATTGCTCACGCCCAAAGCCCAAAGGCTAAAGCGCAATAGGCTTGCTATCATTTTAGAAAATGCCGCAGGTTCGGCTTCCACTCTTTTCTCTTGGTTTTCCGACCGCGACTTGAGCCATCCGAAATCCATTGGAATCGCTGCAGCAGCTATCGGCGTGGGTTTCTTCATAGATTCAATAAGGCGGGGCCGGTCCTCCCAGGATGACTTGCCTTTCATCGAAGAATTGCGCCTTCATTACGGGCTTGCAAAACAAGCACCGGGGCAAAGGAAAAAAATAATTGAAAACAGGATTGCCCTGCTTCATAGGCTAAACTCCCGCCACCGCGAGATTTTAAGTAAGCTTAAGCCACAGTACGGGCAATAATTACCAATCCAACCTCTCCCCGATTTTCATTCCCTTCTTCCCTGCTTCCCCTGCCTTGCACTCGATGAAGTATTTCGAGGGCTTTTTTGGGGCGATGTAAATCCTCCAGGCGGGTATGTTTTCCACGATATCCGTGACCGTTTTGCTGCCATTTAGGAATATCGCATCGAACCGAATCAGGCAAAAAAAGGAATGTATGGCGGCCCTCATCCTATCCTCGTAATCGAGAACAAACAAAACCGGCCTTTCCAGCTTCCTTCGGAGCATTATCCCCTTTGTTTTCTTCCAAGGGGTATCCGCAATCTCATAATCGTGCCAAAGCGTTTTCTTCCTCGAAATGCTTCGAATTGCTTGCATGCTTTGATTTAACCCGAACTGCTTTTTATCCTCTCGCCTACCCATATTATCCGTTGATGCTTATGGGCTGGAAGGTGAAGCGGGAGAGGCCGGAGGAGAAGTATGCCGGCAGGGCAGGCGATTTCTATTCGTCGGAGGAGGGCAGGATTTACGAAAAAAACGCAATAAGGAACATTCAGGCGAAGATTTTGCTGCGCGGCCTCCAGCTTGCCCAATTCCCGGCCCACTCAAAACTGCTCGATGTGGGCTGCGGCACCGGTCTTGGGATGGAAATTCTCAAGGAGCTGGAGTATGATGTTGCAGGAATCGATGTGTCTGAGGAGTTATTGGCAATGGCCTGCAAAAAAAAACTTACCGTTAAATATGGGGATATGCGGGAAATCCCATTCCCGGCGAGCTCATTCGATGGAATTGTCTCCATCTCCGCATTGCAGTGGGTAAGCTCGAGGGCGGATTTTGCTGCAAAAACCGAATTGAGGAAAACAGCCTTCGAATTTTACCGCGTTTTGAGGAAGAATGGCCGCGTCTTGATTCAATTCTACCCGAAAAGCGAGGAGGAGATGAACGCGGTTGCAAAGGAATTCAAATCAGCGGGGTTTTCCGGTTCGATCCAAATAGACAACGAAAGGAATGCGAGGAAAAGGAGGATTTACCTGATTCTGGAGAAAGAGCCAAAGTAGACGATAGCTATCAAAAAAAAGAAAATAAAAAAAAGAAAGGGGATTTCTCCCCGATTCACTTCAGCCGCTTATCTGCACGAAATTCACTCCCGGGTTGCCCCTGAAGCTACCTCCCGAAAACCTTCCAAGAAGCACGTTGCCTACCGGGGAAAGTGATGTGTTGAGGTTGCAGGTCGAGTGGTTGGAGCCAACTGCGAAATTACAATCTCCGACATAGGTCCATACCGTGCTATTGCCATAGGTTACGCCCGTCTTGAACACCTTTACCGTGGTCGTATACGAGGGGCTCAGGTCGGTGCCGATCACCGTGATCGTCGTTGTGTTGTAGCCCGTATAGTTGTTGAAATTCACAACCTCCCAGCCGCCGATGATAGCACCAGATGTGTTGTGGATGCAGAAGTTGTTTGGTGCACCGGGGTATTTGCTGAATCCACCGAGCGGGCAGACTATACTAGTCGCATATTGCAACGTAGCGTAGTCGCTTCCGTCCGTCAGTAGATTGTTCGGGCTTGCTACGAAATTATACGCCTTCACCGACAGCGGATTGTACGTCACAGCTGCGACGAAAACTGCCATTACAAGCAGGTTCCGAATCCTAATTTTACCTTTCTTCCAATTCCCATTCCACCACCTCCAAATTGTTTTTTTGTACTACTGGGGGGGGGCTTTTTAACCGTTGCTCCGAAGCATCACGTGAAGCACCCGAACCCACCCCCCAAACCGCTTATATACTCCGTCCGGCAACCTTCTATTTACCCAATTCACAGAGTGATCGAAATGATAGAGGACGAAATTACCCACTGGTTCAAGGATGAGAGGGGCGAGTCGCATAAAAGCACCCTCCGATTGGAAACCGACCCCCCGCAGATGAACAACAGCTACCCCCGCGATGGCATCATAACCCTTAGGATGATGAATGGCATTGGCACGATTGGCTTCAAGCTCTCCCCGGATGAGGCGCTGCGGCTGGGAACTCATCTGCTGAACATGGGAAAGGAGCAGCTTGCGATGAAGAGGAAATTGTGGAATAACCGAGAGTGAACTGATTCTATTTGTGGGTTGAACTGTTCGGCTTTCTTACCAAAACCTATAAAAATACCAAAATTCACAAAAATTGGTAAAAAAATAGGATTTGGTAAGGTGCGTATAAAATGGGAGTTATTATGAAATCAACGACAATCGACCAATTTTGGCGCATACTCATCCCAAAATCGTTCAGGCCATTGTTCAAGAGCAAGGATGCGACCGTAAGTTTCGATGAAAATAAGGGGGAACTAATCGTACGGCCAATTAAGGGTTGGGAAGAAATGCGCGGCTTTCTTGGCAAGACTTTTGACTCGAATAAATTGATCAAAGACCGTGAGACGCAATGGCATTGAAAATAATGGCGGATTCCTGGTCAATCCTCGAGTGGCTGAAGGATTCCCCAAAAGCAGGGAAGGCAATGGGGCATTTGAAGCAAGCGGACGAAATCTTGTCCACCCCGTTGCTGGTTTCCGAAATCTACTATCGGATTTGCGAGTACGGGGGGGATAAGGCAAGTGGGCTGGAAGCGCTCAGGTTCGTGCAGAATCAGGTGCGTATTTGCGAAATATCAATTGAAATCGCAATTGAAGCCGGTAACATTCATTTAGATGAAAAATTGCCCCTGGTCGATGCCTTCACCCTTGCAGTTGCTCGAAAGGAAGGCGCCAAAATACTGACCGGTGACCCGCATTTCAAAAAGTGCAAGGAAGCGATTTATATTGGCGACTAGTCCGGCTGCTTCCAATTAGCGCATCACGTGAAGCATCGGTTTCAGCGCCCTTCATTGATGACTCGTTTTTTTTGCGCCCTTATTGCCGCCACAATTTTTTCCCGGCTCAAGTTGGGAAAATGTTCGGGCAGGAAAATCATATGTGTGTTGCTGTCCCTCAGTGGCACAAAACCCGAAAGCCTTCTTCTTCCCTTTGTTCCCGTCCTGATGATGATGTCTAGCTTCTCTGGCTGGTCCATCGCACGGAAAACGTCCTCCACCTTAACTGGACCCTGCTTCCTCACTTCCACCTTCTTCCACGCCCGCTGCAAATCATTAGCTGTTGTATAATTGACGTAAAGGTACAAATCGAAACCCTTGTTGTTCCGCGTACCTCTTTCAAGATCAAGGAATTTATCTTTGAACTCCCCCATTCCATGCTTTGAAAATTGAGACAGGTCCCCCCTGACATGGACCCTGATATTGTCCGGCATATCCGCATAATCGAGAACCTTCAAGTAATTCGTCAGGAACGAGTTGACTTCTGGGGGGGGGGCGCTTCAAATTGTTGATCGAGTTGCACCAGAAATGGAGTCTGTCGATTCCGTTCTCCCTTAAGACATCGACGATTCTGTTGATTGTAATCGGCAGCTGGCGGTAGCCCTCCTCTTTCGAAAGCCCCCGTTTTTAGCCCATCTCCTGTTGCCATCGGGTATAACTAGCAAATCCATGCTATGGTTTTGAATCTCTAGCTTTAAATTCCTTACAAGAACGCCTCCTGCACATCCGCATCCGCGACCATTTCAGCTATGCTCTGCTTCTCCTCGAACCTTTTCGCGAGCTCCTCTAGCGTCTCTCCCTTCCCGGCCTTTTTGGTTTTCCTGTTCCTAACCCGGATGAACACCGGATAATTGGTCGCTTCCCCAATCAATACTCCCTCCCCCACTTTCAAGCTACTGATCTGGCTCTGTGTAGAGGAATCAATTGCCTCCGCGCTCTTTGCAATATGATCCAGATCGTATGGGTTTGTAATCCTCATGATCAACATGGTATTTGCCTGAGATAACGCCGTCGTTGATAATTGAACGGGCCTTTGCGATATTAGGCACAAAGACGCACCGAATTTCCTTCCCTCCCTTGCAACCGTATTGATTATGCTTTTCGAGGTCGCAAATTTCTTCTCCGTTTTCTCCGGCGCGAAGTTATGCGCTTCCTCAACTATCATCACGTAAGGCGGAATCTCCTCCTTCCTCCTGCCGTTGAACATCTTTTTTGCAATGTAAGCAAGAATTACCTGCTTTTTTCGCAGGTTGATGATGTTCGAAAGGTCGAATATCGTCAGCATCCCCAATTTTACGGTTTTTTTCAATGACGGATAATCGCGTTCCCCAATCAGCTTCAGGCCCCTGAGCTCATTCAACCACGACAACAACGCGTTCTTGGAGTTTTCCTTCATCTCCGAATTCTGCACTTCCGTGATGATGTGCTCGAGGGAGAAGGGCTCTTGTTTTTGTTCGAAATTTTTCTTGAGTTTATGGAGGATTGGGCTCAGGTCCCTAAGCTGCTGCGAGCTCACATCCGGCAGGAGTTCCGAAATCAGCCCCGTGTTCAGGTGTTTTGCCGCGATCCTTACCTTCTCCGCGTTTATCACGATCGCCTTGTCTGCAAACTCCGCATTATGCCTCTTGTCAGCAAAAGAAACGTACTCCCCGTGCGCATCGAAAATAACCGCAGCCAGCCGTCCATCCTCCTTCCTCCGGGAAAGCAGCTCCTCAACCATCGTTGCGGCAGCGACGCTTTTTCCGGATCCCGAAATTCCCAAAATCGCAAGATGTTTCTGGAACAACCTGTTCATGTTCAATTTCACTTCCAGATCGTGCACCAGCAATTTCCCAAGATTCATCCCATTATCCTCGAATGCAAAGAAATCCTTGAGGAGTTTGAGGTCCGCGTCCTTGACTTTTGCGCCTGGCGCAGCAGGGAAGCTCGCCCTCTTCAGATTTTTATCATATGCGCCCAGAACCGCGCAATCCGCAACTGCAAACTCCCATTCTTCCGTTGGGAAGTTGTCTTGGAAGGATGTATTTATCGCTGCAGCCGCATTCCTGCCATTCTTCTCGTACTCCGAAACGCTTTCCGCCCTCTCGAAATAGCGGTTTGCGCGCACGATGTCCTGCACCACCCCAAGCAGCGTGCCTTCCTCCGTTTGAAGCTGCACGAACCTGGCTTTGCGCACCACATCCGCATTTGAAATTACGAAGGAGAAACGGTTAGTTGTAGGCGAATCGATTGTTGAGATTACGGTCCCTAGTTCCATGGAATTCACTCGGCAACTACCGTCTATCCCTTTTCAGGTTTAAAAGCACTTTGGAGGGATGGCTTCTGGTGGCGGCCAAGTCACTAATCCCGGCCAAGGCGTGTTAATTATTTACTTGAGTTTTGGTGGCGTGAAAGATATTTAAGCCTTTCCGCTCCTATCCTTACGTTGAGTTTTTTGAGGAGGAAGGATGGGAGAAGAAAAGCAGCAATACAATAAACTGATTGTAAGGAAGAAGCGCGAAACACTAACTTACGACGAGCTTCTTGAAAAGAGGAAGGAAAAATTCGGATTAGATGAGAGAACAGTCGAACTTATGCTTGAATTTGACAAATTCAATGTAACCCGCAAAATAAGCCTGAGGCGAAGAATCCACTACCTTTACTATTTGCCCCCTCTTGCTAAATTACTTAAGCCAGTCAATTTTGAAAATGCAACTAAGAAGGATTACGAAAACCTAATCTACAAATTGGAGCAGCAGAAGAATTATGGAGATCGGGTAAAATCTGATTTCAAAATAGCCCTTAAATGCTTCGTAAAGTTCGTAAAAGGAAAGGGGGATGAAGATACAATGCCTCCTGAGGTCGCCTGGATCAAGGCGAAAAAGAAGTATAAAATCAAACCACCCGAAGAACTGCTGACTGAAGATGAGATAAAACGATTGATTAGGGCATCCAAGGACCCAAGAGATAGGGCAATGATCTCAACAGCATGGGAAGGTGGTTTTAGAACAGCCGAGCTTATTGGGATCAGAGTAAAAGACCTGACTTTTACCGATGATGGAGTTCGCGTGAGCGTTGATGGAAAAACAGGCAGGCGTAATGTGCTACTGATTTCATCAGCACCTCTAGTTGCCTCCTATTTGGAATATCATCCACTCAAAGATGATCCTGAAGCCCCACTTTGGGTTGTGAAGAGGGATCGCGGCACAATGGCCCTCAGTCAAGTTGCTGCAATGGATGTTTTGCACAATATTTTCAAACGTGCGAAAGTGAAGAAGAAGGCTCATTTTTACTTATTTAGGCACACCAGGGCGAGCCAATTAGCCTTGAAGTTGAAGGATTACCAATTGAGGCAGTATTTTGGCTGGACAATGGAAAGTAATATGCCTTCCGTCTACATCTCATTGTCAGGTAGGGACCTAGACAATACGATTCGGGAAATGCATGGCCTGAAGGAATCAGAAACCTTTAAGGAAAAACTGTCAGTCAGAGTATGCGAACGCTGCCAGCTTAAAAACTCACCTGAAAGGACCAGGTGCGAACGCTGCACTGCACCATTAGACCTACAAACAGCCCTGGAACAAGCTAAGAATCAGAGAGATCTAATCATCCAGGGAGTATTGGCGGAATTAGGCGAACGCCCAGAACGAGCCAAAATAGTTGAGCACCAATTTCAAAATATGAAAGCAAAGGTGTGATGATATTATTTTTTATTAATAACAACTTTTTCGAAGCTTCTATACGCAGGCGGGTTTGGTGCGTAACTAATAACTTTTTCTTCATTCGACACAATTACTCCTGTTTTTTCAAGAAAACGTAATTCCCGCCCAATTTCCTGTCCGTCAAGATAGGTATAATCGTATTTAATTTCTATAGGATTATTTTTTAGGTTGGTTAGAACGAATTCAAGATTTGGAAAACATTTTGGAATCAATCCACTTTTCTTAGCATCTTCAAGTTCAACCACATTAAAGGCGAATTTTATATTATCCTGCGTCCTGCCATCGATTGTCTTATCGGTAGTTTGAATGATACCTTTTTCCTCAAGAAACCTTACTACTCTCAATACTAAATGATAATTTTTCATTTTTGGATCTAATTTATTATCTACTGCATTCTGAGGGTCGGCAATATCGGAGATACGCTTCTTTTCCTTTTCTTTTGCGTAATTATCAATATAGTCAGCAAATAGTCTATTGTGAAGAGTATAGACGTTGAAATCCTTTTCATCATAAAGTAATTTTATTATTTTTCGAGAAAGTCTTTCTCGCTTCTCATTATAATTCCAACCAAATAATTTTTTGTATTGGTTTCTTGGTGCGCAAAAGATGTTGTGGAAGACAAAAATTGGATTATTGTAAATATAATTTTCCATTAAAGGATACTCCTGTCCCCTATTTTTAAAAGTAGGCTTATATTTCGGATCTTCCCAACGCTCATCCCATTTATCCTTTAGTGCTTCCCAATGGTTTTCTATATCTGGAAATAGGACCCCATTCCTTTCAGACCATATAACTGTATTTTCCATGCTCATGTTTTTATCTACCTATACCTTTTTGTTTAGAAAAGTATTTATAATGTATATATACCCTGCCCATACTATATACCTCAGATGGGCATGGTGAGAAACACTTTCAATTTCATTTTAAGTGAAAAATTGGCTCGTAGGTTTGAATCAAGAGCCAACGAACTGGGCATAACGAGGAGTGAGTTAATTAGAATTTTGATGTTACGGGAACTGTTTCATACGGATGGGGATTTTCATGCAGGAAAAAGACTTTAGGAGCTTAGTGGAACTCCTCCCCCTTGATGTTTTGGAGGAAATATTGGAAAAATTTGAAAAAGGGGGAAGTAAACTTATCCAGAAGGATGAAGGAAGAACTTGAGGGGAACGGGATATGATGAGGTGCTTTGTGCGGGGGTGCATGAATAGATTGCATTCAAAATGTGAGAAATGTGAGGTCACATTGTGTTGGAAACACTTTAAGGAGCACCAAAAAATGCACCTAACCCAGGCGGAGATATTGAAAACATAATGGCGCATGAGTATGGAAAATCGCGATGATGCAACGAAAATACCAGGTTTGCTTGGAGATGAATTCAATAGGTATTTCCTCGATCAATATGGAGAGCCCTTTGTCGAATTCGAAATAAACGGGGTGAATCAAGTTTGGCCGGTAAAATCCAAAGTCTTCAGGCGGTATCTTGCGGATTTTTTCGTCCGCAGATATGGTAAGATAAAAACCAATCAAATCACCAATGCTATGCTCGAATCTGAGGCCTATGCCTCCAGAAGCCAAACCAAAATTCCACTGTATGTACGTGCGGCTGTTCATAATGGAGATTACTGGTATGACCTTGCAGATGATAACTGGAAAGCTCTTCGAATTACGCCGGAAGGCTGGGAGATTACCAAACCACCACTATTATTTCGGAGGTTTTCTCATATGCGTTCAATACAAATTGCTGAAGGGGGTTTACGTCAAGATTTCGACCAGCTATTTTCTCTGATCAACCTCTCCACTGAGAATGATCGTCTCCTATTGCAGGTTTATACAATTGCATGTCTATTCGCGGGATTTCCAAAGCCCATAGTCATTTTTTCGGGTGCACAGGGCAGTGCTAAGTCCACGGGGCAAAAAATTATTCGTTCCCTTATCGATCCCTCACAAATCCTATTACTGAGCGTTCCGACGGATAAAAGGGAGTTCGTACAGCAAATGAGCCACCACTATCAACCACTATATGACAATTGTCATCAACTTTCCCAGTGGCAAAGCGATATGTTTTGCCGTGCTTCCACTGGCGAGGGGTTTTCAAAACGCGAGCTCTATACTGATGATGACGATGTGATTTACAAGTACCAGCGATGTCCAGCTCTGAATGGAATCAATATTCCAGCAACATCCCCCGACTTGCTCGACAGGGCAATTTTGATTAGCTTGGATCGGATCTCTCAGGATAAACGGAAACAAGAGGTTGAAATTCTGAAAAGGACAGATGATCTTTGTCCCAAAGCTCTATATTATGCATTAGAAATAGCAGTAAAGGCATTGCAGATTAAGGGTGGTTTAGATATTAAGAATCTACCCCGCATGGCTGATTTTGCTGTTTTTGGGGAAGCCATCTCGCGGGCATTAGGTTATCCAGAAAACGCTTTCCTAAGGGCATATCAAATCAATCAACAGCTTCAAGTTGAAACGGCCGTTAGTGGCTCATTGTTGGGTGATTTGCTGTTGACTATTATAGAACAGCGCACCGAAGGTTTTGATGGTACACCAGCTGAACTATTTTCATTGATGAAAACCACAGCGGAATTAAAACAGATTGATCTCAAGGGTGCTGAATTTCCAAAGGCTCCTAATGCACTAACCCGTAAGCTAAAGGTACTTCAGACGCCATTTGCGGAAATGGGCTATCAATTATCATTTTACCGTGGAAAAGATCGAAGAATTACTTTTTCCAAAATATCGGCGCAATCGCCAAAACTGACGCTTTACGATATAGAAAAAAACGACGATGCCTCTGAATGCGGCAATATCCAAACTGACGCAAACAATAAAGCCGACGTAAAAATTCCCGTCGTAAACGCCGAAATTGACGATTTCGACGATATTTCCGGTAAAGTGAAGGAAGCAACTGAAAATGTTGTCGAAACCAAAGATTAGCTTGGTTTTAACTTCGCGGTTTTCCTGGCTATGCTTTGGCGGCAATGCGGTTTCCTAAAAAAATGTGGGAATCAAATGGAGGGTGATCATCACCTCCCCTCCAGCCGCAAGTAATTAGGATATCCCATTTGATTCAAAAGTGGCAAACTATCCTTTGGCTAAATCATGGGGATGCTTAGATTTAGCAAAGGAGTATGGGTGGGAAAATCATGGATAACCAAGATATGAGGATATTACTTCAAGAGGTTCACAGGCGCGATATGGCGTTATTACTCCTAAACCCCGCTTC